>NZ_CP120849.1:32500-1519220 GCF_029581355.1 Parabacteroides chongii | reverse complement strand
TGCGGGAGGGAGGCGTTGATGGTAAATCGGTCGCCGATCGTTTCTATGCCGGTAATACCCAGGTGGTAACGCATGACGTATACAATAACGGTCATAACGATAATGGCGATCAGTGAACCGGGTATCTTTTTAGAGAACCGGGGAGAAACCGCAATAATAAAGATACTGACAATTCCGATTACAAACGACCAGATATTGATCGTATCGAAATGTTCGAAGTAAGCGATCCATTTGGAGATAAAGTCAGCGGGTACTTTTTCCATCGTCAGTCCGAATAAATCTTTCATCTGCGTGGTAAAGATTGTCAGTGCGATACCGCTGGTAAATCCTACAACGATCGGATAAGGGATGAACTTGATGACTGTCCCTAATTTTAATGCTCCCATGATTACCAGTATGATACCGGCAATGACCGTAGCAATGGCCAGTCCTTCGATACCGAAATTCTGTATGATACCATAGACGATCACGATAAATGCGCCTGTCGGTCCGCCGATCTGCACATTGCTGCCTCCCAGTAAAGAGACAATGAAACCGCCGATGATAGCAGTGATTAGTCCTTTTTCCGGGCTTACTCCCGAAGCAATACCGAATGCGATGGCCAGCGGAAGGGCTACAATACCCACAATGATCCCTGCCATCAGGTCTGCCATGAATTTTTCTTTAGAATAATTTTTCAGCGCCGATATCAATTTGGGCTGAAAATCAAATTTACTCTCCATCTTGCTGCCTAGTATGTTAAATTTTGATGCAAAGGTACAATAATATTTATCGTAAAACCTAATATGTAGGATATTTTGCAATGTCGACATTGCAAAATCAGAAACAATCAGACTGAAATAAAGTCTGAGGGATGCAGTTGCCCCGACAAGTAATAGATGATATTTATGGTTCGATAGATATATTTTAAGTAAAAGAATGAATTAAAGTTTTAAACATTTTCATACTTTTGAGGGTTATTTGAATAGGGCGATTAGACAAACTCATTTTATACTACATATATAATTAGCATTATGGAAAAAAGTATTAAAGGTACACGTACCGAACAAAATCTGCTTAAATCATTTGCCGGAGAATCTCAGGCAAGAAGTCGTTACACATTTTTTGCAAGCGTAGCTAAGAAAGAAGGTTACGAACAAATTGCTGGTGTATTTATGGAAACAGCTGAACAGGAAAAAGAACATGCAAAGCGTTTCTTCAAATTCCTGGAAGGCGGTATGGTGGAAATTACTGCTTCTTATCCTGCAGGCGTGATCGGCACGACTATGGAGAATTTGGCGGCTGCAGCTGACGGTGAAAATGAAGAATGGGCTGACTTATATCCTGCTTTTGCCGATATCGCAGAAGAAGAAGGCTTCAAACAAATCGCTGTCGCTTTCAGAATGATTGCCAAGGTAGAAGCTGAACACGAAAAACGTTATCGTAAATTACTGGCTAACCTGACTGAAGGTAAAGTCTTCGAAAAAGACGAAGCTATCTTCTGGCAGTGCCGCAACTGTGGTTTCGTGATCGAAGCAAAGAAAGCTCCGATGAAATGTCCGGCATGTGAACATCCGCAGGCTTACTTCGAACCGATGAAACAGAACTATTAATATCTGTTCCGGATTAAAAATTAGAACGTCCCTGTCCAATATATTTTGGATAGGGACGTTTTTTATTTGTATTCATGCGAATAAAATATATCTTTACCAGTCTATTACGACTTAATTCTAATTTTTCCTGAATAGTTGACTGAATGAGTATATCGATAAAGAACCTGAATAAGGTGTATCCGAACGGAAACCACGCCTTGAAAGATGTGAATCTGGAGATACCGACAGGCATGTTTGGCTTGCTCGGACCGAACGGTGCCGGAAAATCTACGTTGATGCGCATTCTGGTCGCTTTGATGGAACCTACCTCGGGGCAAGTGGATATCTGTGGATACGATTTACTGAAACAGCGTAAAGAGATTAGAAGCATATTAGGTTATCTTCCACAGGATTTCCGTTTCTTCGCCAAGTATAAAACACATGAGTTTTTGGATTATGCCGCCCGTTTGTCGGGGATGACCAATAACAGGCAGCGCAAGCAGGCAGTGGATGCCATGCTTGAAAATGTGGGGTTGTTCGATGTGCGTGAACGGTATGCGAATAAGCTGTCGGGGGGTATGAAGCGTCGTCTGGGGATTGCCCAGGCACTGATCCATCATCCGAAAGTAATCATTGTGGATGAACCGACAACGGGGCTTGACCCCGAAGAACGTATCCGTTTCCGTAACCTGCTGTCGGAGGTGAGCGAGAATGATGTGACAATCATCCTTTCCACTCATATTGTGGGAGATATATCCAGTACCTGTAACTGTATGGCACTGATGAATAAAGGACAGGTTTCTTTTTACGGTTCCCCGCAGGATATGATGAAACAGGCGGAAGGGAAAGTATGGCGTATTAAAGTGACGAGTGATGAACTGCATGAAGTGGATAAGAAATATCCTGTTATTTCTACCATTCCCTCCGGCTCCGGATGGGAAGTGCAGGTAGTGGCGGATGAGATCGAAGGATATGAAGCAGAGTCGTATCCTCCCAATCTGGAACATGCTTATGTGTATTATATGGAGAATAAGTTAAATCTCTGGACCAACGATTAACAACCTCTTAATTGACCCTTTATGTCGTTTATCAACAATATACAATCGGTAGCAAAATACGAAAGCAAAATATTGATCCGGAGTTGGTTCTTTAAAGTGTTTATGGTACTGGCGATACTGATACTCGGATTCTTTGACTTCGGCATGCTCGTGGCGGATAACGGCGGAGGTATGTGGATGTTGAAAGCACTCCCTTCCAATTTGCCTTATCTCAATCTGTTACTGCTCAATACCGGCCAGGCGGTGATTTGTATCTTTCTTGCTTCGGAGTTTTTGAAAAGGGATAAGAAGCTGGATACTTCGGAGGTCTTTTATGTCCGTCCGTTGAGTAATGCCGAATATGTGATCGGGAAGATCTGGGGAAACCTGCGGGTATTCCTGATACTGAACCTGATTGTGATGGGGATGGCTTTGATTTTTAATCTGATTACTTCGGGTATGGCAGTAGACTGGGGAGCGTATCTTCTGTATTTCTTCCTGATAAGCATCCCGACACTGGTTTTTATTATCGGTCTGTCTATTTTCCTGATGCTGGTGTTAAAGAACCAAGCGCTTACCTTTATTATCTTATTGGGATATATCGGACTGACCTTGTTTTATATCAGCGATAAGTTCTATTACCTGTTCGATTATATGGCCTATAGCCTGCCGTTGGTAAAGTCGACTATCGTCGGTTTTACGAATTGGGAAACTGTATTGAATCACCGGGCTATCTATTTTTTTGCCGGACTGGCTTTTATATTCTTTACGATCTTTCTGTTCCGGCGGTTGCCTAATTCGTCGCGCAGCAATTATCCGTGGTTATTCCTATCACTCTGTATGTTGTCGATAAGTGGCGCGGCGGGATACAAACATGTTCATTCTATTTTGGGACAAGGAGAAACGCGGGCGTTGTATACGGAAATCAATAATAAATATGTGCATACGCCTAAAATGATCATCGAGCAATATGATATTTCACTGGAGCAACAACCGGAAACATTCGTTTCGGAAGTAACGATGAAGGGGTTGGCATTGGAACCGGCTACGGTATTTACTTTCTGCCTGAATCCGGGTTTACAGGTGCAGGAGATAAAGAGGGGAGGGAACAACCTCGATTTTAAAAGGGATAATCAGATCCTATTGGTTGATTTCGGTCAGGAGATCATCCCGGGTGACACGGTCACTTTTTCCGTTAAATACGGAGGGAAGATCGATAGTAAATTCTGTTACCTGGATATTCCGGCAGAGGTTTTACAGAAAGAATACAGGGATTTCCTGTTCAATATAGATAAGCAATATGTATTTCAAACGGAAGATTACTTGTTGTTCACTCCGGAAACCTATTGGTATCCGCGTCCGGGAACGGCTTACAGCAATGTGAGTCCGGACTGGCAACAGACTTATTTCAGTAAATTCGGTTTGCAGGTGAAGCCGCTTCCGGGATTGACCCCGCTTTCACAGGGGGAAGGGGTAAAGGAGGAAGACGGGTCTTATTCGTTTGCTCCTGAATATCCGGTACAGGCTATTTCCCTGATCGTGGGGAAATATAAACAACAAAGTCTGGAGTCGGACAGTACATTATATAGTATTTGGCATATCGAAGGGAATGATTACTATACGGCTACATTCGATTCTATCCTCGATACGATACCGAGTTTTGTCCGTAATATGCGGGAGAACCTGGAGCGTACCTATCGGTTGAGTTATCCGTTCAACCGTTTCTCTGTGATCGAAGTACCGGTACAATTCTCTACCTATACCCGTGCCTGGTCGCAAGCCCAGGAAACTGTTCAGCCCGAGATGGTCCTTTTCCCGGAAAAGGGATGTGTATTCGGACAACTCGATGTGGATAAAGCCTGGCGTAACCAGATGAAATGGTCGAAGAGGGGAGGACGTGAGATTACGGAAGAAGAGGCGAAGATACGTGCACTGAATAATTTCTTCTGGATTTTCCAGCGCTCCGAGGGAAACTATAATTTCTCTTCTGCCGGACGCGGTAATTACAATATTTCTTCGCAGTCAAATCCCTATTTCCTGTTTCCCCAGTTATATAACTACCGGTATAATATCTTTTCTCCCGATTGGCCGGTTGCCAATACAGCCATCGAACTTTACCTGCAGAAGAAATCGGATAACTATGGTTGGGAACGAGATATAAACGGTATCAGTAACAATGAAAAGGCAAGCTTGCTGATGGAAAAGCAGGGATTTAAGGAACTTCTGGCTAATGTGGAATACCGTGATTTACTGGAAAATATCGTCAGTCTGAAGATCTACCGACTGTTTGCCGATCCGGAAATCAGTATCGGGGTGAACGCATTCAGGGATTCCGTATATGCCTTGCTGGAACAGAATACATTCCGGAATATCCAGTTTGAGAGTCTGTTGGATACATTAGGGAATATCAGCCATACGGATATCCGTTCGGGATTGTCGGAGTGGTTGCATCCGACACCTTTGCCTTATTATAGTCTGGGACGGCCCGATGTGACACGGATTACGAATCGGGGACAGGAGGTCTTTGTCCTCAGAATGCAGGTCAGCAATAATTCTGATCACGACGGAATTGTTCATATAGATATACAAGGAGTGGGCAGGCGTGATCAGAATAACATCGATCCGCGAACCAGCCGGAAGATCCCTTTGGCGGCCCATCAGACGAAAGAGTTGGTGTCCGTATGGGAAGAGGCTCCGCGTGATGTCGCTGTCAATACCTTGATATCCGGCAATCTGCCGAGTGTGATCAATCAGCCTGTAGGGAATATCAAACAGGAGAGGAGGCAGACTATAGATACGGAAGGTGATTTCATTGTTTCAGCTTCTTCGCAGGATATCGGAGGGGAGATTATTGTCGATAATGAAGATACGACTTTGTTTGTCTTGTCCGAACCGGATGTGGTAGGTATGCTGCCAAAATGGCTGGATAAGGTGGAAGATACCTCGTTTAAGTATTCCGGTGTCTCCGACTGGCGTCCGCCCTTGCAATGGACGGCTACGACGAATGCTAATTATTACGGAAAATACATCCGTTCGGCTTATGTGATAAAAAGCGGTAACGGCAGCCAGACAGCAACCTGGAAGATCCCTGTACCTGCCGAAGGACAGTATGATGCTTATTATTATGTCAGCAAGAACAACGAAATGCGGTATAACGACCGTGCCCAGGGTGAGTACCGTTTCAAGGTAAGACAGGGAGAAGAAACGGAGGATGCTTATATCGACCTCCGCAAAGCGAATGAGGGATGGGAACAGTTGGGCGTCTATTATTTTGTAGCCGATACTGCTTACATTGTCCTGTCAAACGAATGCAAATTAAGAAGTGTAACGGCGGATGCCGTCAAACTGGTAAAACGTTAATCATTAAAAGTCTACTTATATGCAAAGAGAGTTATTATGGATGAAAAAGATGGTTCTTACGGTCCTGGTCCTGTTGGGAGTGCCGTTGGCATCTCACGGGCAGTTGTCGCTGACCATCGAGAAAGCGTTGGATATTGCGGAAGAGAACAGTCCTACTTTGCGCCGTTCGCATATGAACCTGGAACGGTATCAGGAGACGCTGGTGGCTCAGCGGGCTTCCCTCAAATCCAAGTTTTCCCTGAACCTGAATCCGGTGGGATATGAGAAGAACCGCCGTTTTGATAATCGTTTGTCACAATGGTATACCAATGAATCATTTACATCAAGCGGAACTTTCCGGGTCGACCAGCCTATCTTATGGACGGATGGGGAGATTTCTTTGATCAATACGTTCGGCTGGCAGGATAATAACTCCAATATCGACGGTGATAAGAATAGTAATAAAGCATTCAATAATAATCTGTATCTACAATTGTCCCAGCCGATCTTCACTTATAACAAGCGGAAGATGGAACTGAAGCAGATAGAATACGATTATGAGAATGCCAATATCAGTTATGCCTTGCAGCGCCTGAATACGGAAAAAGATATCACGAATCAGTTCTATAATGTGTATATGGCGCAGAGCCAGCTTTCTATTACCCGCGAAGAGTTGGTAAATGCCCAGCAAAGCTATGATATCATCAAAAATAAGGTAGAGGCTGACCTGGCAGCCAAAGATGAACTGTTCCAGGCGGAGCTGAACCTGGCAACTGCCCGGTCTTCGGTCGAAGAACAGCAGGTATCCCTTGAAAATGCCAAGGATAAGTTGAAACAAACTTTGGGAATGAGCTTGAATGAGGACCTGATGGTCTTTGCAGAGATAGAGGTCAAGCCGATCGATGTCAATCTGCAACAGGCAATCTCCCACGGTCTGCAATCGCGCCTGGAACTTCGCCAGCGGGAAATTGAGAGTGATGAACTTGGTTTTGACATGATCAAGACAAAAGCGTTGAATGAGTTTAAAGGAGATATATCCGTCTCTTTTGGTCTGATCGGTGATAATAAACGTTTTGATAAGATTTATGAGAACCCCACACAAAATCCGCGGGTAGCTATCAGCTTTACGGTACCTATTTTTGACTGGGGAGAAAAGAAAGCCCGTATCCGTGCACAGAAAGTAGCGCAGAATATCAATAAACTCGACTTCCATGAAGATAAGGTGGATATCGAACTGAATATCCGTCAGGTATGGCGTAGCCTGGAAAATCTCCGTACACAGATAAAAATAGCTGAACAGAACGTGACGAATGCACAGTTGACGTATGATCTGAATCTGACCCGCTACCGGGAAGGCGATCTGACCGGTATGGAAATGAGCCAGTTCCAGACGCAGCTGTCGAATAAGAAGATTTCTTATACCCAGGCGCTTATCAATTATAAGATTGAATTATTGAATCTTAAAATACTCTCTTTGTACGATTTCGAGCAGAATACTCCGATCGTTCCGATGAAAGACTTAATATCAGAAAAATAATCAGCCATGAAACAATATAATCATACCCTTGTATCTCTTTTATTACTTGCCGTAATAACAACCGGTTGTAACAACCAGCCGCAAAATGCTCCCAGCGATATCGCCACGCCGGTATCCGTGAAGGAGTTGAAAAAAGGTTCTATCAGCAAACTGATCAACACGACCGGGACGGCACAGCCAACCTATGGTGTCGATCTTAATTCAGAGATGAGCGGTCTGTATAAATTGCAGGTAAACCCGAAAACCGGAAAACCGTTCAAACTGGGTGACCTGGTTACAAAAGGACAGTTGATCATCCGTCTGGAAGATAAAGAATATGAAAATGGTATCGCCATAGATGCGAAAGAACTGAGTCTGGAGATAGCCGAGCAGGAACAGACGAAACAAAAGGCACTTTATGAAAAAGGGGGTGTGACATTGAGTGAAATGCGTAACACCGAAGTGAAGGTGACCAATGCCCGCTATGACCTGGAGAATGCCAAACTCAACCTGGAGAAGATGAATGTGAAAGCGCCTTTCGACGGGGTTATCGTCAATCTGCCTCATTATACGACGGATGTAAGGGTGGAGCAGGGAAAACCGATGGTCGGATTGATGGATTATGCCCGGATGTATATGGATGTCAATCTGCCGGAGAGTGCTATCAGCTATGTGAAAGCCGATCAGCCGGTGTTTATCACGCATTATACGTTGCCGGAAGATACGTTGAAAGCCGTGATCAGTGAACTGTCGCCGGCTATCAGCACGGAAACCCGTACCTTCAAAGGGAAGATATTGATACAGAACAGTGGCATGAAACTGCGTCCGGGTATGTTTGTCAAAGCGGATATTGTGGTAGACCGTGCCGATAGTGCCATTATCATACCGAAAGATGTCGTACAATCCAACCGTCGCCGCAAATATGTGTTCATTGTAGACAAGAACACGGCCATCCTCCGGAACATCAAGACCGGACTGGAAGATGAAGATAATATCGAAGTACTGGAAGGATTAAAGGAAAACGACAATCTTGTTGTCAAAGGCTTCGAGACATTGAAGGAGAATAGCAAAGTGAAGGTACAAAAATAGGGGCGGAGAGTAGTATTATGAAGAACATTGTCAAATTTGCAGTAAGCAATCCGGTCACTATCTGTATGGTTGTACTGGCAATTCTGTTGCTGGGAAAGATATCCTACGATCAGTTGAGTGTGGACCTGCTGCCCGACCTGAATAATCCCCGGCTGTTCATCGAGCTGAAGGCCGGCGAACGTCCGCCGGAAGAGATAGAGAAGCAGTTCGTCAAAAATATGGAGTCGATGGCGATCCGGCAAAGCGATGTGACACAGGTTTCGTCGGTAGTCAAGGCCGGTTCGGCCCGTATCACTGTGGAATATACCTGGACGAAAGATATGGATGAGGCTTTCCTCGATCTGCAGAAAGCGATGAATCCGTTTTCCCAGAATAAGGATATTACCGAGTTGAAGATTACGCAACACGATCCCAATCAGTCGCCGGTTATCCTGATCGGTTTGTCCCATCAGACTATAACAGATATGGCGGAGCTGCGGAAAGTGGCTGAGAGTTATATCCGGAACGAACTGATCCGGTTGGAAGGCGTTGCTGAAGTAACTTTGTCCGGCCAGGAGGAAAATACCCTGATCATACAGACCGACCCGTATAAACTGGATGCTTTCGGATTGAAGATAGAAGATATTGCCTCCCGTATCGAGGCGAACAACCAAAGTATATCCGGCGGCCGTGTCAGCGAGCTGGGATTGCAGTATCTGGTAAAAAGCTCCAGTCTGTTCGGCTCAGAGGCTGATTTTGAAAATCTGATCGTCGGCTATAAGCCTGTGACGAAGCAGGAGACGGCAGCGAATGCCTCTCAGAATACAGGGACGGATGCAGCGGCAGACAAGGCTCCGCTTTTCCTGCGGGAAGTCGCTACCGTTCAATTTGAGAATGCGCGTCCCGATAATATCGTCCGCATCAACGGACAGCGGAGTATCGGTCTTTCCATCTATAAGGAAATGCGTTATAATACGGTCAAGGTGGTGGATGGCGTATCCCGTCAGCTGGCTGTTATCGAACAGGCGTTGCCCGGATATCATTTTAAGGTGATAACCAATCAGGGGACGTTTATCAAGAATGCGATCGGAGAGGTGAAGGAGAGTGCAGTCCTGGGTATTATCCTGGCTGTCATCATCCTGTTTGTTTTCCTTCGCCGGTTCGGAACTACATTGATTGTCAGTATGGCTATTCCGATCTCGATCGTGGCGACTTTCAATCTGATGTTTTTCAACGGACTTACGCTGAATATAATGACGCTCGGAGGATTGGCACTGGGAGCCGGGATGTTGGTGGATAATGCCATTGTGGTTATCGAAAGCATCTTCCGGAACCAGGAGAGAGGCGTACCTGTGAGGGAAGCGACCATTACAGGAACTTCCGAGGTGGCGGGGGCGGTGATTGCTTCGACGCTGACTACGATCGTGGTGTTCCTGCCGATCGTCTATCTGCACGGGGCTTCGGGCGAATTGTTCAAGGACCAGGCATGGACGGTGACGTTCTCGCTGGTATCGTCGCTGTTTGTGGCGATATTGGTGATACCGATGTTGTATGATCGGTTGGTCGGTAGGGGCGGTTCGCGAACCGCCCTTACGGAAGGGGCTGCTCTTCCGACTGTGGCAGCCTCATCGAAAGGCCTTCAGATGACAGGATATAGTCGCCTCTTGCGCAAGCTGATCAGTCATCGCTGGCTGGTTATCGGTGCGGCTGTCGGGCTGATGGTCGTAACGGTTTTCCTGTTGCCGTTTATCGGGACGGAGTTTATGCCGCGGACGGAAAGCAAGGCGTTTACCGTCGTGGTGAAAATGCCGGAAGGAACGCGGCTGGAACGTACAGCTTCGGCTGTCGACAATCTGGAACAGCTGCTTTATGCCATTACGGGAGATAGCCTGTCGACCGTTTACAGCCATATCGGTGAAGGAAGCGGTTCGGAAAATGCTATTTTCGAAGGCGAGAATACGGCAATGATGAAAGTGATCCTTTCTCCCGCCTGTCCGGTATCACCGGAAGCGGTGATCGAACAGCTGGTACGTACGGCGGAGAATCCGGACGGACTGGAGCTGACTATCAAGCAGGAAGAAAACTCACTGAGTTCGTTGCTGGGCAGCGAAGGAGCCCCTATCGTTGTCGAGGTGAGAGGAGAGGAGCTGGACGAGATAGCCGCTATTACAGAAGAAGTGAAGAACCGGATGCAGGATGTTTCCGGCCTTTATAATATCCTATCGTCTATCGAAGACGGTGCCCCGGAGATCACCGTCTCCATCGACCGGACGATGGCAGGTATCAACAACCTGAGCGTATCGACCGTAATCGAACAGTTGAAACAGCAGCTGGGCGGGAAGGAGGCGGGAAAGATGGAATACCGCGGAGAGATGCGCGATATCATTATTAAAGTACCTGATATCCCTCTCGGTGCCTTGGGCGACCTGGTCATCAAGAATGGCGAGCAGCAATTCCGTCTGCGTGAGATAGCGACCCTGGAAGAATCGCAGGCTCCGAAAGAGATCTACCGGCGCAACCAGAACCGCATCAGTAAAGTGATGGCAAATATGGATACGGGTAAATCGCTCGATAAGCTGGCGGAAGAGATCCGCCGGTCGGTCAAGGATATTGAATTGCCTGCCAATTATTCCATCACCGTAACGGGAGAAGAGGAAAAACGACAGGAGTCGATGAACAGCCTGCTGTTCGCCCTTGCCTTGTCGGTCATCCTCGTTTATATGGTGCTGGCATCGCAGTTCGAATCGCTTTTGCATCCGTTCACGATCCTGTTGACCATCCCCTTGGCGGTAGTCGGCGCTATCCTGCTGTTTTTCCTGACAGGGACGACGATCAATATGATGGGTGTGATCGGTATCGTGATGCTGGTCGGTATTGCCGTGAACAACTCGATCATCCTGGTGGACCGTATCAACCAGCTGAAGACGGATCGCGACCTGACTGATGCGATTGTCGAAGCAGGCCAGCAACGTATCCGGCCGATCATCATGACAACGCTGACCACTATCCTGGCATTGCTCCCGATGACGTTCAGTTTCGGTGAAGGGGCTTCGCTCCGTTCGCCGATGGCAATAGCCGTGATCGGCGGGTTGCTGACGTCTACTTTAATGAGTTTGATGGTCATTCCATGTGTATATTATATTTTGGAGAAGGAGAAAACGGGCTTAATGAATAGAAGAGCATGAACTTTTTACTACATAGAAGAATAACGATCTGCATGTTGTTTATAGCACTGACCATGCTCGGTTACGTGTCGTATAAACAACTGCCGGTAGAGTTATTGCCCAACGCGGAACTGCCGACCCTGTTTGTTCAGGTATCCTCACAGCAGGATATGGATCCTTCGTATGTGGAGTCGGAAATAATCATCCCGCTGGAAGGGGCGATCAGTTCGATCGGTGGTGTGAATAAGATAGAATCGAACGTCGACAGTCGCCAGTCTTCCATACAGGTCGATTTTAAGAATACGGTGAACTTCAAGATAACTTCCCTTCGTTTGCAGGAGAAGGTGAATGAGCTGGCTGCTACCTTCCCCGAAGGC
Source organism: Parabacteroides chongii (assembly GCF_029581355.1). Lineage (NCBI taxonomy): Bacteria > Pseudomonadati > Bacteroidota > Bacteroidia > Bacteroidales > Tannerellaceae > Parabacteroides > Parabacteroides chongii. Next base: position 1,507,148 of record NZ_CP120849.1, on the reverse strand, counting down.
TTTACGGTGCAGTTGCAGAAGGTGGATATCAGCCAGTTGGCGAACAACTTCATGGTTCTGCAGGTACGCGGTTCGGGAGGTGTCGACCGGGTGAGGAATATCGTGGATAAAGAGATTCGTACCGATCTGGAGAATGTCGACGGGGTGGCATCCGTAAATGTCTACGGCGGACGGGAGAAAGCGATCGAGATACGGTTGAATCCGGAAGCCTGCAAAGCCCTCAACCTTACACCGTCTTCCATCAGTAGCCTGCTGACACAAAATACACAGGATAAAGCCTTTGTCGGTTTTGCGAATGAGCCGGACAGTAAGTATTTTATCCATGTCAACGCACTTTATACGAAAGTATCCGATCTGGAGAATATCGTGGTTGCTCCCGGTCCGGTGCTGTTGAAAGATGTTGCTACCGTTTTCTTCGACCTGAAAGAGGAGACTTCCTATAGTCGTGTGAACGGGAAAGATGCCGTCTCTGTCGCCTTGATGAACGATTCGCAGGCGAACCTGATCGACTTGTCTCACCGTGCCATCGAAGCGATCGACCGGCTGAACGAGAAGCTGGCTTATCTGGACGTGGAGGTCGTGGTGCAGGAGAATACGGCGGAAACCATGGAGAACAATATCAACCAGATCATCAATCTCGCCCTGGTGGGCGGTTTGCTGGCGGTACTGATCTTGTGGCTGTTTCTGAAGAACTTGCGGCTGGTATTCTTTATCGCTCTTTCGATACCTATCTCGGTGTATACGGCATTCAATTTCTTTTATGCGTTCGGTATAACGATCAACAGCCTGACGCTGGTCGGTATGGCACTCGCGATCGGCATGCTGCTGGATAATAGTGTCGTCGTGCTGGAAAATATCTATCGCCTGTCGGCATCCGGTTGTACGCCTGAACGTTCTGTAACGCAAGGAACGAAGGAGGTATGGCGTTCTATTGTGGCGGCAACGTTGACGACGGTCACGGTCTTCCTGCCGTTCGTCTTTTCCGATAACTTTATGATCAAGCTGATCGGGCATCATATCGGTGTGTCCATCATCTCTACCCTGACGATATCCTTGTTTGTCGCCCTGCTTTTCATTCCGATGGCGACCTATGTATTGCTCTGTAGGGGGAATCGGAGGGATGGTAAGGGCGGTTCGCGAACCGCCCCTACGGCCGACAATGTCTTTTACCAAAAGGTCTCTATCACCCAGCGTCCTGTCCAGATTTATCTGGTTTTCCTGAAAACCTGTATGCGTAATCCGGGCGTGACGATTTTCGGTGCGATTATCCTTTTGTTTGTTACCCTTATTCTTTCCATCACATTGAATGTGCAGGGAATGAAGGAAGTCAATACCGACCGCATCAATGTCTATGTGACCATGCAGACAGGCAGTACGCTGGATAATGCGGATAAACTGGTACGGGTGATTGAAGAACGGCTCGATAGTTTCCCCGGCAGGAAAGAACTGATCAGCCGCATCAATGAGAAAAACGCCGTTCTAACACTCACCTTTACCGACGATTTTGTGAAAAAGGGAGGTGATAAGATGGCTGAACAGAAAGCGTCTATCCAGAGTACTTTGTCGAATATACAGGGAGCAGAGATTTCCGTCGACGAAGCTGCAGGCGGCAGTGGAGGAGGTGGCGGCGGATCGGCCATGGCCGGTTTGGGTAACTTTATGCGTCTGCTGGGGATCGGGGATAACCGGGAGCGGATCGTGATAAAGGGAGCCGATTTCGATGTGATGCAATTGGTGGCGGAAGATCTCCGTTATTATCTGGACGAACAGGAGTTTATCCGCCATTCGCGTGTCTCCTATAACCGTCGCCAGCCGGAAATACATCTGGATTTCGATCCGATCCTGCTGACTTCTTATGAAATCACCCGTGCCAATATCTCATCCGGGTTGGCTGCGCTCAATCCCGAATATTCTTCCGGTACTTCTTTCAAGATAGGAGAGGATACCTATGATATCATCATCCGTAACGATATCCCCGAAGAAGAGCAGGAGCTGGAAGAGGCAGAAGAGGAAAATACCGATACTGCCCGGAAAGAAAAGACTGTCGACGACTTGCGCCGTGTGCAGATACAGAATGCCAACGGTGGCCTGCATAACTTGCAGGATCTGGCATCTGTCAATTATGGACGGGGACGCTCCCGTATCATGCGTGTCAATCAGGACAAGCAGATCGAAGTTTTCTATAACTTCTCCAAAGATGTGGAATCGTCGAAAGACCTGCTGGAAGGATACCGTTCGGATATCGACCAACTGGTTTCCAATTATAACCTGCCTGCAGGGGGTGCCGTAGAGGTCTTCCATGAAGAGGATGAGTTTGCCGATTTCAAGTTCCTGATATTGGCAGCTTTTATTCTGATCTTTATGATACTGGCTTCTGTCTTCGAATCGCTTGTAACACCTTTTGTATTGCTTTTCTCTATTCCGCTGGCAGCCATCGGTTCCTTGCTGGCTCTGTTGCTGACCAATAACAGTCTGTTGAATGCGAATACGTTGACAGGATTCCTGATCTTGCTGGGAGTGGTAGTGAATAACGGTATCATTCTGATCGATTATTCCAATATTCTCCGTAAGCAAGGGTACAGGCGGAACAGGGCGTTGATGACGGCAGGACTGTCGCGTATCCGTCCGATCCTGATCACTTCGATCACGACCATCGTGGCTATGTTTCCGCTGGCAATGGGAGATTCGGAATATGCCGGTGCGATCGGTGCCCCGTTCGCCATTACGGTCATCGGTGGTTTGACTTTTTCCGCTTTGCTGACATTGATCCTGATCCCTACCGTTTGTATGGGGCTGGAAAATACATTGGAGTGGTATCGCAGTTTGTCCCGTAAAGTATGGGCATTCCATTTGGTTTTGTTCGTGTTGGGTGTAACCTGTGTTTGGTTGTATGGCAACGGCATGTTGTGGCAATCCATTTATTTGGTCATTCTGATTTTCGGTATTCCGGGTGTTACTTATTTTGCACAGACCAGCTTGCGGCGGGCTAAATCGAAAGTGATCGATCCGGGAGAAGAGATACATATCTCTGTCCGTAACCTGGTGAAGATTTATGACTGGCCCGGACGTATCAGCCGCCAGTGGAACAGTGGATTGCTTATTCGCCGGCATCTGGGACTAAACAACGAGTATCATTCTCTGAAAGATTTTGTGAATGTGATATGGCAATTCGGTGTCCTGCTCTTTGGTATCTATTTTACCTGGTTCTTTATTCATAGCAAGTTATGGATATTCTTGTTGTCATTTGCTATCTATGCAACCCTGCTTTACCTGTGGCGGAAGGTACGGCAATACCTGTTTTTCCGTTTCGGAGAGAATAAGTGGGTGAAATATATAAACCGTGCGATCTTTTGGAGTATCCCTCCCGTCATTCTGTTCATCCTGTTCCGGAAGATGGATAATACGGGGCTGATTTCCGTTGTCGGGCTTTTGTGGGCGTTCTGTATGGCTGTTTATATCTCTTCCCGGTATCTGTATGAGCGGGAGATCAATATTGAACGTATAAAAGGACGGTTTGCCGGATTGCGCCGTTCCTGGTTCCGTATGGTGAAAAGTATCCCGTTGATAGGAAAACAACGGAAGCCGTTCAAGGCGTTGCGGGGTGTCTCTTTCGAGATTCGTACGGGCATGTTCGGTCTGTTGGGACCTAACGGGGCCGGTAAGTCTACCTTGATGCGTATTGTCTGCGGTATTTTGGAGCAGAGTTACGGTAGTATATGGATCAACGGGTTGGATACCCGTGTCTACCGGGAGGAATTACAGAGCCTGATCGGTTTCCTGCCGCAGGAATTCGGTACGTATGAGAATATGTCGTCCTGGGAGTTCCTCGATTACCAGGCTATTCTGAAAGGATTGACCGATAACGGGCAGCGGAATGAACGTCTGGAATATGTGTTGAAAGCCGTCCACATGTATGAACGGAAAGATGATAAGATAGGCTCCTTCTCCGGCGGTATGAAGCAGCGTATCGGGATTGCTTTGATCTTGCTTCATCTGCCCCGTATCCTGGTGGTGGATGAACCTACTGCCGGTCTCGATCCGCGTGAACGCATTCGTTTCCGTAATTTGCTGGTCGAATTGAGTAAGGATCGCATTGTGATCTTCTCGACCCATATCATCGAAGATATATCCAGCTCCTGCAGCCAGGTGGTCGTAATCAATAAAGGCGAACTGAAATACTTCGGTGATCCGACGGATATGGTGGATATGGCAGCCGGCAAAGTCTGGCAGTTCCATATCGACCGGGAATCTTTCGAGCAGGTACTGGATAAAGCGATGGTGATCCATCACATACAAGATGGCGATACGATACAGGTCCGTTATCTCTCTGTCGATTCTCCTTACGAAGGAGCGGTACAGGTGGAACCGAACCTGGAAGATGCTTACCTCTGCCTCTTAAAGAATATGGATAAAGTAAGGAATTGAATGATAAAGCGTATGACAACAAAACAACTTATATTATTACTGCCCAAGATAGTAAAATACAATCTGAAGATCATCTTTGCCGGCAAATTCATTTGGTTTTTGCTGGCGGCATTCGTATTCTTTGCCTATTTCTCGTTTCAAATAGCTTGGAACCGGCAGGTGATTAATGACGGAGTGATCTATAACCTGTTGATGTTTCCTTGTGTCTTATTGGTTTTCTATCCTGCCGTATTCGGGATTCAGAACGATGAAGACAGCCGGATACTGGAGATACTCTTTGGTATTCCCGATTATAAATATAAGGTATGGGGAGTCCGTTTGCTGATGATCTATGTGGCTATTTTCTTTATATTGGTGGCTTTTTCTTATTTGGCTACATTCCTGTTGTATCCGGTCAATCCATTTGAAATGTCTATCCAGTTGATGTTTCCGCTTGTTTTCTTCGGGAACCTGGCTTTTATGTTCTCCACGATAACGCATAGTGGGAACGGTACGGCTGTGTTGACGATCATCCTGGCTATTATTCTGCTGATTACCGGTAATATGGATTTCATAGAACGCTCTTTTTGGAATATCCTGCTGAATCCGTTTAAAGTGCCCGATAACTTCCTCCCGGTGATCTGGGAAGGACTGATTGTAAAGAATCGTATTTTCCTTTTAATAGGAGGGATCGTCTGGATGATGATAGGGTTACTGAATTTGCAGAAGAGGGAGAAGTTTATATAAGGAAATAGGCACAGGTTGCATGAATACTACTGCAATCTGTGCCTAACTATTTATTCACTGTATTTATCTAACCAACGTTTTCCTGCTGGAGATTTGATAAAAATCAAGACTCCAATGGCAATTACCATCATAATACTATAAAAAAAGAATCCGAGACTCATATCATTTCTTTTTATAAGTTAATACAATAAAACCGATTACAGCAAGGGTTAACGCCAATATAATAGAATAAAGCAATAACCCATATTTGTCATCATTAAGTTGTAATGCTATTGTGATAACAGCTCCTCCGATGACCAGTTTTGAAATATCCAAAAGATATTTACCAAGTTCTTTTGCTACATCAATACTTGTACTTTGTTTCTTGAAAGAAACTGATACAAACGTTGTCTTTCGTCTCTTCTTCATAGTTAAATAATTTTGTTACAGGCAAAGATAGGATATAATATTGAAAGAGAGTAATCGCTTTCATAAATATTTATATCTGATATGCCGAAAGCCCGGCCGGAATGAACCGGTCGGGCTTTTTTGCCTGTTTTTGCTCTTCACAGAGATCGAACAGAAGAACTTTATTTCATTACTTTAGTATTAATACCGACTGCTTGTTCGCCTGTCGCAGGGTAATTGGTAGGGGCGGTTCGTGAACCGTTCCCCCCACGCAGTCAATTTAAATTTATTGATTATAAATAATTTCTTATTTTACGATTGCTTTTACAGCAGCTTCGCCTTCTACGCTTACGAATACAACGCCTGCAGACACCGCGATCGTAGCTTCGCTAGAAGAAACAACTGTGTTAGCAATTATCTGACCAAGTACGTTAGTGATAACTACGTTCTTGCCTTCAGCACCCTTAACTGTTACGAAACCGTTACCAGCGGTTACCGATACTGCATCTGCACTGATTGCATCATTGGCAACAGGTGATTCACCCTTTTCGATAGTAACCCTGATCGCTTTATCTTTTTCACCCAGTGTCAGTAAACCGTTGTAGCTAACCAGATAGTCACCTTCAACCATGTTGCGGATATAGTATTCGTCGTCTGTATCAGCCACTTTAAGAATCTGATATTTGAAGTTATTCAAACCACCCAGAATACCTTTGTTCTGATCTGCACTGGTTGCAACCAATGCCTCTTTACCGTTTACGGTTGTAGACAATGTGTCGGAATTAACTAATGTAGCTGCTTTGAAGATTACTTTGTTGATGTCTGCATACCATTGATATTCTGCTTTCTTTGCATCAGAAATAGCATTTTCAACAGAGTCAGCCACATTGAACATATACAATCTCTGAGCATCAGGAGTAACACCGCGGCGAGAGATATAGAATGAAGGAACAGTTGCTTTTGAATCGGCAGTATCCAGGCAGAATGTCAGATCAGCATCAGCAGCTGTCTTGATAGCTACAACGCCTTCGTTCTTCTCACTCAATGAGATATAACCACCTGTTGTAGACTTGAATGCTGCATGACGAGGTGTTGCTTCCAGGCTTACACCCAGTTCTTCACCTACAAGGTACAATTTGATTGCGTCGGCATCTTCTACTGCATAAGCGATACCGTCAACAGAGATAGCAGTACCGTCATCGCTTTTTACCGCTTTCGCATCTTTTGCATTAGCAAATGCTGTTGAAACAAACAGAGATACAGAACCGTCTTTGTTTTCTTTGATAAGGAATTTTGTAGCAGCTGAAGCAGCGTCACTAACGTTCTGTTCTATTTCCAAGTCTGAAGAATTGATCTTCAAATAACTATTATTATCTTCACCGTCGATAATCTGAGCAGAATAAGAATAAAAAGTTACCATCTTCTGGTTGGCAGTGTATACTTTTCCATCCTTATTATAGCAATAAGTCTGAGCAGTTCCATTAGGTTTGTCTGCTTCTTCTACCGGGATGAATTTCACTTTGATAGCCTTTGATTCTTTATCGAAAAGAGCGGTATTAGTCTTAGTCTTTTCATCTACACCGATATACAGCTTTTCAGCATTCAAAGCAGCACTCTTAGCAAATTTCAAGATAACAGTTTCAGAAGTTTGGTCTTTAACAGCGAAGCCTGCGAACGGATCAACTGTTACAGCGTTCAGGGTGATCACTTTACCTTCCAGACTTACATTTGCAGTGTAATCACTCTTGTCGTCTTTTGCAACTTCGATCGTTGCTAAATTTGTTGAAACTTCAGTAGCAACACCAACCAACTTATATTCACCGTCATTTTCTGTTTCAAACAAAGTCGATTTGAAAGTAACAGCTGTTTCAAGATTCTTGAAAGTAATAGTCTGCGTTTTTGTGTCAATAGCAGAGATTACAAACTGATACTGCGGAGTATTCAATGCAGCCAAAGCAGAACCCTGAGCTACTAACTGGAATGCAGTTCCAGCATCAGCGATAGCAACTCCCATATACTTATTATATTCAGAGTCTTTTGTACCTTTACCGCTAGCGAACCGGATATTGAATACAGACGGAGCTTTTTCTTCTTTCAATAAAGAAACAGCTTTTACCAACTTGCTGGAAGCTACTTTGAAAAGAGAACCTTCGCTGCTTGTTGTGATGTAGTTTACATCCTGGATAGCGGTTGCAATAACCTGGATGTTTTTAGCAGCATGCTTCTGATCTTTATTAGAAGATGCTTTCGGATCTGCCAGTACACGGGCAGTCAAAGCCATTTTGTATTTACCTGCAGAAGCGAACTCGTTAGGTTCTGTCACAGTGAATGCGGCATTATATACAGATACTTCTTCTTTGCTGGAAACATTATCACCTGCAATATAAGTGTTCAGATCTTCACCTTTTACAGTAGTGAACTTGAAACCTTCACCGTTAGACTGGGGTAATTTGCTGGTTTTGAAGTTCTCTGTCGGAGATACAACAATAAATGTACATGCATCGAAGTAGCCGGCTTCAACATCCTTTTGTTCGATTTCAGATTTTTCAGCCAATTCATCCGGATAGCTGGTTGCAAAGTAAGTACCTTTTTTAATAGCACGGACACCTGCTTCCAATACAATATCAGCTTCAACATCAAAAGCCTTAATACTCTGATCGAAGATATTGTCTTCTACTTCTACGCCGTCAGGAGCAAAAGAGAAACCGGCACCACCAAATGCAGCATTCAAATCTGTTGCCGCAACGGGTTGGGTTTTAACGGAGTAGAGAACTACATGATTACCAGATCCATCACCAAAGGCAATAGCACTTGTTCCAGCTATTAAAAGAGAGTTGGCACTATTCGTTCCTCCTTTAGGCAACAGGTAAGTAGTTTCACTTGTTTTCCCGCTATATGCATTAGTTCCATCTCCGAAGCTAAAGAAAATATTATTTTTAGCCTGAGTTGCATCAGCAACAGCTGTAACCATAGCGAAACTTCCGTCTACGGCAAGAAAACTCTGTGTTTTCACATTTTTCAATGTGTAATAGATTTTACCGGCGTCTTTAACTTCAGTCACCGTCCATAAGTAGTTACTAATTTCTCCGGATGATAACTCAAAAGCTTCAGCCAAGGTTGTACTTGCAGATGCAATATTCAATCCGGCTAAAGCTGGAGTGGCTGCAGCTGTTTTTTCCATACCCATCAGATAGTCGGAAGTTTGAGCAACATCCTCACCTGCCTGCTGTACAATGTAATACATGTCACCTGAAGTGATTGTTGTGGCTTTTGGCCCCACAGGAATGTAGGTTGCGTCTGCCTTTGCACTACTAAACAACGCTCCCACCATCAGTAGGCTTGCTGTCAATAAAGTAGAAAACTTTTTGTCCATAATCTTAAAATTAATTGTTTATAAAATAGAGTAAAAAAACGTCTAACAATTAATTTTACGAAGGGGAGAACAAGCCCGGCTTTGGTTACGAACGGGCATAAATAAAGCGCGGGCGTTGTCTATCATCAGTCTTTAGGCATCGGCAAACGCCCATCTAGAGATAATAGAACAATAGCTCGCGCTTATACGATATAAAATAATTCTCCCATATAAAATGGTAGAAAACTTATACGTAATCAGCGCAAGCATTTTATGTCCATCATTCCTCTAGATTAAAATTTTGCCGATTTTAAAGACTAGAACAATCTTCGTAAAATGCTTGCAATATGTATTTGAAACCGCTTTATCATGAGCCGCTGCCCACTACGGATTCGTTGCAAAGGTAAAGAGGTTTTCCGAATCAACAAGAAAAAACGCTCCTAATTTTCCGAAATAGGAGGATTATAGAACGAAACAACACGATTTATGCAACATACACCCCTGTTTAACGCACTGAGATCATATAATTATTTCAGGAAAACATAGGAACTTAGACGCTGTTTTGAATTTATTGTTTGTTTCAAATATTGTCAGTTTTGAATGTAGTGTCGTTGGTAGGGGCGGTTCGCGAACCGCCCTTACAGGCGCCGTCACAATGGAACAGGCAGGTTCATATCTTTCTATATTCGTATCTCTGCTTTTTCATACCTACAGAGAGAATTTTGACCATGGCCTTCACCTGTCACCGGTGTTGTATAGAGCTATTAAACAGCTGATTGTGGTGAAACGTCACGTTTCACCGACAACACTTCACTTTGTATTGTAAGTCTTTTTTAATAGCTGCCGGAGCCAATATCTGTGGCTGCCGGAGTCATTACCAGTGGCTGCCGGAGCCATTTCAAATGGGTGCCGGAACTAATACGAACGGGTGCCTACCCATTGAAGAAAAGACTTAAGTCTTTCCGAAAAAAGATAGCTCTTTTGAAGATAAAAGTCCCTTCTTTTGATTTCAAAAGTCTTGTCTTAACATTTCAAAAGACCCTACTTTAATTTGTGATTTTTAGCCTTTACAAAGACGTGTCACCGGAAAAATCAGATATACAGATAGATACAAGCCGTGACAGGTGAAGGGTTATCTGTTAGATAGACACAGAATAGTTCAATTATTTCTATAACTTCTCTATCTCTTCCGCCGACAACCCTGTGCAGGTTGCAATGTCGGCTGTCGGCATTCCTATACGTTTCATATTGATTGCAGTTTGGCGTAATTTTGCTTCTCCTTCCGCTTTTCCTTCGGCAAGTCCTTCAAGACGGCCTTCCCATTTGGCAGTATCGAGTACGTCGTTCTGGATCATAATCGCATTCAGGTGCTCGTCATACGCATGGCGCTCACTCGAAGACATGGAGTAGTATTTCAGTTTCTCGCGGGCTTCACGAAGACCGGGCGCCGTCGTGTCGGGACGGATCGTACCGTCTTTCAAATAAGTGATCCATTCGTCCAACGGCGTGGTAGCCACTTTGTCGAACTCGTTTACGCGGATCAGAATGTACTCCGGAAAGATCTCCGCAGGCAGACGAGTAATGACTGCATCGCGATCACGTGTGTTAATACGCAGACGGTCGCCGGTATGTACGCCGGTGAAATGGTTCTGACCATGATAGATATAGTCTGTTCCCACACCCAGATCAAAATAAAGGATACTGATGGAGTAGACTTTCTTTACATTCTGATAGCCTTCGCCCAGCGAGATATGCTCGGTGATGGCTTTGGCCACTCCGTAGAGGATGCGTTCGAGATAATGCACCTCACGGGTGTTTTGGATTTCGACGATGATAATTTCGCCTTTGCTGTTCCTGGCCTTGATGTCGACACGGTTGAATTTATCATCGGCACTTTCCTGGTTGCTTTCACTTTCAAGGATTTCGAGAATATTAACCTCCTCACGCAACATCACGGTCAGGAAACCGTTGAGCACACCGAAGTTGGCCTTCTGGCGCAACAAGCGCTTGATTGCCCAGTCGAAACGGATATACCGGTCCTGCAACTCTTGTCTTTCATTCTCTGCCATGTCTTTCTGATCTAATTCTTTCATAATTAAGTGTTTTTATGTTAGTCACTCTACAAATATACATAATTAATAGATGAATAGGCATAGTTTGTTCAATATTTATCAGATATGAATGTAGTGTCGTTGGTAGGGGCGGTTCGCGAACCGCCCTTACAGGCGCCGTCACAATGGAACAGGCAGGTTCGACCGTAGGGGCGGGGTTCAATATTTCCTATCTTCGAACGTGAAGCCCATCTGTCATCTGTCAACTGAAAAAAGTATCTGCCATGCCCTTATCCACTGAATGACTACGTGTTACATCAGCAAATGACAGATGACAGATACTTTTCTAAAAACTTTGTGTAGAGCTTGCGGTAGCAAGCATTATGCCGGAGCGATACGAGGCATGAACAAAGGCTCCTTTTCCAGTTCGGCATGGAGCATTTTTAATAACAGATTTGATTTCAGTTCTTTTGCTTCCGGGACATCCCACAGGTTTTTCAACTCTTTAGGGTCGTTAATCAGATCGAACAACTCGCCATACGTTTGATTCATATAAATTGTGAGCTTATATTGCTCATCTATATAGCTTTTAGCATAAAATTTGGTCGGTTGGAAATGGTTTTCAACAAGAACGTGTGTCCTGGCCTTTTCTTTTTTACCGCACCATACTTCACTCTGATCTATACCTGTCATCGTTAGCGGTTGAGTGATACCCGCGAGACTTAGGAATGTCTGTGCCAGATCGACTGTCGATAACATCGCCGATGAACGCCCGCCTGCCTTTTCCCCTCCCGGGACGGCTACGATACAGGGGACGCGGAGCAGGTCTTCATAATGATGGATCGCTTTCGCTATCAGTCCGTGCTGACCGTAGAAATGACCATGGTCGGAGGTGAAAACGATAACTGTATTCTTTGTCAAATCCAATTCATCCAGTTTATCCAGTATCTTGCCTATGTAATGGTCCATCATGGAGATCATGCCATAATAAGTGGCCATATTCCGGGCTCTCGACTCTTTTGTAGAGAGCTGCGAATGAGCTCCGTGAACCCATGACGGTCTGTCTTCACCCTCTTCTTTCAGATAAGAGAAATCAGGATTGCGTGTTTGCGTCAATTTAAAATGAACCGGTTTATCATCGAATTCTCCGGGTGTAAATTCTGGCACATCCATATCTTCCGGTTTGTACATGGAAGCCCATGGCTCAGGTACCAGATAGCTGGGATGTGGGTCGAAGAAGCTCGCCCAGAGGAAGAACTTTTCATTTTTTTCTTTATACCCTTCCAGCATCTTATTGGTACGTTCTGCGATCCAGGTGTCGTAATGGTACTTTTCGGGAATGTTCCAGACATGGTATTGAGGGTCGCTGGTCCCTGTCGGTTTACGGAACCAGTCACGCCAGTTCGTACAGCCGTTGTCTTCCAGCCAGATACCGTAATGTTGTCCTACATGCGGTTCGTCGGTATGATTACGGGTAAGTTCTACGTGCTCGAATCCATAGAAAGGACCGTTGAACTTACGCCAGAAGTCGAATTCCTGTAATATTGGGTATGCTTCGCAGGAAGGATATTCTTCACTTCCTTTCAACGGTTGGAAATGGGCTTTGCCGATCAGGGCTGTACGGTATCCGGCCTTTTGGAAACAATCGCCGACGGTAAGCTCATTTTCAGGAAGCTTGGTTCCCAGTGACCAGGCACCGTGCTGACTGGCATATTTACCTGTAATAATACTGGCACGGGTCGGTGTACTGGTCGGGTTGTTACAATAAGCCCTGTCGAAGATGATACCCATTTTAGCTAACCTGTCCAGATTGGGTGTCTTTATCTGAGGGTTATTATATCCCATACACATATAGTGATGCTGATCACTCGTAATCAATAGAATATTACGATCGGTCAGGCTGTTCTTTTCCAGTACCGTTTTTCCTCCGAACTCTTTTTCATAAATCTTTTCGAGATGAGGATCGATATAATGCAGATCCCTGTTGGAAATAGCATTATTCAAGGCCTCTGCATTCAGAAAGGAAGAAGGGACGGCACAGCCAAAACCTATTGATGCTAAAAAGGTACGTCTTTTCATGGCTTAAACTTTATTATTTATATCTCGTCCGGCCAGGGGCAGGGTTTACCTGTTGCTTTGAATGAAGGACGTTGGGCATCCATTTTACGTAATTGCTTGCCCAGGTCTTTGGATAGCTTCTTTACCAGCTTGGGATGAGTGGCGGACAGATCGTTCTTTTCTCCTATATCGTCGGGGATGTTGAACAATTCCTTTTTTCCGGTTTCATAATAATAGATCAGTTTCCAGTCCCCCTGGCGGATCGTGCAGGTCGCTCCGATACCCGGACCGGTGTTTCCCCAAAGGTTCGGGAAGTTCCAGTAGAGACTGCGGCCTTTCGAAGGATCGCCGGTGTTGGTCAGTAACGGCATGAAGCTGACACCGTCGACAGGCTGGATCGTTTTGTATTTCTTTATGCCTGCCATTTCAAGGATGGTAGGAAAGAAGTCTTCGATGATAAGGTATTTGTCAGTCTTGGTTTGCGGCTGTACTTTTCCCGGCCAGCTGACGATCATCGGTTCGCGGACACCGCCTTCATAGGCAGAACCTTTACCGCTGTTTAGCGGGGAGTTCTGAGTATGGGGAACACCGTCACGCCATTCCGGTTCGGCAGCAAGTCCGCCGTTATCAGACATGAAAAGAATGATGGTATTATCTGCCAGGTTATTCTTCTCCAGGTAATCCATGATATCTCCCAGGCTCTTGTCCATTCCCTCGATCAGGGCGGCATAAGCGGCCTCTTTCTCTCCCAGTCCCTTGTCGATATACTTCTGATAGAAACGCATATCCTTGTCGATCGGGACGTGGATGGCGTAATGCGACATATACAAGAAGAACGGCTGGTCGTATTGCTGTGCCTTATCCAATGCTTTCATGGCTTTCCGGGTTAAGGCTTCCGTGATGAAAATATCTTTTCCCCAATACTCATCCAGTCCCGGAACGGCGAACCAGGGATTCGGTTTGCCGTCTGTCCGGTTACCGAAATTGGCTTCTCCCAGATAGCTTGCCAGTCCGCCGCCGGCATGTCCTGCAATATTCACCTCAAAGCCGAAATGATACGGGTTCTCTCCCGGTGTATCGAGAGCCCCCCAATGTGCCTTCCCGCAGTGGATAGTATGATATCCGTTATCTTTCAGTATTTGGGCCATAGAAGTGACCTGATAGGTATGTTCGATGCCGGGAACTTCGCAGATACCGTTCACATTCCAGTCCGGTAATTCCAGTACATCGCTTTTACGGTCGGTGGAGGCATTCTTCGGATAGGTCCAGTTCGTTACCCGGTGACGGCCGGCATTCATACCGGTGTAGAGGCTGCAACGGCTCGGCGAACTGATACTGGAAGCATACGCCTGGGTGAACATCATTCCCTGGCGGGCGAGACGTTCCATATTGGGCGTTTCATATACTTCGTTGTAATGGGTTTTTTCCTTCCAGAAGGGGAGGGAAGTATCCTGCCAGCCCATATCATCTACCAAAAAGAGAATAATATTCGGCCGGTCCTGCGGCTTTGCTGCTTCGGCTTGTCCTGTCGTTCCCAGTAAGGGTATTGCAGCCAGGGAAAAGAATAGTCTCTTGTTCATATTCGTATTTTTTGAATGTTATTTGTTGATTGTTATTTTTCCCGGAGCAGACACCGGGATACTCCGCAGTTCCCGTTTATTTCCTGATTCTACCCATACTTTGACGGTACCCGGACAGAGAACATCCAGGGTGAGTTGTTTGTCATTACGGGTAAGGATGCGGACTGTCGACGGCGAAAGGAATTTTTCCTGTACACCGATGACCGCCCAACCGTTGGCAACAGGGCAGAGATGGTACAGTTGGTCGGTGAAACCTTCCAATATGATTTGTTTATCCGTAGTCAGTTCGGTGGCAGCCTGTTTAGCCCAATCATAAAGGATGATCCGTTGATCATTGGGGCTTGCTTTCTCTGTCATCGTCTCACGCAGCAGATAATCGGCTTTACTGATCATAGCTTGCACGTTATGATACTGGGGAGAAGTGTTCAGGTTATAGCATATCAGCGATACGGCTTCATCACCGGTAGGGGCAAATACCCGGTAAGCTTTGCCGTCTTGCAGCGGGTTTGTGATAACCGATTCGGGTGTCGGGATGGCAGGAGCCTCGGGACGGAACAGCTTTCCTTCCTCATCGATTAGCGGCAATATGTTTTCTTTGATAAAATCAGCAGGAGAGTCCGACAGATAAACCGGACCGCCGGACAGGGCTTTCGACCGGGCCATCAGACTTCCGCAGACGGTATCGCAAGAATGGAACATATCATGGTCGGGCCATACGGTCTGCCCTTGCAATAACGTATTGGTATAAGACTGGAACAGATGCGATTTCGCCATGTTCTCGTCATATTTCTTGTAATCGATGCTGACACGGGTTACACCACTATATAATGTATGGTCGATGTTCAAAATATTCTGTGCCATACAGTTCATCAGGCCGACTTGTTGGTTGTGTGTCTGCTCTTCCAATGCCAGGTTACACGCTTTGGCCTGTCGTATAACTTCCGTATTTCCCATGTAAAGGGGCAGCAGGAACGACTGGTTATCTATTTTAAGGAAGTCGAAGCCATAGTCTTTCAATGTCCCGACATAATATTGGTAGAATGTATCTATATTCTTTTTACTTGTCCCCGGAAGCATACTGCCGTTGTAAAGATAGAGTGATTGTTTTACCTTTTCCGGAAAGTTATTTTCCGGAGATATGCCTAACCAATAACCGCAGAAATTATACCATAGTCCTATCCATTTTACCTTGTTGTCTTTTTTCCGTGCCATGATATTCTTCCATCCGTTAGGAAATCTCTCCTTATCCGGAATAAAACTGGTAAGTTGACGATCTTTATTAGCTAAATGACCGTCGTCTATCAATACGTAACGGATGGGAAGACCGGACGCTTCGATGCCATCGAGGTCGTTCAGCATTTTGGTTTCGTCTATATCATAATGGTAGTGTTCCCATGAGCACCATCCCAGATATTTAAAGGCCTCGAAATAGTCTTTGTCTGTTCTTTTCCGGAGTGCAGATACCTTTTTATTATCTATTAATGCGGCGTAAGCTTTCCGGATGGCTTCATAAGTCGTCGGACCTTTTTCGACCAGTAAAACAGGTGCTTTTGATGGCAGACAGTCTGTTCCCAAAGTAGAAAGATAGACGGTGAGTGAACCGTCTTTATTTACCTGAAACCAGCTGATACTGTTTTCGGCGGCTACCGCTTTGGCATACAGGAATTGTCCGTCGGATAATTTCAGTAGTAATGCATCGCCTGATACGGAAGGTGCCCCGTTGGAAGGAATACCAGGATAATCATCTTTTGTCAGGTCTTCCAATCGGTTGAACACCCACGGTAACAACCGGTTGGTGTTATTTGGCCATTGATAATCGCCCGGACGGGAGTCACGGCTGAAGAAGATACCTTGTTTATATGCCGGGATCGTTACTCGGTAGGCAATGGTTTGTTGTTTTGCCGGTATGTTCTTTTCGTAGAATACGGGGGATTGCAGTTCTTCTATATTTACTGCTTTATCCATCTGTACGGCAGTTATATCGTTGAACATCTTTCCTTTTTCGTAAGTAAAAGAAGTTTGTCCTTTCATACTGGTACTGATGATTGCACTTCCAAGTAATATGGAAAGTAGATATGCTTTGTTGTTTTTCATAGACTTCTATTTAACGTTATAGACACTGAAGTTGCGTATATCCGGTTGTGCCACCGATTGAGAGACCGTCAGGCGTAGAGCTGATGCTTCGACTGCCGGGAATTGCTCGATACGTTTATGTCCGACCGACTCGCCCTCGCATACGGTTTGCCATTTACCGTTTACTTTGGCTTCTACTTTATACCGGCGGATACGTTCGCCATTAGCAATATTCTCCTGAATAATACAATGGTTGACTGCTTGTGGTTTATCCAGTTTCAGTGTCAGGCTTTTCTTTTGTCCCGATGCAGAGGCTATAGGAGAGGAGAAGCGGCGGTTGATCTCGTCACCCCATTCTTTCAGCCGTTGCACATCGCCGGCAGGGAGCAGTCCTGTAGTATCGGGAGTCAGTCCGACGATCAATGTGGCATTCCTTCCGACTGACTTATAATACATGTTCATCAGGCTGTCTACCGGATAGACGGTATTCTCGTCGTCCGGCTCCCAGAACCATTCATGCCGCCCGTTCATGCCACGCAGCGGAGTGTCTGCCATAGCCGGGACCCAGTATGCACCGTCCTGGTCACCATGTTTCAATAGATCGTTATGGTTGCGGCTTCCTTCCGTGTTGTTACTGTGTGAGTAAGGGTAGGGGAAAGAGGACCAGCAGGGATAACCGACCGTACCCGACTCGGAACCGCCCCAACGGAAATCCGCCCGGTCTACATTATGATAGAAAAGGCATTCAGGCTGGTACTTGGTGACGATGGGCAATACATCCGGCCCGTCGCCTTTCGGATCGTCTGCGCCACCGTCAAACCAGATCATAAACAAATCACCGTAGCGGCTGCATAGTTCTTCCACCATGCGCTCGCAGAAATGTTTATACCATTGTTGACGGTTGGCGGCAAACTCTCCTTCCCCCTGTACCTTGAAATTATGAACGCCAAAAAGTGAATTCCATCGGATGCCGACATAGATGCCGGGCATTATATCGTATTTTCTACATGAATTGACGAAGTCGCGGATGATATCCCCTTTGCCATCGCGCCATTTCAACGCTTTCAGACAATACGGATTGACATCGCTCTGGTAAATGGCAAAGCCTGTCTCGTGTGTTGCCGTCAGTACGGCGAACTTGGCTCCCGCCGCTTTGGCGGCCTGTACCCATTGATCGGTATTCAGTTGGGTCGGATTGAAGATATTATAATCCTCTATCGGCTGGACGCGGTTATTACCCTGACCGTATTTAATGCCGTCGAAGACATGGAGGTCATAATGGAAGACGACACCTATTTCCGATTCGTGCCACTTCAACTGGTGAGGTGCCGGGCGAGGTATCTCCGTTTGTTGTCCTATTGCCGGGAGAAAACTTGCTATCAATAAGAGTACCAGATAAAAACGTGCTTTCATGTGTTTATGTTTATAAGCTATTTATAAAAGGATCGTTTGTCTTCTTCAACCAGTCTTTTAACCGGTTGGCAAACTGTTTAATCAATTCCGGCTGATCGGATGCAATATTGTTTAGTTGGTACGGGTCTTGCTCGCGGTCGAACAGTATCCACTCGTCAGTCTGGCCATTTGTAGCGTGTACTGCAAATGTATATTTTTTTGTCCGGAAACCTCTGTAGCCAGTCGTTAAATTTTCAGAGGAGACTTGATAATAAGGCTGTATTACCTCCTGGACGTTGTCGGGAGAAAGGATGGAAGCAGACAGGTCGAATGTCTCCACTTCGGCAGGTATCTCTTCCCTGAAGCCCATTAACGACAATAGCGAAGGATAGAGATCGGCAAAACCGATCATCAGTGTCGAATCTTGGCGCGGTGCGATCTTCTCCGGCCAGGTAAGTATCATCGGGACGCGCATGGCTTCCTCGTAGTAAATATTCTTTCCGATATGATCGTGCATCCCCATGCTGTCGCCATGATCGGAGGTGAATACCATGATGGTATTGTCGAAGAGCCCACGCTCTTTCAGTGCGCGGATAATGCGGCCGACCTGGTCGTCGACGCCGGTCATGCAGGCATAATAATCCAATACGCTTTGCCGGTAGAAATCACCGTATTCCGTTCCTTTCGGTGCGATGATGGGGGAGTTGCATAGTGATTCGACATCTACATTCCGATATACTTCTTTGTATTTGTCGGGAACCAGGTCGTAACCGGTGTGAGGCGGGTTCATGGATACGACCAGGGCGAAGGGTTTATCCCCGTCGCGGAGTTTATTATCTTGATTGGCGATATAGTCGATGGCCCGGTCGGTTTCATATTCCGGTCCCCATTGGTCTACGAAATAGAATTCCTCACGGCCGGCATCCGTATCCCAGTACATAGGCTTCAGATGATAATCGTAGGTGCCGTAGGCGATCCAATGGCTGAAGCCGTGACGACGGTCCTTGGGACACCATTCGTTCCAGGCTATTTTTCCTTTGTTGTTATTTGTTTCGATGTAAGGTTGGTAAGGGGCATCCAGATGCCATTTGCCGATGTATCCCAATTCATATCCCTGATCTTTCAGGACGTCTGACCAGCAACGAGCCGAGGTGGGCAGTTCGACATGATAAGGTGTATTATCCGAATTACAGTTACCCGTAACCTTGCTGCCGATCGGATACCTGCCTGTCATCAGCATTCCACGGGCGGGCGAAGATACAGGATAGCTGCTGATCGCATCCGTAAAATGTACGCCTTCGGCAGCTAACTTATCCAGATTGGGAGTCTGTACGGGTTCTACACCCAGATAACCGATTGCCTGGCCGCGCCATTGGTCGGCTATGATGAAGACGAGATTGGGTGTATCAGCCTTTTCCTTTGCCTGCAACTGGTTGCAAAACAGGCAGGAAGTAAGTAAAAGTATGTGTTCGGGTAAATGTTTCATATTATTTAATCTTGAAAGTGATATACTTTAATTGAATTTAGAGTTTTCCGGTACGCTGACTGGCTGGGATTTTTGTCGCATTGCCGTTGACGGTATAAATTGCATCCTGGTCGCTTTCCTGATAACATCTGCAATAATCAAAATAGACATAGGCAGGTTTCTGATTTTCCATCACATTGCCTCCCCATTCTCCGGCAGAGCAAGAGAAATAAACCATTTGATAGGCACTCGGTACTTGTTTGGGATCGTCTTTTTTGTTTACACGTCGGGTTACTTTGCCGTCTGTATAAAAAATCAGTTCTTCGGGTGTCCATTCTACTGCAAATGTATGTTCTTTACTTTGGGCATCTTCCAATGTAAAATATTCGGTGGACGAGCGGTGCTCGTTAAATTGTTTACTTATATCATAGTTTAAAGCGGCATGCTGTATTTCCGGTTGCTGTTCTTTGACTGCTGCCTGTTTTTCATACCAATGAAGAGTATGAAAGATTTGTTTATCTTTAGGTATGTATTCGAAAACATCTATTTCTGTTCCTTCCCCATACTGATCGGCTTCGTCGAAATGTATCCAGAAGGCAGGCCAATAGCCTTCACCTGTACAATCTCTGAATGAAGCTTTTGTTTCATAATATCCATAACGTGTCATGAACCTGCCGAGTGATAAGATTCCTCCCGTCATTATTACATTTTTTTGTGTCGGATATTTTGAAACTTCGAGACGGAGTTCTCCATCTAATTCTTTCGTCCAGTCATCATGGCATAATACATAGTAAGGTTTGCCTTCATACATTCCTCTGCGGGTGAAAGGACTTCTGTTGCTTCTTGTATCCCATTTTAAGGAATCGATCGTCCCATCATTAAATTCATCGTTAAAGACCAAGGAATAGCTTCTGCCTGTGATTGGCGATGTAAATGTTGTAGGAACTTTGGATGGATGGAAGTCAAGACTATACGTCGTATTCATTCCTTTTTTTATTTTACCTTTGATTGCTTTCGGGTTCAGTTGAATATGGATAGCTTGCTTCGGAACGGTTTGTGTCAAAGGGGTTTTTAATGAAAGCGTGGCTACGCGATCGCTGAGGTTCACGTTAAAAGTAATTTCATCAATATTGCCGGTAAACAGGAAAATAGGTACACCTGTCTGTCTAAAATATAATCCCTCAGGAAGTTCGACTATCAGCATCCCTCCGTAATAGTTAGGAGTATTGGTTTCTACAAATCCTGTAGAGTACTTATCTGTTAGATCTATAAAAGTATCTTTTGCATCTGAATAATCCCATTTCCACGTTATGTCTTCAGATGTTGCATGTATGTTAACGGCTTGCATCAACAGACAAATCAATGTGATGATTAATTGCTTCATGATATTATATTTTAGGTGTTAGAAACAATAGTCCTAACGGTAGTTTTACGATGATCGTGACAAATGTATGATATTTTGAAGGGTGTGCCAATAAGTTGTTCGTTTGGTTTGACACACCCTCTCAAAATTAATTATTCAGCAAATATTTTTCAGTTTCCACTTATTTCTGGGCGCTTGTTCCAGCTTGAATATCCCAACCCGGATTCTGATAGATATATGCAGTACTCATGTCTCCACCTTTTTCCGGTGTACTCAGGCGAATTACATCTTGAGCGATAGGAGCCAGGTAATGAGCCTGCATAAAGGTATATCCGTTGAATGCCTTGTTGTTTTTGTGTATCTGATACGGACGCACGTATTTGTGTGCACGACTCGATACGTTTGGCTCATCGGCTTCACCTTCCGGTTTCAGATCACCATTATCATATAGTTTGTAGTTTTCGTCCCATAGGTTGAAACCTTCTACGATATAATTTTTCATCTTGTCAAGTGATCTCCAGCGGTATAGGTCGTCAAGACGCATACCTTCGGCCAGAAATTCGATACGTCTTTCACGGCGGATATTATACAGGGTTGCGTCTACTTGCTGCTCTCCGGAGTAAGTAGCTAAATCATTTTCCTTTGACAGGTCGGTCGCTGCAATTGTCTTTTGGAAGTCGTTGTCCACCTGTGCACGATCGCGAAGAGCTTTCCAATAAGCGGTACTTTTGGCATCCAGATTACGATCGAGTTCATAATTCGCTTCGATATAATTTAGATAAGCTTCTGCGGCACGAAAAATCACACAACCTGTATTACTTGGGTTGGTTCCCAAATTCAGGTTTGGGTCGATCCCTTTACGCAAGCAGTAACCGGTCGTATTTTTGCTTTCCGTTATCATGGTAAGACCCGGGCGGAAGAAATTAGCGATAGGGGTAATCTGATCGCCTGGGATACTGATAGATTCACGGAAACGATTGTCGCGGTTGGCTGTAACATCTTCCAACGTTTTATCACCTTTGTAATTGGAGCCGGAAGCATAGATCGGCAGACCGTTTTTCATTAACACGCTTTCAACCAATGAACGGGTAAATCCGGTATTACCGCAACCGTTACCGTTAGAGTTATTCGCTTGCATGGAAGAAACTACATAATGAAAGACTTTAAGGTCGATATCGTAACGTCTCCAAAGCAGTACTTCTTTCTTGTCGGACAGGTCAGCACTGTTAAACATACTTGAATAATCTTCCAGAGGGAACTTGTCAGCTACGATTTGTGCTGCGCTTTTAGCTTCCGAAAGGAAGAATTTAATTTCAGCATTCAGATCGATACTGAAATCTTTCAGATAACTGGCATTAGCTCCCGGCCATCCTGGTCCACCCGGAACACGATCAGTACCGGCATGATATTTCAACCAGGTTCCTTCATAAAGGGCTACTCTTGATTTGAGTAATAATGCTGCATATTTCGTTAGGCGATTCGATTCGGGAGGTGTTTCCTTCAGCATCTCTATGGCTGTGTCCAAATCTTTTAATATGAAACGGGCTACTTCGTTTTGAGGACGACGTTGATTAGCTTCGGCCAATTCTTTGTAGTCGTCCGACAATGTCTTGTCGACAATAGGAAAGTCTCCGTATTTCTTCATGAAAGTAAAATATTGGAAAGCGCGGAAGAAATACATCTCACCGATATAATGGCGGATATTGGCATCCGTACCACTGATTTTTCCTTCTTCGTATTTAGGTAATACAGTTTCGAAGAAATAGTTACAGTCGCGTATTTTCTTGAAATCCCATTCACCACTCTGCGGAACACGACGTTCGCCGGGAATGAAGTTGCTTTCTTCTTCTGCGGCACATTGGTTATCACTATTGTTGTCTGTTTTGAATATACCGATATTGTAGGCTCCGGGCTGATGAGCGGGCAGAGCAGCGTATTGGGCCGCTCCGAAACTGGCTAATTCACTTTCCGTATTCAGATAGTGTTCCGAGGTAACAGAAGAGATGGGTTGCCTGTCCAGGAAATCGTTACATGCAGTAAAACAAAAGGCTCCTACTACAAGGGATAATATAATGATTGATTGTCTTTTCATGATGTTTTTAATTTTAGAATGAAACATTTACACCGCATGAAAGCGTTCTGGAAATAGGATAAATTTTACCGTTACCCCAGGAACCGCCAACAGCTTCAGGATCGAATACTCCAAAGATGGAAGAGATAGTGAACAAATTGTCACCGGAGAAGTATACGCGTACTTTGGTTAATCCAATCTTGTTAACCAGATAATTGGGAACAGTATAGCCGACTTGCAGGTTTTTTAAACGCAAGTAAGCTGCACTTTGCAGATAACCGGTTTGAGTTAGCTGGTTTTTACTGGCATTATTACCGTCGAAATACGGTTTTGGGAAATAGGAGTTCAGGTTTTCTCCCATATCGTCGCCTACCGGACGGAAATAATCAAAATGTTCTTTGTATCCGATGGACTGCCAGATATTTCCTGTAGCACCCCAGAAGAAGTTTCCTGTTAGCCTGATGTCACGTTTACAGACACCCTGGAAAAATGCGCGGAAGTCGAAACCGTTCCAGTCGGCTCCCAATGTGATACCTACCTGGTAGCGTGGAGTTTCATTACCGATGATCTTACGATCTCCCGGGTCGTCGACTGTTCTTGAACCGTATGAGATTTTACCGTCATTGTTCAAATCTTTGTACATGATATCGCCTGCTCCCCATTTACTACCGATCTCTGATTGGTCGGTTGTTGCCAAATGCGCCTGCATTTCTCCGTCTGTCTTCGCTATACCGATGGTTTCAAATCCCCAAATGTCACCCATGTATCTTCCGTTATAAGGCACATATACCATCGTCCCACTTGAATTTTTACGGTCGATGATCTCTGATTCGTTCGGATATTTGGTAATTTTACTTCTTGCATCAGCTAAAGTGAAACCGATCGTATATCCTACCTTACCGATGCGGTCGTTCCAATTCAGGGCTAATTCCCAACCATTAGTTGTCATAGTTGCATTGTTGATGCGTGGCAGCTTGTCGTTGTCGATACCGATGATGGATGATTTTTCTTCCGGTGGACCGACCATATCGTCGGTATTACGTTTAAACCATTCGATAGAACCTGACAGGCGATTGCTGAATGCCCCGAAGTCGAGACCAATATTGGTGGTTGTAATCTTTTCCCATGTCATCAGGTCACTGACCATCAATGGTGCTGTTGCCGTAGTCGGCATCTGTCCGCCGATCAAATATTTACCATTTTTCATTCCGAGCGGCTGTGCCGGATAGAACGGATAAAAATCTTTTGTATTCTGGTTACCTAATTTACCCCATGAAAAGCGAGGCTTCAGTGTTCCTACATAATCAGACAGTGATTCCCAAAAAGCTTCGCGTGCGATGTTATATCCTAAGGAGAAAGAAGGGAATACATTCCATCGTTTGTCTCTCAGGAAACGTGAAGAACCGTCGTAACGTACATTTACCTCGGCCAGATAACGTCCGTCGTAGTCATAGTTTAAACGTCCGAAGAAACCGGCTGTTGCCCATTCTTTTTTATTAGCAGAAGTATAGTCTTTACCCATACTGGCATCGATACTGGGAACTTCGTCGCTGATCACGTCATCGCGTCTTGCATAAACGTAATTCTGCTTGTATAACTCGGAGTTGAAACCGACCATTACCTTGAAGTTGTTTTTCCGGATCGATTTCGAATAATCTGTGTACAAGCTGGTTGTCAACAAGTTGTTGTCCTGAGCGGATGACCAGGCATAGGTGGCTCCTGCTCCGTATGAACCGGCAAACGCCAGGGCAACAGGCTCGTTGTTTGAGTTGTATTCATAAATTTTAGCCAGGTTTTCGTCTTTGTTGATATGTTCTGCCTTCAGGCTCACATCTCCGCGGATATTCCAATCCTTTAGAGGGGTAATAGTGAAATTTGCCTGTGTATAAATGATGTCTTTTCTGCGTTTATAACGTCCGCCATCTTTTATTTGGATGATCTTCGCGTTACGCATATAATGTCCGTTCGGATCTTTGAAAGGCATAGTAGGCCATGTTCTGGAAATGTCATGGTAATACAGACCTATATCGACTCCGTTGGCTGTGTTGTCCGGGTCATCGTTCGCATATGTCGGACGATCGAGTTCTTCACGAATAAAACGGGTATTTATTCCTATCTGCAGCCAGTCGTTCACTTGTGAATTGATTTTCGCAGAAGCATTCATACGTTTGAAATCATCGTTTCCATAACGCATATTACCACCTTGGTCCATAAAGGCTCCTGACATGAAATAGGTCAGTTTTTCTGTTCCTCCGCTCACATTAACGTTATGCTCCTGTGTGAAAGCGGTTTTAAAATGATTACGTGCCCAATTCTGATTATCATTTGCTTTCGTGTTGAATTCAAACATCCCGTTACCTGGGTTAGGTACGGTCGTTGTTGTGATTTCTCCTCGTTGATAGGCTAGAATTCTTTCAATCGTTTCATTATCGAATGTGGCATTTTGCCCGCTGTTTAAAGCTGCTGCATTAAAGAATTTGGCAAACGTGTAAGAATCCATCATATCCGGCAGGTTTGTAGCCGTTGACCAACGGAAGCTGTTGCTATAATTTACTTGAGCTTTACCGCTTTTACCGCTTTTAGTGGTAATCAAAATAACGCCGAACGGTGCACGTGAACCATAAATACTGGACGCGGCAGCATCTTTCAATACAGAGATGCTTTCGATATCGTCCGGATTCAAAGCATTCATATCTCCTTCGATACCGTCTATCAGGATCAGCGGAGAGTCCGTCGAGCCTTCGCCGATGGTTCCTGTACCACGAATGTTTACTTTTAAAGCGTTACCCAGTGCACCTCCCTGATTGTTGAGTGACATGTTCAACCCGGGAACGACACCCTGCAAAGCCTGTCCTACCTGAGCGACAGGGCGGGATAACAACGCTTTGTTGTCGACAGTGGAAACGGCACCTGTCAGGTTTACTTTCTTTTGTGAACCGAAACCTACGACAACGACTTCATCCAGCGCTTGAGTATCTTCTCCCAGTTGGATGGTCAGGACGGTTTGATTTCCGTCCAACTTGATCGTTTGTGTCTGGTAACCGATGTAAGAAATGTTTAATACATTGCCTTTGGAGGCGTTGATTGAAAACTTACCGTCGATGTCTGTGACGGTTCCGTTTGTGGTTCCTTCTACCAATACGGAAGCTCCGATAACGGGGTCACCGAGGCTTTTGTCGATAACAGTACCAGTAATGGTAAGCTGCTGCGCGTATATATAAGATATACTGGTAAGCAGCAGCGCGATTAATAACGTGACTCTCTTCTTCATTCTCTTTTAGTTTAAGGTGTAAATACTAAAATTTTTAAATGTTTGTAAGCAAAAGTATGTGGTATACCTGGAAAGGATAACAGGCGTTTTCTTCATTAACAACGGGTGTTTTCTTTATTTTGTAACCTGTGTATCAGCGTAGCGGGTGTTTTATTCATAAATAGTGGGTGTTTTATTCATACTTTATTTTTGCAGACTTTTTATTTTGTTAGCGTTGGTGTATTCTTCCTCTTTTTTTGTTTCTTTGTAATAATGTTCTTTGTGTTTACATACTGGACTTTGTTAAGGAGGAATATGAGGAGATCTTTATTTATAATATTATTTATTCTTTGCTACCTGTCCGGATATAGTTTTTTTGAAAAAGACATCCGGGTACTTACTATGCAGAATGGGTTGGCCGATAATACCGTTTCCTGTATCCATAAAGATAGAGACGGGTTTATGTGGTTCGGAACCAATAACGGGTTAAGCCGGTACGACGGAAAGAATATCCGAAATTTCGGTTTGGATGAACGGTATATGAAAGTAAACCAAATCCGCGAATCGGAGAATAACTTGCTTTGGCTGATCGCTGACGAACAGATCTACTGTTTCGATAGGAGGATGGAACAATATATCCCTGTTCACCTAAACGGAAAATATACCGGAGTCCAGGACATACTATTGCAAAAAGACAATTCTTTATGGGCTATATCGTATGAATCCCTTTATCTTATTTCCATTGATTACAAGAAAGATCAGAAAGGAAATATGCTTGGGGTTGACCTTCGGGTAGAAATAGAATTCAGCGATTTGGCAGGAAATAATACCAATTATACGGCTATGTGCCAGTCGCCGGAGGGAATTATCTATCTTGCAACAGACTGGGGAAATGTAGTGACATTCGATCCGGTTTCTTATCAGATGATAGATAAAGGAGATTTACCAAAAGTAAATAAAGTACATGTCAACAGGCTTTTATATGCAGACGGATATATCTGGCTTTCAACATGGGCTAATGGGGCTATCCGTTATAATCCGAGGTCGGGAAAATACGATCAGTACACCTATAAGCCCGAAGAAAAAAGCAGAACATTATCTCACTGGGATGTATATCAGATGGTTCCGATGGGAAACGGTCGTCTGTTGGCTGCTACCTGGAACGGATATACGATTCTTATTCCGGAGAAAGAAGATTCTACTTTATATACGACGGAGGTTTATAACAATACGGCTTCACAACTGCACCGTAACCTGGAAACCCGTATGATCTCTGCCTATTATGATCCGGAAGGTATCCTATGGATTGGAACACAAGGCGGAGGGGTATATACTTCTGATTTGCGGAAACAATTCTATCAGCGTTTTCATCAAGAAACACATAATGAAATATGCGGTATGGCAACCGATAAAAAGCAGTATATCTGGCTTGCCTCTTTTCATAAAGGAATACTGAAAAGCACAAAAGCATTCGATCCTCTGGAAAAACTCTCTTTTAAACCTGTCCCGGTAGGAACCGGCAACACCGTACTTTGCGTGGAAACCGATCATAAAGGAAACTTATGGTTTGGAAATAACCAGTCGGAACTTATTGAGTATGATTCGGATAATGAATCATTTATGGTTTATCCTGTCCGTATTCCGGACAAACCGGGCTGGACAGGTAGTATATGGTATATATTCAGTGATGAACGGGAACGGTTATGGCTGGGTACAACAAACGGATTACTTCTTTTCGATCCTGTGTCCAAACATTTTTCTCATTATGCAGTGCCGGGAACGATCAAAGCTATTGCCGAAGTTCCCGGTGAATGTTTATGGCTGAGTACGACTGATGGTTTAAAGAAGTTTACTTTTCAAAATGGGATGCTACGTTCCGGTTTTGAGCAAGCGGCTAATATTCCGGCGAAGGATGCCCGTTCCCTTTTTGCTTCGGCAGATGGGAATTTATATATAGGTTATGCGGACGGCTTCGGTATCATGAAGATCGGAACCGATTCGATCGGGAGTTTCTATACGACGCATAATGGACTGAGTAACAATTTTATCGGTTGTATCAGTGAAGATTCGCAGGGGCATTTATGGCTTGGTACTAATTCCAGTATTTGTCGCTACAGTAAACACCAAAAACTGTTTTATAATTATTACATATCCGGTAATAACCGCTCTGTTATACATTATAAGAATTATTTATTTTGGGGCAATAATAAGAATATAACTTATTTTCTGCCGGAAGACGTAATGAATGATCGGCCGGAACCCAATAAAGTGGTTATCACCCGATTGGATGTCGATAATAAATCGGTTGTGATCGGTCAGAAGATAAATGACCAGGTAATTCTGAAAGAAGGGATTCCTTATACGAATGAACTGACACTCAATGCGTCTAATAATAATTTTTCATTGATGTTTAGTAATCTGACTTATTCGGAAGAATTGCAGAAATACAGTTATCGGCTTGTTCCCGGACAGTCTGAATGGTTGGTGGCTGGAGATGGAGAAAAGATTTCTTATGCTAACCTGCCTGCCGGGGAATATCTCTTTGAAGTAAGGAGCATTTTCCCTAACGGCTTAAATGGCGAAACGACCTCGTTGACTATAAGGATACTGCCTTATTGGTATGAAACGGTCTGGTTCCGCTTACTGGTATTAGTCTTTGTTGTTTGGATGATATATTATCTGATGCGCCGTGTCAAGAAGGAGCAGGTCCGGCTCACCCAGGAAGAGCGCCTGAAACATGAGCTTTTTGTTTCCAATCTGGAACGTGAGAAAGAGAAACAAATCAGCCGTGAGCGGGAAAATTTCTTTACGAACGTATCGCACGAATTACGTACACCATTAACGTTGATTCTTTCTCCTTTACAGGAGTTGTTGCAGACTGAACGTTTGTCTCAGGCTTTACAAAATAAGCTCTCTCTGGTGTATAATAATGCCACTTCATTATCTACCCTGGTGAACCAATTGTTGTATGTCCAGAAGATAGAGGCCGGCATGGTTCAGCTTCATTTGTCGAAAGTAGAGATTGTAGCGCTTGTGAGGAAGGTGATGGCCTCTTTCCTGCAGATGGCGGAGATAAAAAGTACTAAGTATGTCCTGGACTCTGGTATCTCTTCTTTAGAGCTTTGGATAGATGCCGGGAAGATAGAGTCGGCATTAAAAAATTTACTGTCGAATGCATTTAAATATACTCCAAACAACGGAATAATAAGGGTTTCGCTCGAAGAGAAAGAGGTCGACGGGAAAATGTTCTGCTTGCTTTCCGTCTCGGATAATGGTCCCGGTATAGCGGAAGATTTGCAGGAACGTATCTTCGATTCGTTTATTACGGGTAAAAATGATCCCTCATTTTCTACCCGGATGGGTATCGGTTTACGTATTGTAAAAAATACGATGGATCTTCATCATGGGCAGGTATTGTTAGATAGCTCTCCGGGGAAAGGTTCGAGATTTACGCTTTACCTGCCACTGGGTAAGGAACATTTCAGAGAGGATGAATATGAGTGGATTGAAGATGTCCGGGAAACAAAGGAAGAAGAGACTTTCTATAGAACGCAGAAAGAAGAAGAAGATACGAAGGTTACTTCAGGAAAGAAGTTGTTGATCATAGAAGATAACGATGAGATCAGAAGTTATATTTATTCTTTGTTCTGTAAAGATTACCAGGTATTGGAAGCCCATGATGGAGAAGAAGGAGTAAAAATTGCCACCGAAGAGATCCCAGACCTGATCATTTCAGATATTATGATGCCTGTAAAAGACGGCTTTGCTTGCATACAGGAGATCAGGCAGCAGTTGGCGACAGCCCATATCCCGGTCATCATGCTTACGGCAAAGGCGGAAGAAGAAGATTTATTGAAGAGTACCCGGATTGGTGTGGACGATTATATCATGAAACCTTTCAACCCCGAAATCCTCAAAGCGAAGGTGGAGAACCTGATCCATCTGCGTGAACAACTGAAGCGTATTTATACAAAGACATTGATGTTGAAACATACGGAAGAGAGGCCGGACGATGAAGAGGCTGCCGATCCTTTCATGCAACAGGTGATCGGTATTGTCGAAGCCAACCTGACTAATCCGGATTTTAGTGCGAAGAGTCTGGCTAGCCTGTTGAACCTTAGCCAACCGACTTTATACCGGAAGATGAAGCAACAAAGTAACTTATCTATCATCGAAGTGATCCGCAGCATACGTATCAGTAAAGCCGCCTCACTGATTATGCAGAAGAAATACTCCGTCCAGGAGGTCGCCGAAATGGTGGGTTATAATGATATAACGACCTTCCGTAAACACTTCACGAAGCAGTTCGGCGTGTCGCCGTCACGGTATAATGCTTTATAGTTTTCATTACCGGGATATACCGGATTACCAAGAAACTCATCTGTGGAACAAACGAAATCCAACTGTGGTATGAACGGAATGTAGTTGTGGCATGTATTAGGTGTTCAGAATGAGATCGGATTTTATAATAAATATTGTCATTGGAGTAATAAAAGATTACATTTGCATAATGTTGATAGATGAAAAGATCTTTTAGGAGGTTTGATTGGGATATGGGTAATATAAGTTTCAGTGATGTATATACCGGTTATTACAAACGATCGTTTTTGTTTGTGAAGTCCTATGTCAGAGATGATATGGTGGCGGAAGATATTGTATCCGAAGCTTTAATTAATTTATGGGAGACAAGCAAAAAGGAGGAGGTGGAACACCCTCTGTCTCTGCTGTTGGTGATGCTTAAAAATGGAGCATTAAACCATCTTAAACATTTGGACGTAAGAAAAACAGCCTCTGAGTCAATCTCTTCTAAAATGGATCGTGATTTGAATTACCGCATATCTACATTACAAGCGTGTGATCCGGAAGAGATATTTTCTTCTGAAATCACTCGAATAGTAGAGGAGACCTTACAATCATTGCCCGAACAAACGCGTCGTGTCTTTGAAATGAGCCGATATGAATGTCGTTCGGTAAAGGAAATAGCAGAAGAACTTTCCATAAGCTCTAAAAGCGTGGAATATCATATAACTAAATCGTTAAAAATTTTACGAATAGCCTTAAAAGAATACCTTCCATTTTTTTATTTCCTCTTTATTTCCTAAAATAATTTCAAATCTGTTTAGGGATTTTTATCTGTGTGTTGTCTATATTATTAGAAACGATAAAATAGAGAAATGGATAAGGATCTATTACAAAGATATGTAGAAGGCAACGTTACACCGGAGGAAGTGGAAACGGTTGTTGATTGGCTGGATGTCGATAAGGATAATGTCAAAGAATATATGTCTTTACATAAGTTATATGATATTTCGGTTCTGAATCAATCTGCACAGCTGCAAGAGAAAGTGAAAAAGTCACGTTCTTTTGTATTCCGCCGTATTATAATGGAAATCGGGAAAGTAGCAGCTGTCGCTTTGTTTATAGTGGGGATCGAATTTTTATTGAACAAAGAAGAACATAAAGGGGAGCCTTCTTTATTTCAGACGTTATATGTACCTTCCGGTCAACGGGCAGAACTGATTCTTCCGGATAGTACGAGAGTTTGGGTAAACGCACAGTCCCGAATAGTGTATCCGGTTACTTTTCAAAAAAATTGTCGGCAGGTTGAGCTGGAGGGAGAAGCTTATTTTGATGTAAAACGTAATGAAGCATCTCCTTTTATAGTAAAAACAGAGAAAGTGGATATAAAGGTTTTAGGCACCGAGTTTAATGTAACAGCTTATTCGAAAAATCCGGAACTTAAGATCGCATTGCTGAAAGGGAGTGTAGAACTTGAATCGTTGGAATCTTCTTCAAAATATATGATGAAACCAGGTGAACAAATTCGATTTAAAGAAGGTAAATATATATCTTCCGATATAAATAATATGGATCATTTTAAATGGAAAGAAGGTCTTTTATGCTTTAATAATCAGCCTATATCAGAAATAATGGAAGAGTTGTGCCTGTATTACGACATTCATATAGATGTAGCTGATCTTCCATTCCTGAAAGAACGATACTCCGGGAAATTCCGTGTGAAAGATGGGGTTGAACATGTTTTAAAGGTATTACAATTGGAACATAGATTCATCTATGTAAAAGATAATGAATTAAATCAAATAACTATAAAATGAATAGCCTATGATATAGTAGCAGAAAGTATGATAAAGAAAAACCGGATTATGCGTCAACATAATCCGGCATAAAATGTCAGCACGCTGACAACCTTGGAATAATTAAATCAAGTACTAACATTTCAGTAATACAAAGTTATGAAAAAAAAATGTACAGGGGAGGATTGTGCCCTGTTATTAAGTGAATTTAAACACATTATTAGAGTTATGAAGTTATCCTTAGTTTTTATACTATTGTGTGTTTCAACAGTCTTCTCAGAGAATTTGAACTCTCAAACTGCACGTGTCAGCATTGAAGCTAATATGTTGCAGACGAAGGATGTTATTAAACTGATAGAAGAACAAACAGATTATCTTTTTGTGTACAATCATGAAAAGGTCGATCTGAGTGGAAAGGTCTCGTTGAAAGCCCGGAATAAGACGGTGGCTGAGGTTTTAAACAAAATATTTGGTAATTCGGATATCGTTTATGCCATGGAAGGGAGTAATATCCTTCTGATGAAAAAAAGCTCATCTCTTCAACAAGTAACAAAAAGCGTTAAGGGGGTTGTCAAGGACCAGTTTGGTGAACCTGTTATCGGTGCGAATGTTATAGAAAAAGGGACAACTAACGGAACCGTTACAGATTTGAACGGGGAGTATCTGCTCTCTCTTATTGGAGATAATGCCGTTTTACAGTTCTCATACATTGGCTACCAGCCACAGGAACATCCTGTGGGAGACAAAACGACCATAAATGTCGTTTTGTCTGAAGATTCAGAGCAATTGGAAGAAGTAGTTGTAACAGGTTATGGCGGTATGCAAAAGCGTACGACATTGACAACTGCTATTTCGAAACTTGATAATAAGGCATTGGAGAATATTGCCGTATCAAATGCCGCACAGGCTTTGCAGGGAGGTGTCAGTGGTTTACGTGTTGTTAATACTTCCGGAAAGCCGGGTGAGGCTCCGAATATAGTATTGCGTGGTGGTGCTACGATAACTGGTGATCCTGCTTATAATCAAGCATTAGTGGTTGTAGATGGAGTCGTTCGCTCTTTAAGCGATATAAATCCTGCCGATATAGAATCAGTACAGGTATTGAAAGATGCAGCATCGACTGCCATTTATGGAGCTCGTGCGAATAGTGGCGTTATACTGGTGACAACCAAGAGAGGTAAGGAAGGTAAAGCTACCGTTTCTTATAAATTTAAAGGAGGTATGAATTTTGCGCGTAAAGGATATGACTTTCTGAATGCAAAAGACTTCTTATATTATAACCGTTTAGGAAATAAATATGCTAATGATGCAGGGGTATCCCGTACTTTACAGCAGGTGAACAATACTAACGGATATGGAACAAGTGCAGGTGATTTTTATTCTGTTCATTATCTGACTGATGAGAATAAGCATCTTTTGAATGAAGGATGGCAACAAATGACAGACCCTTATGACGGGGAAGGTCAACTGATCTTTAAAGATTATGGCGGGATTATGATGGATGCCGCTTTCAATGATCCTTCTTTTACACAGGACCATTATGTTAGTGTTACCGGAGGAAACGATAAAGCAACATTCCTTACTTCTTTTGGTTATTATGATGAACAAGGACAGGTGGTAGGTACTTCTTATCAACGGTTTACAGGGAATGTGAATGGCTCATATAAGGTTCGTGATAATATAAAAGTCAATGCGGGAGCAACTTATTCATTCTCTAAAAAACCAAATATGTGGATCAGTGAAGCACAGTTGTTCTATCGTACAATGAGTTCCTGGCCGACTTATAGTCCGTTTTCGGAAGCAGGTGAACCTACATCAGGTATTGGTTCCTCCGATGGTAATCCTCTCTATTGGAAAGATAAACTACAACGCCTCAATAATATAAGAAAAACGACTTTCAATGTCGGAGGTTCCTGGGAAATAATTCCTGGTTTGACTTTGAATGAAAACAGTTCGATCTATTATATAGATAACGAGCAGGAAGATTTTGATAAGCAGTATCAGACACAAAATAATTCCAATCCAAATAGTACCCGTGCTGCACGCGCAATGTATGAACGTCAGTTCCAACAGCAGCACAGTGCAACTCTTACCTATGCAAAAACATTTGCAGAAAAGCATCATTTGGATGCAATGGTAGGGGGAGAATATTTTGATTACAACCGTTTTAAGATGGAAGAGAAAGGAAATAAAGCCCCTAGTGATGATATACCGACATTGAATGCTTCCAGTGATAAGGTATCTGTTTATTCCTATAAGGACGGTTATCGTATGTTATCCGGATTTGCACGTGTGAATTATAATTATGATTATAGATATCTGTTTTCTGTTGTAGCCCGTTATGATGGTATTTCTAAGTTAAGTGACAACCGTTGGGGCTTTTTCCCTGGAGTATCTGCCGGTTGGAATATGCATGAAGAAGCTTTTTTTAAAGATTCAAAATTGGCAAATGTAGTTTCGAATCTGAAGCCCAGAGTCAGTTATGGTGTAAACGGAAATGTTGCCGGCCTGGGTAATTATGAGGTTTACGGAGAATATAATACAATTAATAATTCATCGGGTATTCCTATTCCTTATGATGGAAAGGTTGGTTTCCTGAATACTAAATTGGTGAATAATAATTTGCGTTGGGAAAAAAGTAATTCATTTGAAGTCGGTTTGGATGTCGGGTTTTTACAGAACCGGATCAATTTGATTATGGATTACTACAACCGTACGACAAGTGATTTGCTGACTGATCTGAATTTGCCGGGTTATACCGGATTCGGTAGTATACGTACGAACTTAGGAAGTTTACGTAATCAAGGATTTGAAGTAGAGGCGAAGTTCAATATATTGACTAACCAGAAAGGGTTTAGTTGGGATTTTTCAGCCAATGCCTCTTTCGTAAAGAATAAGATTATTAAATTACCTTATAACGGAAATGAGAATAACCGTCAGGGAGGTATGGAAGTTTATGATCCTGCAACAGGTAAAAATATCTGGGTAGGAGGATACCAGGAAGGTAAGACTTTGGGAGATGTATATGCATATAAGCAAGAACGTATCTTTCGTGACTGGGATGATGTAAAAAATAATGCCGGTGATCGTTATGATGCAATTGCAGAGCTTTACGGTCCAAATAAATGGGCACAGATGAGCGATAAGGAAAAGATCGGAAAGAAACCAATCGAACCGGGTGATGTTATGTGGGCCGATTTGAATGAGGATGGCGTTATTAATGAATTGGATCGTGTGAAGATTGGCAATGTGTTACCCAAATGGACCGGTGGTTTCTCAACAACTGTGTCTTATAAGGATATTTCCTTATTTGCCCGTTTCGATTATTCGTTGGGACATATCTTGTATAATGACTTAAAAGCTCGTTCGTTGGGACAGTATCAGGGATCATTCAATATTATTACGGATGTGAAAGATAGTTGGTCGCCGGAAAATCCGAATTCAGCCCTCCCTAAGTTCTACTATGCGGATCAGCTGGTTAAGAAGAATATAACGCGTTCTAATAATGCAAATCCCAATATTAATAATAATAACTCAAGTTTTTATGAAAAGGGTGATTATCTGGCGTTAAGAGAGATCACTTTGAGTTATCGTTTACCGAGACGAATTATTGAGAAAGCAACATTGAGCGATGCTTCAATATATATTACCGGTCAGAATCTTTTCTATATAACCGGTTATGAAGGAATGTCCCCTGAACCAGCCATCAAAAAGAATAATGCGGGAGTGGATGAGGGTAGATATCCTATGCCCCGTACAATCTTGTTGGGTGTATCAGTCTCATTTTGATGTATGTTGAAATTGTATAATTATAAATAAAGACTCAGATGAAAAAAATAGTAATATCTTTTATATTTGTCACCTCTTTATTCTCATTAGGAGGATGTACATCTTTGGATGTAACGCCGGTAAGTTCTATTACCGACGATAATTATTGGAAAACTCCGGATCATTTCGATGCATTTATGAATGGTCTGCACACTCGTTTCAGAGAAGGTTCGTTCAATTATTTTTTATTGGGAGAGGCTCGTAGTGATGTATTCGGTGACCAACCGTTTGGTGGAGAAGCATCACAGGGAATGGAACGTTTACCTTATAATACGCTGAATGAAGAAAATCCTGTTATCTCTAATTATGGTAGATTTTATGAAAATATCAACCAGTTAAATCTGATGATTTATAAAATACTTAATACGGATAATCTGACAGAAGCTGCCGGTAATTACTATTTGGGACAGGCCTACGGTATGCGTGCTTATTATTATTTCCATTTGCTGCGTAGTTGGGGAGATGCCATAATAACGACAGAACCTACCGAACAGTTGGACTTGACTAATCTGGCAAAAGCGGCTTCACCGGCAGAAGATGTCATGAAGTTTATTAAAAATGATATTGATGAATCTGTAAAAAGTTTTGGCTCTGATTATACGATTAAAGGTCGTAAAGCTTTTTGGTCAAAGGCAGCCACGTTGATGTTGAAAGGTGAGGTATATCTTTGGTCGGCTAAGCAAATGGGAGGCGGAACCGGTGATGCTAACATAGCTAAAGCGGCTTTGACTGATATTCGACAGAATGTTCCTGATTTGGGCTTAATGGAAAACTACAAAGATGTTTTTGCTTATTCCCAGAAGGGAAATAAGGAAATTATCTTTGCTATGCGTAGTGAACTGAAGGAGTTTGATATGTGGAATGGCTCCTTTGGAGGAAATCTACTTCCTTATGCGGCAACTTTGGCTACTTATTATGATGCCTCTACAGGAGAGAAGTTTGATATATCTAAAGAAAATTTGTCCGGATTAATGCGTTTAGGTATCAAGAAAACCAATTTAGCACGTTTTGATGATAAAGATAGTCGTAAACGGGCCAGTTTGAATGGTGCTTATAATAAATTGGAAGATGGTTCTTTGGATCTTATAGGAGCTTATTGCTATAAATACCAGGGAACACAAGATGCAGGTAGCACACGTTCTAATGTCGATGATTATCCGATTTATCGATATGCAGATCTTTTGCTTTTATTGGCAGAAGCAAAAGTGATGTTGGGAGAGAATCCTGCAGATGAAATTAACCAGATAAGACGGCGGGCTTATGGTGAAAATTATGATGAAGCAACTATCGGCTTTCCGAACCAGGCAATAGATAAGGATGTCAATGAAGCTTTGTTGGAAGAGCGTTTTAAAGAATTTTTGATAGAAGGGAAACGTTGGTATGATCTAAGACGCTTTGGTAGCGAATATGTTTTCAAATATACGCTGGCTGAATCCGGTAATGAGAAAAAATTGTTATGGCCGATAGATAAATCTACTTTGACGAATAACACGGCTTTGAAACAAACTCCGGGATATGAAACCTCTGGTAGTTAATAATTTAGTGATAAGTATAATTGATTTATAAAATTAGGGATGTCTGTACAGGCATCCCTGAATTTTCTATTCAAGTTTTTAAGAAGATTATCTATGTATAGATTTATAAAGAAAATAAGGAGGATTGGTTTTTCCATTGTCCTTGGTTTGACGACAATTACTGCTTTTACTCAACAAAGTTATAAGCAGGATTGGAGTTCTATTGATAGTAGGCCTGTTCCTGTTTGGTTTGAAGATGCGAAGCTGGGTATTTTCGTTCATTGGGGATTATATTCCGTACCGGCCTGGTCACCTAAAGGTACTTATTCAGAATGGTATAAATATTGGTTAGACAACAAAACGTTATTTGGAAATGGCGATTTTACAGGAACTGAAATATATGATTATCATACAAAAACTTATGGGAAAGACTTTATATATGCAGATTTTGCTCGGATGTTCAAAGCGCAGGATTATAATGCAGATGAATGGGCGGCGTTGTTTGAAAAAGCAGGTGCTAAATATATTGTATTGACCACTAAGCATCATGACGGTTTTGCTTTATGGCCGAGTAAAGAGGCTTCCCGTGATTATGGACGTCCCTGGAACAGTGTTGAAATCGGTGCCAAAAGAGATTTGGTTGGAGAATATGTGAAAGCACTTAGAAAAACAGATATAAAGGTGGGGTGCTACTTCTCTTGCCGGGAGTGGGATAATCCTTTATATCATCCCGAAACGATGAATGTATTTGTGGACAGGCATTTTTATCCACAACTAAAAGATTTGATTGATCGTTACAAACCGGACCTTCTTTGGGCGGATGGACCTGATGATATAAGTGATACGGTTTGGAAAACTAAAGAGTTCCTATCTTGGCTATATTCAGAATCGGCAGTAAAAGACAGTGTTGTTGTGAACGACAGATGGGCTAAATATTCCGACGGGAAGAAACATGGTGATTATTATACTCGTGAATATAGTGCCGGGGATGCTCAGTTCGATAAACCCTGGGAGGAATGTCGTGGTATGGGCTTTTCTTTTGGATATAATCGGAATGAGGATCTGGAAGATTATTCCAGCCCTCAAGCTCTGGTTCTAACCTTAGTGAATGTTGTAAGCAGAGGCGGTAATTTGCTTCTGGGTATTGGCCCGACTGCTAATGGTAAAATACCTCCGATCATGCAGGAAAGATTAATTCAAATAGGGGAGTGGTTAAAAGTGAATGGTGAAGCTATTTATGGAACCCGGAGATGGAAAAACACCTCACAATGGTCTGCAGGTAACAGAAACTGGAAACCTGAAGGAAAATACTATGTGAGTGGAAACGCTATATTGAAACAAACGATAGATCCGGATCCCGGTTATGCCATACAGGAAGTCTTTTTTACGGCTAAAGGAAACTCTGTATATGCAATCCTGCCGAAATACCCTAAAGATAAGATTGTTTTGAAAAATATTTATTCTACAGCAAAAACGAAAGTGACTTTGCTTGGTAGCGACAAAGAGGTTAAGTGGGAGCAAAAAGAGAATGATATTCATGTAATTATGCCTGAATTATCTTTTGATGAGTTGCCTTGTGATTATGCGTGGACATTAAAAATTGAATACGTTAAGTAACAATGAAAAAGGTCGTCTTTGTTTGATAATTGTCCGTTTGGAAAAAGAATTACCCCCCAAAAGTCCGGTGAGGACGATTGGGGGGTAATAGAATAATGTACGTGTGTACTGTTTTTACGCTTATCTTACGCTTACCTTACGGGTGAAAGTTTTGCTTCCTGTTACGATCTTCACGATATAGATACCGGTTGAAGAAACGGGTATCTGTGTGGCGGAGCTGATAAGGTCGTTGTAAACCATCATGCCGTTGGTGTTTACCACCAATACGTTGACAGGCATTGCCGGTTCGACGTAGATCACATGATCGCGGCCATAGATGCGGGTATTGGCGATCAACTCTTCAATACCGGTAGCAAGGTCGACGGTAACGGCGCAGGTAGCTGTCTTGTTGCCATCTTCCGTAGTGACGGTGATGGTCGCTTTACCTACGGCAACAGCCGTCACCTTACCGTCTGCATCGACAGTGGCGATCTTTTCGTCGCTGCTCTTCCAGCTAACCTTCTTATTGGTAGCGTCAGACGGGTTGACGGTTGCTTTCAGGGTATAAGTGCCCAGACGCGGCAGGGTCAGTTCTGACTTGTCGAGAGAAACGCTGCTTACGGCTACGGTTTCCGGTTCCGGTTCCGGGTCGGTACCGGTACCTGGATCGCTCGGTTCGGATTTAAAACCAATTGTGTTGCTAGAGTACACAATCGAATAATTCTCTGTATCGCCACCACTCACCAGGAATGAATTGCTGCCGGTCTTAGTAACCGTTACTCTGCTGGAGATTGTTTTCGCTACATCAGCTGTAATGGCTGCACCTGTTTCGCGGATCATATAGGTTATTTTGTCTTTCACATCACTTTCGCTGGAAGCACTGGTAGGAAGTGTTGCCTCTAATGTTGATTTGATGATACTTCCTGTATTAGTAGAACTATTATTTAACGTGTAGTTTCCTTTTAAGGCAGCCCATGTGATAGTAATGCCTGTTCCCACACCTGTTGATGCAAAGGTAGCCGTCAACGGAATTTCTTCGCCGGCAGCGAGACCTTCGGCAGAATAGTTATTCAAAATAACTTTATTGGTACCGTCATAATATTTGCTGACAGCACTGGTTACTTTCAATGTGCTTGCTGAGATTTTCCCTTTCAAAGAAGCTGTTTCCAGTTGATACTTATTGGCATTCTCTCCTTGCAACAGGATTGTTTTGGATGGATAAATCGCAATGTTCTCACCTGCATCTTTAGATTCATAATCGAATGTGATATCTCCCAAATTTAGAGCGGCATTCGTTAGATCTGTTACACTTAGAGCGACATTGGCTGTTGTCGTACCATCGTAAGTTTTATTTGCACCTGTTACAGTTAATGAGACCGGCTTCGGATTCACTTGAACAATCAAGGAAGAAACAGCACCGTCTTTTGTAAAGATAAGGGCTGCGTTACCTGTGCCGACTGCTGTCACTGTTCTTGTTCCATCTGAACCAGATACTGTTAAAATCGTAGGATCGGATGATTCGACAGTATAACCAGTAGTTCCTGAAATCGTTTGTGTATCACCATAGGTAAGCACCTTTCCTGCCACCTCTGCTGCTGCTTTTGAAAGAAGTTTATTCGTCTTTTGCGATGCATCCTCCCAATTGATGTTTGGAAGTGTAGCTTGTTTTGCTTCCAGTTCTTCACCCCGTGCAATCTGATTACCGTCGTAGGTGACATACGCATAGTGTTTGCTTCCTTCAACTTCTTGTGTTTTTACCTCTAAGTTTCCCCAGCCTGCCGCCTCGACCAATACGCCGTCTACGCCTTCTGTTTCTGTTGTATTGACAGTAATAACCTTCGGAGTGCCTTTGATGATATCCACTTTTCCACCTACTCCTGTGATTTTACCGTAGTTGGGGAAAGAGACTTTACTTACATCCACTGTGTAAGAACCGATAGGCTCTTCTTTGACAATAATGGCACCTGTACGCAAAGCGGTCGCTAATGTTTCGTTATTAACAAAACCTTCTACTTCTAATGTGTACTTCAATGCATTTATCGGATCATTGTATTTACGGCTTACATTCGTTGCTTTTACTGTCAGATTTCCGGCTTTACTAATAGTGCCTTTCAATTCAGAGGGTTGTATCAACTGGTAGTTGGAGGCATCCTTTCCACTCAATGTAAGAGGTTTGGATAAAGTGATACGCTTATCTGCTCCGCAATTGACGTTTGCAAAAGTGGCATCTACCTTTTCTACTGTGACAACATCGTTGTTTACAAGACCATTTACCTTGTATGTTACATCAGCCGTGTTTGTTCCGTCATAGCTTTTCGGAGCAACTGTCGAAGTAACGGTCAATGTTTTCGGTTCAACCGTAATGGTTTGTTTTGCTACTGCTGTTACATATTGGTCTAAGGTTGCCGTAACGGTGATTGTTGCTGAACCAGCTTTCTTCGCTATAATTTCAGTCTTATCTTCGTTGAAAGCAAGGACATCCTCATTTGATGTTGTAAATTTAACTGTTGCACCTTCAGCATACCCTTCAGCCTGTATAGCAGCTTTACTACCGTAAACCAGGCGACTCAGTTCGGTTGCAAAACGGATATTTTGCAATTTGGCATTGAGGGCAATGGATTCGGAAGTAACTGTTGTTGAAGTAAGCTTGTTGTCTTTATCTGAAACAGTCAAATCTACTGTGTAAGCAGCCGAAGTAAGTTCTGTTATATCAGCCGTAAATGTTCCGTCTGCCTTCACTTTGATGCCGTCAACAGTCTTAGTTGTCTGTCCTGTTTTAGCTTCGAACTTCGCAAGGAGTTCACTTGTTTTCGTACCTCCGTTCAATAATACGCGACCGCTGACAGTTATAGATGCACCGGCACCAACCGAATTTACCTTTACACCGGTAATTTCCACTGTCGGTTTTATCGCGTTGATCTTTAAATTAGCTGGCGTATATTCGATAGCATAGTTCTGAGAAGTATACCCAAAAGGCATGACCGGATATTCTCCGGTTAAAGATGTAGTAGTGGCAGGGCAATCAAATTGAAGTGTGCCGCCTAGGACTTCTACAGTTTCATTATTTACAAAACCGGAAGGCGTAGCTTCAAATGTAGGTATTGGCTTACCAAAGTCAATTGCTTCCGGTTTAGTAGCTGTCACAGTCAGAGCCACTTTATTTATCTTGGCTGTTACACCTGTTATATTAGCCAGTTCATAATAAGCCTCCTTTTCGGATTTTAGTGTAGCTGTTACTATTACCGGTACAGCATCTCCGGCATTGGGAGAAGATAATACGCCGGTAGTAGTACTTAA
Organism: Parabacteroides chongii; assembly: GCF_029581355.1. NCBI lineage: Bacteria > Pseudomonadati > Bacteroidota > Bacteroidia > Bacteroidales > Tannerellaceae > Parabacteroides > Parabacteroides chongii. The sequence continues at coordinate 1,464,625 of NZ_CP120849.1, read as the reverse complement.
AACATCGGTAGCATTTTTTTCAGCGACAAGACCTTGAACATTCATGGCAGTAGTAACTAATTCAATATCAGTTGTCCCGTCGTAAGTCCTTTCTTTAGCCGTAATACCACTTACCGTAAGCATTTTCTTTGTTACTTTCAGTGTTTGGGTATTGGTGGCATCGTTGTTATTATCAACTGTCAGGTCGAAAGTTACCGTTCCCGGTTTCAGGATTGTTAGCGTACTTCCTTCAAGGCTTACGACACCATCATCGCTACCTTTTATTGCGGCTTTCGCTCCTGTTATATTGAAAGTCAGCGTAATCGGCTTCGTACCATACACAACGCTATCAGGCAGGTTAGTGATTTTGGCAAGTTTTTTTGTATAGGTATTGATAGAGTAACTAGAACTTTCGAATTTTAATAACATTGTATTCTTGCCAGCCTTCAGAAGTTCTTTGGCCAGAACAGCATTAGACGCAATGGCTGCATCGGAGCATTCGATGGTGAAGTTCGTACCGTCAAGGTCTTTTTTATCACCTGCCTTATTCATCTGTGTTATTACTTCTGCAGCAGTAGCATTTATCTTAATGGTTCCCTTAACAGCAGTAATAGCAGTCATAACATCCTCTTTAGGAACGGATAATGTTCCGTTGTTGGTTAAAGTACAACCTTCTGCGATTGTTAGACCCTGGTTGAAAGCCCAGGTTTTGCCTGCCGGAATAGTAAATTCTTTAATTTCCGTTTTCTCTTTCGTTTTCTGAATAAATACATTCGCTTTAGCTTGTGCACCTGCCAAAGTAACATTCTGCATCCCTTCACTTAAGCAGACTTCCGGAGCATTACCGGTAAAAGCAAAGATTGCATTTTCTGAAACGGGAACAGGAAAACTGCCATCCTGCCATTCTGAATCGGCTCCCAGATAACACTTTACTTCATTTGTAAATGTACAATTGTTGAAAGTCATAGAGACTGTACCAGTTTTTCCGCGATTGACCGCAGCAATGCTCGGAGTATACGCATTTGTACCTTTACTGAAATTACATTTTGTGAAAGTCGCCCTTACATTATCAGAACACCCATTGGATCCTCCACCTTTCATACCACCTTCTACTGTTACACCATTGAAGTTTGTAATAATCTCTTTCGTGTAAGAATAGCTATATCCGCCACCAATATAAAAGCATCCTGTGACTTTACCGTTAGTCATTGAGAAGTTTGCGTTATTGGTTCGGTTTGCAATCGCATCATATGATGTTTCTAATGATTGACCGATTCCGACAGGAGCAAAGCCTCCTCCTAGACCATAAAGAATTTCGGTATTCTCTCCAGTTACGGTAATATCTGTTGCTTCCGTTCTAGCATATTCCATACCTCCGGATACCAAATAACGGATATAGGCATTTGAAATTGTCGCTGTTACTTTCCCTGTCACATCAGCTGTCTTCTTCGATTCATTAAACTTGGCTTTAGGGCCATATCCGCCGCCGACAAAATAGCCTTCAATACGACCACCGGTGACTGCTACGTTTGCTTTCTTGACATTTCCCAGGTAGCCACCACCAAATATCATGAATACCTTACCGCCTGTCATTGTAATATGTGAAGATTCAACATCCGCATATTTGGAGCCTCCGAATATTACAGGATTATTACTTTCCGGTATTTCCAGGAAATCATCTGTATTATCTACACTGACTTTTACATAACCATCTTTTGTTGAAGGTGAAACAGTTACAGGTTGACCGTTTGCATAAATAAAGTACATATTTTTAAACGCTGGTTTGGTGGGGAACTCTGCACAAAACTCCATTTCCAGTTTCGAATTATTCCAAAAACGCATATCCGTAGTATTCTCGGAACCACCTTTCCCTAAAAAGCTTGTCCATCCTTTGGGAGCGGTAACGATCTTCTCATTTTCAGTAATCTCAGACCAAATCTTAAGGGGTTCAGAGAACGTAGATGTTTCATCAAATTTGAAAGAAACAATATAAGAAGTCTTTGAACTTTGATCTACATTTACACCACCCCAAACATTCTGCTGAGTATGTAAACCTGTAGCTTCCACCGTAGAATGCACCAGCAACCCCGCATTCTTATTGGCTGGCAAATATACATTTTTAAGTATGGTTTTCATTGCAGACTGGGCGTTAATACCGGAAGCCGGTGCTTCAGCCACAGTCAAGTTTTCCAAAGTCACGTTTCCGGTAGCATTCCCCACGATAGTAATCAGATGTTTAGATTCACTCTCTATCATTCCTTCAGGAATAACCCAGGTACCCGGTTCTGTGGGCTGGATAGTCGTTTTCTTTGGATCAGTAGCAATAACGGAAAGCGGTTTATCTATAATCAGCATTCGGTCAAGAAGAAAGTTGCCTTCCGATAGATTGATTGTTGCATCCTTTTTAGCAAAAGTAACAGCAGTCGCCAAAGATGCATAATTCTCTTCACTTATAGAAGCTATTGGAGTAACAGCTTGATCTTTGACTGCTAATTTAAAATTTGCCGTCGCCACCACTGCACTTCCTGTTGCTTCTTTAACCGATAAAGAATAAGTATACTCGCCGGATTCGGCAGGAGTCATCCTAAAATAAGAAGTTCCATTGATCAGCGGAAAACCGTTTGACGGACCATACATGTAAACGCCTCCTTCCGGTGTCCAATCTTTCCAGCCTACAGGTTGCTGTTGTGCTTCATAATATTCCATCTTCCAGCCGGACAAATCAGCTCCGTCATTCATTTTTAATTCAACACGAACAGTTTTATCATCCGATCCCTTTTGTGTGGTAACAGAAAATACTATGGGTTTTCCTTTTTGTGCGACTTTCAGGTCTGTTTTAATATTTGCGCTTCCGCTTTGTGCCCACCCGGCACTTGTCGCCATCCCTATCATGGCGACCAATAATAGAAGTATTCTTTTTTTCATTATAATCTTCATTAATATTAATATCCAGTGTTTATTTCCGGGGAGTCTTTTTAAGTTGCCCGGACAGCTTACACGATTTGCAGCCTCTACCCTATAAGTGACTGCAGTTGTGGTTTCAAATAGTTTGCATTAATACATAGGCAATACGGATTTGAGTATCCACCAATTCCCGGAATGGATCGTTGTAAAAATGAAAGAGGCGTAGGAATTGTTGAATATATCTATTATTGAGGCTCTCGACTGCCCACAGAGTTGATATAAACAACATACCCACGCCCTTTTATCTTGCTAAATCCGCATGAAGACATACGGATAGATATAACAAGGAAAGGTACGTGAGCGTTCTGTTGTCTATTATCCAACTCTGCTGAAATTGTCGAGATTTCAATAATAGGATAATATCTTTAAAACGCTTCTCGTAATCAATAAGATGCGCCGGGTGCATCGCTATGCATCGGCGCACCGCAAATGTAATCTTTTTTATTTATTAACAAGCAAGGATCGGTTGATTTTTGCGTTCTACAATGAGTTTTACTACTGTAGCCTTCACCCTTCATCTACGTGTAATTGATTGATAGATAGCGAAATGTGGTGACGGCAGACGTTTCACACATGAATGAACTGTTTTCACATTGTTGTTGGATTGAGACTTCGCAAATCGGGAAAGATTATGAGCTAATAGTCTGGTTAGTAGGTGTTAAGACGGGGAAAACTAATACAAAAGTCAGGACTCGTAAAAGCTACCCTGTACAGGGTAATCGACCAGGGTGTACAGGGTAGCGCTGTAGGGTGTACAGGATAATCCGCCAAAGTGTACGGGAGAGAAATAAAAGGTTAAGACTTAACATTTACTTTCTCCCTGATTAACACTTATTTTCACCCTGACTAACAATCTATCGGGGTGACACCATAGCCTTCACTGTATCTTCCTGTCTGTTAGTCTGTTGCAGGGGTGTGACGGGTGACGGGTGTAGGCGGATAATCCAGCGTATAATGCAATCCCCGGCTTTCCTTTCGTTCGATAGCCTGTCGCATGATCAGATACCCCACATTGATCATATTACGCAACTCACAAATATCTTTGGAGGCTACCGACCGTTTGAAGAGGCTTTCTGTTTCTTCGTAAATGATATCCAGGCGGTCCCAGGCACGTTTCAGGCGCAGGTCGGAACGGACGATGCCGACATACGTACTCATAATCTGCCCTACTTCTTTGACACTCTGGGTAATCAATACCATTTCTTCCAGCGAAGTGGTACCTTCGTCATTCCATTCCGGGATATTCTCCTGATATTTTAACGAGTCGATAATGCTCAGGCTATGCTTGGCGGCAGCATCGGCATAAACAACCGCTTCGATCAGCGAGTTGGATGCCAGACGGTTTCCACCGTGCAGGCCGGTACATGAACACTCGCCGACGGCATATAGGCGGTCGATAGACGAACGTGCATCCAGGTCAACCTGGATACCTCCGCAAAGATAATGGGCGGCAGGTGCTACCGGGATATAATCTTTAGTAATATCGATTCCCAGGCTCAGACATTTCTCGTAAATGTTCGGGAAATGTTTCTTTGTTTCTTCCGGATCTTTGTGAGTGACATCCAGATAAACATGATCATCGCCTCGGGTATCCATTTCGTTCTTAATGGCACGTGCCACGATATCACGCGGAGCCAGTGAGAGACGTTTGTCATATTTCTGCATGAATTCTTTACCGTCTTTTGTACGGAGCACGCCGCCATAACCGCGCATGGCCTCTGTGATCAGGAAAGAAGGACGGTCGCCCGGATGGAACAGGGCGGTCGGGTGGAATTGCACAAATTCCATATCTTTTACGGTCCCTTTGGCACGGTAAACCATAGCAATACCGTCGCCGGTAGCCACCAACGGGTTGGTAGTTGTCTGATAAACGGCGCCGACACCTCCTGTTGCGATAAGGGTTACTTTCGACAGGAAAGTATCGATCCTTCCGCCCGGATCCATGATATAGGCACCATAACATTCTATATCCGGTGTCTGGCGGGTGACGGTAACACCCAGGTGGTGTTGTGTCAGTATTTCAATGGCGAAATGATTTTCAAATACAGTGATATTGGGATGTTTTTGGATAGCTTGAATCAAGCTGTCCTGTATTTCTGCACCTGTGTTGTCTTTATGGTGTAGGATACGAAATTCGGAGTGACCGCCTTCGCGGTGCAGGTCGAAGTTCCCTTTTTCATCTTTATCAAAATCAACCCCCCAACTGATCAGTTCTTTGATTTGCTGAGGAGCGTTACGCACGACCTTTTCAACTGCGCCGCGGTCGCTGAGCCAGTCGCCGGCAATCATTGTATCTTCAATATGCTTGTCGAAATTGTCAACAATCAGGTTGGTAACCGAGGCGATACCGCCCTGTGCGAAATAGGTATTGGCTTCTTCCAGATTAGTTTTGCATACAAGGGCTACTTTCCCTTTATTGGCTACTTTAAGAGCGAAACTCATTCCTGCAATACCGGAACCTATCACTAAGAAATCGAATCTTTGTACCATAAGACATTACTGTTTAGAGCGCCAAAGTTAGGAATTAACTTTTATGGTTGTACCATTCCCGGCAGCCTTTCGGTTAAAAACTCCCGAAATACTTATTCTTTTATTATTTTTAAAAGAAAAGCCATAAACATTCGAAGGCTTCTCCTGTTTTAACTACGCATTGGATATCCGGCTTATTATTAATACTTAAACGTTATAAAAATGAAATCTAAAGTTTTACTGTTAGCTTTAGCCTCCATGTTGGCAGGCGGGGCGATGGCACAAGATTGTACATTCTTTTTTCCTACGACAAAAGGTACTAAACTAGTAAAAAAGAGTTATGATGGCAAAGGCAACCTGTCAGGAGTGATGACTTATGTTGTGGATGAGGTAGAAAACAAACAAGGCGGGCTGGAAGTCGAAGCCGATTACGTATTCACAAACAATAGCGGTACGGTTGTCGACAAAGGTGAGTTGGAGGCTTTTTGCCAGGATGGTGAATTTTTTATGGATATGAAGGAGGTCCTTACAAATCCGTCTTTTGTCTCTACAACGAATACCGCAGTGGCAGCTACCGATGCCGTGATCAATTATCCGAGTGTATCGAAAGGAGCTTCTTCGGATGATGTATATTTCGATGATGCAGTGATCAACATTTATTCAAAGAAGAATCGGAAAGACAGAAAGAACGTTTCTATTTACGATCGTGAATATGTGAAGACAGAAGAGATCACTACTCCGGCAGGTACATTCGACTGTACGAAAGTAAAATTTAAAATCAAATCACGTTCTCCTAAAGAAACGATCGAAGGTTACGGCTATGAATGGTATGCTCCTAATATCGGGGTAGTTCGTACCGAACAATACAATAATAACAATGTATTGCAGTCATATTCTGTCCTTGAAGAAGTGAAATAAGATATATTCCTTTTGGAATTGTTTGACCGGTTTAAGTGGATGCGCTGTCGCTGAAAAAGGTGACAGCGCATTTTCTATGTGGGTATTTGTTGTTTTTACCATAGATCAACAAGAACTAAGGTTAAAAGGGAGCTTCTGGAGTATGCAAATGCCCAAAAAAAGGGCAGCATAGTTGTTTTTATTCTTATTTTAGTTTCAAAATTATTGTTTATCCGGTTCTTATATCCAGAAGCTCCCTTTTAACCTTAGTTCTTGTTGGACTATGTTATTTTTTCTATTTTCTTCTTTAAACTGGCTGGGAGTTACCCCTTTTATCTGTTTGAAAATAGTACTGAAATACCGTTGATAGGTAAAACCTACTTCAAACGATATCTCGGAAATACTCAGATCGGAGTGAATTAGCAAAGACGATGCCTTTTCTATTCGTAGCTGGTTGATGTAATCATTTACTCCCATATCCGTAAGAACTTTTACTTTGTTATATAATGAAGCGCGACTCATAGCCATATTCGCTATCAAGAATTTTACATCCAGATCGGGATTTGAAAGATTGTTATTGATTAAGTTATTTAATTTGACCATGAAAGTTTCATCTGCATTGCTGATGGTCGAATCTTGGGGTAGGATGGTAGTTGTTTTTTCTTTGTATTTCTGTTTGATAGCTTCTCTGCCTTTGAGTAAATTAACAATGAGGGTAAGCAGGAAGTCCAGTTCAAATGGCTTTGACAGATAAAAATCAGCTCCTAGTTTATAACCGGTAGAGGTACTGTCCTGATCACATTTGGCTGTAAGCAGGATAATAGGGATATGGCTGATTTCGACATTACTTTTGATGTTTTTACAGAGTTGATAACCATCCATACGTGGCATCATTACGTCACTTACGATGATATCCGGCTGTTTGAATTTTGTGATCTCCAATGCTACTACACCATCTTCGGCTGTATAAATATGCTTGAACAGGTTTTTGAAAGAATCTTTGAGGAAAGAACGAAGCTCTTGCTTATCTTCGACGATCAGTATGGAATAATTTGAACAAGATATATCGACGGACGATATATCTACCGGTATAGATATATTCTCACTGTTATTTTTATTCATTATATCCTCAGATAAAGATGTATCTGTTAAAACCGGCAGCTCATAATAGAATGTAGCCCCTTTGTCAGTATTATTGTAAGCACTGATATTTCCTCCGTGCATTTCTATTAGTATCTTCGCGTAGGAAAGGCCGATACCACTACCGCTTTTATTATGTTCTCCCTGGTAGAAGCGGCTGAATAGTTTATTGGAATCGACATTCTGCAAACCGATGCCCTGATCTTTGACGGATATTCTGACAACGTTGTTTATCAATCGGGTAGATATTATTATCTCTGTTTGGGTATCACTGAATTTTAAGGCATTCATAAGCAGGTTGGAAAGGATGATCTGGCATTTCCATTCGTCGAACCAAATATATTCGATCGCATTGTCCAGTTGATATTGCAGGTCGATCTTCTTTTCTTCACATTCGTTCCTGAAATCTTCGCAGACCGAACGTACCCATTCATTCAGAAGATGAGGCAGCTTTTGCAGGGGTTCTTCTCCTGTTTTGATCCGGTTCAAGTCGAGTACCATATTGATGATATTCTTCATTTGGCGGGTCTGTTTGTATATGTTGTTTAACTGTTCCCTGATCAACTCCGGTTTTAATTTGTCATTACTCTTGTCGATAAGCCGCTTCAAAGGAGCATAGATCAAGGTTAACGGAGTCCTTAGTTCATGGCTGATATTAACCAGGAAACGTATTTTTTCCTCATTGACTGTTTGCTCATGCTCCTTCATTTCCCATTTCAGTTTGTTTTCTTTTTTCCTGATGATCAAATGGACAGTGGCGGACAGCAAAGAGAAAAACAAAAGGATCATACTGAAAATAAACCAGTTGCTTTTATACCAGGGAGGAGTTATATGTAGTGTTGCCACTTTTACCGGCTGGCTCCAGATACCGCTTTTCGTATTGCATGATACCAGAACGGAGTAACTGCCTGGGTTCAGTGCTGGTAATTCCAGTTTATGGTTGTACGATTCTATATACTGGTTATTAAGCCCGGCTATGCTGTACCGGAACAGTGCTTTACGGAATACGTCTTTCTCGTTCAGATTGATGGTGATGGATAAGGAAGTATAGTCCCAGGGAATATATATCTTCTTTTCTTTTTCATCGAACTGGTTCATATATGAACGGCCGTTAAAGATGATATCTGTCAGTTCTATCTGAGGCTGGAACTTATCACTGTAGGAAATATTCTTGTCTATTTTCACTAGTCCGTTCGTCCCGGCCAGATAGATGTTATTTGTTTTTGAAGGTTTCTGGTACATGAACAATATTTCGTTGGGAGAGAAACCGTCCGATTCACTCCAGACAACGAATCTGTTCTCATTTATCACATAAGAGAAAAGCATATTTTGAGCACATATCCAAAGTCTCCCCTGATTGTCGAGGAACAGCTGCGTTATATTGTTGAACAGTTTGGTTTCCACTCTATGCAAAACCTTTTCTTTTTTATTGTAATAACTGAGTCCTTGGTCGCTCCCTATCCAGAAAGTCCCTTTTTGGTCATACGAAAGTGAATGGATTGTTTCGGAAGGGTCTACGCTGAATATGATCCGTATGCTGTCATTTTCCTGCAGGGCTTCCAGTACATAATGTTCTTTGATCAGATAAGCCAGAGAGTCGTCCGCGTAAACCAGGTTAAGAGCTCCCTGGTTTATCCTTTTCTCATCCATCTTTAACTGAGAGAACTGTTTTGTTTCCGGGTTGTATATACGTGCATTTTGTGATAATATATAGATCTTATTTGGCGAGATCTGATGGGTGAGTGCCATATATCCGGAATAACATTCTTCCAAATTGGTCTCTCTGTCGATGATCGTAAAAGGCTTGTATTCTCCGGTTTTCTTGTCGAATCGGAAGACTTCTTTGCTGTACAAGGAAACCAACAATTCAGAGGAAGATAAAGAGGTTATCGAGGCCACTTTGTCTCCATAGGTGGAAGGATAATGTTTAAACTGTCCGGTGAAAGGATTGTACTGGTTTATGCCTCCGCCGTCGGTGCCGATCCATAAAATGCTGTCCTCATCTTCATGCAGACTGATAATAGCTTTTTCACTCAATCCGTTTGTATTGTTAAGCGCTACATCTTTATATGTTTTTATATATGTCTCTTTTATTCCGAAGATACCACCTCTGACACTGCCTGCCCACAGGTTGTTTTCGCTGTCTTTGTAAAGGACTGTGATCGAATTGACCGGTAATGAACCGGCATCTCCCGGTATGTGTTTGATACAACTGATCTCCTGGGTCTCCGGATTAAGGATATTGATACCTCCGCCGTCGGTACCCAACCAGATATTCCCTTCTTTTTCCAGAATACAAAGGATAATGTTATTACTTAACCGGGAGTTCTGAGTGGTATAATGGGCGATCTGTTTTCCGTTGAGGCTGAAGCAGAACAACCCCTGATTGTAAGTAGACAAATAAATGTATCCGTCTGATCCCATATAAACGTCCAGCATGGCTGTATAGTCGGCATAAGGGAGTTTCTCAATCTTGTCGGTCTGCAGGTCATAAGTAAACAGGCCGTAGTTCTTGGTCGCAACAAGAACCGTATGATCGCTCAGGGAAAGTAATTTGATGATCTCGTAATAGGATTGATGGTCCGGCTGGAAATCGACCTTTCCGATCTGTTTGCTATTCTGGTCATATTTGTAGATCGCGTTTGTTGTCCCTATGAGAAGCTGGTCCGGGACATTCAGATAACAAAACGCTTTTTCTTTTATAAGCAGATCGAAAGAATTGTTCTCTGGATTATAAAGTGCGACGCCGTTATTCGTCGATACCCATATATGACCATCCTGGTCTTCTGCGATGAAATTGATAAAATTACCCGGTAAAGAGCGTGGATTCTCTTTGTCGTTAAAATAATTTTTTAGTTCATATTGGTCGAAACAATTCAGCCCGGCTTTGGTTCCGATCCACAACATGCCTTTCCGATCGCATAGGATACTGTTGATACTGGACTGTGATAGCCCGTTCTCTATAGCGATCTGTTTAAAATAGTAATTCGTGTTGTTGCACCAACCCCTATTGATATATCCGCATATAGAGAATAAACAAAATATAAGTGTAATAAAATGTTTACTCATCGTCTCCTATTTAATGCAAAGATATATTTTAATATTAATTTTCAAATAAGTTTCTCCTATATAAATATCCGGAAATATTTTGTGTAAACCCTTATTATTAGGCTTCGTCTGTGGAAATAGACAATAGAGGATTAGATTTAGACAGGATTTGATGTCTTTTTGTACAAGACCCGATACTTTTGCCGGTGTGTAGATTATATACATAAAATAATTAAATTTTACAATCTTAGATCTGTGTAGGAAATGTTCCTTGGTATAAATCTTAAATTGAAATTCTTATGAGGAAAATTGTTATTCTGTATTTACTATGTTTAGTTTGGTGTGCCGGTTTTGCACAGCAAAAGATAAACGGAGTCGTCTTCGAGGCTGAAACAATGGAGCCATTGATCGGGGCGGCAGTAATGGTAAAAGGTACAACGACCGGACAAACGACCGATTTGGACGGTAAGTTTTCTATTATGGCTTCTGTGGGTGAAACTCTCTCCATTTCTTATTTGGGAATGGTGACGCAGGACATACCGGTAAAAAGCGGTATGTCGGATCTGACCGTTAAATTGGTGAAAGATGCCATGAATATCGATGAAGTGGTAGTCGTAGGATATGGTGTCACCCGTAAACGTGACTTGGCAGGTGCTATTACTTCATTAAAGACAGATGAGATAAAAGCGGGTGTTGTGACCAGTACAGCCCAATTATTAAAAGGACGTGCGGCCGGTGTCCAGGTAAAACAAAACTCGACCGAGCCGGGCGGAGGTATTTCTATCCGTGTCAGGGGAGCCTCGTCCATTAGTTCGAATAACGAACCGCTGTATGTTATCGACGGTTTCCAGACAGAGATCGGAAACCAGATCAACCCCGAAGATATCCAGTCTATCGAGATCCTGAAAGATGCTGCTGCTACAGCCATCTATGGTGCACGCGGTGCCAACGGTGTTGTACTTATTACGACCAAGAAAGGAACGAAGGGAGCATTCAATGTGACTTACTCGTATAATGCCTCTGTAAAGAACTTGCAGAATCCCTGGAAGCTGATGGATGCGCAGGATGTGATGGGATATAACATGAAAGTGTGGGAAGACAACGGCAGTACCGGCAACCCTCCTTATACACAGGAAGAACTGCAATATAAGGGAGCAGGAACTGACTGGATCGACGCAACTACAAGAACGGCTATGACACAGACCCATCAGTTCTCTATTACCGGAGGTAGCGACAAGATGACCATGTCTATTTCGGGTAATTATCTGGATGACCTGGGAGTATTGCAAAATACGAATTTCAATCGTTTCAGCGGCCGTATGAATATGGATTATAAATTGAATGACAGAGTCCGTTTCGGTTCGAATCTTTATATGGCCCGCTCCAATAAGAATTTCCTGAATATGGGAACCAATACAACGACCGATAACGTTATTTATAACATCTTTATGATGTCTCCCCTGACAACTGTTACCGGTGACGACGTATTTGGGAAAAAAGGGAAAAAACCGGGTATTTTCAGTGAGTTGAACGATGTGGACTTTGAAGATATCACCAACAATATGTACATAACTCTTTATGGTGAGGCTGATATTCTGAAATCATTGACGGCACGTGTTCAATATACATATAGCAATGACAATGAAAAATATCAGAAGTATTATCCGAAAAGTACCAATGTTGGTAAAGCCAATGACGGTTTGGCTACTATCTGGAATTATAAGAATGACAAGCAGCAACTGGACGCATTATTGACTTGGCACCAGCAATTCACTGAGAAACATGACGTAAAAGTAGTTGCAGGTACAACTTATACAAAGCATATTTATGAACAGAACGGAATGCAGGGATTCGGCTTCTCTACTGATGAGTTCTCTTTTAATAATATGGGAGCTGCCCAGACAGTGCAATGGATTAACTCTGCCAGAGAAGATAATACGACAACCTCTTTCTTCGCGAGAGCGGAATATGTACTGAACCAGAAATATATTCTGAATGCTTCTGTCCGTGCAGACGGTGCTTCCAATTTCGGTCCGGGCAATAAATGGGGATATTTCCCTTCAGGATCTGTTGCATGGCAGTTGGGTGATGAGCCTTTTATGAGTTTCATTAAACCGTTGTTCTACGACTTGAAACTGAGGGCTAGCTATGGTGTTACCGGTAATGACGGGATCGGCAATTACCTTTCACAGCGTAAATTTGCCATGACAGACGTATATCTGGGAGGCGGATCGATCGTGAAAGGTATGTATCCTTCCAACCCGGAAAATAAAGATCTGAAATGGGAATCGACATCTCAACTTGACTTGGGTATTGACTTCTCTTTATTGGATAAACGTATTGAGGTAAATTTCGACTATTACGATAAGCGTACAAAAGACCTGTTGAATCCGATTTCCGTATCCAGTTCTACAGGTGGTTTCCAGACTATGACTGGTAATAATGGTAAGATACAGAACAGAGGATTTGAATTGTTTATCAAGTCTAACAATATCGTAAATAATAACTTTAGCTGGAATACAACGTTCAATATTTCACGAAATAAGAATAAAGTATTAGAATTGAACCAGGGAGAAGCCCGTTTTGAGACGGTGAGACCGCAAGGATGGTATAACTGGGAAGAATATGCAATGTTGAAGGAAGGTTATCCGTTAAGTTCACTTTATGGTTATGTATTTGACGGTATTATCCAGACGGGCGAGACATATGCAGCACAACCCGGAGCTGTTCCCGGAGACCCGAAATTTAAAGACCTGGATGGAGATGGAAAGATCACTATCAACGACCGTGAAGTGATAGGCGATGGTAATCCCGATGTCATTTTAGGTTTGGGTAATAACTTCAAGATCTATGATTTTGATTTCTCTTTCTTCTTCGATGCTTCTATCGGGAACGACTTGTTGAATTTGTCACGAGTTGTTTTGGAAGACGATAATCGTTTGATTGACTCAAAAGACAGATGGACTCAACATAATCCTTCCAATGAAATACCACGTAATGGCTATAAAAAGGATTCCGGAGTCAAATACGGTTCTTATATTAATTCTCGTTTTGTAGAAAACGCTAGTTACCTGCGTTTGCAGAATGTCGAGGTCGGTTATTCTCTGCCTTTGAAGAAATGGGGCGATATGTATAAATACGTGAAGAATCTGCGTGTATTTGTCGGAGCACAAAACCTGTTCACAATAACCGGTTATACAGGCTTTAACCCGGAAGTAAGTACGAATGGCGGTAAAGCTGTTTCACAGGGGCTCGATTTTAGTTCTTATCCTGCTTACAGGACGTTTAACTTTGGTGCAAAAATAATTTTTTAAATGAATACGGTTATGAATAACATATTGAAAAAAGGATTGGTATATACTGCAGCATTTCTTTCGGCAGGCATCATGACTTCCTGTGAAAGCACGTTGGAAGAGGTCGTTTATTCGGAACTGACGTCGGAGAATGCTTTTAAAACGAAAGACGATGCAACGGCTGCTGTTAACTCGATGTATGAACCTCTCCACGGAGTATCCAACAGGGCGATTTTCTATCTGAATGACATGACGACAGATGCCTGTTTTATGAAAGAAATGGACTGTGAATTGTTGAATGAACTGAAAATGAGTACGAATCAGGATGTTGCATCTTCCTGGAACGGTTATTATAAGATTGTCAGCCGTGCTAATATCGCACTCGATAAGATCCCTGAGATTCCTGATGCTGAATTTGGGGATGATGAGGCCGCCGCTGCACAATTGAAGAACAGATTATTGGCAGAAGCTTATTTCATGCGCGGCTTTGCCTATTATCAACTGACAGATTTGTATTATACTGTTCCGCTGATTATTAGCAGTGACGTGGCCGTAGATGCTATTCTGCCTCCGGCTTCGATAGAAGAGATAGAAACACAGATCGATAAAGACCTGAATGCTGCAAAGGCTGCATTACCCCAGAGTTACAGTGATAAGCTGGATGCCGGAAGAGCCACTTACGGAGCTGCGGCAGGTTTCTTATGCCGTCTGCATATGCGGGCTGCCGGTCGTGCCCGTTTATCCGGCGGTGACGATGCTTCCGAATGGAGAAAAGCACTTGAATATGCGAATGAAGTACTGGCTTTGAACGGAAGTGTTTATTCACTTCAGGCCAAAGTATGGGATGTGTTCAACCCGGAAACAGATGCTACTTTGTATAATAATGAACTGATTTTTACCGTACGTTCCAGTCAGGATATACCTTCCGGTAGTTCCGACATCGGTATGAACTTTACTCCGTGGGATTACGATATGGGATGGAACCTGTTCAGCGTTCCTTTGGAACTGACCTGGAAGTTCGATAAGGCAGATGAACGTTATTCTGAATTGCTGGTGACTCAGTTCAGGAATGTATATGATAACGATGCAACTCCGAAGCCCAGATATTATCAGATCCCAGAATCGATAGAAAAGGTAGGTACAGTATATGCAGACTCAGAAACGCAGACAATTAACGAGCTGGGTGCTTCCTATACTAAAAAGTATAAATATCTTCGCCCGGGTACCTATAATTATAATACCAAGAATAATATGCCGATGCTTCGTCTTGCCGATATTATTCTGTGTAAAGCGGAGATCCTGAACGAACTGAACGGTCCGACACAAGAAGCTGTCGACCTGATTAACCAGATCAGAAGCCGTGCATTCCAGGATGACGCCCATAATTTGTCGCTGGCTTCTTATTCTTCGAAAGAGGCATTACGCGATGCGATTTGTGATGAACGTCTGTTGGAACTGAACAATGAAGGCGTACACCGTCCCGACCTGATCCGTATGGGATTATGGAAAGACCGCCTGAATAAATATATAGCAGCCATAAAGTTGAAATCCGAATGGCGGCAGAAGAATTCGAAAGATCCGAACGCTGATTATACCTCTGAATGGAAAGTATACCCGCAGGATTTGACAGATAACGATATCAGGCGCTATTTCCCGGTTCCTAAAAGGGAACTGGACCTGAATCCGGACCTAGCTAATTGCAGAAGTTTTTCTAAATGATAATTGATATACGGATAGGCGCCTGTTTTACGGGTAGCCTATCTGTCAGTTTAATACCATAACGATAAAACAGACCGAATATGAAGAAGGATATATGCCTACTTATTTGTTTGATGTTCATTGTATGTACAATGAATGTATATGCACAATCTCCTAAGAAAAAAGTCTGGAACTTTAAAGATTTGGAGGGATGGGTTTATGCACACCAGGACGATAACCCGGACGAGCAGTGCCTATTGGAGAAGGGGAAACTGCGTATCTTCACGAGAGCCGGTTCGTGGGATAGGAAAAAGGTACGTACGGCAGATAAAATATATACAACCGGACGTTATACCTGGAAAACGTATATTCCGCAAATGGGTAAAGGAGACCAGGCTAGTGTCGGCTCCTGGATCTATTGTGATGATCACCATGAAATAGATTTTGAAGTAGGATACGGAAAACAGGAAGTCCGGGATGAATTGGGGGCTGGTCCGGATGAAATGATCGCTTACATGACCACGCAGGACCATCCGTTCAAATCTGTTCCCGTGAAGATAAAAACAGGGTGGCATATTTTTGAAATCGATCTTACCTTGGTAGACGGCAACTATAAGGTGGACTGGCTGATAGATAAAAAGATTGTCAGTACGGTACAACAAACCTTCGGTAAAGAGTATGCTTTTTATATTTTTTGTAGTGTAGAGAATTTGAAATTCATAGGAGACCATCAGCCGACACAGGACAACTACGGTCTTTTTGATTATGTGAAATACCGCTATCATGAATGATTGCGTATCCATCCGTCTAATATAAATATAATCCCGTGAGAAATATAGTAACTATCTTGATTGTCATTCTTTATACTATGGGGCTGGGTGCCTGTAGTCATGATCTGGAGTTGATAAGTGCCGGAAAGAGTGATTATGTGATTGTGATTCCCCAGTCTCCGACAATGACAGAGCAGAGGGCGGCAAAGGAACTGAACGAATACCTGGATAAAATGGCAGGTGTCATGCTGCCGGTCGTGGAAGACAATGCGGCTCCTGCAGAGTGTGAGATTTCGATCGGAAATACCAACAGGATCATTCCGTTAGCTATTTCGTCGGATAAATTGGAGCAGGATGGTTTTTATATTAAAACGAATGGGCGTAAACTCTATATAATGGGTGGGAACAGCTACGGTACCCTTTACGGTGTTTATGAATTGTTGGAGAAATATCTGGGATGCAGAAAATATACGCCGACAGTGGAAGTCGTTCCGCAACGTACTACTGTTACGCTACCAGTAGATATAGACGATTGGCAGGTTCCGGCCATTACCTCCAGGAATATGTTGTATGTCTGTGCCAACGACAACGCTTTTTTCGATTGGCTGCGTTTGACACAAACCCCTACCAGTTGGGTCGATAGGGGCAAATGGGGGCTTTGGGTACATACATTCGGTACGTTGGTTCCACCGGAAAAGTATTTTAACCGTCATCCTGAATATTTTGCGATGAATGAAAAGGGAGAGCGGGTCCCTTCACAGCTTTGCCTGAGCAATCCGGAGTTACTCGATGTTCTTTGTAAAGAACTGGATTTCTGCATGTCTGAAAAACCGGAAGCCTTGTATTGGTCAGTGAGCCAGAATGACAATTACAATTACTGTAAATGCGATGCTTGCCAAAAGGCCTATGAAGAGGAGGAAAGTCCTTCCGGTTTACTGATTCGGTTCATCAATAAAGTGGCGGGACGTTATCCGGATAAGATAATCTCGACTTTGGCATATCAGTTTACCCGCAAGGCGCCTAAACTGGCAAAACCGGCAGCTAATGTGAATATTATGTTTTGTAATATCGAATGTAACCGCAGCAAGCCTATACCGCAGGACACATTGAGTGCCGGTTTCAGGAAAGACATGGACGACTGGGCGAAGATTTCCCGGAATATCCTGCTATGGGATTATATCGTTCAATTCAGTAACTTATACACTCCTTTTCCTAATTTCAGAACGTTGCAGCCTAATATGCAATATTTCGCGGGCAACCATGTGACCTCCGTTTTCTCGCAGGGAAATCCGGAACCGGCGGGAGAGATGTGTTACCTGCGGGCGTATGTCGCTGCTAAACTGTTGTGGAACCCGGACTGTGATCTGGATGCCGTGATAGACGACTTCCTCACCGGGTATTACGGCAAAGCCGGTCAATATATCAAAGAGTATATGACCCTGTTGCACGATAATCTGGAGAAAAGCGGAGAAGAATTGAGTATTTTCGGAAATGCCCTGACACCCATCAACGGTTATTTGTCTCCGGAAAATCTGGATGCTTATAACAAGTGTTTTGACAGGGCGGAAGCTGCAGTTTCAGGGGATAAAGAATTGACTGCCCGTGTGCAGTTTGCCCGTCTGCCTGTTATTTTTACCGAGTTGGAACAAGCAAACCTGATGCCTGTCGGCAAACATGGATTCCTTGTAGAGGGAGAAGATGGAAACTTGTCTGTAAACGGAGAGTTCCTTCATAAATTGGATCATTTTATCGTTTGCTGTAAAGAGAACCACACGCGCCGTCTGTGTGAATGGATGACGCCTGTCGATGAATATAAAGAGGAAATGACGGATATTCCCCAACAATATCTGAAATTTTTGGCGAAAGGAAACAAGGCGCTGGGTAAACCGGTAACAGTAAACCTGCCGCTTACCCAATACCGTGCGAAGGGAGCCCTTTCACTGACGGACGGCATGCTGGGGGGGAGGAATTACGATGAGAACTGGCTGGGTTTTAAACATGATGATTTTGAAATAACGGTCGATCTGGAAAAGAACGAAACCGTTTCGGAAGTAGACGCCCGTTTCATTCAATCTATTCTTGACCGCCTGTTTCTTCCGGAAGGCATGGAGGTATCTGTTTCTTCCGACAACCGGACGTATAAGCCGGTCGGACGGACGGAGAATGAGATGGACCGGAAGAAGAATTATAAAACAAAAGTGTTCGGAGTAAGGTTCGCACCTTGTGAGGCCCGTTATATAAAAGTTAAGGTTAAAGTAGTGCCGGTCTGTCCTATGTGGCATCGGGATGCCAAAAGCGATGTATGGACCATGCTGGATGAAATAGCCATTCGTTAATCAATAAATTTAATAGTATGAATTTTACGAAGTATTTGTGTATGATGTTATTGCTCGCTTTCGTAGCGTGTAGTGATGAACCGGAAGGAGAAGTGGCTCCGACAGAATTGATCCGGTCGATACAGGTTTCTCCTCAATCGGATAATGTATTGAGGATGGATGTCAATATAGAATTTAAACAGGGAGTAAACTATCAGATCGAATATTGGAAGAACGACGACGAAACATCGAAAAAGAAGACCGTTTTGGCAGAGTCTGACGGTTCTGCAACTTCGACATTGGTCTTGCTGGAGCCGGAAACTCAATATACATTTAAGGTACAGGCCTCTACAGGCAGTGCGTCGACTGTTTCCGATGAGTATAAATTTACGACAGCCTCGTTGCCTGCAGGTGTCCCCGTCTATTCGATGCCGATTAATAAATTGGAAGAAAGCCTTCCCGGATATATTCTGTTGATGAAGACAGACCGGCCCGGGTATATTACGATGGTCGATACCGAAGGGAATGTGGTATGGTATCAGAATATGGAGAAAGCTGTACGTGTGGCGAATTTCGATGAAAAGACAAATACGATCTGTTGCATCATCGGTGCTTATGCCGAAAAGGATTATACAGGGAATGAGATGGTCGTCATGGATCTGACGGGCAAGAAATTACTGGATAAGGTATTCGATAAGTTCTATGCCCACCATGATATTCGCCGCATGCCGGACGGGAACCTGATATTGGTCAATTATACACCTAAGACATTCGACCTTACCGAACGTGGAGGAGGTAAGGAGGAAACTGTATGGGGAGACGGTTATACCATCTTTGATATGGAAGGTAACAAGCTGGAGGAATGGGATTGTTTCGGCGAGTTAGACCCGGCAGACGATCCTAATATTATGGAGATGGTGCCGGTCACCAGCGTATTGGAAAATCCGATCTGGTATAAAGACGACTGGTTGCATGCCAATTCCGTTAACTTTGACTCGGAAGGGAATATTTATATGTCTTTCAACTGGAGAAGCGAGTTGTGGAAGATAGAAAGATCGACAGGAAAGGTCTTGTACCGGGTGGGTAAAGACGGGAATGTGGATATGCCTGAAATGGGATATGCCAATGGCATGCACTGTGTGGAACCTTTGAAACCGGACGAGGTGCTGGTTTTTGATAATGGCATCAGCTCACATCTTTCCCGTGCATTGATCTATGCTGTCGATGAAAAATCCCGGAAAGCAGATGTTACTATGGAAGTGACCTTGCCGGAATACAGTTCCCCGTATATGAGCAATGTCCAGATATTGAACGAAAACTTACTGATGTTCGGCTCGACACAAACGAGCACTGTGGTCTTTACGGATAAAAAAGGAACGGTGTTACGTACGATTTTAGGCTTACATCAGTCTTACAGATCTGTTTATATTCCAAAGATAGAATATTAAAGTTATTATCATTGATTAATATGAACTATAATACTATTATAGAGCAATTTGTCTTTACAGCTGTACTTTAAAAAGCGGTAGTCTTTTCTTGACAGCGTATTTTCTCGTTTTAAACGGACCTCAAATTCGTTTAAAACGAGTCTCCAGTTCGTTTAAAACGAGAAAAATCTTGTTTAAAACAAAATTTGCCTCGTTTAAAACGAGTTTTACGGGTTCTTCGGGATTGTAGAGAATATATATCCCAATAAGCTTTTAAATGTGGGTAGAATTTTGTAATATTGCTTATTACTAACTTTAATAGGTAAGGTTATGGAAAAGCAGACGTTTAGAAAGAGAATAGTGACTCCAAAACATGTCGCGATAGCGGTTAGTATGCTTATCCTTTTTGGATTACTGTATTTGAATGAGATACGGCAGCCGGCAGCTTATATTCTGATCCTTGTTCTTATTGTTCCTGCATTATATCCTTATAAGATAGATAAAGGCTATCTGACACAAGGTAATTTTGTGGCGATCCCGATAAAAGATATGGAAAAGCTTTTTGTCAAGCAGTCGGGTAGTGTAGTGATCTATTATGCGAAGCCCTATAAAGACAAGGAGTACACCAACACGGTACACCCGGTCGATACCGAAGGTTTTGTGGCCGCTTTACAACAAGTAAATGAAGAAATGACTATCTTGCGCGAAAATTCGTGAAATGGATAGAGTCTTTAAATCTAAGATCGGGTGGTGGTACCACCTGTTGATCATTGTGTTGGCAGTTTTGTGCGTCGTATCCCTGCTGCATCAGAATGTGGTGGCAATTGTTACTACATTGGTTGCCAGTGCATTGACCTTGCATGTGTTTTTCAATACGTACTATGTGGTTACAGCAGACGGTATGTTGTTGCTCCGTTGTGGTTTCTTTCCTAAAAAGAAAATCGCCATAGCCGATATAGAGGCGTTACAACCGTCTATTCTCCCCGTTTTTAGCTATTCTTTATCCTTGGATCGGATTGTGATCTGGAAAGAAGGCAAAATGTGGATGCTGATATCTCCGCAGAACGAAAAAGAGTTTGTAAAGTTACTGAAGAAGTTCAATCCGGATATCGAGATCAGGCGCAATGAAGGAATCCAAATATAAAACTTAATTAAATCTGATAACATGAAATACGATGTTGCTATAATTGGCGGGGGACCTGCCGGTTATACGGCTGCTGAAAAAGCGGCAGCGAGTGGACTGTCCACTGTGTTGTTTGAAAAGAACGCGTTAGGCGGTGTCTGTCTCAATGAAGGCTGTGTCCCTACGAAAACACTTCTTTATTCGGCTAAAGTGTATGATACCATAAAACATGCACAGAAATATGCTGTTAAGGCAGAGAATCCGACTTTCGACTTCCCTAAGATTATTGCCCGTAAAAATAAGGTTGTAAAGAAACTGACCGCCGGTATCCGTATGAAGATGACGGAACATGGTGTCGTAGTTGTTGTTGGGGAAGCGGAGATAAAAGGACGTGCAGCTGACGGTACAATCTCTATCGCCTGTGGTGAAGAAACGTATGAAGCAGCAAACCTGCTGTTGTGTACGGGATCGGAAACGGTTATTCCTCCTATCCCCGGTCTGGCGGAAACCGATTACTGGACCAGCCGTGAAGCCCTGCAAACAAAAGAGCTTCCTGCTTCTCTAGTTATCATCGGAGGCGGTGTGATCGGTATGGAGTTTGCCTCTTTCTTTAATAGCATGGGAACCGAAGTTCATGTAGTCGAAATGCTGGATAAGATACTAGGTCCGATGGATAAGGAGCTTTCTGAAATGCTTCAGGCTGAATATGCCAAGAGAGGCATTCAATTTTATCTGAGCCATAAAGTGACGGCTGTCCACGAAGGTGAAGTGACTGTTGAGAAAGATGGAGAAAGTTTTGTGATCAAGGGTGAAAAGGTCTTGCTGAGTGTAGGCCGCCGGCCGGTGACGAAAGGGTTCGGACTGGAGACTTTATCGCTTGAACCTTTCCGCAATGGCATAAAAGTCAATGAATATATGCAGACATCTCTTCCGAATGTCTATGCCTGTGGCGATATCACGGCATTCTCCCTGCTGGCTCATACGGCAGTCAGTGAGGCGGAAGTGGCGATTAAACATATCCTGGGCAAGGCGGGAGCCGGTATGAGCTATAAAGCAATTCCGGGTGTAGTCTATACCAATCCTGAAATAGCCGGCGTAGGTAAGACGGAAGAGGAATTGCAGGCGGACGGAATCCCTTATACCGTAAAGAAACTGCCGATGGCTTTCTCCGGTCGTTTTGTGGCGGAAAATGAGCAGGGTAACGGTGTATGTAAACTGATCCTGTCGGAAGACGAGACAGTGATAGGAGCGTACCTGCTGGGTAATCCGGCTTCCGAGCTGATCGTTATTGCAGGTATCGCCATTGAAAAAGGTATGACGGCTGAGGAATTGAAGTCGATCGTATTCCCGCATCCGACAGTCGGTGAAATTATAAAAGAAGCATTATAATACAGTTCTTTATATATGTAAATGTCCCGGTCATTCAAGTGATGGTCGGGATATTTTATTTTAGAAGTATTGATTTTATCCCTACCTTTGCGCGAAATAAAAAGTAGATGGATCTGTTTGAAGGATATGTAGGCATTCGTTTGTGGGACGGACAGCTGGTGGATGATGTCATATTCACGCTGCTGCTATCCTTGTTGATTGCCTTTGCCATAATATTCCGGTCTAATTTTCAGCATTTTGTAAAGATGATGAAAGATGTGGTATATCTGAAAGAACGGCAGAACCTGTTTGATGAAACGGCCGGGAAGCGTGGTTCTTTCTTTCGTAATTTCATGACATTCCAGGCGTTGTTACTTTGTAGTATCGCCTTGTTTTCGATAGCCCGGACAAGGGAAATGGTCAGTTACGTGGACGGGAAAGAGGTTTTGCTGGCAATTACGGCCATTTTGGGTGTGCTGTTCCTGTTCTATCAGTTCAAACAACTGAGTTATTATCTGTTGGGATTCGTTTTTGCAGTGCCTGAGAAGTACAAGTTCTGGAAGAAAAATTATAATGCCATTATGGGAGCGTGGGGCATTTTGTTATATATTCCGGTCGTTTGGTTGATGTTCGTAGGAAGTAAAACATTGGCTCCCGTGATAATGTTTTGTATTTTCTATTTTTTGTGCCGTTTTGTAATAATTTATAAGACAATACGTATATTTCACAAGAATAATATCGGACTTTTGTATATTAGTTTGTACCTTTGCACCCAAGAAATCTTACCCCTCATATTTTTGTACGAAGGTATGATTTTTTTGTATAACTTTATTGAGACGAGTACTCTATGGCATTGAACATCAAAAAGTTGCTGGTATCACAACCGAAGCCTGCATCCGAGAAGTCACCGTATTTCGACATTGCAGAGAAATATGGGGTCGAGATCGACTTCCGTCCTTTTATCAAAGTTGAAGCTCTTTCTTCCAAAGAGTTCAGACAGCAGAGAATTTCTATTCTGGACTATTCGGCGGTAATTTTTACTGCGCGTACAGCTATTGACCACTTTTTCCATTTATGTGAAGAACTACGTGTCACTATTCCGGAAACAATGAAATATTTCTGTATGACGGAAGCTATTGCAGTTTACCTTCAGAAGTATATTGTATACAGGAAGCGTAAAATATTTTTCGGTCAGACTGGAAAGCCTGAAGATCTGGTGACTGTTATTGCAAAACATGCAAAGGAAAAATATCTGGTGCCGGTTTCTGACGTGCATAAGGATGATTTGTTGAGTTTGCTTGAAGCTAAAAAAATCAGCTATGTAAAGGCGGTTATGTATAGAACTGTTAGTAACGAATTTGCTAAAGATGAGAAATTCGATTACGATATGTTGGTATTTTTTAGTCCTTCAGGTATTTCTTCTTTGTTGAAAAATTTCCCGGATTTTAAGCAGGAGGATATCAAAATCGGGTGCTTCGGACCTACGACGGCAAAAGCTGTTAAGGATGCCGGCCTTCGATTGGATGTGGAAGCGCCCACACCTGAAGCTCCTTCAATGACAGCTGCTTTGGATTTATATCTGAAGAAAGAGTTGGGTGGAAACAAAAAGAATGGAAAATAGAAGGTATACCCTTTCAAAAGAAGAACGCCTGTCGTGGAAACGTTACATTGACCTGTTATTTGAAAAAGGACAATCATTTGTGGCGTTTCCACTACGGGTCGTTTATTTACCGCTGGAGGAAGAGATGTCTGCTCCTGTCTCTATCCTGATCAGCGTCCCCAAGAAAAAATTCAAACGTGCCGTAAAACGAAACCTGATCAAACGTCAGGTACGTGAAGCCTACCGGGTACGTAAATACGATCTGATCGATCCGTTGACAGAAAAAAACAAGCGCATGCTGATTGCTTTCCTTTATGTGGATAAAGAGATTCATCCTTTTACGGATATGGAGAAAGCGATGACGAAAGCGATCCGGATATTGCGCGAAAAAGAATAATGAAGAAATTCTTTACTGCACTGCTCCTGTTGCCGGTCTATTTCTATAAATATTGCATCTCACCTATGACACCGGCTTCGTGCAGGTATACTCCTACCTGTTCCGAATATGCTGTGCAGGCCCTCAAAAAGTATGGTCCAATAAAAGGCCTTTACTTGGCTGTAAAACGTATACTCCGATGCCATCCCTGGGGGGGAAGCGGATATGATCCCGTACCGTAGATTATGAATTATTACGATATACATGCGCATCATCCGGCTATCGATCCCGAGGATGTTACAATCATCAACAGGATTATAGGAAATGAAAAGGAAGAAAACTCTTTTTCCGGGCAATGGTGTTCGGTAGGTATCCATCCGTGGTATATATATAATAATGTACAAGGACAATTCCTCCGTTTGGAGTCAGCAGTCTTGTGTCCCTCTGTAGTAGCTGTCGGTGAGGCCGGATTGGATAAATTGTCAGAAACACCATTGGATATTCAGTCGGATGTATTTGCAAAGCAGGCTGCTTTGGCGGAAAGGAGCGGTAAACCGCTTATTATTCATTGCGTAAAAGCATGGGATGAATTGATTATGCAGAGGAAATCGATGAAACCCCGTGTCCCCTGGATTATTCATGGTTTCCGTGGAAATGGCATATTGGCTCAACAACTGCTTAAACAAGAATTTTTCCTGTCTTTCGGAGAGTATTTCAATCAACAGGCATTACAGGCAGCATGGCCGGATCGTTTGTTTGCAGAAACAGATGATGCGGCAATCGATATTCGTTCGGTTTATCGGAAAATAGCATCCTCTTTGTGTATATCCCTTGAAGAGCTTACAGCTACATTGGAAAAGAATGTACAGAATGTATTTCTTTTATCCGTTAATTCCCGGAACAAGGGATACTAACCCTTGCTGTATCAAATAATTGTCAATTGTCAATTATCAATTCTCAATTTTAAGTCGTACCTTTGCCCGCATTCAATATAAACCTATAATTAAAACGATGAATTTTGTTGAAGAATTAAGATGGAGGGGCATGATTCATGATATGATGCCCGGAACAGAAGAGCAGTTACAGAAAGAAATGACTTCTGCGTACGTAGGCATTGACCCGACGGCCGATTCATTACATATCGGACACCTTGTTAGTGTCATGATGCTGAAGCATTTGCAGCGTGCCGGACACCGTCCTATCGCTCTGGTCGGTGGTGCCACCGGTATGATCGGAGACCCTTCAATGAAGTCGGCAGAGCGTAATCTGCTGGATGAAGTAACACTTCGTCACAATCAGGAAAGTATTAAAAAGCAGTTGGCTAAATTCCTGGATTTCGATTCGGATGCTCCTAATGCAGCCAAGTTGGTAAACAACTATGACTGGATGAAGGATTATTCATTCCTGAACTTTATCCGTGATATCGGTAAACACCTGACTGTTAATTATATGATGGCTAAGGATTCTGTAAAGAAGCGTCTTAGCTCCGAATCAAGCGTAGGTATGTCCTTCACTGAGTTCTCTTATCAATTATTGCAGGGATACGATTATCTGTTCCTGTATCAGAATGAAGGTTGCCGTTTGCAGATGGGTGGTTCCGATCAGTGGGGTAACATTACTACCGGTACGGAATTGATCCGTCGTAAAACAGGTGGTGAAGCATTTGCCCTTACTTGTCCGTTGATCACGAAAGCAGACGGTGGTAAGTTCGGTAAGACAGAATCGGGTAACGTGTGGTTGGACCGTCGTTATACCTCTCCTTATAAATTCTACCAGTTCTGGTTGAATGTAAGTGATGCGGATGCGGCAAGATATATTAAGATATTTACGGATCTGAGTAAAGAAGAAATCGCTGCCCTGGAAGAAGAACAGGCAGCTGCTGCTCATCTTCGTCCTTTGCAGAAACGTTTGGCGAAAGAGATCACTGTAATGGTTCATTCTCTAGAAGATTACGAAGCTGCTGTTGAAGCTTCCAATATCTTGTTCGGTAACTCTACTTCTGAAGCTTTGAAGAAGCTCGATGAAGATACTTTGTTGGCCGTATTTGATGGTGTTCCGCAGTTTGAGATCAGTCGTGACGAGTTGAGTGCCGGCGTAAAGGCAATCGACCTGTTCACTGAGAAAGCAGCCGTTTTTGCATCTAAAGGTGAAATGCGTAAGCTGGTACAGAGTGGTGGTATCAGTATTAACAAAGAGAAATTGGCTGATGCTGAAACTGTTATTGATTGTTCTTCTCTGTTGGATGAAAAGTATCTGTTGGTTCAGAGAGGTAAAAAGAATTATTATTTGTTGATCGCAAAATAATACTGAACAAACAATCGTTCCAGCAATATTAAACGAAAGGAACACAATTATCAAATGAAAGAAGCATATATGTGTTTTATTCGTTTGATATATATCAAACGCAAAAGTGTTCGAATACAAATTAGTGTAAGATGCTGGAGATTGGAATGGCGATAGCTATATTCCTATAAGGAAGAAAAAATAGAAAAAATGCTTGCAGGGTAAGAATTTATTCTTACCTTTGCATCGCTTTAAATAAAGCGCTGGATTGTCTCATGGTGTAATGGTAGCACTACAGTTTTTGGTTCTGTCTGTCGAGGTTCGAATCCTCGTGAGACAACAAACAGAAAAGAGAGCCGTTTATTATCTATATGATAGTAAACGGTTTTTCTTTTTTTTTGAAATTTATATGTAGCTGAAACCCCTGGTTAAGGTTGATGTTATCAGCAATTTTTTTCTGTGTATAGAAATGAAAGCTCTTTCCTTAAATTTTATTGAATGAATAATAAATGTAGGAATAGTGAATAGAGTTTAAATATAAATGTTTATTTTGCAGACGGAAAAATCATGTATTGTGCAATTACCAATAGACATACAAAAAGTAAAAGAAGGGGATCGTGCTGCTTTCAAATCTTTTTTCGAATGTTTTTATCCGCGACTTATGGCTTTGGCCTGCCGTTTTGTAGATGAAAACGTTGCAAAAGATTTGGTACAGGATGTTTTTACGTCTTATTGGGAACAGAAAAAGTTGATAGATGCTGCTAATATACAATCTTTCCTTTTTAAATGGGTACAGAACAGATGTCTGAATTATTTGAAACATCAGATGGTTATAGAAGAGTATGAGGTCAGGGTGCGAATAGCTGAGGCTCGTATTGAATTCTTGAATGATCGGACTGATTCAAATGATGTACTGAAGCAGGTAATAGACTGGGACCTTCATGAACAGATAGAAGCTTCTGTGAAGAAATTACCACCAAAAACAGCAAAGGTATTCCGTTTGTGTTATTATGAAGATATGTCTCATAAAGAAATTGCAGAAAAGGTCGGAATATCAGTGCGTACAGTGGAGAGCCATGTACGGAATGCAGTACTTTTCCTTCGGAAGGATTTAAAAGATTTGCTAATACTTTATATCGCTTTTGTTCAAATAATAAATTAATTTGAACTTTTTTCGTTTTTGACTACGTAGTTTTAATACTCTCGGTTGTCTTCTATATAAATAATAAGGAAGACATATGAACGAAGATATATTAATACGATTTTTAACCCACCGTTGTACTCCGGAAGAAATAAAAGAGATTGATCAATGGATTGCAGCCAGTCAAGCGAATGCCGATTGGTTGTTTGAAATGGAACGTATCTGGAGCCTGAAAGATCAGTTGCGCTTTTCTGACAAACAAGAAATTGAAATGGCCTATGCTCGTTTTATGTCCGGATTACAGGAAAAGGAAACAAAAGTTCAAATAGTTCAGAGACGTTCTGCTTATATAGTATGGTTAAAGTATGCTGCTGCCATCGTATTAATAGGATTATTAAGTACTAATTTATTTTACCAGTTAAGGGAAGAACCGGTTGCAATGAATATGGTGGAAGTTCCTAACGGGCAAAGAGTCTCCTTGACCTTATCTGATGGAACAAAAGTATGGTTGAATTCACATAGTAAGTTTACTTATCCTGCTCGATTCTCTTCAAAAGAACGAGATGTTAAACTTGAAGGTGAAGGCTTTTTTGAAGTCGCCCATAATGAAAAGTCACCGTTTGTTGTTCATGCTGATTTACTCCATGTAAAAGTATTAGGTACGAAGTTCAATGTAAGAGCATATGATGAGGAGCCTTCTTCCATAACTTTGGCAGAAGGAAAGGTTGAAGTTGCCACAAATGATAATGAGCATAAAGTCACTCTAAAACCCAATGAGCAGGTGACCTATTCAAAGAAAGGCGGCTTGATAGTGAATAAATCTGTCAACGCCTCTTTGACCAAATCATGGACACTTGGAGAAGCAGCCTATATAAATAAACAATTAGCTGATATTGTATCTGATTTGGAACGGCGTTTCAATGTTCATATAACAGTAGAGGATCCGGAACTTACAAAAGAAGTATTTACCAGTCGGTTTAAGGAAACTGCCACCATAGATCAGGTTCTGACATTATTGAAAGATACCCGCAAATTGGATTATAAAATCCAGGGCGATCATATACGGATTTATAAACCTTTAAAATGAGCTGCTTATGGAGAAAACCTAGATGTTGTAAGAAATGAAGAACCGAAGATGCCGCAAACACCCCCGGTTCGGATTAAGCAAGTAACGCATTAGAGACAACCTAAATTTATTACTAACTAATCATTTACAAATGTATGAATTTTACTAAGAAGTGTATGCCATGTGATACATATAAATCGTCATGGCTCCGAAAAAGTCTGTTTATTATGAGATGTATCTTATTATTTTTATTATTGGGTACAATGCAAATCACAGCAAGTGTTACTTATTCGCAATCGACTAAGCTTTCGTTGAATGTTGAGAATACGACAGTAGCAAATGTTTTGTCGATGATAGAACAAGAAAGTTCGTTTTATTTCACTTATAATGTAAATCAGGTGAATGTGAATCGTAAGATATCTGTCAATATTAAAAATAGGTTGATTACGGATATTTTGGATGAAATATTTAAGGAAGAGGATATTAAATATACGATCAAGGATAAACATGTTGTACTGTATAAGGAAGTAAAATCAGAGTATCCAGTTATAGAGCAGAAAGAAAAAAACATATCGGGAGTTGTGGTCGATGCTAATGGCGATCCGGTTATTGGTGCAAATATCTCAATTGTGGGCACAACTACTGGTACCGTGACTGATATTAACGGAAACTTTGTGCTTAAAGTTCCGGATAATGCTCAGCTTCAGATCTCTTTCATTGGCTATCTTAGCCAGGTTATTACAGTGGGAAATAAAACAGTATTTAATATAAAATTATTGGAAGATACCCAAAAACTCGAAGAAATTGTGGTTGTTGGTTATGGTTCTCAGAAAAAAGAGAGTTTGACAAGTGCTGTTACATCTGTAAATACTGATTTATTGGAAAATCGGTCTGTTCCTAAAGTTGCAACGGCATTACAAGGAATTACTCCTGGTGTTAATATTCGTTCATCTGCAGGACGTCCAGGGTTTAGTTCCCAAACATTCGATATTCGTGGAGCTTCAATGGGAACTTTTTCAAAAAATCCTCCTCTTGTCTTGATTGACGGAATAGTTAGTGAGATAGATAATGTAAGTTCAGATGATATTGAGAAAATATCTGTTTTGAAAGATGCCGCTGCGGCTTCTATTTATGGTTCACGTGCTACTGGTGGAGTTGTTTTAATAACAACTAAAAAAGGTTCGTCTGGAGCTCCTACCGTTAATTATTCAGGAATTGTTGGTGTACAGAAGATACCTTTTGGAAACTACAAATTTATCAATTCTGCAGAATGGATGAGGGCTAATAATGAAGCAGCTCGTTTAGATGGAAGTCCGGATATTTTTACTACAGAACAAATTGCTCAATATGAGAATAGTAGTGATCCACGTTATCCATCTAAATCCCAATGGACAGACTGGATTCAGAAGTCTGCACTTCAACATACTCATAATTTGAGTATAAGTGGTGGAAATGAGAAACTTAATTTTTATGCATCAGGGAGTTACGCTTCTCAGGATGGACATGTTGATAATGACGATTATGAAAAATGGAATCTACTTGTCAATTTGAATTATAAACCAACAGATCGATTTGATATCAATTCTAGTATAGCTTATCAAAGAGAGAATATTACGCGACCTGTAGGTGGGGATATGTTTACCCTCATGAGAAATGCTTTATTAAATCCTCCTATTGACCCATTTTATCTTTCTAATGGTGATTATAATAATAAAGCGACTTTAGGAGCAAATCCTGAATATCTAATAAAAGAGGGGGGTAATAGTTTATATGACTTTGATAATTTAAGAATGTCAATAGGTGCTAAATTTAAGATTATCGATGGATTATTATTGAAGTATACTATTGCAACAAATATGACTTTTAATTCAGATAATACATTATTGAAAAAAATACCTTATAAGGATGAGAATGGAGATATTTATGGTTATAATCGTTCAGAAGTCCAGGTATCGGAAAACTGGGAAAGATCTACCTATTTGAATAATTTGGTTATGTTGGATTATACAAAAAAGTTCGGAGAGGATCACAATCTTTATGTTATGGGTGGTTTTCAATCTGAAAGTAATCGGTATGATAAGATTTCAGCAACAGCTAATAAATTCCCCAATAATGAGATACGTGAGATTAAAGGATCTACAGGGACCGGGGCTGATATTACAGCAAGTACAGAAGCAACGGATTGGGCTATAGCATCTTTAATTGGTCGATTATCATATTCTTTTAAGGAAAAGTATCTTTTTGAAGGAACTTTCCGTTATGATGGTTCATCTCGTTTTTCTCCTAAGCAGCGTTGGGGTTTTTTCCCGTCAGTATCTGCTTCTTGGAGAATGAAAGAGGAAGCATTCATGCAAAATATAGAATTCTTGAGTAACCTCAAACTGCGTGTATCTTGGGGACAATTGGGAAATCAAGGAGAAGAATTATATCCATTTGCTACACAGATTAAAACATCTGATAAATTTGCATTTGGAAACGGATTATCTTCGATGGCTATAATTGGTGATCCTGTACATTTGGGTTTATCGTGGGAAAAGAAAACAACAACCAATTTGGGTGTTGACTTTGGTTTCTTTAATAATCGGCTTTACGGATCATTTGATTATTTCTTTGATCGTACAGATGGCATTATTGGGCGTCCTGTTGTTCCGTCAACATTTGGAGCAAAGGCTCCTATTCAAAATACATACACGATAGACAACAGAGGATACGAGATTGAAATAAACTGGCGCGATAATATCGGTGACTTTAGATATCATATTGGAGCTAACTTGTCTGATACCCGTGATAAGATTGTAAGTTTGGGAGGAATAGGTACTTATGATTCTAAATTCGGTTCGGGATTGGTTCAAATAAATGGAAATACTTATAATGCAGAAGGAAATGCCAGAAATTCATTTTACCTCTATCGAACAAATGGATTATTTGTAAATCAGGCAGAAATTGATAACCATGCATTTATTTCTCCTTTAACACGTCCCGGAGATATAGCATTTGTTGATACTGATGGTGACGGAAAGTTAACAAGTGATGATAAAGTTGCAGATAATAGGACCACAACCCCACATTATATTTTTGGTATCAATTTAGGTGCTGAATATAAGAACTTTGACTTTTCTGTAGTCTTGAATGGTGTTGGAGAGCGTTGGGCTTTTAGAAATGGAGGAGGACACTATCTCTCTGGAGTAAGGGCTTCACTAGGTATTTTAGAAGATAATTATAAAAATCGTTGGACGGAAGCAAATCCGAATAAATGGGCTGACCAAACTCGTTTAACCCAGAATAACTGGATTGCGAATGAATACTCAACAATATCTTCAGGTCCTTGTGAATTCCATTTAAGGAATTTCGCATATCTCAGAGTTAAAAATATACAGTTAGGTTATACGATTCCGAAAGAAATTACTCAAAAAGCTTCCATATCAAAATTAAGATGTTATCTTACTGCCGAAAATCTATTTACATGGACACCTGGATATCAGGAGCCTATTGATCCAGAAGCTGATGCTGATTATAAAGAAGATGGTTCAACATTCTTTGGTCCTAATAAAGTTATAAGTTTTGGTTTATCAGTTACATTCTAATTTTAGCAAATTTAATATGATGAAAACATTAAAATATAGTTTAGTAGTATTGACAACGATCTGCTTAACAGCTTGTGATAGTTATTTGGAAAAACTCCCTTTGAATAGTGTAACGGATGTCACATTTTTCAAAACGGAATCAGATATCAAACAGTTTACAGATGGATTTTATCGGTCTATGGTACCGACACCGAAGACTGCTATTTTTGATTTCAGATCAGATCTGGTCGGACAAAATATGGCTAAATCGGGGAATCGTGATTATTCAGATATTCAATTTGGAACAATGACCCCAGCATCTAAAACTGCGGAATTGTATTGGGATTATGCTCCAATACGAGAGGCCTATATTCTGTTAGGAAAAATCGATGATGTAGAAATGACTGAGGATGCAAAAAAATTATATTTGGGAACTACAAATTATTTATTGGCCTACCGTTATTTTATGATGTTTAGAGCATATGAAAATGTGCCAATAGTGAGAGAGGTTCTTGAAGTCGAAAATTCAGATATTCCTGTATCTCCGAAAGAAGAAGTCTTCAATGAAGCACTGACGCAAATAAACAATGCAATTGCGAATTTGCCAAGCCTTAGTCCCTCTGAAAGAGAACGCGGTCGTCTTACTAAATTAGTTGCATTAACCTTAAAAGCTGATTTATTGCTTTATACGGCTTGTCGTTACCAAGAGGCAATAGCAGGTGCTACATACAAAGATGCTGCAGATGCAACAAGCGCTGCATTAAAAGAAGCTGACGAAAAAGGATATGGGTTAGCTGAAAATTATCAACATCTGTTTCATTCCAGTTATCAGGCAGGAAGTGATCCCCAGCGGGAAATTATTTTAGAATATGTACGATTGAAAGATATTGCTACTGATATGTTTTGTGTGCAAGAATTCGGACCACGGCATGATGATGTTGGGTATGGAGATTATGCCTCTTCTCAGGAATTGATTGATATGTATTTATGTAAAGATGGAAAACCAATTAATAAAAGCCCGTTATACGATCCGAGTAGGCCTTTTGCTAATCGTGATCCCCGGTTGAAATTAACAACGTTGTATCCGGGGAATGTCTGTAGCTATGTAGATGGTGGAGCATGGGTGTCAAATACGCTTGATCCGGATGAAAACAATTATGATTATATGTTGTCTACTTATAATCAACTTGACCGTTCTGTTTCCGGCTATATTAATATTAAATATTGGGATCATCAACGTAAAGGAAATGAAGGATATGCCAGCTTTATTGTTTATCGGTATGGAGAATTACTGTTAATGCATGCCGAGGCTATGAATGAAGCTTATGGACCGAGTGCCGAAGTGTATGATGTTTTGAGTAAATTAAGAGGAAGAACAGGAATTGATATGCCTCCTGTTTCTCCAGACGATTATCCTACAAGAGAGAGCCTACGATCATTTATCAGAAATGAGAGAGCGGTAGAATTGTTTGGTGAAGGAAAGCGTTACTGGGATATCAGACGTTGGGGTGCCGGAGAAGAGCTGATGAACAAATCTTTTTACTCCATACATATATCTAAATTTAATACGGACGGTTCATTTGCCGGATACATGGACAAAATATATGTACGAACAGATGTTTCCGATGAAACCAAAGAACAATTATTTGATATACCTGATGGAGCAAAAGGTGGTATTCTTATGCATACTGGTATATTTAATAATAAGAAGTTCTATGTTTGGCCAATCCCAGAAAGTGCTATTAATAAAAGTTTTAGCGGAGCTTTGAAACAACATCCTCTTTGGGAATAAGCAATGTTATTACATAAATGATCCTTAGTGTGATCATCTGTACTTGGGTGGTGCCCTAAAAGTTTTGCAAAATACTACTTTGGGGCACTTCCTGTCTACTGCTATTCCCTTTTATTTGACTTAAACTTATAAGTAACAATAATGAAACAGTATATAAAACAATATATAATATTGATATTTGTTTTATTTGTGCCTATTGGCACAGATATAAATGCACAAAAATATGAGCCTTATAAAAAAGTAATAGATCCGGTTATCGATAATCCGGCTAAACAGTGGTGCTATATGTCTAAATCAACCACCGTGATCGGTGTTCCCTTTCAAACAGAAGAAGCCGGTGTCACTCAGATTACTTACGATGGTTCATTGTATACAACTTTTGCTGAGTTAGGCTTCTTCTATGGGAAAAAGAATAAAGCACTCCTGGCCCGGCAGAAAACGTTTTATGAAGGGTGGATACCTGTTGTTTTATATGATTGGACGGATGATGGCATACACTACGAAATGGAAGCTTTTGCATCTGTACTTCTGGATAATGAAGAGCGCAATGTTCTTAATTTTGTAAAAGTGAGGATGAAAAATACATCTTCCGATACACGCGAGGTTGATTTTACATCGGTTATTAGAGGTCGTTATCCGGATAATCGGGAAGGAGCAGTGAAAGGTTTTTCTACCGATAATATCTTTGAGATAAAAGACGGGAAGGTCTTTCGTGATAATCAGTTGTTATATACATTTCCTGCCGGGGCAAAAAATGAAGCGGTAAACGGAGTTCCTTATCTGAAGTCCTTTTCAGCTAACAGTTATAATGTAAAGGAAGAGAGAGCTGTAGCTCTTGCACGTTATCATTTTGGTCTGAAGAAAGGAGAAGAGAAAGAACTGATCTTCAAAATGCCACAGGTCCCGGTGGATGCGGATAAAATAACAGTAATACAAGCGGTTGACCGGGCAGATTACTCATTGTACAAAGATAGGACTATTGCCTTTTGGAAAGAGAAAGTTGAGAAAAATATCCGGTATGAA
Organism: Parabacteroides chongii; assembly: GCF_029581355.1. Taxonomy (NCBI): domain Bacteria; kingdom Pseudomonadati; phylum Bacteroidota; class Bacteroidia; order Bacteroidales; family Tannerellaceae; genus Parabacteroides; species Parabacteroides chongii. The sequence continues at coordinate 1,429,290 of NZ_CP120849.1, read as the reverse complement.
ATTCCTGAAAAACAATTTCAGGATGGATTGAAAGCCTCTATTGTTCATTTGTTATTGGCAACGCGGATTATAGAAGGCAAGAAAACAGTAACAGATGGTCTTCCCTATCCGAACTTTTTCCTGACCTCTTCTCCAGAACATCTGATGGCTTGTCTGATGATGGGATTGAATGATTATGCGAAAATGATCATTCTGAATGCTGTTGCTTATCAACAACCCAACGGGCGTTATGCCGACATTGCATTAGAGCAGGGGCATGATACACCACCGGTTGCACAAGGACATATCATGTATGACTTGGCTAATTATTACTTCTTCACCCGCGATACGGAAACAATCCGAAGTGTATATCCCAGTCTGCAAAAAGCGGTCGGTTTTATAGCAACAGAAATTGCTAAGAATCAATATGGTTTGCTCCCTCCTGCCGTACCCTATGATAATGAGATGATCGACGGACATTATACCACAAATAATGTATGGGCCTTGTTAGGGCTTAGGAGTGCGATTCGTATTGCAACTGGACTGGGAAATAAAAAGGATGCGGATGACTGGTCGGCATTGGAACAGACTTACAGGAAGAATATCATGAAAGGAATTGAAGCATCTGTTCATGCAGACGGCTATGTTCCGACCGGACTTTACTCATTTCTGACAGGTAAAGCGGCTCGCCGGGGATTCGACGAATACATGACCAATGCAGATTGGGAAAATATGTTGTTGGCTTATCCTTCAGAATTGTTGTCACCGGACGATCCGAAAGTAACGGGTACTCTCCAGCATATTCGGAAAGAATATGCAGAAGGAATTATGACTTATCGGCATGGATTATATCTTCATCAGTATATTACGGCGAACATGATCGAACAATATATGGTCGGAGGTAATGCGAAGCAGGCATTGATTGATTTTTATCATATATTACTGCACTGTGGTTCCACTTATGAAGGTTTTGAAAATTTGGTTCGTCCCTGGACGGATCGACAGGTTCCTTCTTGTCCTCCGCCTCATGCCTGGGCTTCTTCCAAAATAGCATTTACAATTCGTAATTTTCTTGTGTATGAATATGGTGGAATGTTCGGTTTGAAACCAGAAGAACGGGATCTCTATATTTTCTCAGTTCTTTCGCCGGCATGGGTTCAATCTGGTAAACGGTTGGTTATTCAAGAGGTTCCAACAGAGATGGGAACTGTTTCTGCCCGGATGGATTTTAAAGAAGGAGGAGCAACTGTTTCAATTCGGAATAACTTTCACCAACAACCGGGAACTATCCGCATTCGTATCCCTTATTTTAAAAAATTGGTACGGTTTACAACTGATGCTAAAAAATCGCATATGGAAGATGGTTGTCTTGTATTGAGTCCGGAGGTTACTACTGTTCAGATCGATTGGGAAGATATCCCTATGCGTGGTGTTTCGGAAGAATTACTCAATGCTTATCGGGCTTGTAGTACTTTTGAAGGAGTCGATGAAAAGGGTTGTGCCATTATAAAAGAAGGAAAAGCTTTTCTTCTACCTGTTGAAAAGCAAAATAAAAAAGAGATACTTAGTTTCGATCTTGTCTTGAAAAACTTCTTGTATGAATTCAACAGACGGCGTATAGAGAAACTAAAACAAGGTTATGAACAATACATGATTGATGTTCCATCAATCGATTAAAATCAACTCAAATAAAATATCATGAATAAATTTGTAACATTATTATTATTCCCTTTATTAAGCGCATGTAGTATTGCGCAGGTGAACGATCAGAATCCGGCGATTGACGGAGCTGCTGCTTATACCATGTTATCCGATAATGTAAACGACCCTCAGCGGGAATGGAGTTATAATCCTAAATCAACAACAGTGATAGGTGTACCTTTCACGCCGGCTCCGGTACAGGTCACCTATGATGGTTCTATTTATACGGGAAATGCCGAACTTTGCTTTTTCTACGGTAGTTCTAACAAGCCGACAGCTGCTTATCAGAAAACATTCTATGAAGGCTGGATCCCTATTGTGGAATACAACTGGCATGAAGACGGCATACGGGATGATATGGAAATGTTTGGCTCCTCTTTACCCGGAGAAGATAGTAAAAACTCTGTACAGTTTGTCCGTGTTTCAATAAAGAATGTATCCGATCAAAAGCAACAAGCAGTATTTTCTGCAGGAACACGTTCTTCCGGACTTGACCATCGGATGGGGGAAGCTGAGTTCTCCGATCAGTTTAGTTATCGTTTCGATAAGAATGAATTTATCCGTGATAACCAGCTCCTTTATACTTTTGAAGGAGAACCGGAAAAGTATGCAACTAAGGATAAACCTTACACAGGTTCTTTCTTGGCTGCGGATTTGGGTATCAAGGTTAATACGGTTACCGGTCTGACACGCTATTTACGAGAATTGGGTCCGGGAGAGAGCTATCAGCTGACATTTAAATTTCCACGTGTGCCTGTCGATGATAACGAAGGTGCATTTTTATCGAAGTTACGTCAGGCTACTTATTCTAAATCACGTCAGGCTTGTATTGATTATTGGAAAGAGCGTATTGAAGGTGGGGGATATTTTGTGATACCTGAAGACCGGGTTGAGGATTCTTTCAAAGCCAGTTTGGTTCATCTGATGTTAGCCACTCGAATGGAAAAGGATGGTACGAAGAGACAGGGAAGCGGACTTCCATACGATGGTATATTTTTCAATGACTTTATTGATATGCGTTTAGCTTATGATATTGGCGGTCATACAGATTTTGTTGAATTGAACTTTCCTTGGATGTTCAAGAATATTAATGAAGAAGGATTGTTCGTAGATCCTAGTGTCAGTCATTCGCAGGAGATCATGACTTCTCATGGACAGGTTTTGTTCAGTCTGTGTAACCATTTTCTTTATACGCAAAACAAGACTTTGGCAGAAGAGGTCTTTGGGCCTGTCAGTCAAGCTATCGGGATGATTGAACACGATCATCAAAAAGAGCCGAATGGATTGGTACGTCCTTCGACTCCTTTTGATGCGGAGATGATCAAAGGATATTATACCAGTCATAATTTATGGTGTTTATTGGGTTTACGGAGTGCTATCACATTAGCCGACTATTTAGGAAAGGACAAAGAAAGTCGTGAATGGAGAGAACTTGAAAAATCTTATTACAATGCAATCATGAAAGGTATAGAAGCTAGTGTCCATACAGATGGTTACGTACCGACCGGGCTGTATAAATACCTAATTGGTGAAACAGCTCGTGAAGGGTTTAAGGAGTTTCAAACTGATCAGGATTGGGAGAATATGTTATTGGTATATCCAACAGAAACATTGGATCCCGGGGATAGCCGTGTAAAAGGGACTTTGAATCATATCCGTACTCATAAATATAGAGAAGGTATTATGACTTACCGTAACGGCATGCATCTACATCAGTATGCGACAACCAATCTGGCCAATCAATACCTGGCGATTAATGATCAGGAAAAAGCACTTTTGGATATGTATCATATATTACTGCATAATGGTTCGACACATGAAGGTTTTGAAAATATGGTAGAACCCTGGTCTGACCGTGATCCGGACCCGGTTCCGGCTCCTCATGCCTGGGCAGCGGCAAAAACTGCTTTATTGATTCGGAATATGCTGGTTCGGGAATATGGAGGAAAAGCAGGTATAAATAGGGGAGAGCGTTCTCTTTATCTGTTCTCCTGTTTGTCGCCTTCTTGGGTACAACCTGGAAAGAAAATAGAGATACGGGATATTCGTACCGAATTTGGTAAGATTAATGCTGTAATGACATTCAACCCAAAAGGTGCCGATGTACATTTAAACTGTGATTATACAAACTTTAAACCGGCTTATATTTACATTGCTGTCCCTTATTATAAACAAATTGATCAGGTAACGTCTGATACTGGTGAAGTGGCAATAAAAGATGGTTATATGGTCTTTTCTCCGGAAGTCAAAAAGATACAAATCCGTTGGAAAGATAATAAACAAAGTAGAAAGAACTATGTTCAGGAAATATTGAAGAGCTATCGGACTGAACCGGGTGTTGCCTGGGAAGACTGTCCGGAAGATAAAGGAGACCGTTCCCCTGCCGATGCCGGTTGCTATTTGATCGTTATCCCCGGAGCTGAAGAAGGATTTCTTACTCCGGAAGAAGAAAAGATTGAAGCGGAACCTCTTAGTTTCTCTGCGGTCAGAAAAGCTTTTCTGATGGAGTATGACAGAAGAAGGGAACAATATCTGCAATGCGGTAAAAAGTTATTGGAAGTTTACCCTCCTGCGATGGAGTGATTATTATATCAAAGAAATAACGTTTTCATGAAATATACTTGAAAAATAAATGAACAACGAAAAAGAGAATATTGCTTACTTACTATTTCTGTCGATAGTAGCAGCTTTGGGTGGTTTCCTGTATGGATATGACACTGCGATTATTTCTGGTACCATACAGATGGTAAGTGAGCAATTCGGATTATCATCGACAGGAGTAGGATGGTATGTTAGTTCTGCCTTGTTGGGATCAATTCTTGGTGTAATGATGGCGGGTGTCTTCTGTGATTATTCCGGTAGGAAAAACACTCTATTTGTGTCGGCCATATTGTTTACCGCATCAGCCGTTGGTTGTGTTTTTTCGGGAAGCTTCAACGCCTTGATCATATACCGGATAATTGGAGGCATAGGTATAGGGTTAGTATCCGTCGTATCTCCGCTTTATATTTCGGAAATCTCTATAGCCAAATATAGAGGGAGATTTGTCTCTCTTTATCAATTGGCTATAACAGTCGGATTTTTAGGGGCATACCTCGTGAATTACGGATTATCAAGCATGTCTTTAAATACAATTTTTGATAATTCGAGTTTGTTAGCTTGGTTGTTTCACGATGAGCTGTGGAGAGGTATGCTTGGTACGGAGGTCTTTCCTGCGCTTATATTCATTATTATCATCTTTTTTATTCCTGAAAGCCCTCGTTGGCTATTGTTGAGGTATAAGGAGAACGCGGCAAAGAGTGTACTTTACAGAATGCTTCATGATAATACTGCTGTCGAGAATGAAATCAGTTCAATCAAACAGGTATTATCGGAAAAGGGAAAGAAAGTACCATTGAGAGACAATCTGAACACAAAGACGGTAAGATTGATTTTGTTTGGATCGTTAATCGCTATCATGGGGCAGTTTATGGGGGTGAATGCTGTTCTTTACTATGGACCTACTATTTTTCAGCAAAATGGTTTGTCGGGTGGTGAGTCTCTCTTATATCAGGTATTGATAGGTCTGGTTAACTCCTTGACCACTGTGCTAGGCTTGCTCATCATTGACAAGATAGGCAGGAAGAAACTGATTTACTTTGGAGTGACAGGTATGTTCATGTCCTTGATATTCATTGCATTGTTTTTTAGTAAAGGTGCTGAGTGGGGAATTTCACCTGTTCTGATGCTTGTTTTCTTTTTGGCTTATATTTTCTTTTGTGCCATCTCAATCTGCCTGGTCGTTTGGGTACTCTTTTCTGAGATGTTCCCGATTCGCATTCGTGGATTGGCCATGTCGTTCTCAGGTATGTTTATTTGGCTCGGAGCCTTTTTAATAGGTCAACTCACTCCATTTATGCTTGAGAATTTAGGTTCATCGGGCACATTCTTGAGTTTTGCAGTTGTATGCATACCTTATTTGTTCATCATGCGTTTTTGCATTCCGGAGACGACAGGACGTACCTTGGAGGAAATAGAAAAAGAGCTAAATAAATAGACAGGTATAAAATAATAAAGGAGAATTTACATAATGAATCAAATAGTTTTATCTTTAGATATAGGGGGTACCTGGATTAAAGGGGCCACATACAGTTGTGAGGAATTGTCGAACGCTTATTTTCATCATACTTTACCTCAGCCATTGAATATGGTTAAAAGAGAGAGCTGTTTGGCTGCTCCTTTTACAATTCATGATTTCCAGAGTGCTTTGAATGAATTGATCAAAGACCTATTGTCCATTCGGGGCGAACTATGTTCTATTGCCATCTCCACTGCAGGAGTAGTTGATTACGCTGGTAAACGAATAAAGTTTGTGGCACCTCATCTCTCTTCCCTAAAGAATATTGCTTGGGTAGAATGGCTGAAGAACGAATTTGATGTTCCTGTGACATTGATCAATGATGCTAACGCGACCATGTTGGGAGCTGCTCCATTAGGATATTTGAACGGATTGAAAACTATAGGAGTGATGCCTATTGGCACAGGGTTAGGATTTTCCGTATGGCGAAATGGTAGGGTTTGGACCCCTGATTTTAGCTATACTTTACTCGGATGTATAGAAACTCCTGATGGGAATTTTGATCAGTGGGCCAGTATAGTGGGGTTGGCAAAGCGATACCCGGATATCGCTTTGGAGGATTTATTTAAAATGGATAAATATAAGGTGTGTTTGAAATCATATTTGGAAGGTCTGGTTAAGATTGTCCAAACAGCTTATTATATGTATCATACGAACGAGGTGCTTATTGGTGGTGGATTGGCGGATCTGGTTGTTCATGTAGGTTTCCCTTTGGAGGATATCTTGAACAATTTGTTAAAAGACCATCCTTTGGCAGATGGAACGATACCATCGGTAAGGTTGCTGGATGAGGGAAACAGATTACCGCTGGCCGGTGCAGCCATGCTTGGATATGGAGAACACATAGCGCAAAAAAGCAGATGGATAAAACCTTATTCAGCTATATCCACCGAAAATGCCTATGATGCCTCTTTGCATTTGGAAAAGATGACTCATGATGAATTTGTCCGATTGTTATGGAAAGCGGAACAAGAGGCGGGTGTATGGTTGGAGGATAGTTTATCTGACCTGTCACTGGTCATCGGGCGGGTAGTAGAACGGCTGAAATCCGGAGGTAGGTTACTATATGTCGGTGCAGGGACAAGTGGTAGGTTGGCGGCGATAGATACTGTAGAGATTGCTTGTACATTTGGATTCCCACGTGATAAAGTATTGACTTTTATTGCAGGTGGTGTTGCGGATGCTTCAATTGAGATTGAATGTGATTTTGAAGAAGATGCTAGTTCTGTTCCTGAGATGTTGGCTGCGTCTTTGAGTAAAAATGATGTTGTAGTAGGCATTAGTGTTAGTGGATCCGCTTATTATGTGCAATCCGCTTTGGCTTTTGCTAAAGGAATAGGGGCATATAGTGTGCTTATTCAAGAAGAGGATGTTAAAGATCTTCCATTTTGCGATAAGATAATATCTTTGCGGACAGGGTATGAGATTGTAGCTGGCTCAACTAGAATGAAAGCGGGTACTGCCACAAAAAAGATCTTGAATTTTTTATCCACTGCAACCATGGTCTCATTGGGAAATGTATATGGGTGCTATATGACTCATTTGGAGTGTATTAATGAAAAATTAATTTGTCGGGCACAGCATATACTACAAACATTATTCGGTTTAACGAATGACGATTCTTTTACTTTATTGGAAAAGAATCGATTTGATCTGAACCGAACAATTAATTTTATATTAAAAGATAATCAATATCATGAATAAACATCATTGGTTAATACCTGTTTTAGGATTGTTAATATCCGGTTGTACTACAGAAATAAGGACAAAGTCATTCTTGAGTACATTGGATGGAGAAGCTTTATCCTATGTTTATCAATATGAGGGGAATCAGTTGGAGGAATCTTATCTCTTCCAAAAAGAGATTGCACAGATAGATGGGGCTACTGTATGGAGTCTGAATGTCGATCAGCAGATACTTGGCAATGATGATAGTACATTCGAACTGAAATATTGCTTTCAATTGGAGAAAGGCAAGATGAACAATGCCGGAGTAGGAGTTGAATTCAAATTTGAAAACTGGGATACCTCCAATCAGGTTTTTGCCCCGGCAGCTGTGTACAACGGGAATCGTTTCCGGTCGTTGAATATCCCTTATCCACCTTACATCTACGATAAAGAAGAGAAGGAACTGGATATGCCGGTAACCATTACACAAATCCCCCGATTGTCCGTTCAGCCGATTCCTTCGCAGATAGAGATGTTGACCAGTAATTGTACGACTCCCATGTTGGGCTTTTACAGTCCTACCCGTCAAAAAGGATTCATATTACTGACAACCCAGGATACTAGGTTAGGGGCTTCCGGATTTATCATTCGGGAAAACCCGGAAGAACATACCGCTTCTTTCGTCGTAACAGCACCGGGTGTCAGGGAAAAGAAGTACGTTATGACGAATATGATTGAAAGTGCAGACCGTGCAACCGATTGGAATGAAGGAGATAGTGTGTCTGTCAGAGTGAATGTGTATAATTTTGATGCCTCTTCATTAGATGTCTTCTTCGATAAGTTATTTAAAGTACGTAAAGCATTATCGGGTAAGAACGAATATATCAACCGGATGCCATTCAGCGAAACTGCCTCTATTATCCTGGATCACCATGATCGAACAAAATGGTTGGATGATGGTCGCTATAAATATATTTGTAACAGACCGGATTCAGACTCTCCTTATGGACATATTCAAACCGGTTGGAGCGGAATACCGGTATATGCTTTTCCACAGGCAATCCAACCAACACAACAGCGTGTGGAGCGGATTGTCAGCAGTCTGAATATGCTTCAACAGGCACAAGGGAAATCGGGACTTTTCTATGGAATGTTCAAGAAAGGTGAATTGTTTGGTGACAATTTCAATGAAATGAGTGAACGACGTTCTATAGCCATGATCAGGCGTACCGGACTGGTATTATACCAAACGATACAGATGGAAGAATTGTTGGAAAAACATGGCTTTGGTTCGCAAATCAATCCGGAATGGGATAACATGCTTCGAAAAGCGGCAGACGGTTTGGTCACGCTTTGGAACCGGTACGGACAATTCGGGCAATTTGTAGATGTAGAAACCGGAGAGATGGATATAAACAACTCGACAGCGGGAGCTATTAATATTGCCGCTTTGGCTTTGGCATCCGGGAAGTACGATGAACCCCATTATCTGGAAATAGCTGAGGCTGCAGGGAATCTATATTATGAAAGGGATTTGATGAAAGGATATACCGGAGGCGGTCCGGCAGAAATTTTACAATGTCCGGACAGTGAATCGGCTGCTGAGTTTGCAGAGTCTCTCACTGTTTTGTACGAAATAACAGGTAAGAGAGAGTGGTTGGACAAAGCTCGTTTTGCTGCTGCTATGTTCTCCAGTTGGGTGGTCTCATACGATTATAAGTTTCCTGAAAAATCCGATTTAGGTCGTATCAATGCGAAAGCGACTGGTTCGGTTTGGGCGAGTGTTCAAAATGAGCACAGTGCTCCGGGTATTTATATCCTTTCCGGTGATTTCCTGTTAAAATTGTATCGGGCTACCGGCGATGAACGTTATGCGGAGTTACTGAAAGATATTGTTCATAATGTTGTTCAGTATGTTACAACCCCATCCAATCCATTAGGACGTGGTTCTGCTCCGGGGTCAGTATCGGAACGTGTCAATTTAAGTGACTGGGAAGGTCTTGATGGTATTGGAAGTGTATCGGCAGGCGATTCTAATATGGCCTGGGAAACGGTAGCATTGCTATCTATATTGCAGAATCCCGGCATCTATGTGCAGACAGATACTGATAAATTACTGGTTTTGGATCATGTAAATGCACGGGTTTTGGAACGAACCGATAAAGGTGTTTTGCTAGAAATAGAAAATCCGACAGATTATCCAGCCGAGGTGTCAGTTTTTGCTGAAACGCAGGCTGAGGCACAGAAGCCATTAGGATGGAACGTTTATGCTGATTGGCGGAAAGTTTCGATAAAAGGAGGTGAAAAAGTTAAGGTTTCACTTTCTTCCGGTAATATGTAGATCAGGAAGAAAAGCAATAATAATCCACCGAATAAGCAGCTATTTGCTATTTTATGTAGTGATAGCTACTTTTAAATTTGTATTGTTTAAATTCGGGTTGCCATGAGTAACCTAAACAGACTCTAAATAAATATGAAATCAACAATCTGGAAATTAGCAATAGTATGTATTTTAATGTCTGTCTTTTCCTGTAAACAGGGAGATGGCAAACTTTATCTGGAAACCAGCTACGTATCGTTGGCGATAGATTCGACAGGATATATTCGGAGTATTAAGAGTAAAGTGGACGGCCAGGAATATCTGTCTTCAAAGAAATCCTCTCCACTATTGGCTTTGTATGTAGGCAATGATAATCCTATCTATCCTTCTTCGGCTTGTTTGAGTGAAGGGATTGTTGTACTGAGTTATCCGAATGGCTCTGTGGCAACTGTAGGTGTGAAAGAAAAAGGGGAATATATCATGTTCCGCCTGCTTTCTTTGGAGAATCGGGGTGAGGTAGATAATGTAGTATGGGGACCTTACAATACGACCATTCGGGAATATATCGGTGATATGTTAGGGGTGGTAAGTAATGAAGATTATACTATTGGTTTGTTTGCCGGAAATGATAATACGATAACAGGTGTTCCGACAGACGGAGATTGGAATCAGATGTACTATTATGTGCATACGACTGATCCGATGAAATATCCATTACCTGATTCTTTATCGGAAGGCCAGAAGTTCCGTATTGGTGGCGATGGTCGGAATGATGTTGCGTTTACTGACAAAGCCGAGGAGCATTTTTATATGTGTGCAGGAAATGGAGCCGGATATGATCCGGAATATGGTTCTTATATTGTCATGCATTCGCGTGATCGGCGGAAACCACAGACGATCTTTTTTACATTGATCCCTGGCTTTGACAATATCAATGTCCCTAAGCATCATGAGGTGGAAACAATAGATGTAGACTTACTTGACTCCTCTGTTGCCTTTTTTGCCTGTCCCAGAAAAAAGACCCTGGATTTGATAGAATCAATCGTTAAGAACGAAGGTTTACCTTATATCACTCAATATGGTAAATGGGTACGCGACCCGGAGGCCGGACGTACCGATCTTGCCTGGTGGGGAGCTCATGACAGTTTGATTTCTTATGCATCTCAGTTGGGAGTACATGCCGTTCAGGATGAAGGTATAGGGGAGTATTATGCCAATCCGGCGGATCGGTGGGCAGGAAAGAAGATAAGCTATAGTGGAAAGAAGATCCCTATTGCTGAGTTTACGGCGATGGCAAACAAAAAAGGTTTGGCGTATGGATTGCATACCTTGTGTGAATTTCTTCAACCTCATTGCAGTGATGTAAGTCCTGTGCCTAATGATAGTTTGTGCCTGGTACTGCGTACCCAAATAACGCAAGATATTTCAGAAACTCAAACCAATATATACGTAGCTGATACCAGCTGGTTGAATGAGCGGGGAACATGGCATTGTAATGCTTTGAACGTTCTGAAATTGGGAAAAGAAATTCTGACTTATGACGGAGTGACGACAACAATTCCCTATACATTGACTGGCGTGAAACGGGGTGCTTATAATACGACTCCGCAACCACATAAGGCTGGTGAAATGTTGGGAAAACTTCAAATGAACTGTTATAATGGTTTTGTTCCTGATATGAACCTACAGGATGATTATGCAGATTACTATGCTCGTTTATTGACTGACGGAGGAATGAACTATGTTGATTTTGACGGACAGGAAAGTTTCATGTATCAGGGACATGGATACTATTCGGCAAAAAGATTTTATCATCGTCTGTTTGATAAATATCGAGAATACGGAGGTAAAGAACTACGGGTAATGGGTTCAGGTGTGATGTATGGAAATTGGCTTTATATGGCTAATTGCAATGTTGGAGGTGGTAATAACATGTTTAATCCGGTAACCAATGAATGGGGAATTCAGGGAAAGGATGTACGTAATGTAAATATCAATAACTTTTTAGCTCCTTCCTTTGGTATCCAGAATTTTAATCCGGAATGGTCGGTACAGGTTATTGAGAATCTTCAGTCGAAAGCAATTGCATGGGATGCTACGTATATGTTAGGATTAAGTGAAAAAACAGTTGAACAATGTAAAGATAAATACGAAATATTCAAGGCTTTCCGAACTTGGGAAGATGCCCGTAAAGCCAATATTTTTCCACAGGAACTGAAAGAGGAGATGCAGATAAAGGAGAATTTGTATCACCTTGAACGTATCGATGATCATTCATGGATGCTTTATAGTGTGACTTCTTCGGGGGAACGGATTAATCCGAGAAAACTTGTTGCCCGGTGATAGCAATTAATATAAAAGCAGCTATTCCTGTTTTGAAAAGGAATAGCTGCTTTTATATTTTCAATTTGATGTACTCTTTTTCTTTCGATGATAAAATTGTTACCTTTGGCGCATTATTTTATAGTGAAACATAAGATTTTATGTTTAATTCAGGGGAGATGGCAGCATAATCATGGATAGTAAACTTTTATATCGTCTTAAAGAGGGAGACAGGGATGCTTTTAATACCGTTTACTGGCGGTATAGTCCGAAAGTATACAATACCGTTTTGTATTTGCTGAACGATTCCGATATAGCGGAAGACGTTGTGCAGGAGCTCTTCCTTACGATTTGGGAAAAGCGGGTTAACATTCAACCGGAACTTAACTTCGAAGCTTATATCTCAACCATAGCCCGTAACTTAGCTTATAAATACATAGAAGAAGCCTTTCATAAAAATCAACCGGTAGAGGAACTCAATGACATCAAACTTACCTCCAGTTCAGAAGAAGATGAGATTGAAGCCGACTCCCTGCGTGACTATATTTTCAATGTAATCTCCTCATTCCCGGAAATGCGGCGGAAAGTATTTATTATGAGTCGGTTTGAAAATCTTTCGCATGCAGAAATAGCAAACAGACTATCCCTGTCTGAACGTACGGTGGAAGCCCATATCTACCAGGCATTGAAAGAGCTTCGTAAAGTGCTGGGAAATAAAGCTGTCGCTTTCTTTCTTATCTATCTTTCTCTGTAAGATACGTTTCTGTTTCTCTCCATATTCCCTGGTGCTTGAAAATTTATTTTGTGAACTAAAGTTAAAGAATAGCATATTTTATATTTAGACTAAGTAGTAGCTGTATTTATTGGACTACTATATATAAACGAATCAATGATGAGAATAGAATTACTTCACCGTCTGATAGCAGGTACGACTACCGAAGAAGAAAACCGGCAGTTGATGGAATGGTTCCGGCAGTGTGCATCCAAAGAAGAGTTTTTTGCACTGTTTGAAACTGCCTGGAAAGACAGTTCGGATGAGATGCCCAAAGATGTTCAAGAGCGTATGTATCGCCGGTTAAGTCTTCGTCTGGATGAAAAGGAGAAAGAAGTGAAAATCGTTCCGTTGCGTTCTCGTTTTTCATGGAAAATAGGACAACGGATTGCTGTGGCTTGTATAATCATTGTATTGAGTCTGTTCAATTATAATATGAACCATAAGCAAAAACAATTGTCGACACAGAATTTCATGGTCTCTGCGGAAAAAGGGCAACGAGCCTTTGTTACTTTGCCTGACAGTACGAAGGTCTGGTTGAACTCCGATACAAAGATCAGTTATCCGGCAGACTATGGTATGAAAGAACGGAATGTAACATTGGTAGGAGAGGCTTATTTTGAAGTGGCAAAGAATCCGGCAAAACGCTTTGTCGTGGAAGCGAAAGGCATGCAAGTGGAAGCTTTGGGTACTGCATTCAATATTAATGCCTACAGGGATGACAATAAAATGATTGCATCGCTGTTTTCCGGCTCTGTGAGAGTCAGTTATGAAGATCATGTGGCGATTCTTAAACCGCATGAGTCTGTTAAGGTCGATCTGTTGACACGGGGATTTTTACAATATAAAGATGAAAACATGCAGGATATAGCTCTTTGGAGGGAGAATGAGATCACATTCGACGGTGAGTCTTTAGAAGAGATTACCCGTATAATGAATCGCCTGTATAATACGACCATATATATAGAGGACGAATCGTTGAAGAAAGAATGCTATGTAGGAACTATCCGGAATAACAGCCTTGAAAACTTTATCGATATTATTAACCTGACAACTCCGGTTGTGTATGAATATAAAGGAGACACTGTTTTCCTGAAAAGAAGAACTCAAACAAATATGCCTATGAGGAAGGAATGAAAGAATAAAAAAAGCGAGGTAACCCTTGATAGAGCTACCTCACAAGTACAATTTTAGCAGATATCCCATAAGTTGATACAGTCGATGTAGGAGACCGACTGTTGTTAACGGGACTCCTCTGCTTACAAAGTTACAAACATTTATTTTATCTACATCTTATTTCTAATTAAAAGAAAATTGAGTAACATGAAGCATTTATTTAAACAGACGGTTATTCTGACATTATTGTTAACCTTTCCACTGTTGGAAATCCACGCTCAGATAACCATACATATGAAAGACAAACCCGCTTCAGAAGTGGTGAAGCAAATTGAAAAAGTAAGTAAATATCGCTTTTTCTATAAAAAAGGTCTTCCCGGTATGAATACAGCTATCTCTGTTGATGCAAACGATCAGAGTATTGAAACGGTGATGGGACAGATCGCTAAACAGATTTCTGTGTCTTATACTATAAAAGGAGAAACACAGGTTGTATTGACTGAGCCGGAGTATCAAAAGAAGGCTACCAATCAAAAAAAGTCGTTGAAGGGAACTGTAACGGATACAAACGGTGAACCGGTTATTGGGGCAAATATTATTCAGAAAGGTACAACCAACGGAGTCATTTCCGATGTCGATGGTAATTTCAGCATGGATGTACCGGAAGGTTCGACTCTTGAAATTTCTTATATAGGTTATCGTCCTAAAGAAATAAAAGTAGGGAGTAAGGAAACTGTAGCTGTTACTTTAGAAGAAGATACCCAGACATTGGAAGAAATTGTTGTTGTCGGATACGGAACACAGAAAAAGATAAATATGACCGGAGCTGTTGCCCAGATTGACAATAAGGATCTGGAGAGCCGGCCTATTCAAAACCTGTCTTCCGGTATCCAGGGATTGATGCCGGGTGTAACAGTTACTTCACAGGGAGGACGCCCGGGACAGGATGGCGGATCGATCCGTATCCGTGGTGTCGGGACTTTGAACACAGCAGACCCTTATATCCTGGTGGATGGTATTGAAACAGGAACAATGAACTCGGTCGATCCGAATGATGTTGAAAGTATCTCGGTCCTGAAAGACGCTGCTTCTGCCGCAATTTATGGTTCGAAAGCTTCCAATGGTGTTATTTTGATTACTACCAAGCGTGGTAAGACCGGTAAGCCTCGTATTTCCTATAATGGATACGTCGGTATTCAGAATCCTACGAATCTGACTGAACGTCTGAACTCTTATGATTATGCACGCCTTTATAGCCAGGTAATGGTTGCTGAAGGTTTAACGCCTCGTTTCTCAGAAGAAGAGATACAGAAATTTAAAGATGGAACAGATCCGAATTATCCGAATACGGATTGGTACGGAGAGGCTTATAGAACCGGTATCCAGCATTCTCATAACGTCAGCATGAGCGGAGGTACGGAAAATGTGAAATATATGGGGTCTGTCGGTTATCTGAATCAGAGTGGTATTTTACCGAATGCAGAAAGACAGCAGTTTAATGGCCGTACGAATTTGGATGTGCAGCTGAATCCGAGATTGGCAGTTCGTATGAATCTGGCCTATATTAAGAATGATTATTCAGATCCTACATCTTGTTATGCAGGAGGTGGATCCGGTCAGATCTTCCGTTCATTACAAGGAATGGCTCCTTGGATTGTCGGACGTTATCCGGACGGAACTTATGGTACTGTTTCTGATGGTAACCCTTTAGCATGGCTGGATTTGGATCAGACTGTTGACCGTAAAAATCAAAATTTTTCGGGAGTCCTGGCTGTAGATTATAAGGTAATGGACGGTTTGACGGCTACAGTAACAGGTTCTTATGTGAACGATCAACAACATTATCGTGATTTTCAGAAATATATCCGGTACAATGAGAATAAAGAGTCGGAGCCTAACCATTTGGATGAACGTTATTATGGTTGGCATCGGGCAACGTTTGATGCCTTATTGAATTATGATAAACAATTTGGGCTGCACAATTTAAAGGCGATGGCAGGATGGCATACGGAAAAGTATGATTATTCCTATACTAAAGCTTATCGTAAAAATTTTCCTACAAACGATTTGACGGACATTGGTGCAGGGGATGCAGCTTCCCAAACCAATGAAGGATACACCAGAGAGTTAGCAATGGTTTCCTGGTTTGGTCGTATTAATTATGACTACGCCGGTAAATATTTATTGGAAGCGAATATCCGTTCTGATGCTTCGTCCCGTTTTGCTGATGGAAATCGCTGGGGATATTTCCCATCGTTTTCAGGAGCATGGCGTTTGAGTGAAGAAAGCTTTATGGAAAGTACAAAAGACTGGTTGAATAATCTGAAAATCCGTGCTTCCTGGGGATTGTTGGGAAATCAGGATGCTTTGGACGAATATTATCCGTGGATGAGTACTTATAATCTGGATGCCAAATATCTGTTTGGAGGAGAGGTGAACACTGGGTATTATCAGAAATCTTATAAACTTTCTACTATTGGATGGGAGAAAGCCCGTACCTGGGGTATTGGTCTGGATGCAACGATTAATAATAAGATCAATATATCTTTCGATTATTATGACCGTAAAACAACAGGGATCATTATGGACGTACCGGTTCCTGCGGAATTTGGTCTGGATGCTTATAAAGATAATGTCGGTGCAATGGCCAATCGTGGAGTCGAGCTGATGGTAAGTTATAATAACTCCTGGGGCGACTGGAAGTTTGGTGCAACGGCAAATATGGCTTATAATAAGAACGAACTGCTGGATTTAGGTGGAGTCGATTATATGACTGATCCGAAAAATGAGTATAAACGTCGTGAAATAGGTAAACGGTTTAATTCCTACTATGTATATAAAGCTGATGGTTTTTTTAGTTCTGATGCTGACGCACAGGCTTATATGGATAAATATGCAGGGAAGGATGGGTATCCGTTTGGTTCGCAAAAGTTTAAGGCTGGAGATTTGATTTATAAAGATGCTAATGGCGATGGTAAAATTACGGCTGATGACCGTGTTTTGGCTGGATCGACTGATCCGACTGTTACGTTTGCACTGAATCTGAATGCCGGTTATAAAGGCTTTGACTTGTCGATGCTATTTTCGGGTGCTGCAGGTGTACATCGTATGGTTGATGGAGGTTCTGTCGGTAATTTTTCCGGTGATATTTCTCATCCTGCATCTATATGGCTTGATGCCTGGACTCCGGATAATCAGGATGCAACGATGCCTCGTATATATTATATGCAAAATTCTCCAAGTGCGTCTTATAATGTCATGTCGACGTTTTGGATACAAAATACCAGTTATTTACGCATGAAGAACCTTCAGTTGGGATATACGATTCCTGCTAAAATATTGAAACCGATCGGTATCGAGAACTTGCGCGTTTATTATTCTGCAGAGAACTTATTTACGCTTGATAATATGTTTTTTGATATTGATCCGGAAAACTCAGGAACAAATGAATATCCTTTGCTTCAGACCCATTCTTTTGGGGTAAATCTGACATTCTAATCTATTTATTATCTACAATTTAAAAGAAAGTTTTATGAAACGACTATTAATATATATGCTGACAGGTGCATCGTTAATGGGCACATCCTGTTCCGATTTTTTAGATACGATTCCCCGTGATGCTTTATCTCCAAGTACGACCTGGCAGACTGAAGAAGATGCTCAAAAGTTTTTGGTTGGTTGTTATGACGGATGGGTGGATGACAGTGCGATTCTCTATTGGGATTGTGGCTCTGATTTCGGCTATAATAATTTTATACATGAAGGTTGGAGGCTTATAGGTAACGGTGGTATGTCTCCGGGAAATCAGGTGGCCAATTTGTATAGTTTTAGTATGATTCGTCGTTGTAATGATTTTCTGACTAATATAGAAAATGTTGAATTTGAAGATGAAGCAGAAAAAAATGATATGATCGGTCAGGTAAAGACTATCCGTGCTTTCCAGTATTTTGATAAGAACTGGTGGTATGGTGGTATCCCTATTATCGATTCTTATTCTACTGCAGATGAAGCAAAGGTGAAACGTAATACGGAGGAAGAAGTAAAACAATATGTTTATGATGAATTGGATGCTGCCATTCCTCTATTAAAAGAAACGCCTTCAGCCAGGGGGTATATTGCTAAAGGGACTGCTTTGGCTTTGAAGATGCGTTCCGCTTTATATTATGGTGATTATGCACGTGCAAAAGAGGCTGCAAAAGCTATTATTGATATGGGAATGTACGATCTGGAGTCTGATTATTCCAGACTGTTCCTGGTAGAAGGTCAGGATTCCAAAGAGATTATCATGGCCACTCAGCATGATACGAATTTGACTTCTACCTGGGTAATAGCTACTATGTATAATAATGCAGATGGTGGTTGGTCGTCAATGGTTCCTACCCAGAATCTTGTTGATTTTTATGAAATGGATAATGGTTTAACAAAGGAGGAAGCCGGTAGCGGTTATGATCCGGTTCATCCGTTTGCCAATCGCGACCCGCGTATGGCTATGACAGTGCTTTTTCCCGGACAGGACTGGGGAGGCGGAATATTGAATACGCTGGATAAGACCGTTAATGGGGTTGCCAATCCGAATGATCCGAACGGGGCGGATAACTCTTCCAAAACCGTTTTGACCTGGGCTAAGTATTTAGGTAAAAGTGTGAATTATTATGCTGATATGTGGTCTGCGAATGCTAATATTATCGTTTTCCGCTATGCAGAAGTTTTATTAAGTTATGCAGAAGCAGAAAATGAACTGAATGGTCCTTCTGCTGAAATTTATAACATACTGAACCGTATTCGCAATCGTGTCGGGATGCCTGATGTCGATCAGACGAAGTATAATACACAGGCAGAACTGCGTAAATTGATCCGCCGTGAACGTTCTGTCGAACTGGCTGGTGAAGGTCTTCGCCGGGCGGATATTCTTCGCTGGAAAGACGATAGTGGTAAACTGGTGGCAGAAACAGTTTTGAATGGCCCGTTGAATCGTATAACAGGAACTATCGACTATAAGGAAAGTAATCCTTATAAACGTGCGGTAGTAACAGGAACGGAATTGATCGAGCCTCGTCAGTATGCATCTCATAATCGTTATTTACCGATTAAACAGGATGCAATGGATAAGAATCCGAATTTGGACCAGACTCCGGGTTATTAATTTTGTATTTGGTTGAAAGCGAGGAATATCTCCGATGTCTTCTGTGTTTCGGAGATATTCCTCTTTTTTAATAAAGACCAGTGTTGTACTTGCTAAAAATAATTAGAATGAAATTACACAACCTTTTCAATATAGCATTATTGTGTTTAGCCTCTTTCCTGGTTGAGGCACAACAAGTATGGACTCCTGATAACGGAGACGGAACATTTACGAATCCTCTTATGTGGGGAGACTGGCCTGACCCCGATATTATTCGCGTCGACGATGATTTCTATTTTATATCGACCAGTATGCATTATGTACCGGGAAGCCCGATCGCAACCTCTAAAGATTTGGTTAACTGGAAAATGGTGGGATATGCCGTTGACCGATATGATGAAGATGAACGTTATGATATGCAGAATGGACAGTTATATCTGAATGGATCTTGGGCAAATACGATCCGCTATAATAACGGTAAATTTTATGTAGGTTTTTGTACCCCTTATGGGTTGGGCACGGAAACCGGACATTTTTCCATCTGTGAGGCAGATAAACCGGAGGGTCCCTGGAAACGTACTATATTCCCGGAATATCTTTACGATCCGGGGCTGTTTTTCGATGATAACGGCAAGGTATATGTGGTTCACGGGCAGGGAAAGTTACTCATTACGGAATTGAATTCCGACGTGAGGTCTGTTAAAGGAAAACCTGTTGAAATCTGGAATAAACGATTTGAGAACAGCCAGACATTCGGTAAACGTTTTGGAATGGAAGGTGCCCATATGTATAAGATTAACGGAAAATATTATATCACTTGTCCGGCTGGTGGCACGGAAGGCTGGCAGGTTTGTCTTCGTTCCGATAGTATTTATGGTCCGTACGAACATAAAATAATCGTGGACGACAACAGTTCTTATCCTCCTAACGGTTTACATCAGGGAGGGATGGTTCAGTTGAAGAATGGTGATTGGTGGTTTATTATCATGCAGGACCGGGGTCCTATCGGTCGTGTTCCCTGTTTAATGCCTGTTAAATGGGTCGATGGCTGGCCGATGTTGGGTACTGACGGAAAAGATGTTATTACTTATCCAAAACCGAATGTCGGTAAGACATATCCGGTTATGGTACCGGCGACATCGGATGAGTTTAAAGGGAAGAAGCTGGGACTACAATGGCAGTGGAACCATAATCCGGATGATACGAAATGGACATTGACTGAACGTCCGGGATATATGCGTCTGAAGGCATCGCAGGCAAAAAGTTTGAAAGAGGCTCGTAATACTTTAACTCAACGTGTACAGGGACCGTCATCAGAAGGTTCTGTATTGGTGGATATTACCGGTCTGAAAGATGGAAATGTGGCAGGATTCGGAGTATTCCAGTTTCCGTATGCTTATGTAGCTGTACAACAGGAGGGAGATGACCGGAAGATTGTTATGTGTAATGACGGAGAGATCGTAGAGACGGTAGATGCTTTAAAAGGTAATAAGATCTGGATTCGTGCCCGGGTTATGGACAAAGACTTTACAGCTCGTTTCTATTACAGTCTCGATGGAAAGACTTATTCTCCGATAGGAAATGAACTGAAAATGGGGTTAGGTCTGGATTGGACTGCAAACCGTTTTGCCTTGTTTAATTATTCAACGAAAGCAAATGGAGTTGGCGGTTATGCTGATTTCGACTGGTTCCATTTTACAGGAAAATAATAGGGGCATGAACTTGAATCTTGTATCAGAATAAAATGAAAAACATCAAGAATACTTTGTTACTATTGTTGCCGGTTTTGGGTATGTACTTTTTTTCTGCTTGCGATCGTCAACAAGCTGACCAACCTGATCCGGTGGAGTCGATCATAAAAAAACATATTATTCGTTTTACGACTCCGCCGGAACGGATTCCAGCCCGGTATGCAACTGATGCACCTTTGCTAGGGAATGGTTTTACTGGTATCGCGTTGGGTGGAGCTCCGGAAGAACTGACATTTTATGTGGCACGTAATGATTTTTGGCGATTAAAATCAGCGTTAGATGAATCTTATCCTGCTGTATTGGGTAAAATAGAATTGTCTGTCCCAGAGTTGAAGGGAGCTTCTTATCTGGTAGAACAGGATTTATATGACGCGATCTCTTATGCATCTTTTACTAAAGAAAGTCTTTCCGTGTATTGTAAAACTTATTTGTCTGCTACCGAAGATATTTGGGTTTTAGAGATAAGGATGGAGGGAAAGGATGCATTGGAAGGATCTGCCCGGATTGTTCTGCCTGGAGAAAAGGAGATATTGAATGAGCCGCCTTTGGAACGTGTATTTCCGGATATCAGAGAAAATGATTTCACTTCGGATGGAACCCAATATGTATCCCGTGCCTTTGTTGATTCTGTAGATATTCCAACCAAAGCAGCTATGGCATTACATGTAGAAGGTTCTCCGGACGGAAAATTTACTTTGAGGTCTGGAGAAACTGTCCGTATAGTAGGTTCATTCTCCAGTAATTTTAAAAGTGATGATTGTGTGTCGGAAGTCATACGAAAGGTGCCGGATTGTTCGGTCGGAGAACTGGCGGTTATAGAAAAAGATCATAAACAATGGTGGAAAAATTATTGGAAGAAATCATATGTCAGTATATCTGACAGTATCATTGAAAAACAATATTACCGATCTCTTTATGGCATGGGAGCTTGTAGTCGTGACCTTGATTTTCCTCCTTCTATTTTCGGTTCTTGGATTACTAAGGAACGTCCTTGGTGGAATGGGGATTATCATTTGAATTATAATCATATGGCCCCTTATTATGCCCTTTACTCTGCTAACAGAATTGAACAGGCTGATCCGTATTATATGCCTTTATTGGCACTGATATCGCGGGGAAATTATTATTCGGAAAAAGTGACATCTATACCTGGAGGTATTTTGTTGCCTGTCGGTGGCGGTCCTTTAGGGATTGAAACGACCCGCCGCTCTCCTTTCATGGATCTATATTTCAAGGAATGGATCGATGGTAAAAATGTGGAAGATGAGGGACTGTTCTGGGGACAGAAAAGTAATTCGGCTTATGCGGTTGTGAATATGTCCATGCAGTTTTATCGTACATGGGATGAGGAATATACCCGGAAAGTATATCCTTTTGTGAGAGGAGTTGCTACCTTTTGGGAAAATTATCTGACCCGTGAGGGAGACCGTTATGTCATTTACAACGATGCGATCCATGAAGGTACGGTAGGGACAAAGAATCCGATCCTTTCATTGGGTTTGGTGCGTATGGTTATGCAGACAGTTTCCGATATGAGTCTTTTTTTAGGAGTTGATGCTGATAAAAGATCTCAATGGACTTTTGTTCATGATCATCTTTCTGAGTATCCGTTACAGGAACGAAACGGGAAGACTGTTTTTCGCTATACTGAAAAAGGCACGGACTGGTGGGACGGCAATACCTTGGGAATCCAACATATTTACCCGGCAGGTCAGATCGGGTTGGATAGTGACCCCGAACTATTGAAAATAGCTCGTAATACGATTGAGGAAATGAACCGTTGGTCTGATTATAACGGAAGTAACAGTTTTTATCCTGCAGCCGTGCGGGTCGGTTATGATCCGGATAGTATATTAGTTCATCTGAATGCTTATTCCCGTCATACTTATTCCAATGGGTTCCAGTATGGAAATCCGCATGGCATTGAAAATTTGAGTACTGTTCCTAATACCATCAATGAAATGCTTTGTATGGGACATCAGGATATTGTCCGTATTTTTCCTGTCTGGCCCCGTGATAAAGATGCTTCATTCCACCAGATACGGGTAGAAGGGGCTTTCCTGGTATCCGCTACACTTGAAAATGGAGAAGTAACCTCTCTGATTCTGTCCAGTGAGAAAGGACGTGATCTGACATTACAGAACCCATGGGGGCAAAGAAAAGTGGAGGTAAGAGGAAAGACAACCGGTAAAAGAGTGATGGAAGGCGAGTTTATCAAAATGAAGACGGTTGCTGATGAAACTTATCAGTTTATGCCGATTGAATAGTTCTTGTTAATAGAAAAAGATTGTTATCGATGAAATATATTATTAGTTTCTTAATTTTCTGTTTGTCCGGTTGTGGTTTACAAACAGAGACCTCTCTCTCTGAAGGGAACTCTTCCGGGCGGTGGGTGGTCTGGTCAGGGAAGCCGTCTGCAATATGGGAAGATGCTTTTGTGACTGGAAATGGCAGTCATGGAACAATGGTTTTAGGGCAGCCTGGCGATGAACGGATCATTTGTGTACATGAAGAACTGTTTATCCGTGGATGGGATCATAATAAAGAGACGGTACCTGTCACCGCTGATCTGTTGCCGGAAGTACGCCGTCTGATCGATGAGGGTAAAAATAATCAGGCATCGAGCCTGATTGCTGATGAGGCTGATCGTCAGCTGGTCGGGATGGGAGCCAAACAACGATGGCCTTTGATCCCTCATCCGGCTTTCGATTTGCGGATACAATATCCGGATCGGTCTGCTTCTGTTAATGGGAAATATCGCCGCCAGCTCGATTTGGAAACAGGAGTTGCTTCTGTTTTTTATGATGAAGAGAACGGGATGACGGAATCGGTTTTCTCTTCCAGGAAACATAATGTCAATGTCATTCGGCTGAAGGCTGGTAAACAGGGAAAAATCAATACAATCCTGAGTTTTGAAGAAACTCCCGGGCGACAGGGTATGCACTTTGAACATAACCTGGACAGTGCTTTTCTTTCGGTTGAGCCAGGGGCTATCCCTGGTTGGCTGACTTATCATGCAGCCTATGCGAATGATCCCGGGGGATACGATGGCTTGGCGCGGGTTACTCAGAAAGGCGGAAATATGCAACAGGAAGGTTCATGTCTGAAAATTGAAGATGCAGACGAAATACTTGTTTTGGTACGTATTGCTCCGTTGGCGGATGGCAAAACTTCGGAAGAAATGAATGTACGACAGGAGTTGTCCGGTTTATCGGACAGTTATGAAGAGTTACTGTCTTTACACAGCAAGGAACATAAAGAGATGTTCTGCCGGATGCAGTTGGATCTGGGATGTGCTTCAGAGTGGAAAGAAATCCCTACGGAACAAATGTTAGAAACAGTAAGCAAGCAGGGAGTGACTCCTTTGTTTATGGAACAAATGCATGCAATGGGCCGTTATTTGTTGATCTCTTCGTGTGGAAAATATCCGCCTCCCTTGCAAGGTATTTGGGGAGGAGGATGGAAACCGAACTGGATCGGTGGGTTTGTTTGGGACTCTAATATCAATCTGGCAATTTCGGCTGCTTCGATGAGTAACCTGCCGGAATGTGCGGAATCTTATTGCAGCTATGTTGAACGGCTGTTACCCGGATGGCGTTTGAACGCCAGGAACTATTTGGGATGCCGGGGCTTCATCGTAGCTCATTATAATGATCCGGAGAACGGCTATCTGACTCATTTCGGACCTTCTTTCCCCTGGATGTGCTGGCCGGGAGGAGCGGGCTGGAATCTACGTCCGTTCTACGAATATGCCATGCTGACAGGGAATAATGAAGCATTGGAAAAAAGAGTGCTACCTTTGTATCGTGAGATAGCGGATTTCTATGAAGATTTTCTGGTACTGGGCAGTGATAGCCTGTTTCACTTCACTCCGAGCGTATCACCGGAAAATGCACCGAACGGGAATGATACCTGGTTGAGTAAAGATGCTACGATGGATGTGGCGATAGCCCGTGAAGTATTCGGTATCTTGCTGGATATGGGAAAACAGTTCGGTTTGCCGCAGGAGGAGATGGATAAATGGAATTTTTATCTGGAGAGACTACCTGAATATCGGATCAATGAAGACGGTGCTTTGGCAGAATGGATAGATCCCGGTTATCCTGATGTATACAACCATCGGCATTTATCTCATTTATACCCTGTATTCCCAGGGGCCCAGCTTAGTAAAAATAAAGGGGACAAGCAATTGAGACAAGCAGCTAAGGTCGCTTTGGATAAACGTTTTGAGTTCGATACCAGTTCGGCACACGGTTTGCTTCATCTGGCCCTTCAGGCCGTACGTATCGGAGATATGAACAAAGTCGTGAAAAATCTGGATCGTTTCAGCCGCCGTTATTATGTATACGACGGGCTGGTAACTTCTCATGACCCGAATCATCAGATCTATAATCTGGATGCTATATTAAGTTTGCCTCGTTTGTTTATGGAGATGCTGGTATATACAGAACCGGGGAAAATAGAATTGATACCGGCATGGCCGAAAGAGTATGCCGACGGACAACTGAAAGGTGTCCGGGTCTTCGGTGGGCATACGCTCGACATATCCTGGAAAGACGGGGAACTGGTCGATGCTGTTTTGCATGCGGTACAAGACGGACCATACGAGGTTCTTTACCGGGATAAAACCAAACAGCTGGAACTCCATAAAGGAGAAACATATCAAATAACTATGCCATGAAAAGAGTATTTTATATCATTTATATATTTTGTTTGTGTATTAGCTGGTCTTCTTTGTCAGCCAGAGAATATCATGTATCCGTACAAGGAAATGACAATAATAGCGGAACTCTGAAAGCTCCCTTTAAAACGATTGATAAAGCAGCTCGGGTTGCTTATCCTGGTGACGTAATTACTGTGCACGAAGGAACGTACCGGGAAAGAATTGATCCGCTACGTGGGGGAGAGAAAAATAAGCCGATTATTTATCAGGCAGCGAAAGGAGAGATGGTTGAAATAAAAGGATCGGAAGTAATCAAAGGTTGGGAAAAACAAGACGACCGAACCTGGTTTGTTAAGATTCCCAATATATTTTGGGGTGATTTCAATCCTTATGCCGATATGATATATGGAGATTGGCTGGAAAAAGGCAAATGGTGCCATACCGGTGAAGTTTACCTGAATAACAAAGCCTTGTCGGAAACACCGGAACTGGACCGGTTACTTTCCGGGAAAAGCGATACGGCTTTTTGGTATTGCCGGGTAAACGAGGATACAACGATCATTTGGGCGAACTTTGATTGTGACCCCAATAGGGAGACTGTCGAGATAAATGTCCGGCAATCCGTATTTTACCCCAGTAAGCCGTTTGTTAATTATATCCATGTCTGCGGTTTTATCATGAGTCATGCCGCAACCCCGTGGGCACCGCCGACAGCGGAACAGATCGGCCTGATCGGTACCCATTGGAGTAAAGGATGGGTTATTGAAAATAATAAGGTCAGCCATTCGAAATGTGTGGGGATTACCTTGGGTAAATATGGTGACGAATGGGATAATAAGTCCGAATCGGCGGAAGCTTTTGTGAGGACGACGGAACGTGCTCTGGAAAACAACTGGGACAAGGAGCATATAGGAAGCCATATCGTTCGGAATAATCAGATATCCTATTGCGGACAGGCCGGTATTGTAGGAAGCCTGGGAGCGATATTCAGCCTGATCGAAGGGAACAGTATCTTTGAGATCGGGATGCACCAGTCGTTTTGGGGATATGAACTGGCTGGTATAAAATTTCATGCCGCTGTCGATGCTGTCATTAGTAACAACCATATTTACAGGACCGAAGGTGGTATCTGGCTCGACTGGATGACACAAGGAACCCGTATTACCCGGAATTTCCTGCACGATAATAAAGTTCAGGATTTCTCCCTGGAAGTCAATCACGGACCTGTGCTGGTCGATAATAATCTGTTTTTATCGAAAGAACTGGCGCAGATCAAACTTTCACAAGGAGTTGCTTTTGTTAATAATTTGATTGCTTGGAAAGTTTGGGAAACGTTATTGACGGATGAAAGGGAAACCCCTTATCTGGTCCCTCATGGAACGTCGATCGCAGGACTTCATAATTGTCCGTGCGGTGACGCAACATATTATAATAACATATTTACCCGGGTGGATATGACTCCTTATGATGAATGTTTGTTACCTGTGAGCCTGGATGGAAATATATATCTGTCGGGTGCTATTCCCGCAGAGAAAGAAAAGGGAGCTTTTGTAAATGCCGGTTTTGATCCTGAAATTCAGGTTATGGAGAAGCCGGATGGGTGGTACCTGCAGATGAAAGTATCAAAGGAATGGAAAGGTCATTCAAAAAAGAAACCTGTTAGTACCAGAGATATCCGGGAGGCAGTCATACCTCACCAGTCATTCGATCGGGAGGGTAATCATCCGATTGTTTTTGATTCCGATTATTTTGGTAATAAAAGGAAGCAACATGCTTGTCCTGGTCCGATAGAATTTGCCGAAGAAGAAGGTGTATGTCTGATAAAAGTATTTCCTTAAAAAATATGATAAATACAATTTTGATGAAAACTGCTTGTATTGCTTTTACTCTGTCTCTGAGTAATCCGCTTGTGCAAGCAAAGAATGAAAATCCTGTAAAACAGGAAGTAAACATCGGTAAACAATTTGCCTATCCCGACCGGATTCGTTATGACGGTTCCTGTATGACTATAGACGGGAAAGATATCTTTGTTTACAGTGCAGCCTTTCATTATTTCCGTTGTCCGGAAGAATTATGGCGCGACCGGTTCAAGCAAATCAAGGAGGCAGGATTTAATGTGGTGGAGACTTACGTTCCCTGGAACTGGCATGAAAGAAGTATGCCGAAGAGTCTGAAAGATACGACAAACTTTGACTTTTCCGACCTGAAACGCTGGTTGAAGATGGCGCAGGAAGAGTTCGGGCTTTATACCATTGTCCGTCCGGGTCCGTTTATCTGTGCCGAATATTCCGGTGGAGGTTATCCCCGCTGGCTGGCCAGATTCCGTCCGGAAGGAGTGGAAGGTTTTTGGTTGCGCAGTGCCGATCCGGAGCATATCCGTTGGTCGGTGCATTGGTTTGATGCTGTATGTAAGGCATTGGCAGATGAGCAGGTCACCCGTAAACCGAAAGGAGAAAAAGGGATTATCATGATCCAGATAGAAAATGAATACGATGCCCATGGTTGTGACGGGAAAGATAAATTCCTGAAAGAGTTGTATCGTTCCGTACGCAGGAACGGTTTCGATGTCCCGGTGTTTACCTGCCTGACTCGTGAATGCCGTGAAAGTGAAGATGCCGAACTGTCGCAGGTATTTGACTGCGATAACTATTACGTGGGTCTGTCTGCCGCTCCCAGTTGTGCACACCGGATGGCTGCCCTGCGCAAGGTACAGCCGGATGCTCCCGGGTTTGTTACTGAGTTACAGGGAGGATGGTTTTCATTGGTTACCGGAAAGTTGAGCGAAGATCATTATTCCGACAACCGTCATTTCAAAGCTATCGGTTTGATGTCCATATTAGGCGGAGCTACCGGCATCAATTATTATATGTTTTTCGGCGGAACCCATTTTGCAGGGTGGGGAGCCAGGGGGATGACTACCACCTACGATTATAATGCCGCTATACATGAAAACGGGGCGTTAGGTCCTAAATATTATGAAGCCAAAGGAATCGGTAGTTTCATAAAAGCTTTCGAACCGCAACTGGTCCGCTCGGAAGGTGGTCCCTGTGAGTTGGAAGGTGCACCGAAGGAATTGTTCGGTGGTGTACGTATCGCTGTAGACGGAACCCGCTTCATCTTCCTCCATAACACCGATCCGGATCATCCGGTGAAAGGAAAGGTGACACTGATTCCCGGTAAAATGAGTAAACCGGGCGAACCGATGTATAATATCAACCAGAATGGTGAGAAAGTCCTGATCTCTTCGGCGGATATAAAAAATACCGATTCCCTGACAGTTGAACCGATAGAGGTTCGTTATGATTTGCCTGCACTAGGTTGTAAGGTATTGGTTGTTCCGGCAGGAAAGAAACCTTCACAGGGAGAGTGGTGGCCTAAAGAACAAATGCGTCCGTTACGTCCTTCCCGTTTGCCTGACCCTGTCCGTATCACTTCCGTATTGAAGAAAGAGGATGATTTCTCACAGGCTAAATGGCAGCTGTTACCGCAGCTGGTATCACTTTCCGACCTGGATGTGAATGATTTCCGTTATAGTCTGTATCGTACGCATGTAAATCTGACATCTCAGCAGGCGGCGGATGAGCGTTTTCTGTTGTTCAATATGTTTACCCGCGATATCGTGTCGGTACAGGTCAATGGCAAGCAGGCAAAACGGTTGTTCCCCGACAAGGCGGATGCCCAGACCTGGACTACCCGCAACTGTTTCGATCGTATTCGGCCGGATGAATACGACAACCGTTTTGACGTATCCGGTTTGTTGAAAGAAGGCGAAAATGAGATCATTGCCGTATATGAGAACCTTGGACATGCTCATGGGTATGTACCGATGGAAGAGTTAGCTGGTATCCGCCAGGGTGGTTTGTCTGTCACGGAAACGGCCATGACGCATCCGCTTGAATGGGAGTGTGCAAAAGATGTAGCCGGAATAACTGTCGGTTGGAACCTGCCGCAGTTCACTCCGCAAGGTTGGCAATCAGTCGCTTTGGATACAACCGGCGATATCCCCCGTAAAGGAAACGATATACAGCCTACAAGTGATCCCGACGGTCTTTTCTCCTGGTATCGGGTCGAGTTTGAATTACCGTCGGCTGATCCTTCCGTTTGGATTCCTTGGTTGCTACGGATCAATGCTTCCGGTAACGGCTATATGTGGCTGAACGGACATAATATCGGTCGTCATTGGGAGGCTGGTCCGCAACGTGAGTTTTACTTGCCGGAATGTTGGTTGAACTTCGGGAAAAAGAAAAATGTCCTTGTTCTGGGATTACGTCAGACAGCTAACGGTGCAACTATAAAGGCGATGGAGGTGGCTCCTTATCCTTCCATATGAGCGGTATATGCTGTTGTTTCTTTGCAAAAAGACCTGATTAACTGTTTTTGCAACATCTATTTGTTATCGAGGTAGATTTACTGGATGAAATGATCGATCGTGAATAGTGAGCATTCAGGAGGTGTATACTACGCTGAATGCTCACTATTATCGGCGAATTGATTTATAATTGTCGACAAGCAATTACTACGACGGGACCTTATCTTTTCTTTGGGATGAACTTCAGGTTATATCGGGTTGTAACTATGAATATTACTCTTTCTCCTTCAATAATTGTTCCAACAAAGCGGACTTCTCTTTTTCAACGGCCAGCATGCGTTCAAAAAGGTCGGTGGCTTGTTTGTTCAATTCCATGATTTTATCTAGGGGATGATGGATTGTATTGTGATGATTTTCTTCTCCAACATTCGAGTTATCAACTCCTGTATTATAACTTCCACTTTCAAAATTGTTATTTTCAATAATAACTGACAGCGGGTTTTCATCCAGTTCTTCAATGATCTTGGGAGAAACATTTAGGATGTTCGCGATTTGGATCAACGTATCTTTTTCGATTACCCGTTGGCTTTCGATACGTGAAACCTTTTGTTGCGTAGTACCGAGCCTTTCCGCCAATGAGCTCTGTTTGATACCCATTATATTACGTAATTTGCGGACGTTCGAACCCTGGTGAACGTTTTTGGGGGCTTTCTCTTCTATTTCTTTTTCCATATCGAACTTATTTTATTTGAGACAAATATAAGGACAAAACGATAAAGTCTTTGCTTGTCATATGGGAAATAACAATCTACCTTGCTTTTTTCTTTTCCTGCATACGATGTAAAAAACCTAGCCGTTTTGTGTATTTTACCTAAGCATGAATATTGGGGCATGAAGATATACTGCTTTTCTTTGTAAAGGTATCGTGAAAATGAATTGATAAAAAAGGAATAATGGATATCGACGTGCATTGCGAATTTTTACGATATGTGACAGCTTCCGGTAAGAAGATGATTGGTGAATCAGAGGATAATCCATCAAATAAGTAGTTTTATACTATTTTTTATAACAAAAATAAGTTTACATTTGCATTGGATTATAGCGTGCAATTATATAGAAAATGATTTTAATTAGCTCATACAGCCATGTCATTAAGAAATAGTTATGATAATTACAGAATAATACTTGTTGAATATTTAACTTAATATATATTGAATGCCTCTATTACAGATGAAAAACTAATTGCTGCAATCGGAAATGATGATTACACCAGTTACAATAAGCTGTTTGTACGATATTACAGCCGCTTGTGTTGTTATGTCTATCGTCTGTTAGGAGAGAAGGAGGATGCTGAGGATGTTGTGCAGGACTTATTCTTTACGCTTTGGAACAATCGGAAGAAAATAGCGATTGGCGAAAATGTTTCCGGATACCTTTATAAGATGGCTAGAAATTTGGCATTGAATCATATCCGTACGCAAACGAATTACAAAACAGTTTTAGAGAACCGGGAAGAGCAACTTTCTTATTACGAAGAAAATCCGCTTGAGACTGAAGAATTCCGCATGGCCCTTTACGATTGTATCAACCTGTTGCCTGGCAGGTGTAAAGAGGTGTTACTCCTTCACCGCGTAAAAGGACTGAAGCAGAAAGAGATTGCAGACCAGTTATCCATTTCAGTCAAAACAATTAAAAATCAGATATGGGCATCCCTTCAGAGGTTGAAAAAGTGCCTGGAGGTAAAAGGTATATAATTTTTTTTAGGTCCGTATAGGACCTTTTTTGTTTTAGGGTGTCTTAATTATAAAAGGAAGATTCATGGAAGAAAAAGAACATATAAGTGATCATATAATAGATTACCTGCTCAGTGGTGAAAAAGATATCACCGATCCGGTACTACAGGAATGGCTGGATCGAAAAGAGGAGAATCGGCAGGAAATGGAGCGGTACCGCAGGATCTGGGAGGAATCCGGACATTATATGGATCCTGGTATTTTCAATGTGGATCGTGCCTGGGAGAAAGTGGATACGTCGAACAGACAGAAGACTCTTCTTCGGAAACGTATGAATAATATTTATTATACTTTATCGGGTATTGCTGCCTCTGTCTTATTGATGGTCGTTCTTTCTGTTACCGGAGTATTTGATAAGGAGCAGGATATCTCTGTCAGCTTGACTGCCGATTACGGGAACCGTTCGGAAATAGCGTTGCCTGACGGGTCGGTCGTAAAGTTGAATTCAGGGTCGGATATTACTTATGTATATAATTCGAAGAAGAAAATTCGGGAAGTCCGTTTTCAGGGGGAAGGATATTTTGATGTATCAAAAAGTAAAACCCCTTTTATTGTGAAAATGGCTGATGGAGTAGAGGTGAAAGTATTAGGCACATCTTTTAACCTGAAAGCTTATGCCGATGACCCAACTGTACAAGCATCATTGGTGGAGGGAGATATTGAACTGGGACATAATAACGACAAACTGAAGATGAAAGCGGGTGATATGGCTGAGTTCGATAAACGAACTAATACATTGAAACAACTTAGCGGTGATTTGTCTCATTCTTATGGATGGCTGAATAATAAGCTTTACATGGATGATATGTCATTGGAGGATGTCTGTAAATATTTGGAAAGATGGTATAATGTCGATATCCATATTCAGGGGGATTTAGGTAAAAACATACATTACAATGGTGTAATACAGGAAGAAACAATTGCGGATGTGTTGGAGGCCTTATCCTATTTAAGTAATATAGCCTATCACGTGAAAGGGAAAAATATAAGTATAACCTCTAAATAAATTTGCCTATGAAGTAACAACCATGAAACACGAAAAACGGGAAATGTTGCAACCACTTCCCGTCTTATTTTTTGATCATTAATTTACAGTGTGTTCAGCACTATTGTTAACAAACAATCAAATTACAAATATATGAATTTTTTTAATATGTCAAGGCTGGAATCGTATCCGGTCCTTAAAAAGGTATACGCTATTATGAGATTGACAACATTAGCTTTAATTGCTTTCTCGCTTAATATTTCGGCTACCGTTTATTCCCAAAAGACGAAGCTGTCGTTGGATGTCAATAATCAGTCCATCAAGGAGATCCTTTACTTGATAGAGAACCAGTCCGAGTTCCGGTTTATTTATGAGAGTGGAAAAATCAACCTAGATAAGAAAGTCTCTGTCCGCGAGAAAGACCAGAGTGTCGAAACTATTTTGAACCGTCTGTTTGCAAAGGAAGGGATCAAGTATGAGATCACAGAGAATAATCTTATTCTAATCAACCCGGCGGAAAAGAGTGACAGTTCGGGAAAGCCGGTTGTGGCACAGGGAAAGAAAGGAAATGTGACGGGTATAGTTACTGATGCTGGCGGTGAGCCGATTATCGGTGCTAACGTTGTGGAGAAAGGAACTACGAACGGAACCATTACGGATATCGATGGTAAATATACTTTGAATAATGTTTCCGGAAAAACACTCCTAATCTCTTATATCGGTTATATCAGCCAGGAAGTACCTGTACATGACGGTTCTCCCGTTAATGTAAAGTTGCTGGAAGATACTCAGAAGCTCGAAGAAGTAGTAGTTGTAGGGTACGGTATCCAGAAAAAAGTGAACCTGACCGGATCGGTTTCTTCTGTCAGTGCAGAAGATATTCAGGATTCTCCGGCGGGTAGTTTGTCCAGTGCGCTTGTCGGTAAAATGGCAGGGGTATTGCTGACGCAATCCGGAGGTAAACCCGGTGCTGGTGCCGATATGACGGTGCGCTCCAAAGGTACCTGGAATGATTCAGCTCCTTTGTATGTGATTGACGGGATTGTCAGAGATAAATTTGCATTTGACGGTTTGGATGCGAGTGAAGTGGAAAACCTGTCTGTACTGAAAGACGGAGCATCTGCTGCCATCTATGGAGCACGTGCGGCCAACGGCGTTGTGTTGGTTACTACCAAGAAAGGAAAAGTAGGAAAGCCGACGATCGCTTATACCGGCTCTATCGGTATATCTGATGCAACTATGATTCCTGAGACACAGAATGCTTACAACCAGGCAGTCTTTATCAATGACAATAGAATTGTGGAAAATGTCGATCCGACAGATTTGAGTTATTATACGGACGATGAGTTAGAGTACTTCAAAAAGAACAATTATAATTGGCTGGATGAGGCATGGAAACAACCGCTGCTTACGAGACATTCTTTGAATGTCAGCGGAGGTAACGAACGTGTCCGCTATTTTATTGGAGGTAACTACTATTATGAAACAGGTTCTTTCGATAATCTGAGCTTCAAGAAATATAATCTGAGAAGTAACCTGGAGGCAAACATTACGAAAGACCTGATCGTCTCCCTGAATCTGAATATGGATACGAGAAATGACGATAAACCGTATTGGAGATATGACAACGATTCAGATAAGATGGATAACCTGTACAGAGGGTTACTTTTCCGGACAGGGCAGGTACCTCCGTATATTAACGGGAAGCCGACGGGAAGTTTTGTAGAATGGCACCCGATAGAATTGTTGGGAGGGAATACCGGTTATAACAGAAAGAAGTATTCCAATTATGAAGCGAATATTTCTTTACAATATAATGTTCCGTTTATCAAGGGATTGAGTCTTAAATTATTATTTAATAAATACGACAGGCACACATTTATTAAACAGTTCAACCGTCCTTATTCGTTGTATGAATATAAAATGACAGGCGGCCACAATCATATTATAACAGATGTGGTAGACCGTGTCAAAGTAAGATCTGACGGTGATTTTCTGGAGGAAAAATATGATACCAGAGACAGTTATCAGTTGAACGGATATATTACATATGCCAATAAGTTCGGAAAACATGATGTGGGTGCCCTGTTTGTTTACGAGCAATCGGAAGGAACGGTCGATTGGTTCAACGGAGTGAGAAATTACTTCATATCTTCCGCAGTCGACCAATTATTTGCCGGTAGTTCCGATTCGAAGAACTCTACCGTGGATGGAAAAGGGGAAGAGACAGGACGTATCTCTTATATAGGTCGTTTGAATTATGGTTACGATGACAGGTACCTGGTAGAAGCCTCTTTCCGTTATGACGGATCTGTCAATTTTGCTCCCAAGAACCGTTGGGGATTCTTCCCGTCTGCTTCATTGGCGTGGAGAGTGTCGGAAGAAAAGTTCTTCAAAGAAAATGTTAAGTTTATCAACTATTTGAAATTAAGAACTTCCATTGGATTGCTGGGGAATGACGGTATCGTGTTGAAGGATAAAAATGCGATCAGCGGATGGCAATGGATGCAGCGATATAATCTGGTAAATGGTGCTTATTTTGGTTCGTTGAGCAGCGGTGTTGCAGCAGATGTTATTCCCAATGTCGATATAACCTGGGAAAAGTCTTTGACATATAACTTCGGTCTTGATGCTACTTTCCTGAATAACAGGCTGTCGATGAATGTGGATGCTTTCTATCGGCATACATATGATATTTTGGGAGACCGAGCAGCCAGTATTCCTGCCACTTTCGGCGCGAAGATGCCTTCTGAAAACTATGGTGTGATCGATGCCAAAGGGTTTGAAGTGGAGTTAGGCTATAATGATAAGATCGGTGACGATTTCAAGTATTATGTAAAAGGAAATTTGGGATATGCAGTGAATAAAGTGGTCACGAAAGATGAAGCAGAGAATCTTCGCCCCTATAAGTCCGAGATCGGTTATAGCACGGATCGTAAAATGGGATATATCGCAACAGGTATTATCCGTACGCAAGCAGATCTGGATGCACTGCCGGAAGGTTATACTATCTTTGGGCAGAAGCCTGAACTGGGAATGCTGAACTATAAAGATTTGCGTGGTGCGAACAGTGATGAACCGGATGGTGTGATTGATGATAATGATAAAGACTGGATTATAAATCATACGACACCTCCTTTGAATTACGGTATTTCTTTAGGTGGTTCATGGAAAGGCATTTCTTTGGATATTTTCTTGCAGGGAGTAGCTGGGCATGATGTGATGATCGCTATGAGAGGTGCTCAGGCACGTCCGCAAGAAACAAACTTCGATTTTTGGACTGATCACTGGACACCGGAGAATGTGAATGCAGCTTTTCCACGTGCATCTCGTAATGCTGCTGATGAGGAATCGACATTTTGGATGCGTAACGGTTCTTTTTTACGTCTGAAAAATGTGAATCTTTCGTATGCATTGCCTAAATCTGTATTGACAAAGTTGGGGGTTGCCCAGTTGAAATTCTTCTTGACAGGAAATAACTTATGTTTGCTTCAGAATAAGGTAAAATATTATGATCCGGAAAGTTCGACAATATTCGATTATCCTATGATGAAGAGTTATTCTTTTGGTGTGAACCTTAGTTTCTAATAATAAAATTAAAGTATTATGACTATCAAATATTTATTATACGGCTCACTGTTGGCTATGAGTGTGAGTTGTTCGGATATCCTGAATAAGAAGGATTTATCAGCTGTAACAGATGACCAGGTTTGGGGAGATGCCAAGTATGCGACAGCTTACCTAAACAGACTGTATGAAAAGAACCTACCTAAATGGGAAGGAGAACAAGACAGAGATGGAGATGGTGCGAATTCTATTTTTTATTCCTCTTACTCGGATGAAGCCGATGGCGGTGGTGGTGTGATGTATGGTCAGTTGACGACGGCTTCCTGCGATTATTGGTATTATGAAGATATTCGTAATATAAACATGTTATTTGAAAAGTTGGAGAATAATGAGGCGATAGACACAGAAACTTGTACAAGTTTAAAGGCTCAGGCTTCTATCCTTCGTGCTTGGAGATATTTTTGCATGGTACGCGTCTATGGTGGTGTTCCGATGATATTATTGCCTCAGAAACTTACGGATGATTTGTTGGTGTCACGTAATAAAACGTCTGAGTGTATTGATATTATTATTAAAGATCTTGATTATGCCTATGAAAATCTTCCTTGGAGCTGGACTGGTGATGATCTGGGACGGGCAACTAAAGCTGCTGCATTAGCTTTGAAAGGGCGTGTTCTACTGTATTATGCTAGTCCTCAGTTTAATCCGGATAACCGGATGGACCGCTGGGAAGCTGCATATAAAGTGAATAAACAGGCAAAAGAAGAGTTGGAAGCAAACGGCTATGGATTGTATGCCAGTTATGAAAAGATATGGTATGATGAGATGAACCGGGAAGTTATTTGGGGGCGCAGATACCAGGAACCGGGAGCTACAAACAAATGGAATGCGGCGACTCGTCCTTTGTCCGAGGCACAGAATTATACAGGGGCTAATCATCCGACATTGGAAATGGTTGAATCATACCCGATGGTAACAGGTGTTCCTATTACTGAATCTAAGGAGTACGATCCTGTTTTGTATTGGAAAAACAGAGATCCTCGATTTAATGTGACTATCGCTTATAACAGCTGTACATGGGAGTTGAGCGGTAAAGCCGGAAGAAAGCAGTGGACGTATGTGGGTGCTGAGTTGAATGCTCCTACGGCAACAGGTTTTTATTGTAGAAAGGCTGTTGATCCGAGTTATACATCTTATTATACGGAAAGAAGTAGTACCGACTGGATTGAGATTCGGCATGCAGAAGTTTTGCTGAATTATGCGGAATGTGCAGCTATGATGGGTAAAACAGAGGAGGCTTATGATGTATTGAAAGCGATCAGGGCAAGAGCTGGTATACTCGCGGGGGATAATGGCATGTATGGGCTCAAGACTGGCCTGTCATCAGGGCAAATGATCGATGCGATCATGCTGGAGAGAAAGCTGGAATTGTCTTTCGAGGGTAAACGTTATTGGGATTTGCGCCGCCGACGTTTGTTTGAGGCAGAATTGAACGGGAAAGTCCGTCATGGGGTTCTGCCCAAGTTGAATATACCGGAGGAAGAATTCAATAAGATAAAGGATACGGCTGATTTTGATAACAATTATGCTACTTACTTCAGAGACTCGCTAGTTATTCTGGATAAGAACTTTGCTATTGATTTTAAAGATAACTACTATTTCTATGCGATACCTAACAAGTATCTGGAAACGAACTCCAAGATGGAGCAGACACAAGGCTGGAGCGGTGGTACATTCAACCCGTTAGATTGATTTTATAATTATAGAAGGCAGGGACCTGTGTTTCTGCCTTCTTTTAAATAGGATATATGAGAAAATATTTTGTAGTAATCTGTACTCTTTGTATTTTGAGTGCATGTAATAATTCTCCTCAACGAAAAGGGGGAGTCGAGTGGAAAGAAGAGACTGCAGGGGTATGGAATGTATCTGTAGGTACTCCTGAGAAGGTGAACTTGCTGAGTGAATTGAATATAACTCCCAAACTTGATGCTATCGGAAAAATGGGGGAAGCTTCCTTACCTATATCTCGGGAAGATATCACTTTTGAAGTAGTAGACGGAAAAACCTATATCCGTTTCCCGCTTGAAAAGGAGGAAAAGATATTCGGTCTAGGGCTGAATTTCAAGACGGTTGAACAAAGAGGACGTATTATGCGGCTGCATGTCGATCATTATACTGGAAAAGATGATGGGCGTACGCATACACCGGTTCCTTTCTTTGTTTCGTCGAGAGGGTATGGTGCATTTATAAATTCAGCCCGTTATATTGATACCTGGGTGGGTACGAGTGTGCGGAAAGACAGTAAAAATCCACCAGTCATTAGGGATAGGAATACGGATAAGCATTGGGAAGCCCAACCTTATTCGGATAATCTGGAGTTCCTGGTTCCTGCAGAAGGGGTTGAGGTTGTCCTGTTTGCCGGGCCGACTATGCTGGATGTCGTACGTCGTTTTAATTTGTATAATGGCGGCGGGGCATTACCTCCGAGGTGGGGGCTTGGTTTTTGGCATCGTGTGCCTTCCTTGTTCTCCGATAAAGAAGTCAATGAAGAAGTATCTCAGTTTGAAAAGCGGGGTTTTCCGTTAAGTGTGGTGGGACTTGAACCCGGCTGGATGAGCCGTTCTTATCCGTGTACCTACGAATGGGACAACACCCGTTTCCCGGATCCGGATAATTTTGTGAAAGGCTTGAATGACCAGCATATAAAAACGAATGTATGGATTAATCCTTATATCTCACCGGATGGCGAGCTGTACAGTAAAATCGAACCCTATACCGGGTCGCATACGGTATGGTGTGGGATTGTTCCCGATTATTCGATGCCAGCAGCACAGAAGATCATGGTGAAGCATTTTGAGAAGCATCAGCTGGATAAAGGTGTCAGTGGATATAAGATGGATGAAAATGATGGCTATGATTCATGGCTTTGGCCGGATGTCGCATCTTTCCCTTCCGGAATATCGGCGGAGCAGATGCGTCAGATATATGGTTCGATGATGCAGAGTGTTACGATGGACATGTTCCGTAAACGCAATACACGAACGTATGGATTGGTTCGTGCCGGGAATGCAGGGACCAGCTCGTATCCTTATGTTATTTATAACGACTATTATGCCCATCGTGATTTTATAACAGCATTGATAAACAGTTCCTTTATCGGTGTTCTTTGGACGCCGGAGGTAAGATCTTCCGCGACGGGGGAAGAGTGGTTAAGACGGATGCAGACAGTTTGTTTTTCTCCTGTGGCTCAATTGGATGCCTGGGCAGATGGAACGAAGCCCTGGAGTTTTCCGGAAGTGGAAAAAGAGGTGCGTGCGATCGCACAATTACGTATGCAACTAATCCCTTACCTCTATACTGCTTTTGCTGATTATGCCTTTGAAGGGACTCCTCCTATTCGTGCTATGAATCTGGAAGAAGGTTATCAGGCGGATTCGCAAACAGAAAAAGGGGTGTTGGATGCAACTGCTAATCCGTATGCGATGGCTGTAAGGAAAGAGGTGAAGGACCAGTTTATGGTAGGTCCGAGCCTGCTTATCGCTCCTTTATTTGCAGGAGAAAAAGAACGCCAGGTAATCCTGCCACAAGGTAAATGGTATGATTTTTATACAGGAGAATTTGCTGGAGAAGGTGAGGTGATAACTGTTTCTCCCGGTTTGTCAAAAATTCCGGTGTATGTGAAAGAAGGAGGGATTATCCCTTTGTGGCCTGCTGTGACAAAGGTGAAGGATGAAAAGCTACCGCTGGAAGTACGTCATTATGGTAAAACTTCTTCTTCTTATAATTTGTATGATGATGACGGCAAAAGTTTTGACTATGAAAAAGGTGATTTTTCCCGTATTGTTCTGAAAGTAGATGTAGATGCGGATGGAAATAAAACGGGAAAAGCCGTCATTCCAGAAGGGGCTAAAGTCTGGTCATTCAGTGATTATAATTTCCGTTTTATGACATCTCAATAAATATTGATAGAAATAATAGTTCTTCGGTGATCAAGATGTAAATCTAAAATATCATACATTCGGGATTAGAGTGAAAATGTAATTAGTATCTCTAATCTCGGATTATGCAAAATAAATCTCGTATTTTATAAAAGTCTCAACCGGATTTGTTTCCTATTTTTACCATTTCAAAGTTTGGAACCCTAATATAACTGAAGATGAATAATCATGTATCGAAAATTCTAGTGATAGCACTACTTTTACTAAGTGTTAATCAGCTCGTAAAAGGGAAGAATGCAGAGGGAGTTGATGCCATGTCTGGTGCTACCCCTGTAAAGTTGAAAGTAGAGGCGAATGCCGATAAACAATTGGTGCTGGATGTCTCTTATGAGGAAAACTCAGTTATCCGGGAAGCCCCTTTGGGTTTGAATGTCGACCACCGTCAGCTGGGGAAAGACGTTCAGCTGCTTAACAAGGAAAAAAAGGAAAACAATACACTTGTCTATGAGTTACAGCAAGCCGATGGAAGTCGTTTTCATATGGATATCCGAATATTCCCGGACGGGATTGCCTTGCGTTACCGTATCCCGGCAGAGGAACCAGTTTGTATTTACGGAGAGGAAACATCATTTATCTTTCCGTCACAGACGAAAGTCTGGTATGCCAGCGGCCCTTTCCAATATGGCTGGTTACAAGAGTACCAGGAGCGGGAGACCGATCGTATAGAGGGTGAACTACTGGCGCCGCCTGCCACTTTCCATCTGCCGAATGGGATTTATGCAGCAATCACGGAAGCGAATCTGTTCAATTTTCATGGAGCCGTACTATTTGGAACAGCTCCGAACAAGGTACAATTCGGTTATGTAGAGAATAAAGGACATATGGAAACGGGGATAATAACCGGCCTTCCACCTACAAAATTCTGGCATGAAGAAGTTCGTAATGTCCCGTGGATTGCATCTCCGAAAGAGCGGAGTCAGGAAATCGTAACTCCTTGGCGCGTTCTTATGCTGGCTAAAGATCTAAATGGCCTGGTGAATAACCGGATTATCGCTCAGGTATCCGACCAGCCGGATAAAACGCTTTTCCCGGATGGGGCGAAGACCGACTGGATCAAACCCGGCAGAGCGACGTTTACCTGGTTGGTGGAAGGCAATGACCGGCTGAGTGTTGCCAATCATAAAAAATATGTAGACGGGTGTGCCGAACTGGGTATTGAGTCTGTTGTGGTGGACGACGGCTGGGAGTTGTGGCAGCAAACGGAAAAAGAGGCAAACGGACGGACCAAGTGGGAGATGTTGAAAGACCTGGTCGATTATGCCAAAGCAAAGAATGTGGATATTTGGGTATGGCGTTCTTCGTCTCCCCGGTTTGGAAATAAATCAGATGTGGGTCTGGTAGATGCGGAAGAGCGTGCCGATTTTATGAAGAAGTGTGCGGAAGTAGGAGTGAAAGGTCTGAAGATCGACTTTTTCCATACGGAGAATGCTTTTACGGTCAATCTGATGGAGAATATTCTGAAAGCTGCTGCCAAAGAGAAACTCATGGTTATCTTTCATGGTGTAAATAAACCGACCGGCGACTCGTATACCTATCCGAACCTACTGGCGAAAGAAGCTGTAAGAGGACTGGAATGTGTTGGCGGAGAGGATAGCTGGGCTCCGGGTCCGCCCTGGCCTTATCATAATACGGTATTGCCGTTTACCCGCTGGCTGGTAGGAGCTGCCGATTATACACCTTTGAACTTCCGCGGCTTTTGTCATCCGTCTGTGACCTTTGGACATCAGTTGTCATCGATCTATATGTTCACTTCCCCGATGTTAATCTTTGCGGCAGACATGGAAGATATGCTGTCGTGCCCGGGTCGGTCATTCATAGAAAGTGTACCGGTAACCTGGGATGAAACGATCGTTTTGCCGGAAAGCGAGATCGGTCAGTTGGCTGCTTTGGCACGGCGGAAGGGAGATGTCTGGTATCTGACCGTTCTCAACGGAGAAACAGCCCGCACGTTTGATGCGAAGCTGAATTTTTTGCCTAAAGGAAAATATCTGATAGAGATAGCTTCGGATGCCCCCGGCAATCGGAAGCAGATAGAGGTGAAGAAGAGCAAAGTGCGTTCCGGACATCGAATAAAAGAGGAGTTGATGTCGGGAGGAGGCTTTGTTGCGCGTATATCTGTAAGCGGTAAACAATAATAATCCACGGAATAGGCAATTTTTTGCTATTTCCGGAAGGAATATGAAAGTCTATTTTTGTATTAAATATCATGCACTACCATATGGGAAAAAAGATATGTTTCTTATCACTATTTATTATGTTGTTAGGTTGTTGTCCGGCTATATGCCGGGCAACGCCCTATAATATCGCCCCGCAGGCACGGGCATCGGCCTCTTCTTCGATTGATGCCGGTCATGATGCGGCAAAGGCGACCGACGGAGTGATACGCGTACAGGGAAAAGGCGAATGGGTGTCTGCCAGTACCGAAACATTCTGGGGGCAGATCGATTATCCCTGGATACAGCTGGACTGGGAACGTCCCGTGAATATCAATAAAGTTATTTTATATGACCGGCCGTCTATGGAGGCACATATTGCCGGAGGCGTGTTGCATTTCAGTGACGGTAGTAAGCTCAACGTCTGGGGGATGGCGAATGACGGAACTCCCAAAGAGATCGAGTTCGAATCGCGGAAAGTGGAATGGATACGGTTCGAAGTGACGGATGCTGCCGGTACGCAGGTCGGTCTTTCGGAGATCGAGGTCTTTCCTTCTCCTGAAGATTATACGGATCATGTATCCTGGGTCAATCCGTATATCGAGACTGCCCGGGGACGCTATTTTTTCTTTATCACAGGCAATCAGCCGTATGGGATGATAGGAGCTGCACCGCTGACGAGAAATAAAAATCAGTACGGCGGCGGTTACAATTACAACTCTTCGGAAGTGCTGGGCTTTCCGCAGATCCATTGCTGGATGCTTTCCGGGCTGACGGTGATGCCGGTGACGGGAGAGGTAGACCCGACAGGCGGCGAACAAGCCTGGAAATCTCCTTTCCTGCATGAGGGGGAGATCGTTCAACCTGGTTATCACAGACTTTTTCTGGATAAATATAACGTATGGGTGGAACAGACGGCTACCGATCGTGTCAGCTTCTACCGGTTCACTTATACGGAAGAAGACGTGGCGGATATATTGCTGAACCTCGGCGGTTATGTCGGGACTTCGACCATGGTCAATGCGCACGTCAATAAAAAAGGAACTCATGCTGTGGATGGATATTTTGATACGACCGGACGCTTGTGGGGAGGGCCCGATGTGGTCAGGATCTATTTTGCCGTTACATTCGATACGCCTTTTCAGTCACTGGATGGCTGGGTAGGTTCGAAGCAGTTCAAAGATATCGATGAATTGCAGGGAGCAAAAGAGAGTACGCCGAGAAATCCGGGAATGAGTTACCATGATGCTCCTGTTTCCGGCGTGAAAGCAAATTACAGCGTCCAGTCGGGGGAACAGTTGCAGATGAAGGTGGCTATCTCTTACGTAAGCACGGAGAATGCCTGGGATAACCTGAAGCAGGATTGCGACCATTGGGATTTTGACCGGGTACGGCAGGCATCCCAGCAGGAATGGAATGAATGGTTAGGCCGGATCGACGTGAAAGGAGGCAGTCATGATCAGCAGATGAAGTTCTATACAGACTTATGGCACTCTTTACTGGGAAGGCATAAACTGGACGATGCCAACGGCGAATATCCGGATTATACGGATGGAACCCGGGAAGGGGCACAGACGAAAAATATCCGTTTCCATGTGCGTCAGCTGGAGAAAGACGGACAGGGAAAAGTGAAACATCATATGTACAACTCGGATGCATTCTGGTTGACACAGTGGAATCTGAATACGCTTTGGGGACTGGCTTATCCGTCCGTATTGGATGACTTTGCGGCTTCTCTGCTGGAGTATGATGTGAATGGAAACCTGCTTCCCCGCGGACCTTGTGCCGGCGGATATTCGTATATCATGTCCGGATGTCCTGCTACCTCTCTTATCACGAGTGCTTTCCAGAAAGGACTTGTCCGGAAATGGGATCCGCAAAAGGCTTTCAAGGCTATGAAACGAAATCATTCCAAAGGAGGAATGCTGGCATTGGGAATGGATAAGGAGCTGGACTTCTATGTCCGTAACGGCTATTGTCCCGGTAATGCCGGTCTGACCATCCAGTGGGCTTTCGAGGACTGGGCTTTGGCTGAAATGGCCGCTAAAATGGAAAAGAAAGGAGATTATAACTACTTCCATAAACGGGCTACAGGCTGGCCGGCTTCTTTCAATAAGGAACTGGGACTGATCCTGCCGAAGAAAGCCAACGGTGAGTGGCTGCATACCGATCCTTTGAGCGG
This sequence comes from Parabacteroides chongii, assembly GCF_029581355.1. Taxonomy (NCBI): domain Bacteria; kingdom Pseudomonadati; phylum Bacteroidota; class Bacteroidia; order Bacteroidales; family Tannerellaceae; genus Parabacteroides; species Parabacteroides chongii. The sequence continues at coordinate 1,384,772 of NZ_CP120849.1, read as the reverse complement.
AAACGGATATGTGGAGGCTAACGCCTGGCAGGCGACGTTCGGACTTTCGCACGATATCCCTGTATTGGCAAAGCTGATGGGAGGGAACGACAGTCTTTGCAGTAAGCTGGATTTTGCTTTCAGGGAGTCGGAGTCGACGGATTTTGTCTATGGATACGGCAGCGGCTATGTCAGTTATGCGAACCAGCCGGGATGCTCGAATGCTCATGTCTTCTCGCATGCCGGAAAACCCTGGCTGACCCAATACTGGGTACGCCGTGTGAAAGAGCAGGCTTATGGGGCGGTAACTCCCGACAGAGGGTATGGCGGACATGATGAGGATCAGGGGCAGATGGGCGGAGTAAGCTCTCTGATGGCGATCGGATTATTTGCACTGGACGGCGGTTCTTCCCGCGATCCGCAATATGATCTGACAAGCCCTGTATTCGATGAGGTGACTATCTCGCTGGATCCGGATTATTATCAGGGAGGAACCTTTAAAATAAAGACGTATAATAACTCGAAGACAAATTGTTATATCCAGCGTGCCCGTCTGAACGGGAAAGAGTATAATTCTTTCCGGATACCTCACACAGCTTTCGCAAACGGAGGACTGTTGGAGCTATGGCTGGGAGATACGCCGAATAAGGATTGGGGAAAATGAAAAAAAGGAGTTTATTCATAATAGCATGGATCGGCCTGCTACTGGGCAGCAGTTGCCGGTCTTTGTCTCCGGAAGAGGACTGCCGGTATCGGTCGGAGGCAGTTGACTTACAGATCGTATCGGCTGATAGTTCGCGAGTAGCCGGACATTCTTGTTTTCAGGTAGATAATCATTTCGTTTGGGGGGCTTCTCCTATTCAGGGGGAAGATGGTAAATATTATCTGGTTTTTGCCGGGTTTGAGACGGGAACGTATCGTTTTTCCGATGCTTGGGTGCTAGGCTCCAAGTTGGGGCTGGCCGTATCTGACAACCCTGACGGAGGGTATCATTTCCTCGGATTTTTTTTGAATCAGGACGGATATGCTCCCGATACCTCTTCCTGGGATGCGCAGACCGTGCATAATCCGCATATTCGTAAGTTTGATGGCAAATATTATCTGTATTATATAGGTGGGGCAGATCCTATCGGACTGGTTCCTATCCGCTGCTCTTCCGGTGAGCTTGACCGACGTAGCCGTATTCAGCAGAGTTTGAAAATCGGCGTGATTGTGTTCGACTCATTCGACCAGCTGTTGAATGGAGATTATACACATTCCACTCAGCCTTTACTGACTCCCCGCACCCGGGTGAAGGAGGATGCTATCGTAGATCCTTCTCCGAAGGGTACGCAACCGTTGCCGGATAATATTATCGTAGTGAATCCTTCCGTCGTCTACCGTCCGTCCGACCGGAAGTATCTGCTTTATTTTAAGGGGAATATTTATGACCCTACTTGGCGGGGGGTGCACGGAGTGGCTATCAGCGACTCACCGACAGGACCGTTCGTTCCTCTCGACCGTGAGATATTTACTGTGGAAACAACGGATGGTGGAAAGTTATCTGCCGAAGATCCTTATGTCTGGTATAGTCAGGATGATCAGCTCTTTTATGCCATATTCAAAGACTTTACCGGGAAGTTTACGAAAGGAGAACCCTCGCTGGCCCTTATGTATTCGAAAGACGGTATCGACTGGCTGCTGCCCGAACATTCTCAATTCCTCAAAAAAGAACTGATACTGAACTCCGGCGATACCATTCGGGTAGATCGCCTGGAGCGTCCGCAGTTGCTGCTAGACGATATAGGCAATCCGCAGATATTATATGCAGCTTGCTCGGTTATCAACATAAATCCCCGGACAGATGGAGGGTGTTTTAATGTACAGATTCCATTGAAGAGAATTGCCGGAAAATAAAAACAATCGAAAAATCATAGCACCCTCGGATATATATTTCTGTATCTTTGGGAACTTATATTTATTCTGACTTTATCATGAAAAAGACAATTTCTTTGTTTGCCCTTGTTGGAGGGCTTTTGTTCTTGAGCGGGGGAGTGCATGCGCAGGATGCTGTTTCTCTTTCAGATATGGATTTATCTTTGGCCTATCAGCAGTATGGTTCGCCTATGAAGAATGCGGCAGTGACTGGTGAGCGTCTAACGATTGCCGGCAAGTCGTTTGAGCGCGGTATTGGTGTTCAGGCAGGTAGTAAGTTCAAGCTGAGTTTACGGAAAAAGACCAGTACATTTACCTGCAAGATTGGAGTGAACGACCAGTCTATAGATTATAAGAATGGAGATTTTAATAAGATACCGATGACGGACGGCACCATGCTGTTCTACCGTACGGACGGTGCAGGTGGAAAGAAACAGTTTGTCGGAGTAGGTTCCGGCGACGGCTCGCTGGGGAAAGGCAGCGTTATTTTCCGCCTGATGGGTGATGGAAAGGAAATGTATAACAGCGGAATGGTGCGTAGTGGTGAAAAGGCGCGCGACATATCGCTGGATGTATCCGGTGTGGATGTATTGGAGTTGATTGTGGAAGACGGTGGTGACGGTGCCAGCGGTGATCATGCCGACTGGATCGATCCAGTTTTCTCTTATTTCGAAATCAAGCCGTCGTTGGTGAATGCCGATTACAAAGGAGCCGTCGAAACGATGCCGTCGGAAGTAGAAAAGAAATTGAAGAACAAGATTGTCGAATTGCCTGTCATTCATCTGCCAGTGGCACGTTCCGAAAAGGACTGGCTGCTCGATGCTGAAGGCGTGAAAGCTGGCGTTTATCAGACGCATAACGGGAAAGATATCGTTCTTTCCAACGGCTTGGTAAGTCGTATCTTCCGTATCTTCCCCAATTTGGCAACGGTCGATCTGATTAATCAGATGACTGGCGAAAGTCTATTGCGTGCCGTCAGCAATGAAGGTATTCTAAAGATAGACGATAAAGTATATACGTTAGGCGGCCTCGACGGGCAGTTTGAATACGGATATACGCAATACAAATGGGTCGACAGTCTGACCATCCTGCCGAACTCGTTCCGGGTGACAGGATTCGATATCACTGAGTTGACTCCCCGTATCGATTGGGCGAATAAACGCTGGTCGCTGGTAAAGCCGGGTGAAACGACGGGTAAGGTGCTCTCTTTTTATCTCGAAGGACCGGATTACCTGAAAGGCGTAAAGGTAAAACTGAATTATGCTTTGTATGACGGTATCCCCTGTATCAGTAAATGGATGGAGATAGAAAACGAGAGTGACATGAACATTACGCTCGACGAGTTCACCCTGGAGCAGTTGGCTATGGCGGAACCCGAATCTCCGGTGGAAGCCAAACGCCCCGAACAATTCCTGAAACCCAATATCCATGTCGAAAGTGACTGGGCGTTTCTAGGATTCACTGAACGGGAAGCCGACCGTACTGAGTTTTGGAATACCGATCCGCGTTACACCTCCCAATGTAACTACCCCTTGCTCACCCCCTGCCTGCTGGAGGTAAAGCTCCCGATGGGACCGGATGAAGATATTGCTGCCGGTGGCAAGTTCCGGAGTTTTCGTACCTGGCTGATGCCTTTCGACAGCGACGACCGTGACCGGAAAGGTTTTTTCCTGAAACGGATGTACCGGAAGATCGCTCCCTGGACTACTGAAAACCCGATCTTCCTGCATTGCGTATCGTCAGACCCGAAGGTGGTGAAGACAGCTATCGACCAATGTGCAGAAACCGGTTATGAGATGGTTATCCTCAGCTTCGGTTCGGGATTGAATATGGAAGATGAGAGTGAAGCGAACATCGCCAAGTTCAAGGAATTTACCGAATATGCCAACTCCAAAGGTATCGAACTGGGAGGTTATTCCCTGTTGTCAAGCCGCTGGATCAGCGACGAAGTGGACGTTATTAACCCGGAAACAGGGAAGCGCGGAGGCATGATCTTCGGCAGTTCGCCTTGTCTTTCCAGCGAGTGGGGATATGACTACTTCCGTAAGATACGCTCTTTCTACGAGAAGACAGGAATGACGGTCTTTGAAAACGATGGTTCTTATCCGGGCAACGTCTGTGCCTCGACCAGTCATGCCCATCATAAAGGTTTGAAAGACTCCCAGTGGAAACAACGCCAACAGATTGTAAACCTTTATCAGTGGATGTGTGAAAATGGCATTTATACCAATATTCCCGACTTCGGTTACATGCTGAATGGCGGAACGAAGGTCGGTATCGGTTATCGTGAAGTGAACTGGTCGCTTCCCCGTGAACGCCAGCTTGTGTTGGGACGTCAAGTAATGTATGACGGCCTGTGGGAACGTCTGCCGGGTATGTGTTGGACATTCGTTCCGCTCACCCAATATCATGGTGGTGGTGCCGCTGCGACCCTCGAACCTTTGAAAGATCACATCCCCGACTATAAGGCGCACATGATCCAGAACTATGGAGCCGGTGTACAGGCTTGTTATCGTGGTCCCCGTTTATACGATACCCCCGAAACGAAAGCAGCCGTGGTAGAGGTGATCAACTGGTACAAGAAATACCGGACTATCCTCAACAGCGAACTGATCCACCTGCGCCGTGCCGACGGACGTGACTGGGATGGCTTCATGCATGTGGACCCGCAAGGCAAGGAGAAAGGCTTTGCCTTGTTGTTCAACCCGACTGACCAGGCTATCACCCGTACGATCCGGCTTCCACTTTATTACACCGGTATCTCCGATGTAGCGAAGATCAGGGAAAAAGAGAATGCTCCGGTTACTTATAAGCTGAATCGCGATTATACGGTAGATATTACGGTGACTATTCCTGCCCGTGGAAATACCTGGCTGGTGATAGAGAAATAAATAGGCTCCTTTACATCAATATTGTTTAATATAATTATCATACTATCATTTATGGCTTTATATATGTTGAATATCAATATGTAAAGGCTATGATAGTTAGTGTGATAGTTCCATTTTTCTACTATCATACTATCATAAAACTGCCTGACAAAACTTCCTGTCTATAGGACTTATTTTCAGCAAAGTAACTAATTATCTTTTTTGAGACCCGGGTGTAAAGGGTGTCGGGACCCGGGTCTTAGCATCGTTTAAACCCGGGTGTAAAAGGATATAAAATGGGGGGCTGAAGGAGAAAAATTAGTTGTTTTCGTGAAAAAAGTAGGTATAGTTGAGTAAAAAATATAGGGTGCTATGGAAAAAATGGTCTGTGTCTGATAGTTTTTTATGTCTATTTTTACGATGCTTTACCTTAAATAGATCGTTTTATGATAGTTGAATGATGATTTGTCTTAATCGGGAACATTTTGTTTTATGTAAAATAGATCAATAAACGCATTTTAAGGTTAAATAGGTAAATATTCTATTTGTGTAAAACGTACTTTATATCAGTCTGTTATTTGAATATCAAGATAAGAACACGTTATAACCTTTCTTAAGCAACTGATTTAGTCCGATAAGAACTCACTCAATTTTTTGCCAAATATATAAAAAATACACTAATATCGGTTTCTCATATTAAAAAAAATAAGAATTTAACACTCTCCCCACTCAAATCTTTATGAATAGAACTCCTCTAAAGCCTTTTTTACATATTTCCTTTTTTAAGATCTATCTGTTTTGAATGAGTTCTTATCGAACTCAGGTCAATTATTGGTATTCTGACAAGTTTACTGTAAAGGGTGATACAATTGTAATGCAGATATAAATCTAATAATTCAAGTTTATGAACAACGCTTTACTGAAAGACAATCTTGCTGCAAGAGCAGTGGATTCTCAGACGCGGAAGGTGTTATCCAGGTCCGGTCTTATAGCTGGATTATGTATATCTTCCCTCGTTTCTTCGTATGCTATTCCGGGCGGAGTGGATGCAGCGAAAGCAAAGAATGAAAGTGTTATGATCACTCAACAGGCTAAAAAGGTGTCGGGTGTAGTAACGGACAGTGCCGGAGAGCCTATACCAGGTGCTAATGTTGTGCAGAAAGGAACCACAAATGGTACAGTTACCGATCTGGACGGTAAGTATACCCTGGATGTACCTAATAATGCAACTCTGGTTGTTTCTTTTATTGGTTATACTACGCAAGAAGTAAAGGTAGGTAGTCAGTCAGTGCTGAATGTCAGTTTGGCTGAAGAGGCAATTGGTCTGAATGAGGTTGTAGCCATTGGTTATGGTTATGTAAAGAAGAAAGACTTGACAGGTGCTGTTTCTACTGTATCGGCTGATGATATGGTAATGGGCGGTACGGTAAGTAATGCAGCTCAGGCTTTGCAGGGTAAGACTGCCGGTGTGCAGGTTTCACAGAGTTCTAAAGCTCCGGGCGGTACTATTTCGGTACGTGTTCGTGGTAGCAACTCTATTTCGTCTACCAACGAACCGTTGTATGTAGTGGACGGTTTCCCCTCTTCTGAAGGTTTGAACATCAATCCGAATGATATTGAATCTATGCAGATTTTGAAGGATGCTTCCGCAACAGCTATCTATGGAGCCCGTGGTGCCAATGGTGTCGTATTGATTACGACTAAACGGGGTAAAGCCGGTGAGAATAAGATTTCTTACAGCGGTTATATGGGTGCTCAAAAGATTGATAATCCATTTACATTTATCAATGCGAAGGATTATATGAATTTACAGAATGCGTTGTATCAGGAAATTGAAGGACAGGAAGGTAATCCGAATGGAGCCTATACCCCTTCTCAGTTGCAGTCTGACGTAGATACGGATTGGTTGAAAGAAACAACGCGTGTCGGTTTGGTACATGACCATAATATTCAATTCCGTGGTGGTACGGAGAAAACAAAGGTATTGACCAGCCTGGGCTTCTATCAGCAGGAAGGTGTCTTGAAGAATACTGACTTTAATCGTATTTCCGGACGTATCAATGTCGATCAGACAATCAACGATTACATCAAGGCGGGAGCTACGATGTATGCACATCGCGAACAGTCAAATTATCAGATGTATAGCGGAAGTATTGTCAACTCAAACGTATTGTTGAGTATTATGGACTATGATCCGACAGTGAAGCCTTATAATGAAGATGGTTCTTATGGTCGTGTACCGGGGGGTCGTGGCGATAACCCATTGGCTAACTTGTTGGAACGTAAGAATGATATGACCAACGATAAGTTTAACGGTACTGCTTTCCTTGAAGTACACCCGTTCGAAGGTTTCACAGCCAAGGCGACTGCCGGTGTGGAGTTGTTGAATAATTTCAAAGGGACTTATCTGCCGAAATCGACTTATCAAGGAGAAATTGAAGGTGGTGTGGCAACAACATACGATTTCAGAGCTACCCGTCAGGTATTTGAAGGTATCTTGAATTATATGAAGACCTTCAATAATATGCACGATCTGAATGTGATGTTGGGATATTCTTATGAAAAATATAATTCAGAATATCGTCAGACTGAAGCAAAAGGATTCTCAACCGACTTGTTCCAGTGGAACAATTTGAGTGCTGCTTCTACGAAAGATATTATGTCTAATAAGACAGAGAATATTTTGGCTTCTTTCTTTGGACGTGTGAATTATACATTCAAGGATAAGTATCTGGCAACGGTGACGGTTCGTCGCGACGGTTCTTCCCGTTTCGGTGTAAACAACCATTGGGGTACTTTCCCTTCCGGATCGTTGGCTTGGCGTGCCAGTGAGGAAGATTTTATTAAGAATTTGAATCTTTTCAGCAACTTGAAGGTTCGTGCCGGTTATGGTGTGACAGGTAATGAACGTATTGGTGATTACGCATCTTATGCATTGATTTCAACCAACCGGATCACCCTGGACGGTTCAAGCAACAAGCCGGGTACGCATCTGAACCAAAGCAGTCCGGAGAATGCCAGTTTGAAATGGGAGACAACTTCTCAGTATAATGTCGGTGTGGATATGGGATTCTTTGACAACCGCTTGTCTGTGACATTGGATGGTTATTGGAAAAAAACAGAAGACTTGCTGCTGAAAGTATCTTTACCCTATTATACAGGTTTTACTTCCGGGCAGCGTAATATCGGTGCTATACAGAACCGTGGTTTCGAAATCGACATTACCTCTCATAACCTGACAGGTGATTTTACTTGGGATACGAAGTTTAACTTGGCCGTTAACCGTAACAAAGTGTTGGATTTAGGTAGCAGCACAGATATTTATATCACATCTTCCAAGCCGATGGGTACTGTGTCGGAAGAGGCTTATGCCGTTGTTCGCGAAGGTGAATCATTAGGTTCTTTGTTCGGTTATAAATATATAGGTGTATTGCAAGAAGGTGAAACATACGCTCCGCAACCTAACTCCAAACCGGGTGATCCGAAGTTCGAAGATGTGAATAAGGATGGTAAGATTGATTCTGACGACCGTACAATCATCGGTAATGCAAATCCGGATGTGATTTTCGGTTTGACGAATAACTTTGCCTGGAAAGGTTTTGATCTCTCTATCTTCTTCCAGGGATCAATCGGTAACGACTTGTTGAATATGACTCGTATGAATCTGGAATGGAAACGTACACCGGATGCACTGAACCGTTGGACTCCGACGAATACCAATACAGATATTCCGCGTAATGGTTTCTACTATTCTCAGTACGGTGGTTATATCAATGATCATTTTATCGAAGACGCTTCTTTCCTGCGTTTGAAAAATTTGACATTGGGCTATACGATTCCGTTTAAGAAGGTGGTAAGTTCCTGCCGTGTGTATTTCTCTGCTGAAAACTTATTCACTATCACGGGATATTCCGGCTGGGATCCTGAAGTGGATACTAAGGCTAACGAAGCGACTCAGTCTGGTGGTAGCCAGCAGACAGCAAATGCCGGTGCCGGTCTTGACTTCAATGCGTATCCGTCTACACGTACTTATACGGTCGGTTTGAATATTACATTCTAATAAAAAGAGGAGATTTTAAATATGAAAATAAAAAGATATTTGTTAGGCTTAGTGGCAGCAGGGTTGTTTTCTGCTTGTACCGATCTGGATCCGGAAATATATAGCAACCTGACGAGTGCGAATGCGTATGGCACGGAGTCGGATATTGAAGCGGCCGTTGTCGGATTGTATTCAGACATGACTCCTTATCCGGGAGATGCCTGGTTGCTGTATGGCGGTTATATGATCATGATGACTGATTATGCAACTGATATGGGGTATTCGACTGCCGCTGGCGATCCGGCGAAGTTGAGTAATATGACGTATGATGCCAACAACCGTTATTTCAGTAATAACTGGCGTGATTTGTATAATGTCATTTCTAATGCCAATGTTATTTTGGATAAGGTGGATGCCGTAGACATGTCAGAAGAGAAAAAGGATCTGGTAAAGGGGCAGGCTATGTTTTTACGTGCTTTTTGTTACCGTGACCTGACAGATGCTTTTGGTGCGGTACCTTTCTTTACCTCTTTGGTGGATGATCCTTTTTCAATGAATGATGTTGATCTGACACCGGTTGCACAGATTGAAGAAAAAATAATTGCCGATTTGAAGGAATGTATCAATTTGTTGCCCGTAAGTTGGGAAGGTCAGGATTTGGCACGTGCTACCAGTGGAGCAGCTGCTACATTGCTGGGTAAGATCTATTTACGTAATCATGACTATACTAATGCGAAGACTTATATTGATATGGTGCTGAACAGTGGCCAGTATGAGTTGGAAAGTGATTTTAAATATGTATGGTCTGAGAATAATAAGTATGGTAAGGAGATGATCTTTGCTATTTTGCATGAATCTTCTCAAAACGGAGGTGAGATTGCCAACCATTTCGGTCCGAGTGACCATCCGGATGTACCGGGACGTTGGCAATATTATGGCGTATCTCTCCCGTTCTGGCGTAGCTATGATAAAGAAGACCCACGTCGTGAATTCTTTTATTATGACTATACGGGTGTTGCTGCTCGTGATGACCAGTCTGAATATGGTTTCCGTTATATGGTACCGGAAGAGGGTGTGACCGTGGTTCCGAATGATACGACAAAATACATGCAGAATGTTTCTACAATGAAATATACGTACGATATGCTTTCGGAAGCTTACTATGATGGTCGTACCATCTGTCTTTTCCGTCTGTCGGATGTTATTTTGTGTAAGGCTGAAATCGAAAACAATTTGAATGGTCCGGCTGCAGCCCTTCCATATTTGAATCAGATTCGTGCCCGTGCCGGTGCTCCGGAATATGGCAAGCACGATCGTTTCCAGACTCCGGCAAGTAAAGAAGCGATGAATGAGGCTATCTTGAAGGAACGTGGTTATGAACTGGTGTTCGAATTTCAGCGTCGTGCAGACTTGATCCGTTTCGGTAAGTATGAAGAGGTGGTTAATGCACATCTGAAAAAACTGGGTATTGCCCAGCCGACGAATGTGACACCTAGCTTGCGCTATTTCCCGTACCCGTTGAATGATGCGCAATTAAATTCAAAAATGGCAGCCGAGAACGCTTCTCGTTTACCATAATAAAACACTGGAGAGGGTGTGCTGTCGAATAGGTGGCACTCCCTTCTTTTTTCTTACTAAATTAATCTGTGTTGATATGAGGTGTTTGATAAGTTTTGTAATTGTCTTAGTATGCGGAGTGTCCGCATTTCTCTATTGGAACACACGGAATAGCTTGCTTGCTGTTACGCTGACTTCGCCGCGTAATACGGCTATGTATAATAGAGTGGATGTATCGTTGGCCAAACCTGCACCGGTGTATGTGGAATATACTGATAAAAGCACCGGGAAATCGTATCGTACGCGTACTTCTCCAGCCGATACGCTTCATCATATTGATTTGTTGCTTCTGAAAGCAAATACAGAATATGCTTATCAGGTAATCATAGATAACCTATTTCAACAGCATTCTAAAGAGCTGACCTTTAAAACCCGTGAACAATCGTCCTGGTTGGTCAACCGTTGGTTTACAGATAAACGACCTCATGATAAAACCGCTTTAGGAGATGGAATGATATTACTTTGTTTTGGACGCTTGCCCGGCTATATGATGCTGATTGACAACGAAGGCGAAGTTCGTTGGTATTGGCAAGTGGATGATATTGGCGTGCGTGCAGTTTCTCTTACACCACGGGGAACTTTCCTGGCGATGCTGCGTCCCTTTGTAAAAGACTTTGTTGATGATTATGTGATGACACCTGAACAAGTACGCAACGATGAACATAAAAAACCGATGCGTCGCGGTTCGATCGGGTTTGCCGGTGGAACCGGATTGGCGGAAGTGTCGCTAACGGGTGAAACGATGTGGCGTCTTGACTTGGATAAGGTCGAAAAAGAGAAAGATTATCAAGTGATTCATCATGATATATTAATGGATGAGGATCATCATATACATACATTGTACCGCCCGAAGAAAGTGGCAACGATTCCAGTCAATGGTAAAATGGAGACGGATACGTTGGGGGGAGATGGCATTATGGTCATCGACACATTGGGGAATGTATTGAAAAAATGGTCTGCCTGGGATGTATGGGACATTGAGAAGGACCCGTATATCGCAGAATACCGTTATGACCGTTTCCATATCAACGGGCTTTGCTTTGATAAAGATGGCAATTATTTATTGTCGGCTCCTATCGAAGACCAGATTTGGAAAGTGGATGCCCAAAGTGGTGAACTGGTCTGGCGTTTTGGACGAGACGGTGATTTTCAGATGGATACAACGGCTTATTTCTCTTTCCAACATTCACCTTATATTATGGAGAATGGCGATCTGATGCTTTTCGACAACGGTTTACACAATCAGCGTTCCGGAGGCAAAGCATTCCGGTTGGATGAAGAGAACCGTACGGCCGAGACAACGATAAATGCCTTATTGCCTGCCGATAAATATACTTCCCGTATGGGAAATGTATCTATGCTGCCGAATGGGAATCTGCTACAATGTAGCTCGAAGACCGGTTCGGTGATGGTGACGGACAAGGAAGGAAAGGTTCTTTGGGAAAGTATCCTGCATTTTGCCCCTTATCGGGCAGTGTATGTCCCGGTAGAAACCTGGGATAAATATTTTAAAGAAATCAAGTAATATGGAACGTGCATCGCTATCCTATATCTTCTTTACATTCCTGAAATTGGGAGCTACGGCATTTGGCGGTTATATGTCGCTAGTGGCTATCGTACAGAAGCAGTTAGTAGAAGTAGACAAGAAACTGAAAGAAGAAGATTTGCTGGATGGGATTTCTCTGACCTCCGTATTGCCGGGGCCTGTAGCCGTAAATACGATTGCCTATGTCGGGTACCATTTAAGGGGGATACCGGGGGCGGTTGTAGCTTTTGCCGGGATCATTATTCCCTCGTTTTTACTGGTTATATTTCTTTCGTGGTTGTATTTCTCCTATGGAAATATACCTGCGGTAAAGAATGTGTTCAGCGGAATCACTCCGGCTATTACCGCTTTGATCGTTACGGTGGCTATCGGGATGGCACGTAAGACGATCAAATTGCCAGCCCAATGGGCTCTTTGCCTGCTGGCGGCTTTGTTGCTGATTTTTATCGGTGGTTTTACGGTTACTTTTCTGTTGATTATCGGTAGCGGGATAGTCGGCGGTTTCCTGTTTCGCCAGCCTGTGGGGCAAGGGTTGATATCAGATGGGGAGAAGCGGACGGGTAGCAGGCAGCTGATGACTTCCGGGATTGTTCTTTTGCTATTACTCTGTATCTTACTTTGGGGAGGACAATATCCGGGTGCTCCAGAAGGTATTCAGATTGTATCGACCTTCTCCGGTATCAGCCTGACTTTGTTCGGAGGGGGATATGTTGTTATCCCTGCTTTGCATGAGTTGTTTGTGGAGAACTTGAACTGGCTGACCTCGGCTGAGTTTGCCGACGGGATAGCGATAGGGCAGATCACTCCCGGACCGATATTTATTACAGCGACCTTCATCGGGTATAAAGTGGCAGGTATCACGGGGGCGTTGCTGGCAACGTTGGCGATGTTTACTCCGCCGGCTGTATTAACCGTCTTATTATCCCGTTTTGTAAAGATTCTGAATCAGTCATCCGTTGTAAAAGCAGCCATGAAAGGGATACGGGCGGCTGTTATCGGAATGATCTTTGCTTCAGCCGTTACGATCGGACAGACGATTACGCTGTCGGTTGTTTCGGTTATTATCTTCCTGGTTACATTTTTTATTTCACTAAAATACACAATCAGTCCGGTTTACCTGATCATCGGAGCAGGCGTGGCGGGCTTTATCTTATTCTAATTCTATGAATACAATACAAGGTATACAAATGATTGGAACCCAGCGATCCGGATCCAATCTGTTGCGTGTCATGCTGGACGGAATCCGGGAGATTGCTGCTCCCCATCCTCCGCATATTCTTCAGCGTTTCTTACCGTTGCTTCCCAAATATGGCGATTTAACGGATCAGTCTAATTTTTATCGGTTGGCACAGGATGTGTGCGAGTTAGTCACAGTGAATCCGGTTCCCTGGGAAGGTATTACGATTCGTGCAGATGAAGTGGTAGCAGCCTGCAGGCAACAAACGTTGTATGAGTTGTTCCGGGTGATTTATGAATCAGCAGCCCGTCAGACCGGAGCTTCTTTCTGGCTATGTAAAAGCATGAAAAATATGCTGTATGCAGAAGGCATTGAATCTACCGGGATTTCTCCTTATTATATCTATCTATACCGGGACGGTCGTGATGTCGCTCTTTCGTTTAAAAAGGCTATTGTCGGAGAGAAACATATTTATGCACTGGCTGAAAATTGGAAAAAGGATCAGGAAGTTGCTCTCCGTTTGAAAGACAGGACGGCGGCCGATCATTTCTTTATGCTGAATTACGAAACACTTATTTCCAGTCCGGAAAAAGTGATGCGGCAGCTTTGCGATTTCCTGCATCTTCCTTATTCTGATAGGGTGATGGATTATTATAAGAGCCGCGAGTCTGAAAATACAGCGGTTGCAGGCAAAATGTGGGCAAATGTAACCAAACCGATCCTGAAAGACAATACAAAAAAGTTTCTGCGTGAATTATCTTCCGAAGATATTGCTATCTTTGAATCCGTAGCCGGAGATCTATTGCAGCAACTGGGGTATTCTTTATGTACACCGGCTGATTTACTGAGAGATAGCTTTTCTGACAAGGAGATCACTTATTTTAATGAAGAGAATATTCGTCTGAAGAATGATTTTATTCGTGAGGCTGATCCGGCCGATCTGGCGAAAAGACGTCCGCAGGATGAATTGATCAATCGTATAAAGCAATATTAAAGATAAATACTAGTACACATGAAACAATTGCTATTTACACTTTTTTGCCTGTTTACCTATAGTAGTTTGCAGGCACAGGCTGTACCCACAGACGAACTTTATGGGGTGGGTACATGGAATGCCGATTCATTGGGAAACCATCGGGTGGTTGTCGCTGTAGATAAACCGGCCGATGCTGTATTGGCAACGATCGACTGGCGTCGCCGCGATCTGAACCCGGAAGCAAAAAATCTGATCGTTGTGGATGCTGCAACCGGTGAACGTATTACGAATGTATGCCGCTTTACTGTCGACCGGGAGCGGGGAGAGGTCGCTTTTCAGCCGCAGACTATTCCGGGAGAATATTATATCTATTATCTGAAGAATGTAATGAGCGGCAGTCCTTACTATCCGACCGTTAATTATCCTGCTTTCGAGAATACGGCTTCGGCTGACTGGGTAAAGAAAAATAAACTGTCCGGGAAGAAAGCACCTGCCCTTCCGGCTGCTAAAGTCGTACAGTTCCAGGCAATCAATGAGCTGAACAGCTTCTATCCGATGGAAGTGATCGCTACATCGAACGAGACTGCCCGCTTATTAAAAGAACGTCCTGGGGAAAAATATATTCTCTTTACGGAAGATCGCAAATTCCCCATCCGCATGACAACGGATATTCCTTATAAATGGATTGCCGACAACCGGCATGATTTCTTTAACGGGCAGGCGGATAAGGGAGAGTATTATGTCTTTCAGTTAGGTGTCTGGGCGGCACGTTCGAATGTAGAGAATCTGCATGTCGATTTCTCTGCCCTTACGAATAAAGCGACCGGCGAGCAGATACCGGCCTCCTCATTTACCTGTTTCAATACGGAAGGGACGGATGTGACCGGTACCGTTTTTGAAAAGAATTGCTCTGTGGATAAGGGTAAGGTACAGGCATTATGGGTTGGAACCCAGTTGCCGGAGCATCTTTCTGCAGGCACTTATCAGGGAACAGTGACTGTCTCTGCCGCCAATGCCGAAAGCAAAGCCGTACAAGTCTCTCTGAATGTTTCGGAAAATGTAATTGCCAATCATGGAGATAATGAACCTTGGCGTCATTCCCGTCTGCGTTGGCTGAACTCGCAGATCGGTTTTGATGATGAGGTGATTGCCCCTTATACGCCGCTGGTGATGAAGGATAAAACGATCAGCTGCCTGGGACGCGAGGTTAAACTCTCTGACTTAGGTTTGCCGGAACATATTACCAGTTATTTCAAAGAGACTATGACGGGCATCGGTACGAATGGCCGTAGTGTATTGGCTGCTCCTATGGAACTGGCTGCCGATGGCGGTGCATGGGAAAACCTGAACTTCGAAATCACCAAACATAAACAAGGTGCAATCGCCTGGAAAGCCCTTAACCAGAACAGCCGTTTCCTGATGGACCTGGAAGGAGAGATGGAATCGGATGGAAACATAGCATATAAAGTGACATTGGTCGCCCGTGAAGATGCTTCTGTGGAGGATGTTGCGTTGCGGACACATTTAGCATCCGGTGTCGGACGTTATATGATGGGTTTGGGAGAGAAAGGCGGTTATTGTCCGAATGATCTTCGCTGGAAATGGGATGTAGAGAAAAACCAGGATGCTGTTTGGGTGGGTGATGTCAATGCCGGTATCCAGATCCGCCTGTATGATAATAAATACGAACGTCCGCTGAATACCAATTTCTATCATCAAAAACCGTTGCACATGCCGGTATCCTGGTGTAATGCCGGAAATGGAGGTATCGATATTCATAATGCTGCCGATGGAACACGTATTAATGCTTATTCCGGTAAGCGCAGCGTGAAAAAAGGAGACCGGCTGTATTATTATTTCAACCTGGCGTTGACTCCGTTCCGTCCGATCGATACGGATAAACAATGGCGCGAACGCTATCATCATAACTATGAGTTCCTGGATGGCATACAAAAGCGAGGTGCCAATGTCATCAATATCCATCATGCCAATGCTATCAATCCGTTCATCAACTATCCGTTCCTGCGTACCAAAGAGATGAAAGCGTACATCGACGGTGCTCACGCCCGCGACATGAAGGTGAAAATTTACAATACCGTTCGTGAGTTGTCCAACAGCTGTGTGGAAATGTTTGCTTTGCGTAGTTTGGGGAATGAGATATTCTCGGAAGGTCCCGGCGGCGGCTTCTCCTGGTTGCAGGAACATTTGGATCAGAATTATATCGGTGCCTGGTTTGTACCCGGACTGAAAGATGCGGCGATTGTGAACAGTGGCGTTTCCCGCTGGCATAATTATTATCTGGAAGGTCTCGACTGGCTGATGAAGAACGTCGGTATCGACGGGCTGTATATCGATGACCTGGCTTTCGACCGGATGACGATGAAGCGTATCCGCAAAGTGATGAACCGTACGAATCCGGGTGCTATGATCGACCTGCATTCTGCCAATCAGTATAACCCGAAAGACGGTTTTGCCAATAGTGCCAATTTGTATTTGGAACATTTCCCTTATCTCGACCGTCTGTGGTTCGGTGAATACTTCAATTATGATTTCCCGCCGGAGTTTTGGCTGGTTGAAGTTTCCGGTATTCCTTATGGTTTGATGGGCGAGATGCTGGAAGGAGGCGGTAATCCGTGGCGTGGCATGCTGTATGGCATGACAGGACGTAGTCCTCGTGTGGATAACGGACCGCTGTGGAAACTGTGGGATTCTTTCGGTATGCAGAATAGTGAAATGATCGGTTACTGGGTGAAAGACAATCCGGTGAAGACGGGCAGCGAAAAGACGTTGGCGACCGTTTACAGTCACATGGGTGATAAGGCACTGATCTCATTGGCTACCTGGGAAGATACGGATGCCAAAGTGAAGCTTTCCATCGACTGGGCTAAACTGGGTCTCGATCCTTCGAAAGTGACATTGCATGCCCCGGCTATCGAGAATTTCCAACAGGAAGTAACCTGGAAACCCGGCGATGAGATTGTTGTTCCGAAAGGGAAGGGCTTGTTAATTATTGCAAAATAACCTCTTCCGATATAGTATAATTTACCGGGAATGTACTCTTTAATCGTATATAAGGAGGATTAAACTCCTTATATACATTATTGTCCATATAAATGAATTACCATGAAAAAGATGCTCATCCTTCTTTGTGCAACCTCTTTGTTGCAACCCTTGTTTGCACAGCAAGCGACTGTAACCGAGACAGTAGAGACAGTTAAAACCTATCCTTTCTCTGATCCTGATCCGGTGGCTGATCCCTCCGATCTATTCTATCCTTATTTCCGTTTTGATGGTTTTTCTGCTAAAGGAACCGACAAGCAATGGAAAGTAGTCTCTCTTGAAAATGATTATATCAAACTGACCCTGTTCCCCGAGATAGGTGGAAAAATATGGGGAGCCGTAGATAAAACGACCGGTAAGGAGTTTATCTACAACAACCATGTCGTGAAATTCCGTGATATTGCGATGCGTGGTCCGTGGACATCAGGCGGTATCGAGTTCAACTTCGGTATCATCGGTCATGCACCGACTTCCAGTACGCCGGTCGACTATGTGACCCGGCAGAAACCGGACGGAAGCGTGAGTTGTTATGTCTCTTCCTATGAACTGGTTACCCGGACACTGTGGACTGTGGAGGTGAATCTTCCGAAAGATAAGGCTTACTTTACGACGACAACGACCTGGCATAACAGTTCATCCATTGACCAGCCTTACTATCAGTGGATGAATGCCGGCTATCCGGCAGCGGGGAATGCCGAGTTCTGCTATCCTGGAACCAATTATATCGGACACGGAGGCGAACTCCATTCGTTTCCTTTGGATGAACAGGGCCGGGATATCTCCTGGTATGAAAAGAACGACTTCGGTAATTCCAAATCGTATCATATCGTAGGGAAGTATAACGATTTCTACGGTGCTTACTGGCATGACAACGATTTCGGCTCCATCCATCATGCTGATTATGACGAGAAGCTGGGAATGAAGATTTTCCTTTGGGGGCTTTCCCGCGAGGGAGGTATTTGGGAAGATTTGTTGACGGATACGGACGGGCAATATATCGAACTGCAATCAGGTCGCATGTATAACCAGCCGGCTTCCAATAGTAGCTTAACTCCTTATAAACATACGGCATTCGGTCCGCAGGCGACCGACAGGTGGACTGAGTACTGGTTTCCGGTAAAAGGAATCAAAGGAGTCTCAAAGGCAAGCCGTGTCGGAGCGCTTAACGTGTTGAGGGAAGACGGCTTTCTGAAGTTGTATTTCTCTCCTTTGCAGAAATTATCTACAAGCATAAAGCTCTATGAAGGAGAAAAGGAAGTAAACTCCATCCCGTTGAACTGCGGTGTACTGGAAACCTGGAAAGATTCTATCCCATTGAATAAGGCTGTTGCCGCCGGTCGGCTGAAAGTCGTGGTAGGCGAGGACTTGCTGGTGTATTCGGAAGTACCTTCGGATAACATCACCAATCGCCCGAAACAACTGCCTGCCGATTTTGACTGGAACTCGGTATATGGTCTTTATACGCAGGGAGAGCAATGGATGAATCAGAAAGTACTCGACAAGGCAGAAAAGTTTTTACTGGCTTCCCTCGAAAAAGATCCTTATTTCGTGCCTGCACTGACTGATCTAGCTTCTCTCTATTATCGCCAGGGACGTTATGACGAAGCGCTTGCTCGTTGTAAAACGGCGTTAAGCATTAACACGTACGATGGAGATGTCAACTATCTGTATGGATTATGCAACATGGCATTGGAAAATCATACGGATGCCAAAGACGGCTTTTCTGTAGCTTCCTATTCTCCGGGAGTCCGTAGTGCAGCCTATGAGAAATTAGCTGAAATGTACCTGATGGATAGGAACTGGGCAAAGGCTGAACATTATGCCTTGAGAAGTAAAGAGTTCAATCAAATGAATCTGAGTGCTGACCATGTTTTAATGGTGGTTTATCGTAAGACGAACCAGCCGGAGAAAGCCAAAGCGCTTATCGATCCGTTGTTGGAAGACCTTCCGCTGTATCATGCGGCACGTTTTGAACAGCTCTACCAGGGTGAAGGCTCCGGTCATCCTATCGATGATCTTCAGTCGTTGATTCGCAACGAGCTGCCTTTTGAAACCTATATGGAGCTGGCTGAATGGTATGAATCGGTCGGTTGCACAGAAGAAGCATTGTCTCTCCTGTCGTGCGCAGGTAACTATCCGATTGCTCTTTACAAACAGGCGTATTTATTTCATCAGGCTGGTAACGATGATGAAAGCCGCGGAATGTTGCAACGCGCCGGAGCTCTCTCCCCGGCAATGGTATTTCCTTTCCGTCCTTCTTCTTTGAAAGCGTTGGAATGGGCGAAGAGGGTACAGCCGGATTGGAAGATCGATTATTATGAAGCTTTGATCCGGTGGGCTAACCAGGATAAGGCAAAGGCGTTGGAGCTGTTGGAGAATTGTGGTGAAGCCGACTATGCACCATTCTATTTAAGCCGTGCCTCTTTAAAAGAGGGCGAATCCCGGTTGGCTGACCTGTTGAAAGCAGAGCAGATAGAGATGTCATGGCGTACAGGATTTGCTTTGATCAACCACTATGTCGCCAATAACCAGTGGCAGAAAGCTGTTGAGACGGGAAAGAAGTATACGAAGAAGTATTCGTCGAACTATTATATCGGTCTGAAATATGCGAAGGCTTTGTGTGAGACAGGCCAGTATCAACCCTGTATCTCTCTGTTGAGCCGGATGCAGGTTCTTCCGAATGAAGGTTCGTATGCGGGACGCGCTGTTTACCGTGAGGCAAATTTGTACCGGGCGATGGAACAACTGGGTCATAAGAATTATAAACAGGTGATGAAGAGCGTGGAAGCCTCTAAAGAGTGGCCGGAGAATCTGGGTGTCGGAAAACCTTATGACGATATGATCGACAGCCGTCTGGAGGATTATCTGGAAGCGAAAGCAGCGGCAGGACAGGGAGATAGCCGGAAAGCATCCGCTTTATTATCTGCCGTAGCCGGATATAAAACATCCCGTTCTCATTTTGGTTCCGGTAACCTGCTAAGTGCATTGGCTCTGCGTGAGTCGGGGAAAGTACAGGAAGCAGATCGTATGGTAGCTGCCTGGAGTACGGATTTCCCTGAAAATCGTGTAGCACAATGGTGTACGGCTATTTATCGGGGAGAAAAAGAAAAGGCTGCGGGAATGCTTCAGTCGCGAAATGACCAAACGGATACGACGCCCTGGGAGGCATCTTTCCGTGATTCTAATTTTGGTCTGATCGTTCGTCTGTTTTCAACTGTACAATAATCTTTATACGATGGTCGTATGTTCTCGTATACGACCATCGTATGCTCCCGTATATGGCCGTCGTATGTGGGGGGATACGGTCATCGTATACGAGCGCATACGGTAATCATATAAAAGACTAAACTGAATAATATCATGTACAAAATAATTACTACTTTATTTACTCTGCTACTGGTTTTGCCGGTAGTGGGACAAACTTCCAATCCGGATGCTCTTTCAGGAATAACTACCGGTCGTAAGGACGGACGTTTCCTGAGTTCGAGAGGTTCTGTTCAGTATATGTTGAAGCAAATGAAACCGGCTTATGCCTTTGATCCGTCCTTTACACCTGCTGAGTTTAAGGAATGGCAATCCGGTCTGCGTACAGCAATGAAAGAGTTGATGCATTTTCCGGAACAGTCGGATGTACCGGCTCCGGTTTGTATCAAAACGGTTCAGCGGGATGGCTATCGGATTGAGAAATGGGAGTCCTATCCGTTGCCGGGCAGTGTCGTTCCTTATCTTGTCTTGATTCCGGATGGTGTCGATGCCGGTCATAAAGCTCCGGCTGTGCTTTGCATACCCGGATTTGGAGGTAGCAAAGAAGGGCTGGCGGGTGAAACCGAAGGGGATTATGAATTGACTTCACTCCCTGTCGAGCCTGTAAAGAAGGGGGCTATGGCTTTACATTATGTGAAGAAAGGATTGGTGGCTGTTGCAGTGGATAATACCTCCTGCGCCGAGCTTTCAGACAACGGCTATTTTGATTATTTGAATACATCCCGTATTTTACTGGAAATGGGATGGAGTTATCTGGGACTTACCGCTTATCAGGATTGGAATGTCCTGAACTGGATGAAAGAACAGGATTTTGTGAATAAAGAGCGGATCATCGTCAGCGGTTTCTCTTTGGGGACCGAACCGTTAATGGTATTGGGTGCTTTGGATCCGTCCATCTATGCATTTGTTTATAATGATTTCCTGTGTCGTACGCTCGAAAGGATTTTGGTTATGACGAAACCGGATCCGAAAGGGTCACGTCCTTTCCCGAATTCTATTGAGCATTTGATACCTGGCTTTCTGACGCAATTTGACTTTCCCGAT
Source organism: Parabacteroides chongii (assembly GCF_029581355.1). NCBI lineage: Bacteria > Pseudomonadati > Bacteroidota > Bacteroidia > Bacteroidales > Tannerellaceae > Parabacteroides > Parabacteroides chongii. The sequence continues at coordinate 1,363,286 of NZ_CP120849.1, read as the reverse complement.
TTGGTTGCGGCTTTGGCTCCCCGTCCGGTTATTTGTACGGAAGGTGGCCTCGACCGCGATTTCGACCTGATCGGTAAAGCCTATCGGATAGCAGGTAAACCGGATAACTTCACGTTCTATCATTATAAGAAGTTTGCCGATCCGAAAGACCGGAAGCAAATAGAAGAAGTTCCGGAGGGTATCGATCGGGATACCTATTTCGATCTGGTCAATGTCGATCCGAAGAATCATTATTTTAAAGAAGAATGGGTGTTACCGTGGATCGATAAGGTGCTGAAATAGATTCTTTTCTTATATTTGTACCATCTAAATTAATTATCAATTCTGAATAACATGGAAAACATCTCAAGAAGAACAGCCATTAAGACCGCGTTGGTAGGTGGTGCTGCATTAGCCGTATCCGGACTGGATGCCGCCAATCCTGCGAAAAAGAAGAAAGTAGAAACAAAGGAACCATTGAAAGGTAATATCCGCCATTCCGTTAGTAAATGGTGCTTCGGCAGCTATCCGTTGGATGAGTTTTGCGGAATATGCAAGAATATAGGGATTGAATCGATCGAACTACTTGATCCGAAGGACTGGCCGGTCGTACAAAAACACGGGTTGACTGTGGCTATGTGCCAGGGGGCCGGACTGGGTATCGACCGCGGGTTCAATGATCCCAAGTTGCATGATGAACTGGTAGCCAGCTACGAGCAGGTTATTCCTATGGTCGCTGAGGCGGGATTGACTAATCTGATCTGTTTCTCCGGCAAACGGAACGGACTGACAGATCTTCAGGGATGGGAAAACTGTGAGAAAGGATTGAAACGCTTGATGCCGTTGGCAGAGAAACATAATGTCGTCCTGACAATGGAGCTGCTGAATAGCGTAGGACATAAGGACTATCAGTGCGATCATACTATTTGGGGGGTGGAACTGTGCCGCCGTATCGGTTCTCCTAACTTTAAACTTCTGTATGATATCTATCATATGCAGATTATGGAAGGCAATATCATTGAAAATATTCAGAAGTACCACGAATATTTCTCCCATATCCATACCGGAGGAAACCCCGGACGTGCAGAGATCGATGAGACACAGGAACTTTATTATCCGGCTATCATGAAAGCGATAGTGGAAACCGGCTATAAAGGATTTGTCGGTCAGGAATTTGTGCCTCGCCAGGAGGATAAGATTGCTTCTCTTGAAAAATGTATTCGTATCTGTGATGTATAGCCGTATGAAGAAAGTTCGGTTTATACAGATATGTGCATTGTTGTTTGCTTTTACTTTTGTGAGTTGTAAAAGTAAAACAGGTACGGAGCAGTCAGGAGGAGTTTTTACTCCGGGAGAACTATGGCCGGATAATCAAGGTGTGCATATTAACGCTCATGGAGGAGGTATCCTTTATGCCGGAGATACTTATTACTGGTTTGGCGAACATAAGACGGAAGGAACCGCCGGTAATAATGCCCTGGTCGGTGTTCATTGTTATTCTTCCAAAGACCTGTATAACTGGAAAGACGAAGGTGTTGCTTTATCTGTTGTGAAAGACGATCCTTCGCATAGCATTGCAGAGGGGTGTATCCTGGAACGTCCGAAAGTGATCTATAACAAGAAGAATAACAATTATGTAATGTGGTTTCACCTGGAACCGAAAGGGGCGGGATACTCCGGTGCACTTAGCGGTATTGCTGTAAGTGATAAGGTGACAGGTCCTTATCAATTTCTTCGTGCCGTACGTCCTAATGCGGGTCATTGGCCGATCAATGTACAGGAGATTCATAAACAGGGCGTTCCTGAATCGGATAGAAGCCAGTTCACCGGTGGTAGTTTACCTGCTCATCCGGACAGTCTGAATCTGCTCGGACGTGATATGGAAGGCGGACAGATGGCGCGTGATATGAATCTTTTTGTAGATGACGATGGTAAAGCGTACCATATCTATTCTTCTGAAGAGAACAGTACTTTACATATTTCTCAGTTGACAGATGACTATACGAATTATTCCGGAACCTATGCCCGTTTCTTTCCGGGTCGTTTTATGGAAGCACCGGCTATGTTCAAACGTAACGGGAAATACTATCTGATCATGTCCGGTTGTACAGGATGGGCTCCGAATGCCGGACGCTCGGCTGTGGCATCTTCTATCTGGGGACCCTGGGAAGAACTGCAAAATCCGTTTGTAGGGGCTGATGCCGATCTCTCCTTCCATTCCCAAAGCACCTATGTTTTACCGACTCCCGGTAAACCGGGACAATTCATTTATATGGGTGACCGCTGGACTCCCGACAATGCAATAGATGGTCGTTATATCTGGCTGCCTATCCGTTTCGAGGGCGATCAACCGATTATAGAATGGCATGATAAATGGAGTTACTGACCGGCTGGTCCATTGTAATAGAAATTTAACAATCCCTTTTTTATAAATTCATCGGATCATACTGATAAATTGATTTAATCTTCATTAATTTTGCAGCTTCGTTTTGGTGAGGCTGCAAAATTTGTTTTTAGGCATGGTGATCATTATAACGATATAAAATAAACATTTGAAATGAAATCAACTTTATCGATTACCTCAAGGCAGTTAATGCTGAGAGAGCTGCACGATTATCTGATGATCGCTCTGGGCATGCTTTTTTATGCTATTGGGTGGACAGTTTTTCTTTTGCCCAACGACATTACTACCGGAGGGGTGCCGGGTATTGCTTCTATTGTGTATTGGGCTACCGGACTGAATGTCCAGTACACGTATTTTGCAATTAATGGCGGGTTATTGATCGCTTCCCTGATTGTCTTGGGTTGGAAATTCAGTGTAAAGACCATTTTTGCCGTATTGGTCATGACGACTATTCTGCCGATCATCCAGAGTGCAACAGCAGGTTTGCACTTACTGGGTAATCAACCGTTCATGGCCTGTGTTATCGGTGCTTCCTTCTGTGGTAGCGGTATCGGCATTGCATTTTCTGCTAACGGTAGTTCCGGTGGTACGGATATTATTGCTGCCATTATCAACAAATACAGGGATATTACTCTGGGACGTGTTATTCTGATGACGGATATGATCATTATTTCTTCCAGTTATTTTGTCCTGCATGATTGGGAAAAGGTGGTTTATGGTTTTGCAACATTGTATATTTCCAGCTTTGTACTCGACCAGGTTGTGAATAGCGCCCGTCAATCCGTACAATTTTTTATAATCTCCAAGAAACATGAAGAGATAGGACGTCGTATCAATAAAGATCTTCATCGGGGTGTAACGGTTATAGACGGAACCGGCTTGTATACAGGGCTCGGAGTGAAGATGATGTTCGTATTGGCAAAAAAGCGGGAGTCGACTACTATTTTCCGTTTGATCAAAGATATAGATCCGGAAGCGTTTGTTTCACAGAGTGCCGTTATCGGTGTGTATGGGGAAGGGTTCGATCATATCAAAGTAAAATAAATAAGACTTATAATCATTTTCTTTCAGGCACGGAATTCATATATTCCGTGCCTGAATAGTTTGTAGAAGAGCCTTTTCTACTTAGTTCTCCCCACTGCAATGGGGAAAAGAACCCACTATAATGGGGATAACTCCCCACTAGTATGGGGGAAATTCCCCACTTAAGAAAATAAGTGGGGAGTTTTAATGACAATTTAAGACGTACATTCTTCTTCCCGATTTAACCTATTGTAATACAAAATGAGCTATATTTGCATCCGTGAGGTTGTTAATTCTAGCAGGATTATTTCCGACCTTTTATTTTTAAAGAGGTAGATGCGTTAAGAGTGTAATACTATTTATGAGCTTATGAAATTATATGATCCGGATACTAATATTTACTTAATTTTGATGTAATATGAGTGTAATAATGCATTTTTATTTTTGCGCCCTAATTGTTGTTGAAAGACTGTTACAATAATTATATAAGTAGATATTTATATGCAAATATCCGATGAAAAATTATGGGGATTATGTTTGACAGGGGATAGAGAGGCTTTTAGAGAAATCTATTGTCGCTTCTATTCTTTATTGTATAATTATGGCTCCAAATTGGTCTCGGATAAGGATTTAGTAAAGGATTGCATCCAGGATATTTTCATAAAGCTAATTCAGAACTACCAGTCTCTTTCCACCACTCCGAACGTGAAAGGGTACTTGATCAAAGCCTTACGTAATAAATTGTATGATACACTCGAAAAAGAGAAAGCCACCGACGATATCTCCCTATATGAAGAAGTGTTCGTGACCGACGAACTGATGCCATTACTTTCTTTTGATGAATCGGAGGCTGATAATCAAGCTAAACATCTGATGCAGGCCTTTTCACAATTATCTTCCCATCAACAAGAGATTATTTACTTGTATTACGTGAATGAGTTAAAGCATGATGAAATAGCCGAGATTATGGGAATAAATTATCAATCTAGTAAAAATCTGCTATTCAGGTCATTATCTAGTCTTCGGAAATTATATCAAAAAAATAATTGATTTTATTCAAAAAAAGTGAGTACCAAATGAACTCTTTCCCGTAATAGGAGTAAAAAGAGGTTACTCGTGAATAGAAAACAAAAAATATCAGATAAGAAATCGTTCGAACAGGCCGGTAAGGACTTGCTCCGGAAAGTACATGAAGCAGAGCCCGATCGTCGGCAGGAAGCATTGGCGTCTTGGCAGGAGATAGAAGCTGGCTTGAGTCGGCCACATACTTCATTCCGGTTGCGCTCCCGCTTTATATGGTCTGTTGCAGCCTCAATAGCCGTACTTCTTTCTGTCGGTCTTTATTTTTGGACAGACGGAAATAAAGATTCTTCCATGTCGCTAGCTTTGCTTGAAAATAACACATCTTCCTTGTCCGGTAATGAAATTGTTCTGATTGAAAGTAAAGAGAAGTTGCAGCTGAAAGACGAATCGTCTATTACATACGATGCAGAAGGAAAGTCGAACGTGGAAGAACACGTTGTAAAGAAAGAAACGGCGGAAGATAGGAAAGAGAAAAAAGAAGAAATAAACCAGATTATTGTACCAAAAGGCAGAAGGGCGGACATTACTTTTTCGGATGGAACGCGGATGTATGTAAATGCCGGTACACGTGTTTTCTATCCTGCTGTATTCAAAAAAGATAAAAGGGAGATTATCGTCGAAGGCGAGGTTTATCTGGATGTGGCGAAAGACCCTTCGCGGCCATTTATTGTCAAAGCGAACGGCTTCGATGTCAAAGTGCTTGGTACACAGTTTAATGTTTGTGCTTATAAGGAAGATGCGTCGGCTTCCGTAGTCTTGGTCGATGGACGGGTAGAAGTCAGCTCCGGTAAGAATACTAAATCTATACTCTCTCCTAATCAAATGATTGAAATAAATGATAAAGGGACGGATGTAAAGGAGGTAGATGTTTTTGAATATATCTGTTGGAAGGATAACATGATGATGTTAAGTGACCGGAAAGTAGGAGAGACGCTGGACCGGTTGTCTCGTTATTACGGACGTAAGATTTGGTATAATGAAGAGATTGGGAATATCCCCATTTCCGGGAAGCTGGACTTGCGAGAAAATATGGAGGATGTGATCAGTATCCTCTGCCAGTCCCTATTCCTTCAGTATAAAACAGATGCGAATAATAATATAATCATATCAAAATAAAATGCCTATGTGAAAGACATTAAATTAAAAAGAAGAACCGAACGATACGGCCATATCACTCGGTTCTAAAGTCTCTTGTTTAATCTATTAATTTATGTATCAAAGAAAAAACATTACAAATGTATGAAAAAGAATGAAGAATTCAGCCGAAAACCGGCTCATTTTCTTAAAAGTGCATGTTTAGCCTTATGTCTGGTTAGTTATGGAGGATCTGCCATCTACGCAGCATCGGCCTATGCGGAGCAAACCACATTGACCGTTCGTATGAACAACCGGACCGTAAAAGATGTATTTAATTACATCGAAAAGAACAGTGAATTTATTTTTGTGTATCACGGTTCAAATATCAATTTGAACAGGAAAGTAAGTGTGGACGTTCACAACCAGACGGTTGAGACAATACTGAGTAATATGTTCGCAGGAACAGATATTGAGTATATTATCAATGATCGCCAGATTATTGTACGTAGAAACGAAAAAAGTAACAGATCTGTTACTTTTGCTGCTGAGTCTCAGCAGCAAAAGAAGATTACTGTAACAGGAAATGTGAAAGATGCAACCGGCGAACCGCTGATCGGTGTGAATGTATTGGTGAAAGGTACAACCATTGGGGGGATCACGGATATAGATGGTAATTTTTCGTTGTCGGATGTGGATCCTAATGCGACGATCAGTGTCTCTTATATCGGTTATAGGACACAGGATATTGCATTGAAAGGGAAAAGTGCAGTGAATATTACCTTGAGTGAAGATAGCGAATCGTTGGATGAAGTTGTCGTTATCGGTTATGGTACACAGAAGAAAGTGGACTTGTCCGGAGCTGTGGCTACTGTTTCAACAAAAGTACTGGAAAACCGTCCGGTTCTGACAGTCGGACAAGCCTTGCAGGGTTCAGTAGCTAACATGACTGTTTCGATTGGTAGCGGTCAGGCAACGGACTCCCCTACTTTTAACATACGTGGTACAACCTCTATCAATGGTGGTGACCCGTTAATTGTTATTGACGGCGTTGTCTCTACCTCGGAAGAGTTAAACCGTATGAATCCTTCCGATATTGGAAGTATTTCAGTCTTAAAAGATGCTGCTTCGGCAGCTATCTATGGTTCACGTGCTGCGTTTGGTGTTATCTTGGTGACAACGAAGACGGCCGGACAGGAAAAACTGACCGTTAATTATAGTAACAATTTTGCCATGCGTAAGTTGAGTAGTATGGCAGAGGTGATTACAGATCCTTATACGGTGGCAACGGCGCGTAATGATTTCTATTATCCGTGGGGTGTGAATCACAACCAGGAAGAATTGGAATATGCGAAGCGTGTTTCGTCTGATCCGAGCGTATCCCCTTATTTCCTGAAGCCGGATGGAACTTATGCTTATTTCGGTCAGACCGATTGGTTTGGCGAAGCCTATAAGAACCTGGCATTCTCAACGAACCACACTGTCGATGTCTCCGGAAAGACCGACCGTTTGAACTACTATTTCTCTGCCGGTTATAACTTCCAGGACGGTATGGTTTCGCAAGGGACGGATAAGTTTAACCGATACAATTTGCGTTCCAAGCTGGATTTTAAACTGACTGATTGGTGGACGTTGGGTAATAATACCAGTTTGGTAATTTCCGATTATGATGCTCCTTACTTTTTGGGGGATGATTATTATTGGGCTGTAAACCGTCGTAATGCGCTGGTACCTATAAAGAATCCGGATGGTTCTTATACTGAAGACGGCGCCGCTATCATGGGACGTTTTGCGGAAGGCGGACGTAAGAAAGAAAACAAAACTACTTTGACAACGCAGTTTACGACTAAGCTGGACATTATTAAAGATGTTCTTTTTGTAAACGGTTCGTTTGCCTATGTCGCTAACCGGAACAATAAGGACGGTGCGCAATTGTCTGTTCCTTACCGGAAAGGTCCGGAAACTCCTATTCTGTATCAGAACTCGGTTTCTTCTGCTTTCTTCGATAATACGGAAGCGTCAACGGTTACTTTCGATGCGTATGCAACTTTCCATAAGTTGTTTAATGACAAGCACGATTTCACGGCTATGGTGGGTTACAACCAGGAAAGCTGGAGTGAATCTTATGAGTATGCCCAGCGAAAGGAGCTAATTACAGACGGACTGCCTACACCTAATTTGGCTACGGGCGACATGACTGTTACTCAACGTATCAGAGAATTGTCTTTCCGAAGTGTTTTCGGCCGTTTGAATTATACGTATGATAATCGTTATATCCTGGCGGTGAATGCCCGTTATGACGGCACTTCACGTTTCCCGACAGATTCCCGCTTTGTTTTCAACCCGTCCGGATCTGCTGCATGGGTCATTTCACAGGAAGGTTTCTTTGAGCCTCTTAGAGATGTGGTTAACTTCCTGAAATTACGTTTTTCTTACGGTAGTTTGGGTAATCAATATCTGAAAGACAACTATTATCCTTATTTGGCAACAATGGGTTCCGATAAGTCGAAAGTCATATTGGATGGCAAACAGCCTGTCTATGTTTCTTCTCCGGGGTTGGTAGCCGGCGATTTGACTTGGGAAACGGTGACGACTTCCGACTGGGGTATGGATGTCAACTTCTTTAATAATCGCTTGACGGCTACTGTCGATGGTTATATCCGCCGTACGAAAGATATGTTGAGAAGCGGTGCGAAACTGCCGTCAGTATTGGGTACGGCTGTTCCGCTGGAAAATGCGGCCGACTTGAAGACTACCGGTTGGGATTTGACAATCAGCTGGCGTGACCAGTTTAAACTGGCAGGCAAGCCGTTCAACTATGGCGCGAGCTTTAATATCGGCGACAGTCGTTCTAAGATCACAAAATATGCCAATGAAACAGGTAGTTTAGGCGATCATTATGTAGGTAAAGAATGGGGTGAAATCTGGGGATTGGTGAATGATGGTTTCTTTACTTCTCAGGAAGATATTGACAACAGTGCCGACCATACAGAAGTCGATCCGTATCCCGGTACGCCGCCTATGGCTCCGGGTGATGTCAAATATAAGGACTTGAACGGCGACGGCAAGATCAATAAAGGTGCCAACACATTGGCCGACCATGGTGACTATAAGGTTATCGGTAATGATCAGGCCCGTTATGCTTTCGGTTTCACAGCCAATGGTGATTGGAACGGATTCGACTTCAGCATATTTATACAGGGTATTATGAAAAAGGATTACTATCCGACCCGCGACCCGTATTTCTGGGGTATGTATTATGATCCGTGGACAAATCTCACGTACGGTAACTATAACGACCATTGGACAACAGAAAATCCGAATGGATTCTTCCCGCGTGTCAAGTCTTACCAGGCCTATGTCGCTAACAGAGGATTGGCTATTCCGCAGACACGTTATTTGCAAAATGCGGCCTATGCCCGTCTGAAGAACTTGACGTTTGGTTATACGCTTCCTCAGAAGTGGGTGGAAAAGGTTAATATCAGCCGCCTTCGTGTTTTCTTCTCCGGCGATAACCTGTGTGAAATCACTGGTCTCTACAAATACTATAAGATGGATCCGGAATGTTTGGGCGGACAGATTTATCCGTTGCAGCGCTCCTATTCTTTCGGTTTAAATGTTACATTCTAATTTTAGCAAGACATAAGTTATGATCAAGAATAATATAAAAATATGGATGTTCGGGTGCATCGGTCTTTTAGGTTTAAGCGGATGTAACGACTCTTTTTTGGAAAAACATCCGGAAACTTCAATCACGGAAGACGGATTTTTCAACAACACAAGCGATTTGGAAGCCTATACAAACGGTTTGTATGAAAAGATTACTTCCGGCTACTCGGATGCTCCTTCCGATAATATGATTTATACGGAAAGTAAGGATATTTACAGCATGATGCGTGGCGAGGTGAATCCAGATAACCGGAGCACCTGGGATTGGGAAGATATTCGGGATGTCAATTTTATGTTGGCCAGAACCGGTAAGGCACAGGGCGATCCTACGGAAATCAACCATTATATCGGATTAGCTCGTATGTTCCGTGCGAAATTGTATTATGACAAGGTTTTGTCCTTCTCGGATGTGCCTTGGTATAGTCGTGATTTGCAGACAACAGACAAGGATTTGCTCTATAAGACACAAGATCCTCGCGCCTTGGTTGTAGACTCTATCATGGCAGATTTGGAGTTTGCCGTTAATAATATGACAGCCGGAACTAGCCGGACACGTTGGTTTAAGAATGGCGCTTTGGCCATGCAGGCTCGTATTGCCCTGGATGAAGGCTGCTGGCGTAAATATCATCCGGAATTGAATCTGAATGACTCCGAACGTTTTTTGCGGGTGGTGATAGATGCTTGTCAAAAGATTATGGATTCGGGTATGTACGAATTGTCGACTGCTAAGTCTGGCGATATAGATGCTTATGAAGCAATGTTCTGCAGCCAGGATTTGAGTGGCAATAAAGAGATGATTATCTTCGAAGATTATGATAAGGCGTTGGGTCGTACTCATAATGCCGGAGGATCATTGTTCGACTTCAACTCCAGTATGTCACGTGATTTGATGGAGGATTATCTGGTGGTGGAAGATGGAAAGACAAAACGTTTCCAGGATGTGCCGGGTTATGCGACTAAGAAGTTCACAGAAGTGTTTGAAAATCGTGACCCGCGTATGCGACAGACTTTTATGACACCGGGCTTTGTTCGGGCAGACAAAGTAGATGCCTATCGTCCGAAGTTGACAATGGGTGGTTATCCGCAGGTGAAGTTCTCACCTCGCACGGCTGATCAAATCACTTGGAGTAATTCTTATACAGACCTTCCTCTGATTCGTTATGCCGAAGTTTTGTTGATGTATGCTGAAGCGAAAGCTGAACTGGGCGAGTTGACACAGGACGACGTGGATCGGACAATCAATCTGTTGCGTGAACGTGTCGGCATGCCGCGTGCTTCGTTAGCCGACTGGTTGAGTAACATCGATCCGGTACAGGCTAACCGTTATTCGAATGTCGCTTCTTCACAAAAGGGTGCTGTTTATGAAATACGTCGCGAACGCCGTATTGAGCTGGCATGTGAAGGTTTCCGTTATGGTGATTTAAGACGTTGGGGTTGTGGTAAACTGCTGGCTAATGTGCCGGAAGGCGTTTATCTGGAACCTGGTTATCTGGATGTAACCGGCGATGGACAACCGGATTATGCCATTGTTGCTACAAAGGCTGATGCAGATGCTATTCCGCAGGAAGATAAGGATAAATACAATCTGCAAGTTGAAATATTGGAAGGCAATACTTATTCGCTGACCAATGGGAATAAGGGATATGTCCGTATGATTTCACAGGTTGGCCGTTGGAATTTTATAGAACCTAAATATTACTATACTCCGATTGCAACAGAGGACTTGATTTATAATCCGAATCTGGTTCAGAACCAATATTGGAAGCAATAATTCATCACGCTTTTACTTGTAGGTAAAATAAATTATTCTTATATCTCAAAAGCTGTATCTGACATTGTAACGGATACAGACTTTTGAGATATATTTTTGAATCGCTTTTATCTTTTTATCTTTGTGGTAGAATTATATTAATATCGATAAGTTATACACATGAAAACACAGATTCTCGCTTGTATTGTGTCGGCAATATTGCTTCTCAATCTGTTTACTTCCTGCTCCGAACAGGAAAAAGAACAAGAACTCACTGTCCTTGCCTGGAATATCTGGCATGGCGGCCATTCAAAAACCTATGGTCAAAAAGCCTGTGACGGCATTATTGGCGTATTGAAGAAAAGTCAGGCTGATGTTGTCCTGATGGTTGAAACATATGGGGCAGCACCTATGGTTGCCGATTCGCTCGGGTATGAACATTATCTGATTTCCGATAATCTTTGTATCTACAGCCGTTACCCGATTGTAAAGAAATATACTTATCCTGACGTGATCGGTACATTCAATTTCGGAGGAGTGGAAATAGATATGAATGGAACACCGGTCCGTTTGTTTGACACTTGGATACATTATCTGCCTGATATGCGTCTGGCACCTACCGACAAGTCGGAAGAAGAAATACTGGCTTGGGACGATGCCGGTACACGTGACGATGAGATTCGTAAAATATTAGGTGTCCTGAAACCGGTGATAGCCGAGGCTGATAGCATTCCGGTCATTATGGGGGGCGATTTCAACAGTCATTCTCACCTGGACTGGACCGAAGCGACCAAGGATATGTATAATCATGGGGGCGCTGTTGTCAACTGGACGGTATCTAAAGAGATGGAGGCTGCCAATTTCAAAGACAGTTTCCGTGAGATTAATCCCGATCCGGTGAAGAACATCGGAACGACCTGGCTGACAGATGCCGATTCGCTGGAAACGGTGAACCGTCAGGATCGTATCGACTTTATCTATTATCAGGGTAAGACGATACAGGCGGTTGAGTCCCAATGCTATGATAATATCCTGGGCGAAACATTCTCTTTCAAAGGAGATGATTTCTTCTATGCTTCCGATCATGGATTCGTATTGACAACTTTCAAAATAACACATTAATCACATGAAAAAAACATTTCTGAACATCGCCCTGTTAAGCTGCGTGGCATTCTCTGCCAGCGCAGCCTATACTGGACGAGTCTTTGTAGATAAGAACAATAACGGAGTTTTTGATAAGGGAGAGAAACCGATGGCTGGTGTTGCTGTTTCCGACGGACTGAATGTCGTGAAAACGACTTCCGACGGTTCGTTTTCTTTACCGGGACATCCCCGCGAACGGTTTATCTTTATCACCACTCCTTCAGGATATAAGACGGATAACAAGCATTATATTCGTATCGACGGCGAACAGAAAGCGTATGAGTTCGGTTTGCAGCCTTATAGCGGCGGTATTAAAAAAGACGGTAGCCATAAATATGTCCATATCGCCGATACCGAGATTTTCAATACGGAGAATCATGGCGACTGGGTAAATAACGTACGTGACTATGCAGCCAATGAACAGGTTGCTTTTATTATGCACACAGGCGATATCTGCTATGAAAAAGGCTTGAAGGCACATATCCAAATAATGAATACTGCCAATATGGACTGCCCGATGTTTTATGCTATCGGTAACCATGATCTGGTGAAAGGGAAATATGGTGAGGAGCTTTTTGAAAATATCTACGGTCCTGTTTATTATTCTTTCGATGCCGGTAGTACGCACTATATCGTGACTCCGATGGCAGGAGGCGATCATCAACCCGGTTATACGAAGGAAGATGTCTATCGCTGGCTGAAGAACGACCTGGCACAGGTTCCGCAAGGTAAGCCGGTCGTCGTTTTCAATCATGACCTGTTGACGTATGGCGACCAGTTTATTTTCGGTATCAACGACCAGGAACAGATCAACCTGAACGAACATAACCTGAAGGCCTGGGTATACGGTCACTGGCATATCAACTATATGAAGAAGCAGGGAGATGTATATTCTATTTCTACGGCAACATTAGATAAAGGTGGTATCGATCACTCGACCAGTGCTTTCCGTGTGCTGCATGTCGATAAGAAAGGAGATTTCGTTTCTGAACTTCGTTATACTTATCTGGATAAACAGATTCAGATCGCTTCCCCGGTAGAGGGACAGGTTCCTGTATTGGCTTCGGGTGCCGTGCCTTTGGCTGTGAATGCTTATTCATCGGTAACTCCGGTAAAAGAGGTAACTTATACCTGTCTTGTAGATGGAAAAGCCCTGTTCAATAACAAGAAACTGCAACAAGCTACCGACTGGTGCTGGAATGCCGAAGTCCCTTTGACTGCCAAACAGGAGGGAAAGGCTGTTACCTTAAAGATAAAAGCCCGTTTCAATAACGGGGAAACGGCAGAAACAGAAAGTGCCTTTACATATCATGCTGCTCCTGCGAAGGTGGAACTGGGTGGTAACTGGCTGAACCTGTTGGAGAATCCTCAACATGCCGCACCTGCCGGGCCTGCATTGAACCAGCCTTTACAGATGGCCTGGATCAAGAATGTAGGAGCAAATATTTATATGACATCGCCTCTGGTTTATAATGGAAAGATCTATATCGCTTCTGTGGATGAGAACCTGAAAGGGGAGGCTCATGTATATGCCCTCGACGGTAAGACCGGTGAACTGATCTGGAAATATCCGGTGCGCAACTCCATTAAGAATACGATCGTTATAGATAACGGCCAGGTTTTGGCACAGGATGCACAGGGTTATTTGTATGCTATTAATGCCGAGAGTGGTAAACTTAGCTGGGAAAAACAGTTGCCTGTAAACGGTCTGCCCGCTCTGATCGAAGGTCTGGTTGCCTCCGATGGTATTGTTTATGCCGGCACAGGTAAAGGTCTATGTGCTATCGAAACGAAAGACGGTAAAGTGCTTTGGCAGAATAAGGATTGGGGACAGGGAGAAGGAACAACTACAACTTTCTCTGTTGCAGGTGACAAGCTGATCGGCTCATCCCAATGGAATGCCCTTTATGGCAACGACCTGAAGACCGGAGCATTAAAATGGACTGCTAACACCAACGGTCTGCGTAATCGTGGTGCCTCGGCTGCTGTTCATGGTAATTTATTGTATTTGATTTCAGATAAGTCTTTCTTTATCCTGGAAGCCAATACCGGGCGTGTGATCGTACGTAAGGAATTGCCTTTCAGCGTGGATGTTACCTCTACTCCTTTATTGACGGATAAAGAAATCATCTTCGGCTCTGCTAAAGACGGTTTGATCGCTTTGGATAACGAGACACTGGAGCTGAAATGGAAGTTTGCAACCGGTGACGCGTTGGTCTTCACTTCTCCTTATTCCCGTAAACCGGCTGCCACCATCGAAACCAGTCCGGTACTGGCAGGAAATACAGTCTATGTAGGTGCTTCCGACGGAACTATCTACGGAGTGAATAAAGAAGACGGGAAACTGGTGTGGAAACATGCGACAGGTGCTCCGGTATTCGGCTCGGTAACTGTTTCAGGCAATGCACTGATTGCTGTCGACTTCGGTGGCAATGTGTATACTTTTGTGGCAGGAAATTGATATTATATCTTTGATAAAATAAGAAGAGGGAAGCTTAACAAACTTCCCTCTTCTTGTCTATTTTAATTCAAACACAACTTTTCCCCGAATATCGGTTGAGGAAGCTCCCACTAATGTCTCGAACTGTCCCGGTTCGGCAACCCATTCGTGCTTACCGTCGTCAAAGAAGCTCAGTGCATCCGTACCGATGGTGAAAGATACCTGTTTTACTTCTCCCGGCTGCAGGTAAACCTTTTGGAAACCTTTCAGCTCCTTGACGGGGCGGGGGAGGGATGATTTCTTGTCGCTGATATAAAGCTGTACGACTTCCGCCCCTTCGCGGTCACCTGTGTTTTTTACGGTTAGGGTGAACGTGATAGGTTCGTCTTTTGCAATCGCTTTCTTATCGGCTGTTACTTTTCCGTATTCGAATGTCGTGTAACTCAGGCCATGGCCAAAGCTGAAAAGCGGCCGGGTTTTCTGTTTGTCCGCCCAACGGTAGCCGACGAAGATACTTTCGTTGTACTTCTCGTCTACCAGGTTGCTGCCGTCGTTTCTGGGAGTACCCGGATATTCGCCCAACTGGTGTGCACCTACATCCTGTAAAGAGACAGGGAAAGTGAACGGTAGCTTACCGGATGGATTTACATCTCCCAGCAATACCGAAGCAATAGCATTTCCCGCTTCCGAGCCCAGATACCACGCCTGTACAATGGCCGGAACTTCTTTCACCCATGGCATGGCGATGGCATTTCCGGAAATATTAACCATGATCAGGTTTTTGTTCGCCTGAGCCAGGGCAGCTATTACCTGATCCTGTCCGTAAGATAGACCCAGTTCCTTGCGGTCTGCATCCTCACAGTCCTGATGCGCACTCTTGTTCAGACCGCCGATAAAGATCACATAGTCGGCCTCCCTGGCTACAGCCACGGCTTCGGCTATCAATTCCTCCGGCGAACGGCTGTCTTCCAGATCCTGTCCGGACTTTACTCCATTGTATTCACCACTCGGATCGCCTACATAACCACGTGCATAAACGACTTCGGCTTTGTCGCCCACTCGCTTGCGGATACCATCCAGCGGAGAGAGTTCGTATTTCACTTTCAGGGAAGAAGAACCACCGCCTACGGTCATCATCTTGACGGCATTTTCACCGATAACGGCTATTTTCTTTGCACGGTTCAGGTCGATAGGAAGTACATTATTCTTGTTCTGCAATAAGACGATACCTTCTTCGCCGATTTGGCGGGCTGCGGCAAAATGTGCATCCGAGCAAAGTGAGCCGTAAGGACGGTTTCTATCCATATTCGTGCGATAAGCCAAGCGAAGGATACGTCTAACCTTATCATCCAGTTCTTTTGTGCCGACTTTGCCTTCCCGGATCAACTGAAGATAGGGGTCTGCCAGGTAATAATTATCGTAAGCGTTACTTGCCCCGTTGGATAATCCGTTGGTCCAGCTACCGAACTCCATATCGAGTCCGTTGGTTATGGCTTGTTGTGTATTATGAACGCCTCCCCAGTCGGAAATGACAACGCCGTCGAAACCCCATTCGCCTTTCAGGATATCATTCAACAGATACTGGTTATGGCAACCGTGCTGGTCTTTGTATAGGTTGTAAGAACCCATGATTGCCCAGGCTTTCCCTTCCTGGACAGCGGCTTTGAAAGCGGGCAGATAAATTTCATACAGGGCACGGTCGTCTACAATGACGTTGGTTGTATGGCGGTTTACTTCCTGGTTATTCAGTGCATAATGTTTCACACAGGCAGCCACGCCATTTTGTTGAACGCCTTGTACATAGGGGACTACCATCTTTCCGGCCAGATAGGGGTCTTCGCCCATATATTCGAAGTTACGTCCGTTCAAGGGTGAGCGATAGATGTTTACGCCGGGGCCCAATAATACTGTTTTGTTACGGTAGCGGGCTTCTTCCCCGATACTCTTTCCATACAATAAAGCTATTTTCGGATTCCAGGTAGCAGCCAGGCAGGTCAGTGCCGGGAAAGCCACGCAAGAGTCGTTGGTCCATCCGGCTTGCTCCCATTCATCCCATAAAACTTCGGGACGAATACCGTGAGGGCCATCGGTCATCCAAAATTCAGGAATACCCAGACGAGCCACTCCCGGCGAACAAAACTTGGATTGCGCGTGTGTCAATGCTACTTTCTCTTCGAGTGTCAGGCGCGATAAGGCGTCTTCCACCGGATCGCTTTGTTGTGCCTGGGCAAATGCAGGAAGCATCAACAGGGAGCAAGCAATATACTTAATCAGTTTCATATCGTTTTATTGTGCTTTTAAACTTAGTGAGCGGATATATTCTTTCTGAATGATACAGTTTTGTAACCGGCTGTTCTCTATAAATTCCATCAGGGCAGCTTTAGCTTCTTCCTGATCCGGACGAGCTTCGCGTATCTCCTGATAAGTACCCCGGGGAGCTTCCGAGAAAGCAACGATACGGTCCCAATTCTCAGGAGTTTTAATACCGGCGAAAGAGGACTCATCGATCTTTTTATAAGGCCAGAAGGTCCAGCCGATATTGTTTTCCTGCATGACGTGGCAGAAAGCATTTTGCCAGGCTGTCGTGTTGTGTCCGATCTCTCCCATGTACATGGGCAAGTTCACGCGGTCGCGGAAGTCGATGATCTCCTGGATAGCGGCTTTTGTCGCTTCTCCGCCGTAACGGTGGCAGGTGTACATGATCTTATCGTCGAAGGTGGAATCGGTGAACGGTCGGAAATTGCCGTTCCACTGGGCACCGCCCAGCAAGATGATATGGTTGGTATCCACTTCACGGATAGCGGCTGTAGCCCGTTTGTATAACGGCTCCAGTTTGCCGTTTAGTTCTTCCATATTACTGAAATAGGGGGCGATAGGCTCGTTAATCAATTCATAACCCAGGATTACTGGCTCATTCTTGTAATACGTTGCGATCTTCTTCCAGATGTCGCAGAACTGTTGCTGGCTGGCTTCGCTTTCAAAGAGCCAGGGATAACCGTAGCTGTCGTCGATGTTATCGCCGGTCTGTCCGCCCGGTGCATCGTGCATATCGAGGATCAGGTATAACCCGGTCTCCCGACACCAGCTGACCACACTATCTATGCGGGCGAATCCATCCTGGTTGGAAGTCAGTCCCATATAATCTTCATCGGTGAAGAGTTTGTAATGGAAAGGTAGACGGATGGTGTTGGCTCCTGTCCCGGCAATGAACCGTACGTCGTCGCGGGTGATGTAATTGTCTTTGAAAGCCTTCCAGAACTCAGCGGTAAAGTCGGGGCCGACCATTTCACACAGCATTTGGTTGATACGTCCCGGTGAGTTCGTTTTGCTGAAGCCGAACATATAACCTTCGGGGTTCAGCCAGTTCCCGAGATTGGTTCCCTGGATGAAGAACTTCTGTCCTTTGGGAGTGACCAGGCCGGTACCGGAGATACGCATAAATGCTTCCGGGGGCATATCGGTCGTATCCGTACCTGCTGTTGCTGCGTCCTGCCGGCATCCGGTAAAGGATACCAGCAGAAGCAGGATCATTAAATATATATTCTTTTTCATATCTGTTATTCTACTGTGAATGTTGTTTGTAATCCTTCTGCACTGTTGGGGCCGACCCAGAGGTTGAACTCGCCCGGCTCTACTACTTTCTGCATATCTATGTTCCAGAATGCCAGTTCTTCGACCGGGAGAGAAAAGGTGACGGTTTTCTTTTCACCCTGCTTCAGGGAAACGCGTTGGAAACCTTTCAGTTCTTTGACCGGACGGGTAACAGAGCCGAAGATGTCCTGTACGTACAATTGTACTACTTCTGTTCCGTCGTATTTACCGGTGTTAGTCAGGTCGAAACTGATTTCCAGTGTTCCGTTGGCGGTCAACTTATCGGTTGGTAGTTGCAGGTTGTCGTATCTGAATGTGGTGTACGACAATCCGTAACCGAAGGGGAACAGAGGATCGAAACCGGCATCCATATAGAAAGAGGTACAGCCCAGTGAGGTCTGTCCGGCTTCCAGCGGAATAGCGTCGATCAGTGTTTCCTGGCGGGAAGCGGGGCGGCCTGTATTGTTATGGGCATAGTAAACGGGTATTTGTCCTACCATCTTCGGGAAGGTAACCGGCGTTTTACCGCTCGGAGCCACTTTTCCGAAAAGCAGGTCGGCAATAGCCGGGCCACCCATAGTACCCGGGTGGAAAGCGTAGAGAACGGCATCCGACTGGTTTACTTCCTGCTCGATCGTCAGCGGACGACCTGCCATGATAACCGTTACGAGGGGTTTTCCTGTCTTTGCCAGGGCGGTAATCAGTTCGCTTTGCGCTCCCTGCAGGTGTAAGTCTGCTAAAGAATGGGCTTCCCCCGAGAGGATAGACTCTTCCCCGACGCATACCAGTACGGCGTCCGCATGTGTGGCGGCACTTACGGCTTTGGTGATATTGCCTGTGTTCTTGTCGCGGCTGTAACCTAATCCGGGTTCGTAGATAAACTGTACCTTGTCGCCATACATCTCTTTCAAGGCTGCCAGTACGGTTTGGGTATGTGCTTTTTCTCCGTCGAATACCCAGGTTCCCATTTGGTCGTGAGGGGCATCCGCCAACGGACCTACGACCGCAATGGTACGGATCTTATCGGTGAAAGGTAAGGTCTCCCGGTCATTCTTTAACAGGATAACCGATTGCTCTGCTGCTTCTTTGGCTTTGGCGAGGTGTTCAGGTGCATATTTTACATGTTGGTCTGTGTTTACATAAGGATTATCGAACAGTCCCAGACGGAACTTAAGACGAAGGATGTTGCGTACCGCATTGTTGATAGCCGCTTCCGATATCTTCCCTTCTTTTACAAGTTCTTCCAGGTGGCGGATAAAGGTACCGCTGACCATTTCCATATCGATGCCGGCATCAACCGATTTCAAGGCTGCTTCCTTTTCGTCTTTGCAGAAGCCGTGGGAAATCATTTCGGCTGTCGAAGCCCAGTCGGTAACGACCATACCATCGTATTTCCATTCATCGCGCAATACATCTTTCAGGATAAAGCTATTCCCTGTCGAAGGAATACCGTCATTATCGTTGAAAGAGGTCATAAAGGTGGCACATCCGGCTTTTGCCGCCGCTTCGAACGGAGGGAAATAGACGTTACGTAGCTGGCGTTCAGGAATGAATGTCGAATTATAATCGCGTCCCCCTTCTGCTGCTCCGTAGCCGATAAAGTGTTTGGCACAGGCTGCGATGGAGGTCGGATCGTTCAGGGAATCGCCCTGAAACCCTTTTACCATGGCTACACCCATGACGGAACTTAGATACGGATCTTCACCACAACTCTCTGCGATTCGTCCCCAGCGGGGATCGCGTGAGATATCGATCATCGGGGCAAACGTCCAGCGGATACCGTCGGCAGATGCTTCGATAGCGGCTACGCGGGCACCGTCCTGCACGATCTGAGGATTGAAAGTAGCGGCCTGTCCCAGGGGTATTGGGAATATTGTTTTATATCCGTGAATGACATCACGCGACATCAACAGGGGGATACCCAGCCGGGATTCTTCCACCGCTACTTTCTGTATCTGATTGACAATGGCCGGATCTGTAATGTTCAGTAAGGAGCCTACTTCTCCGTTGCGGATTTGTCCGGCAATCTCTTCCGGGGGGCCGAACGGGCTCAGTTGGTTCATCTGTCCGATTTTCTCCTGCAAAGTCATTTTCCCGAGCAATGCTTCCACTTGTTTTTCAACAGCGTCTCCTTTCCCTGATCCGGAAGGCTGGCTACATGCCATCATGGAGAGAGCCAGTAATCCGGCATAGAAGATATTTAATTTGTATGTTTTCATGGTGGTCATTATGTGATTGAGTGTTTCATCTTCCCGTTTTGAATGAGTAGATAGAGAGCTGCTGTATTGCCAACTCTCTATCTGTTGTTTGTTTCTTATTTATTGAAAGAGAAATCATCGAAGAAGAAGATTCCCGGGGCGGCATGGCCTTCTGCACCGAACTGGATAACAACCTTGTTATAATCGGTACGGTCTTTTACCGTGCTGAAATCAAATTCGAGTTCGATCCATTTATCGGTCTCCAGATTTGCTTTTACAATTTCAGTCTGGCTTTCCCATGCATTATCGCCTGCTTCGGTGTTCTGCAATTTGACAGTAACCTGTTTCTGCAGCTTATTGACTGTGATCCAATCGCCTGCAACAGCTGCGGCAGTCGTATAATCGTTGTAAGACGGAATATATACTTTCATACGGATCTTGTTATTTTCCGACAGGTCGAACTTAGTATCTTCCGATACCCATGAGATATTGGAGTAGAACTCTTCCGATTTCTGATAGAGATATACTTTTTTAGACGTATTGATGCCGACCGGTGCCGGATTCGAGTAGACAGGGCCCATATCTCCCATCTTTTCAGGGATGAATTCTACGGATAATTTATCTTTCTCAAAATCTTCAACCAATGTAACAGGTTTAATTTCCACTTCGGGTTTTACGTTCTTTTCTTTCGGAATGAAACGATACCACCAACCATTACCGCTTTCAACGGTACTGGTGCATTTCAAATACAGTTCGTCGTCTGTCAGGCTCAGGATCTCGTAAGTGGATGTTCCTGCATAATGGCCGAAGAAAGCACCGTTGTTCAGTGTGATTGTCTTACCCGTTTCATTCAATGTAAAAGTATATGCGTCTTTAGGTTCATACTTTACGTCAAAGTCTCCGGCGGGGGGAACAACAGATGTACCTCCCAATGCGTTTTTACCCGCTTCGTTCGTATAGATATACCCATTGTTTTTCCAGATCATTTTTACTCCCACCTGGATAAATGTAAACTCCTGGGTATAAAGACTCGATTCCAGTTTGCCGTTGGCCGGGCATGACCACCATGAAGGCGCTTCGTCCGTACTCGGTCCGACTCCGAAGTGTCCGCTATGATATTGGTCGAATACCCAGGTTTTACCTTGCAGATTTTCGGCACCTCCTGTCAGGGCGTTGTACATAGGAGTGTTCAATAGGGACATATCGTCCTGTGCAACCGTGACTTCCTTTGTGATCGTTGCCGATCCTCCGGTAGTATACATGGTCATCGAGATCACATAAGTTCCTTTAAACGGATATTTCGCATCTGCCGTTTCTCCTTTGGCGGTCGATCCGTCTCCCATATCCCAGGTGACGACACCTTTTATGCTCGATTCATTTTTCAGTGCGATCACGTTCGGTTGTTCACTTTTCGGTGTGGCGGAGAAAGCGAGCTGGCTTTCTTCGGGCATTGCACCCAATGAATGGTCGTCATTGTCTTGCGGGTCGCAAGAGGTCATGGCCAAAATGGCCATTAGGACGATGATTCCTGATTTGAATATATTTCTTATCATATTATTGTCTGTTTTATCGTATTAGCCATTCGGTTATTTCCAGTTACCGTTTTGTTTCAATTCGAATTCGGTTCCCAGCGTCTTTGTCATTTCTCCCTGGGGAATAGGAAGATATTTCATCCATTCTTCAAAGGTACGGACAGAGTTGAACTCGGAGTTGTTTTCTGTCAGCACACTCGGAGCATCTCCCCAGCGAACCAGATCCCAGAAGCGCATTCCTTCACCCAGAAATTCTTTACGACGTTCGTTCTTGATATTCTGTGCTGTGATAGCGATCGGTTTGTCGGTTCCGAAGGCACGGCGACGTATCTGGTTGAAACATTCATCTGCACTTACGCCCTGAGCTTCGGGAGCACCTCCCATCTTCACCAATTCCACATAGTTCAACAGTGTTTCGGCATAACGGAAAATACGCAGGTTATTACAGTAATTCAGATCCTGGTCGCCTGGAGGAGGGTTATATCCTTCTCGGGCAGCATATTTACGCTGGAACAGGCCTGTATCCTGGAAACGTTTTGAATAACTGCCTTCGCGCCAGTCGTTGATAGAGGCATCACGACGCAGGTCACCTTCTTCGTACATCTGGTAAGCGGACAAACGGACAGGAGCAAATCCCCAGCCTCCTTTGAACACTCCGTCAGGATCTTTCAGTTCATTCGGAGAGATAAATGCCGGTAAGTTCGTACCATATCCCTGCCAGCCTGTATCCCAGGTTTTACCTTCCGGCAACTGGTTGCTTTCAAAGATGGATTCTTTGCAGAATTCATTTTCGTCCAACCACATGGCATCGAAATCGTCCATCAGTTCGTAATCGCCGCTTTTGATGATTGTGGCCATATCGTTGGCTACTTCGGTATATTTAGACTGATCTTTCTGATACATCACTACGCGTGCTTTCAACATCAGGGCGGCAGCTCTGTTGGCACGTCCCAGGTTGGCTCCGCTGACTTTCATCGGCATACCTTCTCCGCAGGCTATTTCCAGGTCGGTCATTATTTTTTGGTATATTTCGTCCGCACTCATCTGAGGTGCCAGGTAAGGATCGTCCAGCGGAGCTTCGAAGTAAGGAATATTTCCCCAGAATTTCCATAACAGATGAGTATAGTAAGCACGCAGGAAATGGGATTCTGCCGTATACTGGGCTACTTTTTCTTCCGTCACATTCACTGCATTCTTACAGGCAATAACTGCATTGTTCGCGCGTGCCAGGCCGGTAAAATAGATACTCCACAATCCGTCGAGAGTTTCTGCCGCACTGGAACTGAATTGCGACAGTACATATAATTGATGCTGGTCGCCGGCATCGCCTCCCCCTTTGAACAAGTCGTCGGAACGCAGGTCGGACATAAGTAACACAGCATTATAATTGTTGTTTGCATAGCTGTCAAACATCAGGATCTGATAAGCCGAACCCAAACTGGACAGGATCGTTCCTTCGGTTGCGGCTGCACCGGCTTCCGGCTTTTCCGTCGGCCCGGCTGTCAGGAAATCGTCACCGCAGGAAGTGGTCATGACGGCAGTTGCCAAAAGAGATGCAAAAGCGAATAATTTATATCTTTTCATAATGATAAATACGTTTAAATGTTAGAAAGTGATATTAGCTCCTAAAGAGATCGTTCTCGATTGCGGATAGATACCTTTATCCACGCCGATCGTAGTATAATTGCCGGAGGCCAGTTCCGGGTCGAAACCGTCGTAACCGGTGAATGTGAACAGGTTCTCTGCCGATACGTATACTCTTAGTCTTTGTATGGACGCTTTCTTAGTCCATATAGTAGGCAGGGTATATCCCAGCTGGGCTGTTTTCAGGCGAACATAAGATCCGTTCTTTACATACAGGTCGGAAGAACGCCAGTTTCCGTTCGGGTTCTGGGCTGTCATGCGGGGGATAGAGTTGGAAGAACCTTCACCCATCCATCTGTCGAGTATCCATGTCGGACGGTTCATTGCCGGGATATCGCCACGTTGTGCGAAGTCGAATATATCGTTTCCGAAAGTTCCCTGGAAGAAGAGATTCAGGTCGAATCCTTTCCAGTCTGCGCCCAGTGTCAAACCGAATGTCCAGTCGGGCATCCCTTTACCGATCTTTGTTCTGTCGGTATCGTCTACCACTCCGTCTTTATTCGTATCCACGAAGCGAACGTCACCGGGTTGTGCCTTCGGTTGTAAGAGTTCGCCTTTATCGTTCGTATAGGCATTTACTTCGTCCCAAGTCTGGAAGATACCATCCGTTTTCATCCCGTAGAAGTAAGGCCAGACATCCCCGTTGGTTGCCCGTACATATTCACCTACTCCGGATGCACCGGCACTTTCGTAAGTAGCCAGACCGGAAGCATTACCCAGGTCGATCAGCTTGTTTTTCAGGTAAGAAGCGTTGGCGCTGATTGAATAGTTGAAATCTTTGACAGAAGACTTCCAGCCCAGTTCGAATTCAAGTCCCCAGTTCTGCATTTTTCCGGCATTACTCATCGGAGCGCTTTGTCCTACGTAGCTTGGGATCGGTTTGTCCATTAACATTCCGTTTGTTTTCTTCTTGAAATAGTCGAAACCGAAATTCAAACCGTTATTGAAGAAGCGGGCATCGAAACCGAGGTCGATCTGTTCCGACTCTTCCCATTTGATATTAGGATTGGCAATAGCTGCCGGTGAAGAACCGTATTGCATTGTTCCGGTTTTACCGTTATCTTTTACGCTATAACCTCCACCGAAATAGTAGTTTTGTCCGCCATCCATTAGGGCTGTATAACGGAAGTTACCGATATTTTCGTTACCGTTCTTACCCCAGCTGAAACGTACCTTCATAGAATTGAATACGTCGCTCTGGAATTGTCGCATATAAGGTTCGTTCAACACATTCCAACCGACAGACAATGCCGGGAATGTAGCCCATTTATGATTGGGTCCGAAGCGGGAAGAACCGTCGCGGCGCATTGTGAATTGCAACATATAACGTTCGTCGTAGTTATAATCGATACGGCCGAAATAAGAAGCCAGGGCAGTAAAGTTGTAACCATCCGTGCCACCCCATGTACGTTCGTCGTCGCGGCTGCCGGTAGCAGAGTTGATATTAGCCTTGTTCGGGTCTGTTTCAAGCAGGTCGTAGTCGCTGCCACCCAGTTTACGAACTGAGTATTTTTGTGCAGACTGTCCTAAAACGACTGTCAGGTTGTTCTTTTCAAAGAATGTTTTATTGTAGGTCAATACGTTTTCTACCTGCCATCTGTAGCCACGGTTCATTTCGCTTTGTACCCAGCTTTGTTCGTTTTTCTTCATGGAGCCCATATAATATTCGAAACCATATCCGTCGGCACCCCAGAATGCCAGGTCGGCACCATAGCTGCTTTTGAACTTCAGTCCGGGAAGTACATCCAGTTCAGCCCAGAAAGAGCCGACGAACTTGTCTTCATTATTTTTTGTTACGGAAGGAGCATTCAACTGGGCAACCGGGTTGGCCAATTCCTGATAACCGGAAGGCGGCAAAGAAAATACACGTCCGTTTTTGTCTACGACAGCCGTCGGATATTTTGCCAAGATTTCAGCCGATTCTTTTTCATTGGCATAAACAGGAACCAGGGGAGAGAACGTGATGGCACTACCCAGGATAGAACCGTATTCCGAGTTGGATTCGACAGTAGAATTCGTACCTCTCGAGTAACCTATATTGACACCAACCTTCAGTTTGTTGAGGAATTTACGGTCTTGTGCTTCAAACACTTCATAGGTAGAGTTAGAACGAAGGCTCCAGCGGTCGTAGTTTGATTTACCGTAGTCACCGCCGACGATACCTTCCTGATTGAAGTAGCCTAAAGAAAGGAAATATTGCATTTTGTCGCTACCGCCGTTAATACTTACCTGATGTTGCTGAACCGGAGCGTCATAGTTGAAAGTGGCATCCTGCCAGTCGGTTCCGTTACCTGCGGAAGCAATTTCTTCCTGCGAGTAAAGAGCAGCATTTCCGTCGTTCACCTGTGCTTCGTTCATAATAGTCATGTATTCGCGTGCGTTCAGGACTGCTTTCTTTTTCCAGGGATTCTGCCATCCGTAGCTGAAATCGTAGTTGATCGTCGCTTTACCGCTTTTACCGCTCTTGGTCGTTACAAGTACAACACCATTGGCTGCGCGGGCTCCGTAAATAGCTGCCGATGCAGCATCCTTCAGGATCTCGACAGATTGGATATCCACCGGGTTCAGGTAGTTGATACCACCGTCTACCGGCATACCGTCTACGATATATAACGGATCGCTGTTGTTGACCGTTCCGATACCGCGGATGCGCACTTTAGAGTCTGATCCCGGCTGGCCGGAACTTTGTGTGATCTGTACGCCGGAAACTTTTCCTTTCAGCGCATCTTCCACACGGGAAGGTTTGGCTGCATTCAGTTCGTCGGCTGTTACACGGCTGATAGCCGCTGTTACCACACTCTTTTTCTGAACACCATAACCCACAACGACAATTTCGTCCAGTGCCTGGCTGTCTTCTGCCAGTGTTATGATTAACGGTTTGTTATCAGAAATTTTCACCAGTTGGGGGGTATAACCGATAAAAGAGATTTCCAGGACGGAGCTTTGCTCAACGTCAGGAATAGAGAACATACCATCCAGGTCTGTAATGGTCCCGTTGGTCGTTCCTTTTATAATAACATTTGCACCGATGACTGGTTCGCCCTGAGTGTCTTTTACTTGTCCACTGATCGTGAACTTCTGGGCGAATGCAAGTGTCGGGAATAATAATAACAGGCATAAGATGGGGATGATACCTCCATAATACCTCCGTTTAAATAAAATGTTCTTCATAAGATAAATACATTTTAAAGTTAACATACTAATCGTTTTTTACTTTTATTGTATTTGCAAAAGTAAAGTGTGGTTCGTGGGCTTCAATAGTCTGGTAAACAGCAGAAGTAAGTCGTGGTATTTATTATATTATTGATAAATAGCATTTTATGGATTTTATGAGCCTGTAAAAAGTAAGTTATTTTATCAGGTTAAGGAGGCTTTCAAGTTTGTTTTAGCGCTCTATTTTTCCTAAAGATTTTACAATTTCTGCAAAATGTTCTTTGGGTACGATTGCTTTGCTACGTGTTTTCAGCCGGTTGTTATAGA
Organism: Parabacteroides chongii; assembly: GCF_029581355.1. Classification (NCBI taxonomy): domain Bacteria; kingdom Pseudomonadati; phylum Bacteroidota; class Bacteroidia; order Bacteroidales; family Tannerellaceae; genus Parabacteroides; species Parabacteroides chongii. Next base: position 1,336,276 of record NZ_CP120849.1, on the reverse strand, counting down.
CTGTCTGGGCAGAGCAATGGAGGAATTCGGCTATTTTTACACTGTCGCTGATTCCCAGACGGACCAATGCATAGATACGTAGTTCGGTATTTAATAATTCTCCTTCTTTAGGTATGATCTGTTTATCCGGTTCGAGCAATGCATTAAAGTCGGAAACAAAGTCCGGATAGATATGCAGGAAGATGGCGTCGAAATTGCGGTAAAATTCTTTTAGTTCATTGGAAGCCATTGAAGAACTATCCGTCATCTTTTTCACTTCGTCTATCATACCGGTTTTGATCTTCCGGTTTATATTTTTCCTGTATTCATCGAGTTTACTGATATAGTTTGAACATATATTGAATACATAACCGATATATTCTTCTTTGACATAGTTTGATTCCGTCAGTTTATTGTTGGTTTCCAATAATTGTTCGTTCAATGATTGGAGCTGATTATTCACTTCAGCCAGTTGTTCATGAGCCTGCTCCAGTTCTTCGACATGTTTATTCAGGCTCTGGTTGGCTTTGTTCAGTTTCTTTCGTGACTCTTTCAGCCGTTTCATTTGTAATCCGATGAAGAATATGGCTGCAAGCAGAACCAACAATAACGTACTTACAATGAATAGATAGCGGCGTAAATCGGCTTCCTGTTTTTTATTTCTTTGTTCATAGGTTTTATGGATGGCGTCCAATGCAGAGGAAATACCGATCATACGTATCCTGTTTTTATATAGCTGTGCACATCCAAGACAATAGTTAAGATACGAATAGGCGCGGTCTGTGGCTCCCTTTTCATAGAGGGTTTTTCCCAGTTCTTCCAATGATGCGATATCATGATTTGCCGACCGGATATCAGCCATGGCTGATAAGATGAGGTAACGAAGATATTCCTCTTCGTTACCTTCGTCTCTATTCATTATTGCTAAAATATATGCATTCATGGCCTCCTTTCTGGAATCGAACGAAGCAGAAGCAAGCGATAATCTCAACTGTTCTTTTGCCTCTTCTGCCATAGGAGTTCCGTTATACTGCCATCCTTTGTACCATAAATAATAGGGATGATTATCCGGTATACTGGAAAAAATAGAATCCCGGTATATCTTTTCCTGGGCATAATAAAGTATACTTTGCTGGGAATCTTCCCCGGAATATTGGCCGTAATGCGAATAAAGATACATCATCTGTCCGTAATAATCCGTTTTGGCATAAGATGACAGATTATCTACATTTATCTCATTCAAAGCATCCAGTGCTTCTTTCAGGAATCCGGTAGCCGATAATATAAAAGATTGTTCGATATTCCATTGTGCGATCCACTGTGGATTGTTCAGTTTCCGGGCGATATTCAGGTTTTTATGTATGTAACTTAATGCCGAATCGCTGTCGTATACCATAAATTCTTCATAGAACAGTTTATTCATCCAGTATTGCTCTTCTTCCGTCTGAACTTTCTGTTCCATTTTTCTCAGTTCTTCGATCCGTTTCTCTTTGGCAACGACAAAAGTCTCTTTTTCAGCAAGAAGCGAGTCAAGGCTTTGCAGCATTTTTTCGATGTTTTCGGATACTGATTGCCCGTTGGCATATCCTGAACAAACGAATGAAGGAATGATAAATAATAGTATTATCCTGATATACATTGTTGTCTGATTTAAGGTTTACGGATCAAAGATAAAAAAAGAGGATGACTTTATCCTCTTTATTTGTTTTTTAGTTACTTTTTCGTTAGATTATATGTGTACTCCCATGAAACAGATGGATACGCTATTTTAGTTTTGATAAAAACCTGTATCCTCCGGAAATTTCATCTTTCACAATCTTTCCCGGCTGTGGAACCGGAACATGCATTCCTATTACGGCGATGTCCTTGTCGGCGAGGTATTCCAGTACTTTGAGGCGTGTTTTCCGTGCCATGTCGGGATTGACGTCATAGGTTATAGATATCTCGGGATGTGGCATCTGTATAGCCAGGGCATGTGTCAGGTCGCCCCATACCAACAGCTTTTCGCCGCCGTCGGAGATGAGGTACATTATATGTCCTGGAGTATGGCCGTAGGCCTCTATCGGGAAGATGCCGTCGCCGTAATCCCCGTCGAGCGCAAGAGCTTGTACTGTTTTGACTTTTGTACCGTATTGTTCCTTTATCTTCTGGACTGTATGGAAATTTCCGCGCTGGTCGGGCGGGAATTTGTTCATTTCTACTTCACTGCTCCAATAAGCCAGTTCTTTGTCGCTTACGGCTATCGATGAGTTTACGAAAACTGGATTTCCATCCAACAGCATTCCTCCGACATGGTCTCCGTGCATATGTGTCAACAGTATTTGGTCTACATCCTGGCATTCAACACCAAGGTTCTTCATATGCTCGAAAATTTTCCATCCGTAGCCGGTATCTATGAGCCATACTTTGCCTTTCCCTTTTACCAATACGACGTTTGTTGCGATCGGGAAGGTTCCGTTTGGAGCATATTTAGCTGTTATATCTGCCGGCGCGTCTATCAATAAGCCCGTCTCTGCATCTCCTGAACCTTCAGCAAATACAAACACTTCATAATCTCCCACTTTATAACCAGTGTTTAGTTCGGTTGTCAATTCTTGCGAATATCCATTAAAACTGATACACAAAAAGACAATAAGGATAGAAAATAAGTAAGATAAAGTTTTCATATTCTTAGTTTTCCGTACAAAAGTAAAATAAGCAAGGTGATATTCCAATAAAATTGCCAAATTTAAAATAGGACAGAACTCGTATGAGATACTATCTTATTTTAAATTTGGCGAATGTTATATCGTATTACGGCTCCATCACCACCTCGATACTATTTCCCTGGCCAAGTAGCTTTTTTGTAAAGGCTTGTATTTTGGCAGGAGTGATGCTGTTGACAGTTTCGACATATTTCGTTGCGGCGTCGAATCCTTTGTAGTAATAATTATCCAGCGTATTCAGCCAGTAACCATTTTCCTGTTGGTTCTCTGCATGACGTTTCAGGATATTGTCCTGCGTCTTTTTGAAATCTTCCGGACGGGGACCGATATCGGAGATACGTTTCAGTTCGTTGCGTACGATTGTGTTCATCTGTTCCCGTTTGTCAGGATCGGTGTCGAAATAAGCTTGCAGAAAGGTTTGTCCTTTGGGGAAAGAAGAGATACGGGCAGAGGTCTGTACACCGTATGTGCCGCCTTCTTCTTCACGTACCTTTTCCATATACACCAGGTCGAGCACCTGTTTCAACATGGTGGCCGTGATGATGTTTTCCAGGTTGTAATCCATTTCTCCGGAATAGAAGTTTACGACGGAAGCTTTAGGGGTTTCCATCTGACGTTTGAAACGATTTATGTATTCACCTTTACGGATGGCCGGAACCTCTTTTACATTTCCCTGTTCTATTTTACCGTTGGCGGGCAGAGTTGCCAGATATTGTTCTACCAATGGACGGATACTGTCGGTATTGATGTTTCCTACGAAAGTAAAGACAAAACCGGAGGCATCGCCGAAGCGTTCCTTGTACATTTCCATGATACGCGGATAGCTGATATTCTTGAAATCGGCCGGATCGATACGCATGGCACGCGGGTTATTATTATAAATCGCTTTCGTCAGTGAGTCGCTGAAGGCTACCATTGGATTTAGTTCCACATTTTTCAGCTGGGCAATCATACGGTTTTCAAAAGATTTGTATGCTTCTTCATCCATACGCGGAGCCGTGAAATTGAGGTAGATCAATTCGAATAACGTCTTCAGGTCGGAAGGAGTGGAGGAGCCATTTACGTTTTCGCTATCCATTCCGAGCGAAGTAGAGCAGGATACTTTCTTGCCGGCCAGCATCTTGTTGAGGTCGATAGCCGAGAAATTTCCCAGGCCGCCCAGGTCGATGACTTCGTTGAATACTTTCAGGTTGTCGATATCCTTGTTTCCGAATAAGGTACTTCCACCTGGGCTTGTTGCCGTCATAATGATCTCGTCCTTTTTGAAATCGGTATGTTTCAGTACTACTTTAATGCCGTTATTTAAGGTCAATACGGTGGCACCGAACAACGGATCTTCTTTGCTATCCGTGATTTTACCCGGAGCTGGTAGTTCCGAGATCAAAGGTTCGTTCGAAAGTGTTTCCTTATAAGGTTCTACCGGAATGCGTTGCGCTTTCATAAAGTCGCGGAGCAGCTGTTCGTCGGTAGGATAGGTGACACCTTCTTTTTCCGGACCGGTCAGGCTGATAACGATATTCCGGTCGCCGATCATATCCTGGATATATTTGTTGACCTGTTCAACCGGAACAGCCTGGGCGATCTGCCCGATCAACGCGTATTCCGTTTCAATACCCGGAATATATCCACCTTCGGTAAAGTGGCGTACATATTCGTTGGTGAAGGCACTGTTACGTTGTTTGTCGCGGTCGTTGTAGAGCGATTCGTATTGTTTGAGCACATTAATGCGTGCCCGATCATACTCAGAAGGAGTGAAACCGAAACGTTTTACGCGTTCTGTCTCCGTGACCAACGCATTCATGGCAGAGTCTACTTCATTGTCTTTAACCAATGCGGCTACCGACCAGGCACCTTTAGTTTTCGATATCATATAATCGCCGTCTGAAGCTTGTGCTGCAACGAACGGAGGATTGGCTTTCTGTACCATTTCGTTGAAACGTTCGTTCATCATCGTGGCTGCTACGCTCTGGATATAATCTTTTACCACTCCGGCAATCGTACCATACATATCCTGCGGCATCTTTTCATGTTTGTAGAAGATAGACAGGATCGTGTTTGAAGCCTCTTTATCGGTAGCAATGGAGATTAGCGGCATATCGTTGTCTGCCACTTCGAACATTTCGCGGGGAGCCGGGTTTACCGGAGCCGGGATATCGGCAAAGATCTTTTTAACGGCTGCTTCCACTTTATCGACATCGATGTCGCCAACGATGATAATAGCCTGTAGGTCGGGGCGATACCATTTGTGGTAGTAGTCGCGTAGTTCGTTCGGTTTGAAGTTGTTGATCACATCGATCGTTCCGATCGGCATGCGGTGGGCATAACGGCTGTCCGGATACATCTTCGGTAGTTGCTGTTCCCAGAGACGTGCTTGCGCATCCTGGCGTGTACGCCATTCTTCACGGATCACGCCGCGTTCTTTCTCTATGGCGGAATCGGCCAGTGTGATGAAGCCCGACCAGTCATGCAGGATCAACAGGCAGGAGTCTACCACACTTTCACGGGTGACCGGAGCGTTCATGATCATATACACTGTCTCATCAAAGCTGGTATAAGCATTGAAATTTTCGCCGCCGCGCATACCTACACTCTCGGTGAATTCGTCCATTCCTTTATCCGGGAAGTTTTTTGATCCGTTGAAAGCCATGTGTTCCAGGAAGTGAGCCAGTCCGCGCTGATTCTCTTCTTCCAACATGGAGCCTACGTTTTGCGCAATATAGAAGTCGGCCCGTTCTTTGGGAAGTTCGTTGTGACGGATATAATACGTCAATCCGTTCGACAGTTTACCGTAGCGAACCAGCGGATCGATAGGCAGTGGTTGCATTTCCTGTTGTGCTGCCAGTTGGAAGAGGCAGAAGAAACTTAACAGGGAATAGATTAAAAATCGTTTTTGTTTCATTCGGTTATTAATTATTTTATTCATTATTAATCGGTAATACATACATGACATGCGTTCCGCCTCCTATTTTAGAAAGAACACCTTTTTCGACAAATAGTTTTATATCGGCAGTGGCACGATAACGTGAACAGCCGTTCAATTCTGCATAGTCGAGTGTTGAAATCCGCTTGTTTCGTTGCAGGAAATCCAGCATCTTCTTTTTCCGTTCGTCGAGTGTCAGCTTAGCCGGAGTTTTAACATGTTCGAGTTCTGCATTTCTTAATCCTTCTTTCAGCTTTTCCGAGCAACGGAAATTTACTCCGTCCACCATAACCGTCATTTTCTTTCCGTCGGCCGACGGCTGGGTACGGAGTGAAGGTGAGAAATACCCCAGTTCCTCCAGTTCCACATGCTGCCCGCTTTTTAGGCATAGGGTGATGGCCCATGCAAAAGAGTCGAGCACCGCTTTTACGTCTGCCGAGGAGATTGTAGACCGAGAGCAGATTATTTTGCATAGATAGTCCATTTTTGCTGTACCGTCGGATACTGCCCGTGCATGACTTAATTTCTTCCCTGGCCGATTCTTCGGCTGCGGTGTCTCATGCACTTTGAATTTTATTCCCATTCTTATTCTTGTTTTATACTAATGTGTCTGTAAAAACAATGTGATGTCACTCTGGTTGCCTGCCGACATAATTGCTTGTCGACAATTGTGGGCAAGCCTGTCGATAATTATGAACAAGCCTGTCGACAATTGTGAGCAGGCCTGTCGATAATTATCGGCAACCAAAAAGGATAGAGACAAATATACAACACAATGCAGGGAATTGTTCTCCACGTAGGGATAATTATTGAATATTTATCATTCCCATTCGGTAAAAATGCGATTTAGTCTAACTATGTTTCGGCATTAATCTATTCTTCCACACTCGAAAATTTTGCATCCTTACTTTTAATCATAACTTACAAACGGGAGAAAACGAGTGTGTTTGTAAGTTACGCTTGATGAAATGGCGGTTTTTGCTATCTGACATTCCTGTCATACAAATGTCATCTTCAGTCACTTAAAAATCAGACTTTTTTTAATATAATTCTAATCTCTTCAATACAATTTATGAGGTATTAAGGCGTTGGTATTAAACGTAAATGCTTACCTTTGCGGCCGACTGTCCGTGTGAGGATAGCTTATTTTGACAATTAATTATCACACTTTATACAAACATGAGAAAGTATAAACTAATCAACAACGTGTTGGGGTGGGTTGTTTTTCTGATCGCCTCTACCGTTTATTTGATGACTATGGAACCCACTGCCAGCTTTTGGGATTGTGGTGAGTTCATTTCTTCAGCTTTTAAACTGGAAGTAGGGCACCCGCCCGGAGCACCGTTCTTTATGTTGACGGCTAACCTGTTCACGCAACTTGCCTCGGATACATCCATGGTGGCTAAAATGGTGAATTCGATGTCGGCACTGTTTAGCGGGCTGACCATTTTATTCCTGTTTTGGAGTATTACGCACCTGGCACGTAAGATCATGGTGAACGATGAGAACGAAATCTCATTAGGCAAAATGATTACGATCATGGGTAGCGGTCTGGTAGGTGCTTTGGCTTATACCTTTAGCGATACATTTTGGTTCAGTGCGGTAGAAGGTGAAGTATATGCTTACTCTTCTCTGTTCACGGCATTGGTTTTCTGGCTGATTCTTAAATGGGAAGAGGCGGCAGACCGTCCGCATGCCGACCGTTGGATCGTGCTGATCGCTTACCTGATGGGGTTGAGTATCGGTGTCCACCTGTTGAACTTGCTTTGTATCCCGGCTATCGTGCTGGTTTATTATTATAAGAAATTCCCGAATCCTACGATGAAAGGGACCATCTATGCGTTGCTGGTTTCTTTTGCGATCGTCGGATTGATGATGTATGGTGTCGTTCAGGGACTGGTCGAGGTTTGCGGTTATTTCGAACTCTTGTTCGTGAATGTACTGGGTATGCCTTACAACTCGGGTGTCTTTGCTTATGTGATCGCATTGGCCGGCGTATTGATTTGGGCTATTTGGGAAACGATGCGCGATGAGATAAATCCGGTGCGCATGAAGATCGCTTTTATCGTATCGATCGTGCTGGTAGGTGTTCCGTTCATCGGTAGCGGTTATGTGATCGCTGTGATCCTGACGGCTGCACTGACAGCTTACCTGTTCATGAGCAAAAAGGTGAATATCAAATTGCTTAACACGGTTTTGGTTTGTCTGATGGTGATCGTTGTCGGTTATTCATCTTATGCACTGACGATGATCCGTGCAACGGCGGATACTCCGATGAACCAAAATGCACCGAGCGATATCTTCACATTGCGTTCTTATTTGGCACGCGAACAGTACGGTAAGACACCGCTGATCTACGGACAGACATTTGCTTCGGAGGTAAAACGTGAGAACCAGGGAGGAAACTGTGCACCTGTCACTAAGGAAGGTGAAGCTGTATGGAGCCGTGTGATCAAGAAAGATCCGAATGAAAAGGATAAATATTTCGTTTCCCGTCATGATGTCGATTATGAATATGTGGATGAGCTGAATATGCTTTTCCCGCGTATGTACAGTAATGTCGATGCCCATGTGGGAGCTTATAAGGAATGGTCGCAGTTTAAGGGAGAACCTGTGAAGTTCAACCGTTGTGGTGAGAATGTGACGGTGATGAAACCGACGTTTGCCGAAAATCTGCGTTATTTCTTCGCTTATCAGCTGAACTTCATGTACTGGCGTTACTTTATGTGGAACTTCTCCGGACGTCAGAACGATATCCAGGGAAATGGTGAGGTGATGAACGGTAACTGGATCACCGGTATCAAGGCGATCGACGAGGTGCTTGTCGGTCCGCAGGATAACATGCCGTCCGATATCGCGAACAATAAAGGACATAATGTCTATTATATGCTGCCGCTTCTGCTCGGTATCTTGGGACTGTTGTATCAGGCTTATTCCGGCCAGCGTGGTATCCAGAGTTTTTGGATCACTTTCTTCCTGTTCTTTATGACTGGTATCGCTATCGTGCTTTATTTGAATCAGACACCGTACCAGCCGCGTGAACGAGACTATGCGTATGCAGGCTCCTTCTATGCGTTCTGTATCTGGATCGGATTCGGTGTCGCGGCGCTTGCCAAACTGATCGAGAAGTATGGAAAGTTACCTGCTGTAGCTGCCGGTTCCATCGCTACCGTATTATGCCTGTTCGTTCCTATTCAGATGGCAGGACAAAACTGGGACGACCACGACCGTTCAGGACGTTATGTTTGCCGTGATTTCGGTGCTAACTATTTGGAATCCTGTGAACCGAATGCAGTAATCTTTACCAATGGCGATAACGATACATTCCCGTTGTGGTATGCGCAGGAAGTGGAAGGTATCCGTACTGATGTCCGTGTATGTAACACCAGCTATCTGCAGACAGACTGGTATATCGACCAGATGAAGAAGCAGGCTTACGAATCGGCACCGCTGCCTATTTCGTGGGATCGTGCGGATTATATACAGGGTACACGCGATGCAGCCTATATCGTTCCGATGATGGATAAGCCTATCGACCTGAACACCGGTTTGAATTTCGTACGCAGCAATGACCCGAAATTCAAGAAGATACCGGGATTCAACCAGGAACTCGATTATATTCCTTCAGAGACATTGATCTATAAAGTCGATTCGGCTACAGCTATGGCGAAGGGTCTTGCCGACTCTACCGACATGCTGAAAGAAATGACTATCAACCTGAAAGGTAAGACTGCACTGGGTAAACAAGAGTTGATCATCCTGGATATGTTGCAGACCAACAACTGGGAACGTCCTATTTACTATGCGATTACTGTAAATCCTGATCAGTTTGTCGGTCTGGACGGCTATTTCGAACAGACAGGTCTGGCATATCAGATCGTTCCGAAGCAGGCGAACAAAGGCACCAACACAGAGAAGATGTACGATAACGTGATGAACAAATTCAAGTGGGGTGGCGTGGATAAACCTGGTATTTACCTGGATGAGAATGTGATGCGTATGTGTAAGAGCTACCGTATGGCGTTGTTCAATAAACTGGCTGAAGACTTGCTGAAAGAAGGTAAGAATGAGAAAGCATTGAACGTGTTGAACAAGAGTATGGAAGTATTGCCACCGGAAAACGTTCCGTTGGATTACACGGCACTTTCTACGGGTGAGCTTTATTATGCACTCGACCAGGATGAAAAGGCTGAAGAGGTATTTACCGGAATTGCAGAGAATGCTATGCGTAATATCGACTGGTTCTTCCGTCTGAAACCGTCTCAGCTGGCTTCTGTGACAAGAGAGTTGGAACATAACCTGGCCGTCATGCAGCAAGTGCTGGCCGTCAGCAAACATTATAACCCCGAATTTGCTAAGAAGTATCAGGAAGAGTTTGACAACTACCGGATGGCTTACGGTTCGGTTCGCGGAAATAAGTAACATATGTTTATAGAACAACCGCCCTGGTTCTACAGGGTCCTGTTCCCAGGGGTAATCTGGCGGATACCGGCCAAGGAGAAGTGTGTATATCTCACCTTCGACGACGGCCCTATTCCCGAGGTTACCCCTTGGGTTTTGGATATACTCGACAAATATGGTGTGAAGGCGACCTTCTTCTGTGTAGGAGATAATGTCCGCAAACATCCTGAAGTTTATCAGATGGTGCTCGATCGCGGACACCGGGTAGGCAATCACACTTTCCATCATATTCAGGGGCTTCAATATTGGACGAAGAACTACCTGGATGATATCGAGCAGGCTGCCGGATATATCCACAGCGACCTGTATAGACCACCGCACGGACATATGCGTTTCCCGCAGGTAGTGGCCCTCAGAAGGAAATACAAGATTATCATGTGGGATGTGGTGACCCGCGATTACAGTCCGCATATGACTCCGAACGGTGTTTTCAATGTGGTGAAAAATTATACCCGCAACGGCTCTGTTATCGTCTTCCATGACTCTCTCAAAGCCGAGATGAACATGCGTGAAGCCATGCCTCGTGCCATTGAATGGTTGCAGCAGGAAGGGTATACGTTTAAGGTGTTTGAATAATGTGTCAATGGGGTAATGTGCCAATATGCAATGAACCTGTCTGCCCATATAAAGAACAAAGCAAAAGAATTAGGCTTCGATGCCTGCGGAATAGCTGAAGTGGCACCCGCAGACACCGAAGCTTTGTTTTTTGACCGTTGGATAGCAGAAGGATGTCATGCTGGGATGAAATATATGGAGAACTACCGGGATATCCGTCTGAACCCTGCCGGCTTGGTCGAAGGTGCCCGTTCGGTTATCTCTGTTGCCCTTAATTATTATCCGGCACAGAAGCAATCTCCCGATGCCCCCCGCATCTCTTACTATGCTTATGGCAAGGATTACCACCTCGTCCTGAAAGACAAGCTCCGTCAACTCTGGCAATACATCACGGAAGAGCTTCTTCCAACCTTCCCTCAGGCACTCGATTCTTTCGGACAACAGGTAGTGACTGGGAGTCACTTTTCCCCTCTTGAGAGGGGACAGGAGGGAGGTAATCCATCTGCTCCGGAAAACCTTGAAGCTCGGGTTTTTACCGACTCCGCACCTCTTCTCGAACGTTATTGGGCCTGGAAAGCCGGCCTCGGCTGGATCGGCAAGAATACCAACCTTATCATCCCCGGTAAAGGCTCTTTCTTTTTCCTCGGTGAGATTGTCACTACGCTGGAACTCGACTACGACAGCCCCCAGGAGAACCGTTGCGGCAATTGCCGTCGTTGTCTCGATACCTGTCCGACAGGGGCTTTGGAGTCCGCCAGGCATTTGAATGCAAACAAATGTATCTCTTACCTCACTATCGAGCATAAAGAAGATATCCCTTCCGAGCTTGCCTCCCGCCTGGGCAACCGCCTCTACGGCTGCGACACCTGTCAGGAGGTCTGCCCCTGGAACCGCTTTGCTGTTCCTACCCGTGAAGAGACTTTTATCCCCTCACCCGCCTTCCTTTCCTTTAAAAAAGAAGACCTGGCGGACTTTACCCGTGAAGATTATAATCGTATCTTTGCCAAGTCAGCTGTCAAACGGGCAAAATATGAAGGCTTGATCCGGACGATCGCTAACAAACGAAAAATTATAAACAACAAGAAAGATAAACCATGAGAAGGACATTCAATCTTCTGCTCCTCTCTTTTCTTTGTACCCTGGTTGCCTTTGCCGCACCGGGAGATTTGAAAGAGAAGCTTGCCTCCCTGAAGGGAATCAGTACTATCGAACAACTCGAATCGGATGTCTATCCGGAAAAGTACCTGGTACGTATCACCCAACCTATCGACCCGAAGCATCCGGAAGTGGGAACTTTTACCCAGCGTGTCGTTATCGGACATGTCGGCTTCGACCGTCCGACCGTTATCGTAACAGAAGGTTATGGTGGCGCTTACGCCCTGAATCCCAAATATCAGGAAGAACTGACGAAGTTGCTGAATGCGAACCTGATCTTTGTGGAATACCGTTATTTTCTGGAATCCACTCCCGAACCCTGCAACTGGGATTATCTGACTGCCGAGAACTCCGCTTATGACCTGCATAACGTCAACCAGACATTCAAGCAGCTTTATACCGGTAAATGGATCAGTACCGGTATCAGCAAGGGCGGACAGACTACCATGCTTTACTGTGCTTTTTTTCCGGACGATGTCGATATTTCAGTACCGTATGTAGGTCCGCTGTGTAAGGGAGTGGAAGATGGTCGGCACGAACTGTTCCTCCGTAAGGTAGGTACGAAAAAAGAGCGTAAGAAGATAGAAGGCTTTCAGTTGGAAGTACTGAAACGTAAAGCTGATATGCTCCCTTTGCTCGAATCGTTCTCTAAAGAGAAAGGCTTGGAATACCGTATTCCGATGGCCGAGGTGCTGGATTATTGCGTATTGGAATATCCTTTCGCCCTGTGGCAGTGGGGAACATCTGTTTCCGTTATCCCTTCTCTACATGCTGAAACGAAAGTTCTATTCGATCATCTGATGGATATCAGCAGTCCTGATTATTTTGCCGAAAACCAGCCGAATATCTCATTCTTTGTACAGGCAGCCCGTGAATTGGGTTACTATGGCTACGACACAAAGCCCTTTAAAAAGTATCTGACTATAGAAAGCAGTAAAGGATACTTAAACCGTATCATGCTTCCGAAAGAATTGGTAGACAAGGTGGAATTTCGTCCGGCTCTTTATCATAAGATATATAACTTCCTGAAGGATAATGACCCGAAGATGATCTTCATCTATGGCGAGATCGATCCGTGGACAGCGGCACATGCTCCGGTTTTCAAAGGAAAGAAAAACGAACAAGTCTATTTCCAACCTCGTGGCAGTCACCGTTCGCGTATCGGCAATATGCCTGAAGACATCAAGGAAAAGATTCTGACGCAACTGAACCAGTGGCTGGCAGAGTAATTTTAGATTAGGGATACAGGGAACTCTTTACAGCATTCCCTGTACCTTGTAGACAAACTCCATCCACACCCAATAGCGGATGGCCTTGCCCAGGAACATCGAAATGGCAACGATCCAGATATTGGCGCGGAGGAAGCCCAATGCTACCGCTATGAAGTCACCGATACCGGGGAGGAAGACGAAGAAGCCCATCCATGATCCTTTTCCTGCGATCCAGTCCTGTACCTTTTGGAGCTTTTTGGCATCCAGTTTGAGGTATTTTTCGATCCATTCCACTTTCCCCAACATACCAAGCCAGTAACAGCTCATGCCACCCAGGAAGTTCCCCAGTGTGGCGGCAATCATGCAAGGCCAATAGGCTGAACCGGCTAGCAGTACGCCTGTCAGTACGACTTCGCTGCTGAAAGGCAGAATGGTTGCAGCAAGGAAAGAGGCAATAAACACCCCGATGTATCCATATTCTATAAGAAATTCCATATACGTAAGAATAAGAGGGCAAAATAAAGCACGATGGTCGAATAGAATGTCCAGAAGATGATCCTGCCGCGCATAACGGTGAAGAAATGGGCGATCAGTATCGAAGCCGGGACACAGGCTGTTTCAAGAAACTCTTCCGAAGCCTGTTCGTAAATGAAATAGAGCGCAAACGCCCATACGGACAGGACGATAAGGAAGGATAAGAATTGGCGTGTACGTAAAACATCCTCATATTCGTGCGTAATGATATTGATGGCGGAAACCGCCGTTAAAAGAGCCACGGCAGCAATCGCTATCCAGTCGAGCAGTCCGATTCCGGTAGCAATCAGGAAACGTATTTTGAACAATCCTGCGAACGGAACGGTGAATGGCGTGAAATCGCGAAACCAGACACACCAGCCCAGCAGGAACCAGTAAACAGTGCCTACACCCAATAAGGATGCGATAAATGTCCGGATATTCAGGGTCCTGAAATTATACATCCCTATCCAGAAGATCGGAATGAACCAAAGGATATGTACCCATAACAAACTACCTATCCCGATCAGCAAGGCGGCATTATAGGCGTTGCTTTTGGCATAGGGATCATGGTAGGATGTGAATAGCTGGTAAATAGCCAGGATCAGGCAGAATACGCCGAGTGAGGTGGACTTCAACGGTAGGAAGTCCGGATTGGTACTAATGAACAGTACATAAAACAGAAAAGGAAGCAGCGTCTTTTCGCGGATCAGCACCAGGATATAGTTGGCCCGGTGGAGCAGGAGAGCTCCCCCGAACATCAACAGCATACCTATGGTATACGTAAAAGCCTTGCCAGGCAGAACCTGGCAGATGGCGTTCCACAGGGGAGGGGCTGTCACCTCTCCGTATACCGGATAACCGATCGAATTGAAGTAGCTTACGACCCAGCAGGCAATACAAGCTATCAGCACGACCACAAAAGTGCCTGTGCCGGAAATACTGTGCCTGCGGGAGTAACTGTATGTATTGTTCATTCTTACTGATTCTGAAGGCTGTAAGCCTGATCACAAATCTAGCCCAAGGTTAAACCTTGGGCTAGATTTGGCTCGTCCTTACAGGACTCTTGATTGTTTTTACAAATCGAACCCGATATCGCTCCGGAAATATTTCTTGTCGAATAAGATCTTCTTCGCACCGGCAAAAGAGCGGGCCAGAGCTTCTTCTTTGTTGGCTCCGTAAGAGCTGACGGCAATGACGCGTCCGCCATTAGTCAGGATGCGACCGCTGGCTGCAACGGTACCGGCGTGGAAAAGGATATTGTCGGATGGCACGTCATCCAGTCCGTAGATTATTTTGCCTTTTTCATACGCTTCGGGATATCCGCCGCTTACCAGCATAACTGTAACGGCTGCACGCGGGTCGTGAACCAGGGTGCGGCTGTCAAGGTTGCCTTCGGCTATACCTTCCAGCAGGTCTACCAGGTCGCTTTGGATACGGAGCATGACTACTTCTGTTTCCGGGTCGCCCATGCGGCAGTTGTATTCGATCACCTTCGGATCGTTCTCGTTGATCAGGCCGAGGAAGATGAAACCTTTATAGTCGATACCTTCCGCTTTCAGTCCTTCGATGGTCGGACGGATGATTTGTTCATCCACCTTTGCCATATAGGCTTCATCGGCAAACGGGACGGGAGAAACGGCACCCATACCACCTGTGTTGAGACCTGTGTTGCCTTCGCCGATACGTTTATAGTCTTTGGCTACCGGGAGCACTTTGTAGTTTGTCCCGTCGGTCATGACGAATACAGAGCATTCGATACCTGTCATGAACTCTTCGATAAGGACTGTCTTGCTGGCGTCGCCGAACATTCCGTTCAGCATATCGCCCAATTCCTTTTTCGCTTCTTCCAGTGTATCGAGGATCAGCACGCCTTTACCCGCCGCCAGACCGTCGGCTTTCAGCACGTAAGGAGCTTTTAGCGATTCAAGGAAAGCATATCCTTCTTCCAGGTTTTCAGCAGAAATACTTTTATAGCGGGCAGTCGGGATGTTGTGGCGCATCATAAATGCTTTGGCGAAGTCCTTGCTGCCTTCCAGCTGTGCACCTTCTTTCGACGGACCTATCACAGGAATACCTGCCAGTGAAGCATCGTTCTTGAAGAAGTCGTAAACACCTTTTACCAGTGGGTCTTCCGGACCTACAACTACCATGTTGACGTTGTTGGCCAATACGAATTCTTTGATGGTCTGGAAATCGTCTGCCTTGATATTAACATTGGTTCCTACCTGGGCTGTGCCTGCGTTACCGGGGGCAATAAATAACTTGTCCGTTTTCGGACTTTGGGCGATTTTCCAGGCTATTGCGTGTTCGCGGCCGCCGGAGCCTAATAACAGAATGTTCATATTTTATAGTTGTTTTTTAGTTGACAATTTATGTATTTAGTTGACAGTTGACAGTTGACAGTTGACAGTTTTGATACAATAAGCATTTTAACTGTCAACTGTCACTTGTCAACTGTCAACTATTTTAAGTAGTCGTCAAAGTACCGTGTAATCTTTTCATACAGATGCGGACGGTCTTTGCCGATCACGTTGTGCTGATGGCGTGGATAGACGAAATAATCCGGATATGTATCAGCCTCCACACAGGCTTTCAGAAAGCCCAAACTGTGCTGCCATACGACCACAGGGTCGATGTCGCCATGAATCATCAGGAGATGTCCTTTCAGATTGCCGGCTTTTAGCTTCATGTTGGCATTCTTATATCCTTCAGGGTTATCCTGCGGACGGTCCATATACCGTTCTCCGTACATGATCTCGTAATTGCTCCAGTCGATTACCGGACCGCCGGCTACGCCAACCTTGAATATTTCCGGATAGGAGAGCATCAGATTGGTAGTCATGAAACCGCCGTAGCTCCAGCCATGTACGCCGATGCGATCGGCATCCACGTAAGGAAGCGATTTGAGGAAGTCTGCCCCTTTGACCTGGTCCGCCATCTCGTTGACACCCAGGTTGCGGTGGATAACGCTTTCAAATTCAAATCCGCGGTTGGCCGATCCCCGGCTGTCTACCGTCAGCATGACGTATCCGCGTTGCGCCATATAGATATCCCATCCCCGTCCGCCGTTCATAAAGTCGCCGGTAATCAATTGGGCATGCGGACCTCCGTACACATAGATAATGGCGGGGTATTTCTTGCTTTCATCCAATCCGACCGGCTTGACCAGGCGGTAGTTGAGATCCGTTACACCGTCGGCAGCTTTGATTGTACCGACTTCTATCTCGGGTAGGGCATAGCCTTCGTACGGGTTTTTCGCTGTCAGCAGGGTTTCTACTGTTTTCCTATTTTTCGTCTGTACGATCTCTATCTTTCGGGGAATATCGGGAGCGGAATAATTGTCGATGGCATATTTCCCGTCCGGGCTGATCGAGAGGTTGTGTACCCCCTGTAAGCCTGTGCCTCCGGATATCAGATGAGTCTCTCCTTTCTTCATATCCAATCGCCAGCCGTTGATGTTTAGCGGTGTCCCGTAACTAAATGAACTCAGCGGATGCGGTTGTGTGGACGTGATGAACAGGTTTTCACCTTTCGGGTCGAAGCCCAAAACATTCATTACGATCCAGTCTCCTTTGGTCAGCTGTTTGAGCAGCTTACCACTGGTGTCATACAGATAGAGGTGGTTGTAGCCGTCGCGCTGACTTTGCCAGATAAACTTCTCCGGATCATTCGGGAGAAAGAGAACCGGGTGTTGCGGCTCTACGTACCGATCGTTCTTTTCAGTAAACAGATCGGCTTCCTTTTCACCGGTCAGGGCGGAATAACGGACCAGGTGCATTTCGTTCTGGTCGCGGTTCAGCTCGGCAATGTAGATGCTTTTTTCGTCCGGGCTCCAAGCTATGTTTGTCAGATACTTCTCTTTAGGTGTTCCGGTTTGCAGCCAGACTGTTTCTCCGTTTGACAGGTTATAGACGCCGATCGTTACTTCATGGCTTTTCATGCCTGCCATCGGATACTTTTGCGGTTCTGCTTTGGCACAACGCGCATCGATATTCACGATCGGATAATCGGTAACCATGCTTTCGTCCATCCGGTAAAAAGCCAGGGCAGAACCTTTCGGTGACCAGAACAGACCTTTGTTGATCCCAAATTCCCGCTGGTGAACAGCCTGTCCGCAGACAACACCGTCCATTGTTTCACGTGTAACAATGCGGGTCTGGTTGTCAGGTGAAAGGATTTTGATATTGTTTCCGTCCGTAAATGCCAGGTAACTGTTTGCCGGACAGAACTCATAGTTGCTGCCCGCTTTATCCAGCTGATAATCGGCGACAACTTTCCGTTCCTGCATATCGTAATGAATACGATGCTGTTTATGGGTAAAAGCCAATATCTGTTGTCCTTTGTAAGGCACAGAGAATACCGGCATACGGGCAACTGAATCGAGTCCGGCAGCCTGCAGCGCCTGGTTCAGTCCGGAACGGCTGACGCGTATTTCCGGATAATGCTTCGGCTTGGCACCTATTACGATGTTTTTTTCAACATATATATACATGTCGCCGGCCCATTGCAATCCCGATCGGTTCTCTGGAACAAAACGACTGTATGTTTTTCCTCCCGGGATCAGGTCGTGTAAGGTAAACTGTTTGTCTTGCGCCATCATTTTTAAAGGAGTAGATAAAGCGAACACACAAAGAACCAGGAAAATCTTAATCTTCAAATTCATCTTTATCTCTTTTAAACGGTTTCTTGAATGGGCGACCTTCTCCGCGTTTTCTGTCTCCGAAACTCTTTCTGTTGCCAGAGCGGCGGTCGTCTTCATCCCGGTAGCGCATCTTAACCGGACGTTTCTCGCCTGGTTTGCTGAACGATTGACGATCACCGCCGAATTGTTTGCGGGCAGGACGTCCGTCTCCGCGTTCATCACCAAAGAATCGTTTTCCCGGTATTGCTGCGATACGTTCGTCTTCATTATCGCTATGGGCAGCAGCGAAACGACGTTCCGGACGGTCTAAACGATCCATTTTGAAGTTCGGACGACCGGCAGGACGAGTGTCATATTTCTTTTCCGGAAATGTCGGCCTGGATTGCGGAGTTGTTGTTTCTGCAGTACCCTCTTCGTTTAGGGCTTTTTTGTAATCTTTGTTTTTACCTTCAAATATTTCGTAGCGACGGTATTCGCAGTCGAGCGAGCCGTTGATCAGCTTCATTCGTTCGCTCGGGCGTAGACCTATTTTGTCGAAACACTCGTCTTTATAGCTGAGTATCCATACGTTATAGCCAGTGAATACATGCTTGATACGTTCGCCGATCATGTTATACAGTCCCAACAGGTCGCGTGTGGAAATACGTTCTCCATAAGGTGGGTTGGTAACCATGATACCTGGTTGCGGGGCTTCCGAATATTGCTGGAAAGGCAATACTTTCAGGTCGATGTATTTAGCAAGTCCGGCACTGCGGATATTCTTTTGGGCAATCTCGATGGCTGCCGGGTTGATATCCGATCCGTAGCATTTGAAAGTGAACTCGCGTTCATTGCTTTCATCGTTATAGATACGGTCGAACAGCTCCTGGTCGAAGTCGATCCATTTCTCGAAAGCGAACTCTTTGCGGTGGATACCCGGAGCGATGTTCAGGGCGATCATGGCGGCTTCTATCAGCAATGTACCGGAGCCGCACATCGGGTCGATGAAGTTCGACTCGCCTTTCCAGCCTGTCTTCAGGATCATACCGGCAGCCAGTACTTCGTTCAGTGGGGCTTCCGTCTGTTCCACACGGTAGCCGCGTTTGTGGAGGCTCTCACCCGAACTGTCGATAGACAGGGTACAATCGTTGTGGGAGATATGTATATTGATATATAAATCAGGATTATTTACACGTACGGACGGACGTTTGTTGTGCTTCTCCATGAAGTAGTCGACAATCGCATCTTTTGTACGGTAAGCCACGAATTTGGAGTGATTGAAATCTTCCGAATAGATCACGGAGTCGATCGCGAAGGTCTTATCCAGTGACATGTAGTTTTCCCATGCGACCTTTTTCACTTCCTTATAAACCGTGTCGGCATCTTTTGCTTTAAAATGATAGATAGGTTTCAGGATGCGTAAGGCGGTGCGGCAGCAGAAGTTCGCTCTGTAGAGGACTTCTTTATCTCCTGTGAAGGATACCATTCGACGGCCAATCTCTATGTCGTTGGCACCTACAGCTAATAACTCACCGGCCAGTATTTCTTCTAACCCGTACAGGGTTTTGGCCACCATTTCAAATGTCTCGTTGTTCATTTGTGTGCGTTGTAAGAAAAGATATTATTTAGTTACTTTATTTTGTGTTATGACAGCACCGGAAGGAATATCTCCGGTGATCCATACGTTACCACAGACCGTTGCTCCTTTGCCGATCCGTATCCTGCCCAGCAAAGTGGCATTGGAATAGACGGTTACGTCGTCTTCCAGAATCGGATGTCGGGCTACACCGCGGATAGCATTCCCGTTTTCGTCAGGCGGCAATTTCTCTCCGGCAAGGCTGACGCCCTGGAAGATACGTACGCGGTTCCCGATGATACTGGTTTCGCCTATCACGGTTCCTGTTCCGTGGTCGATAGAGAAATAGTGCCCGATCTCAGCTCCCGGATGGATGTCGATACCTGTCTCGGAATGAGCCATTTCGGTGATCATACGGGGGATGAAAGGGACATGGAGCTTATAGAGCTGGTGTGCGATACGGTAGTTGCAGATGGCACGGAACCCGGGATAGCAGAATATCACTTCACTGATGTTTTGTGCGGCGGGGTCGCCGTTGTAGGCGGCTTCGGCATCGGTTGCGAGCAGGCTTCGCATCTCCGGGAGGGTTGCGATGAATGCTTCGGTAAGTGCTTCTGCGCGGGCTTGTATTTTTTCTTCCGGGCAGGAAGTACAGCTGGTATCGGCCAGGCAAAGTCCGGCATAGATTTGCCGGCAGAGTAAGGTATGCAGGGTTTCTACGTTCACTCCGGTATGGAAGCGGATCGTTTGTTTGCTGATCCGCGCATTCCCGTAGTAACCCGGAAACAGGATTGCGCGGCACAGGTCTATGATGTCCTTCAGTACTTCTCCCGAAGGTAATGCCTCTTCGTCACGGTATGCATGGAACAGTTGTTTGTATGAGCTCTCGTCCGAAAGCTTCTCTACTGTTTCATTCAGTACCTTGCTATGCTTTTGCAATCCCATTATTTTGAAAGTCTTATTTTGGGCAAAAGTACATTAAATATCTGATATATGCGTACTTTTTAATAGTTTAAAACAACTTGGAAATACTGCGTCGGCGGACGTTGGTCGACAATGAAATCTCCGAATTTAACCGTAATCATAATACCTCCGGGGTAATATTCGTAACCATATATTTCATTATACTGGTTGCCGTCTTTATCCTGTCGTTGTTCCGTATGTTCCAAAGGAGTAAGGGCTTCTATATTGGTATCAAAGTCCAGGAACATTCTAACCTGAACTTTTCCTCCGTCATAGACATCTTTATCCAGGTTATTAATATTATATTCATAGAAGTAAAAGGGAACGCCTTCCGCATTCTCTCCTAATTCCCATTGACTGCTGTTCACTTTTATTGGATCGCTCACATGCCACCAAATGCCTTCTCCGTCTTTTCCTGCGGGGCCTTCACAAGAAGCGAACAGGAATACCATTAAAAATATTGCTAACAGATTCTTCATAAATTCTATTTTGTTATGCTTTGTATTTATCGTGTGGAGCCCCGAACTCTTTACATGTTACTTCATCGAGGTCAACCAGCCATATTTTTACATTCTTTACTGCCGGATCTGAATAACGGAATTCTTTGTCCGAGTATTGCTTCATAATGATATTCAACGCTTCTGTTTTCTTGTCAAAATCCTCTTCGAACCGTACTTTCCCCCAGCCTATGACACTTTTGGAGCGCATGCGGTAACTGCAGGCAACTTCGGGATGCTGGAATACCAGGTCGTGGTCGGTGCTGAAGGTGACGCACACCTTCGGATTCCGTTCCAGGATAGAGATACTTCTGCCTTCCTGCGCTGAATGTAAATAAATAACACCATTCTGATAGCCAAAGTTCATAGGAATGACGTAAGGGGTACCATCCGTATCTGCCAGTCCGACATAGCAGACATCACAGCTACGGATGATCTCCTCGATATGTTCTTTCTCTGTGTGTACCAGTGTTTTCATTACTTTTTTAATTATACTTTTGCAAACATAGCTAAAAAAGTTCAATTCTACTGGCTTAACGGTTGACTAATTCGCTTAATTTCTTTTGAGCCTCTTTCTTGTTCGTGTAGATGAATTGGTCTTTGATCTCTCCTTTTTCATCGATGATCAGATAATAAGGAACACCTTGCAGTTTGAAGCGATTCCACAAATAGCCCCATTGTTCGGCACCCAGCCGGTAATGTTCGCCTGCAATGTCGGGGATCAGCGTTTTCCATAATTCAAGTGGTGAAGTCTCGTTGGTCAGATAGACGAATGCGACGTTTGGAAAATCTTTCTTCAAAGGTTCGTACTCTTTGATCGTTTGTCGGCAGCCGCCACACCAGGTAGCCCACATATCGATTAGTTGTATTTTCCCTTTATTCTTTTCGATGATGGCATTCAACACCTGATCGGCTGCGCAATCGGGATTTTCACGTAAGATGAAGCCGGCTTTGGGCTGGGTTTTCTTTTTGGGTTTCATGCTATCGTTGGCATCGTTCAGTAAGGCGATACATAGTGGGTTGGTGAGAGACTGTTTGTAATATGCTTCATATTCAGGGGTTAACGGTTTGAAATCCATGAAGAGGAAACGGGCAAACCGGATGTCGGCGAGTTCCATGATCATCGGATGTTCCTCTCCGGTCAATAATGGGAGCTGTTTTTTTAGTTCTGCCAGGTCCTTTTCCCGTTTCTTTTGGTAAATATACTGGTATTTCATGCTGATAGCCATTACTTCGTTTACTTTAGGGTAATTGTCAGTAGTATATTTTTTAGCGAGAAAGTCTTTGATCATCTCTTTTTCTTCCTGGCTCATCGGAGCATTTGCCAGTATGTATTTATTATACTCATCTTCATCTACATATGTGTCGTAATAACCTGGGAAAGGAATAGCCGAACTGAAGTTATAGCATAACAAGGCATCCGGCTCATTCAAAGGTATCTCTTTCAAAAAGTCGAAATAATTGTCGGGTAAGCGGAAGTCTTTGTATAATCCGAATGCTTCCATACGTTGCAGACTGTCTTTTTGCATGCGGGAATAAATAATTGCATATTTGCAGCTGCATAAATTATCGAGACACTCGAAGGCATTGGTCAGTTCCATCAGCTTTTTAGCCTCCGGGCATATATCCGGAAGGCTGTTGTTTTCTGTGTTTATTTTATTCAGGTCTTGCAGGCATTTCCCTTTGTATTGGTCGGGAGTGAGGTCGCAGGTGGTTGGAACGAACATGTTTACTGCCAGGCGTTTCAGTTTGAAATTGAAACTATTGTTGATCTCTGCGTATGGTCCGGAAATATGGATAGGCATTTTTGACCCTTTTTCGTTTGCTTCGATAGAAAGGTGATATTCCTGATTATCGGGCGACATCAGCAGGTACAGATAGTCTTTTCCTATTTTAACCCTTACCTGAGTCGTGTATTTTAGTACGACGGACTGACGGAAATGACCGGAACTGTCCGGCTGTATGAAAATAGGATCTGTCCGCATCATTATCAGGTTGGGAGCAGCGCAGCGGATGTCCAGGTTCTGATCGGGATTGAAATTCTTTATATCCCCTGTCAGGATGGCTGTTCCCGGCTGATATTCGGCGGCGGGTAGCTGGGCTCTGACTGATTGGAGTAAACCTGCTAATACTAAAAACAGGGTACATTTCATTAATACATTTGCTTTCATGGCATTCACTTTTTATATTGATAAAGCAAACATACGAAATGTTCGTAACATAAAATACGAATAAGTCGTAAAACTTTATGTAATTTCGTATTTATTAGTATTTCATCTTTTTATTCCTTAATAATGTTACTTTGGGATGAATTACCAGAACAAGGCAGTCACTGTTGCCCCGATCGTGAAATAGTGCATTTTGTGTTTACTTAAATGGGATTCGCCATAGATCGGCTTTTCGTCGGCGAGGCTGGTCAATAACTGGTAGGGAGCTTTCAGAAAAGTATAATCGTAATCCACGAACATACGGATCCCGAGGTTGCGATTCACGATTCCGATAGCTGAAAGGCCGGTACGCAGGATATAGTTACTGCTATTTCCGCCTTTCATGAATACTACATTGTTGAGGGTTGTGTAGGGAGCCTTTTTTTCAACGAAATCCATTTCCACTTCATTTTTCACCAGATGGGAATAGCCTGCCTGAAACTTTGTTCCCAAAAGCAGTTTGCCGGCTACCGGTAAGGAAAAGTAAGGTCCTGTCGTGAAAGAAAAGATACCGGTAGGGTCTGCATGGACACGTGCAATATCATATTTGGCTGAAGGGGTTGTTCCGGTGTATAACGACATGTCAAAAGCCATCGGGCTTGCCAGTGCCGTAATTTCACCTCCCACACCGAAATAGGGATTGAAGAAATAACCGCCTTTCACACTCATATTGGTTGCTCCCGGCGAACTCAACCGTATGTTCTTGCCGATCTCGATGCTCCCGTTAATGATGCTGTATCCGACGGAGAACTCAAGAAAAGACGGTCTCCCTCCTTTGGGGGCAGATTCCCGTAGCTTATTCGGGAGGTTCAGCCCCTTATCCTTGAAAATAAGGTCGGCAAGGAAATAGCCCAGTTCGGCGGACAGGACACCGATACCTGCTCCTGCCAGTACATCACTCAACCAATGCCGGTTGTTCAGTTGACGGCTGAAAGCGGTGGCAGTCGCGACCGTGTATCCGCCTATACTATATAAAGGACTGCGTGTCAGCCCATACTCCCGGTGCATGATCGTAGCCGCCATGAAAGCGGTGGCCGTATGTCCCGAAGGAAATGAGTTGTTTTTCGAGCCGTCCGGCCGTTCCCGTTTGATCGTGTATTTCATGCTGTTGACAGCCGTTGCCATGATACCGGCGGCTAATATATCCGACACAAGCAGGCGAGGCCATGAGCTGCGACTTTCCACACCTCCCAGTTTCAACCCGATTACGGCTGCCAGCGGGGCATATTGCAGGAAGTCGTCATATCTGTAATGGAAATTGGGAACATGTGTGTTACGCAGTGTCCGGAACTTATCTCCCTGGTCATAAGTGATGGCCGATATGGCGAAAAGAGGTACCGGGACGCACAGCATTCGGTATACTTTATTCTCTGATATTTTGTTGTAAGCGGTTTCAAACTCATTCTCCGAATTTATGAATATCAAACTGTCTTTCTGCAGGGCGTGAACAGCTGATGTTATAAGCATTATCAATAAGATGCTTAGTGTTTTACGTTGTAACATGCAATCTTCTAATTATTTTACGAAGATATGAAAAAGCAGGTGCGCACAGATTACATTTTAGTTAAATTCTGTCTTGATTAAATGCCGTGTTTTACTACTCCCGATATGTATGGCTTGAATTGGCGAAATATTTCTTTAATCGTTTGCGTGATACGTGTATTTAGCATACCTTTGCGTGACAATTAAGCTAGTTGAAACGAATCTTTAAAAACAATTAAATAACTTAAATTATTATCTTATGTGGTTACTTAATTCTTCTATCGGGAAAAAGCTGATAATGAGTATTACAGGGCTTTTTCTTGTTTTGTTCTTATTGTTCCACTTGTCAATGAATGTGGCGGCTGCTTTCTCGGGAGAAGCCTATAACATGATTTGCTCATTGTTGGGAGCTAATTGGTATGCCGTTGCAGCAACATTGGTGTTGGCAGCAGGCGTTGTGATTCACTTTGTGTATGCAGTTCTTCTTACACTCCAGAACCGTAAGGCTCGCGGTAACGACCGTTATGCAATCAACGCTCGTCCGAAAGGGGTAGAATGGGCATCTCAGAACATGCTGGTACTGGGTATTATTATTGTCCTGTTCCTGGTGTTGCACTTCAGCCAGTTCTGGTATAAGATGATGTTCGCTGAACTTCTGGGCAATCACACAGTAACTCTTTGCGATGGAACGACTACCGTATCTCCTCAGGACGGTGCAGCGTTTATCAACTACTACTTCCAGGATAATATCCTGAACACAGTTCTTTACCTGGTATGGTATGTAGCTTTGTGGTTCCACCTGACTCACGGATTCTGGAGCGCTATCCAGACAATCGGTTGGAACAACACAATCTGGATGAACCGTTGGATCTGCATTTCAAAGATCGTAGCAACTGCTATTTGCGTGATCTTTGCTATTATTACTATCGTATTCTACCTGAATGGTGTAGGCGGTGATTATGTAGCTGTTTGTGCAGGACATTAATTTAAGGTGTAACAATTGAAAATAAATCATTATGACTCAGATAGATTCTAAAATCCCTCAGGGCCCGTTGGCTGAGAAGTGGAAAAATTATAAAGATCATCAGAAACTGGTGAATCCCGCAAACAAACGTCGCCTGGACGTAATTGTAGTTGGTACTGGTCTGGCCGGTGCTTCTGCTGCTGCCTCTCTGGCTGAAATGGGATTCAATGTATTGAATTTCTGTATCCAGGATTCTCCCCGTCGTGCACACTCTATCGCTGCACAGGGTGGTATCAATGCTGCAAAGAATTATCAGAATGATGGTGACTCGGTTTACCGTCTGTTCTACGATACAATTAAAGGTGGTGACTACCGTGCCCGCGAAGCAAACGTTTATCGTCTGGCTGAAGTGTCAAATTCTATTATCGACCAGTGCGTGGCACAGGGTGTTCCTTTCGCTCGCGAATACGGTGGTCTGCTGGATAACCGTTCATTCGGTGGTGCTCAGGTATCCCGTACGTTCTATGCCCGCGGTCAGACCGGACAGCAGTTGTTATTGGGTGCTTACTCTGCTTTGAGCCGTATGATCGGTTTGAACAAAGTAAAGATGTACACTCGTCACGAAATGCTGGACGTTGTTAAGGTGGATGGCCGTGCTCGCGGTATCATTGCCCGTAACCTGATCACCGGTAAGATCGAACGTTTCTCTGCTCACGCCGTAGTGGTTGCAACAGGTGGTTATGTAAATACATTCTTCCTGTCTACCAACGCAATGGCTTCCAACGGTTCTGCTGCATGGCAGTGCTACAAGAAAGGTGCTTATTTCGCTAACCCTTGTATGGTGCAGATCCACCCAACTTGTGTACCGGTGAAAGGTGACTATCAGTCTAAGTTGACTTTGATGTCTGAATCATTGCGTAACGACGGTCGTATATGGGTTCCGAAGAAACTGGAAGATGCAAAAGCATTACAGGCCGGAACTAAGAAAGGTAAAGATATTCCTGAAGCAGACCGCGACTACTATCTGGAACGCCGTTATCCGGCATTCGGTAACCTGGTTCCGCGTGACGTGGCTTCACGTGCTGCTAAAGAACGTTGTGACGCCGGTTTCGGTGTGAACAACACAGGTTTGGCCGTATTCCTTGATTTCTCCGACGCTATCAACCGTCTGGGTAAGGATGTTGTGAAAGCTAAATATGGTAACTTGTTCGACATGTACGAAGAAATTACCAACGACGATCCATATGAAACTCCGATGATGATTTATCCTGCATTGCACTACTCGATGGGTGGTCTGTGGGTTGACTATGAATTGATGACTTCTATTCCGGGTCTGTTCGCTATCGGTGAAGCTAACTTCTCTGACCACGGAGCTAACCGTCTGGGTGCTTCTGCGTTGATGCAGGGATTGGCCGATGGCTACTTTGTATTGCCTTATACAATCCAAAACTATCTGTCAGATCAGATCCAGGTTCCGCGTTTCAGCACCGACCTGCCTGAGTTTGCAGAAGCTGAAAAGGGAATCAAAGACCGTATCAAGAAATTGATGAGTATAAAGGGTAAAGAGTCGGTAGATTCTATCCATAAGAAATTGGGTCATATTATGTGGGAACACGTAGGTATGGCACGTGATGCAAAAGGTTTGCAGGAAGCGATCCAGATGTTGAAAGACCTGAAGAAAGAGTTTTGGAGTAATGTATATATCCCGGGAGAAGCCGATAATCTGAACGTAGAGTTGGATAAAGCATTGCGTTTGGCTGACTTTATTGAGATTGGTACATTGATGGCACACGATGCGTTGGATCGTGCCGAATCTTGTGGAGGACACTTCCGTACAGAGCATCAGACCGAGGAAGGCGAAGCCCTGCGTCATGACGATAAGTTCATGTACGTATCTTGTTGGGAATACCAGGGTGAAGACAAAGACCCGGTTATGCTGAAGGAAGATTTGAACTATCAGTTCGTTGTTCCTCAAACACGTAACTACAAGAAGTAATAATCATCAATCACAAAAATTAGAATCATGGATAAAGATATAAAAGTAACACTTAAAGTTTGGCGTCAGAAAAGTCCGAAAGATAAAGGACAATTTGAGACTTACCAAATAGACAAAATCAATCAGAGTGTTTCTTTCCTGGAAATGTTAGACATTTTGAATGAACGTTTGGTCAGTGAAGGTAAAGAGCCGATCGTATTCGACCACGACTGTCGTGAAGGTATCTGCGGTATGTGTTCATTGTATGTAAACGGACATCCGCACGGACCGGCAACAGGTGCTACTACTTGCCAGTTGTACATGCGTCGTTTTAACGATGGCGAAACAATCACGATCGAACCGTGGCGTTCTGCCGGTTTCCCGGTAATCCGCGACTTGATGGTAGACCGTTATGCTTACGATAAAATCATCCAGGCAGGTGGTTTCGTTTCAGTGAACACTGGTGGTGTACCTGATGCCAACTCAATCGCTATCCCTCGTGCAGACGCTGAAATGGCTATGGATGCTGCTGCATGTATCGGTTGTGGTGCTTGTGCTGCTGCTTGTAAGAACGGTTCGGCTATGCTGTTCGTTTCTGCAAAGGTTAGCCAGCTGGCTCTGTTACCTCAGGGTAAGGTCGAAGCGACTCGCCGTGCAAAAGCAATGGTTGCCAAGATGGACGAACTGGGCTTCGGTAACTGTACCAACACGCGTGCTTGCGAAATGGAATGTCCGAAGAATATCTCTGTCAGCAACATCGCTCGCCTGAACCGCGAATTTATTGCTGCTAAATTACAAGACTAATATACATATATAATGTATAGCTTGAGAGGCGTTGCTTTATGCAGCGCCTCTCTCTTTTTGCCTTCATTTTAACATTTCGAAATCTAATAATAAATATCTTGAATCTTGTTAGCCTTTCTTATGTGCTGTACAACACTAATTAGCATTTTAACTATTGACAAGTTGGAGAATACCCGTATCTTTGTACTGTGGTTTTTTCATAATAGTATTAGATTTAAGGTTAACAAAGTTGGTTAGGGCTTGTCGTGAGACAGGCTTTAATTGTTTATAGGGGTTTGCATTCGGCATATCCCTTTTTTAGCTCTCCCTGTATTCCTGGGGAGTCATTCCCACGTGTTGTCTGAAATATTTATTGAAGAACGACAGGTTGTCGAACCCCAGGGCGAATGCGATCTTCTTAACCGGCATATCGGTCGATTTAAGCTGTGCCTTCGCATCCATGATGATGATATTGCTCAGGATATCCAACGCCGTCCGACCGCTGACTTTCTTTATCACATAACAGAAATGTTGCAAGGTAATGTTAAGCCTCTTGGCATAATAAGAAACGCTATGCTCTTTCGTGTAGTTTTCCATTGCCAGCTGCACGAACTCACGGCATATCTCCATGTTGCGTGTCATCGGAGCATTGCTGTAAGGTGTATGATGTTTATACAGTTCGATCACTCCCTGCATGAAAATGGTGAAGATCGCCTTGATAATCTCTTTATTCTCGATGGTCTTAGGCAAAGAATACGCCTTGATCAGCAATGAAAAAGCCTCCTGGTATAACAGGGAAACCTGCTCCGGTAAAGGCATGACCGGACTGTCGAAGATAACGGGCAGATAGTTCGTGATAGTTTTGATATAGTTGATATGACTCACAAACGTAGAAGAGAATCCGGCAAAACACAGTTTGACATCGTCGGATACTTCGTGTATCTGGATAAAACATCCCGGAGGAAGCGTAATGAAATCATTGGGTTTGATAATAAATTTTGTCAGGTTGACGGTGGCCTGTACACTGCCCTGTACGCAAAGCACAAAAACACCGGCTTTGATCTTGCAGGGGAAGCGACCGTACTGATTTAATATTTCACCCGTAATGCTGTCTCCGACAATAAAATCCAGAGGAATGTCGAATTTAGGAATGTTGTCTTCCATGTTGTTATCTCCACTATTTGATTGTGCAAATATAAAACTATTTAGACTTGTCGTGCGATAATCTTAAATATAGAACATCGAATCCCACAAATGGAGATTGTTTGGTGCTGTATAATAGTTGAAATTTGCGAATGTTTTCAAGTCTGGCCGGTAGCTTTAGCTGCGAAGGTATATATTTGTCTATCTGCTCAATAAGAAATGAAAGCTAATACTAATAGAGAATTCTAATAGAAAATAACGATGGGTACAAAACGAACAAAGAGCTCTTTCAGAACAATGAGCACAAACAGAAAATTAGAATCTGTTTTCCTGTTTGTCACAGGACGATGTAATGCAAAATGCAAAATGTGCTTCTATGCGGAAGACATGGATAAAAAGGAAAAAGACCTGACCTTTGATGAGATAAAGAAAATATCTGAAACGGCCGGACAATTTAACCGCTTATGGGTTTCCGGCGGTGAACCGACTCTACGCGAGGAGCTTCCCGAGATCATAGAAATGTTCTATAAGAACAATGAGATAAAGGATGTCAACATTCCTACCAACGGCTTGAAGCCGGACCGGATCGTTGCCTGGGTAAAACAAATCCGCCGGAATTGTCCGGAACTGAATATCAATCTGAGCCTTTCACTGGATGGTTTCGGTGATACACACGATATACAGCGCGGCGTTCCCGGTAACTTCTATAAGGCAATGGGGACTTTGAAACTGATTGAAAAGAATTTTGCCGATGATGGCAGAGTGCTGAAGAATTTGGCCACTGTTATTACAAAATATAACCTGGAAGAGGTGCAGGACTTAATGTTGTGGATGTTGGGACGTTTCCATCTTTCCAACCATATCATCGAAGCGGCCCGCGGAATGACACGCGACGATGGAGTGAAAGTACTTACCGAGCCTACCTTGCGTGCTTTGCAGGATCAGGTTGTACCTATTTATAATGTATATGGTGAACGGATGGCGGAAGAAACCGGCGGTTTCAGGAAGCCGATCGCCCGTTTCTTCTATTTGGGCTTTATCCGTACATTATATAATATACGTGCAACCAATATCGATCATCCGACACCCTGGGGGATGGACTGTACGGCGGGGGAAACAACATTGGTTATCGACTACGACGGTCGTTTCCGTGCCTGTGAGCTTCGTGAGCCGCTCGGCAATGTGAAGGATTACGATTGCAATATCAGTAAGATCATGCAGAGTGATGCCATGAAGCAGGAGATTGCTGCTATCGGTCATGGCGACACGGCCAACTGCTGGTGTACGCATGGCTGTTGGATCACTTCATCACTGGTTTTCAATCCACGTAAGATGATTACCCACGTATATAAGGGATATCGTGAAATGAAAAAGCTGAACCGCCCGCTGAATATCAATGAAGATTTGTTGCAGAGCATCGAACGGAAGTATGCTTTGGACGAACAGAAACTGGTAGAACTGGGCATCCGCAATTAAAAATAATTCGTTGTAATAAGGCCGGTTAGCGAGGAAATGTGCCTCTGTTAACCGGCTTTATTGCGTCTTAGGGAATAATTGTCAAATTATCCGGTAGAATTGCCATTTCCCATAGGGTAGAAATGTCAGACCTTTGCATCATAAGTTAAACTGATAAATAAAGAAAGACATGACTACTAAACTAAAAGATTTATTCGACACATTTCTGAACCTGGCAGCTTCTTCACAGAAACTGGGTATTAACCTGATCCGCATAGCTATCCTGATCATCTTCGTATGGATCGGCGGACTGAAGTTCTGGAACTATGAAGCAGAAGGAATTGTTCCTTTCGTGGCAAACAGCCCGTTTATGAGCTTTTTCTATACCAAAAGTGCACCGGAGTACAAAGAGTATAAACTGAAAGAAGGTGAATTCAACGAAGCTAAACATCAGTGGCATGTAGAAAATAATACGTATGGTTTCTCTCATGGACTGGGTATTATGATCATGGCAATCGGTATCTTAACCTTCCTGGGTATCTTTTCTCCGAAAATTGGACTGGTGGGTTCCTTATTGGCCATTATAATGACAATAGGTACCTTGTCGTTTCTCGTCACTACGCCGGAGGTATGGGTACCGGACCTGGGAAGCGGCGAACACGGTTTCCCTCTGCTTGCAGGAGCAGGTCGTCTGGTGATCAAAGACACGGCTATTATTGCGGGAGCGATCGTTGTATTATCTGACTGTGCGCAACGCATATTAAGGAAGAAATAGGAACTAAAAGTGTTTATTTTAACACTTCGGAAGCAAAAAACAAACATATTGAAACTTGTTAGCTTTTCTTATGCGACGCGAAACATGATTTAGCATAAAACCCCTTGACAAATTTGGATTAAGCTGTATATTTGCATCGTGGTTTTTTCATAATAGTATTAGATTTAAGGTTAACAAAGTTGGTTAGGGCTTGTCGTGAGACAGGCTTTAATTGTTTATAGGGGGGTGCATTCTTCGCGTCCCTCCTGCTTTTTCTCCAAAAGCTATAGTATATTTTCATCAAAGCTATAGTATATTTTCATGAAAGTACTTACTCTTACTTGCTGGGATGCCGGTCTCACCTCTTTTCACACCCCCATCTCGACGATGCTCACATCCGGGTGTCGGGATCATTGAGACCCGGGTGGCAAACGAAATTATCTACTACTTTGCTGATTTTTAGTTATATACTTTATCTAAAAAGACTATAGTCTTTTCTGTTTTTTTAATGGATGATGATAGATGCATGATGGTTGAATGATAGTTGAAAACAGTAACTATCATAATGTAATGTATTAATAATATGGCATCTAAGTCTAAAAATGATAGTATGATAGTTGTATTGCGTTTTTTGTATGTATACTGGTTGCTTAAAGAGCGCCTTTCTTTATGAATTGTCTCGCTTAACTGTTAAATTTAGCAGTTTTTGTCTGTAATGTATAAAGATTTGTGTTCGGAAACAATTTTTAGCTACAAAGCTCGCAAGGCTTAACATATATTGTCTGTAAAAGACTTGACAAACCCTTGTTTAGGGATTATCTTTGCATTGTGGTTTTTTCATAATAGTATTAGATTTAAGGTTAACAAAGTTGGTTAGGGGTTGTCGTGAGACAGCCTTTAATGTTTTATAGGGGTTTGCATTTATGGATGCAAACCTTTTTTTGTTTTTACCCTTGTAATAAATGCGTCAAAAAATGACGTAAATGTTGCATTCCTGTTAATTCTCTATGAATTAAGTGCATAAATACAAATAATTGGCGAATCCGTGCTTTCCGTACATCTGTTTATTGGCTTAGTTTGCACCATCAACCTTGAATAAATAAAATAAAACAGATAGACATGAAAGCACTATTGTTAACTGTAGCCCTCTTACTGGGGTGTATGAATGTTTCTTCCCAGGAGAAAGAAGCGGATATCATATCCGTCTCTACGAACGACTTAAATATGGTCTTTTCTATCTCTCCGGATAAAAAGGTAGTATATAACTATTTTGGAGATAAGTTCCAGCATGTTTCCCCTTTCCTTACTAAGAAGTATAAAGAACAACCGGATAATGGTATAGGTTATGCTCCGGCAATCTATCCTGCTTACGGAGGACGTCTTTTCCTGAATCCGGCACTGAAGCTGACACATACCGACGGTGTTCAGACTACCGAATTAATATATGCAGACCATTCGGTAAAGAATGTCGATGCTAACAGAGTCGAAACAGTGATCCGGCTGAAAGATCCT
Organism: Parabacteroides chongii; assembly: GCF_029581355.1. Taxonomy (NCBI): domain Bacteria; kingdom Pseudomonadati; phylum Bacteroidota; class Bacteroidia; order Bacteroidales; family Tannerellaceae; genus Parabacteroides; species Parabacteroides chongii. The sequence continues at coordinate 1,302,842 of NZ_CP120849.1, read as the reverse complement.
TTGTATCCGGTTTTTGTCGATCTGAACTTCGTTGCTTATCAGAAAGAGAATGTGATCTGCCAGTCTGTTTCGGTCTCCCATCAGGAAAATAGCCGTCTGGCAGTCGAAAATATATCTTCCGCTTATCTCCCTTTACATGCAGATTCCTATTATCTGACGCATTTCCATGGTGCATGGGCTTCCGAAATGCAGTTGGTGGAAGAACAACTGACTCCCGGTGTCAAACGGATAGAGTCTAAGAAAGGGGTACGGACTACACAGTCTGAAAACTCTTCTTTCTTGCTTTCTCTGAACGGACCGGCTTATGAAGATATGGGTGAAGTCTATGGCGGTTCCCTCGCCTGGTCGGGAAATTATCTGAATTCTTTTGAAATAGATGAATGCGGCATGCTGCATATACTGACCGGCATGAATAATTTTGCCTCTACTTATAACCTGGAACCGGGTAAAGTCTTGCAAACTCCGGAGATGGTATGGACTTACAGCTCTGCCGGTAAAGGGCAAGTTTCCAGAAACCTGCATGACTGGTCGCGTAACTATGCACTGGCTCATGGCAATCAGGAATTGCCGATCGTGCTGAACAGTTGGGAAGGTGCCTATTTTGACTTTACAGAGAAGACGATCACGGATATGATCGATGATGCTGCCGGGTTCGGTGTCGAGATGTTCGTATTAGACGATGGCTGGTTTGCCAATAAGTATCCGCGCAATTCGGATAAAGTCGGCTTGGGTGACTGGCAGGTGAATAAGAAGAAACTGCCGCGTGGTATCGACTACCTGGCGAAATACGCTGTAAATAAAGGTCTGAAATTCGGTATCTGGATTGAACCGGAAATGGTAAGCCCGAAGAGCGAATTGGCGGAAAAGCATCCGGAATGGATCGTGAAGAGCGGCAAGCGGGATATTATCCCGATGCGTAACCAATGGTTGCTCGACCTGAGTAATCCGGCTGTACAGGACTTTGTGGTAAAGACTTTCGACGATGTGATTGCCCTGTCTCCCCATATTTCCTATATTAAATGGGACGCAAACCGTCATGTCGATAACTTCGGTTCCGAATATTTGTCGAAAGAAAATCAGACCCACTTTTGGATCGAGTATACAAAAGGATTGTACAGTGCTTATGAACGGATTCGTGAAAAACATCCGGATGTTATGATTCAGTTGTGTTCTTCCGGTGGCGGTCGTCTGGACTTCGGTGCTTTGAAATATCACGATGAGTTTTGGGCCAGCGATAATACCAACTCGCTCGACCGTATATTTATCCAATACAGCACAAACCTTTTCTTTCCGGCAAAAGCCACTGCATCACACGTGTCGACCACTCCGAACCATCAGACAGGTATGATGGCTCCGCTGAAGTTCCGCTTCGATGTCGCCATGACAGGCCGTTTGGGAATGGAGTTGCAGCCGAAGGATCTGACCGGCGATGAACTGCCTTTTGCAGAACAGGCTATCAGGAACTATAAACGTATCCGTCCGATCGTACAGCTGGGCGACCTCTATCGTCTCAAATCTCCTTACGACGGAAACGGATGGGCTTCGCATATGTATATATCGAAAGATAAGAAGGAATCGGTATTTTTTGCTTACAGCCTGAAATACCACGGACGTACAACATTCTTTGAGACCAAGCTGAAAGGACTGGATCCGGCTAAAATGTATAAGATTACTGAATTGAACAAAGCCGGAGACAGTACCTTTTATGGAGACGGCCAGGTCTTCCCCGGCGATTATCTGATGAATGCCGGTATCAGCCTGAAGATCGGGAATACGTATGAAAGCACTGTCCTGTTGATCACAGAGCAATGACACTGTCCGGAATACAGCCGGACCACATTTGAAAACACACATTTAATTATCAATACATGAAACTCATCAATTTAAATCTGCTATTATTGCTCGCCCTGCTTGTGTCCTGTGGTGGACCATCCGTCTCTTCGGGAAAATGGACGGTCAGCTACGATCAGGCTCAGAAAGGCCATCGCATCGAGAAAGAGAATCAGCTTCTTTCCGATGGGGTCTACGCTTCGTACAAACTGGGCGACAGATTGGTCACCACCCGTGACTACAAGAGTAGCCGGTCGAAAGCAACCGCTATCAGCGACGCTTTCGGCGAAGGGTCATTATTGCAGGTCACTTATACCGACAGTAACCTGCCTACACTGGTGCAATCTTTCTACATCTATCCGGAGAAAGATTATCTGTTGACGGAATTTACTCTTCAGGGAGGGGATGCCGATGTCGAATCGAATTATATGGCTCCGGTCAACATCGACCGTATGCCTGCTTTACTTGCCGAAGGGGATAACCGTGCGTTATTCCAGCCTTTCGATAACGATTGCTGGATCCGTTATCAGTCTCATCCGCTGACTTTCGATAAGTTACGTAGTTATGAGGTGGCTACCGTATTTAATAATAATGATCGCAAAGGACTTGTGATCGGTTCGGTGGAACATTTCGACTGGAAAACCGGTATCGATATGACTCAGGGTGACCGTAATAATATCGGTTCGCTGGTTTGTTTCGGTGGTGTTGCCGATACGTTGACACGCGATTCGAAAGCACATGGTGCACTGAAAGGTAAAGAAGTAAAATCCCCGAAAGTATTTGTCGGCTTCTTTAACGACTGGCGTGCCGGACTGGAAGAATACGGAAAAGCGAATGCGGTGGTGGCTCCTGTAAAGAAATGGCCGGGTGCCGTTACTTTCGGCTGGAACAGCTGGGGAGCACTTCAGTTCAATCTTACTTACCAAAAGGCGTTGGAAGTATCCGATTTCTTCAAGAATAATTTGCAAAACAATCATTTTGTAAATACGGACGGCAATGTGACGATCGGTCTCGATTCCGGCTGGAACAGCTTTAAAGATGAGGAACTGAAGGATTTCGTAGATCATTGTGCGGCTAACGGACAGATCGCCGGTGTGTACTGGACGCCTTTTACCGATTGGGGTAAACATCCGGAACGAACCATCGACGGTGCTCCTGATTATAAGTATAAAGATGTCTATCTGTATGCAAACGGTCAGCCGCAGGAACTGGACGGCGCTTATGCGATCGACCCGACTCATCCGGCCATCGAGGAGATGATGAAGAAGACTTCCGACTTGTTCCACCGTTGCGGCTTCAAATATGTGAAGATGGACTTTATGACACATGGAGCCATGGAAGCCGACAAATGGTATAATCCGGAAATTCAGACAGGTATCCAGGCTTACAATTACGGTATGCAGTTGTTGAATAAGTACTTCGGCGATATGTACATTAATTTGTCGATCTCTCCTGTATTCCCTGCCCATTATGCAAATTCACGTCGTATCGCCTGCGATGCCTGGAATAAGATCAAGGATACGGAATATACGCTGAATGCCCTTTCTTACGGTTGGTGGCAGGATGAAGTGTATCAGTATAATGATGCCGACCATCTGGTGTTGCGTGAAGCGACCGAAGGTGAGAACCGTGCCCGTATGACTTCCGGTGCTATTACCGGTTTGTATATCGTTGGAGATGATTTCAGTAAAGGCGGAAAACAGATAGATAAAGACCGTGCTATGAAATTCATGACCAATCAGAGGGTGAATGCTGTCGCCAAAGGCATTTCGTTTACTCCGGTGGAAGGGAATGGCGAACGTTCTGAAAATCAATTTATTCATCATGATGCAGACGGAACGTCTTATTTCGCTATCTTTAATTACTCGGAAGAAGAAATGAACACAACAGTTTCGCTTGAACGTCTCGGACTGGAGCCAACCGTTACTTACCGGGCGAAAGAGCTTTGGAGCGGATATGAACAACCTGTCAAGGAAATAATAACAGTGACAATCCCTGCCAAGGATGCGTTACTTTATAAAATTGAAAACAACTAATGTTCTTAAATTATCAATTATGAAACAGATCAAGCTTTTTAGTATTTTGATGATGCTTGTGTTATGCTGCGGTACTGCTTTTGCACAAAGCATAACGATTACAGGTACAATCACCGACGCGAAAACGTCGGAGTCGCTCCCGGGAGCGAGCGTTGTTCTCAAGGGAACAACGCAAGGGACTATATCGGATATGGATGGAAAATATTCTTTGACTGCATCGCCCGGCGCCACGTTGGTGATCAGTTATATAGGATATGACACGAAAGAAGTGAAAGTTGGTAACCAGCCGGTTATCAATGTATCGCTTTCGGAAGATTCACAATCGATCGATGAGGTAGTTATCGTTGGTGCTTCCATGAAGAAAAGCGACCTGACAGGTGCTATTGCACATGTTGATTCCAAAGTGTTGGAAGAAAGACCGGTAACGACCGTCAATGAAGCCCTTCAGGGACGTGTAGCCGGTGTTTTGATCACCAAAGGAACTCGTCCGGGTGACGATTCAAGTATCAAGATCCGTGGTGTGAATACGATCAATTCCGGTTCAGACCCGATCTACGTTGTCGACGGTTTGGTTATGGGTAACGGTTACGGTGGTTTTAACGCCATCAACGTGAATGATGTGGCTTCCGTACAGGTCTTGAAAGATGCTTCGGCTACGGCCCTTTACGGATCACGTGGTGCTAACGGTGTTGTTCTTATCACGACTAAGAAAGGTAAAATCGGTGAGGGACGCGTTACTTACGACGGTTGGGTTGGTTTCTCAAAAATTACCCAACGTCCGAAGACAATGGATGCACAGCAGTTGTTTGATTTGCGTATAGATGCTTTTGCCAATGGGTATATGCATGATAATCCAACTGCAAACCGTCAGGATTATATAAACAGTACATTGATGAATACCAATACGGCTTTCTCTGATGATGAGTTCGCAACTTATCGTGCAGGTAAGAGCTATAACTGGTTGGATGAGGTAATCAGCAACGGTTTCCAGCAGAACCATTCCGTAAGTTTCTCTAATGCAACGGAAAAGAACAATATTTATATTAGTTTCGACTATGCTAATATCGACGGATTAATTGGCGATTCAAAAGAAAAGAAATATTCTGGCCGTATTAATGCGGAAACTATGATTAAACCGTGGTTAAAGATTGGTACAAACTCTTCTTTCTCTCGTACGGAAAACAATTTGCCGACAGATGATGTGTACGACAAGGCGTTGAATGCAAACCCGTTATTGAACCCGGAACCGTTCCGTGACCCTTCAACTCGTTACACTTGGGACTATTTGACACTGTATTATCGTGTGCACAATGAAGGTAATAATAATGATTATAACCCGTTCAACTCACAGGAAGTAGCTCGCGAACGTGCCCGTAATCGTTTCCTTTCTTCCAATTACATCAATATCAACCCGATTGAGGGATTGAATATCCGTTCAACATTTGCACTGGACGTTTCTTCACAGACTTGGTTCGAATATACGCCTTCTTATATTCAGGAAGCAATCCGCCACTATAATGGGGATGCACGCGCAAAACACGAAAGATGGTCACAGTTGAACTGGCAGTGGGATAATACAATCACATACGACAAGACGATCAACAAACATCGTATGAATTTCCTGTTTGGTACAAGTACAACCAAAAATACAGAAAACTATACCAAAGCACAAGGTGACCGTTTTGCCAGTGACGATTTGCTGTGGAACGACCTGAAAGGTGCGGCAGCAAATGACAAAAAGGAACTCGATTCTGATTTCAAAGGAAATACCCTGGTTTCTGTGTTAGGTAGAGTGAATTACAACTATGACATGCGTTATTATTTGACGGCTACAGCACGTTACGACGGTTCTTCTAAATTTGCAGAAGGACATCGTTGGGGTGTTTTGCCATCTTTCTCGGCTGCATGGGATATAACGAATGAAGCATTTATGGAAGATCAGAATATTTTTGATCGTTTGAAGTTGCGTGTAGGTTATGGTGTGGTTGGTAATCAGGATATTGAAAATTATGCTTACCGGACACTGTATTTCTCTTCTGTAAGTAACGGACAGGCTTCTTATGCAACCAGCGGTTTGAGAGGTACACCTGGTATTACCTGGGAGAAACAGAAACAAACCAATATCGGTGTGGATATGGCATTCTTTAATGACCGTTTGAATGTTTCTTTGGACGGATTCTTTATCAAGAATGATAACTTGTTGATGAAACACTCTTTGCCGTTAACTTCTGGTTACAGCGAAACATGGGAAAATATTGGTTCTGTAAAGAATAATGGTTTTGAGGCTACTATTAGTGCAACTCCGATACAGACAAAAGATTTCACATGGAATGTGAATGCCAATATCTCTTTCGATAAGAACGAGGTTTCAAAACTGTATGGTAATGTGACAGAAATATTGAATGGGTCTGATCGTGAAAAGAATATCTTCCTGGGCGAATCTTTGAATAACATTTATACCTATAAGACAGGCGGTATCGCTAACGAATCGAATCGTAGTGAATGGGAAAATCTGGATTTTAATGGAAAACACGTAAGTTTAGGTGATTTGTATCCTTTGGATATCTCCGGACCTGACGGTGTACCTGATGGTGTGGTTGACCAGCTTGACCGCGTAGTGGTAGGTAAGAAAGATCCGAAGTTCTACGGTGGATTTGCTACAGATTTCAACTATAAGGGTATTTCTTTGAATGCAGTGTTCAATTATTCATATGGTGCAGAAAAGATCAGCTCTTACTATGAGACTTTGATTAACAGTACAGGAACAAGCATGGCTTCAGTAGACCTGTTGGATCGTTGGACACCGGATAATACGGGAGCTTCTGTTCCGCGTGTGATTGCCAATACAACCAGTGGTTATAACCGTTATAATCCGTCAGATATGGATTATACGATTCAGGATGCGTCTTATCTGCGTTTATCTACTTTGACATTGGCTTATTCATTCCCGAAACCATTATTGAGCCAACTTAAGGTAGAAAATCTGCGTGTTTATTTTACAGCCTCCAATCTGTTTTGTTTGACAGGTTATAAAGGGTTTGATCCTGAGACAGGCGATTACGGATATCCTCCGACGAAGATGTATGTATTTGGTTTGAACTTTAGTTTTTAATGATTTAAAAGGATTACAATTATGAAAAAGAGATATAATTTGATCGGACTACTGGCATTGGCGCTAAGTGCCGGGATTACCACGTCTTGTTCCGATTTCCTGACACAGGAGAACAAGAAAGCATTAACGGAAGAACAAATCTATTCGGATGCCGAGTTTATTGAACTGAATCTGAAAGGTATATACAACACTTGGCGGGATAATACCCGTCAAGATGAAAGAGCCTGGTTTTTGATGACCGGTACGGATGAAATTCAGCGTGGAGCTCTTCAGAACAAAGGTGGTGGTGAAGGTGCGGCGATGGACCGTTACGATGCGAATATGAACTCGTTGCACAGTAAGGTGAAAGACCAGTGGAACAAACGCTTCCCGGTTGTAACTGCTGCTGCCAAAATTGTCCGTGCATTGGATACTCCGGATTTGGTGGAAGGTACAAAAGAAGCGACTTTACTTGGTGAAGCTTGTTTTATACGTGGGTTTGTCAATTACGAACTGGCAATGTATTGGGGAGAAATTCCAATTATTGACCTGGACAAGATTGAAGAAACCGGATATGGACGTCAGCCACTCGCCGACGTATGGCAGTTCATTATTAATGACCTTGAAAAAGCTGCTAAATACGCACCGAAAAGTAATGAAGCAGGCCGGGCTACCAGTGGAGCTGGTTATACCATGTTGGGTAAGGCTTATATGTCTGCTCCGGTAGAAACTGGTTTGCGTGATTTCAACAAGGCAAAAGAAGCTTTTGAACAGGTAATGGGTATGGGATATCAGCTGGTTCCTTATGCAAATTTGTGGAATTATGAAACACCCAATACAGCAGAATCTATTTATGAATTCCAGTTTAATAACAATCCGAACCGTAATCAGATTCAGTTCCAGATCGGCTCGCGTGTAGCACAGAACTGGTGGACTGATGGTTGTTATTTTGCAGGTTATGATCATGTGGTTGTTACCGAGTATGGATATGAAACAGTGGAAAACGGCGGTATATGGGAAGACGGTGATGTCCGTAAAGAAGAAAGTATCCGTTACGATTTTACCTATAATGGTGAAGTTCCTAACTATGAATGCGTAGCTTGGGAAGATCTTGGTGAAGATCATGACGAATTGAAACCGCACGTAAAAAAATACGAAGACTATCGTACTGACCAATATTCAGGATTGGGTATCAACAATATGTGGAACTCAGGAAAGAATATACCGGCTCTTCGTTATGCGGATGTTCTTCTTAGCTATGCAGAATGTCTGAACGAACTGGGACAGACAGCACAGGCTGTGGAAAAGGTGAACGAAGTTCGTAACCGTGCATGGGGGTTCAGTATCCCGGCTGATAAGAAATGGGATGCAGGTATGTCACAGGATAATTTCCGTGTGAAGATATTGGATGAACGTATGCGTGAGTTCTTGGGTGAGAACTGGCGTCGTGCCGATCTGATTCGTACAGGCAAATTCGTTGAGTATATCAAGGAACGCAACAAATGGGCGAAACGCTCTGGTACGATCCAGGATTATAATGTTCGTTATCCGATCCCTAACGAAGAGATCGAACAGAATCCGGATATGACTCAGGAAGATCAGAACCCTGGATACAGATAACTATAAAGTTGCTTCCGTTTCCTAAGGAAGAAACTCCGGTTTCCTCCTTAGGAAACTAGAGTTTCCCAGGCAGGAAATTACAGTTCCCTCCGCAGGGAACTACAGTTTCCAAACAGAGAAACTACGAAGAAACTGTAATCGATTGAAGATTAGTATGCTAAAGGCAAAAGGATTGTAAAGGAAAAACACCGGGAAGGTATGTCTTTGCCCGGTGTTTTGTTTAATGAAAACCGAATCAAACTAATATATAATAGGTTATGAGAAATTATTTAAAAGGGACATCCCTGTTTTTGGGTCTTGTATATCTCTTGTTAGGCGCAAAGGCTTTTGCAGGTGAACAGCAAGTGATTACTTCTGGTAACTGGAAGATCGTTTATAACGAAGGCACAAAGACATGCGACTTTATCCATAAAGAAAAGACTATACTGGCAGGCGTTTTTGTTCAGGCGAAAGAAAAAGAAACATGGTTGCGAAGCACGGAGTACGGACAGCCTGCTTTTTCGGAAGAAACTGTCGATGATGTCTTCGGTGCCGGGCATAAGTACACATTTACCTATGCTGCACACGATGGAAAGCCGGCTCTGCAACAGTCGTTCTATTTCTATCCGGATAAAAGTTACTTTCTGACAGAAGCTTATATCGTTTCGGAGACTGCAACGTCGAGTAATTATATTGCTCCGATCGTTACTGAGACTGCCAGTTCTTTTCTGAATGCAAGTACCTCCAATCGTGTTTTATCCGTACCGTTCGACAATGATGCCTGGATCGGTTATTCCTCATTGGCATTGTCGGTAGACTCTGTCTCTTTCGAGGTCACTTCCATCTATTCTGGCGATACACGTGAAGGATTGGTGCTCGGTTCCGTTGAACATGATACGTGGAAGACCGGCGTACGCTATTCAACTTCCAACAACCAGCAGTTGAACCGCCTGGAATGTTTTGGCGGGATCAGCCATCGTCTTACTCACGATATCGATGCCACAGGTTCAAAACCTCATGGCAGCATTTCCGGTACGAAACTGAAATCTCCGAAGCTCTTGGTCGGTATGTTCGACGACTGGCGCAAAGGGCTCGAAGCATACGGTGAAGCGAATGCGTTGGTTGCTCCTCCCCGTAAATGGGCAAAAGGAAATATTTTCGGATGGAACAGTTGGGGTGCAATGGCCGAGAAACTGAATTTTACCGGTGCTCTCGATGTCTCCGACTATATCAGCACGAACCTGCAACCGAATCATTTCAATAATGACGGTACGGCTTATGTGATCCTCGATTCTTACTGGGATAACCTGAATGATTACCAGTTGAAAGCATTTGCCAAACAATGTGTCGATAACGGGCAGGTTCCGGGTATCTATTGGGCGCCGTTCTCCGACTGGGGAGAAGACGGTAGCCGCACGATGGATGGCAGCCAATACAGATACGGAGAGGCTTACCTGTATGTGAACGGAAAACCTAAAAAGATAGCTTCCAGGGCTTTGGATCCGACACATCCCGGAACTCGTGAACGGATGAGCTACTTTATCAACCGTTTTAAGGAACTGGGATATAAATATATCAAATTTGACTTCCTGAACAATGCGATCCTTGAAGCGGACTCTTATTATGATAAGAATGTTACGACCGGTGTACAGGCGTATAACAGCGGCATGAAGTATCTGACGGAGCTGTGCGGGGATGATATGTTTATGGCTTTATCGATTGCCCCTGCTTTTCCGGCGCAATACGGGAATTCCCGTCGTATCAGTTGCGATGCCTGGGGAGCGAAAGAAGATACCGAATATGTAATGAACGGACTTTCTTATGGCTGGTGGCTCGACAAAGTCTATAATTTTAATGATGCCGACCATCTGGTACTTCATAAAGATGCTTATAACGAAGATGAGAACCGTATGCGCATCACCTCCGGAGTCATAACCGGAACATATATTCTGGGAGATAATTTCAGCCAGAAAGGAACTTGTATCGGTGATCTTGCAGCCCGTCAGAAGGCAGAGAAGTTTGCGACAAATGCCGATGTGAATGATATAGCCCGTATCGGTAAATCTTTTTATCCGGTAGAAGGAGCAAAGGCGTCAGGAAAGAACAGCTGGGGAAGAAATCGGGGGGAAAATCTCTTTATGTTGGATACAGATGATTATATGTATGTGGCTGCATTTAATTATAATGCCCAGTCGGTATCGGAGGATATAAAGTTGTCCCGTTTGGGAATTACTTCTTCTGATGTGAAAGGTATCAAAGAACTGTGGACCGGTCAGGATGTGTCATTAAAAGGGGAGGAGATTCCTTTTTCTTTGCCTGGTTGCGGCGTGAGGTTGTACAGAATAGATAAGAAAGGTTCCGGGACGGGTGTGTCCGAACTTACTACGCCGGATAAGAAAGTATCTGGTTGGGTGAAGGATGATCATTTATTCATACAGACTGAAAAGGAGTTGAAAGATATTCTTATCTACTCGCCACAGGGTACATTACTGAAAAGGCTTCCGGCTTTGTATCCTCAAACCCGCTATGACATCAATATTGCTGATCTGCCCAAAGGTGTATTCCTGGTTCAGGCGGTCACTTCCGTACAGGATTCCGAATGTTTGAAGTTCATAAAATAAGCTCCATGTCGATTCAATCAAATCTACTGAAATTAGGGCTTCGAGCTGTTAATTTTAGTAGAATTTGATTGTAATCTATATAGTTTTGTGTTCGGTAACAAAATTTGACTGGAACAAGTGTTATGCTTAACTTTTATTAGTCTGAAAAGACTTGACAAAAGCTTGCTGCAGGCGTATCTTTGTACTGTGGTTTTTTCATAATAGTATTAGATTTAAGGTTAACAAAGTTTGGTTAGGGCTTGTCGTGAGACAGGCTTTAATTGTTTATAGGGGTCTGCATTATAGCAGACTATACAAACTTCAAATAATAAAAAAGGAGCTTCTCGTGAAAGAAGCTCCTTTTTCTGTATAAACCAATATTGTTTTCCGGTTTAATCGTTTTATTTCCCTACAACAGCAGATATTTCTACGACCTCAATTTCAAAAACTAATGTTGAGTATGTAGGTATATCATCCCCTTTATCCTGTGTTCCGTATCCTAATTGCTGCGGAATCCAGATCTCCCATTTATCCCCGACTTTCATGTTTTGGAGAGCAATGGTCCAGCCGGTTATGACAGAACCTGCAATTGCGTTTCCGTAGCCGTCATAGGTGGCATATTGCGGGCTTACTGCACATAGGAACGGATCACCATCTTCGAACTCTTTTTTGTCGAAGTAATCATCTCTTGTTTTTGTTGCCAGCCAGCCTCTGTAGTAGGTCTTTACATGACTTGTGTAATATACAGGATCGCCATTTCCTTCCTTGAGTCTTTTGGCATAAACAAAATTGTCTCCCGCTCCTTGTATACTCACTTTAAAGAAATCCGGGTCATTTGCCTTTGCTGCGAAAGCTTGTTCATTTTCCAGCTTCCGTGCTTCAACAATTGCATCATCATTATTGTCGTCATCTTTACAGGATGTAAAGACTACGGACACACAAAAAATCATCAACGCGATTTGCAGGTACTTCTTCATTTAATTTATTCAGTTATCTTTTTTAATAATGACTTCATACTTACCTTTTCAGAGATAATCTCGTGCAGCTTGTCGATGCTTACGCGTTCCTGTTCCATTGTATCACGGAAACGGATCGTTACACAATTATCTTTCAAAGTATCGTGGTCAACTGTTATACAGTACGGAGTTCCAATGGCATCCTGACGGCGGTAACGCTTACCGATAGAATCTTTTTCATCATACTGGCAACGGAAATCGAATTTCAGCATGTTAATGATCTCTTCCGCTTTTTCAGGAAGCCCGTCTTTCTTTACCAACGGCAATACGGCCAGCTTGATAGGGGCCAGCGCTGCCGGTAATTTCAATACGACGCGTGTTTCACCGTTTTCGAGTGTCTCTTCGCAGTAGGATCCCGCCATAACACTCAGGAATACACGGTCGACACCGATAGATGTTTCAATAACGTACGGGGTATAGCTTTTATTTAATTCCGGATCAAAATACTGGATCTTCTTGCCAGAGAATTTCTCATGCTGGCTCAGGTCGAAGTCTGTACGGCTGTGGATACCTTCCACTTCCTTGAAACCGAACGGCATTTCATATTCGATATCGGTAGCAGCATTCGCGTAGTGAGCCAACTTCTCATGATCGTGGTAACGATATTTCTGATCGCCCAGTCCCATGGCTTTATGCCATTTCAGACGGGTCGATTTCCACATCTTGAACCATTCCATTTCTTCTCCCGGACGAACGAAGAACTGCATTTCCATCTGTTCAAACTCACGCATACGGAAGATGAACTGACGGGCAACGATTTCGTTACGGAACGCTTTACCGATCTGAGCGATACCGAAAGGCACCTTCATACGGCCTGTCTTCTGTACGTTCAGGAAGTTCACGAAAATTCCCTGTGCAGTTTCCGGACGCAGGTAAATCTTAGATGCGCCGTCGGCTGTAGACCCCATTTCTGTAGAGAACATCAGGTTGAACTGGCGTACTTCTGTCCAGTTGCGTGTTCCGGAGATAGGACAGGCTATTTCGCAGTCAATAATGATCTGACGGAGGTCTTCGAAGTTAGAGTCATTCAGCGCCTTTGCAAAGCGAGTGTGTATCTCGTCGCGTTTAGCCTGATGTTCCAGTACACGGCCGTTGGTAGCGCGGAATTGAGCTTCATCGAATGCTTCACCGAACTTTTTAGCCGCCTTGTCTACCTCTTTCTGTATTTTTTCGTCGATCTTAGCCAGGTAATCTTCGATCAGCACGTCGGCACGATACCGTTTCTTTGAATCTTTATTGTCGATCAAAGGGTCGTTGAATGCGTCCACATGGCCGGATGCTTTCCAGATAGTCGGGTGCATAAAAATAGCGGAGTCGATGCCTACTACATTTTCGTGAAGCAGGGTCATGCTGTCCCACCAGTATTTCTTTATATTGTTTTTCAGCTCTACGCCATACTGTCCGTAATCATACACTGCTCCTAAGCCGTCATATATTTCCGAAGAAGGAAATACAAATCCGTATTCTTTGCAGTGTGAAACTAATTTCTTGAAAACATCTTCTTGTGCCATAAGTATAATTAATTATTATCGACCTGCAAAGTAAATGATTTTTTCTGTAAGTTACGGCATGTCTGATGGTTTATTAACGTGGTATCTTGATTTGAACGCCTCCTTGTATCATGATTCCCTCTTCTGTATTTCCCTGAATGGAGACTGTTAATGTTTCGCTATGTAGCTGTTTGATGGGCATCCGTATAGATAATTCTCCTTGGGGAGAAAGCGGCTGTAGTGGATGGGTATATAGGATTTTTTCATTGGAAGTGTCTGCGTATTCAGTTTGTTGGATGATCTCTTCGGTTTGTCGGGCAATGGTTTTCTTTACACGTTTTCCTTTCTTAGTCTTTATATAGATCAAGCCGTTGAATGCTGTTGGACCTAAGACTGACCTTCTGCCACCTTTGATTACGCTGACCTCTTCTACCTCTGCCGGTTCAATATTGTCGTAGTAGCTTAAAAAATTTTCGGCATTGTATTCGTTGCCAGTTTCAATGATGATGCCATCGATTACCAATCCGACCGGCTTGTTCGTCCGATGCAGAAGTACCCGCTTGTTGCTGATATATACGCCAGGCAGACGACGTATCAGGTCGAAAATGTGAGTTGGCATCGTTCTTTCAATCTGTTTTTGTGAAAGAGTATAATCGACAAACTGCTCGTACACGTTTGCCGGTTCTTCCTTTTGGGAGGCAGTCCCTTTGATGGAAACTTCTTCCAACTGGATGGTTTGCATATCTTGAGGGACAGTTTTGCATAACATATAAAGATCGTATAAGCGTATGTTTTGTTGTATCTTTTCCTGAAAAGCAGAAGATATATATTCAAGATTTTGTTGCATATCGTCTGTCGGGTATAAGGCAAACAATTGGTTTGATGAATGGTTTCCTGTACTTTCTGTCACATATACGCTATAAGAACCGGTTAAAGGTTGATCTTGAAAAGTCAGTTTTAATATCAGCTCCAAATGTTCTTTCTGTTTGTTGACCGTATTGGAAATAGCTATTTGATTATTATTCAATAAGAATACAGGACGTTCACTGATTCTTTCCCCTTGTTTATCGGTTAGTTCGATGCGTAGAATGCCAGAAAGGAACTTGGATTTATCGAATATCAAGTCTTGCGATTGCGGATTCCATGCTGCTTGATAATAAATCTGTTCACCAGAGCGAAGTGTTAACCGATAAGGTGCTTGAGGATGATTTGATTTTCCGTGTACGGCTACAATCAGTTTGCTAGGAGTCTGGTTGACGGATAGGGCATACGCATTCTCCTCTACCGGCGGTAGTTCCGTATACATCCATTGCCGGTCGTTTCCCCGGTAATAGGCATAATATCTCATTCCCTTTTGAGGTGTAAATTGTGCCAACGCATATTTCGTTGTATGAAATAACAGCGGAGCAATAGAATCTTTGTTTTCATCAACAATAAATCCGGAAACGCTGTCTTCTGTCAATACTTTACAAGCGACCTTGCAAGGTTCGTCGGGAAGTAAAAAACCTCCTTCAGGGAAGAACATCAAGGCGTTTCCCTCTTTTATGGTTTGAGAATGGGCCAGAGATATTGTAAGAAGTATGAAGGCTATATGAAGTAACTGTTTGAGGCTATGTCTATGCATGATTATAAAATTGATGTTACAAACATTATTTGTTTGAAAACTTACCACCAGGAAAGTTCTCCTTTCTCATACGTAAAACATCTACCAATAGTTGTCCCTGATTTGTCTTGTAAAATAAGTAAAGAATTAGTTGGAATATGATGAAAATGTAGTGTATTATTCGTAGCAATACATTGAGATATAGCTCTCCATTTTCCTTGAATCCAACTGCATAAAATATATTTATCCCCATTTATTGGTCTTCTTCTTGATTTGTTATTAAACAAATCTGATATGAAATTATCAGGTAATTCAGTTCTATGTTGCAGACCATAAGTATATTCAATAGATAGAGAATATAAATAGTGGATGACAATATCTTCTAATACTTTTTCATTTGGAACAAGTTCTTTGCAATAACCATTGGAATTAACAATAAAAGGATTCCCGCAGGGAATATTTTTATGTTTAGTGTAATATGTTGGCATATATAGCATATCACTTTTTATATTTCTAAAAGTAACAAATCCTTCTTTTAAGTAACAAGGAACTACGGAGGTTTTCCATTTATTAGAATATGTTGATAAATAAATTAATTTATTAGGCGTTGTATTTGGTATTTCAATAGTTACTGTTAAAAAATACTCTGTACTTACATCTGTAACTTTACAGTCTTCTAAAATAGGAGGAATGTCTTCTACTTTAAGTCCTTCTTTCAATTTTAGTAATTCATTATTGAAAGAGAAGGTTTTTCGAAAAACTTTTGCAGGATATCTATAGATGGATTTTTTTATGTCTTGTCTATTTTCAAAAAGAATGAAAGGACTGTATATGGTTACATTGTCTTGGGTTTCCATCAATGGTCTCATTTTTCCATTTATATAGCCAACTCCCCAACAATGACTTCCTGTAGAGTTTCCCCATCCATATATGAAATCAATACTTGCAGGAATTCCTAGTGATCTATATTGATAAACGAGTAATTTTGCAATGTGAAAGCAATCACCTATTTTTGAATTTTTTAAGGCGTTCCATCCGATTGTTAAATATGAAAAATTATCTTCTCCAAACTTATAGTCGTCTTTTATTTGATAATTTAGAGTGTCACATATTTCTTGAAAGGATTTATCTGATAAATAAGCTAATTCATTTGAGCTTTCTTCTCTCCACTCTTCTATAGGTTCATTATAAATGATTGGTGGTAATAGGTATTCAAAAAAAATATTCAAAGGGATTTTATTTGTTTTTAGAACTTTTTTGTAAGTATTGCAAGCTAATTCAATATCAGATATAAATATATTTTTTGAAGCGTAACATTTATCTAATTCAAATTGTGTAGAATTTGACTTGATGAATTGATAAGATTTAATATTTAGAGAATCTCCTTTTTGTTTGAAATAATATTCGATTGATTTCTTATTCACATCAAAACAGGATGTGAATAAGAAAAATATTGGTATGAAAAAATAGAATTTCATAATTTTATAGAGATAAATTATATTTTATAATAAAGTCCTCGTGTTGAAAATTGTAACCATACATATAATTATTTTCTTCATCAATATCAAACAAAATAGGAGCAATATCTAACTTGTATTTCGCTATGGGATTACCATTGTAGTCATATTTTTCTAGTGTATAATAAGATTTGGGATTACTTCGTGAGAATCCCATGTATAAAGCGTAAAAATATTTTCCCCCAGCCACTATATTTATATAATGTTTGACATTGTTTTCTATATCACCAATAACAATATCGTTTTTGGGAATATTACTTACTATTTTACTTTTTAAATTTAACTTATTAACAGAATATATATCTATTTGCTTTTTATATACATATGCATATATGATACACGAATCATTAGCAGCAACCCATCCTCTGTTTTTATAAAAATAAGTTTCTTTATGACGGTCTCTTTTTATTTTTATTTTTCCTAATTGTTTTTTATTTATTAAATCATATTTTTTAATTGCAAATTCATCGGGTATAGCACTATATATTAGAATAGAGTCTTTTATGATATGCATTTGATTAAAAGATTCGTATTCTTCTAAAAATAGTCTTCTTTTTTGCTGTAATTTGAAATTGTTTATGTCGAATTCTCTAATTTCAAAAGGTGTATATCCCCAAATATACAAATTGTCCGTTTGTGTATTACAAAATACAGGGTATAGTTGAAATTCATCAGGTCCATAGCCTTTTGTACCTGTGCTATCAATACATTTTAGTTCTGGAATTTTGTACTGATATAGCATATTAGAATTGACATCATTGCATGATATAAATAATGAATTTTTTTTTATCTTTAAGAAGATAGGACTAATAATACTATTTAAGGAATCTTTTTGTGCAAAAAGATTCCTTTCTTCCTCGAAGTGGTCTGATAATGTTAGTACATTAAACTCTGTGCATGAATATAATATTGATGCACAAAGAATAAATGATATTTGATTATAAAGAACCCTTACATTCACCTTCATAAGCCCAAAATGTTGCTGGCATATAACTACAACTACCACATTGTCTAATGTTTGTTGTGGTTTCAAATTCTGTATGTTTCTCTATATATGTATAACAAGGATATAACCAAGAATTTCCTTCAGGTTCTTTTTCTGTATCCCATGATAAGGCTTCTATATTACTTTTAGTAAGGTCAGATATGGGAGTTGCATTTACTTGTTGATTAAAATTCCATTTGATAAAGGAACATGTAGCTATTGTAATAACTAAATAGGCGATTTTTTTATTCATATTATATTTATTTTATTTGTTTGCAATAAAGAAATTTGAAGATGAGAAATACAATAATTCTAATCTCTTTTAATTTTTGATCGATGATAAAATCGATCAGTCTCTTGTTTTATCTTGTCTTGTTGGATTTTTATGTATTTTAAGTAATTTATTAAGAGAGGTGACCATTGCGGTCACCTCTCTTCTTTCATCAATTATGTTGAATACTTAGTTTTGGGTTTCTTTAGTTTTCCCACCAAACACGGCCATGTTCGCTATCCAAACGACCGAAGTTAGATTCCTTTTGCATATCTTCCAAGCGTTTTACCTGGTTAGCATAGTTAGGAGAACCATCTGCCGGCATAGTGAATTTTTTGCGGCGTGGAACTTGCTGTAATTCGCCGTATACATGGATCGGTTCCCAAGTGACTAGAGTAGAGGTTGTACTCGGATAGCCTACGCGTTTGTACATCGCCCATGATTCATTGTTGTTTTTGAAGTGTTCTATCCAAGTCTGGCAATAAATCTGTTCTTTCGCCATAGACGGGTTCCAAGCGATACCTTCTTGTGCCATGTACTCCTCGATTTCAGCATCTGTAATAGCTTCGTAATTGTTGATTTTGCAATAGTCAGCTATCTTGCTCCAGAATTTCAAAGAAGCTTTTACTCCTTCTTCATACCATTCCTGGGCAGTCTTGCCACTGGCAACACCTTCCAATGTAAATTCGGCAGCCATGAAACAGAAGTCTGCGTATGTTACCAATGGTACCCAACCGCCTGCTGTACCTTCGTCTTGTGCTCCCTTCCACAGACGGGTCTGCGGACGATTCATCGGACGCATGTCGATATCATCCAGATAACGCGAAGTACGGCAAACGTCTTCTGCCTGCAAATCATAACTTACATGACCACCTTCCCAACGGCTCAAATCAGTCGGAATGATTTGTTTAGGAGTTGTTGTTTCCAGTGCATTGAATGCAGCGACATTTTCCGGAGTCAAGTTGTTGATCTGGAAGAACAGACGTTTACGCGGGTCGTTGTACTTTTTCAGATAATTCATGAAGCAAACAGAGGCACGGTCCATGTCTATGACCGAATGCCAGTCACCCAATGTAGTCCAGTGATTATCGAAATAAAGGACGAAGCTATCATCGATGTTGTCGAATATATTACCGGATGACAATACTTCTCGTGCAATGGCTTTAGCTTCTTCCGGTTTCCGGTTCAACAGGCGCAAAGCCAGGCGTAGGCGGACAGCATTAGTCGCTTTCACCCATTTGGACATGTCGCCACCATATGCCAAGTCGTAATTTTTGAAAGAAATCTGGCTTGTAGCGGTCGCTAGTTTATTGGCCGCTTCTTTCAGCTCCTGATTCCAGATGGTGTACAACTCTTCTTGTGTTTGAAATGCCGGTTCGAGGATTTCCGGACGTCCGTTACGTGTTCCCCAGGCGTCTGTATAAGCCAATGAACCGTATACGTCGGAGGTTTGGATACCTTTGGTGATCAGCAGGACACGGGCTACTTCTATCAAGTTGCTGTAAGCTGCTTCCTGTTCCGGTAAATTTGCCTGGATGTAATAAGGGATATGTGTTGCGTACTTTCCTGCAGTATTGTAGTTACTGTAGACTGTACCTCCCCATCCGGCACACTCTGTAAAGTTTACCGTTCCATAGCCCCAGATACCTGTACAATACTGCATCCAGCGTAAGCGGCAGGCATAAGAATCTGCCCAAGTTTCTCCGGCATTGAGCATGGCGTTTTCTACCTGATAGAGGTATACTTCCGGATCGACCTCATACACCGTATCGGGATTCTTGTTGATTTCGGTAAAATCTGCATCGCAGGAGGTCAATGCAGTTATAGATGCTAAAGCACCGAAAATATAATATTTAATCTTTTTCATTTGACTATACGTTTGATTAGAATGAAACATTAACACTGAAACCGATGTTGCGAGAGAATACCGCACCACCACTTTCCATATATTCGGAACTGTAAGTTGTGTTCAAACCTTCCGGATGAATGTTGTCGGGCAGACTGTTGTACAGGAAGCCTAAGTTACGTGCCATCAAACCGACGCTTACATTCTGCATATATGCTTTTTCTACCCATTTTTTAGGTAATTGCCAATGTACGGAAACTTCACGCAAAGCAATCCATGAGCATTTGTGGATACCTTCTTCACGGATACCGCTTGACCAACTATATACATTGTCGTAATACTTGTAAGCCGACAGCGGTTCAACCAATCCTTTTTCGTAAGCAGCCTGATAGCTCATACCGGAAACGTCCACACCTTTGATTTCTGTGCCAGGCATGAATACGCCTTCCGGAATGACACCGTCGTTCACTGTTCTTCCGTCGGCCAATGTACGAGGTAGACCGCCATATTGCGTATCGCGACCGGCCAGTGAAGACTTGATATTACCGGAATTCATACCATAGTAATAACTAGCAGAGAAGATATCACCACCGAAGCGGGCATCGATTACTGCATTTACTGTAACACCTTTCCAGCTTACGGAAGTATTGGCACCCCACAAGAACTTGGGTTGCAGAGAACCGATTTTTACACTCTTGTTTGAACGAGGATAAGAACCGTCTGCATTCAGTAATTTTTCATCCTTTTCGTTGCGTGTGTAACCATACGAAGTATAGATATCACCGTAAGAACCACCTACGGTAGCCCATCCTTGTGTATCTGTACCACCACCTAACAACTGATATTTGTCAACACCTTCAAACAGGGAAACGATTTTATTTGTATTGCGTGTCAAGTTGAATGACAAGTCCCAACGCCAATCTTTCGTTTCAATCGGAGTACCGGTGATCAATAACTCGATACCTTTGTTCTGGATGTCACCGGCATTGATCCAACGCTTGCCTACACCCGATTCAGATGCGATTGGCAAACCTAAGATTTGGTTCTTTGTATTGGTCTTATACCAAGCAAAGTCGAAACCTAAACGGTTCTTTAAGAAACGCATATCCAAACCAACTTCGATGGAGTGCTGTTTTTCTGGTTTCAAATTTAAATTAGGTAATTCATCCTTATCGAATTTGTAATACGGATAGGTTCCGCTATTTAATTGATTATCGAATGTGTTGTCGAAAGCATAGTAACCTGTACCGGTCGTTAAATACGGTGAACAGTCATTACCTACAATGGCGTAAGAAGCTCTTAACTTACCGAAAGAGATGAACTCCGGCATGTGTTCGCGCAGGCCTTCAACAAATAACCAAGAGGCACCTACCGACGGATAGAAGTAAGAAGTATTACCTGTACCGTTTTCGTAGATCAATGCAGACGACCAATCGTTACGTCCGGTGATATCCAGGAAGTAAACGCCTTTATAGTCCATATTGGCGAAAGCATAGATAGAATTGATACGTTTCCGATTGGTGTTGTATCTTACTTCTGTTTCAGCTCGTTGTACAGAGTTGGTCATGTCGAACAGACCAGGCACACGCAAACCGTTCTTTGAATCGGTTTTATGATAACCACTCTTTGTGTCCCACTGCTCAACAGCCACACTACCACTAATGTTGAAGTCGTCGAACGAATGGTTGGCAGTCAACATACCGGTAATCTTGTACTGGTCTTTCTTATTTTCATGAATTTTGTAAGCTGCCCCGTCATATTTACTGGCGCCTGTTGCCATTACTTTTGACTCGTTGGTAGTGTACAATTTATAGATGTCACCTTTTACCTTTACAGACAACCAATCCAATAATTTCAGATCCAGATTCAAGTATCCGCGTACACTCATTTCATCTTGTGTGTAGATGTTTTCCAGGTAATCGTAGATGGTTTTAGAGTAACCGTACGGGTCCATTGAGTTGTAACCGTCGCCTGCCGGACTGATATAACGTTTGTCTTTCAGCCAATAGTCTGTATCATATTCACGGGCGATGCTGTACATGAAGTCGTAGATCGGAGATCCTGAGCCACCCTGCCGAGTCGGGTTTTGTGCCGTTGATTCAATATAAGAGAAACCACCTTCTGCTTTCAAACGAGAACTAATATCGTGTGACGCGTTTAAGCTGAATGAATTACGTTTAAACTCGTTGTTGAAAGTCAAACCATCGGAATTCAGATTAGAATAAGAAAAGCGGAATGCACTTTTTTCAGAACCACCTTGCAATGCCACGTTCGTGTTCATGTAACGACCGGTCTTATACAAATTTTGCAAGTTGTTTGTTTTGGCAGAATAGTTCATTTCCTGACCGTCTACATAGAACGGCTTGCCGTCGAAACGCGGTCCGAAACTACGTCCGGCTGAGGTATAACGGTTTTCTGTGCCATCCTCGTTCAATGCCCACACAGGTGATGAACCCGAACCGAATTCATTTTGTAAATCGGGGGTTGCATAAATCTTTTCCCATTGTTGTGTGTGAGAAACGGAAATACCGATACCTTCACCTTTGCGCCCTTTCTTAGTAGTAATCAAGATTACACCATTGGCAGCACGCGAACCGTACAAGGCGGTAGCGGCAGCACCTTTCAAGACAGACATAGACTCGAAGTCATCGGAGTTCAAGTTCTTCAAATCGTTACCCCAGTCTTGACCTTGACCGGTTTTTGTTACTTCATTGTCGATGATAATACCGTCGATCACGAAAATCGGCTGGTTATTACCTCCTAAAGAAGTGTTACCACGGATGATGATACGTTGTGAAGATTGCGGACCGGAGTTACCCATGTTGATTTGTACACCGGCCACTTTACCTTGCAAGCCGTTGATCGGGTTAGGAGAGTTTACTTTGGCGATTTCATCTCCTTTCAGTTCGGTCATGGAATAACCCAGTGATTTTTTGTCACGTGACATACCCAAGGCAGTTACTACAACTTCATCCAAAGCCTGTGAATCTTCTTCCAGAAAGATTTTCAGCGTTGCCTGTCCGTTGTAAGCAACTTCCTTTGTTTTATATCCGACAAAAGAAATTTGTAATACCTGTCCTTTTTTGACATTTTCCAGTGTGAATTTGCCATCGAGGTCAGTCATAATACCATTAGTGGTGCCTTTGATTACTACGGAGGCTCCGATTACAGGACCCAATGCGTCCTCTACGATTCCTGTAAGTTTCCCACTCTGTTGGGAAATGTTTACACTTTGCTTGTCGGGCAATAAGTCAGCGTAGGCTCCTACTGGAGAAGCTAATGCGCCGGCAAGCAAAATTAAGCTCGGAAATTTCAATCTTTTAGACATAAGCGTTTGATTTATAAGTAAAAATAGATGTGTGTATAATTTGTTTAAGTATGATTGAATTAATCGTAGTTCTAGTAGAACTATGGAATTCTGTCAAAAAGAAAGCTGATATACAGGCTTAAAATAGACTAAATTTAATTTAGGAAGATTAATAAGATGAGTGTGTGCGCTAAAAAGGTTAATTTTGTCTCAAATTAGTTGTAATTAGTTATTAAATAATATAATCAAAAAGTGAAATGTTAACTGCTAATCTGGTTTTTGAAGAAATTATGAAAGAGTTCTACTAGAACAATATCATAATAAAAAACATTATAATGTAACTATATATTTAAAAATCACTATGTTGTATTTGAATTTAATCGAAAGACACTCTTTTTCTATAATTGTTTTTATATGTTAAAATATGGCGTCTCGCTATTTTTTCTTGATCCTCAAAAATCCTTTCTTTGTAATTAGTTGTTATTTAAGTAATAAGGTGAAAACATAACAGGAATACAACTTTACATTATAAAAAAGCAATAATATGAATGACGGTTCGAAAAAAGTAGTAATTCTTCTGGCTCATCCTAACCTGAAAGAATCACAGGCAAACAAAGCTTTAGCCGATGCAGTAAAGGATATTGACGGTGTGATGGTATACGATCTGTATGAATATCAGAATCAGTCTTTTGATGTAAATCGGTGGAGTACGATCATCTCTGATGCTTCAATGGTTATTTTTCAGTTCCCTTTTCATTGGATGTCGGCTCCTTCGCTTTTGAAAAGGTGGCTGGATGAAGTTTTCACTTCGTTGGCGAAGACACCTGCCGTAGCCGGTAAACCGTTGCAGATCGTCACGACAACAGGGTCGGAATATGCAGCTTACCGCAGTGGCGGACGAAATTGTTTTACAATGGATGAACTTTTGCGTCCTTATCAGGGATGTGCGATACATGCCGGAATGGTCTGGAATACACCGTTGGTTGTCTATGGAATGGGTAGTGGAGATGCTTCCAGAAATATAGTGGCAGGAGCTGAAGCCTATAAGCAGCGGGTAGAAGAAGTATTGACCAGTCATACAACGCAGAATATCTGGTGATTACAATGTAATGTGACTTGAATAACTATACGTGGCAACCAGAATCAGTTGCCAATCTAATCGCCTGTCGATAATTGTGGGCAAGCCTGTTGACAATTGTCAGCAAACCTGCCCACAATTGTCAACAGGCTTGTTCATAATTATCGACAGGTAAAAAAGACAGGAGTTTTCAATCTTATTGTGCGGACGAAATTATTGGATGAAGGCAATTGTATTGGATTAATTTAAGAACTTTCTTCTACAAACCCTTTTATATCAGTAAAAAATATCTATTTTTGCGAAGTTGATGTTTTTAATGTTTGCGCAAACAATTAATTATCTAATATAAAATACCATGAAATCAGAAGACATCTCACGCCGCTCGTTTCTGAAGCGGGCATTGGCTTTATCGGCAGCAACTGCAGTTCCTTCGTTTTGGATCCCTTCGAAGGCGGGTGCAATGCCGGGCGTACCGTTCGTAAGTGCGAACGAAAAAGTAAATATTGCATTTATTGGCATTGGTAACCGGGGAGGTGAGATTGCCAAAGAATTGTATAAAACCGGATTGTGTAATGTCGTAGCCCTTTGTGATGTGGATATGGGGGCAAAGCATACGCAGGAGTTGATCTCTATGTTTCCGAAAGTTCCTCGTTACCAGGATTTCCGTAAGATGTTCGACCAAATGGCGGATAAGATCGATGCTGTAACGGTAGGCGTTCCCGACCATGCTCATTTCCCGATTACGATGGAAGCAATGGCTCATGGCAAACATGTATATGTAGAAAAGCCGATGGCCCGTACTTTCCAGGAAATAGAACTGATGATGCGGGGTGAAAAGAAATACGGTGTTGTTACACAAATGGGTAACCAGGGACACTCGGAAGCAAATTACTTCCAGTTCAAAGCCTGGAAAGAAGCCGGATTGATCAAGGATGTGACAGCTATCACAGCTCATATGAACTCTCCGCGCCGTTGGCATGGCTGGAATCCGAATATTAAACATATGCCGATGGGTGAACCGATTCCTGAAACAATGGATTGGGATACCTGGCTGGGTGTAGTGCAGCACCATGATTATAATCATGATTATCATATGGGACAGTGGCGTTGCTGGTATGATTTCGGTATGGGCGCGCTGGGAGACTGGGGAGCACATATCCTCGATACGGCTCATGAATTTCTGGATATGGGATTGCCCTCGGAAGTGAATCCTTTATATTTGAAAGATCATAATCCATTCTTCTTCCCGATGTCTTCCACGATCCTGTTCAAATTCCCTGAAAGGGGAAATATGCCGGCAATAGATGTGACCTGGTATGATGGTTTGGATAATATTCCTCCTGTACCGGAAAACTTTGGTTCCTCTGATGTCGACCCGAATATACCGACTGTAGCCGGAGGTAAACTTCAATTGATGAAGTTGAACCCGGGTAAGGAGATTTATACGAAAACGTTGACGTTCAAAGGTGGTTCTCATGGCAGTACCTTGTCTGTCATTCCGGATAAGATTGCGAAGGATTTGAATCCGGCTCTTCCGGAATATCAGAAAAGCCCGTCGAATCATTATGCCAACTTCCTGCTGGCTTGCCAGGGAAAGGAAAAGACACGTTCACCGTTCTCCATTGCCGGTCCGTTAAGCCAGGTCTTCTGTCTAGGAGTATTGGCTCAGCGCTTGAATCGTAAGCTGGTGCTCGATCGTGAGACGAAAGAGATCGTCAATGACGATTTTGCTAACCGGATGCTTTCCGGCCAGCCTCCGCGTAAAGGGTGGGAAGAATATTATACTATTTAGTAAAAAACTTTTTATTAATATTGATTGAAGAGACAAGCCTGTAGGAGCAGGCTTGTCTTTTTTTATGCAAAAAACGTATCTTATAGAATAATTCTATACTTTTGTCTGCATGAGATCAACTTTCTAACAAATATCATAGACTTCACATGCAAAAGGATGCCATATATAGAAATGCCCCTGATTTTTCAAAAGTATATTCGATATACTTTCCGAAACTGGTCCGCTTTGCCCGTGAGTTTGTTTTGTCGACGGAAGATGCTGAAAATATAATTCAGGATATCTTTATCTACTTGTGGGAGCATCAGGAGGTATTGGGAAACCTTTCCAATCTGAACGCTTTTCTTTTTGTATTGGTGAAAAACAGATGTATTGATTTTATCAGACAGAAGAAATTGGTGGAACGGAAGAGGGAAGAGTTCGAAATGGTGATGGATAAAGAGTTACAACTGAAAATGTATGCCCTCCAGCAATTTGACGAAAATGCTCTTTCTACAGATGATATTGAAGTCATTTTAAACAATGCCATCAATAGCCTGCCGGAGAAATGTCGTGAAGTTTTTATCTTGAGCCGGATGGAGGGACTAAAATACAGGGAGATCGCCGAACGACTGAATATATCGACTAAAACTGTAGAAAATCAGATGATTACAGCACTAAAAAAACTGCGTGTCGAACTGAAAGATTACCTTCCTTTATTTATCTTTATTATTTAGCAGTTACTTTTTTTCAAAAAAAGTTAGTTTTCATCTAGGGGTGTTTTTTATTTATTTCGTTGTATCTATGAAATCAATAATATTCAGAAGTTCATGGATGAACAAATAAATAAATATTTTACAGATGAGCTTTCTCTGAAGGAGAAGGACCAGCTTCTTGACCAGATTAATGCCAGCGAGGAAGAAAAGAAGGAGTACGCTCGTATGCAAATATCGGTGGCGTTGTCTTCTATGGCTCATCAGAAAGGGGATGAAGTGTGGAGTTCCCGGAAAATGGAGGAATTGCAGACCCGAATAAGAAGGAAGAGATTCCGTTCTTTTTCCATATATGCGCTAAGATACGCGGCTGTTGCAGCTATAGCCATCATCGGTACATGGTTTGCATTTACGCAATATAGCGGATTGGAAGATACAGCCAGTACGTTGATCGATGTTCCCAAAGGACAGCGTGTGTATATAACGTTGGCTGACGGAACAGAAGCGTGGCTTAGTCCGCGGACGAAAGTAAGGGTCCCCAACCAGTTCAATAAAAAGAACCGTGTGGTAGAACTTGACGGAGAAGGATATTTCTCGGTGGCAAAAGATGCCAGACATCCTTTTATAGTCCAGACGAAAAAGTATGATGTAAAAGTACTGGGTACGAAGTTCAATGTCTTTGCCTATTCGGAATCACCTCGGTTCGAAACGGATCTGGTAGAGGGATCGGTCCAGGTATATGACAGGGAGAACCAGGAAAATAATGTGATCCTTTCTCCCAATGAAAAAGCCTATTTGGAGAATAACCGGCTAATAAAGACCGGTTGTGTTTTTAACAATGAGGATTATCTGAAAAACGGGATATTCAGTTTTACCGGTGTTCCTTTCTCTGAAATACTTAATTATCTTTCATTGTGGTACAATGTAAAGTTTGAGCTGAAGGAGGCAACCTCTTTGAATCATAAAGTTTCAGGAAAGTTCCGGCAGAACGATGAAGTAAAAGATATTTTGAAAGCGCTTCAGGGAGTACATCGTTTTAATTATAAGATAGAGAATGAGAGTCTCATAGAGATTTACTAAATATTGTTTCACTTAAATCTATTGCCTATGACGTATTAAAAATCAACCTGGGAATAGTAAAAAACAGGGACAAGTGGTGGTACACCTGTCCCCAAAGTCGTACTATTCTTTCTTTTTTGCACTCAGATAAAAACAGTATTAACTTTAAATTAGAAGCAAAGTTATGAAAAAAAACTTATTGCTATTCGTTGACTTTATTAAAGATATTGAAATTAAGCATCTTATTCGTATTATGAGATTATCCGTCTTTTTAATTCTTGTGGGTATCCTTAGTACTCACGCAACGATCTCTAATTCGCAGAATATTCGGATCACAATTGCAGAGAAATCAATCTCATTGGATAAACTGATCAATGAGATCGAGCAACAAACAAATTATCTTTTTGTATATGGGGAGAATGACATTGATTTACAACAGAAAGTGAAAGTCGATGCCCGTAATAAACCGATCTCCGAAGTACTTGATAAAACGTTGAGAAATTTAGGTATTACGTATGAGTTCTCAAAAAACTATATTTCTCTTCGCAGGGTAGATACGGATAAAACTAGCCTGACCGGACCACAACAGACCAGAAAAGTTTCGGGGGTTATTACCGATATGAATGGTGAGCCGATCATCGGTGCTAATATCCTGGTTAAAGGCACCGTACAGGGAACTACGACAGATCTGGATGGTAACTATACGTTGGAAGTTCCGTCTAATGCAGTCCTTCAGTTCTCTTATATCGGATATTTGACTCAGGAAGTGACCGTTAAAGACAAGGCTATCATTAATGTAAGTATGAAAGAAGATACAAAGAGCCTTGAGGAAGTTGTGGTGATCGGTTACGGTACGGTTAAGAAAAGTAACCTGACCGGCGCAATCACTCAGGTTAAAGCAGACGATTTACCCCAGGCCGGGAATATGTCTTTAGGACAGATGCTGACTGGGAAGGCTGCCGGTATGCAAGTCTCTTTACAAAGTGCACAACCCGGTGGAGGTGTTTGGATGCAGATCCGTGGTAATGCGTCCGGTGGTGCCGGGAATAGCGGACCTCTTTATGTAATCGACGGTTTCCCTATATCTACGGAAAACATGGAGCCGGGAAGTGGTAACAGATATGAATCAGGGAGTAAATCACCTCTGAATAATTTGAATCCGGCAGATATAGCTTCCATTGAAATTCTGAAAGATGCATCTGCAACTGCTATCTATGGAGCCCGGGCTGCCAATGGTGTTGTATTGATCACAACAAAACGGGGAAAACAAGGTGAAAAGCCGAAAGTACAGTATTCCGGTTCCGTCTCTTTTCAAAAGAGAGTCAAACAGATTGATATGTTGGATGCACAAGGCTTTATGACAGAAACAAACCGGGTTCTTTATGAAGATTATTTGTCGGAAAACAAATTAGGAGTTTATGGAAACACCGATCCGTCTGCGGTGGCTCCTTTTAGTCCGAAATACTCGAATGATCAGATAGCAAATGCCCAGACAACGGATTGGCTGGGAGCCGTGGAAAGAAACGGTGTCATTACACAGCACAATTTGTCGTTGACCGGAGGTACGGACAAGACTTCTTATTATATTTCCGGAAATTATTATGATCATCAGGGAGTAGTTAAGAATAATGGTATTCAGCGTTATTCCGGTCGTGCTAATTTCGATCAGAAGTTAGGTAAATATATTAAAACCGGTATTAATTTCAATGTTAGTCAGGTGAAAAGCGATAACGTGGCATTAGGTAGTGGGCAAAATGAGAATGCCGGAGTTATCAGAGCTGCGATGAATGCAAACCCGTCTCTTCCGATTTATGATGATGAGGGAAATTATACCTTGGACCCGGATCAGCCGTATTTGGCAAATGCCGTTTCTCTGTTGGATATGACGGATGAAAGTACGGTTAACCAGCTATTAGGAAACTTCTATTTGATCGTTACCCCGTTCGAAGGGTTGGATCTGAAAATGAATGCCGGTTTCCAGCAGGAGAAAGGTGAACGTAATACATATGTGCCTAAAACCACATTGTATGGACAAAAGGCTGGTGGTGAGGCTTCTAAATCGTATTCGAACCGTTCAAGTAAATTATTTGATTTGACAGCTTCTTATACAAAAACATTTAATGAAATACATAATTTTTCTGCAATGGCCGGCTATTCTTATCAGCATTTTAATTCAAATGGTTTCAATGCGGGTAACAGCCGTTTTATTACGGATGCTTTTAAATGGAATAACCTGGCTGCCGGTGAAAATACGAAACCGTCTGTCGGTTCGTTTGATAATGAAGAAGTGCTGGGATCTGTTTTTGCCCGCTTGAATTATAATTATGCTGACCGTTATTTGATTTCTGCCACTATGCGTGGTGATGCATCTTCTAAGTTTGCGGAAAACCATAAATGGGGATATTTCCCTTCCGTAGCTTTGGCATGGCGTATGATCAATGAACAATTTATGTCGGAACAACAGATTGTTTCTGATTTGAAATGGCGTGTCAGCCTGGGACAAACCGGTAACTCGAATATTGGAAATAATGCATTGGCTCTCTATTCTACAGGGGATAATTACAACTTTGGCGACCAGCAGTCTGTCGGTGTGGCACAAAGCCAGCTGGCAAATCCTAATTTGAAATGGGAGACTACGACTGAATTGAATGTGGGTCTTGATTTCGGATTTCTCCAGAATAGGATTACCGGTTCTATGGAATTCTTTACCCGCCGTGTGGATGATTTGCTGGACAAAAAAGAATTGATGCAATATAATCCGATCAGTTCGGTGATGGCTAATATCGGAGCGAAGGGCAGTAAAGGTTTTGAATTGGGTATTACTTCCCGTAATCTGATCGGTGAGTTTTCCTGGTCGACAGATGTCGTGTTCTCTTTGTATCGTGACCGTTGGCTGGAAAGAAATCCCCAATGGAAAAAAGCGATTTATGAGAATGAAAAGGATATGTTGAATTCCTACTATCTGTATATTTCTGATGGTTTGGTACAGCCGGGCGATATGAATCCGGACGGTACATGCAAATTGCCTCATATGCCGAATGCCAAGCCTGGTATGATCAAGTATAAGGATTTGAACGGACGTGATGAAGACGGAAACTTAGTGGAAGGACCGGACGGTAAGCTGGACGATGCGGATGTTATTTACCTGGGAACAAAAACATCCAAGTTCTATCTGGGCTTTGGTAATACCTTTGCTTATAAAGGTTTTGACCTGAATATATTCTTCTATGGTTATTTTGGCAGACAATTGGAAAACCCGGCTTACGACTGGTATCTGAAACGTTCCTGGTTCCTGAAGAACGGCGTGAATATGGCTACGGCCGTAAGAGATCGTTGGGCTCATGATAATCAGACTGGTAAATATCCGACCAGTATAATGAATCCGTACGATCGGAGTTCTGATTTCTGGCTGGAGAACGCAAACTTCCTGCGTTGTAAGAATATCACATTAGGATATACATTGCCTAAGATTAAAAATCTGGATAAGGTTATACAGAATCTTCGTGTTTACGGAGATGTTCAAAACCCATTCGTTATTACAAAGTATAGCGGTGTGGATCCTGAAATGGATGGCATGGCTGCCTATCCGACTCAATTGACAGTTTCATTTGGTGTAGATATAACTTTCTGATAATTATAGAATATGAAAAGACTTATTTTAAAAAATGCGATATCATTATTGGCTGTTTGTTCTTTAGGGCTAACATCTTGTTTGGATTTGGATCCAGTTGTGAATGATAAAATTATTCCGGAAAACTATTTCCAGAACGAAGACGATGCCCGTGCGGCAGTAACAGCTATATATCGTCCGTTTATAGCCGGTTGGAGCGGTAGTATATTTAGTGCTCATGTGGCTAGTTATTTTATGGAATCCAATTTGGTTACGGATGAGATGGGATTAACAAGAAATGACCTGGAGGTCGTTGAACGTTTTTTATGGTCATCAACAGAGAGTAATGTAACGAAGCATTATACAAACTTCATTAAACATGTGAGTCGGGCTACTCTTTTAATGGATGATTTGCAACGTACTCCGATGAATGAGGATCGTAAAAATGAACTGATAGCCCAAGTACAATGTGCTAGGGGGCAGTATATGTTCATGTTGTACGATTTTTATGGTACAGCAGGAGTGGTCACCGATCCGGAAATACTTCGAAAT
Source organism: Parabacteroides chongii (assembly GCF_029581355.1). Classification (NCBI taxonomy): domain Bacteria; kingdom Pseudomonadati; phylum Bacteroidota; class Bacteroidia; order Bacteroidales; family Tannerellaceae; genus Parabacteroides; species Parabacteroides chongii. Next base: position 1,270,871 of record NZ_CP120849.1, on the reverse strand, counting down.
CCGGAAAATGAAGTTATTCTTGAACGTCTTTCTAAAGAGGAATTTGTTAAATTGATAGAAAGTGATTTGAAGAGTGCAGCGTCTGTTTTACCGTCAACTTATGCTGCAAACGACTGGGGGCGTTTTACGAAAGGGGCAGCCTATGCCATATTGGTGAAATTGTACATGCAGGAAAAGCGTTGGCAGGATGCTGAAGCCGCTTGCCGGGAGATTACGAAGCTGGGATATGATTTGCAGCCGAGCTATTCTTCTGTTTTCTCAGTTGAGAATGCAAAGAATAATGAGATTATATGGGCTATACCTTGTCTTGCAGAAGGAGGAGAGGGTAATATGTGGTTAACACATATTGTTCCTCCGGGATATCCTTTGGCAAACAATAAAATTCAGCGGTGGTATGTTCATAATACTCCATGGAGTTTTTACGATAAATATGAAAAGGGGGATGACCGTTTAAATTCTTTGGTCGGAGAGTTTAAATATTTGCCTGAAGGGGCTACGGACTCTGTGTTGGCTACTCGTGATAATTTCGAACACTTGAAGAAAGGTGCTCTTCCAATAAAATATCCCGAAGATCCAAAGCAAACAACCGAGTATTCAGGAAACGATGTCGTTGTTCATCGTTATGCGGATGTCTTACTGGAGTTGGCAGAGGCTATAAATGAACAAAATGGTCCTACGGCAGAAGCAATTTCTTATGTAGAACAGATTCGTGCCCGGGTAGGTTTGTCTAACTCCATACCGGCAGCTGCTACTGCGAGTAAAGAGGCATTCCGTGATTTCATTCTGGATGAAAGAGGCAGGGAGTTATTCTGTGAAGGGCATCGCCGTCGGGATTTGATTCGTCATGACAAGTTAATTTCTACAGCTCATGAAGAAGGATATACGACTGCTCAACCACATATGGTGTTATTCCCTATTCCACAGAATATCATAGATGAATCTCAGGGGAAAATTAAGCAAAATCCCGGATACTAATATGAATTGGTATTTTAGAGATTGATTGTTGAAATCGGAACAGCATACAGGGTACATCGATAGATCTCAGAAAATATATTCTGCTATTTATAGTTTCTGTATGCTGTTTTTTTATGAATATAATTATCATTTACACATGAAACGAATTTTAATTTCTCTCTTAATTATATCTTTGGGAATAGTCCAGCTCAATGGACAGGAAATAAATACATCTGTCGAGAAAGTGTATGTTGTTTTCAAAACGCATCTGGATGTCGGTTTTACCGATTTGAGTTCCGTGGTAACCCAGCGTTATATAACGGAATTTATACCGAAGGCATTGGATGTATCGGAAAAGTTACGTGCAGAGAATGCTAGTGAAAAATATGTTTGGACAACGGGAGCATGGTTGATCTGGAAATACCTCCATACGGCATCGCCCAAAGAAGTGGAACGTTTGGAAACGGCTATCCGGCGAGGGGACATTGTTTGGAATTCAGTGCCTTATACCGTCGAGTCGGAATCGATGAATCGGGATTTGTTTGAGACTTGCCTGCTTTTGTCACATAAGCTGGATGAAAAGTACGGAAAGAAAACGATTGCTGCCAAGATGACGGATGTACCGGGGCATACACGTAGTATTGTGGCTCCGATGAGCCGTGCCGGTATTCGTTTTCTGCATATAGGCGTAAATCCGGCTTGTCCCATTCCTTCCGTACCTGAGTTTTGCCGTTGGAGAGATACGGATGGCAGTGAATTGATTCTGGTCTATCAGCAGGATTATGGCTCGGAGAATATACTTCCGGGAGGAAAAGCGGTAATCTCGATTAATTTTACCGGAGATAATCATGGACCTCACCCCTATGAAAAAGTGAAGGCAATTTATGCCGATTTGCATAAACGTTATCCGAAAGCCCGTTTGATAGCCTCTTCTTTCAATGAAATAGCGGAAGAGCTGATTGCTATGCAGGACCAGTTACCGGTAGTTACATCAGAAATAGGGGATACCTGGATTTACGGTTATGGAAGTGCTCCGATACGAATGGCAAAATTCAGGGCGTTGTCCGAACTCTATTCTCAGTGGTTGCGTGAAAAGAAAATCGACAAGAACAGCGATGCGGCACTTGATTTTGCTTTGGAACTAGGATTGATAGCCGAACATACACAGGGTGTTGATGTGAAAACACATCTTCATAATTGGGACAAATATGATACGGATCTTTTCTTACCGGCTCGTTCTACCGCACCTTTCCGGAAAGCGGAAGCATCGTGGAAGGAATTGGATGATTATATTTATAATGCGATTCAATACCTGCCTCAGAATTTGCAGGTAGAGGCGTTGGCCAAAATGAAAGAGATTGACGAGCCGGTTGTTCCTTCATTTACGGAGAAATCCCAATCGGTGGCTTCAACGCCTTGGCAAGCTGCTGTATTGAAAAATGACATTTTGAAGATAGAAGGATTATCATATCAAATGTATGATGCCGCTGATTATCAGCATTATCTGGATAACTACTTGCGTGCTCATTATGGATGGGCTTTGGCTGATATAGGTAAACCGGAACTGGATAAATCGAAAGCCATAAGTGTCTCTCTCCCTGCACAGACCATCAGGCAGGAGGTTCGTAAAGAGAAGAAAGGAATACGGACGGTGAATGAGCTTGTTTTCCCGGAGCGTCCTGAAGTTGACCGGCGGGTATATCCTGAAAAGATGTATGTGGATGTGTTGGAATATAAGAATGGAAAGAAAGCGGAAGTCACTTTGACTATAAAAGATAAACCTGCGGTCCGCTTGCCGGAGGCCTATTGGTTGTCTTTTAATACGGATGATATTCTTTCGATCGTAGCAGAGAAAGTCGGTGAGCGTGTCGATCTGTTCGATGTGGTAGAAAAAGGGAATCGTCAGCAGCACGGTATCGACCGTTATGTGGATTTGGTGACTTCATCCGGAACCATCCGCATATGGAGTGAAGCCGCTTTCCTGGTTAATGTAGGTGAGGCGAGAGGTATAAACTACTCATTGGAATACCCCGACAAAAAGGGCGGTATTCATTTTAATCTGAGTAATAATCTTTGGAATACAAATTTCCGTATGTGGAATGAGGGATCGTTAACTTATCGTTTCACGATCGAACGGATAGATTAACTATTGTATACAGAAAACATTAATAATCCACGGAATAAACAGCTATTTGCTATTGCGTGGTACTGATGGTTGTTTTTATTTTGTAATCTGTTAGACTGGATGGCTCCGGTTAATATTGCCAGGAAACCATGAGTGTTAATTTGAAATAAAGCTAAAGATCATGAAACATCTATTCTTAATTCTTTTTATTCTTCTATCGCCTCCCGGTATATACGGAGGAAATAAAGTCCTTTTCGAAATAGGAAAGCAGGACAATTCCGCTGCGGAGTTTGCCCTCTATCCCGATAATTACAAAAGTTTTCTGGCGAACTTCGGGGGAGAGAAATCTTTTTATGTAGGATATTCTACTCCTGAAAAACACTGGCCGTATGTTTTGCCGGGTCCGTTGGATGGCTGGGCAGGCGGTGGATACTGGGCCGGATTTCATCCGAGACATTTCCCTTCTATCTATTTCAATCTGAACAAAGTTGCTGGAAAAGGGGAGTGTTCTCTTACTTTCTTTTTCACCGGTGCACATAATAGTAAGCCGATCAAAATACGGGTTGAGATCAACGGTCATCGGTTCGAAGAAGAACTGAACGGGGAGAATGTTTCGGAGTTTTTGGAAAATAAGGGAACAGGAAAAGCGAAAGAGATACATATACAATTCCCCTCTTCATGGCTTACTCCCGGTATGAATAAGATCCAATTGGGAACCATAAAAGGCACATGGGCTATTTTCGATTGTATCCGGTTGGAAACACCGGTTTCTGTACAACTTGGGAAAGCGTCTTCTTCGTTGATACGTTCCGTAAAAGCTGCACCTTTTGAATATCAAAAAGAGAATGGAGAACGTATGTTGCCGGTTTTGGTGGATATGAACCAGTTTGATGCACCCCGGGAGTTGACTTTTGGGGTAGAGGGATGTGCTCCTGTTTCACGTACGATCGAAGTAGGGGAGAGTATCCAGGAAATATTGATGCCGGCTGCACAGGCTAAAGGCAAACAGGAAAAGTTGCTATTTACAATCCGGGATGGCGAAGATGTTATTTATAAAGGTGAAGTGATCCGTAGTTCACAACCGCTACATTCCTATTCGGATGATGTGGACTTGCTGATGGGTACGGGCAATTCCCGTTGGATGTTCAAACCCGGACCAAGTCTCCCTTTGAGCATGGTACAGATCGCTCCCGATAACCAGGACGAGATATGGAAAGCCGGATATGAATATACTATAGAAAATATCATGGGCTTTAACCATTTCAGCGACTGGACGATGACCGGCTTTCTGATGCAACCGACCTGCGGTGAACTGAAAGTTAATCCCGGCAGGGAAGATTTTCCGGATGAGGGTTATCGTTCGCGGATTGACAAATCGTCGGAAAAGGCAGAAATAGGTAAATATTCCGTGTATATGACGGATACGAAGATACAAGCGGACATAACGGCAACCCGCCGTGCAGCTTTACAACGATATATTTTCCCTGCCAGGGAAGACGCGCGTATCCTGATCGATATGTTCACTCCTAACGAGTATCCGCATAATCTGGTCAATACCCGTGTAACGAAAGTCAGCGATACGGAAATAGAAGGTTATGCTACTTACTATAATGCTTTTACCGGATATACATTGGAGCAGAGTTATACATTGTATTTCGTCCTCCAGTTCAGCAAACCTTTTGATTTGATGGGCGGATGGGTGAATGAAGGTGTTCAGCCAGTAACCGGTTATATCCCCGGATGGAACAGGAATCACGAGTTTGAAACCCCTGCGGAAATCAGGCAGAATATCACCATGATAGAAGGCAAAGGCGATGTCGGTATATTCCTGAATTATAAGACGAAAGAGAACGAAGAAATCTTAGTCCGTTCCGGTGTTTCTCTGGTAGATATGGCAGGGGCACGCAACAACCTGAAGCAGGAACTGGCTGATCCTTTCGGATGGGATTTTGAGAAAGTAGTGAACAATGCCCGTGCCGTTTGGGATGAATACCTGGGAAGAATAGCGATTGAAACGGACGATTATCTGCAAAAGAAGAAGTTCTATACCAACCTTTACCGCGCGTTAGCAGCCAAAGCAACCTGGAGCGATGTCGACGGTCGTTTTGTGGATGAAGATGAAAGGATCAGGCAGTTGGAGAAAACGGACGATTGTATCGTAAGCGGTGAATATTGGAATACATTCTGGAATAATCAACAGTTATTCAATCTGATGGCTCCGGAAATATCCAGCAAGTGGGCACGTTCGGCCATTCAGCTTTATCAGAATAGCGGTTGGTTCAATACGGATCCTGCCGGGATAGAACATACCGGTGTGATGGTTGCCATGCATCCGATCTCCCAGATATTGGGAGCCTGGCAAAGCGGTATACGTGACTTTGACTTGAATATAGCGTATGACGGTCTGAAAAAGATGATGACAACACCTCCTCAAAAGTATGAAGGTGGTGGAACTGTCGGAGTTGAGAACCTGGTTCCTTATATGAAATATGGGTATATTCCCGCAGGGAAAGGAACTGTCTCCAATACGATGGAGTATGCTTACGACGACTGGTGTTTGGGACAGATGGCTAAAGTGTTGGGAAAGACCGATGACTTTAAACTGTTTGATGAACGTTCGAATAATTGGTCTAATTTGTTTGATCCGAAGTCCGGTTTTATACGTCCTAAGGACGAACACGGCAATTGGGTAGAGCCTTTCGATCCGTATCATACACCCGGGTTTACCGAAGGAAATGCCTTCAATTATTCCTGGTTCGTACCCCATAATCCGAATAAATTGATCGGTATGGTCGGTAAAGACCGTTTTATAAGCCGTTTGGATAAAGCGATGGAGCAGTCGGCACATGCCAACTTTAATGCGGCAGGCGATAACTTTTCCGCTTTCCCGATCAACCACGGAAATGAAACTTCTATGGAAGTTGCCTATCTCTTTAACTGGGCAGGTGCTCCCTGGCTGACGCAGAAATGGGTACGGGCAATACAGGAGCAGTATTACGGAACCACTCCTTACGATGCTTATCCGGGGGATGAGGATCTGGGACAGATGAGTAGTTGGTTTGTCATGAGTGCTCTCGGTTTGTTCCAGATGGATGGCGGATGTTCTGAAAAGCCGTACTATGAATTGGCTTCTCCGCGCTATCCCAAAATCACGATCCGGCTGGATGGAAAATATAACCGCGGCGAGACTTTCGTGATAGAAGCTCCCGGCGCATCCAAAGAGAATAAATATATTCAATCGGTTACCTTGAACGGTAAACCGGTAAATGGTTTCCGGATTTCGCAGGAAGAGGTATTGAAAGGAGGGAAGATTGTGATCGAAATGGGAAAAGAAGCCAAACAATAAAATTTTTTTACAAAAGAGTGACTAAAACCAATAGGTATATTCTTACAGATTATAATTAACAAGTTTAGAAGAGTTATATCATTACTCAATATAGAGTTTGATATGGCTCTTTTTTGATGATAGAATACAATATCATTAAAGTTGTATTCTGAGATAAAAAAACGTAATCGTAAGATTGTGTAAGAAAATAGTATGATAGTATAATAATAATAGTTAAGAATATTGCTTGCTTTGCATTGTTTTAATCGGTTAAATAGTAAAACTATATACATTATGGCTTTAAAAGAACAATTTTTAACAACGATGCTGGTTGGAAAGCTAGATCGTGTTCCTATTACAGTATGTTTATTCAGTCAGGAATTTTCACAAGAAGTATTAGGAGATTACATCATTTTGTACTCTGGTAGAGTACAAGCCCAATTGAAATCAATTAGGCACAGATGGTTTATGGATTCTAGTTATAATAAATAATTTAACCGATTAAATACCATGAAACATCAATTTATTGCAGGGTTGCTTTTATGGAGCACAGCAGCGTTAGGAACTGTTCAGCCGGATTTACTGGATGTTCGAGTGTGTAACCATTATAAATACCGGTCTGATAAAGAGGCTGGTCGTGAAATCGTTTTGACTTATCGGGGAAATAAGAATATAACCGGTGCAAAAGTTGAAATATTCTCAAAGAAAGGTAATGAAACAACTGTGTTACGGGCATCCCGGCCTGATTCTATTCCGGTTCTATTATTACCTCAGATCGGTTTGGCGAAAACCGATACGATTATTGCCAGTTTGCAAATCGAAGGGGAAAAAGTATCCCGAGAAGTAGTCGTTCCGGCAATGAGACATTGGACTGTTTATATTTATCCTCATTCTCATGTAGACATAGGCTATACAAATACGCAGGAAAATGTGGAGTTCATTCATAAACGAAATCTGGATGTAGCGATGGATTTAGCTGAAAAGACGGCTAATTATCCGGAAGATGCCCGTTTCCGTTGGAATCCGGAAGTCACCTGGCCGATCGAACGTTACCTGAATAGCGAATCACCGGAAAAGAAAAAGAAGCTGATTGAGGCAATAAAGAAAGGCTATATATCTGTCGATGCCGGTTATGTCAGTACAAATACAAGTGCCAGCAGTGATGAGGAATTGTTGCAACTCTTCTCTTTCGGTAAAAAAATGGAGAAAGAGACGGGTAAAGAGGTAAAAACAATGGTTCAGGTGGATATACCCGGTGTATCCTGGGGAGTTGTCTCTGCAGCTAATCAATTGGGTATTTCCTATTGCTTATCTCTATTTAACGGTTATGACCGGACAGGGCTTTCTCCGGAAATGAATTTCAAACCTTTCTGGTGGATAGGTCCGGATGGAAAGTCGAAAGTATTATTCTTACAACCAGGTGCTTATACTCCAGGTGCTTTGGCTAAGGGTAAATATTTCTGGCCTAAACTGGCAGGGCAAACCGATCGGTCTAAACTGATTCCTGTTGTTAAGACAGATAATCCAAGAGAAAACTTCATCGATTCTTATTTGGCAGATATGTTGCCTAAGCTAGAGAAAGATAAAGATTATCCGTATGATGTTTTCCCGATGACTTGGTGTATGGCCGATAACACGCCTATCGATGTGGATCTTCCCGATGCCGTCAAAAGCTGGAATGAAGAATATGCTTTTCCACATGTGAAAATCTGTACGGCAACGGAAATGATGCAAGCTTTTGAAAAGTATGCAGACCAATTGCCTACTTTACAGGGGGATTACACGGAATACTGGACGGACGGTCTGGGTACTAGTGCGGAAAAGACAGGAGAAAGTCGTGAGGTAAAAGACAAGTTGGTACAGGCCGAAATTTTATGGAGCATGTTACAACCAGGTAAAGAAGAACCTACTAATTTAATTCAGGAAGCATGGCGCAATATTATTTTAAGCACGGAACATACCTGGGCGTATATGGCACCGGCTCAACAGCCGATCAGTGATAATATCTTGGCTACCAAATTGGGTTATTTCGATAAAGCAAAAGAGTTGACCGATCAGGTAATGGAGATGGCTTATAATAATATAGAAGATAAAAGTTCGGATATTGTTACCGTATTCAATACCAATACATGGACACAAAGCGGATTGGTTACATTATCAAAAGAGATTGCAAACTCTTTTCAGTCGTTGCAGGATGCGAATGGTAAGTATGTTGTATCTCAAAAGCTATCTACTGGAGAATTGGTATTCATGGCAGAGGAAGTTCCGGCCTTGGGTAATAAAACATTCAAATTGAAAAAAGAATCGCACTCTAATCGTTTATCAGAATCGTCTGGTACAACATTGGATAATGGCATTGTAAAAGTTATTGTCGATCCCATAACAGGAGACGTGATTAACCTGGTATATAAAGGAGAAGAATTTGTTGATTCGCAGGCTCTTTCGGCCCTGAATAGTTTTCGGTATTTGGAAGGAGGTAATACTTCTGCTCGCGCATTAAAAGATACGGAGATAAAGGTTTCCGTCGGGGAAAGAGGTAAGCTGGTCAATTCATTGATTGTTACATCCAAAGCGAAAGGTTGTAATAGCCTGACACGTGAGATCCGGCTGACAAAAGGTTCTGCAAGTGTTGAGTTTAATAATGTAGTTGACAAGCAGGCCGTTTTAGAGAAAGAGGGTATTCATTTCGGTTTTGCGTTTGATGTTCCTCAAAGCAAGGTCAGAGTCAATATTCCTTGGGGAGTTATGGAGTTGGAAAAAGACCAGCTGAAGGCTGGAAACCGAAACTGGATTACTTTGCAGCGTTGGCTGAACATATCCAATGAGAATAAAGGTATAACTTGGTGTTCAATGAATGCATGTGCATTTGAAAGCGGAGACATCACGGCTAACATTATTGGTGGAGCTGATGGTTCTCCGAAATGGATCCGGGAAATCCAACCCGGTTCAGTAATTTATTCATGGGCTTTAAATAATCATTGGCATACGAATTTCCGTTTAAGCCAGGATGGTAAGATCAGCTATAAATATCGTGTTTTACCTCATATCGGTGCGTATGATGTAGTTCGTTCGAATCGGTTTGCGATGGAACAATATCGTCCGTTGATTGCTGTGCAGACTCAAAAAGAATTTAGGTCTAAAAATGCTTTCTCTATTAACGGTAGTGATAAAATTGTATTGTCTAATTATCAGGTAATCAATAAAGGAAAGTCCAATACGATTCGTTTGTTGTCTCTTTCTGACAAAGAAGAACAAGTTGTTTTGCAATGGGCTATAAGACAGCCTAAATCTATTTATTACTATGAAAATGGTAAAAAGGTCAAATTGCCCAATAAAGAAAATCAGATAACTGTTCCTGCTAAAGGAATTATGGCTTTGAATATAGAGTGGTAAAAGTATAAATTTTAACAACACAGGTTGCCTCAAAAGTGGGGCAACCTCCTTAAATTCTATAATTATGATAAGAAGAATTATGAGTGTGGCTATGCTGATAGCTACTTTGTCGCCTTTCTGTCTGGAAGGTACACATGCTGAAAATAGTAGCATGGTTGTTCATCAGAACAAGAAGCAGATCAGAGGTTCTGTTCTTGATGAAAGCGGACAGCCTCTGATTGGTGTTAATATCGGAGTGAAAGGTACCACTTCAGGAACCATAACTGATATGGATGGTAAATTTAATTTGGATGTTAGTCCTAATGCGACATTAGTTATTTCGTATATAGGTTACAAAACGATTGAAATTAAGGCTAGTGATAATTTGAAAATCACCTTAAAGGAAGATGCGGAAGCCTTGGATGAGGTTGTTGTTATTGGATATGGTGTTGCCAGAAAGTCTGATTTAACCGGTTCAGTTGGGAATGTGTCTTCTGAAAAGATAGCTGAGCGGCAAGTTGTAAATCCTATAGATGCTTTGAGTGGAAAGATTGCGGGTGTGGTTGTTAATAACAATTCCAGTCGTCCGGGTGGATATTTATCTGTGGTTGTCAGAGGTATAGGATCTATTAAAGCGTCAATAGATCCCTTGTATGTTATCGATGGAGTTGTGGGGGCAGATATTTCTTTGATAAACCCGAATGATATAGAGTCGATGAACGTTTTAAAAGATGCTTCTTCCATTGCTATCTATGGTGCCCGTGGTGCAGCTGGGGTAATCCTTGTGACGACGAAGCGTGGTAAGTTTAGTAGCGGTACGACTGTATCTTATAATATGAATCTGGGGGTTGCCCATATGGCGAATAAACTGGATTTGTTGAACTCTTCAGAGTTTATGTCTTTATTGAATAAATCTTTTGAGAATGATGGTTTCGAACCGGTTGATTGGCATAAGGTGAACCCCAATTTATTTGATACAAATGGGAACCCGCTTTATGATACAGATTGGCAGGATGCTGCTACACGTACTGCTTTTTCGCATCGTCATCATGTGACATTAAATACGGGTTCTGAGAAATCTCGTACGACAGTGTCTCTGGGATATCAGAATGAGCAGGGTATTATGTTGGAAAACTTTTATACTCGTTTCAATGCAAAATTGACGAATGATACGAAGATAAATGATCATATATCATTGTCGACTTCATTGAATTATAATTATTCAGAAGAGAATCAGATCGATAACTATGCTGTGGGCGGCGTAACTCCGAATCGTTCTATGATCGAGATGTTCCCAGTTGTTCCTGATTATTATGCAGATGGTAGTTATGGAAACTTTGGTGACTTTTTATTCCCTGCGGCAAAAAAAGAAAATGGAGACTATGCTTTGAATGCAGCCGGTAAACGTGTGCTGGATTATGATAATCTGAATCCGTTTTGGGCAAGTTCAGATGGTCCGATACAAGTTGCTAAAGAGATAGATCGTCGTCATACCAACTCACATTTATTAGGGAATGCAGATCTTTCCATCAAAATTATTGATGGTTTGACTCTTAAGTCGACAGTTGCTGCCGAAGTCAAAATGGCGAGAGACCGTTTTTATTCAGGGAAGGATTTGATTGAATTTTCCTCTTCCGGAGCAAATGCCAGTATTGGAATGACTCATTATGTGTATTGGCAGTCGGAAAATTTCTTGACATGGGATAAACAGTGGGGAAAACATAAATTAAATTTGATGGGTGGTGCTTCCTGGAATGGTGCCTATTCTGAATATTTAGGTGGTTCCGGTACCGGCTTTGTTACAGATTTCTACAAATGGAATAATTTGGGAGTGGCAGAGAAAGCGGGTATACCGAGTTCCAGCTTTACCGAGTGGAGAATGAATTCTTATTATGTAAGAGGAAATTATTCATTTGATAGTAAGTACTTGTTGACTGCTACTGGACGTTATGACGGGTCTTCTGTTTTTGGTAAAAATAATCGTTATGCATTCTTCCCGTCTATGGCGTTGGCGTGGGTGGTAAAAAATGAAGATTTTTTACAAAATGTGAATGCAATCTCTAATTTGAAATTGCGTGCAAGTATAGGACAGACCGGTAATGCCGGAATTGGCGCTTATTCTACATTAGCCACAATCGCTAATACCAATGTTGTTTTTGGAGATAAAGAGATAAGCAAGGGTATGGTACAATCAGGAATGCCGAATGCCGATTTGAAATGGGAAACTACCACACAGTATGATTTCGGGGTAGATGTAGGTTTCCTGGATAACCGTATTATGGCTGAATTGGATTGGTATTGGAGAGATACAAAGGATTTGTTGCTGGGCAAACCTGTTTCTTATATAACCGGTTATGGTTCGGTTATGGCTAATATTGGACAAATCAGAAATCGCGGTTTTGAATTTACATTGAATACTCATAATATTAAAGGGAAAGACTTCAATTGGTATTCAACGTTGTTGTTTAGTATGAACCGAAATAAGGTAGTCAAATTGACGGATGACCATTCCGATATTTGGGATGGTGGCTTTATCGGTATCAATTATAATCTGATTCGTGAAGGTGAGGCATTGCGTACAGTTTATGGTTTGAAGCGTGACGGTTCTGGAACATGGGGTACCAATGAGGCAGAAGAGGCAGCTCGTTATGGGAAAAAACCGGGCGATAAGAAGTATATAGATCGGAATAATGACGGAAAGATCGATTATGAGAATGATGGATTTACTTTAGGAAATCTGTATCCGGATTTTGAAATGAGTCTTAGTAATACGTTCTCGTATAAAAATTTTGATTTGACCTTGGATATTCAAGGTAAAAGTGGAAATAAGGCAATCAATTTGGCCCGTATGGTATGTGAACAAAGAGGTTGGTATGCGAACAGTTATGCGAGTATCTTGAATTATTGGACACCGGATAATCAAAATACGATGATAGAACGTCCACGTACTACCATCGGTGGAAATGCTCAGGAATTGCAGATTGACGACGACCTGATTGAAGATGCTTCTTACATTCGTTTTAAGAATTTAATGGTCGGTTATACAGTTCCTGCTTCTTTTGCCAATAAATTGGGGGCTAGAAACCTTCGGGTATATGCAAATTTGGAAAACTTTTTGTTGATTACCGGTTATTCCGGTTATGATCCTGAAACTGCGAATATGTCAGGACAAGGAGTTGAATTCTTTTCTTATCCTAAGACAATGAATTTTAATTTCGGTTTGAATGTTACTTTTTAATAATTGAACAATCATGAAAAATATAGTTATATCTTCGTTTCTAGTTTTGAGTGCGGCTTTATTGGGTTCTTGTAATGACTTTTTGGATACACCTCCTAAGTCTACTCAAACATTGGATCAATATTATCAGAATGAGGAAGAGGCTCAAGTGGCTGTTAATGGTTTATATTCCAGGTTAGGTACACGTTTTACCTATGCCGGATACGGTGAGGCTCCTGCTTTTATGCTGGAATATCCGACTGGTTATTGCTATTATACGGCTGGACAACAATCGTTGATTAATCCAGATTTGGAAAAGCTGAATTATTGGGATCGTAATTATGTGGATTATTGGTGGCAGTCTTGTTATTACGGAATTGAGGCTTGCAATATGTTTTTGGCAGCAGTTCCTCAACTTCCGGAAAGCAATGCTATCGACCAAATGCTGGGAGAAGCCCATTTCTTACGTGCTTACTATTATTTTCATCTAGTGCGTATATTTGGTGATGTTCCTTTGAAATTGACTCCAACAGATGCACCGGCAGATGGTATGCTGATTCCTACATCTATAAAAGAGATATACGAACAGGCAATTTTACCAGATTTGGAAGCTGCCTCTTCGTCTCCTATTTCTTATACACCATCTTCCGGTAGAGTGTCGATGGAAGCTGTTAATGCCTTATATGCACAAGTCTATTTGACAATGGCTGGAAGTCCGTTGAATGAAACCGATAAATATCAATTGGCAGCTCAAAAAGCGGAACTGGTTGTAAATTCTTCTCATCTGTCTTTGCTTCAATCGGATACAAATATGAATTGGTTTGAAAAGTTCAGAAGAAAAGAGTTTGACAATACGGGTGAGTATATTTTTATGGCTAATTACGGAGAATCTCCTGCCCCAAGACAGCATTACTCTCAATTCTTTGTTCCGGCTGCGGCTGTGAAACTAACAGGTTTTGTCGGATTCGGTTCGATGATGCCAACTCCGGATTTTATCGATTCATTTGAAGAGGGTGATTTGCGTGCAGAAGAAAAAGGATTCTTTTTTACCTCTTATAATAGCTGGGATAATAGTGGTATACTTAATTTTGAACCGGCTGTCTATAAATTTTTCGAACCGACATTAGTGGGACAGGGTGGTTATTGCGGAAAAAGCCTCCCTCTGATTCGTTATGCAGAAATGCTATTGACTTATGCAGAAGCAACAGCACGCTCTGGTGCGATTACGGATAAAGCGATTGATGCGGTCAATCAGATTCGTTCTCGTGCAGGGTTGGAGCCTTTATCGACTGCTGTTACAAGCAATAAAGAAGCCTTTATTGATGCTGTAATGACAGAACGCGTACATGAACTCTGTTTCGAAAATGTCACTTTCTTTGATATGATTCGTACACAGAAAGCATATAATACGAAAACGAAGAGTTGGGTAAATCTGGAAGGATTCGTAGAACCTTCAGGGGCTGTATTCAAAACGGCAGAACATACTTATTTCCCGGTTCCATTGAGAGAAGTTCAAATTAATCCGGATTTAAGGAAATAGTTTCTAAAATAAAAGAGTTGTGAACTTTGTCACAACTCTTTTATCTAATAATCATTACAATGAATAAAATCAAATTATTAGTAGTAGCCTATGTAACCTGTTGTACTTTGTATGCTCAAGAGTCGATAGACGCGACCAAACAGATTGAATATATTGATTTAGTACATTTGTCGCATACAGATTACGGATATACGGATAATCCGGAGATCGCACATGAACTCCACGAAAGATATATTGACATCGGTATCGATGCCGTATTGGAAAGTATCAACGATAAATCCAAACCGACATTCTGCTGGACGGCAGAGGCTTTGGCCAGTGTCTATGAATGGTGGCAGCATGCTTCACCTTCCCGGCAGAAAGACTTGTTGAAAGCGATAAAAAGTGGACAATTTGAAATAACTGCTGCTCCGTTCAATGTAAATCCGTTGCATAATGGTACGCAAGTGGAGAAGTTATTGAACTGGGTACCTGAGGATTTATGGAAGACTTTTCATCCGGAAGTCGCTATGCAAAACGATGTAAACGGCTTTCCTAGAGCGTTGGTATCCGGATTGATGGAGAAAGGTGTCCGTTATTTCTGGTCAGGCTTGAACTTGCATTGGGGTGGTATCTTCCATAACCCTCCTCATGCTTTTTGGTGGAAAATGCCGGACGGGAGGAAGGCTTTTGTTTGGTTAGGAATGCCTTATTGGACGGGTTATGGCTTTTTCAGTGAAACCGGATGGCGCTATGCCCAGCGTCCTGCCAGCAATACGCAATTCCGCACTCCGCGTCCGGATGATATATTGAAAACAGATGAAGCTTCCATGCACAAGGCGCATAAAGTGTGTCTCGACCGAATCAATCAGATGGTGAAAGAGGGCTATCCGTACGATTTTATCGCTTTGTCTTTTACTAACGAATATCGATGCGACAACGACGCTCCTTTCCCTGCACTGGCTGAATTTGTAGCTAAATGGAATGAGATGGGATTTTCTCCTCGTTTAAACTTGACCACTGCTGCTAAGTCAATGAAAAAGATGGAAGCTAGAATTGGTGACAAGGTGGATACTTATGAAGGAGAATGGCCCGATTGGTGGTCGTTTGGATTGGCTGCTGAACCTCGTGCTCTTTCAGCTTCCCGTCAGGCAGATATGTATTTGAAGATAGCTAAATCTCCAGCATGGGGAGCTTGCCCTTCGGCGATGGGGCGTCACGAAGATGCTGTTTTGAAAGATATTTGTTTCTTCTATGAACACACGTTAGGAACCTGGGATTCTACTTGGGATACCTATAGCTTATGGTCGCAAGGACATTTTAATGTGACATACGGTTATGCCTTTCGTCCTTTCGAAAGGGCTAAATGGCTGTTGGCACAGAGGGTTCGTGCGAAACTGAGTAATGAAAAAGAAGGTGTTTATCTGGCCAATTCGGGTAAAAAGCCTTATACAGGTTGGGCTAAGCTCGATCCACTGTCTTTTGTTCGGACAGCCTACAAGTCTGTATTAAATCCGGAGACAGGTGAAAAACAGAACCTGGTATTTCATGATGGTAAAGCGATGATATGGGTGAAAGACCTTCAGCCCGACCGAGTATATCGTTATGTGTTAGCCCTTGATAGTATCAGCCAACAGAAAGAAGCCAGTCGGAAACCGGAAATTCGTACTGATAAAAACGGATGGCCTATCTATATCAAATGGGCAAACAGTCCGGAACCGTTACAGGGCGATGGTATTGGTGAGTTCTATTCGTTCAATTCATTGGTAGGCAGAAGCCTGGCACGTGATTGGCGCAATCCGGACTCTTTGGCTCGTAGGCAACAGATTGCTATGCATTCGATTGAACGACATGCTTCTTTTAAGGGGGTAGAGTGTGTGGAAACTCCTCACTCTTTCATCTATAGACAAGCATTTGAACATAATTCGTTAAAGAGCGGTGTTCGTATTTTGGAAGTTTATAAGGAAGAACCTCGTGTTGGTGTGGATGTCAAGATCGACCGTCTCTCGAATGCAGACCCGGAAATCATGTATATCCGTTTCCCGTTTGCTGAAAGTTGCGGTGCTCCTTTGACCAGTATTGGAGGAATGCAGTTTGCTCCCTATACGGATCAGATTCCGGGAACTTGCACAGATTTCTTTGCAGTTGATGATTGGATTAAGTATCCGGCAGGCGCAGGAAAAGGCTCCTGGCTGTGGTCGAGCCGTGACGTGGCTATGGTTTGTTTCGGGGGCAATCAGTTTGGTGTAAAGAGTCGCACACTGCCGGAGAAACCGAATGAATTGTGTGCAATGGTCTATAACAATATGTGGGAAGTGAATGTTCTGGACGATTGTATCGGTGAAATGGAATTTAAGTTTGATATTCAATGGAATAATGAAGAGGAGAAGACTCCTCAGCAACTTTCAGATGCTGTTCGTGGCTATTTGATGGAACCGGTTATTTTCGTCAATCCGGCTACTCGCGTAGATAAGCATTCTTATAAACATTTGAATGAAATCAGATGATATATGTTTAGCAATAAATAAAATATGAAATTATGACACCAAGAGAAAGAATGTTTGCTTTATTACAAGGCAAGCAGCTAGATAAAGTGCCTTGGTTTGGCGATTTGGATTATTGGGCTAATTCATTAATAAAGAGAGACCTTAAGCCAAATGATTTTATTACTACCGATGCCTATCTGGATTGGCATCGTTCATTAGGAGTTGGCTATTATCTTCAAGGACATTTTCCGTTTAAAGAGATATATCATGATTGTGAGGTTTCTTCGTGGACGGAAGGCAATTGCAGGTATCGTAAGGTGGTGACACCTTATGGCGAATTGAGGGAGTGCTGGGAATATTGTGATGAAACTTTTTCGGAAGCACCGGTTGAATATCTGTTGAAGTCGGAAAAGGATATACCGGCTATGATTTATCTGTACGATCATCTGAGTTATGAACCGGATTATGTCTATGCTCTGCAAAGGAAACAGCAAGTGGGAGACCAAGGAGCCCTGTTATGCTATCTGCCGAAAAGTCCTTTTATGCATTTGGTTGCACTGGAGGCTGGGATCGTAACGGTAACGATGTTGGCTTATTCGGTTCCCGAGCAGTTTGAGGCTTTGCTGAAAAGCATGAAACGTGCTTTTGATCAGGCTGCACAAATATCAGTAGATAGTCCTGCGGAATTATTGATGATCCCGGAAAATCTTTCATCAGAGATGGTAGGGGGAACATTTTTTGAAATGTATATGAAAGAATATCAGACAGAATGGACTACCAAGATCCGAGAAGCAGGTAAATATTCATTTATTCACATGGATGGTACGTTGCAAGGACTACTGAAGCAGGAGTCTTTGGTCGGCTTCTCTGTCCTGGAGGCACTTACGCCTTATCCGGTAGGGGATATGTCTATTGAAGAAATGATTCCTTTATTGGAGGATTCTAAAAGCATTTTTTGGGGAGGTATCCCCGGAGTTTATTTTACGCCTCATATCTCTGACGAAGAGTTTGATCGTCATGTTATAGCGGTACTTGAAATAATGCGTTCTATCCCTAGATTTACTTTGGGCGTGGCAGACCAGGTTCCACCGGATGGTTTGGAATATAGGGTGAAGAGGGTGGGTGAATTAGTCGAGAAGTATGGAGCTTACTGTATTGCTGACCTTTGAGCATTAATCCTATCATGACAAAAAAATGTTCTATGTGTAAACTTATATGACAATGCCAGGCGAACCGAATACCGCAAGAATAAGAATACGACATATAAATTATAATAACTTAAAATAAATACGAATATGAAATATTCATTGCTAATAGCATTCTGTGTCGTCTCATTTTGTACGACTGCACAAAGTAATTATCTGAAAGAAGGGCATGTGAATTTTGCTTTATCCAGCCATCAGGATATGGCCTGGATGGATGTTCCGGATAAATGTACGGAATTTCGTATAGAGAAGCTTTTAATGCCTAGTTTGCGCATGTTGGAAAAAGATAGTTCTTATTGTTTTACAATGGAATATGCTTTGACTTTGGAAGAGTTTTTAAACAAATATCCGGAACGTAAAGATGAATTAATGCAGCTGACTGCTAAAAAGCGTTTGGACTGGGGAGCTACATTTAATCAACCATATGAAGGTATGTTGTCTGGAGAATCATTAATTCGTGAAACTTATTTAGGAAAACGTTGGTTACAGAAACAGTTCCCCGGATGTGAATTTGTTACGGCTTTTAATCCGGATGTGCCCGGACGTTCTTTACAGACCTCACAGATTCATGCAAAAGCGGGTATCAAATATGGTATAATCTCTCGTTTCGAACCCGGAATTTATCAGTGGTTTTCCCCGGATGGTAGTAGTATCCTTTGTAAATCAAATGGTATCTATTGTGATTACGCAAGAACGCTGGCAGGGAAAAAAGAAAAAGAAGAGAAGAAAGAGTATATACGCTCGATCGTTCATTTTTGGGATCCATATTATAAGGAAAATAAAATGCCATCTGAATTGTTTTTCCTACACACGGATGACAATGAAGAACCTTATGATTATCAGCAAATATTTAAAGAATTATCTGCAGAGAAGGATATGCCAGAGTTTGGATATACAACCATTTCAACGGCTATGGATAAATTAGTCAGCAAGAAGTCTAAACCTACCCGTTTGGAAGGTGAATGGCCTGATTTATGGCTTTATATACATAATCCGACACATCATGAGGCAGTTTCCATGATGAGAGATGCACAGAGGAATTTGGTCAATGTTGAGAAATTCGGGGCAGTTAGAGGTTTGTTGACAGGTTCTTTTGCATCATACCCGCAGGACAAACTGAATGAGGCATGGAAATGTGCCATTTATCCGGATCATGGCTGGGGTGGAAACGGAGGTTATATTACCGATGAGATTTATAAAGAAAAGTTCCGTCACTCTCAAGCGTCTGCAAATGAAATGTTGGAAGATGCATTGGGTGAGATTGGTGGTATGATCGAACATAAACAAGAAGGTTTACCAATCGTTGTATTTAATCCGGAAAGCTGGCTTCGTAATGATATTGTGATTACTAAAGTAAACGTTTATGGTTTAGGTCGGGGGCATTTTGTCTTAACAGACGATAAAGGTCAGCATATTCCATTCCAATATTTACCCATAAAGGGGCAAACAAAAGATGGCGATATACAGATTGCATTTCAGGCAGATTCTATACCATCCATAGGCTATAGATCCTATTATTTGAAACATGTAAAAGATGAAATTTTTGAAGATGCTGTAACAGCTTCTAATAAAATAGATATTGATAATCCTTATTATCGTATTTCATTTGCTGCAGGAGGTATAAAAAGTATTTTTGACAAACGATTGAATCGCGAATTACTGCGTACGGATAAATTCCTGGGAGGAGAAGTCTTCTGTACCCGATCAGTAGGTAATGGCGCTGGTGAATTTAAAGAAATTCAGCCTATCACCATGGAAGGATTTGAAAAGAGTTCGGATTATTCTCCGTCCTGGAGTATTATTGAAAGTGGAAGGGTGAGAGAGGTTAGAGAATGTCGTTCGAAATTCAAGCATGCGACTGTCATTCAACGAATCATTGCATACCAAAATTTCCCTAAAATTGATATAGAGATTGACTTGGAAGGATTTACCGGAGAAGCCTACCAGGAGTTCCGGATGACTATGCCATTGAATCAGTCATCGTCATTAATCAGTTATGAAGTTCCGATGGGGGTTGTAGAAATAGGAAAGAACGATCTATCTATTTCTGCAGGACATGCAGGTGGATTACATTATACTACCCCACTAAATGAAACACCACTTCGTGAATGCCAAAATTGGTTTGCCTCTTCCGATGATTTGTCAAACGTTATGCTCTCATCTAGTGTTGGCGTATTCGGATATAAGGATGCTACATCCAATCCTGTTGATTATCCGGTTTTACAACCTGTTTTGTTGGCATCCCGTAAGAGCTGCCATTGGAAAGGAAATTGGTATCTTCAGCAGGGAAACCATTCGTATCGTTTCTCCTTGCATTCGTCTGATGGTGACTGGAAAAAAACTCATCAGTTAGGTACACAATCTGCTCAACCTCTATTAACTGCAGTGGGGGTGAAAAACGGGAATAATAAAATATTGTCACCTTTACAGTCGTTCTTTAGTGTGGATAAGAAGAATGTAATGGTCAGTACGATTAAGAAGTGTGAGGATGATGACAATGTGGTTGTTCGATTATTTGATATAGAGGGCATGGATAGCGATGTCTCTTTGTGGTCTTTCAAGCCTATAAAGAAAAGCTGTCAAACCAATATCATTGAAGAACCTCAGAAACTTATTGATAACAAGGGGGATATCTTACCTGTTAAAATCGGACATCATTCGATTGAGACTTATAAATTAGAGTATAAATAATTTAGAGATTCATAAAATATACTAAATCGCTTTACTATAATTCTATTTATAGAGTTGATTTAGTATATTTGAACCGATTAAATAACTTTGTAAACAATGAAAGTTTCTCTTAAAGATATTGCTCAGGCACTGAATTTATCAAAAGCTACTATCTCATGGATTTTGTCCGGACAGGGTGAGGCCAAAGGTTTTAGTGAAGCGACAATCAAACGTGTAAAAGAATATGCCGATTCGGTTAATTATCGACCGAATCAGGTGGCTCGTAGCTTATCTTTGGGAACATCTAATACATTGGGGTTGATAATACCGTTCATTGGGGATACATTCTACGCTCAATTGGCTCAAGCTGTTGAAACAGAGGCAGCACGTAATAACTATGCATTGTTTGTGTGTAGCTCGGAAGGGGATGGAGATAAAGAATATAAATTGATACAGATGTTGAAGTCAAAGCAGGTTGATGGCATTATTGTTGCTCCGACTAAAGTTTCCAGAAAAGGGATTGACCTTTTGACTAAAGATTCTTTACCATTTGTGTTGGTGGACCGTTATTATCCGAATGTTCCGACTAATTATGTCATTGTTAACAATAGTCAGAGTTGTTATGACCTTGTTTACCATATAGGTAAAAAAGGAGCCAAGAATATAGCATTGTTAACTACGGATGTTCATCTATATGTGATGAAACAACGTATAGAGGGTTATCGTAAAGCATTGAGAGATTTGAATTTGTCGAATGACTTATCTTTGGAGGTGTTTGTTGATAGACAAAATTACAAAATGGACATAGTTGACAAACTAGATTATTTGTTCAGTGAACTTCCGAATGTGGATGGCTTTTTCTTTTCTACTCACTATTTAGCTTTGGAGGCCATTCGCTATTTTATAGAACGGAATATCGATTATAAGACTAAATTTCAAATGGGCTGT
Source organism: Parabacteroides chongii (assembly GCF_029581355.1). Taxonomy (NCBI): domain Bacteria; kingdom Pseudomonadati; phylum Bacteroidota; class Bacteroidia; order Bacteroidales; family Tannerellaceae; genus Parabacteroides; species Parabacteroides chongii. Next base: position 1,249,050 of record NZ_CP120849.1, on the reverse strand, counting down.
TTCCATGAAACTACTTCTTTGGATATTCTGGCACCTCGAATGAGTATCTCTAGAATGCCTATTCATGAAATGGGCGTAGAGTCAGTTAAAATATTGTTAGAAAGTATTCAGGATAAAGAAGCTGATTACAAGGCTGTTGTTCTTGATAATGAATTGCTTCCTTCCGGATATTCAAAAGATCCATGATCTTTTTTTTGGAGAATATTTGAACCGGTTAAGTAATTGTGTTAACATATATAATTTATATATCATGAAAGAATTAATAATAATGAGCATGCTATATGTAGCAGTTGGAACTATGGCGCAGACAACAACTGCTGTCATAAATCCAATAGAGCCCGTACAGTATAAAAATGAGAACGGTAAGTTCCAAATTCTATCTTATATCCAAGAGGACTGTCTATCCCAAACTTCCCTGAAATGTTATGTAAACGATCAATCTGTTGATCTTGTTAAGACAGAACGAAGTGATAGCGTATTGGTTTGGTTACCAATGATTGGAGGAGAAGAACAGTTGAAGGTTGTCGCTGGTAAGAAGATTATTTTAGATCAAGCGTTTCAAACGTTTATTCCGGCTGATTGGGGCTATTTTAAGAATGGTGTGATCCATATTATTCAATCATCCCATCAAGATATTGCCTGGATGGATACACCGGAGTACTGTCGAGAAGATCGTATCAATAACATCATTTTGCCTGCTCTTGATATGATGAAGCAGAATAAAGACTTCACTTTTGAAATGGAGCAGACTATGTATTTGATGGAGTTTTTGGAAGAACATCCGGAGCGGAAAGATGAATTGATACAATTATATAAAGAGAAAAGATTTACGTGGGGAGCCACCTATAACCAACCATACGAAGGTTTATCCAGTGGCGAACAACTGATACGTCAGTCTTATTACGGACGGAAGTGGGTTCATGAAAATATGCCGGGGTGCGATGATTTGGTTGCGAATAATATGGATGTACCTGGTCGTACGCTGCAGATGTCTCAAATATTGGCTAAAAGTGGTATTCCTAATTTATTTGTCAGTAGAATGGCTGAAGGTTTATACGATTGGTATAGTCCGGATGGTTCTAAGGTTTTAACTTTCACTCCTGGGAATTATGGTTGGCCTTCTCTTATTTGGAAGTTTTTCGATAAAGATGCAGCTACGGCATTTCATAAATTGCACCATCGTACACAATTATGGAGCAATTATTATGAAAAACATCAGATTCCGCCGCATTATGCTATTTTAATAAGTTGTGACGCGACTAAACCGGTAGATTTCCAGAATGTAATCGATGAATGGAATAAGATTGCAGAAGAGTCAGAGGTGCCTTTACCACGTTTAAAGGCTTCTACGAGTGAAGAATATTTTGATTTGGTTCGCGGAAAAACAACTCAATTTGAGAAAATATCCGGAGAACGTCCTGATTTATGGCTCTATATTCATGGTCCGGCCCATTATGAGGCTACAAAATATAAGCGTGAAGCTGGTGTATTATTACCGGCAGCAGAGTCATTTACAACTTTCTCAAAACTACAAACAGGAGACTTACAAAAGTATCCGCGAAAGTCTTTTGACCGTGCCTGGATGGCTTCTATATATCCGGATCATGGCTTAGGTGGGAAAAATGGAGAAATTACAGATTCTATTTTCGAAGATAGTTTAAGAGTAGGTTATACATTGGGTAAGGAATTGTTGTCTGAGGCGTTGAAGCAACTCACCGAACAGGTAAAGACAAAAGAAAATAATTATGTTGTATTTAACGATTTGACATGGGAAAGAAATGGGCTGGTAACAGTTGAAGTCCCCAACGAAAAGATTTCAGTCAAAGATGAACAAGGAAATACTGTCAATACACAGATTAAGAAAGATAAAGATGGAAAACAATATGTGACATTTGAAGCACAGGATATACCATCTATGGGATATCGCAGTTATTCGATTCAGCGTGGAAAGACTCCGAAAGCATCCAATTCGGTAAATCATTCTTCCAATCAAATAGAAAATGACTACTATAAGGCAGTATTAGGAAATGGCGGTATCGTTTATTTGTACGACAAACAATTGGGCAAAGAACTCATTCATACTTCTAAATTTGCATGTGGGGATGTCATCGAGTTAGGATATACAGGAAACGGAGCCGGTGAGTTTACCCGTATCACGGATGTAGTTCCCGGAGATATCACTTCGTTAAGCTCTTTTGTTTCAAAATGGGAAGTTGAAGAATCGGGGGCACTGTATACACGTTTCAAAAGCTTACAACCGACAAAACATGCAATTATAGTACAAAATATAACATTTTATCATACCAGTAAGAAAATAGACTTTGACATTACCTTACAGGATTTTGACGGTACGCATAACCGGCAATATCGTATTGCATTTCCTGCCAATATGATGGGAGAACGTACTATAAACTATGAGGTACCAATGGCTGTAGCCGAAGTCGGGAAAGATGAATTGAAGAAGCAACCCGGTGGTTGGGCATGGGGAGGAACCTATGTACATCATCCGGAAGATTCTCACCCTCGTGAAATACAGAATTTTATATCAGCGAATGGTAATGGCTTTGGATTGACTATGTCATCCTGTGTTGCTGTAGCAGATTGGATCGATCCTTCCCGTGAACAAGCTGTTTATCCGGTTTTGCAGGGAATTCTTCTCTCATCACACAAAAGTTGTCATGGCGAAGGTAACTGGTATCATCAAAAAGGAACCCACAATTTCCATTTCTCTATAACTTCTCATCCGGAAGGATGGAAAAACGGATATAATTCTGCCATCGCGAATAATCATCCTTTATTCGTACAACAGAAAAACAATAAAGAGGGAAAACTTGAAGGAAGCAATAGCTTTTTCAAACTTTCAGATCCTTTTACTGCACTTTCTTTAATTAAAAAGGCAGATAATGATAACAACCTGATTATCCGTTTGACAGAAATGGAAGGGAAGGATAAAGAGGTTATGATAACATTACCAGTATCTGTTAAAAAAGTGATCCGAACCAATTTGATTGAAGAGGAGCAAGAGGTACTTCCGGTATCCGGTAATCAGTTTGCTTTGCCTTTAGGTCATCATGCTATTGAAACATATAAATTAGTACTATAATAAAAAATGAACACAATCATCTTTAAACTAATACCCGTCTTGTTTGCTTTTTTTATAATGGGTTTTGTAGATATTGTTGGTGTTTCCACAAGCTATGTAAAACAAGATTTCGAATTGAATGACACGTTGGCAAACCTATTGCCTATGTTGGTTTTTATTTGGTTTGCGATATGTTCTTTACCGACCAGTTTACTAATGGGGCGAATCGGAAGGAAAAAAACAGTATTATGCAGTTTAGGTATAACAAGTATATCGTTGTTGATTCCATTGGTTTATTATTCTTTTGCTACGGTTCTTTTAGCTTTTACTTTATTGGGAATTGGAAATACGGTATTGCAGGTCTCTCTGAATCCTTTATTGTTGAATGTTGTAGCTAAAGACAAATTTACCAGCACATTGACACTAGGGCAATTTATCAAAGCAATATCGTCTACTTTGGGACCGGTTATTGCCAGCGCAATGGTTGGTATTTGGGGAAATTGGCATTTGATTTTTGTAGTATATGCTATTACATCTTGTTTGTCTTGTTTGTGGCTGGCTATGACTCCGATAACAGAAATGCCAAATACGCAAGCTGGTCAGAATATTGGACATATTTTCTCTTTATTCCACAACTCAAAGTTGATAATTGCTTTCTCTGTGATTCTATTGATAGTCGGTTTTGAGATAGGGTTGATGACAGCAGTTCCTAAATATTTATCAGAACAATGTGGTCTTCCCATAGAAAAGGGAAGTCTAGGTTGCAGTTTGTATTTTGCTGCTCGTACATTGGGAACATTTTTAGGGACATTCATCTTGGCTCGGTATTCTGCCGGTAAATTTTTGACAATAAATATGATATTGGCAATTGTTGTATTTGCAGTTTTCATGTTGGTTTCCGATACAACAATTTTATTGATTGCTTTATTTCTGATAGGCTTAAGTTGTGCAAATGTTTTTCCTATCATATTCTCACAAGCTATCCAATCGGAACCGGATAAAGCAAATGAGATATCCGCTTTGATGATAATGGGTGTGGCAGGAGGTGCAATCTTACCGGTTATTATGGGATTGGTTGCAGATAACAGTAGCCAGTTAGTCAGTCTGCTGATTCCTTTCGGTGCCTTAATTTACATCCTGATCGTATCTATACAACAGAATAAAACACATAAAAATATTCAAATATGAAAAGTATGAATTCATTGGAACGCTGCATGGCCGTTCTAAACGGGGAAACCCCTGACAGATTACCGATTGTCCCTCAATGTTTCATGCTAGCTGTCGAGACAGCCGGTCTGAAGATTAGCGACGTGAATAGAAACGGCCGTAAAATGGCTCAAGCACATATCATTTCGCAAGAAAAGTACGGATATGACGGATGTGTTATCGATTTTGATGATGCCACTATTGCTGAAGCTGTTGGTGCTAAGGTCATTTATCGTGAGGATGAACCGGCTATTGTTGACGAAGAACAGCCGGTATTGAAAGACTTACGGGATGTCTATGATATGCCGATCCCTGATCCGGCGAGTTCCGGTCGTCTGAACGAGTGGTTGGAAGCGACACGTACGTTGTCTGAAGCTATTGGGGATCATGTATTTATCATGGGACGTGCCGATCAGGGTCCTTTCAGTATTGCTTGCCTGTTAAGAGGAACGACTCAATTCATGATGGATTTATTGACTGAAGACAAACAACTTATAGATGATGTATTGGAGTATTGTCGGAAAATCAGTGCCGTATTTGCCAAAGCACAAAAAGACGCAGGAGCTCATGTAACATCTATCGGGGATGCTTTTGCCGGTCCAAATCTGATTTCCCCGGACATGTACCGCCAATTTGCCTTGATCCCGGAACAGAAACTGGCTAAAGAGGTGCAGGATTACGGTATTCCTTTCTCTATCCATATTTGTGGTAATACTAATGGAATTATTCAAGATATGGGAACGACAGGAGCCAAGATACTGGAGGTTGACTGGATGCTTGATATCAAAGAAGCCAGAAGATTAGTACCGGAAGATACTGTCTTAATGGGAAATATCGATCCCAGTAGTCCGCTCGTTATTGGGACACCTTCCGACGTAGATGCCGCTGTCAAAAGATTGATAGAAGCAACAAAGGGCAAACGTCATATTATTAGTTCCGGATGTGCAATGGGACGTAATACGCCTCCTGAAAACTTCAAGGCTTTTATTGAAGCAGCACATCGTTATGGGTCTTATGAAGAAATTATGAAATTACAAAATCTATAAAATATCATGGCAGATTTAAATAAATTATTTGATTCAATTGTTGCCGGAAAAATGGAACCGGCTGTCGAGGTAACAGAGCAAATCATCGAAGAAAAGTTAGACATACAATCTATAATCAATGATTATATGATCAAGGCAATGGAAGAGATAGGCGATCGTTTCCAGAACCATAAGGCTTATGTTCCTGAATTATTGATGGCAGCCCGCGCCATGAAAGGTTCTTTGGATCTTTTGAAGCCACACATGAAGGATGAAAGCATACAAACTGTCGGAAAGATCGTGATTGGAACTGTATTTGGAGACTTGCATGACATCGGAAAAAATTTGGTTGCTTCCATGTTTGAAGGTTGTGGCTTTGAGGTAATCAATTTGGGAGTTAATATACCTGACAGCAAATTTATAGAAACAGTCAAACAAGAGAAACCGGATATTTTATGCTTGTCTGCTTTGTTGACAACAACGATGACCAATATGAAAGGAGTTATTGAAGCATTGGACAAAGCCGGACTTCGGGACCAGGTGAAAGTGATGGTCGGAGGAGCACCTGTCAATGAAACATTTGCCAAAGAAATTGGAGCAGACGGATATAGTAGTAATGCCAATGCCGCTGTAATCAAAGCAAAAGAATTATTAGCCATCGCATAAAAATATAATCTTATGAAAATAGACATGAAAAACTGGATAGCATCCGTTATTGCTTCTCCGCAACGGGTGGCTGTCCCTATAATGACTCATTCCGGTATTGAATTGCTAGGATATACTGTTAATGATGCAGTTACAAACGGTGAAGTACATTATCAGGCGATTAAAGTTTTATCAGAGAAATACCCTTCAGAAGCATCTTCCGTTATAATGGATCTGACAGTTGAGGCTGAGGCTTTTGGTGCTGAAATCTATTTTTCGGAAAATGAAGTTCCGAGTGTTGTAGGGCGCTTGGTGTCAACTCCGGAAGAAATAGAGAAGTTGGAAATTCCTTCATTAGATACAGCTCGTCTGCCGGAATATATCAAGGCCAATCGGCTAGTGGCAGCAGAAGCAACCAAGCCCGTCTTGGCTGGATGTATCGGACCCTATTCTTTAGCCGGAAGACTATATGATATGTCTGAGATTATGATGGCTATGTATATCGATCCGGATAGTATTAAGTTGTTGTTATCTAAATGTACGGAGTTTATAACAAAATATTGCCAGGCTTTAAAAGAGGCTGGGGCAAACGGGGTGTTAATTGCAGAACCGGCAGCAGGCTTATTGTCGAATGATGCATGTATGGAGTTCTCTTCCTTGTATGTAAAACAGATCGTTGATAAAGTTCAGGATGATTTCTTCTCCGTCATTTTGCATAACTGTGGAAATACGGGACAATGTACTGAAGCAATGGTTTATACAGGTGCTGCAGGCTATCATTTTGGAAATGGAATCGATATGGTCTCTGCTTTGAATGATTGTCCGAAAGATGCATTAGTTATGGGTAATATTGATCCTGTTTCAGTTTTGAAAATGGCATCTTCTCAGCAGGTGTATGAGCAGACTATGCAATTGTTGACAGACACGGCTGCATACCCGAATTTTGTATTATCATCGGGATGTGATACTCCGCCTGAGATCCCTTTTGCGAATATAGAGATGTTTTACCAGTCATTAAATGACTATAACTCAACGTTAAAATGATAGAAACATATAACTATGAAGGTAAAGGTTACCATCCTTTCCTCATCAGAGAGGGATGGCAGGTCGCCCAACTTAATTATGTAGAGAAGCATGGTCTGGATGATATTGACCAGATAGAAGTTCATAACCAGTCAGATGAAGCATTCATTTTGTTTAAAGGGAAAGCGGTATTGGTTGAAGTGCAGATTGAACAAGAGGATATTCATTTCAATTGCCAATACATGAAACCGGGAGTGACCTATAATATTCCAGCTGGCACCTGGCATGAAATAGCCATGGACCGGGATGCAGAAATTATTATTGTAGAACGGGCGAATACCCATAAGCAAGATTGTTCATATTCCAAACTGACAGAATCTCAGAAACAAATCTTATATTCTAAAATCAAGGATCAATTATCATAGAAGTATGAAAGTGTATGTACTATGGGGCTTTTTAGGAAGCGGAAAGACAACGTTGATCAATCATCTTTTACTTACCCATTTAAAAGATAAAAATGTTGTAATCATTGAAAATGAATCCGGAAAAGAATCTATAGATGGGATAGAGTTGCAGAACCGACATTATTCCGTTGTGGATTTAAAATCCGGATGTGTTTGTTGTACGCTTCGTTTAAAGCTGGCAGAGGTATTGGAAGAAATCAAGCAGTCACTCAAGCCGGACTGGGTATTAATGGAACCTTCCGGCTTGGCATCGCTGGAAGATTTGTTGCAGATTCCCAATCTCTGTATCGATGGTGCTATTACTTTGCTGGATGTAAAGATGTATGATTTTCTGATGAAACTAAATCCCGATTTTTATCGTCGTCAGTTTTACTTATCTTCTGTTTTGTTTCTGACGAAGACGGAATCGATAAGTTCAGAAGAAGTCAAACAAATTGTTGATAAGCTATTATCCATTCAGCCTCAGCTGCAAATTATTGAAGATTATCGTTTGCTGGATGAAGCTGAATGGATAACCATATGGGAGAAAAGTAGTCTTCAGAAAAGAGTATTCTTGCCATTTACATCAAAGGCTGCACCTCCTCTATTTTCTACAGAAACTATCGTATTGGAGTCTCCGATAGACAGGACTTTTTTCAAGACGGAGTTTTCCAGGATGAATACCCTGTTTGGCAATCAGATTGTTCGTGCAAAAGGTTTACTTCAACAGCAGGATGGGACATGGTCCAGATTTGATGTTACCGGAAGTGATTATTCGGAAAAACCAATCCCCGATTTAGAAAGAGAAGAGAAAAGTACTATTTCTGTTTGGTGGAAAGATAAAGAAGGTCTCAGTCCTTTAGGCTGGATTTCCCCCTTTCTAAATGCAGAAGAACAACGCTGCTCCATCGATGATCTGATAATCTCAGATGAGGAGTTGTTTCTATACATGGGATTCAAAGGAAGCACGCCTGATGCATATACCTATGAGATAATACAAACATTAAAAAAGGAGGCTTTGAAAATTTGTCAGCCTCGCTTAGGATATCGCTTTCTAACCGGAAGCAAACTGGATAAACAACATTTGGTTGTAGGCAATTATATTATCAAGCCTGATTATACTATTACAAAGTATCTTCAGGATGCTGATATATATGCAATACTGGTTGCTTCTGTCGGTGCAGAGCTAGATGCCTGGATTCAAGAAAAACGTTTGGCAAATGATATAATGGAAGCTTTTATTGCCGATGCATTGGGTTCACTTATTGTTGAAGCAATCGTTTCCTATGGTCTGTCGTCGTTAACCGAAAAAATGAAATCCTACCGATTGAATACCAGTAACTCTTATAGTCCGGGCTATTGTGGCTGGAACGTACGTGAACAACAACTTCTTTTCTCATTGTTACCCCACGCTTTTTGCGGCATTTCACTGACAGATTCCAGTTTGATGCTTCCTATCAAATCTGTTAGTTCCTTAATAGGAATAGGTAGAAATATTGAAAGAAAGCCTTATGGATGCTCAATCTGTCAGAGAAAAGATTGTTTTAAGAAGAAAGAAGTTTTATAGTCTTTTGTTGGAAACTAATTGCACTTGCAGAATCTGTTTGCCCCGCAGGTACAAGTCGGTCCTCCATCGCCATTAAGTATTTCGTCGGTGTAAAAGTCGTACATCTTTGTTTTAATCTGTATGCATATCCGGCGGAACTCGCTTTCTATAAATTCGGGTGTGCCTGTGGCACGTGAAGGATCATAGAAGCCGATATGTAATTTGTGGCGAACTTTTCCCCTGAATACCGGGCAGTTCTCGTTTGCATCTCCACAAACCGTAATCACATAATCCCAGGGTTCGTCCAGATACTGATCGACCGGTTTGGGAGTATGACTGCTGATATCTATTCCAGAATTTTTCATCGTTTTGATGGCAAGAGGATTTACTTCATCGGCAGGATTTGTTCCTGCTGAACAAACAATCAAGTTCTTGTCAAAAGATTGTAACCAACCCTGTGCCATCTGACTGCGGCAACTATTACCGGTACATAAGATTAATATTTTCATACTTGTTTGTCGTTTAGTTTTTATCCCGGAATGATCTTATATCCTGCCGCCGTCAGCGTATATTGTATCTGGTCGATATGATCCTGGTTGCGGGTTTCCATTTCCAGGCGGAGGTAACAGCCGTTAATATCTGCGGTGTGGCTTACCCGTTCATGGTGGACAGATACTACATTTGCCCCTGTGGAGGCTATGATTTCAGAAACATGTTGTAATTGTCCGGGCTTGTCTACCAATTCAATCGTCATGGTGTAAGAGCGGCCGGATTTCTGCAAACCTCGTCCGATCACACGTGACAGAATCGTTACGTCGATGTTACCACCCGATACCAGGCAGATCGCTTTTTTCCCTTTGATAGGTACTTTGTTGAACATCGCAGCTGCAACGGCTACTGCACCGGCACCCTCGGCAATGAGTTTATGTTGTTCGATCAATGCCAGGATAGCTGTCGATATCTCGTCATCATTGACCGTAACGATTTCATCCACATACTTACGGCAGTACTCGAAGGTATGTTCGCCCGGCTCTTTTACGGCAATACCGTCGGCGATGGTACGAACGAATCCCATACGCTCAATCTTGTTATGTTCGATCGAGTTCAGCATGCTCGGGGCACCACTGGCCTGTACGCCATATATTTTTACATTCGGATTCAAATGCTTGATTGCAAAAGCAATCCCGGAAATTAGTCCGCCACCGCCGATCGGAACGATCACGGCATCCAGGTCGGGTAATTGTTCCAATAGTTCCAGTCCTATTGTACCTTGTCCGGCAATGACATCTTCATCGTCGAAAGGATGAACAAAGGTATATCCCTTTTCATCTCGTAATTTTAAGGCTTTCTGGTAAGCGTCGTCGTACACGCCTTCTACCAGGCAGACATCGGCTCCATACCATTTGGTAGCTTCTATTTTAGAAATAGGAGCATTATCCGGCAAACAGATAAGAGATTTGATGCCATGAGTGGTTGCTGCCAGTGCAACTCCCTGAGCATGGTTGCCGGCAGAACAGGCTACGACACCTTTTGCTTTCTCTTCTTCCGTAAGTTGTGAGATTTTGAAGCAGGCACCACGGACTTTAAATGATCCTGTGATCTGTAAGTTCTCCGGTTTCAGATAGATATGTGACTCCGGATTGATATTGGGCGCACTGATCAAGTCCGTGCGACGGATAACCGTTTTCAGGGCAAAAGATGCCTGATAAATCTTATCGAGTGTGAGCATGAATGTAATTTTGAGGGAGCAAATATAGCTAGAATTCACATATCTCATTGAAACTGGGTTGCTTTTTTATTATCTCGCCAATATTTCGTATATTTACACGCTGGAAATTGTTTTCCGGTCAGAGGCTGAAAAAGAAGAAAGAGCACCATATAAGTTTATGAAACCAGAGGATATTGAAGATTTCACAGAGGAAAACGAAAACGAGGAAATAGAGCAAACAAATACGGATTCTCAATCGAATGAGCAATCTGATGCTGCTACGCATTCGGAATATAAAATACCCGGGAAGGGCGAAGGCCGTGTATCCTATCATCTGTCAGGGATGTATCAGGATTGGTTTTTGGATTACGCTTCTTACGTGATCCTGGAACGTGCTGTACCGCATATCAATGACGGACTGAAGCCGGTTCAACGTCGTATTCTTCACTCGATGAGGCGTTTAGATGATGGTCGGTATAATAAGGTCGCAAATATTGTCGGGCATACTATGCAGTTCCACCCTCACGGTGATGCATCTATTGGAGATGCACTTGTGCAGTTAGGACAGAAAGATCTTCTGATTGACTGCCAGGGAAACTGGGGGAATATTCTAACCGGTGACGGTGCGGCGGCTCCGCGTTATATCGAAGCTCGTCTCTCTAAATTTGCTCTTGAAACGGTATTCAATCCCAAGACGACCCTTTGGCAACTCTCTTATGACGGACGTAATAAAGAACCGGTCACTTTACCGGTGAAATTCCCCTTGTTGTTGGCTCAGGGAGTGGAGGGTATTGCGGTCGGTCTTTCTTCCAAAATACTTCCGCATAATTTCAATGAATTGCTGGATGCTTCGATAGCCTATCTGCGAGGAGAAGAATTTACTTTATATCCGGATTTTCAGACAGGTGGTTTTATCGATGTTTCAAAATATAACGATGGTGAACGTGGTGGTTCAGTAAAGGTCCGTGCTAAAATAACCAAGCTGGATAACAAGACTTTGGTTATTAGTGAGATCCCTTACGGAAGAACAACCTCTTCCCTGATCGAGTCGATCCTGAAAGCGAACGACAAGGGGAAGATCAAGATCCGGAAAGTGGATGATAATACGGCTAAGGATGTAGAGATCCTTGTGCACCTGGCTCCGGGCGTGTCTTCGGATAAAACGATCGATGCGCTGTATGCCTTTACGGATTGTGAGATCAGTATTTCACCCAACTGTTGTGTGATCATGGACAACAAACCTCACTTCCTGAAAGTGAGTGATGTGTTGCGCCATTCAACGGACGATACGCTGCACCTGTTGCGTACGGAACTTCAGATCCAGAAGGCGGAACAGGAAGAAACCTTGTTCTTTGCTTCTCTTGAAAAAATATTCATCGAAGAACGCATCTATAAAGATGCCGAGTTCGAAAACTCAAAGGATATGGATGAAGCGGTCGCTCATATCGACATGCGCCTGACCCCGTTCAAACCTGATTTTATCCGTGAAGTGACCCGCGATGATATCCTCAAGCTGATGGAGATCAAGATGGGACGTATCCTAAAGTTCAATTCGGAAAAGAGCAATGCGTTGATCGCACAGATTCGTGAGGAGATAGAGCGTATCAATCATCATTTGGATAATATTGTCGATTATACGATCAACTGGTTTGCTATGTTGAAAGAAAAGTATGGCAAGAACCATCCGCGTATGACCGAGGTCCGTAATTTCGATACGATCGAAGCAACGAAGGTGGTGGAAGCGAACGAAAAGCTATACATCAACCGTGCAGAAGGCTTTATGGGTATGAGCCTTAAAAAGGATGAGTATGTTTGTAACTGCTCGGATATAGACGATATCATCCTGTTCTACCGGAACGGAACGTATAAGATCGTGAAAGTCAGCGACAAGATGTTTGTCGGAAAAGACGTTTTGTATGTGAATGTCTTCAAACGGAACGATACCCGTACCATATATAATGTTATTTACCGCGACGGGAAAGTCGGCTATAACTATATCAAGCGTTTTGCCGTGACCGGAGTGACGCGTGATAAGGAATATGACGTGACGAAAGGAACGGAAGGTTCGCGTGTGCTGTATTTCAGCGCGAATCCGAATGGAGAAGCTGAAACGGTCAAAGTAATCCTGAAGCCGAAGCCCCGCCAGAAGTTGCTTGTCTTTGAAAAGGACTTCAGCGAGATTGCCATTAAGGGACGCGGCTCGATGGGTAATATCCTGACCAAAGCGGATGTACATAAGATCAGCCTGAAACAGAAAGGTAGTTCCACTCTCGGAGGACGCCAGGTTTGGTTCGACTGGGATGTGCTGCGTCTGAATTATGACGGTCGTGGAGATGAACTGGGTGAATTTCAGAGTGACGATCTGATCCTGGTCATCTTGCGTAACGGTGATTTCTATACGACGAACTTTGATTTGAGTAACCATTACGACGATAATATACAGGTCATTGAGAAGTTCAATTCAAATAAAGTTTGGACGGCGGCCTTGTATGATGCCGACCAGAAATATCCTTACTTGAAACGTTTTGTGCTGGAAGCCGGAAGCAAAAAGCAGAACTTCCTGGGTGATAACCCGAAGAGCCGTTTGTTGTTGCTTACCGACGAGACTTATCCGCGCATTGAAGTGGTGTTCGGCGGCCATGATGCTTTCCGTGAACCGCTGGTGTTGGATGCTGAAGAGTTTATCGGTGTGAAAGGTTTCAAAGCGAAAGGTAAACGCATCTCTACATTCGAGGTAGAAACGGTCAACGAACTGGAACCAACCCGTTTTGCTCCGGTGGAACAACCGTCAGGGGATGATGGCGAAGACTCCGATACGAATGATACCGGACAGAATGAAAGCGATTCGGATATTATAGACGAGATAACGGGGCAGATGAAGCTTTTTGACGAATAGCCTGACATTACGAAAAAAAATCTTCTGAATATTGCAAATTAATAAAAAATACTTACCTTTGCACCGCAAACCAAATGCGGCTGTGGTGTAATTGGTAGCCACGCCAGACTTAGGATCTGGTGCTTCACGGCGTGGGGGTTCGAGTCCCTTCAGCCGCACAAAATGTAAAATCCTTCTGAATTCGTTCGGAGGGATTTTTTTTGTTATACACTGTTTATTAAGTGATTACAGTATCTTCTTCCTTCTTTCTGAAATAGATAAATCATGTCGAAATAATACTTTTCAGGTGCCAAATCGGTGTTCTGGGAACAAGGTGTAATGGCTGGCACCTTTTTAACATTTTGACGCCTTTGTACTTGTTTGTAATTCAATAAATTATATCATAAATGCGTGCACCTTTTTAACATTTAAAAGACGTGTTTTATGAAGAAAACAACATTTAAAGTAACGTTTTTACTAAGGAAGAATAAGCCTTTTAGTAATGGAGAAGTTCCAATTCTTATACGAATAACATTGAACGGAGAAAGAGTGGAATTTGTTGGTAAACATAGTGTAAATCCAGCATTATGGAATCAGAGGACAAATCGGGCAATGGGTAATTCAATGGCTGTGAAGAGTTTGAATACTTATTTGGACCATGTGTATATTAAACTTTGTGATTCAATGCGTGATTTGGAAGAAAGAGGTGTTGAAGTCACCGCAGCGAATATAAGGGATAACTATTTAGGAATTATCAGTTATAAGCAAGTTACTTTGTTTTCTGCTTATGATGAGCATAATGAGAAGATGAAGGCTTTAATTGGTAAGGGTTATACTTATGCTACATTGGAGCGTCATTATACCACTAGAACTCACTTACAGAACTTTGTCAGATTAAAATATAACAAAGACGATATTCCATTAGAACGAGTTGATAATGTGTTTGTTACTGATTTTGAATTTTTCCTTAGGTCTGAAAAGAATATAGGAAATAATACGACAGTCAAATATTTACGTAATCTGGGAAAGGTGTTGCGGATAGCTTTTGATGCAGGGCATATCAAAAAGAATCCGTTAAGTACAGTTCGTTTGCATATAGAGGATATTGATCGTCCATTCCTTGATGAGATTGAATTACAGACATTGTTTAATAAAACGTTTGCAGTTCAAAGACTGGAACAGATAAAGGATGCTTTTCTGTTTTGTTGCTTCACTGGTTTAGTATTCATAGATGCGAAGAACTTAACACAGGAGCATCTTTTTACAACTTCTTCAGGTAAGATTTGGATTAAGATGCAAAGACAGAAAACAAAGAAATGGTCTCATATTCCATTGTTACCACAGGCTAAAGCTATTTTAGATAAGTATGAAAAGCACCCAATAAGAAAGCAAGGTTTTCTTTTGCCTTTTCCAACAAATCAGAAGATGAATGCTTATTTGAAGGAGATTGCGGAGCTATGTGGTATTTCTAAAAATTTGACGACGCATTGTGCCAGACATACTTTCGCCACTACTGTAACGCTTGCAAATCATGTCTCAATGGAATCTGTATCTAAGATGTTAGGGCATAGTTCTATTCTTATGACAAAGATTTATGCAAGGATTTTGGATAAATCAGTGGAGAGAGAAATGGATGAACTGAAAAATATATTGAAGTTCGATATTTATAATTAACTGTTTTTTAGGTAATAAGAGTCTCTTTTTTATGATAAAAGATAGTACTCTTATTACTTTTTCTTATGAGTGAGCTGCTGATATTCAAATATTGAGTAAATTTGTATTTATAATAAATTAAATTTTATGAAGCTCATCAATAAAATCAATATTGAGTATTTCAGATCTTTAAAGTCTGTACATATAGAAAATATCAATCATTTGAATATATTTTCAGGGAAGAATGATATAGGTAAGAGTAATATCTTGAAAGCATTAGATATTTTCTTTAATAAGAAGAGTATATCATTTATTGATGATTTTAATAAAGAGCGACTTAATGAAGTAAGAAAAGAGAGTATAAAAGGTAGACAATATATTAGGATTACTATTGAATTTATTAATCCAGGTGGATATAAAACATTACCAAAATATTTTTCCGTTTCTAAAACTTGGGATAGAAAAGGAAATATGTTGGAAGGTGTAAAAGATAATTTTGATTTTCTGGAAAAGAAGGGAAAATATAAATTTAAGAATAAAGAAATTTCAAGAAGATCTTTGACTGCTTTACTAAATAGAATACGTTATACATATATTCCTGCAATAAGGGATGAGATGTTTTTTTCTAGCTTATTAAATAAGCTGCAAGAAACAATTTTTGAAGTAGAAGAAAGAAAAAACAATTATGATTTTCAGGATAAAATTGTCGATTTTAATGATACTGTAAAAAAACTTACAGAAAAATTGAATGAGGAATTTAAAATTGTTTCTGGGGTTTCAAGTAGCTTGAGTTTTCCCAATAATATTGCAGAAATATTTCAAAGATTAATTATTGATACAGATGCGGGTGTATATAAAATACCATTGAAATTGCGAGGAGATGGTATTCGCTTGAGATATATTCCAACAATTTTAAATTATATATCACAAAATTCAAGATTTATAGAAATTTGGGGATTTGATGAGCCTGAAAATTCATGTGAGTATTCTTTGTCAAATCAAGTTGCGAGGCAATTTGTAGAAGAATATTCTAAGAAGACTCAAATTTTTGTGACCTCACATTCTTTTCATTTTATTGCAATAGAGGATGATAGGACTTCAAAATATCGTGTATTTAGAACGAATGAAGATATAAATACTCAGATAGTTCAAATTGACAAGGTTACTTCGTTACTATTGGATGAAGATTTGGGTATTTTAGATATCAATAAGAAATTATCTGCCCTCTACACTTCTATGTTAGAAGAGAAGAAGCAAATGGATGAGATAAAAAATAAAATTACTAAATATCAATTACCTCATCTGATTTTTGAGGGTAAAACCGATAACTTATTATTCAAAATAGCTTATTCTAAATTATTTAATGAACCAATTGATAATTATTATAAATTGTGCGATCATACTATTACTGATTCTGGAACATCCGTTGGATCGGGAGCGAGGTTTGTAAATGAATTTTTAATTAATCATATCTCAAAGATTTCAACAGATAATACAATTATTGCAGTTTTTGATGCTGATTTTACAGGTGTTAATGAAATTAAGGCATTAAAAAAGATTTTTGTAGAAATAAGTAATGAGACTGAACAATATTATTTATTTCAACATAAATTTAAAAAGAATGTTTATGCTATGACATTAGTAACTCCTGAACATCGTAAAGTATTTTTTAGTAAAAAGTATCCCCAATATTGTTATATTACGACAGAATTATTATTGGATGATATGGTAATCTCTAATGATAATCGGAAATATCCAACATTATTTGATAAAACTGTTTTTTCTTTTCAAGGGAATAAAAATGCATTTGCAGAGCGGATTGAATTGAATAAGGAAACAATAGATTTTAAAGGATTTAAACCGACATTTGATCTTATTTCAAAAATTATTACTTTTAATGAGTGATAATTAAGATGTTTTGTGTAAAATGATACTGAAGGGAGACGATATATTGTTAGTGTACGTTTACAAACATTTTGGTAATAATCAAGCTGCATTAAGAATGGACGAAGACGGTGAGACTATTTTGTTAAATGCTTACTTCCCGTTAGGGTTTGCATATTGGTATGAAGATATTCTCAGAACGATTCCATTTAAAAGAGAAGATTATGACAAGCATAAACCTTTACAAGAACTTCTAACAGAACTGGATTTAAATAAAGAATCCTTCTGGGGATTAACATTGTATCTCTATGATTTCATAACAGACGCTTGTAAGAACCTGTTATCCCCTCAAAAGAACCACAGGGATATATACAATGAATTTGTCGCATTTATGAGGGAGAATCATTCAGAAGTCAATTCCATAACCTTTGAAACAGCCAGTAAAAAGAAAATAACCCTTACTGACCCTTTATTACTTGACGTTTTGAGAATGGAATTTGAATTGCAGAATTTCACATCTAAGCAGCAGGCAGAATTTGAGAAAGAATATCATACATTATCAGCAGCAGAAAAAGCAGATTCCAGAAGAAAGACCAGCTATTTCTTTGCTCACCACTTATCTTTATTCTTACAGATTGATGGAATATCCAATGTCAAGCGCAGAGATAAAGCCCAAATATCCAATAAAGAGAAGGAACTAATCCTTTGTCTCTTATATGTCTGTAAGTTCTCTGACAATCCGGAAAACTACTTAGACTTAGGTTATTACAACAAATTAATGAAAGACTTTAAAGACCAATCCATGAATATGTCCAATAAATATGGACTGGAAATAAGCCTAGATTGGAGGTTCCCTGAATAAAGGATACAAATTTCGCCCATAAAATTTATCCTATATATCTGTCAGAGTCGCCATACTTTTGCAGTGTAATCAACAACGAGAGGCCTCAAGTTTACGATTGCAATTTAAAAGTTTAACAATTAAAAAATAAAAAGACATGAAGACTGTAAAAGAATTTCAGGCAGAAGTAAAGAGAGAAGAAAGCGTATTGAACCAGTTGGTAAAAAGAGGTGCAGCCTCTTCTGTTATCGAAGCACAGAAAGAAGCTGTTAAAATCGCAAACAGTAAACTTGAGGCAGCATTAAACACTCCTACTGAAAAAGCAATTCAATCAACAGCAACAGCAGGCTTTGTAACATTCAATGTCGTAAAAGATGGTGAGACTACAAAAGAATCCAAAAAAATTGCATTCGTAAAACACAACAGACCTGTTGACACAAAGCGAGTTGACAAATACATTTATATCATTGCTCAAAACAAATACGAAGAAGCATATCCTATTATTGTGGCAGAAGCAGAAAAAGTTCTTGAAAAAGAATATGCAGTTGTTGATGTTAATGGAAATACAATCGATAAAACAACAGCAACAGATTATTATGTAATCCTTGACGGACAGCACAGAGGTACTGCATTCGCTAAATTGGCTGCTGCTGGTGAAGAAATAGAAATTCCTAACGTTTATATCCGTAATAAAGAAAATATCGGTGAATATCTGGTTGATATTAATGAGGCAGCAAAAAGTTGGGATAACAAAGACAAATTTGCAGTTGCTGGATTAACAGCAAAAGATGAAGCACTTATCACTATCTCTGAAAAAATTGGAGAAGGATTCAACCCTTCAACAACAGCTCTGATTTATTTAGGAAAGAAACTTTCTTCAAAACTATTGAATCAGGTATTAAAAGGTGAAGATGTTGAGTTTCCTAAAGGTGCAAAATTTAACAAAGACCGTGGTAATAAATTTATTACCCTTTGCAAAGCAGCTGGAATGGAAGTAAACCTGATAACAAAACGTTACTATATTGATGGTTTTAACTCATACGCAGCTTCAACAAATGAAGATACGGCTTTTGGAGCATTGAAAGAGATTGGCAAATTGAATGATTTCCAGAAAAGAATCAAAGCAGTGAAAGATGGTAATGATTTTATTCAACTCTTAAAAGAAGTCGCTTAATAAACAGGGTTCAGCTAAATGCTGAACTCAACTTCTAAAAAGTTTGGAGGTTTTTCCAAGTAAAGGTGAATCCTCCAACTTTTACATTATCACCAATAAACCCAAATGCTGATATTCTCTTTATCTGGTATAAACAGGAAAGCAAGCTAGGAAAATCAGAACGTAAAGCATACTTCCAGTTTAATTTTTATACTTTTGGGATAAAATTCGAGTGTGGGTATATAAAAGAGAAATTCTTCAAAAAAATCCCAACACCCTAATTTTCAATCTTAAAGTAACAATTGACATTGATTTTTTCCATCATGGAGACAGAAGAAATAAAAATATCTACAAATGAATGGCTTACAGACGCTTTGAAGAGACAAGGATATAAAAATATCCCATCTAACGTGATTTTGGATAAAACTTTAACAGGATTGGGAGCTACATATACAGAACTACATTCACAACGCAACTCCATCATACTGGAACCCAATGTACCTGTTATCCTTGAAAAAACGAAAGATAATCCTGATTGGTTGGCTGTCTGGGAAAAGTGTACTCAAAAACAAGTTGAAACTTACTTAAAATCTCCAAGTAAGAACAAGAAACTCATTTGTACTCCTGAAAGTTTTCTTAAAATCAGGAAAGCGGCAGACAAACTACATATCAATATCTATTCTGATTATTTCTGTCTGATGGATGAATGCGAAAAATATATTCAAGATGTTGATTACAGAAAGCGAATCACGCAGCCAGTATATGATTTCTTTCAGTTTCAAAATAAAGCGTTGGTTTCTGCAACTCCTTTAGAAATGAGACACCAAGAACTTGTCAATCAGAATTTCAGGAAATTAAAGATTATTCCTGAATATGATTATAGAAAGAATCTGGAACTTATCGTTACTAACAGCTATGACAAGACAGTCAAAAGCAAATTAGACGATTTACGGGATAGTTTTTGTATCTGTATATTCCTTAATTCAACAAATGGGATAAATAAGATTATCAACACATTACAACTGACTGATTATAAAGTATTTTGTTCCAATCAGAGCGTAAACAAGTTGAAAGAAAGAGAGTTTGAAGATGTATATGAAATGCTTGAACCTTTGGCTAAATATAATTTCTTTACTTGCCGTTTCTTTTCAGCTTTGGATATAAAGTTAAAACAAAATCCTGATATTTTAATACTTACAGACTTGAATGAAGCCATTTACACAATGATTGATCCTTTTACGGAAGCTATTCAGATACAAGGTCGTTTTCGTAATGGCTTTAATTCATTAACCCATATTACTACTGTAAAGAGTGATTTAGATGTAAAGAGCAAAGATGCGCTTGATAGTATGATTGAAGAGTTTGAAATAACTTATTCAGGACTGAAAAGCAGACTTGAACAAGTAACAGATAAACACAGAAAGCAAGCTATTTCCAAAGATATGGATGTTATAAAGTATGCTGACCTATTGGATGCTCATGGAGAAATAAATAATTTCTGCATTGACAATCTGTATAATGAAGAACGAGTAAAAGCCTACTATACTTCTGATATATCTCTTTTAAATGCTTATGAAGCAACCAATTATTTTAATGTTAGATATTCTCCAGTTATTGAACCTATTGGAACAGACTTTCTGTTAATTTTGAGAAAAGCAAAAACAGATATAGAAAAACGAAGAATCATTGCTTCTCAATTGGATAAACTATATTTTGACTTTAACAGAGACGATAAATTAGATATTTCATTTTATGTGGATATTTTAAAGAAAGAAGAACAAGGCTCATATACTATTGATGCTTACCTAAAGATAGGAAAAGAAGGTTTGGAGAAAGCTGAATATAAAAAAGGTGCTATTGACAAAGCTGTAAAGAAATATGATAAAGAAATACACCGCTTCTTGCCAGAAGTCTTAAATGATATAGAGGCAGAGTTTGAACTGAATGTTCCAATGGAGAAAACAGAAATAAGAGAGCGTTTGGAAATGCTCTATAAGAAACACTGCATTATATATACTGTAAGACTAAATACAATTGAAGATTACTATCTGGTGAGAGACAGTCACTCAAAAAAGCCAGCAGAGTATATTCTTACGCAGTTTATTTCAAAGTTGGGATAAAATCCGAAGCTGGGTATATAAAAGGAATAACTTCCAGAAAAATCCCATGACTGGAACAAGTAAAGGTGAAGCATACATAGAATATGATTTCTCACTTTACATGGAGATGGTAACGCAATATAATGAAAAACGGGGATTCCCAGAAATGGAGATACCCGTTTAGATATTGAATATTATCATGGTAATTGGTTAAGATGAACGTTTCTTCTTCTTAACCAATTTCTTTTTAGGAGATTCTTCAGGCTCTTCTATATAATATTCAGTTGGATAAATATACCTGTGTTTGATGTTATCTATGATTTCTCTGCGCACTTCTGCTACCCTAAATGGCTTTGGACGATATTTTGACATATTATATTCTGTTTAAGATGGTTATTAATAATTGGTGGAGAAGAAGATTTTTCATTGAGGAATACATAAAGGTACTGATAAATAGGAAGGTAAAAAAGTAAATCACCTACAATCAAAAATAATGGAGTTCTGTAAACTTACAACTCTGCGAATAATTCTTTATATTTGCAGAAGTCACTTTAAGTAACTAAAAAATGGAACGGATTTATATTAATGAATTTCATAAGCAATGGATAGAAAGTACTCTCCAATCAATCGAATCCTGGAAGAAACAGCCAATCTCATTAGAAGAGAAAAAGAAACAACAGGAGAGATTGAACCACCAGAGGGCTATAAGAGAAAGCAGATAGAAAGGTTAAAAGAATTTGCTACTATTCATAATTTGTGGATTGACTTCAATGCACTATCATTAGTATACCTTAATAAAGGTGGAGAAAATGAAGTCTTTACAGGAAATGAGGATTTCGTCGTCAAACTGAACAATTTTGAGTATGCAGGTGATGACCTTACAAACTTCTTTATAAGAATTGAAGCTCACAATCTCTTTTTTAGCAATATCCCTTATGAAATGATTGGGTTTGCTTATAACAGCCAAAACGAATTTTGTGCGGTACTTGTTCAACCGTATGTAAGAGCAGATAGAGAAGCAACAGAAAGCGAAATACAGCATTATATGGAATCTTTGGGATTTATCATGGATTATCCGGATGAATATCATAATGAACAATACGAAATATTTGATGCAGTTCCCAATAACGTACTTTATGGTATTGATGACAAGCTATATTTCATTGACACACAAATAAGATTGAAATAAACATTTTACCACAATACAAGTAACTTTATTTTATCCCCCCTACCTATAAGAGAAGGAAGTCTTTCTCTTCTTAGATGTTGTTGGCAGGAAATAAGTCTTACCATATAATATACGTATCTCATATATACCTTACGCTTGAATTTGCACTACCTCTAAAGTCCCCCTACGGAAGTTGAAGAGAAAGTGAATATTTAGCCTATTTTCCTACTGGATAATTCAGACGGGATTCAGAGTGAAACTGGGTGTAACCTGTATTTGGCTGGAATAGAATATATTTAACAGAACGAATTTACAACCAGTCAGAACAGAAATTGGATTCAATCCTTTATCTAGGGATATTCCTTTCACTTCCAGAAATTCATAATTAACAATCAAACAACTTATTAAACAACAAACGTATGGAAGGGATATTGAAAGTATGTGATGTTAAATTAACGTACAATACCAAAGTGAAAAGTTCAGAAAGACCTGTTATTCATAATTCAGAGGACACATATAGGCTTTTAGTCGATCATGTGTACAATGAGGGTACGATCCAGTATAAGGAATATTTGAAACTTATATTGCTGAATAACTCTAGTAAGGTTTTAGGAGTAAGTAATATTTCAGAAGGTGGAATAAATGAAACGTCTGCTGATATACGAATAATTATGCAAGCAGCGATATTAGGGAATGCTTCCAGTATAATTTTAGCACATAATCACCCTAGTGGAAGTTTAAAACCTAGTACACAGGATGATTTAGTAACTGCGAATCTTAGAAAAGCAGCCAAACTATTTAGTATTACGGTATTAGATCACATAATAGTGACAGATAGCGGATATTATTCTTATCTGGATGAAGGGAGGATATTATGAAAGCAATTTTATTCATTACCTTCTTGATCTTTATGTTTGTCTATCCAGAATTATTTTTAGGACTGATTGCTCTTTACATGGTATTATTCTTAATTGTGTTTTTCTTCTTTGAAGTAAAAAACAAATTGGGGAAATAATCTGAATTAGAAACATTCACTAATATTAGAAGTGAATGTTTCTCTTATTATCAGCCAGTTACGTTTTAGCCATTTTTTCAGATGGCAGAAAACAATCACTTTTATACATAATCGATTAAAACTGAATATTATGAGTTTAAAATATAGTACGACTACTGCGGATTATATGCAATGGGATGAAATGACAAATCTGGTTAGGCGATTGAGTAAAGATGGAGATTATAAGATGTCTTTACTTATTGCCGTTGGTTGTTTCTGGGGATTAAGAATCTCTGATATTTTATCATTACGTTGGGAAACTATTCTTTATGTGGATGAGTTTACCATACTAGAGAAGAAAACAGGTAAGATGAGAACCATTCGTATTAATCCTCAACTAAAGAAACATATTGCAGAATGTTACAAGCAGATACAGCCTGTCAGTGTTAAGTCCCCTATTCTGGTAAGTCAGAAAGGCACAACCTTTTCTATACAGCGGATAAATGTACTGTTGAAAGATATTAAAGCTAGATACAAGGTGAAAGTAAAGAATTTCAGTTGTCATTCTCTTAGAAAGACATTTGGAAGGCAGGTTTATAATCAAAATTCAGAGAATGCAGAATTGGCATTAGTTAAATTGATGGAGTTATTTAATCATTCCAGTGTGTCGATCACTAAAAGGTATCTAGGACTAAGACAGGAAGAAATATTGGAGACTTACGATTCCCTCTCATTTTAGATGGAGATACATTATTGACAATATAAACGCTTTTCGTAACTTTGCGCCAATTCTTTACGCCTAAAGAGATAGGTGGTTAGAGAAGGACATATAAACGAAAGGTGTTATTGAAATTATCTTCTATTTCTCAAATTCTCGCAAAATTTGAAATGTACTATGAAGATGATAGCAATAGCACCCACATCATTGTTATAGACTTACCTGAAAGGGGAAACTATATCTTAATGGGTGTGGGTTGCTGTTGTTTTATCCATAGTACAAGGCAATGCGAGAAGCCTGAGAAATAGGATAAAGTCATACAGTTCCCACACCTTTTTTATATTTAATGGTCTACCGTAGGGAACAGGGAGACATAAATATTTATTAATATGAAAACTTACAGATTTTTTACAGCGATCTTAATGGTTGCATTATGTTTTAACTTCGTGTCATGTGGTGATGATGACGATAATGGTGGTGAACCTAATCCCAACACACCCAAAATGAGAGTAACTAAAATTGAACTTACATCTAATAATCAAAGCATCCATGCGACAATGGATTATACTTATTCAGAAAATAAAGTATCCAAAGTTACAATATCAGTTTCTGGAGAAGATATTCCTTGGTCGGGTTCTGGAAGTAAAAAACCTTGGATTCTTGAATATAAGTATCAGGACGATAAAGTTTCCATAACACAAACGAATGATCATTTTTATGATGAAGGATCTTTTACTGATGTATGGACTCTGAATAAAGAAGGGTTCATCGAAAGTTCTGAAAATACAACATACGTCTATTCCGATGGTTATTTGCAATCAATAAAAAATGGTTCAAATGTTTATGTTAACTTCACTTATGATCAAAATGGAAATCTGACTCAGAACATGGATATTGACGGATATGATAAAATAACTTATACTGATATCCCTAATATTGGTGGACTTTATGTTGCATATAGAGATAATGACGGAGTATATCCTTTTTCATGTGGAAATGGGGATAGCTATTTCTTTTCTGGCTTAATGGGAAAGGCTACGAAATATTTACCTAAAGAAGCATCTGCGGAAGATGGATATTTACGTTTCAATTATGAATTGGATGATTATGGATATGTAAAGACCGTGAAGATAGAAGAGTATTATGAAGACTCAGGAGAGAAAACAACTAATAATTGGACTGAAACATATACTTATGAAGAAGTAAAATAATCCTTCCATTGAGACAGCATTTAACAAAGGCTCCTTTATGGTCTCTTTCAAAATGCTGTCTTATCTTAATTTACAACTAATTTATTTATACGGGAGCGTATAATGATATTTAATTTATTGGGTGCCAAATCGGGGATTTTTCGATTTCGAGAGTATAAAGAAATATGGTAAGTCATTGATACAGTGCGATACCGGCCGTGGGGGTTCGAGTCCCTTCAGCCGCACAAAATGCAAAATCCTTCTGAATTCGTTCGGAGGGATTTTTTGTTTTATGCTGTTTTGGTTTGTGGATAATTGGAAAAGAAGCCGGTATCTTTTTTATCGGGTAGGTTTTAACCAATCAATAAAATCAAGTGTGATAAGTTGCTCCCTACTCAAGAATAAGCCGGGATGAACGCCTTTCAATATTTCTAACAGATCTTTCATATCACTACAAAAATAAACAAATTTGTTTAGAAATGCAGTGCATTAGTGTATCTTAATATTTATCCAATCGCTATTAATCAAAAAGTCAGACACCGGCAATTCCTCTATAGCATCCTATGTTTTTTGCCCAACTATAGCACTTTTTTTCATGGAAGTAGTGACATCTTCCTCTTGAAACCCCCATTTAGGGCCATTTTATATCCGGGTGTGAACGATGCAGAGACCCGGGTGTGAAGGTGCCTGAGACCCGGATGTCAAGAAGAAAATGTAGCTATATGATTGAAAATAAGTCCTATATCTTGCCATTTTTGTCTAGCTGTTTTGTGATAGTATGATAGTTGAAAATGGAACTATCATACGAACTATCATTGCTTATATGCATTGAATTACAAAATGTTTGAACTTGTGAATGATAGAATGATAGTTGGTTTTGAATATTACTCTTGATATTTGATAAGAAAATCAGGTGCACGTTACTTTATAAAAAGCCTATACTGAATGATATTTGAGTTCTAAAAGTTATCTTTGGGGAATTAAACAGAATACCTTTTGCGATGACAGCCATAATTAGTACTGACGGTAAAGATATTGATTCTGAGAATAGCGAACAATATAAAGAAATGACCGGATCTGCCTGTACGCAGAAAATCTTAGCCGGAAATGAAGTTGATAGCAAAACTGAAGTAACGTCTCCTGACATGATTTAACTTGTCTTCCTTACCTATCCATCCACCCCTTAAACTCCGTTACCCGTTCCCGGCTGACGAGCAT
Organism: Parabacteroides chongii; assembly: GCF_029581355.1. Taxonomy (NCBI): domain Bacteria; kingdom Pseudomonadati; phylum Bacteroidota; class Bacteroidia; order Bacteroidales; family Tannerellaceae; genus Parabacteroides; species Parabacteroides chongii. The sequence continues at coordinate 1,222,579 of NZ_CP120849.1, read as the reverse complement.
GTCCTCTTTCTCTGTCTGATTGTTGAGAATGAGTTTGAGTCTGCTTGAAGAATAAGCTATAATGTCCCGGATAGCAGAATAATTTACAATGCAATTCCGGTTGATGCGAAAGAAAATTCCGGGGTCGACCAGTTGCTCTATCTTATCGAGGGAATGATCGATGGCATAATTCTTTCCGGTAGCGGTTTGGATAAAAGTACTTCTTTCCAGGATGAAAAAGCTATCGATGGAAGAGGTCGGTATCGACCGGTAATGGTCACCGACTTTAATAAGGAAACGCTCCTTTGTTTTGGGCTGTAGCTGGTTTATGATGGATTCCAGTCTGGAATAATTTACCGGCTGCCTGTGGAACGTGTTGAACTTTTCCAATGCGGCTTTCAGATCTTCCGGGGCTATTGGTTTCAGAAGATAATCGACACTATTGACCTTGAATGCTTTCAAGGCATAAGCGTCGTAGGCTGTCGTAAAGATCACAGGTGTTTGTATCCGGCAAGTCTCAAAAATTTCGAAACTGATCCCGTCTTCCAGTTGGATATCCATAAAGATCAGCTCGGGAGCCGGATGATTGGTGAGCCAGTTTATTGCCAGTTCTATTGAGCCGAGCACGTCGAGGACTTCTGTCTGTTTATCTGCCTCCTGCAATAAACGGATCAGCTTATGTGCTGCAGGTTGTTCGTCTTCAATGATCAATACTCTCATATTATATAATGTTGATTGGTAATTTTACTGTAAATCGATTCTGTTCAGTCTCTATCGTCATTTCTTTCCCCATGATCAGTCTGACTCTTTCTTTCAGATTGGATAATCCTGTTCCGGGAGAGTTACTCCATGTGCTTCGCTTTTGCATGTTGTTGGAAATTACAATAAACGGATCGTCCTCATTCTGAATAATGATTCGCAGAGGATTCTTTTCGGATGCCGAATTGTGTTTGAGGGCATTCTCGACTAATATCTGTAAGGATATGGGGACGATGCTGTATCTTTCGATTTGCCGGATATTTATTTCTAACTGGATTTTCTCTCCGTCGCGTTCTTTCTGAAGGCTGAAATACCGGTTGACAAATCTTATCTCTTCTTTCAGCGGGATAAGGTCGGTCTCTTCGTTATCCAGGATATACCGGTAGATGGAGGCAAGCTGTTGAATGTAATTGTCTGCTTTCCTGGTATCTTCATAAATAATTTCCGATAATGTATTCAGGCTGTTGAACAGAAAATGAGGATTGACCTGTGTTTTAAGTGTCCGGTATTTATATTTCAGGTTTTCTTCTCTTAGTTGCTGTTCACGGTCGACCGCTTGCTGCCAGATACTGTAAAAGAAGAAAGCGGAAGCAATCAAAGCGCAGACTGAATAATATTTGATGGTTTGGGGAAACTCCACTTCAAACAAGTTGTTTATAAAATGAGTGGTATCCAGTCCCATGATCAGATGAAACAGGTAGATCTGCACGCCGATGACCATAAGAGATATCAGTAAGATAATGACCATAAAAAGGAGGAAGGCTGGTATAATAACCATCTTTACCTTTTTTATCGGCATCGCGAGGAAGTAGCCGAAAAAAGTGTTGCTGATGCTCAGTGAGATCAGGATAATGGTAAATATGATGGTGCCGAAAAGTATAGTAGTTGAATGAAACGGATTGCCGGTAGTCCACCATTTAAAAAGCAATGCAAATAGCATACTGAATATCAGCGTTCCGATAAATACTTTTAGTTTCTTGTTCTTTTCCATATCCATACAAACTTAATCTTTTTTATTCACTTTTCAGCGAATGTACAGGATCGCTTGTTGCCACCTGCCAACTCTGTAAAGTTACTGTAACAAATGTAATTATCAGAACGATAAGCAATGAAAAGATGAATACCCAGCCCTGTAGTGTGGTCCGGTAAGCAAATGCCTGTAACCATTTATTCAGTCCGTACCAGGCAACCGGTGCTGCAAGGAGAAAGCTGACAAATACTATCCAGGCAAACTTTTTATAGAATATGACAAAGATTTCCGTTACCGTAGCCCCCATAATCTTTCGGATGCCTATTTCTTTCCGCCGGTATTGAGTTTCAAATGTAACCAGTCCGAATACTCCCATGAGCGAGATGATGATCGTCAGTAAGCTGAACATGCTTATCTGAACGGACGTGTTCCGTTCTTTTTGGTAGGCCTGCTCGAATAGTTGGTCGTAAAACTTGATTTCAACCGGGTATAGCGGATCGATTTCTGCGATACAGTCTTTGATCTTTTTGACAGCGGCGTAAGCATTTCCCGTTGTGCGTATATATAGGGTTGGCTGTAAAATCGGATTTTGGGACTGTCCGGATTTAAGTGCCATCGGTTCGATCTTCTTCCGGAGATTCATAAAGTGGAAGTCTTTGATAATACCGATAACCTGACTGCCGTTTGCAAGCTTGTCGCCGGGTTTTACATTAAACTGCCGGGCTGCCAATTCGTTCAGCAGCAGTTTCTCTCCGGGAGCAGTCTGATCTGTTTTATCGAAGTTGCGGCCTTCAATGATTTCAATGCCCATCATCTCTGTGAAGTTATAAGAGACAGGAATGAAGTAATACATGATATCTTCATCCTGCGGAGATTTGCTATACGTATAAAGATAATAATCCAGAAAACCGACAGGCCAGTCCGAAGTGGCTACATCTGCTATCGACGGAGTTGACTTCAGTTTCCCGATCAACATATCTCCATGTCCGGACATGATCTCTTTATCCAGTGTGACCGTTACGATCCGGCTGTTGTTGATTATCCCTTCCATATGATACATGTACCTGTTTTGCAGCCATATAAAAAGGGAAGATATAATGAGCCCGGTTGATATCAGAAACTGGAACCCAGTTAACGCTATCCGGATTGTACGACCGGTCGGACTCATGCCGAATGTACCTTTCAGGATCAGTGCCGGGTGGAAGGAAGTCATGTAGAATGCCGGATATATCCCTGTTACTATACCTGCGGTTCCTGCCAGAAGAAACGTGTGCCAAAGTACTCCCGTATTCTTTAGAAGTTCAGCTGGTGCGAGAAGTATGGATGAAAGACCAGCCTTATGGAAAAGCCATACCCAGCATAAAGCCAGAAAAAATGCGAGCAGATAGATACCCAGAGCTTCGAAAATAAGAGCGAAGCGGAGTGACGTGGTCGATTCTCCCAACACTTTCCGTATGTTTATGCTTCTTATCCGTGCCGGAGTGAGTGCCGCAGAGAAATTCAGAAAATTGACGGTGGCGATAGCGACAACCAGTAATGCGATGGATAACAGGATATATGTTATCATGCGGTTTCCTTTGGGCGTAATATCAAGGTTTATATCGTGCCGGTAGTAAATACTTTCTATCGGGTCAAGCCGGAAAGTTACCGGTTGGGTAAATCCCATCTGTTTCCCCAATCCTGTTTTCTCGAAGAAATCTGTCAGTTGTCCGGCTGCTTCTTCCGGAGATGCTTCCGGTGACAGCGCTACGAAAAGGGTTAACGCCCAGTCTGTCCAGTCGTTTTTATATGCGTCTGCCAGGTTGATCTTTATATCGTTCACTATGCTGGTGTTTTCCGGAAAATCTTTGTAGACGGCACCTATCGTGAAGAAAGTACCATCCGGTAAGAAGATTTGCCTGCCGACAGGAGAGGCTTGTCCGTACATTTTTTGTGCCAGGCTTTCAGGTAACAATGCTTTACCCGGTTCAGACAGGGAACCGGCTGTGCCTTCAAGTATTTCCATATCAAATACATCTGTAATACCCGCTGATACTTTGCGTATCGGAAGGATCATTCCTCGTTCTTCTCCCTCTGCCGTTTTGTATTTAGCATATATTTCGGATGATGCTCCGTACATGATGGAATAAGCCTCTATCCGGGGAGCGGAGGGAAGTAACATCTCAATCAGCGGTCGTGCTAAAAAGGAGGAATATGCTTCCCGGGAGGAAAGATTCGATTCGGTAGGTATCAATGTTGACTCGATGCGATAGATGCGGCCGGACTTCTTATAAGAGGTATCGAAAGTACGTTCATACCGCACTTGAATCAGAATAATGATAAAGGCGGCAAATGCAACACTCAATCCAAGTAGGTTTAGTATGGAAGCCAGTCTGAACCGTTGGAGTGTGACCTGGAAATTTCGGAAGATTGCTTTCATAAGTTTCTCTTTTTTCTGTAAAGTAAAGAGGAAATAATCGATTCGCATAAGGATAGTTGCAGAGCTGCGGTTTCGTCTTGCAGAATCGTTTTATGTGATCCGATCACATTTTATATTCTAAAATAAATAAACGATATTCTATATTTCATTTATGAGGCTAAAAGCTTTGTCGTCTTTGTGTAATTAGTTTTAAATCTGTACCTTGCGCGCCTTTAAAACATTTATTAATGAGTAAAAAGCGTTATGAGAAAGAATTTATCTTACTATTTATTGCTGCTGTTTTGTGTCTCCGGACTGTTTGTTTCTTGTGGAGACGATGATGATGAAAAACCAACAATTGGCTATTCTGGTAAAGACGTAAGCGGAGATGCCGGGATTACCCGCGATAAAGAAACGAAGAAAGCTGTGCTGAGTGTGACTTCCGATAAAGCATGGGAGTTATATGCCGGTTCAACAGCAGAAGATATCGATATGAATACACCTTGTCTGACAGGTGATGGCAAAGGGGCTTTCGATTTAAGTGGGGATGCTACGAAGAGACAACTTTTCTTATTCAAGAACTCGGAAGGTCAGGCTTTGCTGGCGGAAAGACTTTTACCTGTACATGGGTATAACTTCAGAGACCTGGGTGGTATAAAGAATAGTGAGGGTAAATATGTTCGTTGGGGTAGATTGTTCCGTACGGATGAAATGAATAAACTGGATAATGCCGATCTTACTTATCTAGCCAGTACAGGATTGAAGACAGTGGTCGATTTCCGTACTTCTACAGAAAAAGAAGGCGGGCTGGGCGGTATGCTGCCGGCAGCACCGGACAAATTACCTTCTACGGTAAAGAATCCTTATAATTTAGAGATCAATGCTGGTAATATATTCTCTGATGAGATCATAGGAAGCATCTCGAAAGGTCTTAGTGAGGAGGAAACTGCTCAGATCATGATAGATGGTTATATCGAAATGGTAAGCTATGACGACTATGTAGCTAAGTATAAAGAGTTTTTTAAATATGTTCAGGATGAGAACTCTTTGCCGTTAAGCTATCATTGTTCGGCAGGTAAGGACCGTACCGGAGTGGCTACTATGCTTATTTTGTCAGCTCTCGGTGTAGATAAGGCGACGATCATGCAAGATTATATGCTTAGCAAGCAATATATCGCAGGTAAGTATGATTCCTATCTGAAATATTATCCTCAGATTGCCCCGTTGGTAACCGTCGATGAAAAATACCTGAATGCCGCCTATGATAAAATAGACGAAAAGTACGGTTCCATGACTAAGTTCCTTACTGAAACATTAGGTGTGGATCTTGATAAAATGAAACAGCTATACTTATATTGATCATTTATAAATACCGATTATTCCGTCTGAAGTAATTGTTTCGGCACTGATGCTGAACTTTTTGCAACTACTGTTATTATAAAACCTGATATCAGCTTTACCCTTTTCATCGGGTGTCACTGAAGGATTCCAGTAGAGTGTGCGGCGATAATCGGGTTCCGGCGGAAGGATGGAATAATCCGGATTGTAAAATTCTTTAACCTGGCTGTAGCCTTCCAGCCAGGTTTTTCGTACTCCTTTACCGGCATCCGTCGGGATCTTATCTTCCGGGAATGTTTCGATAAAAACGGCACAACCATAGAACTTATCTACTTCCAAAGGTGACATTCTGTAGTCTGCATACTTACACATGATAGAAAGATCTTCGTTGATATAAATGGATTTGATGGCTTCGAGGCGTATCAGCTTGTATTTGTTGTAATCCATTTCAGTAGCCATAGTCCGTTCGTAGTTGATTACGAAAAGAGGTGTTTTCCCTTTATATTGCAGGTATTCGTCCTGTCTGGAGAAGGTTTTTCGGAAGTTGTTATTCATGTTTATCATCAACTCATGTATGTCCTTCCCGATATATTTTCCCTGGTCTGTGATGTCGTCCCATTCCGATTGAACGTCATAATAAGCGATTGATTTGGAACGGTTGTTGAATATATCCTTTTCTCTCGATCTCTTTTTGGCGGTTACGGTGACTTCGTCCAGTCGGAGAACTTTCTCTTTGTTGCCGGCTTTCGACAGCGAGTCTTCGTAGGCTGTCAGAAAAGCGTTGATGTCTTCTTCAGACTCTTGGGTATCCGGTGTTTCTTCCGGATCGACTGTTTCTGTTTTTTCTTGTTCTTTATCGGTAAGAGTGACCTGCATATCCGGATAACGGTATCTTTTAGGTTCCGGGGTAAAAAGCCGGTCCAGTATGATTCGGTGGTCTTTCTTTTTCCCTTTCTCGCTGACTGACAAGATCATATTCCATTTTCCGGTTATATCAGCCTGGAAAGCGAAACGTCCCAGACTGTCGGTTACAAATACATCGAATGCGCTGGTTGCCTTTTCTTCCTCACCTCTTTTGAGCAGGAAAGAAGAAACGGTAACGTTGGGTTTCGGGATTTTCCGGACAAGGGAAACCACCTGCCCATGCATCTCGATGCCTTGCTCCGGTCTGTATTTCAGTTCGAAAGGCACTGTTCCTGCCATCTGTTTCCAGGAATAGCGGTGCCATCCTTGTACCATCATCAGCAGGTCGAGGGCTGAACGGTGGAGGGAGTCACCGGATTCAAAATAATAAGACGGATTATGGACATACCCTTTTATATCGGACATAAGCAGCAAGTCTGTCAGGATATTACAATCCGACTTCACTTCATTCATGCCGTCTCTAATCGATAAAGAGAAAGGTGCTTGTACCGGATTATCCTCCCGGTCGGTTACTGAAAGTTCCATGTGAACCGCTTCATAGGGTTCGTATGTCTCTTTGTCGCTTTTGGCTTTGATTGTTAACAGCTCTTCTTTGTTTGTGAATATCAACCGGTCGCAACGGATTTCACCATTGCTGTCGAATACAGTAATTTGTGAAACACCTGCAGGTAATATTGTTTTATCGACTTTGAAACGAACCGGTTCATTATGGAGTATGTTGGCAAGGCAATAGTTATATAATTTACCTCTGCAGGTAATGACCATGCCCAACATTTCGGCGGGTGTCTGTTTGTTTTTCTGTAAAGATATTTCGAGACTGTCAGCGGATGAAAGGTTGTCTACCTGCAAGGTAAATCCTTGAGGTAACGGTTGGGGCATGTCGAACTGGTACTTTTTGCCGTTATAGTCGACTACAGCTTTTCGTTTGTCCCTGCCGGGGGTATAATTGAAGAAGCCTTTTCCGTCGTGCGTCACGATAAAATCGGCAATTTCCTCTTTCTCTTCATTTATTATTTTTCCGGTCGCATCCAGTGGGTTGCCAAAAGCATCTGTTATTTCAAAGGCGATCCGGGAGGGAATATCCTGGATCAGGTTTCCTCCTTCCGGATAGAATTTCAGATTTACCTTTTTCCCTTTTTGGGGCTTCTCCCGTTTCTTCGGATATTTACCGTATCCGTATTTCAGCATATTTTTCTCTTCATAGTTCCCTTCTTCTTTCGGCTTATTGAATACGGGGAGCAGGCGGGAGAAGATAACGTCTTCGCCAAAGTTCAGCATATATTTTGTATAGGCGCGTACTTCATAGAAACCGGAATAAAAAGGGAGTTGTCCGAGGGTGAAATCACCGTGACACTGTCCGTTCTCTATCTTCAGTATTCGTTTATCTATAATTTCACCACCGGGATTCAATAGTTCCACATATAAAGTTTTGCTTAATACGGTTGCTTCGTGCAGCTCGGAAGTGACCACATAACAGTTGAACCAGATGTTGTCGCCCTGGTAATAACTGGTATTGTCGAAGTGCAGATACACTTTTTCCCGTGGTATATATTGCGAAAACCGGTCCGTAGCACGAATATAGCGGGTGAGCTTATTGATCACGCTGTCTGCTTCCTGTCCTGCTGCCTGCAGGCAAAATAGCAGAAGGAAAATATAACCGGTAACTCTTCGGAGTGTTTTCATGCGAACTTCGTATCTTCCTTATGTGGAAGAATATACGAAGTTACAGAATTTTTCTATATTAAAGGCTGTTCCTTAGTACCTTATTTCCATGCTCTCTTCTTCAGTGTCGACCGATACCGGATATGAGCTCTTATTATAAGTATATTTATAATGTATGGTTTGGGTGTTACCGGTCTCACCATCCGTGATCGTTTCCTCTGTCAGTGTGTTTTGATGGTTGAGAAACTGACGGGGATATGTTCCTGTCGAGTATGAACTCTTTTGGAACCAAAAACTGAAGAACCATAATGGTAATTCAACTTGACTCATTGATCCTGGTTGATTATTGTATGTAAAAGTGTGGGTTGTAATAAGTCTTGAATCTTCAAGACTGAATATTTCGAGTTTTAACAGGTTCTTTGTTGATGAGTCAAAGGATAATATCAAATAGTTTTTTCCATCTCCTATTTTGTTATATCCTTCACTCGTCATTTGAAATGCACCCAGGTCTGTTATTTTGATCGGTAATCCGTTTTCATCCAGTTCAATTTCCTGATTATAGGAAACATCCAGGCTGGGTTCTCCGCAACTTTTTACTAAAATTTTGTTTCCTTCCCTTTCGAAATCACTCGATCCATGTCCATCTGCGATATTGGGATCTGCCGGAGGGGCGAAAGAGACACTGCGAAGTTCATTCCCTTCATAGTTGAATGAGGTGGTGGAGCCGTCTTTTTTCATCATCTTTAGTAGTTGATTACCGGAATACGACAGGTAAATTGTTTGATTATCTGTCTTAAATGCACTGGGAAGGCCGTTTTTTTCGGTAAAACCGAAACCTTCGCTGTCATTATCACATGAAAACAGGCAGATGCCTGCAGCTATCAAAGCTATTGATACAAGAATACGATTGAATAGTTTCATACTGATTAGTGTTAATGTCTTTATCAGTATGATGCTGCAATAAATAGAATAGTTGCATCTATAGGGAAAACGGACGTATTGTTTTTTATAAAACCTTATATGAATAAGCCGGCCAATTCTCCCTGATATACTCTTTCTTGTTATCTTCCGTGACCAGATAATCTATATCTCCCAGCGAAGCAACATGGTAGGCTTCTGCCGTATTCAGTTTATAACTGTCTGCCAGGACGATCCGTTTCCGTGCCCGTTCTATCATACATCGTTTTATCATGGCCTCTTCCCGGTCCGGGCAGGTTAATCCTTGTTGGGGATGCACATCGCTGATTCCCAGGATCAGCCAGTCCGGTCTTATCGTTTGTAATGCCTGGAAGACGGAAACTCCGAGCGTGACCTGGGAAGAAGGGAACACTTTCCCTCCCAAAAATATCAGGTCGAGCTTGGGATGGTTGAATAGCGTGTTGACTATCGGGAAACTGTTCGTATAAACCGACAGAGGAATATCGGTCGGGAGTTGCTTGGCGACTTCCAGGTTGGAGGTTCCCCCGTCCATCAGTAGGATATCTCCGGCATGGAATAACGGGATAACTTTGGTTGCCATCTGCTGCTTGGCGGCTATTCCCGTGTTCAGTCGGTCTGTAAATTCGATAGGGATGCCGGATTTGGCGATTGCTCCTCCGTGTACCTTGGTCAGTAAGCCCCGTTCGTCCAATTCTGTCAGGTCACGACGTAAGGTGTCGTCCGACACACCCAGTTCTGCACTTAGTACGGTAATATAAATCCTGTAATTCTGATTTATGCGGTTTAATATGTACTGATGTCTTTCTTCTTTTAGCATATATCTGAGAATTATATATTGCATATTACCGCAAATATACATATATTTCGTAGTAACAAGCATCGGTTATGAGATATTTTATTTCTATTTGCGGACTTTTGCGTATTGTGTGATTCTTCTTTTGAATTCCTGCAAATTTGCAGGAAACTCCGCAATCGGATTTTAGAAGCTGGCTGGTTACATTTTGGAAAATATGATTGTTTAATTATTAATAATTCTAAAAAGTATGAAGTCGCAGGTATTAGTAGACATGGATGGAGTTCTGGCGGATGTATATGGCCAGTTTATCAAAATGGAATATAGAGATTCCGGTATCCGGTTAAACTGGGAAGATTTGTGTGGAAAATCAGAAGAAGAGGCTTTCCCTTCCTTTAACAGACATGTGAGGGAAGTAGGCTTTTTCAGGACTGCTCCTGTTATGGCAGATAGTGTGGAAGGATTGAAATTATTGAATGATAAATATAATGTCCTGATCGTATCTTCTGCAACCGAATTTCCCGATAGCCTGATCGAAAAACAACAATGGCTGAATGAACATTTCCCGTTCATCACTTGGCAGCAAATGATTTTTTGCGGGCGGAAGGATAGTATAAAGGGAGATATTATGATTGACGATCATTTGAAGAATCTCCGGACTTTTGGAGGTAAGAAAGTGTTGTTCACCCAACCGCATAATATGAGCGTAAAGGATAAGATGTACCAAAGGGTGACAGGCTGGAAAGATATAATGGAGATTCTATAGGTTAAAATAAAATCTCTTTTCTCTTTTGTTTGTAGTCTCCTGGAGTAATACCGTAGTACTTTTTGAACACTCTGGAAAAATAGGCATCGTCTGTGAATCCTAGTTCATAGGCGATTTCTTTTATTGTACATTTATTATTGATAAGTTGCTGCAAGGCGGTGTTCATCCGCAATAGAGTGATATAATTAGCCGGAGTGGAATTTAATGTCTGAGTAAATATCTTATGAAAGTAATTGGGGGACATACAGCAAAGGTTTGCCAGTTGTTCTAACCGGATCGGCTCTGTAAAATGGTCGTTTATGTATTGGATAGCCGGTTGTACACGTTGTGTATCCGGAATATGCTTGTTATTTTCTAATGGATATTTTTCTAATAGCGCAATAACGCTTGATTGTATGAATGTCTGTGCTTTCAGCAATTCCAGCGTATATTCTTGATAGGACGTGAAATTGAGTGACTGCAATCGTTCTGTATCGAACATACGATGAAACTGTCCGTTTTTCTCATCGGACAGGTCGACAATGAGGGGTAAAGATAACAATCCTTGATAGACAACCAGGTCTTTAGGAATAAAATGCAACCAATGAGTCGAAAATGACTGTCTGCAGTATTGATGGGAAAATTTACTCCCATTAATAAAGTATATTCTGTCTTTTTCCAGTATAAATTCCTGTTCCTCATTGCAGATATATACTTCACCTTCTGTTAACTGGTATATTTTAAAACAGTTATCTATTTCAGTCCGCTTTTTATTCCAGGAACAGTTTCCTGTATAAAAACCTCCGGTGAGAATCTCGTATGTCTGGTGCAAGTGGATCATTGGAAAATGGATTATAATAAGATAGTGCAATTATAGAGTTTTATTTTACAATGGCAAAATAATGTAATTCTATATTTTTGTTCAAACTTTAAATTGTAATGTATGAAAACATCTTTAGAATTTACTTTACAGGTCTGCCTATTGTCTCTTTTGCTGTTTACTTCTTGTTTGAATCCAAAACAGATAATTGATAAAGAGCCTGTTCCCGATGAAGAAAGAGCACGCCAAATGAAAGATATGAAGTTTGGCATGTTCATTTGCTGGTCTTTGAGTACTTTTTCCGGTAAGGAATGGACAGGGGAAGAACTTCCGGTGGATTTTTTCCGTGCAACGAAATGTGATACCGACCAATGGGCGAAAACGGCAAAGGAGGCCGGTATGAATTATATTTATCTGTTAACAAAGCATCATGACGGCTTTTGTTTGTGGGATACCAAGACAACGGATTTTAAAGTAACGAATGCTCCTTTGGGAAAAGACGTGTTGGCTATGTTACGTAAGTCCTGTGATAAATACGGTATAAAGCTGGGTATTTATTTTTCCGAAGGCGACTGGAACTGGCCTGAGGCTACACGTGGAAAAGGTGGAGGTTATAATCCCGAAGTAAAGAAGGCGCAGTTAAAGGAACTGTTGACGGAATATGGTCCGATAGAACTTATCTGGTTTGACCATGCAACCGGTGACGGTGGTCTCTCGCACGATGAAACAACCCGTTGGGTACATCAGTTCCAGCCTAATTGTTTTGTAGGGTATAACCATGGTGAACCGTCCGGGCGTTTATGTCTGCGGGAGATGGGAACTCCTGGACGCTTAGGAGACAGTGAAGCTACAAAATATAATAAAGAACAGGAAGCCAGCTATAAAGGATACTTGGTAGCAGAATTTACTTATCCGCTTCTTCCTCCTCATGAGGGCGGAGCGACCTGGTTTTATTCGCTTCCCAAGCATGATAATCTGTGTCATCCGGCATCTAAGATATACGAGGATTACCGGAAGGCTGTCGAATATGAAAATATCTTCTCAGTCAATATAGGGCCGGACTATGAGGGACGTATTCGGGATATCGATGTGAAAACATTGAGAGAAGTAGGACAAATGATCAGGCAAAATATGAAATAGCATAAAAAGATTGAATGGCTTCCGGCTTACTAAAAAAATAGAACCGACAAAGATTTATATTCTTTGTCGGTTCTATTTTTATAATACGGGAAATATCTTCTTCTTCGAATTATTTCTACTTCCCCAGCTCCTTATTATAAACAGCCTCGTCATTGATGATGCGGAGAGCTTCCTTGAAACTGGGATTATCGTCGTTGATGATCTGGAAATATTCGGCCATATCGTACAGGTCGCGGGCGATCAGAGCCTTTATCTGAAGAGTGATAAGTGGCTTGGAACGATTGTATTGTTCTTCGTTGAACTCGATCTTCTCACCTTTGCCCAGTTCGATCAATTCCTGTAATGTCTCTTCAGGAACAACGAAATCTTTCTTGTACTGGCTGAACTTCGGATAATTCTTGGTCATCGCGGCACGGTTGCGGTCCAGATAACTCATGGAAACACGGTTCACCAGTCCGCTGGCTACCAGATTACGGTGGTAATCGGTATAGCGGGTTGTGTCTACAGGGATAAATACGTCGGGCATGATACCGCCGCCGCCGTAAACGATACGTTTAGTCTCCAGTGTATTGTATTTCATTGAATCAGGGAAATGGATGCTGTCGGCACTCATCAGTTCGCCACGATTATAGCGGTCGATCAGGTCGTGCTGGTAGTCCTCCAGTTTACCGTTCTCATAATGTTTCTGGATACTTCGTCCGGTAGGTGTGTAATAACGGGCTACTGTCAGACGGATCATTGAACCATCCGGCATAGGGATTGGTTTCTGAACCAGTCCTTTACCGAATGTGCGGCGACCGACAACTACACCACGGTCCCAGTCTTGTACGGCACCGGACAGGATCTCGCTGGCAGAAGCCGACGATTCGTCTACCATAATGACCAGGCGGCCTTCTTCAAAGTTTCCTTTTACCGTTGACTTTGCTTCATCACGCGGTTGTTTGTTTCCTTCTGTGTAAACGATCAGTTTGTCTTTATCTAGAAATTCATCCGCCAGTTCGATAGCGATATTGAGATAGCCTCCGCCATTTCCTTGCAGGTCGAGGATCAGGTTCTTCATTCCCTGTTTCTTCAGCTTGGCAAGAGCGTCACGGAACTCGTCTGCTGAGGAGGCGGCAAAACGGTTCAGCTTGATATAGCCGGTCTGCTTGTCTGCCATATAGGCGGCATCCAGGCTGGTTACAGGGATCTTACCACGGATGATCTTGAATTCGATCAGCTCCGGATTCTTATTACGCAACACCTTTATGCTGACCTCGGTCCCTTTCGGTCCGCGCAGGCGTTTCATGATGTCAGTCGTTTTCATTTTAACACCGGCGATCAATGTATCGTCGACCATGATGATACGGTCGCCGGCTACCAGACCAACCTTTTCGGAAGGACCGCCGGGGATTACCTGGATAACATATAATGTATCTGTCAGCATATTGAACTGGATACCGATACCGTCAAAGTTGCCTTGCAACGGTTCAGTCATCTCTTTTGTCTCTTCCGGATCCATATAGTTGGAATGCGGGTCCAGTTTTTCCAGCATGCCGATGATCGCATCTTCCACCAGCTTGGAATCATCCACCGGATCTACATAGAGATTCGAGATGGCATATAACGCCATGGATAATTTACGGGCATCGGGATTCGGTTTCTGGGCCACTGCCGTCGTGATGGCGACCATCAGGACAAGCAGGGATACTACGATTCGTTTCATTTTAATTTTTGTTTCGTAAATAGTCAATATAAGTTGGTTCCCTTCGGAACGAACAGTGAAATATCTTTGCCATACCGCAGCAGTTCGCGTACAATGCTGGAACTGATGTGCGTATGTTCAGGCTCTGTAAAGAGAATGAACGTTTCGATGCCGCTCAGTTTACGGTTGACATCGGCGATGCTCTTCTCGTATTCGAAATCGTTGACGGTACGGATGCCGCGCATGATAAAACCGGCACCGACTTCTTTGGCAAAATCGACGGTCAACGAATCGTACGACATTACTTTTACCCGCGGTTCGTCTTTATAGAGACTGCGGATGGCTTCGACCCGTTTTTCGAGTGAGAAGTAGGTCTGTTTCTTGTCGTTGATACCGATAGAAATAATGATCTCGTCGACCAGTGCCAGCCCGCGGCTTACCAGTGACTGATGTCCGATCGTAAAAGGATCGAATGTTCCGGGGAACAAGGCGATACGCTTATTTAATTGACAATTGACAATTGACAATTGACAATTATCGGGAGAGGTATCCATATTCTTGTCTGTTATATTCTTTTCCATTATTTATATTTCATTGTCAATTGTCCATTGTCAATTAACAACGTCCTCTTCTACAACCAGGTTATCGATGATAAAGTTCTGTCTTTCCATGGTGTTCTTACCCATATAAAATTCAAGCATATCTTTCACCAGGTCTTCTTTTTTCATTGTTACCGGGTCGAGACGCATGTCTTTGCCGATAAAGTTGCGGAACTCGTCCGGTGAGATTTCTCCCAAACCTTTGAATCGGGTAATCTCCGGATTCTTTCCGACAGCCTGGATGGCTGCCAGCCGTTCTTCTTCCGAATAGCAATAATACGTCTTTTGCTTGTTACGTACACGGAAAAGCGGAGTTTGCAGGATATAGACATGATTCCGTTTGATCAGGTCGGGGAAGAACTGCAAAAAGAAAGTGATCAGCAACAGGCGGATGTGCATACCGTCGACATCGGCATCGGTAGCAATAATGACTTTGTTATATCTCAGACCTTCCAGGCCGTCTTCAATATTCAGAGCGGCTTGCAGCAGGTTGAACTCTTCATTTTCGTAAACGATCTTTTTAGTCAGGCCGAAACTGTTGAGCGGCTTACCGCGCAAACTGAAAACAGCCTGCAGGTTCGGGTCGCGGCTCTTCGTGATGGATCCGCTTGCCGAGTCACCCTCGGTGATGAAGATGCAACTTTCTTCCGTACGGTCGCCTTTGGCATCATTCAGGTGGATACGACAGTCACGCAGTTTCTTATTATGCAGGTTCGCCTTTTTGGCTCTTTCGCGTGCCAGTTTGGTTACGCCGGCAATGGCCTTGCGTTCTTTTTCCGACTCCAGTATCTTACGCAGCAACGCTTCTGAAGTATCGGTGTTCTTATGGAGATAGTTATCCAGCTCTTTCTTGATAAAGTCACCGACAAATTTAGCCACAGTCGGACCTTCGGGACCTATATCTTTGGAACCCAGCTTGGTTTTTGTCTGGCTCTCGAACACCGGCTCTTCTACCTTGATGCTGATGGCGGCAACGATACCCGCACGGATATCCGAATATTCGAAGTTCTTGTTGTAATACTCTTTAATGACACGTCCCAGCGTTTCACGGAAAGCGGAAAGATGCGTTCCTCCCTGTGTCGTGTACTGACCGTTCACGAAAGAGTAATATTCTTCGCCGTATTGATTGCTATGGGTGATAACCACCTCGATGTCTTCTCCGTTCAGGTGGATGATCGGATAGAGAGGTTCGGTGGTCATATTTTCATTCAACAGGTCGACCAGTCCGTTACGTGAGTGGAACTTTTTCCCGTTGTACATAATGGTCAGACCCGAGTTTAGAAAGACATAATTCTTCAGAAGGCTCTCGATAAACTCGTCCTTATACTGGTATTCCTTGAAAATCTCTTTGTCGGGAATGAAATAGGTTAGCGTCCCGTTTGCTTCGGTAGTCGGCTGGATACCGGATTCTTCGGTGATGATTGCCTTGTTGTATTCGACCCGCTTGCATTCTCCGTCACGGAAACTGGTGATCAGGAAATAACTGCTCAGGGCGTTCACGGCTTTGATACCGACACCGTTCAGTCCGACAGACTTTTTAAAAGCCTTACTGTCGTACTTGGCACCTGTATTCATCTTGCTGGAAACGTCGACCACCTTTCCCAGAGGAACACCGCGGCCATAGTCCCTGACAGAGACGGTTCCTTCTTCCACGGTCACTTCTATGGTTTTGCCATACCCCATCATGTATTCGTCGATAGAGTTGTCGAGTACCTCTTTCAGCAATACATAGATACCATCATCCGCATAGCTGCCATCTCCCAATTTACCAATATACATACCTGGGCGCCGGCGGATATGTTCCATCCAATCCAGCGTCTTGATATCGTCGTCATTATACGCTGTCGGTTGTTGCATTGTTGAATTCAGTTCTTCCATAGAAAATCCTTATTTTAATTTTTTGATAAAAGCTCTTCTTGTCTTATGGTGTTCACGCTTGAAATAATCCCATTGGGCCTGTACGGCATTGTTGCTTGCCAACTCCGGGTTACTTTCGGCATATTCGACTCCCAGATTGATATATACGGGAATAAGATCGTTGAACAGCAACGCATTTACCCCTTTATTCTGATATTCCGGCAATACGCCTGTCAGATACAGGTCGATCACTTTCGGTTTCGTTTTCAATGCTTTCAGCAGATGTATCCATCCGAAAGGAAACAAATGTCCTTTTGCCTTCTGCATAGCATGCGAGAGACTGGGCAGCGAAATTCCAAAACCTACTACCGTATCGTCTTCTTCCCGGATAATAAGAGTCACCAGATCCAGACGGATCATCGGGATATACTGCTTCACATAATAATCGATCTGCTTCTGTGTCAGCGGAGCAAAACCGTACAATGGAGCGTAAGCAGCATTCAAAGTTTCGAATATCTTCTGTGCATACGGCCATATCTCCTTTGTGTTTTTGAACTTCATGGTTTTCAAGCCGTATTTCTTTTTAACGATCTCTCCGATACGTTGATGTTTTTCGGGAATACCTTCCGGTATATATATCTTGAACTCGTGCCAGTCCTGATCTTTCTCATAGCCGATACGTTCCATATGTTTCGGGTAATAAGGATAATTGTAAATCGCAGCCATCGTCCCGAGTTGGTCGAATCCTTCGATCAGCATCCCTTCATGATCCATATCGGTAAATCCCATCGGCCCGTGTATCTCCTTCATCCCTTGTTCTTTCGCCCATTTTTCAACAGCACCGAACAGGGCATCGACTACCTCGGCATCATCGATGAAATCAAGGAAACCGAAGCGGGCACGTTCCTGGTTCCACACTTCGTTACTGCGACGATTGATCATTCCGGCAATACGGCCGACAATCTTATCATCCTTATAGGCAAGAAAATAGACGGCATCGCAAACTTCGAATGCCGGATTCTTTTTCTTATCCAGTGTAACCATCTCCTCTTCGATCAATCCCGGTATATGATAGGGGTTACCTTTGTATAAATCAATATTGAACTTAACGAATTTCTTCAGTTCCTTTTTGCTGGTAACTTCTTTAATTACTACGCTCATTGGTTCATTTAATTAGAACGGCAAATTTACACAATTAATTCGTTACTTAATAATCCGCTACTTAGTTAATTTGTTAATTAGTCGTTTAGGTCTCGGTGAGACCTGTTTTCCGACTTTTAAATATGCCGGATTTAGTCCTTTACAACAGGGACTTTGTGAAAATGCTTAGTGGGCAGATTCCCAGTTTATTACAGTTTCCTCGTAGTTCCTTGCTTTGGAAACTCCAGTTCCCTGCGCGGGGAACTGTAATTTCCTGCGGAGGGAACTAGAGTTTCCTGCCTGGGAAACCGGAGTTTCCTAAGCAGGAAATTCCGGCAACTCCGGCAGCTACCTCCAACCGGCCCGGTGTCCTGTCCGGATGCGATATGGATAAATAGTCTCCTCTTTTGGGTAATTAATTGGCTGTTCTTAGCTAGGATTGTTAAATTACCATTATATTTGCATGTATAACAGGCGCGAAATAGATTATTCACCATGAAAAACTTAATCAAAATAATTATGTTGACAGTACCTCTTATCACGGGCTCATCATGTAAATTTACTCCGAAAGAACTTCATTCGGACCTGGCATTTAAAGCGGAAGCAACAACCGGCGAAGGCTCTATCTGGCATCCGGACAGGAATACGTTATTCTGGGTAGACATTGAAGGGCAGACGTTGTATGAATATTATCCGGATAAGCAGGATTGTAAAACATGGGAATTTGATCGCATGGTTTCGACTGTCGTGCCGGAGACAGACAGTACGGTTGTCGTTTCTCTTCAAGATGAGATTGTACGGGTGAATCTGAATGACGGAAGTCTGTCGTCGGTAGCTCCGATTCCCGACCATGAGGGGAAAGTCAGATGCAACGACGGCAAATGTGATCCGGCTGGCCGTTTGTGGATAGGGACAATGGGTTTTGGTGCTCCTAAAGATGCAGGGACATTATACACAGTTGATTCTGACGGTACGGTGACGACCAAGTTGAAGGCGGTGACTATTTCTAACGGGATTGTTTGGTCGGCGAATAAAAAGTATATGTATTATAATGATACTCCGACCGGTAAGGTGGCTCGTTACCGGTATGATGAAAAGTCGGGAGAGATCCTGTTCGATGGTATTGCTGTCACATTGCCGGCGGGTTCGGGTGCTCCTGACGGAATGACAATCGATGGCAACGATAATTTATGGGTGGCTCAATGGGGCGGTTTCGGTGTGTACTGCTATTGCCCTTACACGGGCGAGCTGCTGGCAAAAGTAGAAGTTCCGGCTCCTAACGTCGCTTCCTGTGCATTCGGGGGCAAGGATATGGATACGCTCTACATTACAACGGCACGGGCCGGACTTTCGAAGGAACAATTGGAAGAATACCCTCTTAGCGGCAGTCTTTTTGTTTGTAAACCCGGAACAAGCGGACCGAAGCCTTACAAATTTAAGTAACAGACAGAATAAGCAATCATTTAATCTGTTTGTAAACAAAATACAGGTTATAATTGTTTATTTTGCAGGAGGGAAGAGATTCTCTCATTAAATAACAAGATATATATGACGAAAAACAAATCCGGGAAGAAGGATAATAAAGAAAATAAACCGAAAAAGAATAAGGCAAAACGTATGAAGAAAGAAGCTATGCTTCATTCTGTGATGTCTGTCTTTCAATCCTCTCCCAAGGAACCATTTAACTATAAACAAATAAGCAAACTGATCGGCGTGGAAAGCCAGGTACAGAAACTACAGGTGGTAGACCTGCTGTATGATCTTTCTGCCGAGAACTTTATTACAGAAATAGACCGCGGACGTTATCGCTATAACGGTCTCGGTACGACTGCAATCGGAACATTCGGACGTCGGAGCAACGGGAAGAACTCGTTTATACCGGAAGACGGTGGTGCGCCGGTTTTCGTGGCAGAACGAAATTCCGGACATGCGATGGACGGCGACAAGGTGAAGGTGCAGTTGTTTGCTAAACGCAAGGGAGCTGAACCGGAAGCCGAAGTGATCGAGGTGCTGGAAAGTCAGAAAAAGACATTTGTCGGTAAGTTGCAAGTGACGAAAGGCTTTGCCTTCCTGATCACCGAGAACAAGACACTTGCCAACGATATATTTATCCCGAAAGACAAACTGAAAGGCGGAAAGAACGGCGATAAGGCTATTGTCCGTATCGTGGAATGGCCCGATGAAGCCAAGAATCCGCTGGGTGAAGTAGTTGACATTTTGGGTGTAGCCGGTCAGAATACGGCAGAGATGCATGCGATACTGGCTGAGTTCGGTTTGCCGTATACCTATCCGGAGAATGTGGAGAAAGCGGCAAATAAAATATCCGATGCCATTCCTGAGGAAGAGATCGCCAAGCGTGAGGACTTCCGTCAGATTCTGACTTTCACCATCGACCCGAAAGATGCGAAGGACTTCGATGATGCCTTGTCTATCCGCCATTTGGATAACGGCTCTTGGGAAGTGGGCGTACATATTGCTGATGTAACGCATTATGTGAAACCGGAAAGCCTGATCGACCGTGAGGCGGAAAGCCGGGCAACATCTGTTTATCTGGTAGACCGTACCATCCCGATGTTGCCGGAACGCTTGTGTAATCAGATCTGTTCGTTGCGTCCGGATGAAGAGAAGTTATGTTTCTCTGCTGTTTTTGAACTGGACGATGAGGCGAATGTAAAGAAATCGCATATCGGACGTACCGTGATCAAGAGTGACCGCCGTTTTACGTATGAGGAGGCACAGCTGGTGATCGAGACGGGAGAAGGTGACTATAAAGATGAAATACTGGTATTGGACCGGTTGGCTAAAAAATTGCGGGAGAAACGTTTCCAAAACGGAGCCGTTAATTTCGACCGCTTCGAAGTTCGCTTCGAGATCGATGAGACCGGAAAGCCGATCAGCACCTATATTAAGGAATCGAAAGATGCCAACAAACTGATTGAAGAGTTTATGTTGCTGGCGAACCGTACGGTGGCTGAATTTGTCGGTAAAGTACCTAAAGGGAAGACGAAGAAGACCTTTGTTTACCGTATCCACGACCTGCCCGATCCGGACAAACTGGAGAACTTTGCCGCCTTTATCCGCCGCTTCGGTTATAAGATGAAAACGGAAGGAAGCAGTAAGATAGATATTTCACGCAATCTGAACCGTTTGCTGGATGAAGTGCATGATAAACCGGAAGAGAACCTGATCGAGACGTTAGCTATCCGTTCGATGCAGAAAGCCCGTTATACGACAGAGAATATTGGTCATTATGGTCTGGCATTTGAATATTATACGCATTTTACTTCTCCTATCCGCCGTTATCCGGATATGATGGTGCATCGTTTACTGGAACGCTATCTGGATGGCGGACGTAGCGTGGTAAAAGCGAAGTACGAAGAGAAATGCGACCATTGCTCGACGATGGAGCAGGTGGCGGCAAATGCCGAACGTGCTTCTATCAAATACAAGCAGGTCGAGTTCATGCAGGATAAGCTGGGCATGGTGTTCGATGGTGTGATCTCCGGCGTTACGGAATGGGGGTTATACGTGGAGCTGAACGAGAATAAATGTGAAGGGCTTGTGCCTATCCGTGATCTCGGTGACGATTTCTACGACATGGATGAAGAAACATACAGCCTGATCGGCCGTCGCAAGAAACGTCGCTTCCGCCTGGGTGACCCGGTGACTGTGAAGATCGCAAATGCAAATTTGGAACGCAAGCAATTGGACTTTATGTTGATGGAGTAAGAACCGGATAACAATAAATAAAAAAGCCAACTAATCCATAATGAGTTAGTTGGCTTTTTTATTTGTAAGGAAGGTGTCATTCTGCGGTGTCTTCGCTGATATTATAGCCCAGTTCGTTATCCCTTGTTTTGTCCTGAAAGAAATACCAGTTCCCGTCATTCGATTCTATATAATAGAGGTTCGTATAGGTAAAATCCGGATCGATATGTGTCAGTGCCGTAGCCACATTATCCGGGATTTTCGTGTTTTTGTTAAGTTCGTATCTTGTTTCTTTCCAAAAACCCCAATCAGTGGAAACAGTCCCTCTGAAAGTTACATATTTGACGGTATCATTGTGGAGGATGAAATATTCATGTTCTCCGGCATTGTTTACATATCCTTTTATTTCAGCTCCGTTATATTTTCTCGCAATAAAATCAAAGTGATCTTGAGGTAGTTTTACAAACCATCGTGTGTCGTTAGGCTTCCATGTGAACGTTGATAGAACTAGTCCGTCCTCACTGATAAAAACATAATGCTCTACATTTTCTACATCTTTCCAGCGATACTGGAAGTGTATCATGTAAAGGGCTTTGTCTATTCCGGTCCGCTCTGTTTTAGATATTTCTATGTCTTTTGCATCACGATATTGAGTACCCATAAAAGCATTCAGGACTTCAAATGGGAGTCGCTGAATATCGCTGATCTGCGTATAGGTCATTTCCCAGTTCTCATTCTCGTACCAAGTGGATGCCTCATTTTGCTCCTGGTCAATATAATTTATTAGGAAAATGTTATTTGAATAATTATTGAAAGTAGTGATCTCTGCCGAAGGAGACCGTTTAGAGAAATCACTCTTGATTGCAGCCGGGATTTCATCTTCTATCGATGACTTGTCTTTATCGCAGGCTGTAAAGCACAGTAACATACATACTAATACATAGTAAACATAATTAGTTCTTTTCATAGGTCTTTTATTTTAGATAGATAAATAAGCTTGCTGGTAATATTTTCTATTACCAATAAATCAGACCAAGTACGCCGCATCCGATCAATGCCGATCCCAACAAGGCATAAAAGATACGTGCTCCTTTCCTGCCGAATTTGTTGACAAAGGTAGTTGCTCCGCTGGTTTCAAAATACCAGTCGAAATTAAAGATAGCGGCGATCAGAGAGAAGGCTCCCAGAGCGATAAAGATAGCTAACAGGAAATAATCGGTCGGTTCCATCGGTTATTTTACTTCTACGGTCCGTGAGCCGTCAGGATTTTCACTGATCGTTACATCCACCACATCGCCGGGAAGTAAATCTTCGATCTTTTCCGGCCATTCGATAAAGCAAAGGGCACCGCTGTAGAAATAATCTTCTGTACCGATGTCTTCTGCTTCGCTCAGTTTGTTGATGCGGTAGAAGTCGAAATGATAAATCAGTTCGCCGGTCGTATCACTACGGTATTCGTTGATGATAGCAAATGTCGGACTGTTGATAACATCTTCTACTCCTAACTCTTCGCAAATCGCTTTGATAAAAGTCGTTTTACCTGCTCCCATATTACCATGGAAAGCAAAAACGGTACGGTCATCCATTCCGGCAATGAACTCTTTGGCAGCCTGGCGGATGGTATCTAAATTCTCAATCTTGATAATACTCATGATGTCTGTTGATTATTGATCATTTGTAATCTACCTGCAAAGGTATATTAATTTTCAATTCTCAATTCTCAATTTTCAATTATTTTGGTATCATGGTGATAAACGGTACCATCATTTCCTCCATCGAAATCCCGCCATGCTGGAATGTATTCTTGTAATAAGAAACATAATAATTGTAGTTATTCGGATAGGCGAAGAAGTCATCGTTCATCGCAAAAATGTATTTACTGCTCAGGTTAGGAGAGGGCAGGCCCACTTTTTCCGGGTCACGTATTTCCAGTACCTCCTTCGGGTTGTAATTCAAATTTTTACCGACTTTATAACGGAGATTTGTATTCGTGTTTCGGTCACCGATCACTTTGATCGGGTTGTCGACACGAATGGTCCCGTGGTCGGTGGTCACAATTACTTTATAACCTTTGTCGGAGATACGTTTGAACAGCTCCAAAGTGGTGGAATGCTGAAACCAGGAACGGGTCAGGCTGCGGTAAGCCGCTTCGCTCTGCGCCAGTTCACGGATCATTTTCATTTCCGTACGGGCATGCGACAACATATCCACGAAGTTGAGGACAACGACATTCAACTGGTTATGTGTCAGAGAAGAGATCATATTCAGTAGCTTTTCTCCGTATTGCGAATCGTGTACTTTGTTGTAAGAGAAGCTATATTTCTTACGGAAGCGGTCGATCTGTGTCTGGATCAAAGGTTCTTCGTTCAGGTTCTTGCCTTCTTCACTTTCCTCGTCCACCCATAAATCCGGGAACATTTTCTCTATCTGCAAAGGCATCAGGCCAGAGAAGATGGAATTGCGTGCATATTGGGTAGCAGTAGGCAGAATACTGTAATATAATCCTTCATCGAAAGTGAAATATTCAGCCAGCAGGTCTTTTACCACGCGCCACTGGTCCAGACGGAAGTTATCGATCAGGATGAAAAAGACCTTCTCGTCGTTATCCAGCAACGGGAATACTTTTTTCTTGAACAGGTCCGGACTCATCAAAGGACGCTCGGCTGGGTTCTGTATCCAGTTTACGTAATTCTTCTTTACGAATTTGCCGAAAGCTTTATTCGCTTCTTCTTTCTGCATCCGGAGCATATCGGTCATTTGTACCTGGCTGCTTTCCAGCTCCAGCTCCCAGTAAACTAGTTTCTTGTATAGCTCCATCCAATCGTCGGTGGTTAGCGAATCGTTGATCTGCATGCCGATACGGTTGAATTCCTGCTGGTAGCCGACTGTCGTCGTTTCCGAAATAATCACATTTTTATGAACGTTCTTTTTGATGGAAAGAAGCAGTTGATTCGGGTTGACCGGCTTGATCAGGTAATCGGCAATCTTATTCCCGATAGCCTGGTTCATGATGCTCTCTTCCTCGCTTTTGGTAACCATGACGACCGGAACGTTGGGGTTGATTTCTTTGATCTGTGCCAGTGTCTCCAAACCGGTCAGACCCGGCATGTTCTCGTCCAGGAATATGATATCGAACGATTGCTCCCGGCAACAGTCGATAGCATCCTGCCCGCTGATCACCGGAATCACTTCATACCCTTTATCCTGTAGAAACAAAATGTGAGGTTTCAACAAATCGATCTCATCATCTGCCCAAAGTACTCTGTCTTTCTTTACTGCCATATGTTTCCTAAATTATTTCTTACAAATTTAATCGGAATAGTTTACATAATAACGATGCTTGTTCCGGTTTTGTATATTGATCCCTGTTTTTTTACGGTCTTTTATATCCTTGTGTTTTATTTTGTAAATATCATGATAATAGGTGAATAATAATACTTATTATCCCTGATATTCTGATTACAATAACAAAATAACCTGTAAAAAGTTACAAATATCCCCTGTCTGTACAGACAAAAAATGATAAGTTTGTAAACCTGTTATCAGGGATAAAGGATATGAAACCGATTAGTCTATTACTGTTGTATGAATAGAACGCGATTTATATATATTATTGTTTGTTTACTCTGTACGGTTACTCTCGTACAAGGGGTAGAGAATAAAATCCTGTTTAACCGTCTGGATGTAAACAACGGGTTATCGTCTAATGAAGTGACCTGTATCTATAAAGACCGGAAAGGATTTATGTGGTTTGGTTCGAGTTCGGGACTGAGCCGTTTCGACGGCTATGAGTTCCGCGCCTTCCGGCATGAAGTGGACGGTGCGCTATTTTCGGAAGCTTATGTGACCCAGATCACGGAAACGGCAGACAGAAATCTGTGGATCTCTTATGAAGACGGAAAGGTTGGAGTCTATAATCCGGTTAAAAATATATTTCTGACATTGGAAGAGGCCCGGAAAGAATTGGGTTTGCCTGCTAATATATCAGGTGTCTTTCAAGGGAAAGACCTGCAATTGATTTTCAGTACTTCAGATAATCAATTGTATGCCTATGATTATTCTACCGGAAAAGCGGTTGTTTATCCGGTTGATCCGTCGGAAGGGCAGGTGTGCGATGTATATCAGAAGGGAGAGATATTGTATGTGATCCATACGTCCGGTGTGATCGAGATGATCGATTTGCAGCAGGGAAAGTCCATCTTGAAGAACGACCATCTGAAAAAGGCGTGTAAAGCCAGACGATTCATGCTGTTCGTAGATAGTGATAACGAGATCTGGGTTTATCCGGATCCGGAAAGTTATGGGGGATTGTACCGTTTCACTCCGCGGAATGGCAGGTGGAAACAATATAATACTTCTTCTCCTCTTCCCCTGAATTCTTCGCTGATACGGGGAGTGGAGGAAGATTCGGAAGGCGTGATCTGGATTGCTGCCGATCATGGTGGCCTGAATCTGCTGGACAAGAAGACGGAAACGATCCGTTACCTGAAGAATAATCCGTTCGACCTGCGGAGTATCAGTCAAAACAGTGTGATCAGTTTATATAAGGATGATACGGGAATTATCTGGACAGGTACTTACAAGAACGGTATTAACTATTATCATGAAAGTATCTTTAAGTTCCGTTCGCTCCGTTATCCGGTTATGGAGGCTGAGGATGCGGAGATCAATGACTGTAATTGCGTCCTGGAAGATCGTTCCGGGAATTTGTGGATCGGGACTAACGGGAACGGATTGTTATATTATAACCGGACAACCGGACAATACCGGAAGTATCGCCATGATCCGGCTGATCCGTCGAGTATCAGCAGTAACATTGTTGTTTGTCTGGAAAATGATGCCAGCGGTAATCTCTGGATCGGTACTTATGTCGGTGGACTGGATTGTTTTGACGGGAACCGTTTTAAACATTACCGTCCTCAGACCGACAGTTTGAAAGAGTTATCGAACAACAGTGTATACAGTCTTTATGCAGATGAGGTCGGCAATCTTTGGATCGGCACGCTGGGAGGAGGTATGGATTGTCTGGAGCTGAAGACGGGGGAATGGTCACATTTCCATTCGGGTGACCCGGAGAATCCATTGGGCTCCGATTATATTTATTCCATATCCAAAGGTAATAAGGATGAATTACTGATAGGTACCTCGTTGGGTGTGAATATGCTCGATACGAAAAGCGGGCGTGTATCTTCTTTTAAAGGGGAGATGAACAGGGGGAAAGTGTTCAATGATAAAGCGATCAATACAGTTTACCGGGATAGCCGTAATCTGTTGTGGATCGGCAGTAATAACGGACTGACCGTTTATGACCCTTCCCACGATAAACTATATCAACTGGATAAAACGAATGGTTTGCCTGACAACGATATTATGTCTATCCGGGAAGATGATACTTATGTTTTGTGGCTTGGGACGAAGAACGGTTTACTCCAGCTAACCCCACATTATAAGAAGGACGGAACATATCGGTTTAATTGTGTCACTTATTATGAGAATGAGGGTGTGCAAGGTCGTGTTTTTAACCGGAACAGTGTATGCCGCTCTGCTTCAGGAGAACTGATCTTCGGAGGAACGAACGGACTGACTGTTTTTAATCCTTCCCGGATAAAATATAATTTCTATCCTCCGGCAGTTGCCGTTACGGGTTTCCTGGTACAGAATGATCAGATTTTGCCCGGACAGCCATATAACGGGCGTATCATCCTGCAGGATGATATCAGCTATTGCAACGAGTTGTCGTTGCAATATGATGAACGTAGTTTTTCTTTGAATATCGCGGCTCTTAGCTATTTTCTTCCGGAGAAGAACCGCTTTTCGTATATAATGGAAGGCTTCGACAAAAAATGGGCTACCATCGATGCGGTAAACCGAAATATTACTTATACCAATCTTTCTCCCGGAACCTATACCTTTCTGTTGAAAGCAGAAAATAATGACGGTGTTTGGGGGCAGGAGCCGATAAAACTAAAGATAACGATCATGCCTCCTTTCTGGGCGACCAACTGGGCGATCTTTTTATATTGTATCCTGGCTGCCATTATCGTATTCGCCATTATCCGAGGTATCCTTCATATTCAAAAGCGAAAATTTGAGAAAGAGCAGGAACGGATACGGGCCAACCAGCTTCATGAGATGGATGAGATGAAATTACGCTTCTTCACCAATGTCAGCCATGAGTTTCGTACGCCTTTATCCCTGATCATTACACCGATAGAGAAGCTGATGAAGAGCGAAAGTAACCCGGAGAATCAGATGATACTGAAGTTGATCTACCAGAATGCGAACCAGTTGTTACGTTTGGTAAACCAGTTACTCGATTTCAGGAAGATCGATGTGCAGGGTGTCCAGTTACTTTTGTCCTCCGGAGATATCGTGTTGTTTGTCAGGAATATTACTTATTCATTTAAGGAACTGTCGGAGAAAAAGAATATTCGTTTTTCGTATACGACTTCCTTCCCTTCGTTGGTCATGAAATTCGATACGGATAAGGTTTTTAAGATCGTATCCAATTTATTAAGTAACGCTTTCAAGTTCACACCTGAAGGAGGGGAGATATCTGTTAACCTGAGCATGCAACAGGATGAGGAAGGAAAAAGCATGTTATTGATCCAGGTCATTGATACGGGAATAGGGATTGAAGAAGATAAATATGATCTGATCTTCAATCGCTTCTATCAGATACCGTCGGAAGATAAATCCGGAACGGTGGTTGGAACAGGCATCGGATTACATTTATGCCGTGAGTTTGTCAAGTTGCATAACGGAGCGATCTCCGTCAAAAGCCAGGTTGGAAAAGGAAGTACGTTTACGGTATCGCTTCCGATCGAACTTCCGGAGATACAGGAGATTATCTCTTCACCGGATAAATCGGATACGGCCGGAGTCGGGGAAAGGACAGGGATATCAGAAGAAAACGAAATATTCGGACAGACACAGCAAGAAAATACGGAGATGCGTACGGAGCCGAATAAACCGACTTTACTCATTGTCGATGATAATGCAGATTTCCGTGAATTCATGAAGTTGAGTTTGAGTGGCTTGTACCATGTATTTACGGCTGATGACGGTGAACAGGCCTGGAAAGTTATTCTGGCAGAACTTCCGGATATGGTAGTCAGCGATGTGATGATGCCGGTAACGGATGGGATCGTTTTGTGTAAACGAATCAAACAGGATATCCGTACATCTCATATTCCAGTAATTCTTTTGACGGCGAAATCGGCAGAAGAGAGTAAAATGACCGGTCTGGAAGCAGGAGCCGACGATTATATCGGCAAACCGTTCAATATGGATATGTTGATTCTGAAGATACAGCATCTGGTAGAAATGAAGAAACGGTTGCAGAAGCAGTTCATGCAATCATCGCAAACAGGTATTCAATTGGCCGATATCCCGATCAGTTCGATGGATGAGCAGCTGATGCGGAAAGCGATAGCCTATATCGAAGAACAAATAGCTAATCCGGAACTTTCTGTCGAGCGGTTGAGCCGGGAGATGGGGATGAGCCGTGTGAACTTTTATAAGAAAACACTTTCGATAACGGGTAAAACGCCGGTCGAACTGATTCGTGCAATCCGTATGAAACGGGCAGCGCAATTGCTGGAGAAAAGTCAGATGCGTATCAACGAGGTTGCCAGTGAGGTCGGTTTCAACGACATCAAATTATTCCGTAAATATTTCAAAGATGAATTCGGGACGTTGCCGTCCGACTACATGAAAAGAGAGTAACCATTAATATACAATTACCATGAAAGCCATTTCAATGACCATTACAGGATTTCTGATTCTTTTGTCAATGGGCAGCCAGGGAATTATTGCCCAATCGCTTCACCCTTCCGTTCCTGTGGAACACTATCGCTGGAAAAGTGTTCAGATCGTAGGCGGAGGATTTGTAGACGGGATTGTTTTTCATCCGAAGGAAAAAGATGTACGCTATTGCCGTACCGATATGGGTGGCGCCTATCGTTGGGATAAGGAAACGCAACAGTGGGTTTCTATGCTCGACTGGATCACTTATGACGATAACAATCTGGTCGGTGTGGAGAGTATTGCGGTCGATCCCAATGATCCTCAAACCGTTTATCTTTCATGCGGAACCTATACCCGTAGTACGAATGGTGCTGTCCTTTGTTCAAATGACGGAGGACGTACTTTTATCCGCACCGACATGCCTTTTACTATGGGAGGAAATGAAAATGGCCGTGGTAATGGCGAACGCATGATGGTAGACCCTTTGAATAGCGATATAATCTATCTGGGTACCCGTCTGGATGGTCTTTGGCGTTCAGCAGACCGGGGAAGAAGCTGGCAACAGGTCCGTTCGTTCCCGGATGTGGCGGAAGTTATTCCTGAGGGAGGTAATCCGTGGATGCAGGATCGTGGTTGCGGTATTAATTTAGTTTTGTTTGATCCATCGGGCGGCACAGCCGGTAAAGGTTGTTCGACTTTGTATATCGGTGTTTCACTGAAAGATCGTGATAATTTCTTTGTCAGCCATGATTATGGGGAAAGCTGGCAACCGCTTGCGGGACAGCCGGTACAATACCGTCCCACTCAGGCAGCCCTTTCAGAAGACGGCTATCTGTATATTACGTATGGCAGTAACCCCGGTCCGATGCGGATGAATGACGGGGCGGTCTGGAAATATGATCCTCGCACTGAAAAATGGCAGGATATTTCTCCGGTAAAGGCTGATCCGGATAAAGGGGCTGCTTTTGGATATGCCGCAGTGTCTGTCGACCGGCAGAATCCGAAGCATCTTATTGTCAGTACCTTCAACCGTCCGGTCGCCGGCTCGTATGCGGAAGATGATATTTACCGGACTACCGATGGCGGTAAAACCTGGAAACCAGTTTTTGCAGGAGGTGCCCGCTTCGATTATAGCAAAGCTCCTTATGTGGAGTTTACCCCATTACATTGGATGTTCGATATTGAAATAGACCCGTTTGATCCCGATCATGCCCTGTTTACAACCGGATATGGCGGTTGGGAGACATTCAATCTCGGCAATATGGATAAAAAAGAACCAACACAGTGGCAAGTGATGAGTACGGGGATAGAGGAAACTGTTCCTTTGGAATTATACAGCCCGAAACAGGGTGCGCAACTGATCAGTGCGATAGGTGACTATGGCGGCTTTACCCATTTGGATTTGGATCGTCCCGTTCCGTCTGGTAGCCATGCCGATCCCTATTATTCCAATACGACCGATATTACTGGGGCAGAAGATCAACCGGATCTGGTTGTCCGTGTGGGGACTGTTTCGCATCATCACCCTGAAGGCAAGCCGTTAGCCTATTCGATGGATGGGGGAAAGAGTTGGCTGGAGCCGGTTTCCCTGCCTCAGGAAAAAGCTCAAAATGGACATGTCGCTGTTTCTTCTGACGGACGAACCTGGATATGGACACCCGACCGCATGCCTGTCTATTATACGAATGACCGGGGGGTAACCTGGTCGACTGCAGAGGGAATCCTTGAGAATCTCCGTGTGATTGCCGACCGTGTCAATCCGAAACATTTTTACGCTCTCGATCTTTCTGCTGCTGTTTTATATGAAAGTATGGATGGCGGTGTCAGTTTCCGGTCCCACCCATTGCCTTTTGCCCCATTCGACAGTAAGGCACGCAATGCCCGTGGTGATCGCCGGGGAGGACAGGACCGTGTGTATGCTACGCCGGGAAAGGAAGGCGACTTATGGATTGCCGCTTTTGACGGCCTATATCATGGTCTTTCCGGAGAAGCATTCGTACCCCTGGATAAGGTGCGTCGCATCTACGCTTTCGGTTTTGGAAAAGCCGCGCCCGGTTCGGATTATCCGTCGTTATATCTGGCAGGGATCGTGAACGGGGTATCCGGCTTTTTCCGTTCCGATGATGCGGCCCACAGCTGGGTACGTATCAATGATGATGACCACCAATACGGATTGGTGCTGCACATCTCCGGAGATCCGAAAAGATATGGGAGAGTATACGTCGGTTCGCATGGGCGCGGAATTGTTTATGCCGACCCTTATTAGCTATATATCAGATCGATAAATCTATGTGTTTTTCCACTAATGATGGAGGTAAAAACAGGGGAATGAACAAAATTCCCCCATAAAAAACACAATTTATCCCTCTTCATTTACCGTTTTACCCGCATCGTGAAACATTATTTCCTTCGTGTTAGAGGTACATGAACTAATTTTGTTTCAGTTAAAAATTTATTTTTTACTTTAAATCAATTCAGTATGAATAAACACGTTAAAATTTTGTTGACGCTGAAGTCTTTGGGATTTGCATTCTTATTTAGTACCGGTCTTGTTGCCCATGCGGCAGTAGATAACGGTGATGTGAATCCGGCAAGCACAACTGCTATGCAGCAGTCGAAAAAAATCTCTGGTATCATTACAGATGAGAAGGGCGAACCAATTATCGGGGCGAACATTGCTGTAGTCGGTACAACGATCGGTATAATCAGTGATATGGATGGCAAGTATGAACTGGAAGTTCCGGAAGGCGCTGAGGTGAAAGTCTCCTATATCGGTTATAATCCTCAAAGTTTTAAAGTAACCCAGAAGACTTCTTATAATATAGTATTAAAAGAAGACTCCGAGATGATCGACGAAGTAGTCGTTGTCGGTTACGGTACGATCAAGAAAAGCGACATTTCCGGTTCCGTTGTTTCGGTCGACAAGGAACAGATGATGAAACGTAATCCGCTGAACCTCGCGCAAGGGTTGCAGGGCTCTGCCGCCGGTGTGATGGTTTCCAAGAACTCGGGTGACCCGGAAGGGACGGCGACAATCCGTATCCGTGGTGTCGCGACGGTGAACGGCTCGGCCGATCCGTTGTATGTAGTCGACGGAGTACAGGTCGGCAGTAATGCCAATTTTGTAAACCCTGCCGATGTGGAAAGTATCGAAGTTCTGAAAGACGCTTCCGCCACCGCTATCTACGGTGCCCGTGGTGCGAACGGTGTCGTTATGATCACGACGAAGAAAGGGGTGAAAGGGGCAACCCAGCTCAACTTCTCTGCAAACTTCGGTATCCAGAACATGACCGGTAAGCTGGACGTAGCCGATGCCGACCTTTTTGCCTACTCTGTTCGCCAGGGACGTGCCAACGATGCCGCCTCTATCCAGAACAAAGCCTTTGGTGCAGACTATGCAGGCCGCCTGCGCACCATCGACTGGCAAGACGTTATGACCCGTACCGCTTTGCAGCAGAATTACATGCTATCCGTTTCCGGTGGCAACGATAAGACACAATCGACTTTCTCGGTCGGTTACCTGAATAACGACGGCGTGATACTGGATTCCAACTTCTCCCGTCTGACGGCCCGTGCCAATGTAACTCACAAGGTAAAAGACTTTATCGAAGTAGGCGGTAACGTCGCTTTCGTTCATTCTGAAAAGGTGGGAGGCGGAAACCTCCGCAGCTATGCGACATTGACTCCGACTATGGATTATGTGGATGAAACCACCGGCCAGTTCATCAGCAACGACTGGTGCGCCAATGCAGACGGAACTTACAACGCTTTCATGCAGATCAGCGGTGAAGGCGATATCCAGAAAGGTCAGGATAACCCCTATGCCGCCAAGATGGAAGAAGATAAGACCCCTACCTATGAAAACAAATTTGTCGGCAGTGCCTATCTGAACCTGAATCTGTTCAAGGGATTACAATTCCGTACGATCGGCTCCTATACGCTTTCGACAGTAGACGGAAGCGGTTTCAATGTCGTCAATCCGCGAAGCATCACCGCAGCACAGACCAACTCCTTCTGGATGAACCAGTCGCAGGATAATAATATCGAGATCGAAAGCTATTTCACCTATAACTGGAAGAACGATATCCATAACCTGACGGTCATGGCGGGGAATTCGGTCACCAATTACTGGGGCCATTGGGTCTCTTCCAATGCAAGCAATTTCCTGGCAGACACTTATCGCCAGATGTCGTTGACCAGTGACCAGACTTCACGCATCGGCGACGGCGGTTATAATCTGAAGACGCGTTACATCTCCTGGTACGGCCGTGCCATGTACACTTTGATGGACCGTTATATCGTTACTGCTACCGTACGTCGTGACGGCTCTTCCAACTTCGGTTCGGGCAACCGTTGGGGGACTTTCCCCTCAGCTGCTTTTGCATGGCGTTTGTCGGAAGAAGATTTTATTAAGAACCTGGATCTGTTCAGCAACATGAAGCTACGTTTCGGTTGGGGACAAACCGGTAATGCAGGCAGTGCGACCAGCCTTTCCGTTGCCCAACTCTCTTCCAACCGCATTGCTTACGACTGGGGACAGTTAGGCGGTTCATCTTCCAACTATAACAAGGTAGTCGGCTTCGCTCAACTGAAAGAAATCGACACTAACCTGAAATGGGAAACGAATACACAGACAAATATCGGTCTCGACCTGGGTCTGCTTAACAACGACCTGAACATTACGATGGATTATTTCATCCGTGACTCCAAAGACCTTCTGCTTTACCGCAACATGCGCCCGTCTACCGGACACGGACAGGTTTATACCAACGCCGGACATATCCAGAACAAAGGATTCGAGTTCAGTGTGTCCTATAACAAACGTTTCGGCGACTGGAACCTCGGTGCTACACTGACCGGCTCTACGTTGAAGAACAAAGTAATCGAAGTGGGCGACCCTATCTACAACAACCTCGATGCGAACGGCGATTTGATCACCGACGACGGCGATAACTGGACCAACCACTCCGTAACGATGGAAGGTCACGCAGTAGGTTCCTATTACGGTTATGTAGTGGAAGGTATCTTCCAGAACCAGGCCGAAGTAGATGCTGCGAATGCCCTGGCAAAGGAGAACGGATACGACGCTTACCAGGTAAATGCTACCACTGTGGGCGATTTTAAATACAAAGACCTGAACGGCGATGGCCATATCGATGGTGACGACCAGAAAGTATTGGGGAACGGTTTCCCGAAGCTGAACTATGGCCTCACCCTGAATGCCAGTTGGAAGAACTGGGACGCCATGATCTACATGTACGGTGTTGCCGGTATGAAAATCAATTCATATGCAGCTATGAAAATGACGCAGTTGTATAAGACCGGTGGCGGTATCCAAAATACGTTGAAGGAATATATCAACAATGCCTGGAGCGAAACGAACACGAATACGATGTATCCGCGTATGACGATCAACGATAACAACACAAACATGAAAGCTTCCGATGCCTACGTGAAGAAAGGTGATTTCCTGAAAATAGCGAACATCCAGATCGGTTATACCTTCCCGAAACGTTGGTTGCAGCCGCTTCGCATGGACAATGCACGCATCTTCGCCTCTGTAGAGAACCTCGCATGCTTCTCCGGCTATAATAAATTCGGCGATCCGGAAGTCGGCAATGCAGCAGTCCTGCAAACCGGTTTCGACGGTGGCCGTTACCCCTATCCGCGTACATTCACATTTGGTTTGAGCGTACAATTCTAATTGTTTAATCTTATAATTCGAGTCTTATGAAAAAAATAGTTATATCTGCCTTATCGTTACTCCTTTTGCTTACGACAAACAGCTGTAAGGATTATCTGGAAGTAGACCATTACGATATTTTGCCGGGCGACTTCATGTTTCAAAGTGAAGACAATGTGGAAGGTGGCCTGATCGGTTGTTACGATACCTTCTATCCCTCCAAAGAAGACAACGAGGCCGGTGCCGACGGTTCCATGTGGGGCTTTAAGCCACAATATATGCTGTCGAACCATCCGACCCTCGACACACAGGCAAGCGGTTGGGATAAAGCCTATTGTACGGAAGACTGGACCTCTTCCAGTTCCGAGTTCCTCTCTTTATGGGTAGGCTGTTATAAGGCGATTTCCCGTTGTAACACCTTGCTCGACGGCCTGGAAAGTATGGACAACGATCTTTTCAGCGAAGGCGAAGCCGGCAAGAAGAAGATCGAAGCGCAGGCACGTGCTATCCGTGCTTACAACTACCTGGCTCTGGCGAAAAACTTCGGACGTGTGCCCATGCTGATGGCTGGCGAGACGTATGTAAATACACCTTCCAAGCCGCGCCCGGATACGGAAGATGAAACATGGCAGGTGATTATCGACGACCTCGCATTTGGTGCTTCCGTTCTCGACTGGACACCGATCAATGGCGAATACGGACGTATAACAAAAGGTTTCTGTTTAGGTTATCAGGCCGAGGCCCTGATGTATCAGGAAAAATATGCCGAAGCTAAGACTTTGCTGAAAGAAATAATCGACAGCAACACCTATTCACTGGTTCCATGCTTCAGTTATTTGTATGATCCTGAAAAAGCATGGCAAACAGAAGACGTCTTTGCCACAGTGATGTGGACAGACAATGGTAATAACATGTCGGGTGTGCAAGGGTGGTCGCCAACGGAAGATCATTATATGACAGCATGCTATTGTGCCGCTTCGATGGAGTATAACGGTTGGGGTTCCTTATTTGTTTCCTGGGAATGTTACAACTCGTTTGAGGATGGCGACCGCCGCCGTGCTGCCTCTATGGTGGCTTTGGGAGAAACAAACCCCTGGACAGGGCAAACGATCGGTGCAAACGGTGCCCCGAATGTGAAGACTGGTTCCGAATATATGCCGAATATCTCCAGTTTGAAATACTGGCGCGCCAACTGCGACTATTGGACGACGATCAACCAGCCGTTTACCATGCACCTGCTGCGTTATGCCGCCATCTTGCTGAATTATGCAGAATGTAGCTTCCAGACCGGCGATGAAACAAGTGGCTGGGATGCGATCCGCCAGATACGCGAACGTGCCTGGGGCAACCATGAGGTCAGTCTGAGCGATGCCGAATATCCGATTCCGATGCAGACTGAAACAGTGGCAGTGCCTGACGCTAAAACCTATTACACGAAATACAAAGCGGAAAAAGGTTACTCTTCCGAAACCTGGATGGTTGCCGTCAATATGGAACGTCGCCATGAGTTCAATGCGGAATTTAGCCTGTTTTATGATTTGAAGCGTACCGGAATGATCGAGGAGTTTATCAACCTGGAATATCCGAAGGGAGTAGGTACTGCTCCGGGATCGGATGCTGCTTATCAGGACTGGCGTACTTATCGTACATTCGATTATAACAAGGATAAGATGCTTTATCCGATTCCTTATCAGGAAATCTTAACGAATGCGGAGATCGGACCGGAAGATCAGAATCCAGGTTATTGATTGTAAGTGTTTATTGTAGTTTGGTAGTAACTCTTCCCTTTGGAGAGGAGGCAGGGGTGTTAAAGTCTGTTGTAGGAAAGACCTATAACACCCCCTCTATTTCCTTTTGCGGAGGAAAAACGTTACTATCAAAATGACATTGCCCTATCGGGTAAATCAGATTACTATACCATGTATTTCAGATTACCTCACCGGGTAATATTTTTTAACGTATCAAAAAGACGGTAAAATAACTTGTTGCATTTCATTATGCTATTTGGGATTGATAGGTCTTTATTAAATCTTATTCACATGAAACGAACACTTATCGGCATATATTTACTGGCTTCTGTCTTCTCCTTGACGGCTCAGGAGTTCAAGCTCAATTCATCCGGATACTTCAACAACGGGGGAGTAGATGTAATGTCGTTCAACGATTTCTATCCCGAAGGCCATCAGGGGGGCGTCAGCCTTATCATGCATGGTAACCGGATCGCTACCAACGGTGATATCCGTCTCGAAGCAACACCGGGACAATGGCAGCCGGTGCCAAAACAACTGGATCGCATTGTAGATAATACTTCCAACACGATCATCACGCGACTTTCCTATCCCGATTCTTCCCGTCATATGACAGGTTTTAATCCGATGATCTACCCTGACCTCCAATTCAATTATACGGTCCGTGTAGAAGGGAAAGGCGGGAATATCGTAGTGACAGTCGACCTCGACCGACCTATCCCGGCAGACTTCGCAGGTAAGGTCGGTTTTAATCTCGAACTTTTTCCGGGCGATCTTTTCGGCAAACCTTGGATCATGGATGAACAGGACGGTATTTTTCCACAACAGCCTAACGGACCTACTTTAAATGTACGTTCCAATCATCAGCATACAGGTAATTACTGTTCTTTTACGAAAGAAAGCGGCCTCTTGGCTGACCGGAAACAGCTGGCGGGAGACGGTTCATCTTATAATCCCATCGTCGCCGACGATCTGATAGCCGAACCTTATGCGGTTGGACATTGTTACACCGTTCGCCCTGACGACGCTTACAACAAATTTACCATCTTATCGGAAAACACAGAATTAAAATTATACGACGGACGTATGAACCATAATAACGGTTGGTTTGTCGTCCGCAGCGAAATCCCCGCCGGAGTGACGAAAGGCGCTGTCTGCTGGACTATCACTCCGAATGTAGTAAAAGATTGGCTGTATACGCCTGTTATCCAGACTTCACAGGTCGGTTATCACCCGGCGCAGCCGAAAGAAGCGATAATCGAGTTGGATAGCCGCGATAGCGCACGTCCTGAAGCTATATTATACCGTCTTACGGCAAAAGGAGAGGAGAAAATCCATGCCGTAGCCCCACAGCCGTGGGGAAACTTCCTGCGTTACAACTATCTTAAATTTGATTTCACGGACGTGAAGGAGGAAGGACTTTACCGGATTCGTTACGGAAACTCGGTCTCTTCTGTTTTTCGCATCGCCCGGAATATCTATGAACGGGGCGTATGGCAGCCGGTCCTGGAATATTTTCTTCCGGTACAAATGTGCCACATGCGGGTGAACGAAAAATATCGGGTATGGCACGACTATTGTCATTTGGACGATGCCCGTATGGCTCCCGCCCTGAATCATATCGACGGATATACGCAGAATGCTTCTACTTTGACAAAGTATGCCCCGGGGGATATCGTTCCGGGATTAAATATCGGCGGATGGCATGACGCGGGTGATTTCGACCTGCGCGTAGAATCGCAAGCCGGTGAATCTTATATCCTGGCATTGGCTTATGAGGCTTTTTGCGAGGATTATGATGTCACCTCCATCGATCATCATAACCGGATCACCGAGATCCATCAGCCGGATGGTAAACCGGACCTGTTACAACAGGTCGAGAATGGTGCCTTAACCGTAGTGGGAGGCTATCGTGCTCTGGGCCGCCTGTATCGTGGAATTATTTGCAACGACCTGCGCCAGTATGTCATGCTGGGCGATGCCGGTGCCATGACCGACAATGTGATCGGTAATGCCGACGACCGCTGGGTATTCACCGAAGATAACCCTTCCCGCGAATTAAGCACTGCCGCCGCCCTGGCTACCGTCTCCCGTGTGTTGAAAGGCTTCAACGATACCCTGAGCGTACAATCTTTGCAGGCCGCCCGCGAATTGTTTGATCGGACTCGTGTGACCGATCGTTCGGAAATAAATAAGTTACAGGCTGCCGTAGAACTTTATCTGGCAACTCACGAGGATGGATACAAAAAATATATCCTCGGCCAACAGAAACTGATCGTTGATAACATCGCCCGTACAGGCTGGTTTATCGGACGCGCCGATCAGGCCATCAAGGATAAAAAATTTACAGAGAACATACGCAAGGCACTCGCCGCTTTCCGCCGCGAACTGGAAGAACAGAAAAAGGAAACCCCGTATGGCGTCCCTTATAAGCCGAGCATTTGGGGAGCAGGCTGGGATATCCAGTCGTTCGGCTATCAACAGTATTTTCTCGTGCAGGCTTACCCTGACCTGTTCGGGCCGGAGTTGCTTTACAGCGCGCTCAACTTCGTGCTGGGCTGTCATCCGGGTAGCAATACCGCCTCCTTCGCTTCGGGGGTGGGAGCCAATTCGGCAACGGTAGCCTATGGCTTGAACCGTGCAGATTGGTCTTATATCCCCGGTGGTGTGATCTCCGGGACTGCCATGATCCGTCCGGATTTCCCCGAACTGCTGACTTTCCCATTCCTCTGGCAACAGACAGAATATGTGATGGGAGGAGGTTCCTCGCACTATATGTTCCTGGTACTTGCCGTCCGTCAATTATTGGAAAGCAAATAAAGGCTTACAAACAGATACCAACATATAAAAGAATACATATCATGAAGAACATATTGACAAGCATCGGCTTATTGGCTTTGATACAATTCCAGCCTCTTCAGGCGCAGGAATTCAAACTCGATCCTGCCGGTTATCTTCGTAATGAAGGTGTAGATATAATGGCTTTCAGCGATGTCTATCCGGAGGGCAAACAAACCGGCGTAACTATTATTATGAACAACAATCGTGTGGCTGCCAGTGGCGATATCCGTCTGGAGACCTCTCAGGGGCAATGGCAACCGCTTCCCGTTCTGCGGAGCCGCCAGGTGAATGAGGCGGATAACAGTATAACTGTTACGTTAAGTTATCCCGATTCGTCCAGGCACATGACAGGTTTTAACCCGACCCTTTATCCGGATTTTGTATTCCGGTACACGATCCGTGTAGCAGGAGAGGGTGACGATGTCATCGTAACAGTCGATCTGGATACCCCCGTCCCTCAGAAATATGAAGGAAAAATAGGTTTTAACCTCGAGCTTTACCCGGGTTCCCTTCTGGGAAAACCCTGGATCATGGATCATAAGGCCGGTATTTTTCCTGCACAGGCGAATGGTCCGACAATCTCCTGCGAATCGAATACCCAATGGCTCGGTAACTTTAATCCGGAAGGAAAGGTCGACCTGAAACATCTTTTGGGTGACGGCACCTACAACCCGATGATTGCCGACGATATCATAGCCGCCCCTTATGCCCGCGGTAAGAAATTCACCATGAATCCGGCTGATCCTTACAACAAAGTGACGGTCCGTTCAGAAATCGGAGACCTGATCCTCTATGACGGACGTATGAATCATAACAACGGCTGGTTCGTTCTGCGGACAGAGATACCGGCGGGCGTTTCCAAGAATGCGATCAAGT
This sequence comes from Parabacteroides chongii, assembly GCF_029581355.1. Lineage (NCBI taxonomy): Bacteria > Pseudomonadati > Bacteroidota > Bacteroidia > Bacteroidales > Tannerellaceae > Parabacteroides > Parabacteroides chongii. Next base: position 1,182,227 of record NZ_CP120849.1, on the reverse strand, counting down.
GGGTGATCACTCCGAATGTAGTAAAAGACTGGATGTATACGCCGGTAGTACAGACCTCGCAGGTCGGTTACCATCCGGATCAGCCGAAGATGGCTGTGATCGAACTGGATAGCCGTGATAAGCAGATCGGTGAACCGGCTCTTTATAAAATTACGGATGCAGGTGAAGAGCTTATCCTGGACGGACCGGTACAGGAATGGGGTAAATTCTTGCGGTACAACTATCTCCGTTTCGACTTTTCGTCTATCCGGGAAGAAGGCTTGTATCAGGTTCGTTACGGTGAATCCGTTTCTCCTGTATTCCGTATTGCCGAAGACATTTATGAACGCGGCGTCTGGCAGCCGGAACTGGAGTACTTCCTGCCGATCCAGATGTGTCATATGCGGGTAAACGAAAAATACCGTGTCTGGCATGACCTTTGTCATATGGATGATGCCCGTATGGCTCCTGTGAATCTGAGCCATATCGACGGATATTCTTCAGGGCCGTCTACACTGACACAATACCAGCCGGGTGATATTGTACCCGGTCTGACCATCGGCGGCTGGCATGATGCCGGTGACTATGACCTCCGCGTGGAATCGCAGGCAGGAGAGGCTTATATCCTGGCATTGGCGTATGAACATTTCGGTATCGATTACGACGCGACAACGATCGACCATCATAAAAGGGTTACCGAGATTCATCAGCCGGACGGCAAACCGGACTTGTTGCAGCAGGTGGAGAACGGTGCATTGACCGTTGTGGCAGGTTATCGTGCTCTCGGACGTCTTTACCGCGGGATTATCTGTAACAGTGTCCGCCAGTATGTCCATCTGGGAGATGCCAGTGCCCACACCGACAATGTGACTGGAAATGAAGACGATCGTTGGGTATTCACAGAGGATAACCCGTATCGAGAACTGACGACTGCTGCCCAGTTGTCAGCAATCTCCCGGGTTTTGAAAAACTTTAACGATACATTGAGTACACAGGCATTGGATGCAGCGAAAGAACTGTACCGGATCACCCGGACTGATGAGCGGACTAAAGGAGCTAAAATACATGCGGCAGTCGAACTGTATCTGACAACCGGCGATAATTCCTATAAGGAATATGTGCTGGCCGAACAGGATTATATCGTTCAGCACATCGATCGTCTCGGCTGGTTTATCGGTCGTTTCGATAAAGCGGTGAATGATAAGAAATTCTCGCAGTCTATCCGTAAAGCATTGGTTACCGTTCGTGATCAGTATGAGAAAATGAAGTTGCAAACTCCATACGGCGTACCCGAAGATCGTGGAAACCTGAGTTCTGGTTCCTGGGATGTGCAGACGTTAGGCTATTATTACTGCTTCCTGCAGGATGCTTATCCTGATCTGTTCACACCAGACTATATTTTCAATGCAATTAACTTTATCCTGGGCTGCCATCCGGGAAGTAACACGGTCTCTTTTGCTTCCGGTATCGGAGCGAATTCGGCAACAGTGGCTTATGGAGTGAATCGCGCCGATGGTTCTTATATACCGGGTGGAGTTACTCCGGGAACAGTCCTGATTCGTCCCGACTTGCCGGAACTGGTGCCGTATCCGTTCATCTGGCAGGAAGGTGAGTATTGTATGGGGGGCGAGGCTTCTTACTTTATGTATATGGTGTTGGCTGCCCGGAAGATACTAAATGAAAAATAGGATTGTAAAACGCATTTATTTCAATGAATATGAAACGAATATATTATCTTCTGTCAGCATTGCTGATCTCCTCTTCCATTTTTGCCGGTAATTACCGGAGCTTCAAAGTCTCGGTTTATACCCGCGCATATGAGGTAGAGAAGATGAAAGATCTTGCGTGGCTGGATTCCACCTGGAATATAATCTCTCAACAGGTAAAGGTCGATAAAATCTATTTGGAGACGCACCGTGACCTGTTGATCGTTCCCGATGAAACCCTGGAACAGGCAAAGAAGTACTTCCTCGACCGAGGAATCGAAGTGGGTGGCGGCATCACCTATACGATCAATGAAGCGAATAACTTTGAAACCTTCTGTTATTCCGATCCCGAACATCGGAAGATGGTACAGGAGATAGCTGAACATACAGCCAGACATTTCGATGACTTTATCCTGGATGATTTCTTCTTCACCAGCTGTAAATCGGATATAGAAATAAAGGCCAAAGGCAGTCAGAGCTGGAGCGATTACCGCACTAAACTGATGACTGAAGCCGGTCAGACGTTGGTTCTGCAACCGGCAAAGAAAGTTAATCCGAATGTAAAGGTGATTATCAAATATCCGAACTGGTACGATCATTTCCAGGGATTGGGATTCGATCTGAAGAACGGTCCCCGGTTGTTTGACGGTGTATGGACCGGAACGGAAACCCGTGATCCGGGTAATGCCCAGCATTTGCAAAATTACCTGAGCTATAACGTGGTTCGGTATTATGAGAATCTGCGCCCCGGTCATAACGGAGGTGGTTGGGTGGATGCCGGTGGTTCCGAACTGGGAATGGACCGTTATGCTGAACAACTTTGGCTAACCATGTTCGCCAAAGCCCCTGAAATGATCCTTTTTGCCTATAACCAACTGTTGGATGTAAAGATCAGACCGGAGCACCGTACTCCCTGGCAGGGACAAGGAACCAGTTTCAGTTACGATGACATGATGAAGCCGGTCAGATCAGCCGACGGACAACAGGTGCAGCCAACTACGATTGCCCGTCCAGCCGGTGTGACTTTCGAACAAATAGATAAGTTTGTCCATAAGCTCGGGAAGCCGGTCGGGATTAAGTCTTACAAACCTTATCATTCGCTGGGGGATGACTTTCTTCCGAATTATCTGGGAATGATCGGTCTGCCGATGGATATGTATCCCGAATTTCCGACAGATCAGCAAGTCGTTTTGCTGACTGAACAGGCTAAATATGATCCGGTACTGCTTCCAAAGATGAAGGCCCAGTTACAGAAAGGCGGAGATATAGTGATTACCAGTAACCTGTTGAAAGCTATACCGGAACAAATTGCCGAGATTGCTGAATTGCGTTGTTCAGATCTGAAAGCATTGGTGAATGATTTCGGGTCTTTGGGTAAATCCGGTCGTGACCTGTTGATTCCTCAGGTTCGTTACCAGACAAACGACGCCTGGGAGCTGGCAAGTGCCGGGCGTCCTCTCAAAGGAGGTGTCAGTGGATATCCGATGTTGCTTCGGGCTCTTTATTCGAAAGGTAGTTTGTACGTGATCACTATTCCGGATGATATGGGAAGTCTATACGATCTTCCCGAAGGCGTACTGAATATATTCCGCCGGGTGATGAGCCAGGATCTGCCTGTGCGTATCGAGGCTCCGTCCAAAGTGAGCCTGTTTCTTTATGATAACGGGACATTCATTGTGGAATCATTCAATGATGAGCCTGTCACGATCCGGGTGATCACAGATGAGGGAGTAAAGCAACTGACTGATATTGTCGACGATTCCGTTGTGGTTCCGGTGAGTGAAGAAACTTCGTTCAAAGGATTCCGCTTGACACTTATGCCTCATTCGTACCGTGTATTCAAATATTAAAACAGATAGATCATGAAAAATAAGAAATTATTTCTGTCATTAACTTTGGCTGCTTTGGGTGGATTACCTTTGCAGTCACAGGCACAGCTTCAGATTAATTCGGGTTCACAGTATCTGATGAACCAGGCGAAAGATATGAGCACCGATTTCGGTGATTTCACCAACATCTTTTTCTTTGCAGATGAATTGTCATCATTTGATGTAGCAAAAGCCAGCGGTACCGTTCGATGGAAACGGTACACGCAGGAAAGCCGCCAGGCGTTCAATACAAATACAGTATTGCCTGTACCCCTGAAAATGCAGGATTTCCCCTTTACAGCTTATGTAAATGATCCCGAATTAAGATTCTCTATCGACTTTGTCTCTCCCCGTACGGTCCGTGTTCGGATGTTAACGACACCGGTGGAACCGAAGGATGAAACCTCCCTGATGCTTGCCAAAGAACCAGGCAAAGACAGCTCCTGGAAGGGAACAGAAACGGGGAATGCCGTGACATATGCAAATGCCAACGGCAGTATAACCATTGAAAAGAACCCCTGGCGTATCGTTTTGCGTGATGCGAATGGCAAGATCATGACGCAGACCCGTACATTGCATGATAACGACTCGACCCAGGCTAAGATTGTCCCGTTCAATTTTATCAAACGCGGATCGGATAACAGCCGGAGCATTAATCCGGTATTCTCTCTGGCTCCGAACGAAAAGATTTTCGGTTGCGGTGAGTCTTTCGGTCCTCTGAATAAAGTGGGACAGAGAGTACACCTGTTTGTAACCGACCCCCAAGGACCTGAAACCGACCAGCAATATAAACCTATTCCCTTCTTTATGAGTAACCGCGGCTATGGTATGTTCATGCATACCTCCGCCCCGGTGACTTGCGACTTTGGTGCGACCAATATCAATGTCAATAAGCTATTCATGGGTGATGAGACAATGGACTTTTTCGTTTTCTTCGGAGAACCGAAAGATATTCTGAATGAATATACGGAGATTGTGGGTAAGCCGGGAATGCCGCCTCTGTGGTCGTTCGGAACCTGGATGAGCCGCATCACTTATTTCTCACAAAAAGACGGATACGACGTAGCAGAAAACCTGCGTAAACATAAGATCCCCTCTGATGTGATTCACTTTGATACCGGCTGGTTTGAAACCGACTGGCAGTGCGATTACCAGTTTGCTCCGAACCGCTTCTCCGATCCGCAACTGATGTTGGATGATCTGAAAAAGAAAGGCTTCCATACTTGTTTGTGGCAGTTGCCTTATTTCACGCCGAAGAACCGTTTCTTTAGCGAGCTGATTGAAAAGGACCTGTATGTGAAGAATGGTAAAGGAGAACTTCCTTATGAAGATGTTGTATTGGATTTCTCCAATCCGAATACGGTTAAGTGGTACCAGGACAAATTGGCCAACCTGATCAAGATGGGGGTAGGCGCTATCAAGGTCGATTTCGGTGAAGCCGCTCCGTTCAATGGCATCTATGCTTCCGGTAAAAGCGGGTTTTATGAGCATAATCTTTATCCGTTGAGATATAATAAGGCTGTTGCCGATATTATCAAGGAAGTACATGGCGAAAATATTATCTGGGCGCGTAGTGCCTGGGCAGGCTCACAGCGTTACCCGTTACATTGGGGTGGTGATGCCGAGAATACAGATATGGGTATGTTGGGAACATTGCGTGGCGGTCTGTCCTTCGGTTTGAGCGGATTCTCTTTCTGGAGCCATGATATCGGAGGCTTTGTAACATCTACTCCGGAGGAACTCTATCGCCGCTGGTTGCCGATGGGATTCCTATGCTCTCACACCCGTGCACACGGTGCACCTCCTACAGAACCCTGGTTGTATAATGAAGGATTCCTGAAAGCTTTCCGTCAGAATGCGGAATTGAAATATAAACTGATGCCGTATGTCTATGCACAGGCAAAGGAATGTACGGAGAAAGGTCTTCCGATGATGCGTGCTCTCTTTGTGGAATACCCGCATGATGCCGGTGCATGGCTGGTTGAAGATGAATACTTGTTCGGTAGCCAGATGTTGGTCGCCCCGATGATGGAAAGCGGTTCCGAACGCGATGTCTATCTGCCGGAAGGTAAATGGATCGATTACCAGACCGGAAAAACGTATGCCGGAGGTTGGCATACTATTCAGACAGGAACAATACCTGCTGTGATCCTGGTTCGTGACGGTTCCGTATTGCCACATATCAAACTGGCACAAAATACAGATGAGATGGATTGGAGCCAGCTCGAACTGAAAGTCTATGCTTCCGATGCAACCGAAGCAACCGGACTGGTTTGCCTGCCGTCAGACAATCAGCTTCATCCGTTGACAGTCTCTGTAAAAGGGCATCAGGTGAAAGCCGACGGCCTGGAAGGAAAAGTGAAATTTAAAGTGACAGACTAATAAGATAGAATATGAAACAAGCGATTGTATGTCTTACCTTCGGAACGCTGTTGTTCTCTGCCTGCCATTCGGATGCTGTCCGGCAGACAGAGAATGGAATAATCGTCCCTATTACTTCCGGCGAGACAAAAGCCGTTAAACTGGAAGTGATTACCGACGATGTAATCCGGGTGATGGCATCGCCAACAGGCATATTTGAAGAAAGTGTAAATCTGATCAAAGACACGCACCAGTTACCTGTCCCTGCTTTTGAGATCACCCGGAACGGGGATACCATCACGCTTGGAACAGCTACCTTACAGGCTCGTCTATTACAGAGAACAGGCGAAGTTTGGTTCACGGATAAGGCAGGGAACCTGATCCTCCGTGAACAGAATGGAGGTGGGAAAGAATTCACCCCGGTACGGGTGGAAGGAACCAATGGTTATTCGTTCCGTCAGGTTTTTGAAAATGACGAAGAGGAAGGATTGTATGGTCTGGGACAACATCAGAGCGATGAGTTCAATTATAAAGGAAAAAACGAAGAACTGTTCCAGTACAATACGAAAGTAAGCGTTCCTTTTATCGTTTCCACCAAAGGGTATGGAATACTCTGGCATAACTATTCCCTGAGCCGTTTCGGGGATAAACGCCCCTATGCAGAACTGGGCGATGTCTTTAAACTGTATGATAAGGAAGGGCAGGCCGGTGCATTGACCGCTACTTATTATAAGGATCGGACCTCTTCGGTACAACCTTTGATCCGAAAAGAGGACAAAATCAATTATGAAGATCTGGTAACGATCAAGAATTTCCCGGAGAAATTTCCTTCCAATGAGGCTTATGCCACCTGGGAAGGAGAGATAGAACCAACAGAAAGTGGTGTACATCATTTCAAACTACATTATGCCGGATATACGAAAGTCTTTATCGATGGGAAAGAAGTGGTCGCCGAACGCTGGCGTACTGCCTGGAACCCGAACGATTATAAAACCAAAGTTCGTCTGGAAAAAGGAAAGCGTTATCCGATCCGGGTCGAATGGCTTCCGGATGGTGGTGTCTCTTATTTGGGATTGAAGGTGCTGAGTCCGTTACCCGAGGCCGAACAGAACCGTTTGGCATTCTGGAGCGAGATGGGTGATCAGATCGACTATTACTTTATCAACGGTAAAAATATGGATGAGGTGATCAGTGGATATCGTTCCGTAACCGGAAAAAGCCAGGTGATGCCTAAATGGGCCATGGGGTATTGGTTAAGCCGTGAGCGTTATAAAACACAGGATGAATTGCTGACCGCATTGAATGAATACCGGAAACGCCAGGTCCCATTGGATGTGATCGTTCAGGACTGGAGTTATTGGCCGGTAGATGCCTGGGGAAGCCATGAATTCGACAAGGAACGTTTCCCGGACCCTGCCGGAATGATCAGGGAGATACACGAGAAGGATACCCGTTTCATGATCTCCGTATGGCCTAAATTTTATATGACGACAGAGCATTACAAGGAACTGGACCAACTGGGAGCTATGTATCAGCAAGCGATTAAAGACAGCATCCGCGACTGGATCTATCCGGGATATATCGGCTCATTCTATGACGCCTACAATCCGGAAGCACGTAAATTGTTCTGGAATCAGATGAATGAACATCTCTACAGCCTGGGTGTCGATGCCTGGTGGATGGATGCCTCCGAACCGAATGTACAGGACAATACGGATATGAATTACCGGAAGAAGTTGTGCGGACCGACTTATCTGGGCCCTTCTACCAAATATTTCAATGCCTATGCCCTGATGAATGCGGAGGCAATCTATGACGGACAGCGTGGCGTAAACCCGGATAACCGTGTTTTCCTGTTAACCCGTTCCGGTTTTGCCGGACAGCAGCGGTATTCGACAGCTACCTGGAGCGGTGATATCGGTACCCGTTGGGAAGATATGAAAGCTCAGATAAGTGCCGGTTTGAACTTTGCGATGTCGGGTGTCCCTTACTGGACGATGGATATCGGCGGATTCTGTGTGGAGAAACGTTATGAGCACGCGGAAGAAGGAAGCGAAGACCTGAACGAATGGCGCGAATTGAATACCCGTTGGTATCAGTTCGGTGCATTCTGCCCGTTGTTCCGTAGCCATGGTCAGTATCCGTGCCGGGAAATCTATAATATCGCACCGGAAGGAACGCCTACCTACAAGTCAATGAAATATTATACCGAATTACGATATCGCCTGATGCCTTATATCTATAGTCTGGCAGGTATGACCTATTTCAATGACTATACGATCATGCGTGCCCTGGTGATGGATTATGCGGAAGATAAGAAGACCTATACTATTGATGACCAGTTTATGTTCGGTCCGGCCTTTATGGCTTGTCCGGTTCATCAGTACAAGAAACGGGACCGGGAGGTCTATTTCCCTGCCGGAGTCTGGTACGATTACTATACCGGTAAAAGTATGACCGGAGGAACTTCCCGCACTGTTGCTGCTCCGTATGAACAAATGCCATTATTTGTACGCGGCGGCTCCATTATCCCTGCAGGTAAACTGATCCAGTCGACTGCCGAAGAACAAAAAGACCTGACGGTCTACGTGTATACCGGTGCCGATGCCTCTTTCTCCTTGTATGAGGATAATGGGGTGACTTATGCCTATGAAAAAGGTGAATACAGTACGATTCCGCTTTCTTATAAAGAATCAGGAAAGGAACTGACTATCGGAACCCGTTCCGGTTCTTTCCCTGAAATGGCTATGGAACGGAATATAAAAGTTATCTTTGTTACACCTGAATATCCGGCGGGAAAGGAAGTCTCTGCTGTATATAAAGGCGAACAGTTAACCATTTCGTTACCCTGATAAACTAACATGTATGAAACAATTAGCAATTGTATTCTTTAGTCTCTTGTTGGCGGCCTGTTCGGCCGACCAGCAGGGACGTGAGAGAACCTCCTTTAACAACGACTGGCTATTCTCGCTGACAGACAACCAGGCGGATCTTTCCGCTCCGGATGCCGACGATACCGGCTGGAGGCAACTGAACCTTCCGCATGATTGGAGCATCGAAGCAGATTTCTCCAAAGAGAATCCGGCGACACCCGGGGGCGGAGCCTTGCCCGGTGGTATGGGCTGGTACAGGAAGCATTTCAAGATACCGGAAAGTGACCGGGGAAAGCAGGTCTATATCGACTTCGACGGTGTTTACCGTTGCAGTAAGGTATGGCTGAACGGTCATCTGCTGGGATTCCGTCCGAACGGATATATCTCGTTCCGTTATGATATGACTCCTTATCTGAAATACGGTCAGGAGGAGAATGTACTGGTTGTACAGGCTGACAACTCGCAGCAACCTAACTCACGCTGGTATTCGGGATCAGGTATCTACCGGAATGTCTGGTTGGTTAAAACCGGTCAGGTTCATGTGGATCAGTACGGAACGAATATTACAACTCCGGATGTCGCACAGGAGAGGGCGATGGTAGTGATTGAAACGACACTGAAGAATACTTATGCAGCTGCAGTTACTGCCGAGTTGACGACAATCATTAAAGCCCCTTCCGGAAAAGTTATTGCACATACCTCTCTTCCGGTCGAACTACCGGAGAACGGTAGTGATATTATTAAACAGACTCTTGAGGTAAAAGCCCCTGAATTGTGGGGAATAAAAAATCCCGCATTATATACTGCTGTAACTGAAGTAAGATCCGGAAATCAACTGACCGACCGATATGAAACAACCTTCGGTATCCGTACTTTCCGGTGGGATGAGGCAACCGGTTTTTATCTGAACGGAGAACCGACAAAGGTGTTGGGTGTTTGTCTGCATCATGACCTGGGATGCCTGGGTACGGCCGTTAATAAACGTGCGATCGAGCGTCAGTTGCAGATAATGAAAGATATGGGTGTCAATGCGATCCGTACCAGCCATAATCCACCGGCTCCCGAATTACTGGAACTATGCGACCGGATGGGACTGCTGGTACAGGATGAATCGTTCGATATGTGGAGAAAACGAAAATCGCCTTACGATTATGCACAATACTTTGACGAATGGCATGAACGGGACCTGACCGACCAGATCAAGCGTGACCGTAACCATGCCTCCGTTTTCATGTGGAGTATCGGAAATGAGGTACTTGAACAATGGTCGCATGCGGATGCCGATACACTGAGCCTGCAGGAAGCGAACCTGATCCTGAATGCCGGTCATAAGATAGATCCGGCTTTGCTGGAGGATAGCACAATGAGTGTCCAGTCGTTGATCACGATCGCTTTGGCTGATATTGTCAGAAAGTTGGATACTACCCGTCCGGTAACTGCCGGAAATAACGGTGTAGATCCGGCCAACCATCTGTTCCGTTCCGGTGCACTCGATGTGTATGGTTTCAACTACCATGAGAAAGACTATGCCCCTTTCCCACAGGTCTATCCGGGCAAGAAGCTGATCGTCAGTGAATCTACATCGGCTTTGATGACACGCGGTTATTACCAGATGCCATCCGACGAAATGTATATCTGGCCCGAATCATGGGACAAGCCTTTCGATCGTCCTGAACACCTTTGTTCTTCTTACGACAACTGCCATGTTCCCTGGGGATCGACCCATGAAGTAACCTGGCACGAGGTAAAACGTTTGCCGTATGCTTCCGGAATGTTTATCTGGACCGGTTTTGATTATCTGGGTGAGCCGACACCTTACTGGTGGCCGAGTCGCAGCAGTTTCTTTGGTGTCGTCGACCTGGCAGGATTCCCGAAAGACGTGTATTATATGTACCTGAGTGAATGGACCGACCAGCCGACCCTGCATCTATTCCCGCATTGGAACTGGAAAGAGGGTGAAGAAGTAGATGTCTGGGCCTATTACAACCAGGCGGATGAGGTGGAACTATTCTTGAATGGTAAGAGTCTCGGCACGAAAAGTAAGAATGACAGTACCTACCATGTATCCTGGCGTGTTCCATTTACACCGGGTACGTTGAAAGCCGTATCCCGTAAAGCCGGAAAAGAAGTGCTGGCGCAGGAAATCCATACTGCAGGCGAGGCTGCCGAGCTAGCATTACTCCCTGACCGTCGGGTTATTCAGGCAGATGGTACGGATCTCTCTTTTATAACCGTTGAGGTAAAAGACAAAGCCGGTAACCTGGTCCCCCGTGCCGATAACTTGATTCGTTTCTCGGTGGAAGGAGACGGCTTTATTGCCGGAACGGACAATGGCGATCAGAATGATCCCAACAGTCTGAAGAAACCGGAACGAAATGCATTTTACGGGAAAGCCCTTGTCGTTGTTCAAAATACCGGCAAGAAAGGGATTATCCGTGTAAGAGCAACAGCCGACGGTTTGCCGGATGCTGTAACTGAAATAGAAGTTCAATAAAGAAGTAAATATGAAGAAATTAATAACTATGATTGTGCTTTCCTTTTGTATGACCGTTGCGGTATCGGTAGCACAGCCCGTAAATAAAGAGGATCAGCAAATGGAAAAACGTATTGAGACACTGATCCGTCGGATGACACTGGAAGAAAAAGTAAGTTTGTTGCATGGAAATTCCAAGTTTTATGTGTCGGAAATCAAACGTTTGGGTATTCCGGAATGGAGCTTGAGCGACGGTCCTCACGGGGTTCGTGCGGAGATCAACCGGCATGACTGGGGATATGCCAACTGGACTACCGATTCATCGACCTATTTTCCGACAGGTACGGCTTTCGCTGCAGCCTGGAATCCGGAGCTTGCCTATTACCGTGGGGAAGTACTGGGTGAAGAAGCCCGCTGGCGTAAAAAAGACGTGTTGCTGGGCCCCGGTGTGAATATTATCCGTAGCCCGTTGTGCGGACGTAACTTCGAATATATGAGTGAGGACCCTTATCTGAACTCTGTATTGGCCGTCCGGTATATTCAGGGATTGCAAAGCCGTGATGTCGCATGCAGCGTGAAGCATTTTGCTCTGAACAACCAGGAAACGAACCGTACCACCGTCGAGGTGGAATGTAGCGAACGTGCCCTCCGCGAAATCTATCTGCCCGCATTCAAAGCCGCTGTACAGGAAGGCGGTGCCCTGACCGTGATGGCTGCCTATAACAAATACAAAGGCGATTGGTGTGCAGAAAACAAATACCTGGCACGCGATATCCTTCGTGACGAATGGGGTTTTAAAGGCGTATATGTGACCGACTGGGGGGCAGCCCATAGTACGGTAAAATCTGCTATTGCCGGTCTGGATCTGGAAATGGGGACCAATATAGAAAATTATGATGACTGGTATTTTGCCAACCCTCTGATAGAGGCGGTAAAAAAGGGTGAAATCCCCGAAAGCCTGGTAGACGAAAAAGTGGGTAACGTACTCCGCGTCATGATCAAAACGAAAGTACTAGATCCCAAGAAACGCTTTAACCAGAGTTCTATCAATACGCCGGAGCATCAGCAGGCAGCTTATCAGGCAGCAGCCGAAGCGATTGTGTTATTGAAAAATAAGGAAAACCTGTTGCCGTTGGATATCTCGTCGGTGAAAAGCATTGCAGTGATCGGCGACAATGCCACCCGCCGGCATTCGGATGGTGGACTGAGTTCCGAGATCAAGTCTTTGTATGAAGTCACTCCGCTGGAAGCAATCCGTATGAAACTGGGTGACCGTGTGAAAGTCAATTTTGCACAGGGATATGAAAAACTATCCACTTTTATCGAAGGAAGTAATAACGGGCAGAATGCTGGCAGTTTTACCGATGGAAATCAGGTAAACGAGAAGTTATTGAAGGAAGCAGTCGACGCAGCCCGCAACAGCGATGTGGCGATCGTTGTCGGAGGGTTAAATCATGATTATGATACGGAATCGGCAGATCGTCAATATATGGAATTGCCTTACGGTCAGGTGCAATTGATCCAGGAAGTGATCAAAGCCAATCCCAGAACGATCGTGGTGATCGTTGCCGGTTCGCCGGTGAATATGGTTGCTTTGGATATCTGTGCCCCGGCAATCCTTTGGGGATGGTATAACGGAATGGAAGGTGGAAATGCCTTGGTGGATGCCATTACCGGGAAGGTGAATCCCAGTGGCAAAATGCCTTTTACCACCCCTGTTACACTGGAACAATCTCCGGATATGGCTTTAGGTAATTTCCCCGGAAGAGATCTGAAAGTAAAATATGAAGAAGATATCCTGGTAGGTTATCGCTGGTATGACACGAAACGGTTACCGGTGGTCTATCCGTTCGGCTATGGTCTGTCTTATACTGACTTCTCTTTTGGAAATCTGGCTACCGACAAGAAAACGTATGGCCAGGGGGAAACGATCAAAGCCACTTTCACATTGACGAATACCGGAAAAAGAGATGGTGCCGAAGTTGCCCAACTCTACGTAAGCGATCCGGAATGTTCAGTCATGCGTCCGGTAAAAGAACTGAAAGGTTTCAGGAAAGTTTTTTTGAAAGCAGGTGAAAGTAAACAGGTAGAAATAGATATCCCAGTAAGTTCTTTGGCTTTTTACAGCGAAGCACAGAAGCAATTCGTTGTAGAACCGGGTACTTTTATCTTGTATCTGGCTACTTCCGCAGAAAATATAAAGTCTGATATGTCTATCGAAATTCAGTAGTAATTTTCCCTCTCCGGAGAGGAGGGGACAGGGGTGTGTTAAAGTCTCGCCGTACAGCAGTCTTTAACACACCTCTTTTCCTTTTTAATTCTTCTTCAGCGTATAATCCGTAATCCCCAGCGCTTCATAAGCCTGAAGCAGTGCCTCGTCATTATCGGAAATCATCAGTAACTTATCATTTTCCATCAGGACCGTATTTCCTTTAGGAATGAAATAACGTCCGTCACGCATGACCATTACCGCCAGCGTATGGTCGGGCAGCGTAAGCTCCATCAGCTTGTTCCCATGTGTAAGCACTTCGGGAGTAACATCGATCTCGCTCATCGCGCTCTTAATACCTTCCGGCAATTCGATACCGAATACATCCTTCCGTTCCGGTTCATCGATCATATCCAGCCATTTGGCAGCCTGCGTCACCGTCGTACCCTGTATCAGCAGAGACAGGATTGTGATAAAGAATACCACATTGAATATCAGTCCGGCATGCTCGACCCCCGCAATCAGCGGATAAGTGGCAAAGATAATTGGTACGGCTCCGCGAAGCCCTACCCACGAAATATACAGTTTCCCTTTGAAAGAGAAGTTCTTATAGGGGAGCAGGCAGAGAAAAACACTGATCGGACGGGCGAAAATGATCATAAAGATACCGACCGTCAGACCGATGGGAGCTACCGGCAACAGTTCGTGCGGATTGACAAGTAGTCCCAACGTAAGGAACATCACGATCTGCCACAACCAGGCAAAACCGTCGAAGAAAGTACCGATACTCTTCTTGTGGACGATCTTGGCATTCCCGACTACCAATCCGGCGATATATACGGCCAGGTAGCCGTTCCCTTTGCAGAGCGAGGTCGCAGCGAAGGTAAAGAATGCAGTAGCCAGTAGCAAGATCGGATACAGCGACTCATTATCGATATCGATCTTATTGATAATGAGTACCGCCAGTTTCCCGAACAGGTAACCGGCCAGGGCACCTACCGATAACTGGATCACCAGCGACAAGATTGCATCGCCAAGATTCATCCCGGCAGTTTGGATATAAGCGATCAGCAGCAAGGTAAGCATATACGCCATCGGGTCGTTACTACCACTTTCCAGCTCCAGGGTCGGTCGGAGCCGTTCTTTCAGATACACGCCTTTACTTCGAAGGATGGAAAATACAGAAGCCGAATCGGTTGACGACATAACGGCTGCCATCAGCAGGGATTCGGGGAGCGTGAGTGTTTCATAACCGGTCACGAGCTTGGACAGATAATAAATGAATCCACCCGTAATGAACGTAGTCGCCAGTACACCGACTGTCGCCAAAATGACCCCTTGCGACGCAATGGGTTTTACCTCGGATATCTTCGTGTCCATACCGCCTGAGAACAGGATGATACTCAACGCCAGCATACCGATGAACTGCGCAATATTCGGATTACTGAACTGGATTCCCAGTCCGTCACTACCGAATAACATACCGACTCCCAGGAAAAGCAACAGCGCGGGGAGTCCGAAACGATAACCTGCCTTACCGGCAAAAATACTGAAAAAAAGAATGACGGAAGCAATCAACAAGATTCCCTCCGCATTGTGTAAGAGTTCTAAATTATGGAACATAAGCGGAAACGGTTTACTCAATTATCCTTCAAAATAACAAAAAAAAGCTGAAACTACAATGGAATGAATGTCGAAATATATGGCTCATATACTGACTAATGAATATAATACGTATCTTTGTCGACATAAAATAAACACTATGCATAAAACACATTTATTCTCACTATTGTTCATCCTCCTGATAGGGGCAGCATGCAACAAACAGCAGCATTTTATCTCTGACGATGCATTCAGAGCCGAAGTAGAGAAAGATTTCCAGGCCAAACAGGCGGCTTTGCCTGACGGAGATCTGTTCACAGTTTTCAATCAGCAAATGACGCCGGAAGAAAGAGAGGCACTTACATTCCTGTATGCCTATATGCCGATCGGCGACATTACCGATTATGATGGAAAACTTTATCTGGATAATATCCGTAGTTCTTTCAAGGCAAAAGAAGAAATGCCCTGGGGCGACAGTATTCCTGAGGAGATCTTTCGCCATTTCGTTCTGCCTATCCGCGTGAACAACGAGAACCTGGATGAAAGTCGTATGGTCTTTTTCGACGAACTGAAAGATCGTGTGAAAGGCTTGTCATTATACGATGCCGTGCTGGAAGTGAACCACTGGTGTCATGAAAAAGTAATTTATACGCCGTCCGATGCCCGCACAAGTTCTCCGCTGGCTTCTGTAAAGACTGCTTACGGACGTTGCGGTGAGGAATCTACCTTTACGGTAGCAGCACTTCGCTCGGTAGGTATCCCTGCCCGTCAGGTATATACGCCGCGTTGGGCACATACCGACGACAACCATGCCTGGGTAGAAGCCTGGGTAAACGGCAAATGGTACTTCCTGGGTGCTTGCGAACCGGAACCGGTTCTGAACCTGGGATGGTTTAACGGTCCCGCTTACCGTGGTATGCTGATGCATACGAAGGTATTCGGTAAATATCATGGTCCGGAAGAAGTCATGCTCGAAACAGACGGTTATACGGAGATCAATGTGATCGACAACTATGCACCGACAGGAAAAGCAGTTGTCACTGTAGTCGATGCGGACGGTAAGCCGGTTTCCGGAGCAGACGTGGAATTTAAGATTTATAACTATGCCGAGTTCTATACCGTAGCCAACAAGAAAACGGATGCGGAAGGAAAGACATTCCTGACAGCCGGTAAAGGCGACATGTTCGTTTGGGCAACCAAAGACGGCAAGTTCGGTTTCGATAAGGTCTCTTTCGGTAAAGGCGACGCTACCATCAAGCTGGATAAGAAACCGGGTGATGCTATCGAAGCTGTAGCCCTCGACGTTATTCCGCCGGTAGAAGGTTCTATTGCCGTGGAAGTAACTCCCGAACAGAAGGAAGCAAACGCAGCCCGCCTGTTGGAAGAAGATGCGATCCGTAACAAATACGTCGCTACTTTCTATACGGAAGAAAAAGCGGAAGCACTGGCAAAAGAATTGGGTATCGACCCGTTGAAAACATCCGACTATCTGATCGGCAGCCGTGGTAACTGGATGGAGATCGAAAAGTTCCTGCGTGAGACTCCGGCTGACAAACGTCCGGTAGCAATGGCTTTACTGGATGTGATCTCTGCTAAAGACCTTCGTGACACGCCTGCATCTGTGTTGGCTGATCACTTGAACAACTCGGAAGTGGTTAAAGGCGACTTCTTCAATGATTATGTCCTGAATCCGCGTGTAGCGAACGAGTTCCTCACTCCGTACCGCAGTTATTTCCAAAAGAACGTGGATGCCGAACTGGCAAAACAAGCAAAAGAAGACCCGATGGCTTTGGTAGACTGGGTAAAGAAGAATATCACAATCAAGAATGAACTCAACTCACAGCGTATCCCGGTTATGCCGATGGGCGTATTCAAATCGCGCGTAGCCGATACCGGATCACGTAATATTTTCTTTGTGGCTGCCTGCCGTAGCCTGGGTATCCCGGCACGTATCGAGCCGGTAGCCCGCAAGGTACAATATATGAAAGACGGCAACTGGATGGACGTGGACTTTGAAGCTGCTGTTCAGACAACCGCTAAACAGGGTAAGGTCGTTGCTTCCTATGCTCCGATCAAGGCTTTGCAGGACCCGAAATATTACAGTCATTTCACGATCGCCAAGATATTGCCGAGTGCTAAGTTGCAGACACTGAACTTTGAACGTACCGGTAATGTGGATATGGGTGTAGGCGATACCTGGAGCAGTATGTTGAAGACTCCGCTGAGCATGGACGAAGGTAACTATATGATGGTAACCGGAACCCGTATGGCTAACGGCAGTGTATTGGCAGAAGTTTCTTTCTTCAATGTAGAGCCGGGCAAGACAACCCCGACAAAACTGGAAATGCGTGAAAACACGGACGAAGTTCAGGTGATTGGTAACTTCAACTCTGAAAACAAGTTCAAACGTGCCGACAACGGCGAAGAAACCAGCGTACTGGCAACAACGGGCCGCGGTTATTATGTGGTAGCTATCCTGGGTTCTCGCCAGGAACCGACTAACCACGCTATGCGCGACATCGCTGCCGTGAAGAAGGACCTGGAAGAATGGGGCCGTAGCATGGTGCTTCTGTTCCCGGATGAAAAGGGTTATCAGAATTTCGATCCGAAAGAGTTCGGCGACCTGCCTAACACAATCACTTACGGTATCGATGCCGACAACCATATCCAGAAAGAGATCGCATCAGCCATGAAACTGGCAAATGCCAGCCAGCTCCCGATCTTCATCATCGCCGATACCTTCAACCGTATCGTATTCGTATCCCAGGGATACACGATCGGTTTGGGTGAACAGTTGATGAAAGTGATACATAAGTTGTAATATACATTACCTATTATACATAGAAACCCTCATTGCCGGTTTTCGGTAGTGAGGGTTTCTTTTATCAATATAACAACCTTTAACATGAGAATGTTATAACTTGATATCTTGTTTGCTATATTTGTATAGTGTAAACGTTATAACATTGTGTGAGTATGGAAAGAAATATAGTGCAAATAGGAAATAGTATGGGGGTTATATTACCTGCCCGTCTTTTGAAGCGGTTGAATCTATCGGCTAAAGATCCGGTAATCATCTCGCAGAAAAATAACAGTATTGTGATTAAGCCTGTACCGCGTAGGAATTGGGAAGCTGCAGCTTCACAGATGCATGCAGCCGGGGATGATAATTTGATTATACCTGATGTCCTGGAGGATGAAAAGCTGGAGGGGCTGGAATGGTAGAAAGATATGGAATTTATTGGGTAGACCTTAATCCGACCAAGGGGAGTGAGATAAATAAGATAAGACCGGCGGTTGTTGTATCACCTGACGAGTTGAACCGCCATCTGAATACTGTTATAATTATTCCTTTGACATCGACACTTACTCCTTATCCCTGGCGAGTAAGCTGTACGCTAAATGGGAAAAGCGGGATGATAGCTACCGACCAGATTCGGACTGTTGACAAACAGCGGATAGGAAAACAGGCAGGAGCATTGAATGAGGATGAAATAGATCGTTTGGTCGAAGTGCTGGAAGAGATGTTTGTTTTGTAATACTTTGTAAATACCTCTTTATAGAAATAATGAATGAAGGCTGTCGTTTTGAGCGATGGCCTTTTTTTGTTTCTGAACTTCGGATATACGATCACGAAATGATTGACTAAAACTCCCCCTTTTGGACGGCTAAAATGATCCGAAATAGCCCTTTTAACAATAGAGATGTATTAGTATTTAAATATGGGAAACTCTTTTACTTATTTCTGTGCGAAGAGATTCGGGTTGACGTCGGCAATCCCATATTAGATGTATATAGATATAATCAGTATGGGCTGTGTAAATGATTTTTGTGTTTTCTACAACCAAGGAACGATATTCTAGTGTTCCGAAATCGATAAGAAATGGGTCTATAAAACCTAGTAAAGGATGATTTTTTAGAAGACTGACATCATTCTGATACCTGTCTTTAACCTTTTTGGCAATGTGGATACCAAAATTATGCCTACAATACTGAGTGATTTGTGATAAATCATCTAATGCCAATGGATGCCATATAAGTCTCATACCCATTTATCCATTATAGCATTGGCTTCTTCTTCTGAGATACCTTTTCCTGCGATAGCGTCGGCTTCTGTAATGGTTAGACGTTGTTTTACTTCTTCAAGTGTATAAGTACAAGGACTCTTTTCGTTAACGGATAACCATTTACGAAGCTCAGAACGAACTTTATCCAATATTTCGGAATTATTTATATTTAATATTTCCTGAATGAGTTCGGTTTTACGTGCTTCTAATTCAAAAGTCGTCATATTCAGCTCCTCTCTATTTTGATATAAGAACAAAGATAGTTATTTATGTGATAAATAACAATTTCTTATTGAACTTCGGATATACGAGCACGAAATAATTGACTAAAACTCCCCCTTTTGGACGGCTAAAATGGCCCAAAATAGCCCTTTTAACATTTGCATACTGAAATCATGGAAAAAGGTATACTGATACACAGCTTATTAAGAGATGTACATGCGTACATATTTATATGAATAGTTGCTAGTAGAAAAGATGGTATAATGACTAGATATATAGGGAAGTACGAACTGCTCGGAATGACTAATTTTAACGTTCCTTTTTTCTCGCCAGCAAAGTTACTTCATTTTTTCAAATCGACAATACTTTCCCTAATAATTTCACCTTTCCTATATCCTTTCTTATCAACCGAATAGCAAAGTTTGTACGAAATAGCCACTTCAACTCACGAACCCCTAAAAAATGGCGAGAAAAAAGGAACGTTTAAACTAGTCATTCACTCTTGGAAACGTTCCTAATCTAAGGTTAAAAGGCTTTTTAAGTAACACTATTATTAATATTAAATTAAAGATTATGAACAAAAGGTTTTACACACTTATGGCCGGTCTCATGCTGGCTGGAAGCGCGTTCAGTACCGCAAGTGCGACCAAGATCACTAAGGATCAGTTCTTAGGGGCTATTAATGAGTCGACAAAAGTATTGGATGTAAATAGTTTGAAATTATCAGACAATGCAATCGAGTTGTCAGAAGACATTGAGTTGAAAGTTACAGCTGATTCTAATACTCCAGGACAGTATGTTATCATCAACACTCCTAATATTACATTGACGAGTCTAGAAGCAGGAAAACCTGTGACATTGACTGGTCGTGTTATTGTTGCAGCCAATGGTGTGACAATCAGTGGTATGAAACTGAATAACACTGTTCAGCTTGGAACAGGTGGCGGCGTACAGGGTGGTTTTTGGAATAATACTGCTCTTACTATTTTTGCTGATGATGCAACTGTTACAAATAATGAGATTACCGGTTCGATAGCAGAAGGTAATACAAACAATTGCATAAATGGTATTAAGATCTATCCTCAAACTGAAAATACATCTTATACTATCAAAGGTAATACATTGAAAGGTTTTGCTACTTTGATTGGTAACCAATGGTATTCTTCTGCTTTCCAAGTTTATGAGGGTGCTGCTGTTATTTCAGATGAATCGGGAGAATCAATTCCTGCCGCATTGGCTAATTTAAAAGGTATTGGCGACAATGTTTCTGCAACAATCAAAGGAGGATTCAATGCGGCTGCCATTCAAGGTGATAATACGTTTGTAGGTAATGACGCTGACATCGTAGTTCGTAGCGGACGTGAAACTGATACACAAAACTATAAGACTACTGCTGCTGTCATTACTATGCCGAAAGATGCAACAAAAGCCGAAGCTCAGAAAGTTGCCTTGACGGAAGCTATTACAAAAGCTACTGAAGACGCAAGTATCAGTTTTGGTGGAAGTGCGGAAGAATTGGCAAAATTGTTGGAAGGTGTGACATTGACTGGTGCCAACGTAGCCGTAGCATGTTCTGATGTAAACATTCTTTATGGTGACGCTGAAAATCCGAATAATGGCAAGGATGCTGTTATTAACGGTATTGCTCCGGCTGTTAAGGAAGTATACGGATATAATTTGATCGAAAATCCGGGTAATCCAAGTGAGTATGCTATGTTGATTTTGACTGCAGGTGAAAATCAATTTGTTGTATACCAAGAAGGTGCAGATTCTAAAATTAAACAAGTAACGAGTGCCTCTGTACTTGAGGAATATGAAACGAATCCCGCTTCTTTGTGGAAGATGACTTCTGGTAAGAATGCTGATGGTTCTCTGTGGTACAAGTTTGAAAACCAAGAAGGTAAGCTGTTGAAAGCTACAGGAGGTAATAATGCTACAGATGGTATTTTCTTTGCAAAGAATAAGGTTGCTTATAGTGAAAATGGAGTTGTATTGTCCAATATTGCAGATGATAACGAATACAGCTACGGTCTTTACAATGCTGGTTACAACAAATTATCTGTTGAAGATCTGAAATGGTTTGAAAAAGATGGTTTCTCAGTTACTATCAAATACAAGAATGACAAGGGTGAATTCAAGAAAGAAGATATCGCAGGTAATCCGTTCGCAGGTCACTTGGCGCTGATGAATTGGAACGGTAGTAAGTTTGTTGAAGCTGAATCTGAAAGTACAGATAATCTTGATTATGACTTCTATTTGATGAATGCCGATGGCAACTTTATCGTAGCTGAAAAGTATATATTTAATGGTGCAAGTAAAGATCAGGAAGCATATACATTCACTACTGTAACAGCTAAAGCATTGGCACATGATATCATTGCCAATAAAGATAAACGTGAATACTACGGAGAGTTCCAGGCTGAAGTTTCTGCTAAGTACAAACAAGATACTTACCACGGCTTGAAGGTTATCGATTTATTGAGCGTTAAAATTGGTAATGGCTGGGCACCTGTAGGTCGTCTGGATTTGGGTACAAAAGAAGTGCCTACTTTGGCTGCTTCTATCGATACAAAGTTGTTTGATATTCAGGTGAATTTGGGTAGCAACAAGGTCGTTGATCCTCAGAAATTCGTACAAGCTAAGTTCTTTACTGTAACTAAATTAGGTAAAGATGGCGGTATGCTGGCTGTTGCTGGTGACAAATATGAAGGTGCAGATTACTATGATTGTGAATTCGTTTCTGCTTGTGGTAACGACTTGGAAAAACAGTTTGCCTTGACTTACAGAAGCGGTGATGGTAAATTCGTATTTACAAACCGTGAAACCCTCAACTACCGCTGGACAATCGATGCAAACCGTTTGTATTATGGTGAAAAGGATAACGAGTATGTATACGGTGGTGATACTTACCTGATTGAAACAGTTGAAAACCATGAAGCAAAAGACGGTTATAGCCAGTTGTCTGATGTGAAGAATACGAAATTCCATATCGCTTACTCTTCAGGTATCTTTGGTAACGCTTGGTTTACAGAAAACCATCAGGGTGTAGACAATCATACTATCGGTTTGAGTACAGATAAGGAAACAGCTTTGGTATTTACTGCTACAGAATATGCAAAAGAACGTGCCATCAAACATGATGAAGATGCTCATACAAATAAGTATGTGCCGACAGACTCTATCTATGTAATTAGTAAGTTAGGTTTCTACGATAAAGATGCAAAGAAGTTTGATTCTAAAGATGATACTTTGAAAGTGGTATCTTATTCATTCGTCAACCAGTATGGTGAACCGCTGATTTGGAATGGAAACCGTTATGTTTCTTCTACAGAGAAGAGCGTTGCTGCTGACAAATTCGCTTTGCGTAAGGATAACGGCAAGTTGAATCTGCGTCCGGTAGTGGGTGAATGGGATTCTCAAGGAAAGCATTATACTAGTTGGATTTCAGCAGGTGATAATGAGTCATACTTGACACATCAGTATTTCGGTACTACGAATAAAGCTTATGCTGGTGATGCAGACGAAGAAGGCATCTTATCTCAGACATGGATGTACAACCGTACTGAAAATGATCTGTTTACAGTAGAACCTACAGAAAAACCGATGTATCGTACAGTAATCAATCCGTTGGATACAATCTCTATCTTCCGCAACGATAATCCGAAATCTATCCTGTTCGAAGACAAAGGTTTCTTAGGAATGGAAAATCTGGCTCAATATCCTTCAATTGCTCCGGCAATGGTTGCTGATACTGCTTATGTACGTGATAATACTTATCGTCCTCAGTATATGTTGGTTGTTAACCCGGATATCACTCCGGCTGGCATGTGGTGTGAAGAACATCAGTCTGCAACTTGTGAGCATGCTGTTCCGACTAAGGGTTGGGTAGAAGGTCGTTACCTGGTTAACCTGGTAGATACAGCTATCGTTTGGGATATTGCTAACAAGCATAAAGACAATAACCCGTATATCAACACTGAAAAGTTCTATCGTTTAGGTTTCGTTCAGGCTAAACATATCGAAGATTCTTTGATTATCGCTAGCACAAACGATACATTGATGGTAGGTACTGAAGATTATAACCAGGCTAAGTTTGCATTCCGTTATGTAGATACAGATGCTAAGTCATTCCGTATTGAAACAGCAAACTATAAGAGATTGCCGGGTGTAAAAGAAGCTGAAGTCAATGAAGAAAATGAGTTAGGCTATGTTAAATGGATGAATGGTGTTGTAGTTGTTGTAGATAAGATCGAAGACGGTGATGTTTTCAACATGAACGAAGACGAACAGGGTGATCCTACAGCCAACGACGCTATCGCAACTGAAGGCGTATCAGTAATAGCTACTGAAGGTGCTGTAATCGTTAAGGGTGCTGCAGGTAAGAATGTAGTAATCACTAACGTTCTTGGTCAGACAATTGCCAACACAGTAATCACTTCTTCTGAAGCTCAGATTTCTGCTCCTGCAGGTATCGTTGTAGTAGCTGTTGAAGGCGAAGCTGCTGTTAAAGCAATCGTAAAATAAGAAACTATTTATAATCAATAAATTTAAATTGACTGCGCGGTTCCGTCATGAACCAAGTATCCCGTGAGGGCGAACAAGCGGTCAGTATTAATACTAAAGTAATGAAATAAAGTTCTTCTGTTCAAGCTCTGTGAAGAGCAAAAACAGGCAAAAACAAGCCCCGGGGGATTCATCTTCCGGGGCTTCGCCGTTAGAAAAAGGTGAAACCTTTTTCAGTTGACAGTTGACAAATGACAGCGCTCGAAGATGGAAAGATTTGAATCTGTTTGTATTGATTCCAATATGGATTTAGCGACTAATAGCCCTGTAAGGGCGTGCCAGGCTAGCCCAAGGTTTTAACCTTGGGTCTAAGTAAGTTAAGTTTGTCTTTTTAAGTCCTGTAGGGACGCCACAAGAACACGTATATCCTTGTAACGCCCTTACAGGGCTAGAGAGGGGGGAGTGTGATTATCACTACCCAGGATTAAAACCCTGGGCTGATTTTGGGGTCAGGCTTACAGCCTTCAAGACAACGACACTGACAACTTCAAGACAACGATACTAATTGGCTCAATCCAGATGAAGGGATAGCTCAAATTTGACAAATACTGCACCTGTTGCTACCTCCATTGGCATATTGGTATATTATTATTAATAAACATCAAATGAAAAAAAACAACAACCCCCTGCATTCCTTTCATTGGATGCATTGCATGGCGAGATCGAACGGTTGCGCCATAAGAAAGAAAGCGACGGAAAACTGTCGCTCCGTGACGAACGAAAGCTGAAAGGCTATAAGAAACTTTTGGGTGAACGGCTCGGTGCCGCGGTGATCTATCCCGAAGACCGCCAGCCGGTACCCGTGCGCCGGCATCAGCTGGTAGCTTTCGGCATGAAGCATATCGACCGGATGCTGAAAGGAAATGACGCGGTTCATCCTGATGGCCGCCTCTATCACCTGATGCATGCCATCTTCGATTTTAAGGTCGATGCCGCTACCGTGAAGCGTTACTACTACATGTCGGAAGATGCAGAAGAATTAGGAAAATAAAATTCCCCCCTGCTCGCCTACTAATCGATCGCTTTCGGCAACCGTTTACCACCGTAAAGTCCCCTACAGGTTTTGTGGTGCAGGCAGGGTTGCCGGAAGCGATCCTTTTTGTATGCTGGTATTTGTTGAAGACTTTGATTATCTTGCGTCTAATAACCGGCTGAATAGCCATAACACAAATTATTATGAATGCAACACCCACTGTTTCCTATTTTCACAAACTGTATCTGTCCACGTCAGAGGCACGTTCACTCGAAGAAATCATTATCCTGATCCGTACCCGCCG
This sequence comes from Parabacteroides chongii, assembly GCF_029581355.1. Classification (NCBI taxonomy): domain Bacteria; kingdom Pseudomonadati; phylum Bacteroidota; class Bacteroidia; order Bacteroidales; family Tannerellaceae; genus Parabacteroides; species Parabacteroides chongii. Next base: position 1,157,027 of record NZ_CP120849.1, on the reverse strand, counting down.
CTGGATACATGAAATAACCGCTTATCGCCAGATACTCGTTTCCGGAGAGAAAGAAGAGGCACGTGCCCTGAAAGGCAAGCTCCCCGGATTTACTCCGTCGGGGGTATTCAAGGGAGGGCATAAGGCAAGCCAGCTGGAGACCTATTCGAAGGTAGTGGGGCTCGACTTCGATCATGTAGCCGATCTCCCTGCGCTGGTGGCTCTTTTCCGGCAGCAGGTTTTTACGCTCGCTCTCTTTGTCAGTCCCGGCGGCGAAGGACTGAAGGTCTTTGTCGCCGTCGATACCGGCCGTGAGGAGCATGCCACCGCTTTTGCAGCGGTGGCAGCCTGGTATGAACAGCTTGCCCATGTGTTTTGCGACCGTGCCTGTAAAGACATCAGCCGCTGTTGTTACGTCAGCGACGATCCCGCTGCCTGGTACAATTCCGAAGCCGAAGTCTTTTCTCCCGCCTCCGTTCCTCCCGTCCAAGTGTTTATCCATGATTGGCTCCGTGCCCATCCGCCGGTCGAGGGAAGCCGTAACCAGACCGTCTACCGCCTCGGCTGCGAGGCAAATCGGATGGGTTTCGGACGTGATGAAACCGCCTCTTTTTGCCTACCCCTGTTGCACGTCGCCGACTTTACGGATGAAGAGATTTTGCAGGCGTTATCCTCTGCCTATCAGGGAAATAAGGACGAGCATGCAGCCCGTCCAAACGGACGAAGGACACAAAAGGACAAAAAGGACACCGTCACAATTTCAGGAGAGGAACTGCGCGAACGGACTCCTTTTCTGCCTTCCGACATCACATCCGGCCTGCCTCCTTTGCTGGGGAAAGCACTCCGTTTTTATACCGATCCCCGCGAGCGCGACATGGCTTTTCTAGCTGCCTGTACAGTGCTGAGTGCCTGTCTGCCCCGAGTATGGGGTATATATAACCGGAAACGGGTATATCCCCATCTGTTCACCGTCGAAGTGGCTCCGGCAGGCAACGGGAAAAGCTGTATCAACGACATGCGCCGGCTGGCGGATCGTTATGCTTCGCTGATAGAGATAGAGACGAAGCGCAAGGAGGATGATTATCACCAGGCGCTTGAAGAATGGGAATTGAAGAAAACGGTCGCCCATCAGAAGAAGCAGGCTGTACGCGTTACCGATGCACCGGTGAAGGCATCGACCTGTTATTTCTTCATCCCGACGCAGATCACCAAGGCAAAGCTCCTGGTTCATCTGGCAGAGAACGGTGAGATAGGCGGTCTGATGGCAGACAGCGAGATAGATACGCTGATTAGTTCCGGCAGGCAGGATTACGGACAGTTCGACGACCTGCTGCGCAAGGCTTTCCATCATGAGCCGGTCGCTTCGTCGCGCAAGACCGACAACGAGATGATCCGAATCGAACGTCCGCGGCTGGCGGTGTTGCTGGCGGGTACGCCGGGACAGTTTTCGAGGCTGGTTCCGGATGCCGAGAACGGGCTTGCCAGCCGTTTGCTGTTGTATACCTGCCGCAGCGAGGCGGTATGGCAGGATGTCTCGTCAGCAGGCGAAGCCGGACAGTTTGAAAAGTATCTCGATACCCTGTCGGAGCAGGTGATGGAGGTGGCTCTGCTGTTGCGTAAGCGCCGTTTGCAGGTGCGGCTGACGACAGGGCAGTGGAGGGAGTTGAACGACCATTTCAGCGCTCTGCTGCGCGAAACGGACCTGTTCGGCAGCGAGTCGTTCCTGGGCGCTGTCAAGCGGCATGGACTGATGGCATACCGCCTGTGCATGATCTTTACCGCGCTGGAGGCGGCTTCTCTCGATTACGGGGTGGACGAGCTGTTTTGCAGTGACCTGCATTTTCATGCCGCCTTATCCGTCATCGATGTATGTCTGGCTCACAGCCGCCTGTTGATGACGCAGTTGTCTGCATCGGCGGATATCCCGGAGTTGACTTGCCCCGATTATTTCCGTAGTATTTTCGACCGGCTCCCCGAGGAGTTCACGCTGGCGGAGCTTTACGAACTCGGCGAGGCTGTCCACATAAGCGACCGCACCATCCGTCGCCATTTGTCCCGTCTCGAACCGCTGCATATCACCCGTCTTTCTCCCGGCCTTTATCGTAAAAACACGCCTCCTGCCGCCTGAGAATTTCATTCCCGTTTTGAAATTGTGACGGTGTCCTTTTTGTCCTTTTGTGTCCTTTCGATTTTTAATTTCCTGATAAACAGTCTTTTCCCTATATCCTGTCGTGCAACAGGGTATAGGGAAAAACGGGCCGGAATATAGGGCAGAAAGGTGTACGTTATAGGGTATTTTTCCATACCCCCAAGTAACTCCAGTTGTCGGTTTCAGGAATTGTATTTATGCTGTTTATTTCCTTTTCTTTCAACTCTTTCACCCTCCTTCCTCGACTTTCCGTTCGTCCGGACATGGTGGTTGTATCTTTGTTATGTGATTAATAAACAAGGTGTTTAACAAAAAAGTAAAAAATTATGCCAGCAAAGTACACATTAGTATTACGTAAGGATCTGCGCAAAGGTGCCGTGGAGGGGAGTAAATTGTATTATGCCAACGCGAAGGCGGCGGGTGAGTGTGGAATGTATGAGTTGTGCGACCTGATCTCGCTCTCGTCTACTGCTTCACCGGGGGATGTGCGGCTGATCCTCGACGAATTGATTGAGGTGATGAAACGCAGCCTGGGAAAAGGGGAAGTGGTGAAGGTGGGTGAACTGGGAAATTTCCAGTTGCAGTTCGGAAGTAGCGGGACGGCAACGAAAAAGGAATTTAACCAGTCGCTGATCAAGAGCAGACGCATTGTGTTTCGTCCCGGCAAGATGCTGCGCGAGGCGGTCAACAACTACTCCTTCGAGAAGATACCGGATCCCTCGGATAAGGAAGAAGGATCCGGAGGCGACGGAGAAGACGACCGTCCGGTGATCGAGTAGGCATCGTTGTCCTGCCGTTTCAAGGCTCGCCGAGGTGCTGTACGATATAATCCTTCTGCCTGGGTGTGAGGTATTTCTTTCCGGGGTGCCAGCCTGACTGTTCCAGCTGGTCGACGAGCTTGTCGCTGACGCGGACCCATTTTAATAGTTGCATCGTGGCACTTTTCTGTGAAATGGCAGGGAAGTATTGCAGGGCAAGCTCGCCCCAACCCCATACTCTGTTCTGATTGAGTGAATTTTCCATACGGCATGTTATTGAAGGTTTATATGCAATAAATATACGAATTATTATCCTGATTATCAAGTAAAAAAACAATTTAATATCATTGAAAATGAACAAGGAGATACAGTTTTTAAAGACCTGTCGTCCGGCAGCCGAAAAGGCGGGGCAGGTGTTTCATATGAATCCGGTGATGATCCTGGCGCAAGCGGCTCTTGAGAGCGGGTGGGGGACTTCCAATCTGGCGGTTAATCATCGGAATTACTTCGGTATCATGGGGTATGGCGTTTCCAATGCCTATTGGCATGGTGCCAGGGTGGAGATAGAAGGGGTACATCGGAAGCATGTCTTCCGGCATTATGGATCCGTGGAGCTTTCCTTCCTCGATTTTGCCCGTTTGATCTATACCGGCTACCATCGTGCCTGGAGTTTCAGCTGTAGCCCGGAGGCTTATGCCAAAGAGATTGCCTACAGTCCCTATATCAGTGAACAGAATGGGGATAATCGTGAACAGTATCGCCGCAACCTGATCTCCATAGAAGAGAAGATCGTTAGGCTGATGGATATGTATGATTGGGTAGGCGGGGAAGCGGCGTGAATATAGAACTCATATAAATCAACAAGATCATGAACAAACTAAGACAAATCCTGCAATTTATTAAAGTCCTGCTGGGCTTTTTGTTGAACTTCAAAAAGAAGCATGAAAAGAATGAGAAACAAGAGGAAGTGGCTACACCGGGCAATCAGCCCGAGGTGGCTCGTGTGTTACCTGGTGATACTGGGGATGACGGCTTTGTGGGCGGACCGTACAGAAATCGTCCTGGCCTGTATCGGGGCCCTGTTGACACTCTCGGGGTACGGAAACGGTTCCAAGGAGAGCTGGCGCAACGATTCCGGGAAGAATCCGGATTGTCATTGACTGTCCTTACCGGATATGCGTTGATGGTGTATGCGGCAGGGAGAATAATATGCCAATTATAGAAAGATATGAGCTATCTATCCAGTTTGTATTAAGGAACGCAGATGACGCAGACGAGCGCAGATAAACGCAGATAATATATTGTTTTAAAGAAAATAAAAAGTCTGCGAGCATCTGCGTATTCTGTGTCATCTGCGTCCCCTAATACGATCTGAATAGGTTCAAATTTGAAAAATACTGAACCTGTCGCCGTCTCCATTGGCACATTGGCACATTATTTACCGTCTGCGGCGTACGCTTCGAACAGGAGATGATTTCTGGGCTTTCGGAGCTTTTGTCTTGACGGTCTTTTCTTTGGTTTCTTTGACAGCCTTTTCGGTGGTTGCACCCTCGCCACGTGCGGAGGCTTTCTTCGCTTTTTTAGCCTCTTTCGGGTCTACCGCCTGGGTAGTGTCGGGCTGGAACCAAAGAGCTTTCTCAAAGGCTGCCAACTGGCCTTCGATGCGATTTTGCTCGTTCTTCAATGAGTCCGGAGTCGGGCAGTAAGCGACCAACGGCTGGTTCATCAAGTTCTGTGTTTTGTATATCTCGCCTTCAAACATACGGCGGCGGAAATAGTCGTCGATGGTGAACGTCATGGCGTTGTTGACGTTAGACGTCATGATGAAGGCGGTATTGATGTACGGACGTATATTTTCGTAGGGGATCCAAAACATCGGCATGGTCAGTTCGCCGACATCACCGGAAGTGGTCATGATCGGACAGATAGCCAGTGTCTTTACATCGAATACGGAGTTGTTTTGGTCGAAATACCATGCTTCTTTCACGTAATAGGAACGGACGCTTTCGGAAGGGATGTCGCTTTCGTTGATAACGAACGTGCTGCCTTCGTTTCCTCTTCCGGCTACTTCTTCGTAATAGATACCGAAGCTGTCGAGCATCTTCTTCAACTCGATCTTGTTGCCTTCGCTGAAGTCTTCATAACCGTCTTCGTACTGGTACGCATCTATTTTACCTTCACTGATCAGACTGAAGATGATGGAGAAAAGGTTCATCTGTCCGTTCATCGGAGTGACCGGGTAATAAAGGGGAGCGTTCTTCTCTTTCATCAGGTCGATCTGACGATACATGACACGCATCCAGCGGGCGTTACCCACTTCCTGTGTCATACGCTCGTTCATATCCTGTGCCCGTACGGTCAGTTCGGGTATACCGGTATCTTTTTTATCATTTGCCCGTTCTCCGCGGGAGGCTTGCGGGGCTCTTCTTGCCCGTTGCTGGGTGTTACCTGTTTCTTCCTGTGCCTGCAGAGAGGTAGCTGTGAAGAAGAGGGCGCTTGCAATTGCCAGTATGTAATAAAAGCATTTCATATTTTATATCCTTATTGGGGACGGTTCGCGAACCGCCCCTACGTTAATTTACAATGACTTCGATCGGTGTAAGGGTACGTTCCATGCCGTCAGGACCTTTGGCTACCACGCCGCGGATGTAGAAGCGTTTGCCTCTTGTCAGGCGGCGGATACGGTCTTTCTGTCCGTCAGAGAAACGGGGACCCTGTGATACTTCAGGTATTGCATTTCCCATGGAATCGAAGAAGATCAGTTCGAAACGCAATACGTCGAATTTGATATTCAATATATCGTCGTCGATGGCAGCCTGCAGGACTTCAGTCTCAATCAGGTTCCGCTTGGTCATGTTTCCGCCACGGAATTTACGCACATTGCCATTTTGGTCTTTATATTCGATATACGGCATCGGATCGGGGAGGGCACGTACGCGGAACGTATTCTTTGCCATTTCCACGTTGCGGCCGTCTGCCATGCGGGCACTTACCGATATGACGGCATCGGTTCCCACTTTCGACGGGCGGGCTTCCCATATGTCGCCTTTGCGGGTCAGGGTTCCGTTGGTCATGCTGGCGGTGATGTTTCCGCTCGGTACGCCCGGTACGGCGATACGCATGTCGTTGGCAATACCGGCATATAATACATTCATCAGAAGCGGGGCTACGGTAGCACTCGGTTCCGTGACGAAGTATTCGCTTTCGAAGTTCTGACGCATGATGCTTCCGTCGTTGTTCGGCATCTCGATATACCCCTTGATCGGGTAGGTACCCGGGGCACCGGCAATGGCGGTGAACTGTCCGCGGCTGTCTTCCGGTAATTCTTTACCGTTGACAAATACGGTCGGACGCTTCGTTGAATCGACGGCAGACAGGACGATGTTCGCCTTGTACTGTCCTCCGCGCATAACGATCTGGCTTTCGGGGATCACCTGAGCCGTCATCTGGTTCACGCGGTAGTCGCCTATATCGACGCTGTTCAGCAGGTTGTTCAACACTTCGCCTTCTGCATAGCGGATGTCGCTCTGCAATTTGGTAAGCAGGGTCACAGCAGCTGCGACCGGCATATTTTCAAACAACGCCTCTTCCCAGGTACGGGTATTGATACCTGCCTTGTGAGGGGGAGTCGTGCTCAGGCTGGCTTCCAGGATGCGGGTCTTGGCACTGTCCTGTACCATTTCGCCCATCATCGTACGGTAAGCGTCGATGGCTTCGCGCAGCTTTTTGCCTTCACCGGTAACCGGACCGAGCATGATGCGTGAAGCGGCTTCGAGGTCGTCTTTATGTTCGATCTTATTTACGTCGGCATCTTTCCCGTCGGCAATCTCTGCGATACGTTCTTTCAGGTTCTGCACGTAGTTGTACAGGCTGTCGGAGGCATGCTTCACCTGTTTACCTTTGTCGTACCATTCCTTCACCTTTTCAGGGTTGGACTGGTAGTAGGTATCCAGTTCGCCGGCCACGATATCGTTACGATGCGTAGAGTTGTCGATAGAAGTGCGCAAACTGTCTTCCACGAGCTCGAAACCGTCGAGTACCTCCGACGACACATTCAGTGCCATCATCGCGATGAACACCAGATACATCAGGTTGATCATCTTCTGACGGGGCGAGTTGGGATTATTAGCTATTCCAGACATCTTTCTTTTGTTTCGTTTGTTTGTTATCTACCGGCTTGTTGCTGGCCTGGGTTATTTGTATACGGAGCCTGCTGCTGATATCCGTACGGTTGTTGGTACGGCTGCTGATAGGCTGTCTGCTGCTGGTAATTAGGCTGCGGTTGCTGGGGTTGTGGAGCCGGTTGCTGGTAAGCAGGGGCTGCACCCATATTGACCGTCATTGCCTGCAGTAAACGGCTGTATACCTGGTTGAGTTCGGCAAGCTGGCGGGTCATCTTTTCCGTTTCGTTGCGGAAGACCGAGCTGTCGGTAACCGAGCCGTCGTACATCTCGCGGATGCGGTTCAGGCCGCCGTTGATGTGTTCGATCGATTCGATTTGTGAGCTGATGCTCTTCAACTGTATTTCGTAGATCGTATTCAAGCCGGAGATGTTGCGGTTCAGCATTTCCATCTGCTGCACGTAGCCACGTGAGTTTTGGTTGATGCCGTCTGAATTGTCTGTAATGCTCTTATAAGAGTTAAGCAGCGTGTCGGATACGTTGGTCAGCGAGTTGGTGACATGGCTGAAACGTTCCATGTTTTCGGACATGCCTGACAGCTGTTCCAGATACTTTTGGGTTGCTTCGGTCAGCTCTGCCATCTTGGAGATCTGTTCGGCGGCACCGCTCAGTTTCTTGATGCTTTCGCTCAGGTTCTTTGTATCTTCTTCGCTGACATCGAGGTTGCCCAGTACGGACGCTCCGCCCAGGTCGCCTGTGATACCCGCTTTCTTGGCCGCACCGACATTTATCTTAATGCCTCCGCCCGCATTGTCGTCTTCGATGTTCTCGGGCGAGTTGATCAGGTTAGACATGCCTGTTCCGGCAAAGTCCGGACGGTCCATCGGGTTCTTCGATTTCAGGACGGGGAATACTTCTTCCCAATGATATTCGTTTGAAGGATGTTCGAATGCAGAGATAAAGAACACCAGCGCTTCCACCGTCATGGCGATGAACAGGATCTGATTACCATACGGCAGGTGCAGCAACTTGAACATGGCACCTATGATTACGATAGATGCTCCCCAGCTGTAACAGAAGTTCAGTACTCTCTTTCCCATGTCGCTGGAAAGGAACATTTCGATTCTGTTTTTATATCTTCTATATTTTCCCATAATGTTGTATGTTTCTTAATTTATTTTTTTCCTTTTGAGCGGGAGAAACCGATCTGTGTACGTGCGCAACGGAAGCCGATGTATGAACGGGTCTCGTTTTGGTATTCGAATGTGCGCATATCCGAACGGATGAATTGTGCCACGTCTTTCCATGAACCGCCGCGTACGACTTTCTTCTTCATCGCATACGGGTCTTCTTTCGCTGCGTTGTAGCGGAGATCCGGGTTCATGTCGCTCATCTGGCTCGGTCCTGATTCGGAGTACATGGTAGAAGTCCATTCTGCCACGTTACCTGCCATGTCATATAAACCGAACTGGTTCGGGGCAAAAGAGCCTACGCGCGACGGGATCAGATGGCCGTCTTCCGTATAATTCCCTTTTCCGGGCTTGAAGTTTGCCATGAAGCAACCTTTGGCATTCTGCAGTTCGTCGGTCGACCACGGGTATTTGTTCTCGTTTTTTCCGGCACGGGCTGCATATTCCCATTCGCCTTCCGTCGGCAGGCGGAACGGCTCGATCGCCTGTCCGGCAGGGAAGTTCAGCGATTGCTTGAACATATCGGTACGCCATACGCAGAAGGCGGTAGCCTGTTCCCAGGAGACACCTACGACTGGATAATCGTCATATCCCGGGTGCTGGAAGTACATACGCATGTATGGCTCGTTGTAAGCGTTATTGAAGTCGTTCACCCAGCAGGTTTCATCCGGGTAAATGTTTACGATACGGGTGTGAAGGAAATCCCACGGACCGCTCAGCGGGCGGGTCAGGGTTTCGTTGATGATATTGCCGTCATCGTCGATATAGGCAGTATCCTTCGAGATCGTAATCACCTCGTTCGGATTTACCTGGATATCTGTGTTGCGGACGCGTTCGCTCGGGTCCAGGCGGTTCTTGCGGAGAGCGGCACCGGTGTAGTCATACCATTCGTATTTATAGACCATCTGCTTTTCGTCCAAGCGCTTTTCGCCGGTGATCGGGTGTACGTAGTAAACGCTCTCGATGGCACGCAGCTCATCCTCGTTCGCCCGTTTCCAGGGGATCGGACGGCTCCAGTCCAAATGCGGAGTGACAGGTTCGCCATACCGGTCTTCGGTGATTTTGAACAGGTCGTTGCCACCATAAGCCGGGTCAGCCAGGCGTTCGCGGATGATAGAGTCGCGCACCCAGTAGACAAACTGACGGTATTTGGCATTGGTTATTTCCGTTTCGTCCATCCAGAAAGCGTCAAACGAAACACCTTTTGTTTCAGGATTGATTCCCCACAAGGAGTCTTTGTCTGCCGGTCCCATTTCGAACGAACCTCTTTTGATCAGAACCATGCCATAAGGCGAGGGTTCATTAAAAGCCACTGACCGTACCCCGGTAACTTCTCCTCCCGCTCCGGAAAGGGATTTACCACATGAGGTAAGCAAGGCTACTGCCATAAGTACTAATAATACTTTTTTCATATACTATAATATACGTACACTTTTATGTCTGTTCTTTCCTGTTTTCGTCTTCTTCAACTTTAACTGGTAGCGCACCAACACCTCGTGGCTACCGGAACTCCCTTTCAGCATGGCGGTGGTAGGGAAATCGTAAGCATATCCAACCTGAAATCGACCGAATGTGGCTCCCAATAATACTACTACCGACTCGTTTATACGCCAGGAAAGACCTCCGTTAAACATTTTATTATATACCATCCGTGCGGTGATATCCGCCTGGAAGCTTTGCATGTCTGTCTTCAAGAAAACAGAAGGCTGTAATTCATACAACGGGTTCCTGAGCTGAATATTGTATCCGCCTGTCAAATTTAATCCTGTAGAAAGAAAAGTATAGGCATTTTCTTCGAATTGCATTTCCGGGGCGGTGATATGGGTTGCTGCAAACCCGAGGTAGAAATGCTTGTGGGTATAGTAAATGCCGGCATTCACATCGAGAGCCATTGCCTGTACGGAGGTGCGCGGAATGGAGGGGTCCTCTTGCTGGTGGTAGTCGCTTTCGGGAATATATACTTTTGTCCCGTCGAAGCTCTTATTGAAAATACCTCCCTGCAGACCGACACTTAGCGTACCGCCGAATAATTTCTGTTTATAGGCATACTGGAAGGCTACTTTGGTGTTCTGGAACAATCCGATACTTTCCGAGTTGACCACCAGTCCGATACCGTGGTTGGTGCTGCCCAGTTTCAGGGGCATATCGGCGATCACAAAGAAAGACGTACCCGCATGGGGCATGCCGATCCATTGCTGGCGGAAGAGGCCGAGCATGTTCAGGTCTCCCGTCGTTCCTGCATAGGCGGGGTTGTAATATCCCAACCCCAGGAAGTACTGGCTTAACTGCACATCGTCCTGGGCCCGCACGTTCATCGTGCAGGTAATCAATGCGATAATAAACAGGAAGACTCTCTTCATCTAAACTATAACTAACAAGGTGAAAGAAGTTTCACCCCTACAATAACGCGGCAAAAGTACATAAATTGTATTTCCCGCAAAAAAACAAACGAGGCAGGGGACTTCGCAAGCCCACTACCTCGCCTATATTTCAATACTTTGTGTTAAAGCACATCAATATTCCTCTTCGTTGAAGAAGAAGTCTTCTTTACTTGGATAGTCAGGCCAGATATCTTCCATGCATTCGTAAATCTCACCTTCATCTTCCATTTCCTGCAAATTCTCAATTACTTCTAACGGCGCACCAGAACGTTGTGCATAGTCAATCAATTCATCCTTGGTTGCAGGCCAGGGCGCGTCTTCCAGCTTCGAAGCTAACTCTAATGTCCAATACATAGTCATCTAGTATTAACAACCACCCGAGGGCAGTCAGGTTCTCAAATTTTCCGCAAAAATAAAACAATATTTCTTAGTTGCAAGTATAATCCCAAATAATTTCTTTGCCATTATTCTTTATACATTCCTTGCGGGCCAAAACAAACAGATAATCAGAGAGTCTGTTTACAAAAATAAGTACAGGCTCTTCCACCGGATTTGTTTCGGCGAGGCGGTATATCTGACGTTCTGCGCGGCGGCAGACGGTACGGCAGACATGTGCCAGCGAAGCGGAACGGGTACCGCCGGGCAGGATGAAATTTTTCATCGGGGGCAGTTCGCTGTCCAGCCGGTCGATCTCACGTTCGATGTGTGCAATGCTTTCGGGAGTGACCTTGCTTTCTATTTTCAGTTCGGTTGTCTCCTGGTCGGTAGCCAGGTAAGAGCCGATGGTGAACAGTTTATGCTGTATAAAAGAGAGGAAATCGATGTCCGCCTGGTCATCCAGTGACGTGACAAGCAGGCCGATGAATGAATTCAGTTCGTCGATCGTTCCGTAACTCTCGATGCGCTGGTGCGCTTTCGATACCCGCTGGCCTCCCACGAGGGATGTTTTTCCCTTGTCGCCGCCACCGGTATAAATAAGGCTTTTTTTCATATACTTCTTTTTTTAATTATCAACACTCATCTATCTGTTCTCTACCGTCAGAAGTAGACTATATAGTCACGCTTGTGCAGCTTTCTGTTAAAGAAGACGATCCCCATCGAGTAGAGGTCGACCGTAACCGTCACCTCGGGATGGGCGCATACCTCTTTCCAAAACTCCCTCATCTTACGGCTTGTCTTGATTCCTTCAAAAACAAAGATCGTATCGTTATGGATATGCTTTGTACATTCATTAAACAACCAAACGTTGTTCTGTTGTTCATAGATTGTATTAAAAAATACAAAATCGACTTTCCCCATGTCTTCGAGCGCGCGGGGAAGCAGCTCTTTATAGTTTCCCGTGCGCAGGTCGATCGGGTTATGTGCCGCCTTCTCGAAGGCGATCCGGGCGATGGACGCGAACTCCGGGATGTTTTCAAGGGCGATGCATTTCAATCCGGGGGCATAGGAGGTCAGATAGAGGGTGGATAACCCCATCGACGGCCCCAGCTGAAGGATGTTTTGCGACTTGAAATAGTTCGTCAGGCGGAAAAGCAAGGCACCGTGCTTGGGCTTGATTGCCTCGCGTTCCACAATCTCTCCGATCGTACGGCGGCGGAGCTTCCCTTTCTGTTGTCTGTCCGGATAGGTTATGCTATCGTCGCGGAAAAGCAGCTGCTTCCGGATCAGTTCTATATCGTAAAAGCTATAATAGGAGCAACGTTCTTCTATCACCTTTGTTATCAGGTTGAAGACGAAAGGCGAGTGCACTCCGTAACCGCGGCGGTAACGTATGCCCCGGTATAAAAGTACACTTTTTCGTAAGGTATTAGCTTTGGGTATGATCTGCATTTCTCTTTTTGTATTTGTCACACAAAAGTAAGATATTCTTATTTATTGGCAATAATTAGCATCTACAGATTCATGCCGGAAGCAAAAATCATTTCATGGTGTATTGTACGGATGCGGCGGGAAACGAATCGTATGTAGCAAGGAATATCGTGCTGAGTAAAGACGGGGAGACTGGGGTACACTAATTGTTTGCTTGTTTTTTAAGGCAAGTAATCTGTTGCCGACAGTGTCGGCAACAACTTTCACCGGCAACCAGACAACAGGATGTCCGGTATTCCATACCGTGATACCCTGTTAGTCATCCGCAATAAAGGCAGTACCGGGGAGAACTACGCCGAATTGCTTCAAGTCTACATTGATCAATGCCATTTGTTCCGGTAACATGTTCAGAGGAGACGATGAGATTTGCTGCCATGTGTATCTTTTTCCCGTATAGGCCGATTCCCGTGCCATGACGGCGGTTAAGGCAGATGTGGCAGCCGTTTCGGCTATATTCAGTACTGTCCCTTTCCGGATATGATCGACCAGCATGATGTGTTCAAGCGTATACATGTCGTGTACTTTGAATTTCGACTTGGCTGCTTCCGCATCGTATTGCCAGATTGTTTCCCCTTTCCTGTTACGGATGGAGAAGTCGCTGCTGTGCCACGAGCCTTTTTCCCCTTGAATGACGATTCCGGCACCATTGTCACAGCCGTCTATCCTCCGGACCATTCCTTCCAGCATTACTCCGTTCTCATATTCGAAGTGCATGCTGAAATTGTCGTATACATTGCCTATATTCTTACGAATCCTGGAACCATAGGCAATGACATTAACCGGTTTGAGTTGCGTGAACCAGTTGAAAACATCTATCCAGTGGACCAGCATATTGCTGATTTGGTCGCCGTTCACCCAGTTCCAGTTGAAATGTCCGCGGATCATATATTCCATATCGGTCCATTCCGGACGGCGAACGATATATTGGTCACGTCCTGTATGATAATAGGCGTATCCCGATATAATAGAACCGATAAGTCCTTCCTGTACCTTTTGGTAAGAGGCGACAAACGGCCGGTCGAAATGGTATTGCGTACCGGGCAGGATGTTGATACCTGTATTCACCGCTTGTCTTGCCGCGGCTACGAACGTACGGTAACCTGCCGGATCGATGGCTGCCGGTTTTTCAACGAATACGTGTTTTCCCTTTTCAATCGCATATTTCATGTGCCCGGGATGGAAGCAGTTGGGGGATGCGATCAGCACAAGGTCTATCGGTAGTTCACACACTTTTCGATAGGCATCGAAACCGGTAAAGCACATCTCATCCGGGATACGGACGTTTTTCCCATCCTTCAGCCGTTGTCTCCCGGCTTCCAGTTTATCCGGAAAGAGATCGGCCAGTGCAACGATAGACAGGTCGTTTCCTGCATCGAGAAAGTTGAAAGCTGCTCCTATGCCTCTTCCGCCGCATCCGATCAAAGCTGCCTTGATTGGTTTCCCGTCGATCGCTTTGTCCGGTAGTTCGGGTATATAGAGTTCTTCGACAGGGTGTAACGGCACCTGCTTCCCCTTTTCTGAGCAAGAGGTAAATAGCAGACCGGAACCGAGCGTACTACTTAAACCGATAGTGGCTACGCCGGATAAAAAGTTGCGTCTGGTCAGTTTCTCTTCTAGTTCCATAAGAAAGGATTTAATGGGTCATTTTAATCAGCGTCTCGTACATCGTGTTCAGTTTATCGTTGCGTGTACGGTTTATCTCGGCAATTTCTTCATCATGGAGAAAGCCTTTGTTCAGGGTAAGGAAACGTTTATCCAGTTTTCGGGCCTCGATGATAAGAGGTTCGAGCTCTTTGATAAATGTTTCCGCCTGGTTCCGTTCAAACCGGCTGGATTCGTATCTGTTTTCTATCTCTTTGAATGTCAGGTATTGTACGCGCAGGTCGAACATTAAGCGCAGATGTTCAAACTCTGGTATGTTATTCTTCGGTTTTAGGGAAGCCAGTTGTTTTTGTAGGGCGATGGCTTCTGCTTTTACCTCTTTCACGGATGTACCTTTCGGGTCTTTTCCTCTGACGATCGTTTCCTGCGGACTTTTTAATATCTGCCACATTCGTTTACTTTCTTCCGGAGTGAAGCCAAAACGTTCCTGTCCATATTTCACGACGAAGGCTTGCGGGTCGATCGGTTCTTCATTTTTGAGGGACTCTCCATAGGCGGCAACTAATATGCGGAAGCCCGAAAGCGGATATACATATCTGACAGGAAACATCCCGATGACTTCCCAATTGGTGTCGTAGCTGAATCCGTAAGTGCCCGATGTGGACCAGGATGTCATAACCACTCCCTGATAACCGGCTTTACGGGCGTAAGGAATGAATGTCTTTTGGTTATTGAAATGCTTTTCCCATTGGGTCAGATAGATGTTGTCGGGGTGGCTGCGTATGGAAGGTGCTCCCCAAAAGGTGACTCCGGCATTGAACAGGTTATCCATATTTCCGAAATGGTCGCGATCCCATCCATAATTCCAGTCCACATAGATGATGTCTTTAGGCAATTCATGCAATGCTTCCGGATATTTCAGGATAATATCCGCCCATAAGACGGGTTGCTTACCCATCGATTCAACGATCTCGCACATGGCTTTCACGTAATCGACGAATAATTTCGATTTACCTTCTTTCCGGACTTTCTCTGCACAGGCTTTACAACTGCCCAGTAGATAAGTCTCATCTCCTCCGATATGGAAATAACGGGAGGGGTGCAGCTCTGCCATTTCTTTGAAGACTTCCGTGAATACTTCTTTGCATTCGTCTATCTTCATGGGACAAACCTGGGAAACTTCTTTCCTGTCCTCTTTCAAATGAGCATACCGGTCGTGGCGGAGAATGTATTCGGCATGCCCGAAGCAATTCTGCAGGGGAATGACATCGATGCCGAGCGTTGAACAATAAGAGACGAATGACCGGACCTCTTCGCGGGAATAGGCATATTTGTTGGAGATGGTGGCATGCTTATCATAAGGATAAGAACCTTCCCATTCCATAATGATCGTATTGATTCCGAATTCAGCCAGTTCCTTCGCGAAGTTCTTGAGGGCGGGCATTGTCATTACCTCGCAACGGAGGTCGATGTGAAATCCTTTGATGGCAAAATCATGTTTATTCATCGCCAAAGGCGATGAATAAACAGACGGACATAGCAGGAAGAATGCCAGGAAGAGTATACCTATGGTCTTCAAGCTGCGTATAGACTTAATGAATGTATTTTTCATATTTATATTTATTTGTTAGTCATGTGTTTACATGGTAGATAAACCGGATTCGGGAACTTCTGCCAATGGAGTTATGTTTAGTTCGGCACCTGTATATCCGGGATTCTGGTTGATACGTCCGGATGAGTTTCCGTCGATATCATTCTGTGGTACCGGCCACCAGATATGATAAGGGCTCATTTTAAATTCAGCGCCGTTCAGTGCCTTCACTCCTTTATTGTAGAAATTACCTCTGTCCATGATCCGGTCGTAAAAATAGTTATTTTGTGACAATGTAGACATACTATAGCTCCGACCTTTGTAATCTGATTTGCCGGTTCTTGCATACAACAGTGCAATACGGGTCAGTTCTATTTTCCTGTTTTCCTCATATAAAAGTTCACGTGTGCGTTCGTCCAGTAAGGTTTCCATATTTACTTCTCCCGGATTTAGCGGTGCTGCACCGGCACGGGCACGAACGATATTGATGTCACGCGCTGCTGAAGCCGGATCGTCTTTCCAAAGGTAGGCTTCGGCACGCAATAAATAAGTCTCTGCCAGGCGCATGACATACATATCCGAATAGCCGCCGTTGTACTGGGCTGCTGTGGCGGCATCGGGTTCTTCGATGTAGAGTTTATAATGTGCCCATTCTCCCCAGTTCCTCAAGGTGTCGATACATAATAATTGTCCGTCGTCGCTCCACAAGCGTATTGGCTGATGGTAGTACGGTGTACCTTTCAGGTCCGGATTGTTATAGACAAGATCTGTCATTTTCATCCAGTTTCCGGGGGTATGGCGCAGGTCGTTGCTGTCGTCCCAGACGGCATTGGAGCTGTACCATGTCAGGCGGCAACGTCCGATGCCTCGTCCGTAAATACCATTATAATCCAGTTCCGGCTCTTTCAGGCGTTTGTCGGACATACCCGGTTTGCCGTCGGGAGTTTGGATACGATTGGTCGTGTTGGCCCAGAACGGGAGAAAGTTACGCATAGCCAGTGTCTTTTGGGATGATTTTGCTGTCTGGTATTCATACCGGTCCAGTGTTGCCAGTAGGACTTCTTTGTTTTCCGTGCTGTTTTTATTCAGCGGGCGGTGCAAATCCCAAAGTACATTTTTGGTGTTGTCAGTAACGTCAACGCCGAAACGATTAGTCATTAAACTGTAACGTCCTCCGTCGATAACGGCATTGGTTGCTTTTATGGCTTCATCAAAATCTCCGAGGGTCAGGCAGATTTTGGCTAGCAGATGATAGCAGGCTCCTTTGGAGATGCGTCCTCTGCTATTATCTTCCGCAACCCATTGAACTGCAAATTCCATATCCGATTTGATCTTCTTCAGGATACCATCGCGTTCCACCGAGCATAAGTTGGTAACGGGAGTTTCCACCTCCGTGAAGATGGCGGGAATATCATTGAATAACATACAAAGCCGGTAGTAACGGAAGGCTCTGTGCCATAATGCCATACCCAGGATATTGTTTCGTTCGCTTTCGGATTCGTATGTCGCATCGTCTATTCGGGTTATTACGGTATTGGCGTAACGTATGCCGAGATAATCGTTGGTCCAGTACCAGTACATACGGTTTGTCTGGTCCCAGTTATTATTTGCTGTCGGCAGGATCTTTTCATTCAGGTTCTGGGCGGGACCGGAGATATCGGTCGTTCCCAAAACGCATTGCTCTGAAAAGATCATAGCGGTCAGTATGGGAGAATGTTGTCCTACGAACTCTTCCCGCAGTAAACGGTCGCATGCCGTAACGGAACTCAACATTCCTTCTTTATCGATCAAGGTATTTCCCGGAGAGTAGAAAGACAATGGATCCGGATCTAACCAGGATTCGCTACAACCTGTTGCCAGGAACATTGTTGTCAGGATAGCATATATTATTTTTTTCATGACTGAATAGTATTATTTAGTTAGACATTAGAATGTTACATTGACACCCAGTGTATAGGTGCGATTGGTACTGCTTACGGTATTGGGGCTGTCGGCGTTGTATGCTTCCGGGTCATAATATTCCCAGTCCGGAGCCCAGCAACCTACATTCTTGATCGTTCCGTAGATGTTCATTCCCTCTATTTTGAATTTGTTCAGGAATGATTTAGGTACGGTATAGCCTATGGATATATTATCCAGCCGGATGAATGACAGGGAACGATAGAAGTTCGCTCCGATATTCTTGTCATCCGAATATAAGCGGGCATACTCGTTGGTCGGATTTTCCGCAGTCCAGTAAGGGATCTTGAAATAGTTGGTCTTTGTCAGTGTACCGGCTTCGAAATGCTTTGCACGCTGGTAAGGCGCTTTATGTCCCCAATAAGAATAAAGCATAAAGGACAGGTTCCAGTTTTTAAACAAGGTGAATTCGTTGCGAAGGGTCCAGCGGAAACGCGGTGTTTTGTATCCGATAAACTCCTTATCGTTGTTATCATAGATTTTATTGCCGTCCACATCCTTGATCTTCATATCTCCTGGGCGAAGACCATATTCAGCAGCCTGTTCGGCTTCATTTTCCTGCCATACACCGATAACGTTGTATGTCCAGATGGAACTGATATCCTTTCCGATGAACCATTCGTTCTTGATATCGTCCATCTCTTTCCGTCCGATGACATTTCCGTTGTCGTCAAGTACATTTTCATAATCGCCGTACAGATGGTTTACTTTGTTACGGTTTAAAGAGAAATTAAATGTGGTATTCCACTGGAAGTTCTTTGCATCGATATTCAAGGTCCTCAGGGAAAGTTCAAAACCTGTATTCTGAACTTCGCCCAGGTTGGCCATAACTTCACCGAAACCGATTGTTTCCGTGAGGCTGCGGTTGATCAACAGGTCGGAAGTAACCATTTTGTACACGTCGATATTACCGGAAATGCGGCTGTCGAGGAATCCGAAATCAAGACCGAAGTTAAAGGAACTGGTTGTTTCCCATTTCAGGTCTTTGTTTGCCATTGTGCTTACGTATACGGAGTTGGAGAGGTCTATATTACCATTCAGGGTCTGATAAATGTACTGGTCCGTTTTCATTTCAGCTAAAGCTGCGTACATACCGATATCCCTGTTTCCGTTTTGTCCCCAGGATACACGCAGTTTACCGAAGTCCATTGCGGGGAATTTGAAGAACGGTTCTTCTGAAAATACCCATCCGAGAGCAACAGAAGGAAAAGTCGCATGCGGATTGGATACGCCGAATGCCGAATAACCGTCCCGTCTGACGGATGCTGTAAGCATATATTTTTTGTCGAACGAGTAGAACAAGCGTCCCATCAGGGCATCGCCGGTATTTCTGGTGTCGTTGCTGGAGATTGCCGGTACCGTACCTGCCTGCATTCTGTGATAACCCAGTATGTCGCTGGGGGCAAATTGCTGAGTAGTCTGTATTTCCTGCCAGGATTGGTTTTCTTCAGCATTCTGTAACAAGGTCACTTCTACCTGGTGTTTTTGGGCAAATGTATGTTCCCAACGGATCAGGTTATCCACCTGCCAGTTGTAGGACATTTCACTTCTTCGCTCCGCATCTCCGCCGAATGATTTCCATACAGGATGTTGTGAAGAGCGGTGGTTCCTGTAGTTGTACAGCAACAGGCGGGGAGAGAAATTTACCTGATAAGAAATACCGAACGGCAGTTTTATTTTGGCATACATGCTTCCGGTGAAGGAATTGCGTATCGCCGAACGGTCTATGAATGAATCGTTATAAGCCGAGTTAATGGAACTGGCATTGTCTATACCTGTCGGATACAGCATCGGGTTACCGTCCAGATCTGTTGGAGTGGAATAGGGAGTATTTGCCCATATCTGGTTCACACTGCGTGGGATAGCTCCCTGGTCGCGATAAGAATATTGTACATTGACACCGGCTGACAGCCAAGAGGTTACATCGAAGTCCAGTTTCAGCCGGCTTCTATAAGATTTGTATTTATCGCCGATAACAATACCTTCATTGTTCAGGTAACCCAATGACCAGTAATAACTGACTTTATCTTTCTTTCCTGAAATGTTGACATTATAATCTTGTCGGAATGCTTTCTGATATGTTTCATCATACCAGTCGAATGTTCTTCCGGCAAAATAGTTGTCAAGCTCCGGTTCGAACAGTCCCAGGCGGACGAGCCAGTCATAGGTGTAGTTGCCGGTAGTGGGACGATAGGAGATCCAGTCTTCCAGGGTTACACCTGCCGGAAGGTTGTTGGGGTCTGAAAATTCTCCCGGTTTATGATCTTCGAAGATACTTTCCTGCACATCTTCACGCCATGCAAGGTATTCCTGTGGGTTGTAAACATCCATCTTCTTCGCGAGGGTGGAGATGCCGACGCTGGCATTGAATTGGACGGTAGGTTTTTCAGCCGATCCTTTTTTCGTTGTGATCAGCACGACTCCGGCTGCAGATTTGGCACCATAAACGGCTGCCGAGCTGGCATCTTTCAATACGTCGATTTGGGCGATATCGTTCGGATTGATTTCATCGAGGCTTCCGTAGTAAATAATACCGTCTACCACCAATAAGGGTTCGTTGCTGGCTTTGATCGAACGTTTTCCGCGAATCTCCATGCTACCGCCGCCTTTCGCTGAGTTATCGAGTCCGATATTCAAGCCGGCAACGTTTGCCCTAAGGATATCCTGAACGGTAGCGGGACGTTCTTTTTCCAGTGAAGTCGCTTTTACCTGGGTCACGGCACCTGTCAGGTCTCTTTTCTTTTGTACACCGTATCCAACCACGACAACCTCTTCCAGATTCAGGATCTCTTCTGCCAGGCTGATGTTGAGTGTCTTTTGCCTTTTTACAGGGACTTCCTTCGTTACGTACCCGATAAAGGAGAATGCCAATACTGCATTTTCATTTGTAACGGTTATGGTGTAATGACCGTTAACGTCCGTTATAACTCCGTTGGTAGTCCCTTTTTCCATTACATTTACACCGGGTATCACTTCTCCTTTGTTGTCGGTGACGATACCTGTGACTGCTTGTTTTTGTTGAGTGGCAGAAGGAATGTTATTTGTCTCTGCTGCAAAAACTGGTACTATGGTCATAAGCAGGAAGGCCATAAGTAATAGATCGAATGCCAGTCTTTTTCCATTGTTGATTTTTTTCATACCATCGTACTTTTAAGATTAATAAACTTCCTAATTTTTCACCAGGGATAATGCTTTATTATAAATATCTTTTGTATTTACCGGTTTGCCGCCTTGCCGTATACTTTCATTGGCTGTTTCCATGAATGTGTATATCTCTATCGTTTCTGACGGGCTGACGGGGGCTTTGCCTGTCCGGAAAAATGTGAGGATCGATTTTAATAGTCCTTCATACCCTTCGTATCCTCCGGCAGGAACAACTTTCTTTTCACAAATGACCGTACCGCCATAGGAATGAGAACTGTTCCTTAGTCCTCGAAAAGTCCCTATGCGACCATCTTCCCAAACACCTACAGCGACATCGGAACCTTCATTGGAAGTACATGTGACGGATTGGCATCCTGCTCCCATCAGGGTGTATAATATTTCTACTCCATGGATCCCGTACCAAAAGAATCCCGCATGTGAAGGTTCGTTTGTACAGGGTGAATAGCAGTCTGCTCCGACAACCTTTCCTTCCGGGCCGTTTCCGTTTCTCAGTTCTGAATTTCGTGGAGAGAAACGTAGTGCCGAAGAGGAGAATATGGGCACTTGTTTTTCTTCCGCCAGTTTGTAGATTGCCAGAACATCGGAAAGACGGGCGGCTACAGGCTTGTCTATGAACAACGATTTACCGCTTTTTATGACTTCTGTTGCCTGTTCGGGATGTAAGGTCCCGTCGTTTGTTTCCAGTAAGACACAGTCTACCTGTTTTAGTAGTTCTGCTATGGATGAGGTTATTTGTATTCCATGACTTTTAGCTGTCTCCGTATATTTAGGTATGCGGTTGTAGCTGGATTCGATCGTTTGCGATCCGTAGGGATAAGCGGCTACTATCTTAAAACCGACGTAATCGGGTGCCTGGTTCTCTCCGTTGATCAACTTAATAAAAGCCTCGGAGTGGGAGGTGTCTAACCCGATAATGCCCAGCCTGATAGTCTCCTGTGCCTGGAGTCCGAAAGCTGTGAGCAATTGGAAAACAAGTAGTAATAGTACATTTCGTTTCATAGGATTATCTTTTAGGAGTTATTATTTATTATCCTGTATTTCTTTGGTAAAAGGGATGCGCTGTCCATATCCAGATATAGCCGGGCATTTTCTTTATTGCGTAAAATCGTAGATGGATATTTTTCACTTACCGGAGCGTACAGTGTGTTGTAGATAGCCTGTGCCTTTGTTGTAGCCGGGACTATGCAAAAAGTATATGTAGCCGACATCAGGACAGGGATGGTGAGCGTGAATGCCTGATGAGGAACTTCGTTAAGTGATGGAAAACAGCCGTCGTGCACTTGTTGTAGCCTGCATTGAGGAGCAAGGTCGACCACTTTCATCCAGGCTTTGTCGTTGAAATCGGCTACATGGGGATCGTTGAAAGCGATATGTCCGTTCTCGCCTATTCCCATGCAGATAATATCGATTGTTCTTTCGGAAAGTAACCGGGTATAGCGCTCGCATTCCTGTTCGAAATGGTCTTTTGTCATTTGTATGTAGTAGACCTGTTTGAAGTCAACTTTTCTGAATATATGTTCTCCCAGGAAATTTCCGAATCCTTGCGGGGCATCCGGCTCTAAGCCGATATATTCATCCATATGAAAGGCATTGATCCGGTTCCATTCGATCGTGCTGTCGGCAATAAGTTCTGCCAGGAAATCATTTTGGGAAGGAGCGGCTGCAAAGATCATATTGATTTCGTCTTTGTTTCGTAATAACTCACGGATCGTTTGTGCGACATCCGATGCAGCGTTCGTTCCCATAGATTGCCTGTCAGTGAATACCTGTACAGTAAGCTTGTTGTTTTTAAAGTGTATCATTTTACTTTTGTTTTTATTTATTTCTTTAATGACCAGTTCATAATGCGGTATCCGAAGACGGCGTACCAGATCAGATATATATAGCAAGGTATTAATACCCAGTAGCCGGTTTGCAGGGATGTTGTATCTGCCAGTTTGCCATAGACAAGCGGAAGGATCGCATTCCCGCAGAGGGCCATGACCAACATGGATGAACCTATTTTGGTGAAACGTCCCAGATTACGTATAGCATGAGGCCATATACCTGCATAAATCAGTGAGTTGGGGAGTCCCAGGGAAGCCAGGAACCAAATGGATAAACCAGCATTATGACCTAACAAGGAAATGTTCGTATGAGCGAAAATAACTCCAAAAGAGAGGAGCAATCCTAATACTGTACAGACTATCAATGCATTTTTTTGTGAAATATATCTGGGGATCAAAACTATTCCCAACAGGTAACCCAATATAGTTGCTCCGAGTGTGTAGGATGGGAAGAACTTGGCATCCAGCAGGCCGACTCCCATGGAACCTGCATAGCTGATGATCGTATCTATGGCTACGACTTGTGTTCCGACATGTAGGAATAATGCCAATACTCCAAGTATCAGATAAGGAAACTGGAAAACAGAGGTCTTATTGCAGTTGGCGGTCGCCAACTCTTCATTCTCTTCTTCCGGGTTGATATCGGGTAGTTTCGATTTATAGATGAATAGACCGATAAACAGGAGTAAGAGACTGAGTATGCTGTAGGGAAGTATGACTCCACGTATCAGTTCATTGAGGGCTGCCTCCTTGGCTATCCCGCTCAACAGTCCTGATTCTACGGATTCCAGGATATCCTGGCTTTTGCCTAGTACGACTGCTGCAAATATGATAGGAGAGACTATACCGGCGAATTTGTTACATACCCCCATTATGCTGATACGACGGGCAGCTGTTTCAATGGGACCTATAATAGTGATATAAGGATTGGCTGCCGCCTGAAGGACCGACAATCCGGTTCCCATAGTAAACAGACCGGTTAGAAAAATCCAGTAAGTCCTGTTCAATGCTGCCGGAATAAAAAGCAATGCGCCTGCTGCCAGGCAGAAGAATCCGTACATCATTCCTTTTTTATAACCGGTTTTTTTCAGTAAATAGGCTACTGGGACCGACATGACCAGATAGGCTATATAGAAGGCGAACGTAACAAAATACGATTGGTAGTTCGTTAATTCACAAGCTATCCTGAAATAAGGAATCAATATAGAATTGACCCATGATACAAAGCCGATAATAAAGAATACGACACCGATGATGGCGATTCCGATTATGACATTTTGCTTTTCTGTTGTGTGATTGTTCTCTGACATATAAACTGTATTTATAATTTCATTTCCCAGCCTTCCTGATAGTTTCTCGACCAGTATTTATCTGCTATCAGCTTGTTTTTGATATGCCCGTTTTCAGGATCGGTTTCCAGTCTTTCTCCTGAACGTTGGGCGATGTTTCCCAGTTGTACGAGAAGCGTGCTTATATGTCCGGATTCTATCCCGGCATTAAGTTGCTCTCCTTTTTTGATCGCATTAAAAAAGTTCTGGATATGGATGGCATCCAGTTGCTGTGCCGGATCCATTCGGTTACGTGGGTCAGTCTGTATTTTACTTTCTACTTCGCGGAGAACCTGGTTTTTATGATCCATGATTTTATAATGGTTTCCGCCTCCTATCAATAGATTGGCTTTTTCCCCGTAGAAAAGTGCACCGACTGAGTTCCCCTCTATTTTGAAAGAATTACAGGAATGCCCCTCCCATATCATTGATTTCTTTCCGCCAAAGTCCAGGTTGATAACCTGTGTATCGGGTGCTTCCCAGTCATCCTGGTAATAGTAACGTCCTCCGGTCGATTGTACGTTAGTCGGATAATCGAGTTCCATGCCCCACCGTAACAGATCGATCATGTGTGTGCCGTTATTCAGAGCTTCTCCGGTACCCCATTGCCAGAACCAGTGCCAGTTATAATGGATGACATTATCTTTGTAAGCGGTACGTGGAGCAGGTCCTTGCCATAGCTCCCAGTCAAGCCAGTCAGGGACGGAGGCTTTTTTCCCGGTTCCGATGGGTGCCCGGTTGTTCGTGTACCATGATTTTCCGAAAAAGACATTTCCTATGGTTCCTGCTTTAATCTCGTTGATAGCTTCCACAACATTAGGCCATGAACGGCGCTGGTTTCCCATTTGGACTACCTTATTGTATTTTTGTGCTGCACGAACCAGTATTTCGCCTTCTTCCGGTGAATGGCTACATGGTTTTTCAAGATAAACGTGCTTGTCTGCCTTCATCGCCAGTAAGGCTGCCGGAGCATGCCAGTGGTCGGGAGTGGCTATCACTACTGCATCCAGATCTTTCTTTTCAAGCAACAGACGTAAATCCTTATATCCTTTCGGAGTTGTATTGCTGATTTTGGAAACTTCTGCAATACATTTGTTTAAAGCTCTGGAGTCGACATCGCAAATGTGTTTTATGATGCAGTTCTCCTGTTTTGCAAAATTCCTTGCCAAAGCGGCTCCACGGGAATTCACTCCTATACATCCTATCTGAATCCGGTCGTTCGCTCCTACTATGTTCGCATAGCTTTTCGCACTGAATTTCGGCAACACGCCACCGAATGATAGCATAGCTGTTCCGGCTACTGCTCTTTTTATGAAATTGCGTCTTGTTGTCATATTGCTTAATTTTAGTAAATCTCAATATGACAAATTTAGGGAGATGAATTATTCATTTTTACCCACTTGCCGAAACAGAATCCTCAAAATACGTCAAATTTGATAAACTGTATTTCCGTTTATGAGAGTGCGTGTTATCTTTATCTGATCGTCGAACAACAGGATATCTGCCTCTTTTCCTGTCTCAAGGGAACCCATTCTGTCATCCATATGCAGGATACGGGCGGGCGTGGCTGTCATCATTTTTACAGCATCCGTTAAGGGGATTCCGGCAAGCTGCACCATCGTCCGGATAAGGCGGTCGGCTGTTGCTACACTGCCTGCGAAAGCACTCCTGTCAGGAAGTTTGGCAACGCCGTCTTCTACTATTACGGTTTGTCCTTCTTTCAGGCTTCCCAGCTTGTATTGACCTTCAGGCATTCCTGCTCCGCGCATGGAATCAGTTATCAGGGCGATCCTGTCGGTTCCTTTGAATTTGTGAATGAGTTGAAGCAGGCTTTTAGGAAGGTGGATACCGTCTGCAATGATCTCGACATCCATGTCGTCTATCAGGAATGCGGCTTCTACGGCTCCTGCATAGCGGAGGGTGTTACGACGGGTAACGGTTTGCATTCCTGAATAAAGATGGGTCATCAGGGAATACCCGGATTTATGAGCTTCCATCACTTCCTCACAGATTGCGTCTGTATGCCCGACGGAAGGAATTATTTGTTTTTCACAGAGTAATTGACCTAATTCCATAGCACCGTCCAGTTCCGGAGCTATGCTCCAGCGTACAATGTCGTCTGTGGCATTCAATATCTTGGTATAATGTTCCGGTGTTGGAGTTTTTAGGTTTGCCGGATCTTGTGCTCCCCGCTGGTTATAAGAAAAATAAGGTCCTTCCAGATGGAGACCCAGGAACTTTGCTCCGGTTTTATTCTGTTTCCGTGCTTCACGGAAGACTTCAAACGTATGAAAAAGCTCTTCATCGGGGCAAGTCAGTGTAGTGGGTAATAAAGCGGTTGTACCGTAACGTGCATGTGTGTTAGCCACAGTCAGATAAGCTTCTACTGTTCCGTCCATAAAGTCAGCGCCTCCGGCTCCGTGGGTGTGCAGATCGATAAAACCGGGGGAAACATACTGTTGTTTGGCATCGATGACTTCACTAGCCTCGTTATATGGAGGTTGACCTTGCCCTATATCGGTTATTTTACCGTTTTCGATAATGATATAACCATTATCGAGGATTCCGCTCGAAAGGATCAATTTCCCGTTAGTGATGATTGTCTTAACCTCTTTTCTACTGTTTGATGATGATATTGCATTCATAATAGTGCTGTTTTAATGTTCAAACAACACAAAGTAAGCATAAAAAATAAGCTCACATGGTACCGATTGCGAAATAAAAACCTCAAAAAACGAACGCCTCTTCATAAAGGGTCGACTTTGTTTTATTTGTTTTTAGGGGTGAATCGTTTCCGATATTGGAGAGGAGTCATTTCTTTTGCTTTGGTAAAGATACGGGAAATATTTTTGTAGTCAGTGAAGCCTGACCGGGTTGCAGCCTCGATCAGCGGCAGGTCGGTAGTGATCAGCAGGTCGGCGAATTTCTCTATGCGGAGATCCAGAAGGTATTGGTATACGGACGTTCCGGTTTCTCGTTTAAATTTCTTTTCCAACACTCGTCTTGAGAAAGGTATTATTTGAGTCAGTTCATCGACTGATAAAGGATTCTGATAATTATTGTCGATGTATTGCAGTAGTTGTTCTATATGTCTGTCGGATACGGCAAAACGTTCCGTAGAGGCACGGGGGACGATCCGTACAGGTTTTATTATAATATCGACCGGTGCAATGATCTTCTTTTCTATAAACTGATGAAGTAGTTTTCCTGCTTCATAACCGCCATTTTCTATATCCAGTTCAATGGACGATAGTTGAGGATCGGAGATATTACATAATAATTTATCATTGTCTACACCCAACACTGCGATTTCTTCGGGAATGCTGATATCATACATCTTGCAGACTTCGGTGATTTGTAAGGCATAATAGTCGTCACAGGCAAAAAGGGCTATCGGCTTAGGTAGGCTTAGTAACCATCTGCTTACTTGTTCGACATCAAAGCTCCATTTTTCACTGGGTACCCGTTTCCGGTTATTAAATTCATAAACCTCATACCCCTTGTTGTTGACGATCTTTTTGAAGCCTTCGCCACGTTCACGTCCCCACACTGTATCTGTCAGACCATAGTAAGCAAATGACTTATAGCCTTTATGCAGGAAAAAATTAGCAGCGATGACACCTGTCCCGAAATAGTCACCCGTCAGATTGGAAATACCGGAGCTTCGTTCTTTGTAATTTTGAACGATGATCGGTATATTTAACTGGTTTAAAACAGATAGGTCTATATCCGAGAACTGGGCGATGATTGCGTCCGCTCCCCATTTTTTCGCCCATTCCACAACTCCTTCGTCGCCATAAAGTTCCCGGAAATACAAGGGCATTCGATAAAAGGCCCATGGACCGACTTCCCTTGCATATCTAACGACATTTTCCAGAAGCGACCGGCTGTAGCCACTGGAAAAATCGGTTAACAGAAGTATTTTTATCATATTGTGGTGTTTTTAAAAACTAGCTTTCTCCGGTTCCGGAGCTACATAGGTCAAAATCTGGCCGCTTAGTTGCAGGAGGGATATTTCGCATAGCTTTGTCGAATATTCTGATATGGACTGCCGCTCTTCGGCTTCCAGCAGGCTTATCTGGGCTTCACGAAGCTCGATGCCGGATAACTCACCCAGTTTATAGCGGTCGATTGCGATGCGATGGTTTTCCAAAGCCACAACGACATTCTCTTTCTCTAGATTCCACAGACCCAGATTATTTTGGTAAGCCATCCACAGATTACTCATGTCGGCACGCAGGCCCAATTCCAGCTCCTGTTTCTTCAGCTGGCTGTTTTCTATCTGGATACGTGCATTACGACGTTCGCGGCGACGGTTCAGACCGTCGAACAGGTTCAGACCTACCGTCAGGCCGTAGTTCAGCCCCAGGCGTTGCTGCAAGTCGGTGGCACCCACCTCGTACCAGTTTGCGGTATAACCGTAGCCCGCATTCAGCTTGACATACGGGTAGTCGCGGCTCTTCACCTTTTTATATTCCAATTCGGTTAGCGTCTGGTTCTTTTGGGCGATCAGCAGGGAGGCATTCGAAGCCAGCGTGCTTTGCCACAGGTCCACTTCGTCGAGGAAGATGTTCGGGCGTATCACCGAATCTTTCAGGGCGATCTGCTCGTCTATATTATCGAGTGCCATCAGCTCGTTCAAGCGGATGCGGGAAGTATGTACCACCTCCAGCTGGTTCAGCACATTGGAACTGTCGGCGTTGAAGTCCACCTGTGCCTGCTGCAGGTCCATGCGCGAGCCCGAACCGATGTGATAACGCTCTTCCGCAATACGGACACGCTCGCGGGAAAGGTCGAGGGATGAACGCAAGTTCCGTAAACGGATATGCTGGCGGATCAGGTTGTAATATTCGCCCGAGAGCGTGGCTACGAAATCCTCTATCGTCAGGCGCGTGTTCAGTTCGCCCATTCGTTGAAGTTCTTTCAGCCGTGCATATTCCGCCTGGATACCGAAACCGTCGAATACCGTCCAGTTCACGTTCAGCCCGATGTCGCCGGTTTCGTTATTGACACCGTTCTGCTTCTCGGTCGTACCGTCGGCTAATTTGTTGCGGTTGTTATTGATCGAGCCGCTGAACCCGCCGCTCATATCCACTGTCGGCAGGTAACCGGCATTGCCCGGTGTCGCGTTATTGTCACTGATCAGTTGCTCGTTGCGTACGATGCGGATGGAATAGTTACGCTCCAGTCCGGTTTCGATGCATTGTTTCAGGCTGTATATCTCCTGTGCCTTTACGCCCAGGGAAGCAGAAACAGCCAGTATCATGAATAAGACCTTTTTCATATCTTTTTTGCTCTGTCTGTTGAAATAAAACTATACATGGCAGGAACGATGAACAGGGTAAGGAATGTCGATACCAACATACCGCCCACTACGGCAATACCCATGGCAACACGTCCCTGTGCTCCTTCGCCTGTCGCATATACCAGCGGCACCAGTCCGAGGATAGTAGACACACTGGTCATCAGGATCGGACGCAGGCGCTGTGTGGAGGCCGAACGGATCGCTTCCGCCATACTCAGCCCCGCCTCCTGGCGCTGGTTGGCAAACTCCACGATCAGGATACCGTTCTTTGCTACCAGACCGATCAGCATGATAATACCGATCTGACTGAATATATTCATCGTGATACCCGAATAACTCATAAAGATTAAAGCTCCCGCGATAGCCAGCGGCACGGTGAACATCACCACCAACGGGTCCTTGAAGCTCTCGAACTGGGCGGCAAGGACCAGGTAGATCATCAGCAATGCCAGGATCATGGCAAACATCAGACTGGAAGAACTTTCGCGGAACTCTTTCGATTCACCGGAAAGGGCTGTCCGGAAACTGCCGTCCAGTGTCTCTGCCGCGATACGGTCCATTTCGTCCAAACCGTCACCGATGGTATATCCTTTGTTCAGGCCGCTGGAAACCGTAGCCGAAACGAAACGGTTGTAGCGGTATAACTGAGGCGGTGCCACGTCTTCATGCAGTGTCACCAGGTTATCCAGCTGGATCATCGAACCGTTGTCGCTGCGCACATAGATCGACTTCAGGTCGAGCGGCGTGTTACGCTGCTGGCGGTTGATTTCGCCTAGTATCTGATATTGTTTACCATTCATATAGAAATAACCCATACGCTGCCCGCTCAATGCATATTGCAATGTCTGTGCGATGTTGCGCGTGCTGACCCCCAGCGAAGAAGCCTTGTCGCGATCGATCTCGATACGTGTCTCCGGCTTGGTGAACTTCAGGTTCACATCCGCCATCTGGAAGACAGGGCTTTCGTTTACTTTCAGCATGAATTCAGGCAGCTTTTCCGCCAGCTTTTCCAAACTGGGTGCCTGCAATACATACTGTACAGGCATACCGCCGCGTCGTCCGCCAAAAGTAGACTGCTGCTGAACGAAGGCGCGTGCCTGCGTTTCCTTACGTACGGCTGCCGACAGCTTCTCGGCTATCTCCATCTGCGAACGTTCACGCTCTTTAATATCCGGCAGGATCACGCTGATATTGGCGTTGCTGCTGGAAGAACGGTTTGTCAGGAACTTACGCTCCGGTGCGATGGAGTCGGCGAGTGTAGCGATCCGGTCGGAGAAATCGCGGATGAACTCGAAAGTGGCACCTTCCTGGGCACGCATATTGATGGATATGGAAGAGCGGTCCTCCAGCGGCGACAGCTCGGAACGGATCGTTTTCCAAAAGTAGCCGATCGAACCGAACATGATGACTACTATAGGAATAGCCCACCATTTATGGCTCAGGAAATAGTTGAGTGACCGGGCATAGATATTGTTCAACCCTTCGAAGAAAGGTTCGGTTTTTACATACAGCCAGTTCTTCTTTTCCCGTCTGCGAAGCAATTTGGTTGCAAGCATCGGCGTGAAGGTCAGGGCGACAAACGAAGAGATCGTCACCGAACCGGCAATCACGATACTGAACTCCTTGAACAAACGTCCCGTCATCCCCTCCATAAACACAATCGGAAGGAACACCGAAACGAGGGTTACCGTCGTCGAGATGACTGCGAAGAAGATTTCTTTCGACCCTTCTATACCAGCCTCCTTCGGATTCATGCCTTGTTCGATGCGGACATAGATATTTTCCGCCACCACGATCGCGTCGTCCACCACCAGTCCGACTGAAAGAACGACTGCCAGCATGGTCAATACGTTGATGGAGAAACCGGAGATATACATCACGAAGAAAGCACCCACCAGCGACACTGGAATTACCACGCAGGGAACCAGCGTCACGCGCCAGTCACGAAGGAACAGGAAGATGATCAATACTACCAGTGCCAATGCCACATAGATCGTCTCTTCCACTTCGGCGATAGAGGCGCGGATGAAACGGGTATTGTCGTAGATCATTTCGATCGAAACATCTTCCGGCAGGTCTTTCTTCAACTGCTCGATACGTTTGTAAGCCTCGTCGGCAATCTCGATATGGTTGGCACCCGGCTGAGGAACGATCACGCAAATCACCATCGGTTCACCGTTCTTACGCAGGATACTGCGCAGGTCTTCCGGTGCCAGTTCTGCCCGTCCGACGTCTTTGAAACGGACGATATTGTTGGCATCTTTCTTGACGATCAGGTCGTCGAACTCTTTTGCCGTATGCATCAGCCCCAGGGTACGGATAGACAGATCGATCGTATTCCCTTCGATGCTACCGGAAGGCAATTCCACGTTTTCCGCATCCACGGCATTCTTTACGTCCAGTGGGGTGACGCCATAGCCTGCCATCTTGATCGGGTCGAGCCACAGTCGCATGGAGTAACGTTTCTGTCCCCATATATCCACACCGCTCACATTCGAGATCGTCTGCAGGCGTTCTTTTACAGTCAGTTCAGCTATTTCACTCAGTTCCATCAGCGAGCGTCGGTTGCTTTGCACGCCGATCTGCATGATGGGAGTCGCATCGGCATCTGCCTTGGCTACGGTCGGAGGGTCACAGTCGCGCGGCAGATAACGCTGGGCACGCGATACCTTGTCACGCACGTCGTTGGCTGCCGTTTCCATATCCACCGACAGTTCGAACTCGACGGTGATACGGCTGCTACCCTGGCTGCTGACACTGCTCAGGGAGCGGATACCCGGGATACCGTTGATGTTCTGCTCCAGCGGCTCCGTGATCTGGTTCATGATAACCTCGGCGTTCGCTCCCGGATAGGACACGTTTACCGAGATAATAGGCTGGTCCACACTGGGGAACTCGCGAACCCCCAGGAACTTGTAGCCGATCATACCGAACAGCAGGATGATAAGCATCATTACCGTCGAAAGTACCGGCCTGTTTATACTGGTTTCCGATATATTTGCCATAGGGAAATTTAATACAGATTATCAATAGTAACATTCATGCCGGTCCGGAGCTGCATCACACCCGAAGTGATCAGCGTGTCGCCGGGTTGTAAACCTTTGAGTACCTGTACGTGACTTTCGGTACGCAGGCCGATCTCTATTTCCGTCGGGTCGGCTACTCCGTTTTTGTAGAGATAAACGACGTTCTTGCCCATTTCCGGGATCAGCGCCTCGCTCGGAATGGCAAGTGCGTTCATGATCTCGCGTTTGGTGATCTCGACGGAGGTATAGCGTCCGGGGAAAATCGTTTCGTTCGTATTCGGATAAGTGGCGCGTACCTTCAGGGTACGGGTTGTCATATCCATTTTACTTTCGACGGCATATACTTTGGCATTGTAATCGCGCATGATACCGTCCGAATCTTCCAGGCGGAAGACGATCGTCGTCCCGTTGCTCACGTCGTTTGCATATCTTTCAGGGATGGAGAACTCGATCTTCAACGGCGATATCTTAGTCAGCTTGGTAATGACGGTAGTAGGAGACACATACGCCCCTTCACTGACGGAACGCAGACCGATGATGCCATCGAAAGGCGCGCGCAGTTCGGTTTGCAGGATGTTGGCCTTTACGAGATCGATATCTGCCATCAGTTTCTCATATTCGGTAGTCACCTGCTCGTAGGCTTCCTGGCTGACCGCGTCTTTTTCCAGCAAGGTGCGCTGGCGGTATACCCGGTCTTTTGCCAACGGAATCTGGGCTTCCAGTTTCCGGAGCTGTGCTTGCAGGGGTTTGTCATTGATCTTGGCAAGCAGGTCGCCGGCTTTTACATGCGTACCTTCGGTGAAATAGATATTCACCACTTTTCCGGACGATTCGAAGGATAAGTCTACTTCTTCGTCGGGAATAATACTGCCTGTACTGATTACTTTGTCGGTCAGCGATTGAAATTTCAATACTTCGGCGTTAATGTTCAGCACCTGTTTACGTGCACTTGTTCCCGGTGCGGGTGGTACAACGGAATCCTTGCCGGATGCTGTCAACTGGTTTTTAATCTGTGGATAAGCAATCATCCCTGCAATCATCAGGAAGATCGCAGCGGTAACGCCCCACTTCACTCTCTTCGTCATATTTTCAATGGTATCTACTTTAAAACTTATCAATAGGCGTGTAAAGATACACAACAGAATCAAAATATAGACAAGAGGGAAGGAAAAAGGTTTAATGCGAAGTGATAGAAATATGCAACCAACAACGATACTTTTGCCTTAGCGAGAATAGTTTCTTCCGGGGGAAACAAAAGTTTCTCTCGAAGGAAACTATATTTTCTCTCGGAAGAAACAGTATTTTCTCTTATGGGGACGGATATGATGTAAAAGGCATATGTTTTACCAATACAGTATCACTCCGGCGATTCCTGCCAATGCGATCATCAGGATCGGGTGGATCTTGAACTTCCAGGTGAGGATAAAGGCGGCACCGAAGATCAGGAAACTTTTGTAGTCGATGAAGTTCTCCTTGTTCATCAACAGTAAGGCGGCGGCAGCTATCAGTCCGACTGTGGCAGGGCGCAGGCCGGTGAAAGCGGCTACGACGTATTTGTTGTTCTTGAATTTGGCAAAGAAGTAGGAAATGACCAATACCAGGATGAACGAAGGCAGACACACGGCAAATGTAGTCAGGCACGAACCGAGAACAGCCATGAACGGCGAGTATCCGGCATTGTGAATGGCTGTGTAACCGATATAAGTCGCACTGTTGATCCCGATCGGTCCGGGTGTCATCTGCGAGATCGCCACAATATCCGTAAACTCCTGCAGGGAAATCCATCCATAGCGGTCCACTACATCCGCCTGTATCAGCGAGAGCATGGCATATCCGCCACCAAAACCGAAGATTCCGATCTTCAGATAGACATAAAGTAACTGTAACCAGATCATATCAATTCTTCTTTATCTTTAAACCATACACCAATCCTCCGGCAATAGCGGCCAGAATGATCCATACCGGCGAAACGCCTCCTATCCAGATAAGCAACGCTGCTGCGATGGGGATCAGCATCGAAACATAATTCAGCTTGATGGAACGTGCCGTAGTAATACAGGGAACAGCGATCAACGCCACAACAGCGGGACGCAACCCCTTGAATATTTTTTCCACCCATTCATTGTCCTGCACCTGGGTAAAGAACGTAGCGATCAGCAGGATGATCACGAAAGACGGCAGAATCGTACCCAGGGCGCAGACTACACTTCCCATACTTTTTTTCAGTTTATAGCCGACAAAGATGGAGATATTTACTGCGAAGATACCCGGTAATGACTGTGCGACGGAGAAGAGGTCGATGAAATCTTCTTTGGATAACCAACCGCGGTCTACGACTTCCCGCTGAATTAGCGGCAACATGGCGTATCCGCCACCTATCGTCCCCACGCCTATTTTGAGGAACGTAAGAAAGAGCGTCCAATACATAATCTTCTTTTTAATCGGGGACAAAGATAGGAAACTTTTTTCAGTTGACAGTTGACAAGTGACAGTTGACAGTTATTATCCGCAATGAATGTAGGGGCGGTTATTTAGGTTCAATATTTTTTTTGTTCCGAATGCGAAGCCTAACTGTCAACTGTCCTCTGTCAACAGTCAACTGCTTAGTCGAGCCAGGGCGAAGGATTCAGTTTCGTTTTTTCTTTCCAAAGCTGGAAGTGGAGGATTGTGGCATTGCCGTTTTCCGTGTCGGTGAATATCTTGCCGATTGCCTGGCGGGTGCTGACCTTGTCGCCTGCCTTTACATATACCTGGCTTAGGTTACTGTAGACCGTCAGGTAGTTACCGTGGCGTATGATGACAGAGTTGTTGTAACCCGGAACCACGAATACACGGGTCACTTCGCCATTGAATACGGCGCGGGCATCTGCTCCCGGAGTAGTCTGGATGTCGATACCGCTATTGTTGGTACGTACATATTTCAATTCCTGGTGCTGTTGCTCTCCGAAAGTGCCGACGATGGTATAACGTCCGGCGACAGGGAACGGCAAACGTCCGCGATTGCCGGCAAAGTCGTCGGAAAGTTTCTTTTCCGCCCGGGTCATGGCATAACCGCCTTTTGTATCGGCTACACGCTCTTCCTGTATAGGCTCTTTGGCTGGTGCTTTGCCTTCGGCTTTCGCCTTTTCACGGGCACGGCGTTCACGCTCGCGGGCAGCCTTTGCTTCGGCTTCGGCACGGGCTATCTCTTCGGCGATCTGCTTTTCGATCTGACGGTTCAAGGCATTCGCCTGCTGTTGTTTCTTACGGAGTTGTTCTTTCAGTTCCTTTTGTTTCTTACTGAGTTGCTGTACTTCGACCTTCTGGTTGTTCTCTTCGGTCTGGAGCTTTTTACTTTCCTGTTCGCGGGTGCTCAGCAACGCATTCTTTTCGGAACGTGTTTTTTCAAGCTCTTTCTGCTTGAGTGCTATCTCGGTTTGCTTGTCGATGATCTCGGTAGCCTGCTGTTTTTGCCAGTCGGCATATTCGCGCAGGTAACGCATGCGGCGCATGGATTGTGCGAAGTTGTCGGCAGAGAGGATGAAAAGCAGTTTGTCCTGTGAGCTGCGGCGTTTAAACATACTTTGCATGGACTTGCCGTAGTTGTCACGTTTGCCGCCCAATTCTTTTTCCAGCCTGGTGATTTCCCGGCGGGAAGCAACGATCTGGTCATCCAGTTCGCCTACCTCCTGATTGAGCAGGCTGATCACTTTCTTTCGGGAAAGGATCTGCTGCGAAAGCAGGTTCAAGCGGTTGAGCGAGTTTTGTGCCGTTTGGGTAGTTTCTTTCAGCAACTGGTTTGTCATTTCGATCTCCGCCAACGCCTTTTTACGCTGTTCTTCGAGCTGTCTCACCCGGGCTGACTTCTGACCGAAGGCGGTCAGGGCAGTTAACGTGAATATGACAAACCAAGTGTATTTCATTTCTATTTCTGACTGTTACTGATTGACTTCAGGATCTGTGCAAAGGTAATACGTTTATATTT
Organism: Parabacteroides chongii; assembly: GCF_029581355.1. Taxonomy (NCBI): domain Bacteria; kingdom Pseudomonadati; phylum Bacteroidota; class Bacteroidia; order Bacteroidales; family Tannerellaceae; genus Parabacteroides; species Parabacteroides chongii. The sequence goes on along the minus strand of NZ_CP120849.1, from coordinate 1,120,814 downwards.
AGCCGGAATGGAAAACTCCAAATTAACCGGCACATTTGTCTGTATGCGGGAAAAACGGAAAGCGATTCCACCCTGAGAGGAGCCGTTAGCCAGCACATTTACGTCCATCAACTGCGGGAACGGTTGTCCGTCCGTTATGCGGAAGTCGGCATAATCCCATTGCAAGGCATACTGTTCGGACGGATCGGTGATGTAGGTTGAGAGCAACTTCTCTTCGCCGTCGGCAAAGAAAGTATAAAGCAGTCCGAGTGAATCCTTGATCCGGATCTCAGCCGTCGATCCTTCCTGGTTCAGCTTGAAACGTTTGAACTGTTTCGGTTCGATAAACTGCTGTCCCGGCAGGAAAATATGGTTGGTGAACAACGCCTGCAGGTTGTAGAAGTTGAACTCGATCGGAGTCTGTCCTTTCAGGTCGGCATAGCGTTCGGCTACATAGCGTTTGTTCATACGGTCTACCACCTTTATGCTGTCGACCGTAAACTCGGCACGGAACACTTCGATACCCAGGAACGGCTGGACGGATAACTGGAATGCACTGTCTTTGACCATCTTCAGGTCCACACGTGAACTCATGTTATTTTTAGTGCCTTTCAGCTCCGCATTCAGGCGGGCAGTCATCGTATTGAACTGGAACGAGTGCTCTTCCATCGCTTCAAAAAATTCATTGTGCGCCTTGGCACCGCCGGAAACAACCGTTCCGACCTTTTTCGACGATTTACAGCCCGACAGGACCAGTAAGAAGCATACGACTATCAGTGCCGGCAGTTGTACTCGCGTTAGGAACGGGATTCTCATTTGGCTTCCTCCTCTTCGATATATTTGCCTTCAATGATCTTGCGGTCGAGTGTCTCGCTCTCTTTTCCCATCTCACGGGCTTTCTTCCATTGGGCGACGGCACCGTCCTTATCTCCTGTCATGAACAGGATGTCTCCGTAATGGTCGACCAGCTCTGCGCTTTTGGTCGTGTCTTTTTCCAATGCACTTTCGATGTATATCTTGGCAAGGGTATAGTTGCCCTGTACGAAGAATATCCAGGCGTAGGTATCCAGATACGTCGCATTGTCCGGTTCGAGCTTGATGCACTGGGCACTCATGCGTTCTGCCTTTTTCAGGTCCTTTTTATCCAGCGAAAGGAAGTAGGCATAGTTATTGAGGACAACGATATTATTGTCGTTATATTTCAGTGCCTCGTCGTATGCCTTGTAGGTCTGGTCCATCTGTTTCATCTGATAGTAGATATCGCCGATCTGACCGTAGAAGTCGGACTTTAACCGGGGATTCTCTGCCGGGATGATATTGATGCCCGCATAATAGGTATTCAGGGCTTCCTGGTATTTCTCCTGCTGATAATAGGCGATACCCAGGTAGAAGTAATATTCGGGAGCGTCCGGAAAGAGTTCCTGACATTTGGTGCAGATGCGGATCACCTCCGGAATATCTTCGGCTTTCAGCGACATGTTCAGCAGTTGCTGCCAGGCTGCGGCGTTTTCCGGCTCCATCTCAGTGACAAGCTGAAACTGGAAACGGGCTTCGTCCGTCTTTCCCTGTGCGATCAGCAGACTGCCGTACATCTGTTTCAGGTCGGTATCTTCGGGATGCTGCTCCAGTAATGTCTGGAACAGGGCATTCGCACTGTCTGTCCCTTTCTGTGTCTGCTGCAGTTTCAGGATGTAACGGGAGAGGATGGCTACTTTGGTATCTACATCCAGTTTCTCGTTGATCAGGGCGTTGCGTATCTGTGTTTCGGCAGCGTCTTTGTTGCCGGTTGCTTCGTAGTAGTTCGCCATGGATACGATGTAATAGGGATTGCCCGAATCGATCTCATACGCTTTGTCGTAATACGAACGCGCTTTTACCGTATCGTTCTTCTCCAGATGCAGGTCACCGAGAATGATCTGGTAGCGCGCCTCCATCGGATATTTGGCTGCCAGTTTCTCTATTTCTTTGAAAGCGGCGTCCGACTGTTCCAACTGGTTGTAGAGCTTGTATTTCTGCATGGAAAGGGCTTCGTTCATGCCGATGGACGATTCGAGGGCATTATACGCATCGATGGCTTTGCCGATCTCGCCTTCCTGTGTCAGTGCTTCTGCCAGGTAGTAATTCAGTTCAGTCTTTCCGGGAAAGGCTTTCACCAGTTTCTCATACTCATCGGCAGCTTCTCCGTACATACCCAGGTTGCGGCTGATCGTAGCCAGTGCCATCCGGTAGGTGAAGTTGTCCGTGCTGTTGGCAACGGCACGCTGCAACATATCGACTGCCTTTTCCGGCCGGTTCATCTGCACATAAAACGAGGATAGTTCGTAGAGTACAGGCGATGCCGTCGAGTCGATGGCGAGACAATAGTTGAATGCATCGAAAGCAGCGTCGAATTTTCCGGATGTCTTCAGATTCAGCCCTTCAAGGAAGAAATAATCGAATTTTCTCCGTTCAGCCTCACTCAATCCGTTTGCCTTGGTGGGAGTTTCTTTCCGGGTTTCTTCCGCATGTAGCGGGTGGATTCCGGCGAGCAGGAAGAGTGAAAAGAGTATCCCGTATATTACTTGTTTCAGCATATGTTCGTTTTCTATATTATTCTTTACCGGTATGTCCGAAACCTCCGGCACCGCGCTGCGTATCGTCGAGCACTTCCACCGGCTTCCAGCTTACCTGGTTGTAGGTGGCGATCACCATCTGGCAGATACGTTCTCCGTCGTTTACGGTAAAGGGTTCGGATGAGAGGTTCACCAGGATGACGCCGATCTCGCCGCGGTAATCCGCATCGATCGTTCCCGGAGTGTTCAGCAGGGTAATGCCGTGTTTCAGTGCCAATCCGCTGCGAGGGCGCATCTGTGCTTCGTAACCTTCCGGGAGGGCAATGTATAATCCTGTCGGGATCAGTTTGCGTTCCAACGGTTTCAGCACTACGGGCTCTGTCAGGTTTGCACGAATGTCCATGCCGGCAGACAATGCTGTCGCATAGGCAGGGAGAGGGTGATGGGACTTGTTTATTATTTTTACTTCCATTTGTTCTTATTTGTTTGACGGACAAAGATATGGAAAAGTTGATAGTTGACAAGTGACAGTTGACAGTTGTTTTAGCTTGCTATATATTGTTAACTACTCCTTTTCTTATCTGTCATCTGTCAACTGTCAATTAATCCAGTCTCCGTTCTCTTTTATTAACTGAACTAAACGTTCTACAGCATCTTCTTCGGGTATGTTTTTCAATACGCACTCCTTGCCTTTATACAGGCTGATCTGTCCGCGTCCGGCACCGACATACCCGTAATCGGCATCTGCCATTTCGCCCGGGCCGTTTACAATACAGCCCATGATGCCGATCTTCAGCCCTTTCAAATGCGAGGTCGCTTCCTTGATGCGGGCAATGGTCGTCTGCAGGTCGTAGAGTGTACGTCCGCAACTCGGGCAGGAGATATATTCCGTCTTGCTGATGCGTGAACGGGTTGCCTGCAGGATACCGAACATATAGTTGTCGATAACAGGGGCTTCAAGCTCATGATTATGAATCATGATACCGTCGCCGAAGCCGTCGAGCAACAAGGTGCCGAAGTCTGCCCCCGCTTTAAGCTGTAAAGACTCCTTGTCTGTTTCGTGATAGTCGCGGTGCAGGATGACGGGGATATCGCAACCGGCAGCCAGCAGCTTGTGCATGGCGGCACGCTGTGAACCGACACCGTTCCGATGGTGGGTGCTCAGGACTACTACGGCAGTTTTATCTTGTTTCAGTATCTCCAGTGTCTGGTCCGTCAGGTCGTTGTAGGTCAAGCGGATGAATTTCAGCGGAGCGTTGAGTTCTTTCATCTCTTCTATCTCGGAAGCGATGAAGTAAGGATAGACGTTCGGACGTTCTTTCCAGAAATGAGCGTCTACCAGCAGACGGAATGTCTCGGGCAGATTGTCCGGATCTTCCTTTCCGATGTAGATATAATCGGGCAGGGATGAATAGTCGATTTCAAAGTCGCCGTTACTGCGGTCCGAGATAACGACGGGAGGGAAATTACCTCCGATGCCTTCCGTCACACGGCTGATGCGGCGTGAGGCTGTCACCGGATCGTATCCGGGAGCGGGCGAGGCAATGATCGGTCTGTGCTCCCGGCGTTCCTGTATATAGTCCGCCAGTTTACGGGCGACAGGTATTTCCGCTTCGGGATCTTCGCTGAGGGATACGCGGATCGTATCGCCTATCCCGTCGGTCAGCAGGGTACCAATGCCGACGGCACTTTTGATGCGCCCGTCTTCGCCGTCACCGGCTTCGGTCACACCCAGGTGGAGCGGGTAGTGCATATCTTCTGCGTCCATCGTGCGGACAAGCAGACGTACGGTGCGTACCATGACGACCGTGTTGGAGGCTTTGATGGAGATCACTACATCCGGGAAATTCTCATCCCGGCAGATGCGCAGAAACTCCATGCAGGAAGCAACCATTCCTTCCGGAGTATCACCGTACCGGCTCATGATGCGGTCGGACAGTGAACCATGATTTACGCCAATGCGGATGGCGGTGCCGTGTTTTTTACAAATATCAAGGAAAGGGACAAAACGGTCGCGTATCTTCTGCAATTCGGCGGCATATTCTTCGTCGGTATATTCCAGAAGGTCAAATGTCTTTACTTTGTCAACATAGTTACCGGGGTTGATGCGCACTTTCTCCACCTCTTCGGCGGCTGCGTCGGCGGCCCTGGGGTTGAAATGAATATCGGCGACAAGCGGAGTCGTGTATCCCTGGCTGTTCAGTTCTTTCCGGATCTCGCCCAGGTTACGGGCTTCACGTTCACCCTGTGCGGTGAAACGTACATATTCGCAGCCGGCTTCGATCATACGGATAGCCTGGCGGACAGCTGCTTCGGTATCCATCGTGGATACATTGGCCATGGATTGGATACGTATCGGATTTTCGCCTCCCAGTGGCGTGTTTCCTATATTGACAACAGATGATTTACGACGACTGTAGTTAAAAAGATGTTCCATTTCTTTCAGTTGACAGTTGACAGTTGACAGTTGACAGTTGACAGTTGACAGTTGACATATTTGCCGAGCGTGAAGCCCATCTGTCAACTGTCACTTGTCAACTGTCAACTAGTTTGTTTTGTATTTAAAAGATACCTGAGCCAGCTCTTCGTTGGCTTTTACGATCTTTTTCTTCAGATTTTCCTTGTAGTCGGCCAGCTTACCCTGGAGTTGTTCGTCTCCGACAGCAAGCATCTGAACGGCCAGGATTCCGGCATTTAATGCTCCGTTGATACCGACAGTGGCAACAGGGATTCCCGGAGGCATCTGTACGATAGCCAACAGGGCATCCATACCGTCGAGTGTGGAGTTGATGGGCACACCGATTACCGGAAGGGTAGTCATGGAGGCGATCACTCCGCACAAATGTGCTGCCATACCGGCTGCAGCAATAATAACTTTGATACCGCGGTCTTTGGCTCCTTTGGCAAAAGCTTCCACTTCAGCCGGAGTGCGGTGTGCAGACAACGCATGCATTTCGAACGGAATCTCCATCTCGTCCAGCAGTTTGGCTGCTTTTTCCATTACGGGCAGATCGGAAGTACTGCCCATGATAATGCTTACTACAGGTGTCATTTATTTAGCAATCAATTGTTCGTATTCGGCAGCCGACAACAGGTCGTCCAGTTCTGAAGGATCAGAGATGGAGATCTTGATCAACCAGCCGTTTCCGTAAACATCTTCGTTTACCAGTTCAGGTTTGTCATCCAGTTCAGAGTTACCCTGGATCACTTCACCGCTTACCGGCATGAACAGGTCGGAAACAGTCTTTACAGCTTCGATAGTTCCGAAAACTTCTTCTTTGGCAATTGTTTCACCTTCTGTCGTGATGTCTACATAAACGATTTCGCCCAATTCGCTCTGAGCGTAGTCAGTGATACCAACATAGGCAACAGCGCCGTCTACACGAATCCATTCGTGATCTTTTGTGTACTTTAAATCAGCAGGAAAGTTCATAACTTTAGTGTTTTTATTAGATGAATAAATAGATATAACTCAATAATGAGGCTACAAAGGTACATATAAAACCGAGACAAAAGCCGGCATAAACCTGCATGGGCGTATGCCTTTTCAGGAAGATACGCGAAGTACCGACCAGCCCGGCTGCCAGGAGGATGATAATGAACCCCCAGTAAGGATTGATCAGGTGGATGCGTGCCACCCCCATGATACCCCCTAAAAGTCCTCCGATGCCCAGGGTGTGGGCGCTGATCTTCCAGTAAAAGTTAATGCACAACGAGATGATCAGTGCGACGCAGGCACCCATCATCAGCGACAGGAACCAGAATGGGATCATCATTTTGTACATATAGAAGATACAGACCATGATGGAGGTGATAATAATCAGATACGGGACGACCCGTTCCTTGCGGTCCGTCAGTTCCAGGTCGCCGGCAGCCCCGTTCTTGACCATCAGGAAGATGAAAATACCCGGTACGACCGCAGTCGAAAGGAATGCTCCTCCGACCAGGAACATCTTCATGGTGGGCGGGTAGATCGCCAGGTAAGTGAACGACAATGCCAGTATGACTCCATACGTCACCATCAGCAACGGGTGGAACATTCCGGATATTATATTTGAAAACAATCTCATAACGCTTCAAATTTAGATTTCTTTTCTGAGCCTTGCAACCGGTATATCGAGTTGTTCCCGGTATTTGGCGACTGTACGGCGGGCGATTACGTACCCTTTCTCCTTCAGGATCGTGGTGAGCTCCTCGTCGGTAAGCGGTTTACGTTTATCCTCACTGTCTATATGTTCTTTCATGATCTTCTTCACCTCACGGGTGGATATTTCCTCGCCGCTGTCGGTCTGCATCGATTCGGAGAAGAAGAATTTCAGAGGGTAGATGCCGAAATTGGTCTGCACATACTTGCTGTTGCTAACCCTCGAAATGGTCGAAATGTCGTATCCGGCACGTTCGGCCACGTCTTTCAGTATCATCGGTCGCAGCGTTGCATCGTCGCCTGTCAGGAAAAAGTCCCGCTGCAGGAGGATGATCGCTTCCATGGTGCGCTGCAGGGTTTCCTGGCGTTGCCGGATGGCATCGATAAACCATTGGGCGGAGTCCAGCTTCTGCTTGACAAACTGTACCGCTTCGCGCATCTTGGATGTCTGGTTGGCCTTGTTGCCTGCGTAGTCCTGGAACATTTCCGCATACTCGCGGCTGATCCGCAGATCGGGAATGTCGCGGTTGTTCATGCTCAGGATCAGCTCACCGTTTACAGCTTCGACCAGGAAGTCCGGAATGACCTGGCTCATGGCTACTTCCATAGAACCGCCCCAGCTGCTGCAAGGTTTAGGATCGAGGGCGATTATTTCGTGAATCGCCTTTTTCAGGGTCGCTTCGCTGATGTTGAGCCCCCGCAGGATCTTATCGTAATGCTTGCGGGTGAACTCCTCGAAATAGTCGGTGAGGATATGGATCGCCAACCGGGTCCCTTCGGTCGGTTCCTTGCGACCCAGTTGCAGTAACAGGCATTCCTGCAGGTTACGGGCACCGACACCGGCGGGGTCGAAGTCCTGTATGATGGCAAGGACTTCTTCTATCTCTTTTTCGTCGACATCCTGTCCCGCCTGAAACACCAGGTCGTCGGCAATGGCGGACAGTTCACGGCGCAGATAACCGTCGTCGTCTATATTTCCGATAATGTATTCGGCTATTTTTACTTCTTTTTCCGGCAGGTCGCGCAGTCCGAGCTGCTGGAGCAGATATTCGTTCAGCGACTGGCTTACGGAAAAGGGAATATCCTCTTTGCGTTCTGTCTTTTCACTGATCTCCCGGAGCTTATAGTCCGGTATATCATCTTCGCTCATATAGTCTCCGAGCGAGAGGTCTGTCTCTGTTTCGTTTGTAGATATATCATCAACTCCCTCGTCGTCAGTCCGTTCAAAGTCGTCCGCAATGTCTTTTCCCTCCTCCAGTGCAGGGTTATCCTCCAGTTCGTGCTTGATGCGTTCTTCCAGCTCGATGGCGGGAAGTTCCAGAAGCCGGATTAACTGGATCTGCTGTGGAGAGAGCTTTTGCTGTAACTTTTGTTGTAACTGTTGCTTCAACATATTTAAAATCGTCTACATTAGAACATGCAAATATAACTTTTTACGGTGAACCCGCTTATGATTAAAAGCATAATTGTTCTAAAGAATCCGTTTACCGGGCAAATCCGGATCACTTTTAACATGTCGGCAGAAGAAATACTTTCTTGAAATGCTTTAAAAATCAAAACTATTCAATATTTTTGCGTTTATAAAGTTTCACTAGTATGATATCAACGCTAACAAAAAACAAATATAGCGAGTTATCCCGAGAAGAACTAATACGATTATTGGAAGCACAAGACGAGAGGCAGCGTGTGAATGCCGGAAATCCGGTTACGGAAGCTTCGAATATCAAGCGTATTATATCCGAGGTGCTTGTATTGTTGTTCAATGAAGAACAGCAGCCGATAGAGAAAGCCATGAGTTTGTTGCTGAACTTTTTCGATGCGGATTGGGGCTATGTCGCCATCTTCGAGAAAGACGGGCGGACCGCTTATTTTCCCTGCGAGGTGATGAGCGAATGGGTAGAAGCTCCCAAAGAAAATCATTCGGAACTGACGGACGAGACGATTCCCTGGATCATGAAGACCGTGAAGAGCGGGCGCGATATCGTCATGTGCGACCTGTGCGACCTGCCGGCGGAAGCAGAAACGGATAAACGGTTATTTGAATTGCAGAGATTGAAATCCATGCTTATAATACCGCTTTCTTTCCATAACAGGATACAAGGATTTATCGGATTTGATTCGGTGCGTGTACAGCGCTCTTGGACGGCCACGGAAATAGAAGACCTGCATATAATAGCCAATATGTTTTCCCTTATCATAGAACGCTGGGAGACGCAGGCAAGCCTGGAAGAGTCGCGGAAACATCTGGCGGAACTCAGTACCAAGTTTAAACAGTTCTTCAATAATCTGCCTATCGGTGTGGAACTGTATGACTCGGAAGGATATTTGGTGGATATTAACGAAGCCGATGCGCATATTTTCGGTTCCACGCGTAAAGACCTTTTGGGGGTCAACCTGTTTGAGAATCCGGCTGTTCCCGCCAAGATGCTGAAAGGCATCCAAAGCGGGAGGGCTTTCAGTTTTCCTCTTGTGTATGATTTCAGTATCATACAGAGTTCCAGCTATTATCCGTCTGCTTTTGTCGACCAGATCAAATATCTGCAGGTAAAAGGGATCAGCCTGAACGATCCGGAGTTCGGACGGGTGGGATATTTGCTGATCATCTCTGATAATACGGACGTGCAGCGCAAGGCGGAGCAGACCAGGAACAACCTGGCTATTCTGAAAGCCGTGCTCTTGTCCGGTCGTTCGATTGTCGGAGAGTATAATGTGGAAGAGGATGAATTGTATATCGATCCTGTGCTGAACGATCATTCCAGCTCCAATCATCTGTTCAATTACCTGAAGACGCATAATTATCTGTCTATCCAGGAATTGTGGAATTTGGGGCGCTTCGGAGATGTTCCGACCAATAATATGGAGCCGCTCTTGCAGGTCGTCCGCGGAGATATCAATAACTGTAGTTTCGTCTGTAAAATGTTTGTTCGTGAAGAACCAGCCTGGGTACGCATCAATGCACAGGCCCATAAGATCAATAAAGACGGGCATCCCAGCAAGGTCGTTTGCTACATCACGGATATAACGGCTGAAAAGCAGCTGGAAGAGAAATTACAGCAGGCACGCGACGAGTCGCGAAAGAATGAACTGGAAATGCAGAAAGCACGTGAAGCGGATATGTTGAAATCGACTTTCCTGGCGAATATGAGTCATGAGATACGTACGCCGCTGAATGCCATAGTCGGTTTTTCCGGCATCCTGGCCGAAATGGATGAGGAAGAGGAGAAAGATGAATATGTGAAGATCATCAACCAGAACTGCGACTTGCTTCTTCGCCTGATAACCGATATCCTGGATTTCTCGAAGATAGAGTCCGGCGTGATGGACTATTCGCTGACCGATGTCAATATAAAGGAAATATGCCGTGAACAATATAAGGTGCATTCGCTGAAAGTACAGGAGGGTGTCACCATGATCTGCGACCTGGATGCGTTGCCGGATAAAATACTTTATACGGACCCGAAACGAGTGACGCAGGTGATGTCCAATTTGCTCTCGAATGCCATTAAGTTTACTGAACAAGGTCATATAAGCCTTTCCTATAGCGTGAAAGAGGATCATGTGCTGTTTGAGGTTAGCGATACCGGCATCGGTGTTTCTGCGGCGCATATCGATACGATTTTCGAGCGGTTTACCAAAGTGGACTCTTTCAGGCAGGGCACAGGTCTTGGCCTGTCTATTTGTAAAACGATCGTCAAAGCCTTACAAGGCGAGATCGGTGTGGATTCAACGCCTGGGAAGGGTTCAAGGTTTTGGTTTACATTGCCTTGTGATTAAAAAATAAAGGTAATAAGCGGATATAATCAGAGACATAATCAAAAGTTTGCCTATATTTGTAGAGGACAGAAATGTCGTTTTTTTAGAATAAACGCCGGGAACTGAAGACCAAATTTGAAAAAATGATTATGTTATGAAGAATGACCTGTTGTATGAAAATCTTGTAGCGGCCATTAAAGAGAAGATCCCGGGTAGAGGAAAACTGACAAACCAATTGGCCGATCTTTTGATGCTGGAAAAAGAAGCCGTCTATCGCAGGTTGCGAGGCGATGTCCCTTTTACTATCTTCGAAATAGCGATTATTGCCGATAAGCTGGATATTTCGCTGGATCATATCATTGGGTGTGCCTCGGGTAAAAGCAGGCCGTTCCAGTTGAAGATGGTGAATTTCCTGAATCCGAGTGAAGAGGATTGCGATATGCTTGAGCATTTCGTAAACGAACTGAGATATCTCAAGGATGATCCGGATTCGGAAGTCGGCGGAGCTTTGAATATTCTTCCCCAGTCGCTGGTCTTGGACTACAGGCATATTTACCAGTTCTATCTTTTCAAATGGATGTATCAGTGCAGTAATGCGATGCCTGTTAAATTCAGCGAGATTGTCCTGCCGGACCGTTTGTTGCTGATCAACAGCGAGATCGTTATGGAGACGCGTGAGGCTGCCAACGCCTATCATATTATGGATAGCATGACTTTCCGATATCTGGTAAATGACATTAAATATTTTGCCAGTATTTACCTGATAACCCGCCAGGAGATAGAAGTGCTGAAAAAGGAGCTGCTGACATTTATAGATGATATGGAAGCGCTTGCAGCCAGGGGATTTTGGAGAGAAGGAAAGAATGTCCATTTCTTTGTCAGCAGTGTGAATTTTGAAACCAGTTACAGTTATGTGGAAACGCATCATTGCCATCTGACAATGATCAAATCTTTTACGTTGAATGATGCCACCTCTCCGGACGAGGCTATCTTCCAACGGATGAAGAAATGGATGCAGTCGCTGATCCGGACTTCCACGCTGATTTCGAGGAGCGGAGAGAAAGACCGCATTGTCTTTTTTGAAGAACAGCGCAGGATTGTGGAGTCGCTCTAGTTTCCTCACGCTGCCGTCTTTCCGAACAATTCCTTTTCTTCCTTGATCAGCCGGTCGAAAAAGCGTTTTAAAAGAATCGCCATCGCCTGCTGTTTCACCAACACCTGCCGGACGTCATCGCTGACGATCATATTTCCGGCAGGCTGGTATCCGGCTGCTTGCCGTACGGCTGCCCACTTTTCTTCCGGTGTGTTGCGGATAATGCCGCGTTCCTGCAGGGAACGATAGACACGTGCCGGATAAAGGCGGTCAAGCGGATAGCCGGCACGGTATTGCTCGAACACACGGAGCAGGTATGTCCGTTCGTGTTCTTCCTTATAGGCTTCGGAGACCGGCGGAAGAGCCGCCTGCGCCTGCCTGTCACGTTCCACAACCGCACGGTAACGCAATTCGCTTGTTTGATACGTTTTCAGCCAGCGGGTAAACGTGCGCAGGTTCAACCCCATAAAGTCGCCATATTCGCCTTTGGCACCCAGTTCGAAACAGAGCGACAGTTCCCGCAAGGTCAGAAAAGGATACGATTCCTGCAAGTCGGCAGCCAGTTTGCTGGTCAGCAGTGCCACATCCGCACTTTTGGGTGGAGTGAAACCGACAAGCACATACGCCTGAAGCAGGACCGTGTTGACCGCCGGAAGCAGTTCTTCCACGCTATAGGCTGCAATCCGGCGGTCACCGAGAGCTTGGCGTAAACGGATTTCCAGGCTCATACGGCATTTTTATAAAATTGGAGAGCCAGTTCGGTCGAACTTTTCCCCAGGTCGATGATTTCTTCTATCCGTGATTTCTGCTTCTCCTTTCCACGAACGAGCAACCCCGGCTGATTGCCGCCGGAATATTTTTTCAGCCCGTGATAAAGCCACCAAAAATAGAAACGGCGAGCATAGTCTTGTTTCGAGCAGATGGATTCTTTCTCGTTGTTGGCAATGATGAAATCCTGAAACTCCTGCATCTTGGCGGGAAGCATGGCATGGAAGTCTGTTCCCAGTCCGGATTGCCTTACGGACGAAGCGCACCATTCTTCGTCTTCGAGTAGCTCCTTCTGCCACGCAGCGCACTTTTCGTCGAAACTTTTTTCCGGAATTTCAATCGGCTCCTCGCGCGCACTCTCACTCTCTATATTTAGTTTAATATTATCTAATATAATATGTGCACTTTTTGTCGTATTTTCGATAGTTTCTGCAACAATAACCGGGGTTTCTGCTACATGAATGCAGTCCAACTCTTCGCGAACGGTATTTTTGCTCCGCTTCTGTGCTTGAATGTACCTTACTTGAATACTTTTAGACGTTATTACTTTATAGAGTTCGTATATCCGACGATTAAACAAATCGGTCTGCAAACAGAATGAGATGACCTCCTGCACTCTTTCTTCCGTTTCGCCGATACGGTCGGAAAGGTCATACACATAATCGTCCGAGAGTTGAAGGAAATAGCCTTCTTTCTTGTAAACATCGCATAGAATAGTGAAGTAAATCAAGAAGCCGGATGCTTTGTACCGGCTTTTCAGTTTACGCACTTGTATATTATCGAATATATCGGTATCGACCGGAAAATAATCCAGTCCTTTCTTTATGGGTCTTGCCATGATTGTAATAAATTAATTTTGTATCGCCCGAATAATGAGCCGCACCGTCTTAAACGTCAGCAGTTCCGACGGCAGCACGCGTATCACGCACCAGCCGGAGACTGCCGCCTCATTATATTTCTCCATGTCGCGCAGGTAACCGTCGGGGCGGATATGGCGGCCACCGTTAAAGGCGCCGCCTTCCACCTCGATAGCCACGCGGCGGGAAGGGATGGCGAAGTCGAACCGCCAGTCCCGCGAAGGATGAAAACGGTATTCCGCCACCACTTCCTCGCCCGTATGCTTACGGATCAGCTCGCTAAGCGGCGAATAAGGCTCCGTCGTCATAGAGAAAGTTTTCGGCCTCTTTCGAGGTGTTGCACTGTTCGACCAGGCAGGTGTTGTGCCGGTTGTCGAATGCCATCCATTTTTTCAGGAACGGATCGTAGAAATATCCGTATTCCTCTCCGCACGAATAACTGTAATTGCGCGAACCTTTTTCGCCTGTAATCAGTCGCATCAGGCAAGCTGCCGCCTGGTCTCCCAGGAGGCAGCCGATGGTGAGTGTACATCTTTTCATCAGGCAGCAGAATGAAGGATGGATAAATCGGTTTCGTCCAAACGGATAAACGTGTCGTGCTCCAGACGCTTGCCGGTTTCGATATACGCCAGTGCCTCGCGTTCGCAGGCAGAAAGGTCTTCCAGCAGCAAGTCGATCGAAGGGTATTCGTCACGGCCGATGTAAAAACGGCTGACGATATTGCCACAGGAGTCGTGCCGGTGGTTTTCCATGCGGGCATAGATGGTCAGCAATTGCGCGTTGCCGCAGTTCTGACGTTGGAAACCGGTGATGAGCAGGCTGTCGCTGTTTGCCGCCACTTCTACAAAATTAACCATATGATACGCCAGTCGTTGCATTGCTTCGATCTGATCATTGTGCACAGGATCCGTATTTTCATACGTGATCACGCGGTTGTCACCCGTACTTTCCGTAAAGACTTCATAGCGGGCTTTGAATTTCCCGTCCTTGACGGAAATCAGAGAAAAGGTTGTTGAAATTTTATTCATCTTATTTTTTAATGTGCTAATAAAGAACCAAATCCACGTCATCCGTGTACCTGGTTCTTGAATACCGTGAAATCTGTGCCTGAATCATGCCGCCTGGATCCCTTTCGGAACCGGGCGGTATTCTACGTAAACACTGTCGATAAGGATGTTTTTGCGGGCTTGCTTGCGGGCATACGACAACATCGGGCGGAAGATGCGCTGTAAATTGCTGTCGGGCAGATTTTTACCGATTTCCTGCCACCATAGGCGCAGCAGGTCGATATAACCTTCGGGTTCAGTCGCAACAGGCATGAGTTCGGTGGCTATGGCATTCATTTTCAGGATAGCACATCCGGATTGCAGGCGATTTTCTGCACGGCTGAGGGCTGTGGCTTTCTGAGCGTCGTTCAGGTCTTCGCGTCCGGCAAGACGCTTTTCGGTGCGTTGAAAATTAGCCATCAGACGCTGTTCCTCCTTTTCGGCTTCGCGTATCCGGGCGAGTTCCCACGCGCTGAGACGGTCTGCCAGTTCATTTGCCGGACTGTCCTTTTTCGTGGGATCGATCTCATTTTCAAGTGAAACGAATAGTTTTTGTACCTCCGTCAGTTGTTTGGTAAATGGTTTTCGGGTGTTGCCCATAGTCGATAGTATGCTACGACAATGTGAGAGATAGCTTTCGATTTCGAGAGCTAAGGTTTCGTTCACGCCTCCTTCGTGGTTGATCCGGTCGATTAATCGATGGCCTTCCGACTTACAAGCAAGGCTTTGTTTGGCATTTTCACTGAGTATGCCTACTCCTTTTTGAACAGCGACGGTCAACGTCTCCTGTTTCTTTGCTAACGCCTCTTCCTTTTTCAAAGAAATAATGTTTATGGTTATTAAATAATATGGATAAGGTAATCGATCACATAGTTGCGGATTGGTTATCTTTCCATTGCAAAGATAATTATATGTTTTGTATATACCTTATATTTCAATGGATTAAAATAGGTGTTTAACATTTGTTGGCTATCCCCTTTTTAATATAGTACCCATACGAATTTTTATATATATACGACCGATTGTTAACGAATGTGATTTTTCTTATTGTTATTTTCTATGTTTATTCCGAACCGGTCTTCCGGAGCGTGAAAAAAGGGGTTGCGGGAGAAAATAAAATTTCTTCCGAGAGAAAATGAAATTTCATTCGGAAGAAATTTAAAATGCGTTCGGATTGGGTATGGAGGTGAATGGGGGTTATTGTAAATTTTTTATGAATGCGACTGGGCGCTCCGGTTTGAAAAGAAGAACCAGGCCGAATGTTTTCCGTGTTCCGGTGTATGAGTCGGAAATCAAGAGGTCTTGGCAGCGGGGTGTCGGGGTGAAGAGAGGTTTTGAAATATAAACGATTGTCGTATAGGTGTTTACATTGAAAAAAGAAAAAACGGATGAAAGAATGGGTAATAGGCAGTATATCAAATCTTTATCCGAATATGCTGTAAATGTTAAATTTAGGGTGAAATAGGCGGCTTTATTGTGGTACAAATCTTGTTTTACAAGTGTTTGAAATGTTAAAACGGAATGACTAATTTAAACGACCCTTTTTTCTCGTCACAAAGGTACGACTAGTTTTTTAACTTGCAATTCTTTTCAAATTTATTTTTCCAAATATATAGCCTTTCTTATCAATCACATAGCATTGTTTGTATAAAAACTTCGCTTTTCTGTATAAAACTTGAATTTGACCTAAAAATGACGAGAAAAAAGGGTCGTTTAAACTAGTCATTTCACTAAACACCTTTTAACAAATACGTATTACGATACTATTTTAACACTATTATTAATATTAAATTTAAAGGTTTATGAACAAAAAGTTTTCTACGCTTATGGCCGGCTTCCTGCTGGCTGGTGGATTGTTCAGCACGGCAGATGCAGCGAAGATTGCAGAAGCAATTCAAGGTAAAACTGCAGGGCAATATTATTACATTCAGGTAAATGCTGGTTCTGCAGTAGTAGAAGGTAATTCCTTCTTGGATTTGAATGCAGACGGTTGCTCATTGGCAAAAGGAGAAGATGCCCAGTGGACAATTAAAGTTTACAAAACAGTAGTGAATGGAACTGAAACTCCGGTTGGTTATCAATTGATTAATAGAGTTAGCGGTGAACCATTGGCTATTACTGCTGATGGAAAAACTTATAATGTATTCAACGGAAATAGCGATCAGTTGATATTTCAGGATACAGAAGTAGGTTATGCTGGACCTAATGGAGGCTTAAGTTCTTCTGCTTGGTATTGTGATGTTACTGCTGTTCCTGATGTCGTATTCCCCGGAGACAACGAGAACAACCCTGCTATAGATTACGGCAACAAAAAGACATTCGAAATGTCTATCGGCGCCCAGGTTTGGAATAAGAACAAAGGTCAGTGGGAAGGCTTCAAAGCTTACAATCCTTTGAAAGGTAATGAATTTGCAGGTCAACTGAAAGCTGAATTTACAGATGGTGGCATGATGTTGAAGAATGCAGCCGGTAAATACATCGTATTGACCAAAGAAACTTGGGGTACTTTGTCTGGTGAATTGGAAACTGGCGCAAAAACTTTAGGTTACAAGTTTGCCGCTTTGACAAAGAAAGATTATGATAAAGCAAAAGCAGATGGTAAAATCTTAGCTGCTACTTATCGAATTACTCAACCTTCTACTGTAGATGGCGAACCATTGGAAGTTGTAGCATTGGGTGAAGACAAAAACTACGAATTGGAAGTAGCTGTTATTGATGGAACTGCTTATTTGACAGTCGCAGTAGAAGGAACTGAAGGTACTGCTGATTATATAGCTACGGCAGGCGATAAAGACTCAAAAGACAACACTTGGGTTCGTTTCGGTTCAAGCAACAAGATTGATTATGCTATCTTCCGCGACAAACTGTTGAACATTACATGTGTAGCAGAAGGTGCTAAGAAAGTTGCCAATCCTGCTTGTGAAGGTGAAGACTTCATCCCTGTTGCTCAGGTTGCTTTGAATCAGCCGGAAGGACAGTGGTTGTATCAGGGTGGTGCTACATTCATGAACCGTGAATCTGGTAATACTGTTGAAATTGCAGCTCTTCGCAAGACAGATAAAGCTGATGTGTATACAGACGGTTCTATTAACTATACAATCGTAGCTGTAGGTACTCCGGGTGATAACAAATTCAATGGTTACTTCGGTGGCGAATACACTGCAGACCAGTTGATCACTAAGACATTCAATATCGGTACTCCGCTGGTTGCATTGGATGATACTGCTTATATGACTTTAGGCAAAGACAACAAGATTACTTGGACTAAAGATGCTGCAGAGGCTATCGAATTCCGTTTCACTCAGGTGAAAGAAAGTGACCTGGCTGTAATAAAGCATTTCACTCCGTATGTTGGTGTAGACAAAGACGGCGAAGAAGTGACAAAAGAAGATACATTGAATATGTACCGTTACAACATCACCGATTTGGCTGGTAACGCATTGTCTTATGACGCTGTAAACAAACGTTATGAGTTGAAGGCGTTAGCAACAGGTGATGCTAAGATCAACATCGTCTTGAAAGGCAAGAACGACGAAAGCTTTAACATCTTGAGAGAAGGCGATGATTTCGCATCTAAAGAAGATGATGATAAATATCTGACAACTACTGATGGTGCATTCTGTGGTTTGGATAAATTGTACGGCGCACACAATGCTAACGAATTGACTGGTGATGTAGATGCTTATGAAAACGTTCAGAATGACCTGTTCGTAATCACTGACGCAATCTCTGACTTGTATCGTTCAGTCGGTACAACAGAAGCTTTGGATACAATCAAGATTTTCCGTAACATCGATAACAACTACGTTTTGTATGAAACAGGTTGTCTGTTGGAAGATGCTAAGGGCGATGCAATCGAAGGTTTCTTAGGTATCCAGAACTTCTTAGATCCGCAGTATGCAGAAAAGAATCCTGCTATGTATGCTGACACAGCTGCCGGATTCGGTACTTGGAGACCTCAGTTCATGTTGGCTGTAGATGCTGAAAAAGTTCCTGCCGGTAAGTATTGCCCGATCTGTGGTGAAGAAGATTGCTTACATGCAATTCCGACAGAAGGATTCATCGACGGTCGTTATTTGGTTAACTTGGTGGATTCTGTAAATGCAGGTCGTAAAGATTGCGCTTTCCAGAACTATAGTGGTGATACATACTATCGTTTAGGATTCGTTCAGGCTAAACATGTGATAGACTCTTTGTTCATCACAAGCACTGGCGATAAGATTGAATTGAACAATACTGCTGACAAAGTTTGCTCTTTCGCATTCCGTTATGTAGATACTAAGAGTGATGCATTCACTATCGAAACTCTTTATACTCCGGCTACTTATTATACAGAAGATGATGAAATACCAGCTGGTAAATACGAAGGTGAAGTAAAAGATGAAGCAGTACGTGGTTATGTTAAGTTCCACAACGGTATTCCTGTTGTAACAAAAGAAGAAGCTGAAGCAGAAATCTTCGATTTGGAAGTATTGGAAAATGTAATTCCGACAGCTAACGAAGGTATCGCAACAGAAGGTGTATCAGTTGTTGCAACTAACGGTGCCGTAATCGTTAAGGGTGCTGAAGGCAAGAACGTAGTAATCACTAACGTACTTGGCCAGCAGGTTGCTAACACAGTCGTTTCTTCTTCTGAAGCTACAATCGCTGCTCCTGCAGGTGTAGTTGTAGTAGCCGTTGAAGGCGAAGCTGCAGTAAAAGCAATCGTAAAATAACGACACAATAGAAAACATTTATAATCAATAAATTAATTGTTAATGACCGCGTATCGTAGGGGCGGTTCTCGAACCGCCCCCATGATAATTACCCTGCGACAGGCGAACAAGCGATCAGTATTAATACTAAAGTAATGAAATAAAGTTCTTCTGTTCTGACCCCTGTGAAGGGTGACGACAGGCAAAAACAAGCCCGGCGGATTATTCCGTCGGGCTTTCGTTATTTAATACACAGAAATGACATATATTTTTCCTGAAAACAACTATCAGATAAATAATAATCTTAACTTTGCCACAAACAAAATCGTATAGCTATGAAAAATAAAGGAGAGATCATTTTTTACTATCCGGAAGCTACTTTAAAGATGGAAGTCAGAGTAGAAAACGAAACTGTTTGGTTAACCCAAGTACAAATAGCCGAGCTGTTCGGTGTGAAGCAACCTGCTATATCCAAGCACTTAAAGAATATATATGATTCAGGTGAACTGAATGAAGAAAGCACATATTCCATTTTGGAATATATGGGTAATGATGGTAAACAAAAATACCAAACCGGATTTTATAATCTGGATGCCATATTGTCTGTAGGCTACCGTGTCAACTCCAAGAATGCAACTCGATTCCGTGTTTGGGAAATTCTCATGTGACCGCAACAATCTATACTGCGCAAATATCAAAGCAGCTGCTTTTAGACCTGCAGCACCATAATGCCCAATATGAGCCGATCACGATCAATCAGTTTAAACAATCGCACGATCGATTCCTGTTGATTGATGACAAAGATATTTATCATATCGGTGCTTCGCTGAAAGACCTCGGTAAAAAGTGGTTCGCCTTTTCTAAATTAAACCTGGAGATAAAGGATATTATGCAAAAGATCATTTAATGCGATCCATCTGCACACAACTCAACTCCGCCTTTCCTGCCCGTTGTACCTTTGTATTGTCAATCAGACAAAACAACAAATTATTTATAATCAATAAATTTAATTGGCTGAGCGGTTTGACATGACCCTAGAAGTATGCCTGCCAAGTACCCCGCGATGGGCGAACAAGCAGTCAGTATTAATACTAAAGTAATGAAATAAAGTTCTTCTGTTCGATCTCTGTGAAGAGATAAAGCAGACAAAAACAAAGCCCCGAAAGAGTTTTCTTCCGGGGCTTCGTTGTTTTTATTATAGAGGTAGAAGGATCATTCATCCAAAAACCTTTTCAGGTCATAATACATAGAGCGGGTCACATCTCCTTCGTCTTTTTCTGATATGAAATCGAATCCGCATTTTTGATAAAAGCTCACCGCATTTTGATAGGCATCCACAGTGATGAAACGACATCCGGTCCTATTTCCGTGAGTAAACATAAACTTGACTAAACGTATAATATCTCGTCCGAGCCCTTGTCCTGCATGCGCTTCAGAAATGGCTAATCTACCTACTTTCACTGCCGGGTAATGTTTCCTTCGTTTGGGATTGGCGATACGACGACTCAGTCTGTTCCAAATGGAGCGCTGTTCCGGATCAAAGGTTATTTTGTCGTTTAGCAGGCTGAAATAAGCGACAGTTACTCCTGTTACCCTGTCTTCAAGTAAATAAGTTACAGCCATAAGTTCTGTCAGATACCTTTTGGCATCATCCAATAAAAAACCGTTTAAGTCGCTGTCCTTGCTCTTAAACGGTTTTATATCAGTTTCTACTTTTAATGGTAGAAAGTCGTAATCATCAATTGCCATTGTTACAAAACGAATGAAGCAATGGCTTTGAACTTCTCGTAAACTTTCTTTGCAGCCTCTTTCTCTTCCTTACTTTCAGGTTCAAGATTTGCCATTTTCTCTGCAAAGCGTTTAGCGTCTTTGCCGGTTAATACCGGAGTTTCTTTAATCGGTCGAGCCATAGCATATTAATTATTAATACTTTGTAATGCAAAGATAGGAATTAATTCTTGAATATAGAAGAATACCTGTCCATATTATCACCCATCTGCACACAACTCAACTCCGCCCCGGCGCCCCGTCGTACCTTTGCATTGTCAATCAGACAAAACAACAAATTATCAACCTTAAAAACAATTTATTAAACAATGGCCCAGGGCTACAAATTAGTAACAAGAAAAGTGACCGACCTGAAAGGCGGCGCAGCACAGGAAAAAATTTACGCGATACCGGATTACAACGGTTACACCGACATGGATACACTGTGTATTATGATTGGAGCGCGATCTACCGTTTCCAGTGCGGATGTAAAAGCGGTGTTGGACAACCTTAACTTTATCCTCGACATGGAACTTCGTGCAGGGCGTATCGTGCAGTTGGGCGAGTTCGGTAATTTCCGCCTCTCACTCTCCAGCAAGGGAGCTGCCGACAAGAAGTCGTTCACCCAGGCAGATGTAAAAGGGGCGCGCGTGATCTTTACGCCCGGTGCATCCTTACGCAACACGAAGAAGCTGGTCGCCTTCACTTCGACCGAAAAGAAAGAAGAGGGCGGCGGAAGCGGAGAGGACGACAGACCGGTAATTGAATAATTGACAATTGATAATTGACAATTGACAATGAAAGAGTGAAGAAACACAGCGTACAACTTTGGATTGCCGTGCTGCTGACTGCAGCCGGCATCCTGCTTCTATTTTTCGGCTTTTGGACGGCACCGCAGGGGGAAATCCACAACAGCGTACTGGTGGCTTTCGGCGAGACAAGCACCTTTGCCGGGGCATTGTTCGGGGTCGATTATAACTATAAATCAAAAAAATAATGTGCTAATATGCCAATTTAGAAAATATGCATCTCCAACTATCAAGAAATTTCACCTTAGAAGAATTTACTTACAGTCGGATCGCCATCGAACAGGGGCTTGAAAACATCCCTAACCCGCAAGCGCTTTTGGCATTGAAAAACCTTACGGGCTATCTGTTGCAACCGCTCCGGGAGCGTTATGGCAAAACCATCGCCATCACCAGCGGCTACCGCAACGAGGCTGTCAATCTACTTGCAGGAGGCGTGAAAAATTCGCAGCATACGAAAGGCGAAGCTGCCGATTGCTATATCACCGAAGGACCGGAGGTTTTATTGGGAATCTTGCAAGCTTCCGGACTGGCTTTCGACCAGGCAATCGTTTATCGGCGGAAAAAGTTCCTGCATCTTTCCTATCGCGAAGGTTTCAACCGGCAACAGGTACTTTACAAGTGAGGCAATATGTCAAAAGTCGATATTAAGGAACGCAGATTACGCAGACAGAGCACAGAGTTTCGCAGACAATATGATTTTATCTAATGAAACACAGTTTATTTCCATTTGTAATATTACTTCTTACAAGCTGTTCGGTCGGTAAACAAACCGGCTCATACCGGCAACAGACTGATAGCTTGCGGCAAATCAGCCGCTTATCCATCCAGACAGGTAAAGTTCCCGAAAGTCGTGCAGCCCTGGCTGTCCCGGTCGGCACGCTGGAAGAACTGCCTGCCGGTTCTGCTTTTATACAAAAAAGCGGACAGGCGACAGCCGAAATCCACTTTCGGCACGACACCTTGTTTGTCACAGCTACCTGCGACAGCTTGCAGACACTTGTTTATCAATATGAAGAGCAACTCGAACGGTTATCCGCACAAACGCAGGAAAAAAAGAAAGAGACAACCTGGCAGCTCCCAACCTTATTGCTCCTCCTGATTCTTTCCGGATTGGTCCTATTAAAGATAGTACGATAAACATTCCGATTTTCAATTCTTTTAGCTATCTTTGTTGTCAAGATGAAACCAACAACATTATCTATCAAAGAGCTGAGTGCGATGTATTTTCCGCACAGCAGCATCCGCAGCGCAGGCGTACAGCTAAAACGCTGGTTCGTGTATAACAAACCGCTCATGCAGGCCCTTGTCGATGCCGGCTACTATAACGGGCAGAAGATTTTAACTCCCAAACAAGTAACGCTCGTTTTTGAATATCTTGGTGAGCCCTGAGAGTTATATCCATAAGCCTAAAAAAGCTCTTCCCGAATCCGGAAAGAGCTTTTTTAGTTATTATTATTTTACAGGCGATTATATCTTCTTCTCGATAACGGCCTGTACTACATTTAATACATAGTCACCCAATTTTTCCGATTCGCCGACAAGGTCCATATAGTATACACCGTCCTGATAGTGATACTTCTTGTTGTTGACATCTTCCATATTATGGATCTTCAACTGATTACGATAGTTGTTGATCTCGTTTTCAATGTTGTAAGACTGGTTGATATCGTCGTGTACGACTTCCGGCATGTGAAGGATTTCATTCATTCGGGTCAACGCCTTTTCCAACAGGGCGAACATCTGGTCGATGTTGTGGTTCTGTTCGTCGGTGAACTCAGATTTGCCTTCGTTGCGGCGTCTGATACCACGTGCCAGGTTGTTACAGGAGTCGGCAATACTTTCTATTTCCGTAACGGTACGGAGCATGATGCGGATCTCTTCTTTACCTTCCGAGCTCAGGCGGCCTTCAGCAACGAATGTCAGGTAATTGGCGATCTCGATTTCCATGCGGTCGCTGATGTTCTCGTATTTCTCGATACGGCTGTATACTTTCAGGAAGTTATCCTCGTTCTTTTCATAGAACAGGTCCTTGACCATGCCGAACATGCGCTGCGTACGTTCTCCGAATACGGCAATTTCCTTTTTAGCCTGCATCAATGACAACTCGGAAGTTGAAAGCATACCCGACGGAATGTATTTCAGCTGGAACTCTTCTTCGTCGCTTACATTCTTTGGCTTGATAAGGGCTGAACAAACATATACGTAGAATTTCACGAACCAGACCATGATACATACGTTTGCTATGTTGAATATGGTATGGAACAGAGACAGGCCGTATGATACGGAAACCTGCAGTGTCATTAATTGTTTTTGAAGCGCCAGCAGGTGCGGGTCTGTGATCTGTGCACTGGAAGTGATCAGTGAGATCGTCTTCGGATCGAGCGTGCTCAGAAATTGGGTCATTTCATTCGGATCACCCGGACCGTAGTTGGTTACGATCCATGAAACCATATTGGTGAACGGATAGAACAATACCATTACCCAGCATACGCCGAACACGTTGAACATTAAGTGGGCAATAGCTGCACGACGGGCGGATACGTTCGCTGAAATGGCAGCAATATTGGCTGTAATGGTTGTTCCTATATTTTCGCCCAATACCATGGCTGCAGCCATTTCGAAAGGAATCCATCCCTGTGTACACATGATCAGCGTGATGGCTACAGTGGCACTGGATGATTGGACGATGATGGTAAGAATTGTGCCTAAAAGCAGGAAAATAAGAAGGGACGGATATCCCAGTGAGGTATAATCTTGAAGGAAAGAGAGAATTTCAGGATTGCTCTGCAGGTCGGGTACCGATGATTTCAGGTAAGACAGCCCCATAAACAGAAAGGCGAAACCCATTAAAAACTCACCCCACGATTTTCGCTTACTTTTACCGGAGAATATCAACGGGATGCATAAAGCGATAAGCGGCAGGGAAAAAACACTGATATCGACCTTGAATCCGAAAAGGGAGATGATCCATGCCGTGACCGTTGTACCGACGTTGGCTCCCATGATAACACTGATGGATTGGGTTAGTGTCAGAAGGCCTGCGTTGACAAAGCTCACGACCATCACCGTTGTGGCACTGGAAGACTGGATGAGTGCTGTTATTAAAATACCGGTCAGAACACCGGTGAAACGGTTTGTCGTCATTACCGAGAGGATACTTCGAAGTTTGTCCCCCGCGACTTTCTGTAACCCTTCACTCATCACTTTCATTCCGTATAGGAACATACCTAATGCTCCTACAAGCGTAAGAAAATCAAAAAAAGAATAGTCCATTAATGTAAATTTAAGTGGATAAATATCCGATTATAATGAATGTATGCATAATTATATCTTTTTCTCTATAACGGCCTGGACAACATTTAGTACGTAATCTCCTAACTTTTCAGCTTCACTGACGATATCCATATAATATACCCCGTCCTGATACTGGTATTGCTTATTATTGATATCTTCCACATTATGTTGTTTCAGCAGGTTGCGATAATTATTTATTTCGTTCTCGATATTGTAAGACGGATTGATGTCATCGTGTGTCAATTCCGGCTTTTTCAATATAGAGTTCATTTGATGCAGTGCCATAGTGACCAGTTCGAACATCTTGTCGATGCAGTGGTTCTGCTTCTCGGTAAAGTCTGACTTCCCTTCGTTCCGATGCTTAATGGTGCGTGCCAGGTTGTTACATGAATCGGCAATACTTTCTATCTCCGATACGGCACGGAGCATGATACGGATCTCTTCCTTACTTTCCGAACTCAGGCGGCCTTCTGCCACGAGCGTCAGGTAGTTGGCTATCTCGATCTCCATATGGTCGCTGATGTTCTCGTATTTCTCGATCCGGTTATACGTTTTCATAAAGGCGTCTTCGTCCTTTTCATAAAACGCATCCTTCACCATGTTGAACATGCGTGTGGTCCGTTCTGCAAAAAGAGATATCTCTTTATTGGCTTGCAGGATCGATAATTCAGCCGTCGAAAGCAAACCTCCGGTGATGTAATGCAGGCGATATTCTTCGTCCTCCGGCTTTGATTTGATGACAAAACAAACCAGGCGTTCGATAGGTTTTATGAACCATATCAATATCAGTACATTGCAAATGTTAAATGCGGTATGGAATGCTGACAGCGTGTAAGTGATGGCAATTTCTTTCGGTGTATTGGGTGCTACGTAATTAACCAGGTCTTTTACCATATCGATAAACGGATGGAAGATACAGAGTACCCAAATGATTCCGAAGAAGTTGAATATGAAGTGGGCAAATGCCGCCCTTCGTGCCTGCGCATTACCGGTGAGTGCAGCGATATTGGAGGTCACCGTCGTTCCGATATTTTCGCCCATCACCAGTGCGATACCCAGGTACAGGTCGAGGACTCCGCTGGAACACAGGATTAACGTAATAGCCATGACAGCCGCGGACGACTGGACCGCCATTGTAATCACACTTCCGATCAGCAGGAACAGCAATACGGAGAACATGCCCCATTCCTTGCAGGAGGTAATGAATGAAATGATAGCCTGGTTGTGTTCCAGGTCCATATGCATGGCGTTCTCCCGCAAAGTCGTTAACCCTAAAAACATAAAGGCAAATCCGAAAACGAATTCACCGAATGACTTGCGTCCGCTTTTTTTAGAGAATATCAGAGGGAGAGATAATGCGAAGAGGGGATAAATGACATTTGTCATATTGAACTGGAAACCGAAGATTGACATGACCCAGGCGGTGACTGTCGTTCCTATGTTGGCTCCCATGATGACGGAGATGGCTTGTGTTAGAGTCAGGAGACCGGCGTTGACAAAACTTACGGTCATAACGGTGGTAGCGGTGGATGACTGTACGGCGGCTGTGACGAAAGCTCCTGTGAGCAGTCCGGTGAACCTATTCGTAGTCATGGCGCCTAGGATATTACGTAGTCGGTCTCCCGTAAGCTTTTGGAGGCCTTCGCTCATCACTTTCATTCCGTACATTAATAAAGCAAGCGAGCCTAGCAGTTTAAGTACGGTAAAAATTGTATTATCCATCAAAAAATAGTTATACCTGGAAGTATATCCGATTAATATTCCTAACTTTAGGCAGCAAAACTACAAATAATAACTGATATAATATGTCTGAAACAATCACAATTTATTGCAAAAATAACAATACCTATAAAGAGGTTCCCATCGGTTCTTCTTTATTGGATATTTATACGATGATCGGTGCGCCTCTGCGTTACCGTCCGATGAATGCAAAAGTGAACAATAAGGTCGAGAGCTTGAATTATCGTTGCTGGCATCCGAAAGATATTGAGTTCGTGGATTATACGCAGCTTTCCGGACTTCGTACGTATGTCCGTTCGCTGTGCCATATTTTCTCGAAAGCGGTTAACGATGTGTTGCCCTCCGCTACATTAAATTTAGAACATCCGATCTCAAAAGGTTACTACTGTGTGATCCATAACGGAAAGAAGATAGACGGGGAGACGATCGACAAGATAAAGAAGCGAATGCGTGAAATTATCGATGCCGACCTGCCTTTTCTGCATAAAACGGTCCGGACTGTGGATGCAACCGTTCTTTTCCGTGAACGGGGCATGAACGATAAGGCACGTCTGATCGAAACGGCGGGTATGCCGTATACTTCTTATTACGAATTGGATGGTTATGTGAATTTCTTTTACGGCTGTCTGACGCCTTCCACCGGTTATATCCAATTGTTCGATATCGTTCCTTATTTTGACGGTGTGCTGCTCCAGATTCCGAAAAGAAGGAATCCGCTGGAGTTGGAACCGGCCATTAAACAGGACAAGATGTTTGAAGCTTATAAACAACATCTGACTTTGCAGCGGACACTGGACCTGAATAATGTGGGCGATCTGAACCGTGCCATCGAAAACGGTCATACATCGGAACTGATCATGGTATCCGAGGCGATGCAGGAAAAGCAGGTGGCAAAAATTGCGGAAGAGATAGCGGGGCGTTACCAGGACGGGGTTCGTATTGTGCTGATCTCCGGTCCGTCTTCTTCCGGGAAAACGACTTTCTGTAAACGTCTGGAAGTACAGTTGATAACGAATCTGATTCATCCTGTCAGTATCTCGCTCGACGATTATTTCCTGAATAGGGAAGATACGCCGAAAGATGAATCCGGCGATTATGACTTTGAGTCGCTTTATGCGCTCGATCTGCCTTATTTTAACAGCGAGATGAAGAAGCTGCTGTCGGGCGAGGAGATCGAAGTGCCTAGTTTCAATTTCGAAACGGGCCTGCGGGTTTATAAAGGTAAGAAGCTGAAGATGCGTGAAAATTCGGTGTTGGTGATAGAAGGTATTCATGCACTGAATCCGGAGCTGACCTCCATGATAGATGATAAGTATAAGTACCGGGTGTATGTCTCCGTACTTACTTCCATATCATTGGATAATCACAACTGGATACCGACTACGGATAACCGTTTGCTGCGCCGTATCATCCGCGACTACCGTTTCCGGGGGTATTCTGCCAAAGATACGATTGCCCGCTGGCCGAGCGTGCGAAGGGGAGAAGATAAATGGATTTTCCCTTACCAGGAAAATGCGGATGCGATGTTTAACAGTGCCATGCTCTATGAACTGGCGGCTTTGCGTAAGTTTGCCGAGCCGATCCTGGCAGAGGTGCGTGAAGACGAGGAAGAGAATGCGGAGGCTTATCGCCTGTTGCGCTTCCTGCGTTACTTTAATTATATTCCGGATGTCGGTCTGCCCGGTACTTCACTACTGCGTGAGTTCCTGGGAGGCGGAAGTTTCCGTTATTGAGAAAATTAACGGGAGAGCTTTTGGCGTATCCGCCTGGCGAGTTCATCGACATCTTCCTTGTCGGGAATGAACTCGCTTATTCGTGTTTGGTTCTGCCGGCAGAATACTGTCATCGAAAATGCCAGCATGGCGCAGAATGCTATGCTGGAGCTGATGGCTGCCCCGACAACTCCGTGCAAAGGTATCAGTATATAGCCCGCTATCGACAGGGTGAGAAGTCCGATGCAGGAACTGACCGCGCTGTAACGTATTTTTCCGCTTCCGATAAAATAATGGCTGAGTATGCTGTTGCATCCTAAAGCTACAATCCCAACGGATAAGCCGAATATGACTTTTCGCATGCCTGTAAATTCGGGACTGAACAGATAATCCGTATAAATCCATTCCGGAATGAACAGGATGCAGATGGTGGCTGATGCGATTGCGCTGAAAGTGAGTTTGAACAGCTTCAGGGTCGTTCTCTTTTGTATTTCGGGATCCGTCGTTTGCGCCACACTGCTGTATTCGATAAAACTGACACTTCGGCTGATATGCCAGACGCTTTCCGATATTTTTGTCCCTGCATCCAGGAGACCGACACTGCCCAGACCGGCAAAGCGTTGGATAAGGAAATAGTTCAGGCGGGTGGTCAACACTTCGGCTATATTGTCGGCACTTCCCCAAAGACCATAGGAAAACATCTCTTTCAAGATGGAAAGGAATGGCTTGTTTGTCGGTTTATTCTCTTTCCGGATCAGATGGGGGAAAAGGAGAAGCAGACTGCCGGCAAAGGCAATCCCGTACGTGATGTACAATCCGTAAATATAAGATGAAACTTCCTGTTTCCCTGTTATATAATAAAAATATAGAAGGATGAAGAACAACAGTCCGCTTTGCAGCATATAAGTGATATTGAATCCGGTAATTTTATCCTTGCCCAGCAGGAAACGGGCGTTGGTCGTAATGAAAGAAGAGATCAGTGACAGTATATAGATATCCGTCAGATATGCTGGAGGAAACAGTCCGAAAAGTAGCATGAACGTACACGCCAGCGCTGATCCGATAAAGGGCCATACATAAGCCGGGAATAAAATGGTGTGCAGGGAATACCGGTTCATGAAATAGACAATCGTGTTGCCGGAAAGCACTCCGTTGAACACGACGGCTATATTGATAGATGCCAGGAGAATACCCACCAGTCCGACCCCTTCCACACCCAATGCCTTGGCATTCATGAAAATAAGCATCAGGTTCAGAAAGGCAATCAGATAGCGTGTTCCGATTGTTCCCAGTATCTTTTTCAGCATACGATTAGAGTTTCAGTCCGTCCAGTAACCGTACATAGGTGTCGATCGCTTCTCTTATTTCCAACAGCCCGATGTACTCGTCTGCCGCATGTGAGCGGGCAGAGTTGCCCGGACCGATCTTGACGGACGGAAACGGCATAAGTGCCTGGTCGCTGAGCGTAGGCGAGCCGAACGGTTCTTTTCCCATCAGGATCGCCCGCTGTACGAACGGGTGGCTGAGGTCGGTTCGCGTCGAGTTCAGGCGGAAACTACGCGCTTTTACTTCACAGCCGACCTGCTCTTTTATCAGTTCAAACAGTTTCTCGTTGGGATAGAACTCGTTGGTACGGATATCGACCGTAAATTCACAGCGGTCGGGAACGACATTATGCTGCGTTCCGGCATGAATGATCGTGACGCTCATCTTTACCGGTCCGAGGAAATCGCTTTTTTCCGGAAACTGATGGTTGTTAAACCATTCAATGTCTTTTATCGCCAGCGTGATCGCGTTGATCCCTTCATTCCGGGCGGCATGTCCAGCTTTCCCGATGGAAACACAGTCGAGGACCATCAGCCCTTTTTCGGCTACAGCCGGTTGCATTCCGGTAGGTTCGCCGACAATAGCAAAGGCAATCGGAGGCAAGTCGGGAAGAACGCTCTCCAGACCGTTTTTGCCGGATACTTCTTCTTCGCAGGAAGCCAGGAATATCAGATTGTATGCCTGTTCCTTGCCGGTCAGCAGGGAGAAAGCTGCATATAATGAGACAACGCTTGCTCCGGCATCATTACTTCCCAGGCCATATAGCTTTTCGTCTTCGCTTTCTTCCGGGTGGAAAGGATCTTTTGTCCAGCCGGAGGCCGGTTTGACGGTATCGATATGTGAGTTCAGCAACAGGGTCGGCTTATTCAGATCGAAACCGGGGGAAACAATCCACAGGTTATTTCCTTTACGGTGTACTGTGTGTCCGGCTGCCTGCCAGCTCTGTTGCAGGAAATCGGCTACAGCTGCTTCATCCCGGCTGAAAGAAGGACGACTGATCATCCCTTTTAAAGTATCTATTGCTTCGTAGTACATTTTTTATAGTCAACTAATTAATATCTTGTCCACTGTCTCCCGATCACGGCCGAGCTGCTCAATCAGTTCTTCCAGCGAGTTAAACTTGACATCGCCTCGTACATAATATATAAACGCAACGGTTATATCATTATTATAGATGTCTCCTGAGAAGTCCAGTATATTCACTTCCAATGTGATATTATCGCCGTTATCGAGCGTGGGGCGGTTGCCGATATACAACATTCCTTTATATCTTTTCCCTTTCAGATACACCCAGACGGCATATACTCCGATTCCCGGAACAATTTTAAAAGGTTCGTCCACCTGTATGTTGGCGGTCGGAAATCCCAGTTTGCGCCCGACTTTATATCCGTTTACGATCGTTCCCTGCAGCCTGTAGGGATAAGTCAGCAACCGGGCGGCTTCTTCCACATGGCAGTCGGTCAATAATTTCCGGATCTCCGAAGAACTGACTGCTGTACGCCCTTCGTCATAGGGAGAGGCTTTCAGCACTTCCATTCCGCAGGCGGCACCATAAACAACGTATTGCTCGAAACCGTCTTTGCGGTCGTGTCCGAACCGATGGTCGTAACCGATCAGTAACGCATCTGTGTGGAGTTTCTCTGCCAATATGGAAGTGATAAACTCTTGCGCCGTCAGTCGCGACAGCTCTATCGTGAAATCGAGGACGATGCAATAATCGACTCCTGTAGTTGCCAGTTGCTCTAGTTTTTCCTCGAATGAATTTAGTAATTTCGGTTGATAATCCGAATGTAATACGGCGCGTGGGTGTTCCGGGAAGGTGATAACTGCCGAGGGTTGATTTTTAGCCCTGGCAATACCTTTCAGTTCATCGATCAGGAACCGGTGGCCCAAATGGACTCCATCGAAGAACCCGATGGTGGCGACCAGTCTTTTCCCTTTTAATAAATCCGTATCTCTGATAACGATCATTTTCTTTCTATTCGTTCAATGGAATGGCAAAAGTACATAAATTAATTGTACTTTTGAGCTGATTTATTAACAGACATCTCTGAATATTAGTTATGAAAAAAGTCTTTTATCTTCTGATCTGTCAATTGTTAGCCGTATCCTCCGTGTTTGCCGATGATGTGCAGACAGAGAAAAGAACGGTACTGTTCACTCCTTCCGCGGGCGGGAAGGTCCATGTATTGATGCCGGGTAGCAGTGTTACCGAAAGCGTTTCATTTGAAAAGCAAGCGTGGCCTGTCCGGAAATTCCTTCGTGTAGTCGGCGGTGTGCAAATGCCGGCACCTTTTGAGAAAAGAGGCGAAGAAATGTTCAGACGGTCGGAGTTCTATATCGATGATAATCTGGATTCCGTTCATGTGAAGAAGGATAAGTATTCTCTTTATTTCAAAGGAGAAGATAATAACTTCGAGCGGCATGCTTATTACCGCCTGTCGGGTGACTTGCTGAAACCCGGTGAATTGACGGTGACATTGCCGGTCGTAAAGCGTCAGAATCTGTCCGTGTCATCTGGCGGAGACTTCGGGGTGGAGATCGAGCTATTCTATAAAAAGCCGGGACGCTACAAAGACGATATTTATGATCGCCCGGATTCCCTGCTTTATTTTCCGGTGCCCGAAGGTTCCGGCAAGTTTCAGTCTGTGACGCAGAAATTTATCCTGCCGGAAAATGTAGCCTGTGCCTTCCTGCGCATCGGTGGCACGCATTTTAGTGGCGAGTGCTGGGTGGAAGCTCCGAGGTTGACGCAGAACAAGAAACAGGTATGCTCCATTCCTTTTGCAAAGTTTGCCGATAAAACAGACGATTATAATTACTGGACAGGCTGTAACCTGTCTACCCGGAGCTGGCCGCGTTGGAGGCTGGATTTTAACGGCACGACCGTTTACGAAGGAAATATTTTCGACAGGGCTTCCGATATTGCCGACTTCTATATCCTTCTGCCGGATGCCGTACAGGGGAAAGGGGATTTGAAACTGACTTTATTGAAAGAAGATAACCGGGCTGCTTATCCGTATGAACTCCGTTCCCTGGAGATTATCGAGGAGAGTGCCCGCGATTTCGAAGTGGTCTCCGTTCCGGAATATGTAACGGCAGGAGCTGCTTTCGGTGTTCTGGTGGAAACCAATAAGCCGGATGTTCGTTTGAAGGTACAGGCTCCGGCTGCAGTCATTCCCTCATTTCAGGAAATAGAACTGAAAGAGACCGGTTTGCATGTAGTGGAATTTCGTGCCGGCGATTATGCGTCTGCTGTTCCGATGACCTTCGACGACGGCAGCCGGAAAGCGGAAGTCATGATTCGCCAGATCATAGAAAAAGAACCGGATGAGGTGTATATCTCTTCGGGCGATGAAATTTATATCGATAAGGAATATACGCCGTATGATTATTTCTTCAAATGGTATATTTCCAAACGTGTCGGAAACTGGTATCAGTTCCGTCCGTCTTACCAGTGGAGCGGTTTCCGTGTGGCCCGTCCGGAAGTGATTCGTCACTATACCGGTTTGCTGAATAAGTTACAGGTCCCTTATGCCTGGCAGGTGGAAGGACGTACGCTGGCAGGAAAACGTATCAACCCGGATCTGGAAACACTGGCTTCTCCCATGTTCCGCGGAAAGCAGGCGCATGAAAATGACGGCGGTTATTATTACTGGCAACATTTCCTCTATCAGGGAGTCTTTTCGGATATGGCTGCCCGCAACCGTCCTTATGGCGGTATCTTTGCCAAACATCGTCCTATCTATACCGATCATGGCGTATTTATTCACTATGACCCGCAGGGTGTGAAAGATATGGCTGACGGTGCTCGTAAACTGGTTGAGAATTTCCGTTACTCCAAGGGAGAGAGCAGTCGTCATACGGGACCGTCTACTATGTTCCGCTATTTGTATCAGGCGGGTTATAACTGGTTGGGAGCCGAACAGATGTACGGTCCGGAAGAAATTATCCTCTCTTCGCTGCGTGGTGCTTCACGTGCCTATAGCAAACAGGACTATGGAACTTTGCATGCCATGCAGTGGGGATCAGGACCTTTCACCGATCCGAAGCATTCCCTGCGTTTATATATGTCGCTGGCTGTTGCCTATATGCACGGCTCTTCCCATATGAACACCGAAGAGGCATTGTGGCTGGATGAATATGCCAACGACCGTTATTCCCAGTCCGGTAAGGAACATCTGTACGCGCAGCACCGTGTACTGGACTTTATAGAAACGCATACCCGCCGTGGCGAACTGAAAAGTAATATCGCTGTTGTTCAGGGAAGAAACGATGCCTGGAAATCATTCGGTCGCGGCAGTCTGTGGTCGCAGAAAGGAGATAAATGGGCGTTTAATAAGGCGACGGAAAGTTTTGATTTGTTGAATGTCTTTTATCCGGATAATATCGTCGACGGTTGCGGTCCGAAAGGTTGGTTTACTTCTACGCCTTATGGAACAGTAGATATCTTGCCTATTGAAGCTCCGCAGGATGTGATGAATAAATATAAGGCAATGGTTTTCCTGGGTTGGAACAGTTTTGAGGAGGGCGATTTCCTCCGTATCCGTAACTATGTATTTGGAGGTGGCACGCTTGTTTTGACTGCTGCTCATCTGAATGCAGAACTTCAACCGGACCAGCCGGTGAAATTCCCGGTAAATGATGTTGTTATTCGTGAGATGCTGGGTGATAACTATAAATCGTTGTCTGCAAAAACTGTAGTCCCGTTCGGATCGGGTAAGATCATCTATTTCCCGCAAACGGTCTATCCGGCGGAGGCTTCCCTGAGAAGCCAGTATGAAGCTACGATGCGTGAGTTGGCATCGGCAACGACCGATGAAGAGTTCTCGAAAGGTTGGATCGAGTCTGCACCGTCTGTTGGTTTTACGGTTTGGGACAGTAAGGATCGTCGTACAATTTATCTGTTGAACACGGACTGGCAAAGTAATGAGCAGAAACATGAAGCTACATTTATCTGCAACGGTAAGAAATTCCCGGTCGATGTAAGGCGCTATCATATCGAAACCGTTCATTGTGCCGATGGCCTGGCCGTATCTCCCGGCAGCAACACGACGGATATCCTGTCGATCGACCGGGAAGGCGACGGCTGGAAGGTAACCGTCCAGAATACAGAGAAGGACACGATCCGCTATTTCAATACCGAAACGGGTGCGATCGACTCCGTCACTTTCGATGAACCGTCCGTACATAGTTTTATTGTAAAGTAATGAGATGGAAAAAGGGCACAGGTCGTAATCGGCTTGTGCCCTTTTTCTGTTTTGCGACTTCGGGTGTCTTCCTGTTGCCTCTTGCCGGGATGTATTTACCATTCTGCCGGGGAAAAGATTTCCGGATGCCGTTGTATTTTCTCTTAAGTGCCGATATAATCTTTGTTTGACACAAGTCAGACAGCTGTTCGACCTGTGTGGGATAGCTGTCTGAGCCTAGTCGAACAGCTGTTCGACTCCTGTCGGACGAAAAATAAATCGGCAGGTATTCGAAAATAGATGCCGGTGTAATGAAAATATCTGCCTTACTCTCCTGAAATATCTGCCGGACTGCAGAGGTTGCCTTCGGGGAGGGCGCTCTTCCGCTTCTGAACTTTTTTGAGCGGGTAATATGCGTTAAAAGCGGGCGAAGTTGCGGAATAATACCTGATATTTTATATGTTTGCAAGATGGAAGTGAAAGATCAGACGACAAACTGCTATCAGCGCATATATCTTGAATATGCTCCGATGTTGCTTCGCTTTGCGGGGAAGTTCGTCTCGGGTTTCTTTGCGGAAGATATTGTGCACGACGTTTTTCTCAAGCTTTGGGACAAACAAGTCTTTCTCCTTCCGGATGCCGATCTGAAACGTATTCTTTACGTTGCTGTCCGCAACGCCTGTATCGATCACCTGCGCCGTTCGAATATGGAGCAGGAAATTCTGGATCACCGGGCCGTCCAGCTCAAACTGGAGGAGCTGGACTATTTTGAGTCGTCCGACGAACTGTTCATGCGGAAAGACCTATTGGATCTTTTGATGAAGAAAGTGGCGGAGCTACCCGAAAGGAACCAGGAGATTTTCCGTCTTTCCTATCTGAAAGGGATGAAAGCGGCCGAGATTGCGGATCAGTTGGGTCTCTCTGTCCGCACAGTCGAAAACCAGTTGTACAGGTCTTTGCTTTATCTCCGTAAGCATTGTTCGCATCTTTTCTTTTATCTTTTTACCTTGATTTGAGCCTAGGGCTTTACTTAAATCCTATTATATATGGAAAAAACGAAGATATTCGAAGTGAAAGAATTCGATCCGGCATATGTCGGTATCATTAATGAGCTTCTTTCTCAGCTGATTTCCTCCCCGGTCCCGTTTACCGATACCGACTTGCAAACGATGATCGTCTCCGGTAGCAGCCACCTTTTCTTGATCTCCTATGAAGATGAAATAGCTGGTATGCTGACGGTCGGTTCCTATAAAACTCCTACCGGGCAGAAGCACTGGATAGAAGATGTGGTTGTCGACCAGCGTTTTCGTGGCAAGGCGTTAGGTTATAAGTTGGTAGAACATGCCATCCGTTATGTGGAGTCGCTCGGTAATTCCATCCTGATGCTGACCTCTAGTCCCGCACGCGTTGCGGCAAACCAACTGTACCGATCCGTCGGCTTTGAACCTAAAGAGACCAACGTTTATAAAATGACGTTTAAAAAATAGCTGGAGGATGGACTTCGAACACTTTCCGAAGATAGACGCTCACTTCCATGCGACTATGCCTGGCTGCATCCGGAAATCCCTTCCTGGCAGCAGCAGATCGAAACCCGGGACCGTATCTTGCAACGTTATCCCGGCCTGACTTTCGTCGGTGCCGACCTGGGCAGCTTGGAATGGGACTACCGGGAGATAGCCCGGCGTTTGGACGCTTATCCTCAGTTTGCCGGAAGATGTGTTATTTCAGATTTATTTCGGGAATGCGGAGAGGTATTACCGGTTGTAGTATGCTCCTTTCCGTATTCACCCTCATTTTCAACCGTTCGTATTTAATTTTAAAAAAAGTTTGTTTTTGTGTGAGTACTTTTTTGCTGCCATTCGTTATAAGTTCATAAAGGACTAAGTCACCGAAAGGTAGCAATTCAAAGAAGATATCATGGAAAACGAACATACAGAGTTAATTATAGGTTATTTGCAGAATAATCTTACCCAGGAAGAAACAGACTGTTTTTACAATTGGGTGAACGAGAGTGCTTCTAATAAGGAGTTATTTTTCGAAATTAAGGCAATGTATGATGCAGGTCTGCCTTTAAGTACCCCTTTGGAAACAAGCGAAAGCTGGGGGCGTTTACTAAATAAAAAGAAAAATTCACAATCCCGCCGCTTCAATCTTTGGTATCAAATCAGTACTTATGCTGCCGTAGCCCTTCTGGCTGTGGCGATCAGTTCTATGTATTTCTTGTTCTTTCATGAAGAAGATAATAGCTTATATTCCAAATATATCGGAGGAGACGGACTGGAAGCCGATGTTGTTGAACTGCCGGACGGAACACATATCAGTTTGGGCTCTAAAACAACTTTCCATTATGACAAAGATTATGGCAAAGACAAACGTATCGTATATCTGGAAGGAGAGGCCTATTTTGATGTTGCCAAACAAAAAGACAAGCCTTTCATCGTAAAGACCAAAGAACAAGATATAGAAGCATTGGGAACAAAATTCAATGTGATGGCTTACCCGTTGGATTCATTGGTGATAACCACATTGTTGGAAGGTTCAGTACAGTTGAAAACAATGAATTTTCCGGAACGGACAATTATGCGTCCTAACCAGCAGCTCATATATAATCGAAATACGAAACAAGCTTCACTTTTTCATGTAGATGCCAGACAATTTACCTCTTGGACCACAGGGTATTATTATTTTCATGAACAAAGCCTGAAGGCAATTCTTGATCGGTTAAGTCACGTTTATGGCATGCAATTTACCGTAAACTCCGAGATTTTAAATCAACGTACATTTACAGGTACTTTTTATCGGGGACAAAGTATAAAAGATATTATGGAAATTGTAAACCTGTCTATTCCGATTAAATACAAGATAGATGATCGGCATGTAACAATTTCTGAGAAGTAAGAAGTAAAGGAATAATGTTAATCTAAAATCAAATGAAATGAGTGGATAATGTAAGAATTTAGAAAAAGGTGTAAATCTTGCCGGATTCTCCTTTTGTGTGTGATTCAATTAAATTTCCATTGCCGTGGAAAATGTGTTTAATCTTAAAACAATTAAAGTATGGATAATCAACGTATAGTTGTTTTTGTAACCTTCAAAAAGACTATAAAAATCATGAAATTAACCGTGTTAATGCTAGCCATTTGCTTGTCGCAGGTGGTAGCCGCAACTTATGCACAGACTGCGAAACTGAATGTTTCTGCAAAGAATGAAACATTGGAAAATGTGTTGAAACAAATAGAAAAACAGTCTGAATTTCTGTTTTTCTATAATCTGGAAGAGATTAACAAAAATGAAAAAATCTCTATTACGAAAAAGGATGCCAATATCCAGGATATACTGGACACTATCGCAGATAAGACCGGTTTGAGATACACTATTAAAGACCGTCACATTGTCCTGACTAACGAAAAGTCATTGCCTATCACTGCTTCAACACTGCAGACTAGGAAGGTGACCGGTACAGTCAGCGATGCCTTCGGTCCAATCACCGGAGCCAATATCATCGAAAAAGGGACAACCAATGGTACAACAACCGACATGGATGGTAATTACTCCATCGAAGTGTCGGACGGCGCTACGTTACAGGTGTCTTTTATAGGGTATATTCAGCAGGAGATTGTTGTTAAAGGCAAAAATGTGATTAATGTTTTGCTGAAGGAAGATACACAGGCACTGGAGGAAGTAGTTGTTGTAGGGTATGGTGTGCAGAAAAAGAGAGATTTGACAGGAGCTATTTCTTCTGTTAGTATGGATGACACTCCGATTAATACTTATTCGACAGTTAGTCATGCTCTAGCAGGTAAAGCCTCAGGACTGCAAGTAACTCAAAATAGTGCGCAAGTTGGTGGTGGTTCAACGTTTCGTATTCGTGGAGCCGCGTCAACAGGAGCAGGTAATGACCCACTGATTATTATTGATGGTTTTCCTGTCTCATCAGGAAGTTCTTTGGGATCTGGAACTCGTTATGACGCAGGCTCTACAGATAATGTATTGGCTTCATTGAATCCTAATGATATAGAATCTATAGAGATATTAAAAGATGCAAGTTCAACAGCTATCTATGGTTCTCGCGCTGGTCATGGAGTCATTATTGTAACAACTAAACGTGGTAAGGCTCAAAAGGCTCAGGTCAGATATTCAGGTAATGTTTCTATTCAAAATATGAAAAATGGATATAAATCATTGAGTGGAGCTGAATATATGCAACAATATAACCGTTACACTTATGAGGATTATTTAAAATCGAATGGGCTAGATGTTTATAAGGGCTATGTATCTGTAGCAGATGGTCATATAGCTCCGGAGTATGTTCCTACTTATAGCGAAGCTGATATTGCAAATGCTGGAAATACAGATTGGTTTGATGCTGTGACTCGTACTGGAATGATGCATTCTCATAATGTATCTGTAAACGGAGGTACTGAAAGTACACAATATATGGCATCATTAAGTTATATGAATCAAGCTGGTATAGTAAAAAATAATGATTTGGAACGTTTCACTGGTAAAATCAACCTGGATCAACAGATTTCAAAATATGTAAAGGCTGGAATCTCTTTGAATATCAATCGTAATACACTAGATAATGTACCCTTGGGAAAAGGAGAGTTTGAAAATGCAGGTATTCTGTCTGCTGCTGCAATGTTTAATCCTAATTTACCAATTTATGATGAAGAAGGAAATTATTCAGTGAATCCTTATTTTACACAAACTCCAAATCCAGTCTCGTTGTTAGAGATTACAGATAAAAGTGTTAAAGATCGTCTCTTAGCATCTGGATATGTACAGGTTGAACCAATAAAAGGATTATTGTTGCGGGCCAATGTGGGTATAGACCGTCAGTATGAAAAAAGAAAAGTTTATTTGCCTAAAACAACCATGTATGGTCTACAAGCCAATGGACAGGCAAATATTAATCAATCCGATCGTAATGATTATTTGATGGATTTAACTGCTACTTACTCCAAAGATTTTGGTAACCATAGTTTGACGGCTTTACTGGGATATTCTTATCAACAGTTTAATTATGAATCTGTTTCTGCCGGAAATCAGGATTTTCTGATTGATTCGT
Organism: Parabacteroides chongii; assembly: GCF_029581355.1. NCBI lineage: Bacteria > Pseudomonadati > Bacteroidota > Bacteroidia > Bacteroidales > Tannerellaceae > Parabacteroides > Parabacteroides chongii. Next base: position 1,081,020 of record NZ_CP120849.1, on the reverse strand, counting down.
TTTTGTATAATAATTTGGGAGCCGGTAATTATGCCAAGCCTTCTGTTGGTTCAAGTGCTGAAAAATCTGCTTTAGGTTCTTATTTCGGACGTATCAATTATTCTTATTTGGGACGATATTTGCTAACTGCAACATTACGTGCAGATGGTGCTTCTAACTTCGATCCGGATCATCGTTGGGGTTATTTCCCCTCTGTTTCTGCAGGATGGCGTTTTAGCGATGAGGCATTTATGCAAAGCATGAATACTGTTTTGTCGAATGGTAAACTGAGAGTTAGTTATGGCCAGACAGGTAATTCAAATGTGGGAAACCGCACGATGGACTTGTTTTATACTGGTTTTAATAATGTATTTGGCAATGCATCCTATACCGGAGTTTATGCATCCCAGTTAGGTAATCCGTTACTGACTTGGGAAACAACAAAAGAATTTAACGTTGGTTTGGATTTAGGCTTCTTCGATAATCGTTTATCAACTACCGTTGAATATTTTAATAGAACAATTTCAGACTTATTGGTAAAAGAGAAATCGTTGCCATCTTATAATGAAGTCACAACGATTGCCTCTAATATTGGTGAAACAAAAAGTCAAGGTTTTGAATTTACTTTAAATTCTGTGAATATTTCAACACGTGATTGGAGTTGGGCAACAGATGTAACTTTATCTTTTTATCGCGATCGTTGGAAAGAACGTGATCCAAATTGGAAACCTGCCGCTTATGAAAGTGTAAACGATTGGATTCGTCCAATATTTGCGTATGAATCAAATGGATTATTGCAACCGGGGGAAAAGGCTCCAGCTCATCAGGCAGCATTGCTACCTGGACAGGTTAAATTAATTGACCGAAATAATGATGGTATCCTGAATGATGAGGACAAAATTTTATTAGGTTCTGAAGATCCTGCGCTTATTTTTGGTTTCAATAATACATTGCGTTATAAAAACTTTGATTTTAATATTTATTTCTATGGTGAAGCTAACAGAATAAAAGGAGCCAGTTATTATGATTCATGGGCAACTATGGGATATGGTTTGACACAGGGGCGTAACGCTTCTAAAGGATATATGGATACATGGACACATGATAATCAAAGAGCTATCTATCCTAATATTTTCAATGTCGGTGACAATGGTACAGGAGACTATTTCTATAAGAAGATCTCTTATATTCGTTGTCGTAATATTACTTTAGGATATACAATTCCTGTGTCCAAAAATATATTGAATAGTATTCGAGTGTATGCAGATGTAAATAATCCGTTTGTAATAACAAACTGGAATGGATTGGATCCTGAAACAGAAGGAAATCAATATTCATATCCGAATGTGACAAGTTTTAGTTTTGGAGTTGATGTAACGTTTTAATAAGAAAGTAAGATGAAGAATATAAAATATTATTTGCTTGGTGGAGTAATTACTGCTTTCTCACTTGGACTTACCAGTTGCGAGTTGGAGTCAGAAATATATGATTCTATTAATGGAGGAATATTCCCAACAACAGAAAGTGATGCAGAAGCTTTGGTGACAGGAAATGCATATAGTGTATTTATGAACAATGGCTATGATGGCATGTTTAACATAGCGACAGGAGTATTGCTAGTTTCAGATCTAATGTCAGATTATGGAGAATGTACTTGGCGCGGTTGGGAACCGATTCTTTATAATCGATGGAGTGTGGGAAACAGTTATAATGATAACCATTGGCGATGGGCAAAATATATGGGAAAAATTACCATGACTATCGATCGTATTGAAAAGATGGATTTATCGGATGATGTAAAAAATAAATATCTGGCAGAATTACACTGTGCTCGTGGTTGGCTGGCTTTTTCGATGTGGGACTTATATGGACCAATACCTATTGCTGATATTGAAACCTTGAAAAAGCCGTTGGAAGAGCAGATTATTCCACGTTTGTCTGAAGAAGAAATGCAGAATTTCATTGTAACAGAACTTACTGCTGCAGCATCAGTTCTACCTTATAGTTATGCAAAAGAAAGTTCAGAGTATGGACGTTTTACAAAAGGATTGTGTAACATGGTTTTATTAAAATTCTATATGCAAACCCAACAGTGGGCAAAGGCAGAGGAACTAGGACGTGAACTGACAAAAGCTGAATATGGGTATAAATTGGAACCTAATTATGCAAGTATTTTTAAATTGGCAAATGAGAAAAATGCGGAGACAATTTGGGCGGTTAATTGTTTGCGTGGAACGCAAGAGCATAAATGGCATCCTCATGTATTACCAAATGATTTTCCTGGGTCTGAAACTTTGACAAAGTGGAATGGATACAAAATATCTTGGGATTTCTTCGATACTTTTGAACCGGGTGACAAACGTTTGGAAACTATTATTTATGCATATACAGGAACAGATGGAACTACTCATAGCGAAGTAAATGATAAAGTTTCAAGCGATAAATTATTGTATTATGGTGCAATTCCCTGTAAATATGACTGCTATGACTTTGTAGGTACTCAAGGGGAAAATAGTGAAACTGATTATATCATATATCGTTATGCAGATGCTGTTACATTGTATGCTGAGGCAATGGTTCGTAATCAAAATATGATAACAGATGAAGCCCTTTATTGGTTGAATGAAATCAGAAAAAGAGCAGGTTTGTCTGAATATCAAAGATCAGATTTTTCGAATACACGTGACTTTTTGGATAAATTGTTATTAGAGAGAGGCCATGAATTATTCTTTGAGGGTTGCCGCCGTCAAGATTTAATTCGTGATGGATCATATGTTGATGCAATTAAACACAAGTGTCAGGTAGTAGGACAAACGACTTTAGTAAATAAAAATTATGAGCGTATACCGTTACCTCAAAGTGTAATTAATGAAGGTAAAGGACAGATAGAACAAAATCCTGGTTATTAATTCTAAACAAAAATCCGATAATTATTATTTTAATGATTATCGGATTTTACTAAAATAAAAAAACATGAAATACACAAAAACATTCCTTTTACTAGTCATCATAACGATATTATCAGCATGTAAGACAAATACAAGACGGACTGTTTATTATCAAGGTATTTATGCTGATGATTCTACCGGTCTAGAAGGGCTATACAATCCTGAACGTGGTTTCCGGTTAGAAGTTGCAGTGGATATTGCTGACAAAAATTATGTTTGGGAACCGGAGAAATATCCTGATATTACTTCCTATCTAGAAGAACAGTCTGAAATGTATGCTTCAGATAGTGTTTCTTTGGTACAAACTTATTTTTATCTGACCGGAATGGTGGGTAAAGAACTTACAGACGAAAATTTCCAGGTAATGGATACATTTTTTTATAAGCTGCGTAAATTGGGGAAAAAATCTGTTTTACGCTTTGCTTATGAAACAGATTTTATGGGACGTGTGAAAACTGGTCCAACACTAGAAGATATCATTTGTCACACAGAACAATTAAAACCATTTCTTGAAAAAAATAAAGATGTTATTCAGGTCGTACAAGCAGGAATGATTGGAGCCTGGGGAGAATGGCATAGTTCTTTTCATGGTTTGGAACAATCTGAAGAGACAAAACGGATCATACTTGAAAATATATTGTGTATGACACCTGAAAATAGAAAGCTACAAGTGAGAGTCCCCTCTTACAAAAATCTTCTGAAAAAGAATGAGAAGGCATATAGCAGGATCTCTTTTCATGATGATTTCATTATTGTCGATCCGCATAAGTGGGATGGAGGTATGCACGAAGGAACAGAATTTTTTAATCAAATTGTGAGGGAATCTCCTTATCTTCCTGTAGATGGGGAGTTACCTTGGGGAAATTGGAGTGTAAATAAAGGACCTGATAATCCGGAACCCGGTTGGATTATAGATGGAATGAAAACAGCAAGACAACTATTTTTGCAACATTACACTTCCTTGAGTGCAATACATAATTATAAAGAAAGAGGAGCTCCTGATAAATATTCAATGATGTATTGGAAAGAGACTCCTGTAGATAGGACTTTCCTTAAAGAGAATAAGATGCCAGTTTCGGATGCGTATTTTAAGAAAAAAGACGGATCCCCAGCGGAACGAAATGTATTTGACTATATCCGTGATCATTTAGGATATAGGATAGAATTACAGGAAATGACAGCTCCTTCCATTCTGTCATTTACAGATTTGAATTCTGTTGAAATATCTTTGATTAATCGGGGTTTTTCTACATTGTTTAATGAACACCCAGTTTATCTGGTTCTGATTGATGAAGCCGAAAATGTTTGTTATACAAGTCTGACTAATGCGGATGTAAATACCTGGCAACCCTATCAACCGGGGGATAGTCTGTGTAGCCCTCTTGTACATAAAGTGAAGAGCGACCTGAAAATTCCGGCTGATTTAAGTAAAGGTACGTATCGCCTTGGACTTTGGATTCCGGACGGTTCCGAGCGCTTAAAATATGATAATCGTTTTGCAATCCGTTGTGCAAACGGTAACGTCGGCTGGTGGATTTCAAAAGATAAAAAATATGGGATTAATATATTATCGGAAATTGTATTATGAAATTTTATTATATACTAATTCTCTCATCCATATTGTTTTCTTTTTCCGGTTGCAACAACCATAAGACTGTATCTATATCTTTCAAACCTGATACAGTTAGCGTATTAAGGAATCCGGCAATGGGGTGGGTTATGTATGAGGAAGGATGGTCTTTTAATGGAGGAAAGAATAATCCCTATACACCTGAAATATTTTGGGAAGAGATGGATGCTGTAAATGCTTCAGCATATTCAAATATTTTGTACATCCGCGTTTTATGGAATGTCATGGAACCAGAGGAAGGCCGGTATGCTTGGATTCACAATGAAGCTTATAAAAATTATATCAGGAAAGCTAAAGATCGTGGATTAAAACTAGCATTTCGGATTTTCTTTGATAATGGAGTTCCTGATTTTGTGTATAAAGCAGGATGTAAGTCAACGCTGGATCCCCCCATGTCTTTAGAGAATGACAAACAACCTTATTATGATGATCCGGTTTTTCTTGAAAAATTGACAAACTTTATCCGGGCATTTGCAAAAGAGTATGATAATCCGGATATTGTTGATTTTGTTGATGCTTATGGTTTAGGACGATGGGGAGAAGGGCATGGTGTGACCCTTAAAGATGAGAGGAACAGAGAATATGTTATGAGAAGAGTGACAGAAGAATATGCAAATAACTTTAAAAGGATTTTAACTGTCATGAATTTGTCTTTTGCCGATTATAAATACAGTAAACCTTTAGTATATGATAAATTGGGATTTCTTCCACGACGTGATGGCATTGGCAGTTTTTGGTTTGATGACGAAGAAAGAAAAATGCTGAATGAACTGTTCCCTGATAAAGCATTCATTGGTGAAGGATGTTATTGGTTTAACTCTCCAACTGATACAACCAATTATCATGATTATTTTAAAGAAGAAAAACGTTTTAATATAAATAATTTTAGCGAAGCGTTGACTGTCGGTGTGGAAGATGCTTTGGTATCTCACTCTAATACATATGATTTAAGAGTACCAGCTCAATGTAAGTTTTGGATTGAGAAGTTGCCTGACCCGGTTCAAAAGTTTATTACGTTGGGAGGATACAGACTTTATCCGTTAACTATAAAGATTCAGCAAGATAAAAACTCTTTAAAAATTGAACATGTATGGACTAATTTCGGTGTAGGAGTTTTGCCTAATCGTCATCCGAACTGGAATCATAAATATCAGGTAAGTTTTAGTTTGCTTGATCCTTTGACTAAAGAAGTTAAATTTGTTTATACTGATGTGAATGTTGAACCTTCTGATTGGTTGAAAGGAAAAAATTATTCTTATACTTCATCTTTTAGAGTCCCGGATGAGCTATCTTCGGGGAATTATTATTTATGTGTTGGAATAACAGATAGCACAAAAAAGAACCAACCAGGAATAATTTTGTCTTTACCGTCTGATAATATTTTGAACGGATGGGCTTCTATTACTTCTGTACAATTATAAATATTTGTTTTGTATATTATAGATAAAAAGGGACTGTCTAAAAAGTATTTCGGCTCTATTTATTTAAGATTGATTTCAAATCTCAAGAACGAAGAGTTACTTTTCGGGCAGTCCCTTTTATTTTATTTGATCTTCTCAAACCAAGGCAATCTCTCCAGCGGGGCCTCCACCTCTATTGTTTTCGGTCCACGAAATTTCTTACCTGTATCGTCTCTCCATTGCCCTTTGGGTAACATTACTTTACGAGTATGTTCTTTGGTCAGGATTGGAGCTACCAAATATTTATCTCCCAGCATAAACTGGTCTTTACAATCCACGAATCCCTGATGGGGGAACGCATATTCCATATGGCGGAGAATAGGCTCACCTGTTTGTGCGGACCTGCGGGCTTGTTCCAGGATATAACTACCCATTTTCTCATGTAAGTGGGCATATTCACGGCAAATAGCCAGATGTTTTTCATCGAGAATACGCCAGGGAGCTACAGAAAACTGCATCATAGGCATTAATGTGTGAACCTGGCAGGAACGAACGATCAAATCCTGATCCAGTTTGGTCTGATCTACCCCCAGGAAAGAACCGAACTGGCCTCCGCCAATCATATCGGGACAAGCGTATGCGTATCCTAATAATCCGGCAGCGATCATATCAGGTATAAGAAGTCCTACGGCATTCCAGGAATAATCTTTATCACCCAAGCGTTGAACCAAAGCCTGTCCACCCATTTTCCAACCGGCACGGTATTCATTGAACGGAAAATCTAACCCTATCTTTGCCCAATATTCGCACATGTCGACTGATGTTGCCTTTTTATCATAAAACTCTAGTTCCGGATCATTATAATGACCGATATCACCTGCATCGAATTTAAAACCATCGACACCGTATTGCGTCTGCATATTGCGTAACTGCTGTTTCAAATGTTCTGCTGCAGCCGGATTACTCAAGTCATAACAAGCACTGTATCCATTCCACCAGGGAATTATAGCGGCTTGCTTAGTTCCCTTCTTCTTGATCAGGTATCCTTTTTGCTGTAACTCGCGAAATTCAGGGCTATCCGGACTTACAAACGGGCAGATCCATAACATAATACGGAATCCGTCTTTGTGCAACTGGTCGATCATTCCTTTCGGATCCGGGAAACGTTCTGGCTTGAATTCAAAATTACCGTAATGTTTCTGCCAATTATCGTCTACCATGAAAACTCCTACCGGAAATTTATTCTTTAATATATTGTCTGCATATTTTAAAATATCTTTTTGATTCTGATTATACATCAGTTCAATCCATGTATTATATTGCGGCATAGAGAAAAATAGAGAGTCGGGTAACTCTCCCGAAGCGGGAAAATATTTACTTGATGCTGCCAAATAGGCATCTTTCAATGTATTACCGGCTAATACGGGTTCCAGATTTTCATAATCTGAAAATATTTGCAGGTTACCGTTCTCTACCTTGAAAGAAAATGGTTTGTCACTCCAGATATATCTTCCTTCAGAAGATAAAAGAAGAGGTACATTCTGATTGTTCAGGTTTTCAGAGGCTAGATCAAATAGACGGACGTTGTCTTTAAAAGGCATTTGAGAGCCTAAGCCAACCATACCTCCCCACCATTTTTCACCTTCCAAAGAAGTGATTTTCGATTCATATTTACTTCCGGCCCAACATGACAATGTAAAACATACAGCCAGGAAGGCTAGAAGAAGTGTCTTTCTTAAATGCATAGTGTTATTATTTAAAGTTTTTATTCGAATACTTTTGCAAAGATACGTTTTACAGTTGAAATACAGTCTCCTTCCGACTTTGCAGGATAAAAACTAGTATCTTTAGTCCAAGGTTCCTCCAATACGTAGAAATCCGGCTCTTCGGGATTATTTCCTTCCAGTTTTTGGTATTGATAATCGAACCAGTATTTCCAGCGCATGTAATAAAAATCTTTTAAGATACCATTCCATTCTTTGTGGGCATAATCTCTTAGACCTCCGTCGTCTGCGGCATTCCGGTTTCCCCATGTTGTGATCTGTACCCGCGCATTCCACTCATAGAGGTCTTTCTCTTCAGGTGTATGACCGATAGAACGTGCTTGTTGGATCCAGTTACCCACCTTGAACTCCGGACGCGTTCCTAACAATTCGTCTTGTAACAGGAGCAATGTCAGAAAGCGATCTGTGGACACTTTATAAAGAGACTTGTCTCCGGAGATATAGGCTGCTTCAACTACTTTTTCAATCCTTCGCCCTTTTTCAGCGATAGCTTGACGAACAATATCTACCAGATCATATTCAAAGTTATTATTCCCCTTAAACAGGTCAGCTACAGAAACCATCATAGCTGCAGCATGAATTACATCTTCGGGATCATAATAATCTTTCATTTCAGACCAGCTGGATACCTGATAAGGATGTTCAGAAGGACGGGCGCAGAAAATAGATTCGTGCGTTCCTTGCTGCACATTCTCGGGCGGGCAATTATAGATCGAATTACTTAGTAATATCCAAGCGTCTTCTATTGTCTTGTTTGTCTTTCCGTAGCGGGCAAATACATAATTCTTTACCCATTGATCTTTATCAAATTTCTCAGCACGCCAGGGAAGCTCTGTAAGCAATTCGAACATGACAGGATTATTCTCGCTACCTTCCATGGTCATACCCACGCCTTTCAGTGTTTTTCCGAAAGGACTTCCCTTGGCTTTATAAAATTCATCGATCACGTGGCTCATCTTTCCATGTAGTCCGACGTTACCCCCATAATTCAACAACATACAATAAATCCAGTCGTGTTGTCCGAACCCGTCTTTTCGATACCAGGTGGATTGAGGATCTCCCCATTGAGGACGGCTTTCTGCAAACAGGTCCAAAACGATCATATCACCGGCTTTCAGGTTTTCTATCATTTGAGAGCGAGGATTAGCTTGCCATGCCTGAGCTACCCAAACAGCTTTCGGATTATTCTTTTTCATGGCTTGCATGATTGCTTTCCCGGCAGCATCCAGATTTACTCCGGCAACACTACCCCCTTCATGAAACGGGTCCATGCTGTAGAAATTAGACTTACCATAGAGTTTGTTCATCTCTTTATAATAGAGTGATGCTATTTCGTGAAAACGGGGATCGGTCGGCAACAGAAAAGCCGGTCGGCGATAATCACACCATAAGCCCGGATCAGATACATTTAATCCTAGTTTTTCCTTTGCATTATGAGGAACCATACCAGAGTAACCCGGAAGTACAGGTTCAATACCATATTCACGCATTCGTTTTAAAATACGCTGTTGAAGAGCTATTTGTTGTTTATACCAACTATCCGGATTAGGACCTCCCCATCCTTCCAGGTTATTCATCAGCCACCAGGCTTGAAAGCCAGGACCGGCAACAAATTCGTTAATCTCGTCTTTACTGTATCCTAATTTACTCAGCACGTTATACCATACACCATCCGTACCTACCATTGCCAGTGGCAAATTAATGCCGTGCAATGCCATCCAGTCAATTTCTTTTTCCCAGCGTTCCCAGTCCCAAAAGGCCATGGTGTACGAATAAGTACAGTAGTTGAAATCATAGCGATATTTCATTTCTGTCTCATGGCGTTCTTTTTTAGAGACTGCCGGTAAAACTTCCGGTAGTTTAGCCTGCATGCCATTCCATGAGAGATGAATCCCTACATAATATTTCAGATACCAGTTTATACCGGTTGCAATACTGACATAATTGTTTCCTCGTATAACAATTTTATTGTCTTTTTGATCGAGTTCAAAAAAATCGACAGGCGATTTTATCTGCTCAATGATGAATTTGCGTGAAGCCCCTTTATCAATGCGTTCCAGTAGTCCATCGATAGGGGAAACTGCCTTCATAATGAAAGAAAGAAATAACAAACAAAAAATATATATACCTTTCATAGATGGAAAATTATATGTTAGATTTTAGGAAAATTAAAAAATCCAGTCACAGAAGTCTGCCTGTATCGTTTTTTCCAGGTTCTTCCCTTTAAATGGCTTAAACTTTACCTGACAGGCTTGTTTTAAATTGCAGTGTAAATGTACGATTTGTTTTTCAAAGGAAGATACCTCTAAAGCGTTTCCTTTTCGTTTTACATCGCAATTGTATCCTTTTACAGAACCGTCCGGACGTTCTATGATAAAGGCGTTGGTAAGGACTGTCTCTCCTATGCACTTAAATAACTCATGCACATCATTATCCTGTGTGTTGACCGTTTGCCAATCGCTAATCATATTCACGTACTGTTCTCCTATCACAAATTGACGGGTTTCATATAAACGCGGATGCGGATTACCGAAGCTCAGGGAATCTGCCGTATAATGCGTATCTGCGCTACAAGCCTGTTCTACCTTAAGATGTGGATCGACAACAAAAGCCCAGCGTAAATCTCCGGTTTTGTAATCAAGCAAATTGGAAAAGGCTCCCATTGCATTAAATGTCTGCATCAACCATTTCTCTTCACCGGTTAGGAGATATGCATAGTAAGTTGCATAAGCACGCCATGCGCTCCAGCCATGAGGGGAATTAAACATATTCGGTAACATTTGTACATCGTACTGGGCTTCCCAATAACGCATGGTTCCCTGTCTTCTCCGGGCATCCGGAACCCGTAGTTGCGTCAGGCAATCATGACTGTTCAGAATTTTCAGCATGGCATCCGTATAGTGTTTATGTAGTCCGCCATCTTTTTCGAGAACGGCAAGCATCCCTATTTGAAGGGCTGAACAAGATATCATGCCATCTTCAAAAGTCAACTCTCCTTCTGTCTGGAAATCTCCCTGGGAAGCGACTAGCTGATCAATTGCCCGCTTGGCTGAAGTATAATGACGGTTGTACGCATCTTTCCACACTGGGTCCTTTTCAGCTAACTCTTTTTCTGCCAAAGCCAGTTCCAGGATACTTTTTGCCACATAAATAACACTGGTATAGATAGTCCCATGATTATAATAAGCTCCGTCCTCGCGTTGAGAAAAGCGGATCATCCAATCTGCCAGTAAGGCTGCTTTATTCAGGTCATTAATATCTTTTTGAGCCTCATATTTATCTACCAGCATTCCGATTGTCGTGGATGTATTCTGAATCCGGGATGCATAATGTTTAGGTTCCATTTTTACAGAATCGTGTAATAGGTCAAACAGGTAGTTGAAACGTAGAGAGACTTGTTTATCCAACTTTTGATCGGGAAAATAACGTGCTGCAAGAAATGCCGAATAGAAACCATACCAGCTTTCTGCATGCGTTGTGGCTTTCTGATGATATTTAAGAGTGGCTAAACGCGCCTGTTCCATAACCCATTGCCAGGAATGACGTGCAAAGAGAATGGCTTCGGATTGTTTCTCGCCATCTGTAACAGTAACAGTGTATAATCCCGTTTCCGGCAATATGGAAGTAACCTCAGATTTCCCTTTACCTGATTGTCTTACTGAAACCGGCAATATTTTACCTTTATCGTCGATGATTTGAATCTCAGGAGATGTTGCGTAGACCTCGAAACTGGCTTTATCACCGGGTTGATAGGTGGTTTGTTCTATTTTCAGAAGAGGAAGAGCATATGTACGTGTGATTTCAGACTCCAGGTTATCCAAAGTACCGATATTTATGAATGAAATCAACCATGTTTTTGTTTCACCTTGTTTCAGTTCATATAAGTTTTGGGGATTTCGGTCTGGTAGCGGAAGTTCGTTCATTAAATCCAGGTTTAAGGATTCAATACGGTGTCCCATAAACCAATGGGGAGGCGGATCCATATAGCCAAGATTGTAATCGACACTCCAGGAAGCTATCGGTTGTTCCGAGACAATTCCGAGCGTATGTTCGGAGGGAGTTTGTAAATAACCATAAAAATGCGTTTTCTCACAACGCATTAGCGTCGGAAAATATTTGCCGAACCAATCCGGGTATTTATCCATATAGGTATCGACACCCAGTTTTAGTCCGGCTTTTTCAGGTTGAAAAGGAACGGCAGAGGAATTATGAAGCTTCACTTCTATCGTGGGAACCGACTTATATTCCCGATAGGTTAATTCACATTTTACACCAAAAAGTGAAGTCCGGAAAGAAGCATATCCGTTAGGTATCCATTCCGCTTTATATTCTTTTCCATCCATCCGGACATAAAAAGAAGGACCATCATTCTTTTTACCTGAAAAAAATGGTATTGTGTCGTTACTTTGTTTTCCTTTAAAAATCAATTGTCGGGACAATCCATCCTGGGAAATATTCCATTCCCAATTCGCTTTTTTCAGATTCGTCTGGGCTGATAGAACAGTCGACAAAATAAAAAAACAAATAAATAACAGTTGTGTTTTTCGCATGTGAACAATGTTTATCATAGTAAAATAAAAAGATCTTTATGCAGCATTATTATTTCTGACAATACTGCACAAAGATCTTACAAAATTAATTAGTTATCGATAATACTACTATCAATAACCCGGATTTTGAATCACAGTACCCTTACTTTCATTAATAACGGACTGAGGCAGCGGCATCAGGTTCATATAATCCTGAGCTGTCACAGATCCTCTGTATTTGCGGGCGTATTCGATATATTTACCGTAACGGATCAAATCTGTGCGACGTGCCCCTTCAAACCAAAGTTCATGACCACGTTCTTCCAGAACTTTTTCCAGAAAATCGTCGACACCTTTGATATCGGAAAGAGTATAAGTAGAAATGCCAGCACGTGAACGAACCATATTCAATAAGTCGACAGCCTCTTGTGTGACAGCATTACCTTTGCGGACAATTGCTTCAGATAATAAAGTAATGACATCCGCATAACGATATACAATCCAGTCAATCTGACTCTCCTCACCTGTTGCTGCAGGATCTTCCCCGTATTTAACCGGCATAGCGCCTGTTTGTAATACTGTACCCGGATTTTCTTTGTTATAAAGCTTTCCGTCTGTTCCTACAAATTCACCGACCAGAACTTCCAATCGTTTATCATTCTTATCGAAGGTGTCATAGAAATCCCATAAAACACGGTAACCACCCCATTTTTGAATACTTTCATTTTTTGTCGGATACTGACTGGAGAGAACATGGGCTTGCCAGAGTTGCTGGTTTACACTACTACTGCAAATGGCAGCCCAGATCGTTTCTACATTACCTTCATTTTCCAGTGTAAAAATATCCTTGTAGTTATTTACCAAGCCATATCCATATTCGGGTTTCATCAGTTCCCGTCCGCATTCTTCTGCTTTAGCCCAGTTTTTTTCATGCATATACAATTTCATTAATACCGTATATGCCAAACCTCTTGTGAAACGTCCGTAATTACTGTCTGATGATTTATAAGTCGCCGGTAATACTTCGACAGCTGCTTTTAGGTCATTTTCGATGAAAGTAACCATTTCTTCCTGTGAAACACGAGGAATGATCTGTTCTGCCAAAGGATTGTTCAGTTGCTCTAAAGTTGGGATTTGTACGGGACCATAGTAATCATACAATATATAACCTAACCAACCGCGACCACAGAGTACTTCTGCTTCCAGCCGCTTTTTTGTCTCTTCCTTCATTTCAATGCCGGAAATACGATCTAATGCTAAAGTCATTTTTCCGATGTAGTTGATGTAATTCTTATATATCTTCGTCGGGCAATCCGATGAAGGTGTAAAGTTTACATCCAGCAAATCGGGCCAACATACATCATTCCATTGGCAATAACCGATATCTGTCGTCATTTCTGCGATTACATGGACACCTCCATTTGCAGCTGTGAAAAGACCGTCATACCAATTAGAGCGGAAAGGGGCATAAGCAGCAGCTGTAACCAAAGCGTTGGCATCATTTTCATTGACGGGAAAAATATTAGGGTTGATTACATCATACATTTCTGACTCTAGATTCGTACAAGAAGGCAAAAATGCAGTCGTTGCCAGCGATACCGATAATATATATAGTAACTTTTTCATATTATTCTCAATTTAGACTTTAATTAAAATGTTATATCCAATCCCAGGCTGAAACTTCTAACGTTCGGATAAGCCCATACAGAGTTGTCTGTTTCCAGGTCGAGTCCGTTATATGGAGTGATTGTAAACGGATTGTTGATATCTGCATACACACGTATATTTGACAAAACTTTCTTTGACTGTTTCATCGGAATTGTATATCCTAACGTAATGTTACGACAGCGAATGAACCAACTCTTTTCCAAATAATAGTCACCTATCTTACCGGTACTTGTGCTACCTGCAGAAACAGGGCTCTTATCCTGGAAATATCCCGGGCGGGTTGCCGTCGTATTATCATGAGCCCAAACATCCTTTGCTGAAACCGGCATATTATATCCACGATACATATTTACGATACCGGTCATGCCATCAGCTCCGGTCAACCACAAATCTTTATAAGAGCCGATATTCCACAGGGCGAACTGTCCGTAGAAATAAATATTGAAATCGAAGTTTTTATAGCGTAAAGTGTTGTTCAATCCCATCAGATATCCAGGGTCCTTACTTCCGTAAATAACCATATCGGCTTCATCTATCTTTCCATCGGGTTTACCGCTCTTGACCGGGATACCGTGTTTATCCACTTTCATTGTTCCGTCTTCGTTATAGACATAACCATCGAGGTCTTTAATCTTTACCTGTCCGGGGACAGATCCAGTCATCCAGTCAACAGTTTCACCTTCTTGGATCAAACCGTCAGAGACATAACCGAAATAATAACGAATCGGTGCGTTATATTGTGAATAGGCTGCCGGCTTCCATGATGCATCACGGGTTTTCCATTTGTCGCGATAAAATGAGAATGTAAAATCAGAATTCCAACTAAAATCTTTGGTGTCAATGTTTTTGGTATTGATTGTTATTTCGAGACCCTGGCTCTGAGTTTCTCCTATATTCGCAGCAATTTTACCCACTTCATTATAAGAAAGTAACGTACGTTCGCTTAACAAGTCCGATACAACTTTATGGAAATATTCTGCGGTTACATTCAGACGGTTATTCAGGAAACCTAAATCCAAACCGACGTTCCATTCCGTTGTTGTTTCCCATTTCAAGTCCGGGTTACCCATCTGATCCAGATAGACACCGACAGATTCTGTTCCACCGAATTCATTGTTATTTCCTGTCTTATAATAAGAAATGGCTTTGTTTCCGATATTGGAATTACCTGTTTGTCCGAAGCTCAAGCGTAACTTACCATTAGACAACACATTGGTTAACGGACGCATGAACTCTTCCTCTGTAAATCTCCAGCCTAATGCTACGGAGGGGAAATACCCCCAACGATTATTCTTTGCGAAGTTGGAAGCCCCATCGGCACGTAATGTCGCTGTCAATAAATAACGGTCTTTGAATGAATAATTCACACGACCGAAGAATGATGCCATTTCATCTTTGGATGCAGAAGATCCGACACTGGGTTTCGGATAAGCACCGGCCCCCAAGTTATTATACAGGAATCCGTCGATCAGGAACTGGCTGTTACCTGCCGATAAAGATTCGTCAGTAAAACGCTGGAAAGAATATCCGACCAAAGCGTTCAGGTTATGATTACCAAATTGTTTTGCATAGTTGGCAGTCAGTTCCAACAGATAATCGGATTTGTCATACTGGGCGATATCTGCCTGTCCGTCTTTTTTAGCCCCATAAAGGGTTGTTTTCGGCAGATAAACTTTATGCTTCTGGTAATTACGGTCAATACCTAAGTTCGCTTTCAATGTCAGTTCCTGGATTGGTTTTACTTCAATGAAAGAAGTGGCCAGTAACCGTTCTTTGGTTGTTTTGTCTGTTATTTCAAGTAGCGAAACCGGATTAGGCAGGAATGCTGCTTCGTCATTTAAAATATATTCTCCGTTTTCATCTCTAATACCCAATATCGGATTAAATTGGGCTGCTGCAACCATGATACTGGCATTCTCATTCTGTCCTGAACCTAATGGAACATTATTCATTTGGTTTCTTGACAAAGTCAGGTTTACACCTACTTTTACATATTTGCTGACTACTTGTTCCAGGTTCATACGACCGGTATAGCGCTCCATATCGTTGTTTTTTACAACACCATTCTGTTTGAAGAAGTTGCCTGAGATCAGGTATTTCGTCATATCGGTACCACCATTGATGGAAACATTATGCTGAGTTTGGAAACCTGTACGGGTAATTTCATCGAACCAGTTCGTGTTGTTTGCCGGATTGGCGATCTGGGAATCCGTATAACGGGGAACGTAAGCAGAAGAGGCTTCCGATTCACTCTTGCCTCCATAGACACCGATCTTATTATCTTTCATCCATTGCTCATACTGATAACGGTTTGACTGAGTCATATAATCTTTGGCATTCAACATATCGTAAGAATTAGCCAAAGTTTGAACACTGGCAGTTCCTGAGTAAGTAACTTTGGGAGTTCCGGTCTTACCTTTCTTAGTTGTAACGATAATAACGCCATTACCTGCACGTGCTCCGTAAATAGCTGTAGAACTGGCATCTTTCAGCACTTCTATTGACTCGATATCATTCGGGTTGATAGAGGCCAGAATATTATCGGTTGTACCGCTGGAGTATTTGCCTGTTTTGATTTTATCCTCATTAGGTGCACTTACCGGAAAACCGTCGATGATAATCAACGGGTCGTTACTGGCATTAACAGAAGCGGCACCACGGATACGAAAGTTTGTTCCTCCACCGGGTTGTGCACTTACTGCGCTAACTTGTAAACCGGCTGCTTTACCTGCCAGGGCATGGCTGATAGTTGATACCGTACCGACTGGCGTATCATCCATCTTTACCGAAGCAACAGCTCCTGTCAAGTCTTTCTTTTTCATTGTACCGTAACCGACAACGACTACCTCTTCCAAGGCTTGCGTATCTTCCTTCAGTAAAACATTGATTACATTTTTACCTTTTACGGCTATATCTTGTTGAATATATCCGATAAAGGAGATTTGAAGGATAGCACCATCCGGAACTTCAATGGAGTAGTTTCCATCCATGTCGGTTGTTGTACCATTGGTTGTCCCTTTTTGAATAATATTGGCTCCGGTGATCGGTCCGAAAGCATCGCTGACCGTACCTGTTACCTTGCGTTCCTGTTGTGTTGATGCAATGATAGGTGACGAGGTTTCGTTGGTCAGTACAATGTGGCGGTCTTTGATTGTGTATTTCAAACCGGTTTTCATTGCAATAGCATCCAAAACATCTTGAATATTGGCATTCTTTTTCGTAATAGAGATTTTTTCATTTTTGTTAATCTCTTCCAGATTATAGAAAAACAGAAATTCAGACTGTTTTTCTATTTGTTTCAACACATTTTCCAATGTTTCATTCTTCGCGGAAACATTCAGTTTCGCAGTCTGTGCATAAGTTGCGGCTACCATCTGTGATAAACAAATGGTTAGCATTAACACGGTTAATTTCATGATTTTTATAGTTCTTTTCAGATTTACGGAAACAACTATACGTTGATTATTCATATTTTTGAACGTTTTAAGATTAAACATCAATTCCACGGCAATGGAAGTTTAATTGAATCACACATTTCAGAAGGGAGGATCCGGCAAGATTTTCCCTTCTTCTTTTTTCTTTCTACTCACTCATGATTATTACAATTTAAAGATTAACAATTAGTTATATTTCATTCATGGTTACATGATGATCTTCTATTTTGTATTTTATCGGTATGGATAAATTGACTATCTCCATAATATCTTTTATACTTTGCCCCCGATAAAAAGTACCTGTAAATGTACGGTTGTATAAATCTTCCGATAGGACAGTGAATTTGACACCGTAAACATGGCTCAGCCTGTCAAGGATCGCTTTGAGGCTTTGTTCGGAGAAATAGTAATATCCTGTCGTCCATGAAGTAAACTGTCTGGCATCTACATGTTGAAGCGAAGATTGTTTTGTATTACGATTATATACAATCTGTTGATCGGGCTTCATTATTGTTGACTGGGACAGATTCATTGTTGTCAATCGAACAGAACCTTCCAATAATGTGGTTATCACCAATGAATCTAGCGGATAAGCCATTACATTGAACTTTGTGCCCAGTGCTTCTATATCCTGTTCTTTAGTCTTCACTATGAAAGGTTTGTCTTTTTGTTTGGCTACTTCAAAATAGGCTTCTCCTTCCAGATATACGATACGTTTGTCTTTACCGTAATCTTTGTCATAATGAAAGGTCGTTTTAGAACCGAGACTGATATGTGTACCGTCTGGTAATTCTACGACATCGGCCTCCAGGCCGTCTCCTCCTATATATCGTGTATAGAAACCTTTCTTTTCATCTTTAAAGAAAGAGAAGAAAAAGGTTGAACTTAAAATAACAGCAACTAATGCTACTGCGGCATAGCTACCGACTTGTCGCCATATATTGAAATGTTGTCTTGATCTTCTTTTATCTAATAGACGATCCCAGCTCTCCTTGACCGCTTGTGTACTGTACGTGGATTTTCCGGCATCAAACATCGCTTTTACTTCGAAGAATTCTTTTTTATTGTTTTCACTCTCATTTATCCACGAGTAAAAACGATTATTTTCATCTGACGCAAGTGTTCCTTGCAGATATCCAATGATTAGTTTTATATGTTCGTTCTCCGGGGTCATTTTTTATTTATTGCATCTAGTGACTTAGTCCTTTATGAACTAAGTAATTTTTCAAATCTCGGAAACAGTCAAAAGAACCACGCAAATTGAAAACTTCAACTCTTTTACTTCTGCTATTTTTGCTCATACTTAATCTAATAGACTGAAGAATATGAAACGTTATGGAAGTGTTATCGGTATAAAGCCGGAAAAACTGGAGGAATACAAGAAATTACATGCTGCCGTATGGCCGGCGGTACTGGCTATGATCCGCGAGTGTAATATCCGCAATTACTCAATTTATTATAAAGACGGGCTGCTGTATAGCTATTATGAATATATCGGAAATGACTATGAAAAGGATATGCAACGAATGGCTGCCGATCCGACCACACAGGAATGGTGGAAACTCACTGATCCCTGTCAGCAACCCATAGAGAATCGTGCACCCGGAGAATGGTGGGCGGCCATGGAAGAAGTTTTCCATACGGACTGAATATAGTGCCTCTTTCGAAATAAACAAGCTTTAAATATTATTGAACATGAATGACATTATTAGTAAACTTGGCGAATGCGTGGAATTCGGCAAGATCAATTTGGCGTCGCCCTATCCGCCGGCAATGAAAGGGTTGCCCGGTGCGGATGAACTGACCCGTGAGGCTTTGGAGAGCGGCTTATCTCCTCAATCGGTACTGAATGATGCTCTGATCCCGGCAATGAACCGGGTCGGTAATAAGTTTACGGAAGGAAAGATATTCGTACCGCAGATGTTGCTGTCGGCTAAAGCGATGAACAGTGCCATGAAACACCTGAAACCCTATTTTCAGAATGGTGAGATCAAACGTAAAGGAGTATTTGTTATCGGTACCGTTATGGGCGACTTGCACGATATCGGCAAGAACCTGACGGGTATGATGGTGGAAGGTTCCGGTTGGGAAGTGATCGACCTGGGGACGGATGTGCCGGCCGAGAAGTATATTCAGGCATTGGACGAACATCCGGGAGCTGTTTGCGGCATGTCTGCCTTGCTGACTACAACCATGAGTAATATGCAACCGATGATCGCCACTATCCGGGCAAAATATCCCGAGACTAAAGTCGTTGTCGGTGGAGCTCCGTTGAATGCAGAGTTTGCACAAAAGATCGGAGCGGATGCTTATGCCCGTGATCCGCAGGATAATATTAACTGGTTGGATTCAATCGTAGCCTGATAACGTATGAATAAGTTTATCAAACAATTACAGGATAGTGACAAACGGATCGCTATCCCTATTATGACCCATCCCGGTATTGAAGCGATCGGGAAGAAGGTGATCGACGCTGTTACGGATGGAAATGTGCACTATCAGGCAATCAGGAATGTGACGGAAACTTACCATACAACAGCTTGTACCGTCATTATGGATTTGACAGTCGAGGCAGAGGCCTTTGGTTGTACGATCAATATGCCGGAACATGAAGTGCCTAGTGTTACGGGCAGACTGGTATATGATGAAGATACCGTGAACAATCTGCAGGTTCCCTCTTTATCTGCCGGCCGAATGCCGGAATACCTGAAAGCAAACCGCCTGGCTGTTGAAAACATAAAAGACAAACCTGTCCTGTCCGGTTGTATCGGTCCTTTCTCTTTGGCGGGTAGGCTCTACGATATGTCAGAAATTATGGTCGGTATTTATATCGAACCGGATGTGATAAAAACATTATTGGATAAATGTACAGCTTATATTACCGCTTATTGTCGGGAACTGAAAGCGATCGGCGCAACAGGTGTGATTATGGCTGAACCGGCTGCCGGGTTGCTTTCCAATGAGGACTGTCAGGAGTATTCGACTGTCTATGTCCGGCAGATAGTGGAGGCGGTACAGGATGAAGACTTTACTGTGATCTTACATAATTGCGGAAATAGAGGACAATGCACCCAAGCAATGATCGATTCCGGAGCCGCAGCTTTACATTTCGGAAATGCAGTGGATATGGTTGAGACACTGGAACAATGTCCGTCAGACCTTATCGTGATGGGAAACATCGATCCTGTCGGTATCCTGAAGCAAGCCACTTCAGAAGAGGTGTACCGGGCTACAGCCGATCTATTATCAAAAACATCGCAGTATAAAAACTTTGTTATCTCTTCCGGTTGTGATATGCCACCTTTGGTTCCGGATGCGAATATCAAAGCGTTCTATCAGGCAATAGCTGATTTTAATAAAGGAAGATGATGTTCCGGTCATATACATTTTCGTTTGAAGAGGTTCGTCCGGAAATACCGGTATTGATGGAATACCTCCAGATTCCCGATTCGGAGAGTTATGTTCTCGTTGCGGAGATTGTGGAGAGAACCTTTGACGAATTGAAAGATTCGAAAGAGATCATCGGAGGATATCGTCTGCTGGATTGTCCGGAAGTAAATGTAAAAGAAGGAATAGTCAATGGTTCTTCGGGATGTTTGCATACAGGACGTAAAATCAGTGGTTATATGCAAGGAGCTGATCGGATCGCTTTATTTCTTTGTACGGCGGGGAAAACTTTTACTGAGTTGTCGCATGCCTATCAACAGAATAGCGATTTTCTGGAAGCATTTGTGGTCGAGTCGATTGGCTCGGCAACCGTTGAAAATGCGATGGATAAGGTGCAGCTGTATTTGGAAAAGGAGATGATGAACCAGGGGAAGAAGATCACGAACCGTTATAGTCCCGGTTATTGCGAATGGCCACTCTCTGGACAGCGTGATCTGTTTGCCTATATCGGCGATCATCCGACCGGGATCACGATCAATGAATCTTGCCTGATGCAGCCGATCAAATCGGTTAGCGGAATTATAGGAATAGGGGATGAGGTTAGAAAACGATCTTATGGCTGTGACATTTGCAACAGTACCTCTTGTGCGTATCGGAATATTAGAAAGAAAAACCAATAAGAGTTATGACATTTGAATTATTATTTGGAATCGGGCTGATTGCTATGGGAGCTTTCTCCTCAGGAAGTTTTTCGATTCCCTTCGGAAGAACCCGTAACTGGGCTTGGGAGAATTATTGGCTGATATATAGTTTGTTTGCTTATGTGATTGTCCCTGTAGTGGCATGTTATGTTTTTTGTCCGGGCTTTATGAATGTGCTGTCTGGGATTCCGGCACAGACATTGGGATGGATCTTTATATTAGGTTTTATCTATGGCATTTGTAATCTGACATTCGGACTTTCCCTGCGTTATCTGGGACTTTCGTTGGGCTTCTCGCTCTCTTTGGGGTTGATGATGATACTGGGGACGATCATTCCTCCGGCTATTGACGGGCGGTTGAGCGTTCTTCTGCAACAATCCGGTGGAACGATGTTGATAGCAGGTCTGTTGATTGCCGCAGTCGGTATAGCTTTGAGTGGATATGCCGGTTATCGGAAAGATAAAGGAGCCGGACCGGAAGCGAATCCGGAACTTGATTTCAAGAAAGGATTGCTATTGGTTCTATTCGTCGGCATAACCGGTGCGTCACAAGCCTTAGGAATAGAGCTGGGTGCAGAAATTTCGTCTGCAATAATTGCTTCGGGTGTCAATCCCTTGTTCCAGACATTGCCTGTCTTTCCTATTTTGTTTGGTGGCTCTTTTCTGGCTACTGCGTTATGGTGCCTGTTTCTGTCGAAGAGGAATAATAACCTGAAAGCCTTTATGAAAACAAAGGAGGTTGGCGTTTTGAGTAATTATCTCTATTGTGCTTTGGCGGGCTTTCTTTGGTTTATCAACTTTATCTTTTTCGGTATGGGGAAAAGCCGGATGGGTGAGTTCTCGTTTACGGCTTGGGGAATTATGATGTCGCTGACCATTGTCTTTGCCACCCTTTGGGGATTGTATCGCGGAGAATGGAAAGCTACGGATACAAAGACAAAAGCCTGGATGTATGCAGGACTGGTTGTATTAGTGATTGCTTCTTTCGTGATAGGGATGAGCGGAGGAGAGTGAGGGGAATTAAAAATTGAAAATTGAGAATTGAGAATTATGACTTCAAGAGAACGTGTTTTATCAGCTATAGCTCATAAAGAGCTCGACCGTGTTCCGGTCGATATGGGAGCAACTCCCAGTTCAGGTATCTCGGCAATTGCCTACTCCAATTTGCTGAAACATTTAGGACGGACCGATTTGCCGGTGCAAATATACGACGTCGTGCAACAACTGGCACAACCGGATATGTCGTTGATCGATCAGTTCGGTATCGATGTCCTCGATATTGGGCGGACGTTTAATGTACAACCATCCGACTGGCACGAAACAATATTGGCTAACGGAGATAAGGCTTTATATCCTGCCTGGTTCCACCCGATAGAACAGCCGAATGGCTCTTATCACTGCTATGATACGGACGGAAAGCGGGTATTGGCAATGATGCCGAAAGGTGCCACCTTCTTTGACCAGTCTTATTTCCCTTATGTGGATGGCTATCCCGACAGCTATGATAGTCTGGATGACGAGATGGGGCGTGTCCTTTGGTCGCGTTACGTGCACAGTCCCTGGGATCATGCTGCCGATGATGGTTTTTGGGAGCAGTTGAGAGCAAATGCTTTGCATTTGCGGGAAACAACGGATAAGGCATTGATGATCGTCTGCGGTTGTAACCTTTTTGAATGGGGAACTTTCCTGCGCCGGATGGATAATTTCCTGATGGACCTGCTTTGTGATCCGGACCAGGTGGAGCGTGTATTGGATGAATTACTGGAACGTCACCTGGCAACACTGGAAAAGGTCTGTGCTTCGGTCGGTGACGTAGTAGACATTATCCGTTTCGGGGATGACCTCGGAATGACGACCGGTCCGTTCATGGATCCGGATACTTATAAGACTCTTTTCAAACCCCGCCATAAGCAGTTATGTGATTATGTCAAATCACATAGCCAGATGCATACTTTTATCCATTCCTGTGGCTCTATCTCTTCATTGATGCCCCATATGATCGAGGCAGGGATCGAAGTATTCAACCCGGTACAAACCAATGCCGTGGATATGTCCCCTGAGTTCCTGAAAAAAGAATTCGGACAGGATTGTACTTTCTGGGGCGGTGGCGTAGAAACCGTCGGTACATTGAATAACGGTACGCCGGATCAGGTGCGTGAACAGGTGTTGGAGCGTTTGGAGATCATGTCGTCCGGTGGTGGCTTTGTCTTTAATACTGTACATAATATACTTCCGGATGTTCCACCGGAAAATATTATCGCCATGTTTGATGCGGTAAAAGAATTTAATGACAGGTGAACTGAGCTTCATTTTGCATATAAGTAGAATAATTTCCGTACTTTTGTCTTCTAATTTAAAGAACAGACAAAAGCAATGAAATATCTCATAAAAAGCCCGGAGGGAGCTATCCGGGCTTCCGTACAACTTCCTGCTTCCAAGAGCATCAGTAACCGTGCATTGATATTGAATGCCCTGAGTTATAGTCCTTACGATATACAGAACCTTTCCGATTGTGATGACACGGAGGTGATGGTCAGGGCGCTGAACTCCGATAGTCGTGATTTCGATATAAAGGCAGCCGGGACGGCGATGCGCTTCCTGACCGCTTTCCTTTCTAAAATAGTGGGTGAATGGACGATCACCGGAACAGAACGGATGAAGAACCGCCCGATCAAACTGTTGGTCGATGCTCTGAATTCTTTAGGTGCCCGTATCGAATATATCGAAAAAGAAGGCTATCCTCCTTTGCGTATTTTCGGAAGTGCTTTGCAGGGAGGCGAGATTTCATTGGCTGGAGGTATCAGTTCGCAATATATATCTGCCTTATTGATGATCGCTCCGTTGATGGAGAATGGCTTGACGCTTAACCTCGAAGGAAACATTATCTCCCGTCCTTATATCAATCTGACATTACAATTGATGGAACAGTTCGGGGTGAAAGCAACCTGGAACGGACAAACCATCAAGATTCTTCCTCAGGAATATAAACCGATCCGTTTTACCGTGGAATCTGACTGGAGTGCCGCCTCTTATTGGTATTCCATCATGGCTTTGTCCAAAAACGTAGAAATAGAGCTGCTCGGTCTTTTCAAAAACAGTCTGCAAGGCGATGCTGCCGGAGCGAAGCTATTCGCTCAGTTGGGTGTCGGAACGATCTTTACGGATCAGGGTGTCCGGTTGAAACATACAGGTAATGTGGCAAAGAAGTTACTTTATAATTTCGTCAATGAACCGGATTTGGCTCAAACTTTTGTTGTCTGCTGCGTGTTATTAAATATCCCCTTCCGCTTCACCGGTCTTCAGAGTCTGAAGATAAAAGAGACCGACCGTATCGAAGCTCTGAAAACAGAACTTCGTAAACTCGGTTACCTGCTGATCGACAGCAACGATAGTATCCTGGAATGGAACGGGGAACGGTGCGAACCGGAAGCAGATCCGGTTATCGCCACTTATGAAGATCACCGGATGGCAATGGCTTTTGCCCCGGCAGCACTAGTATTGCCGCTGGGACTGCAAGTTGCCGAGCCGGGAGTGGTGACAAAGAGTTATCCGGCCTATTGGGAAGACTTGAAGCAGGCCGGATTTAATATAATGGAAATTCAATAACACAACCGACAGCCTTGGCACTTATAACTGTCAACTGTCAATTGTCAACTGTCAACTAACATGTGGTACATAGTCATAGGCATAATCGTGCTGGGCGTTATTGCCGCCATAGCCGGTTATTTTCGAAATAAGAAATTGCAGCAGATGCTGGAACGCGGGGAGATCAGTGAAATACCCGAAGCACGTGAGATTCCCGAAGAATGTTGCGGCCAGCATGAGACCTGCGAACGCGACAGCCTCTTGGCTGCCGTCAGCAAAAAGATTGAATATTATGACGATGAGGAACTGGATCGTTTCCGGGGACTGGAGGGAGATGAGTATGAAGAGGATGCTGTCGATGAGTTCCGCGAGGTGCTTTATACTTTGCAGTCGGAAGAGGTAGCCGGATGGCTCCGTAGCCTGCAACTTCGTGGCGTGAACCTGCCCGATGCACTGAAGGATGAAGCATTTCTGATTGTCGGTGAGAGAAGAATACATTAGACGGTAGAGAATGTCAACAAGTATTCGGCATAAAGATTGTTTCTCCCTAATGAAACACTTGTTTCACCTAGGAGAAACAGTTGTTTCATTAGGGTGAAACTGTCAGCGCCTCGTACCGGATATAAAGAAAAGATAGCACAAATAAGACGAACCATCATACGGAATGAATATGGATCTATTACAATATACTTTTTTTCAACATGCTTTGCTGGGTAGCTTGCTTACTGCCATCACCTGCGGTATTGTCGGTACTTACGTTGTTGCCCGCCGGCTGGTATTTATCAGCGGAGGAATAACGCATGCCTCTTTCGGAGGCTTAGGGCTTGGTTTCTATTTGGGTATGAATCCGATCCTGATGGCGATGGTGTTTTCCGTTCTCTCCGCTTTTGGGGTGGAGTGGGCGAGTAAGACGCAGAACGTCCGCGAGGATTCGGCGATTGCCGGTGTCTGGGCTTTAGGAATGGCGTTGGGTGTCATCTTCATTTTTCTGACCCCCGGCTATTCACCGAACCTCTCTGCTTACTTATTCGGTAATATCCTGACGATCTCCATGGCAGATATAATTTGGGTGGCTGCACTGGCAGTGCTACTGATTGCTGTCTTTTCCCTTTACCTGCGCGAAATTGTTTATGTCGCTTTCGACAGCGACTTTGCCAAGACACAGCATATCCATGTCAAATGGATCGAGTATATGATGATGTTTTTCATTGCACTGACTATCGTACTCTCTATTCGTTTAGTTGGTATTATGTTGTTGATGAGTCTGTTGACCTTGCCGCAGATAACGATCAATCTGTTTACTTCCGATTTTAAAAAGATCATCTGGGGAAGTATCGGTCTTGGTTTTCTGAGCTGTGTGACCGGACTGGTCCTTTCCTATTTCCTGAACGTACCTTCGGGGGCTTTTATAATCCTGGTGCTGGTAATGATCTTTTTGATCCTTAAAGCTGTATTATTCTTTATGAAAAGGCAATAAAACGGTTTCTTTCCAGTTTATTATATGATAAAGAGCACACATAATACGTGAAGAAAGGTTTTTACTATATAATTTCATTATTCGTGGTACTCTTGCTTTGGTCGTGCAGTACGAAGAAAAACACCAAGGCAAGCCGGTTCTACCATTCTTTTACATCCCGTTATAATATCTATTTTAACGGGAAGACTTCTTTTGACGAAGCTTTGAACTCCATGCAGACCGGATATAAGGAAAGCTATTCCGAAATGATCCACATGTACCCGATCAGTGCGCAACCCAAAGACAAGAAAGAGACCGGCGGTCCTTTCGACCGTGCTATCGAAAAAGGCAACAAAGCCATCAAACTTCACTCCATTAAAGCCAAACCCGCCAAGAAGCCGGGCTGGCGCAACGACCCCAAGCAACGTGCTCTTCAGGAACAGGAAGAATACAATCCTTTTTTGAAAAAATGCTGGCTGCTGATCGGGCAGGGGCAGTTCTATAATGCCGACTTCCTGCAGGCATCCGCTACCTTTTCCTATATTGCCCGCCATTATGTGCAAGACGAAGAAGTGGTAGCCGAAGCCCGTTTGTGGCAGGCCCGCTGTTATTCGGAGATGGGCTGGTTCTATGAGTCCGAAGATATTTTAAGTAAGCTGAATACCAATGGGATTCCCCGGAAGAATCTGAATCAGTATGCAGCCGTCTATGCCGATTATCTGGTGAAAAGCAAGCAGTATGATGACGCTGTCCCTTATTTTAAGACTGCTATCAAATCGGAGAAAAACAAGCTCCAGCGTACCCGCATGAAGTATCTGTTGGGGCAGATCTATGCTGAGCAGGATCAGCCGGGACTGGCCTATAAGATGTTCAATGAAGTGGCAAAAGCAAGCCCTCCTTACGAGCTGGAGTTTGCTGCACGTATCCGTCAGACGGAAGTCTTTTCAGGCGCGAACTATCAGAAAGTGGTCAAGATGCTTAACCGGATGGCGAAGAGTGATAAGAATAAAGACTATCTGGACCAGGTTTATTATGCGTTGGGAAATGTCTACCTGAACAGGGAAGATACGGCAAATGCGATCAAAAATTACGAACTGGGTATTGAGAAAAGTACGCAGAACGGACTGGAGAAAGCGATTTGTCAGATCAAATTGGGGGATATCTATTTTACCATGCGTGATTATGTGAAAGCACAGCCCTGTTTTAGCGGTGCTTTGTCCGGTATCCAGAAAGAGTATAAAGATTTTAAGCGTGTCTCGAAGCTCTCTGCCGTTTTGGACGAACTGGTCGTGCATGTCGAAGCCGTTCATTTGCAGGATAGTTTGCAGACGTTGGCAAAGATGCCGGAAGCGGAACGCCTGGCTGTCATCGATAAAATCATCGAACAGGTAAAAAAAGAGGAAGAAGAGGCGAAAGCTCTGGCTGAAAAAGAGGCTTACCTGGCTGACCAGGAGGCTAAAGGCTCCGGAATAAACCGTCCGGGAACAGAAACGGGAGGGATTGTTCTTCCGACTTCATCGGGTGGGACAGCTTTCTACTTCTATAATCCTTCGACCGTATCGCAGGGTAAGGCACAGTTCCAGCGTAAGTGGGGACGCCGTGCGTTGGAAGATAACTGGCGGAGACGGAAAAAAGAAATGTCGACCTTCAACGAGGAACCTTTGGAAGAAGGAGAAATGGCTGAGGGAGCAACTGGTGCTGTTGGTCCTGACGGGCAACCTTTGCCTACTGATTCTTTGGAAGCCGGTTTGCCGGGTGTGGCTGCCGACGATCCGAAGTCACGCGAGTATTATTTGCAGCAGTTGCCTTTTACAAAGGAAGATGTGGACGCTTCGAATATCATTATCGAGGATGGATTGTATAATATGGCTATGATCTATAAAGATAAACTGGAAGATCTGCCGTTGTCTATCGAGGCATTCGAAGAGTTGGAACGTCGTTTCCCGGATAACTCACATCGCCTGGACAGCTATTATCAGGTGTATCTGATGGCTCTCCGCACGGAGAACACGGCTTTGGCTTCTGAATACAAGACAAAGATGATCAATGATTTCCCGAACGAGGATTATACGATTGCCATTTCCGATCCGAATTATGAATATAATATACGCAGGATGGATTCTGTGCAGGATTCTATCTACGAAGCGACTTATAATAGTTATTTGGCAAGCGATACGGTTAGCGTACGCCGGAATTTCCGCGATGTCAGTGCCAAATATCCGTTGGCAACTTTGATGCCTAAGTTTATGTTCCTGGATGCGTTGACTTACGTACAGGCGGGTGATGCAGAAGGTTTCAAGACTGCATTGAAGGCTTTGGTGGAGAAATATCCTACAGCCGATGTGACGGAGCTGGCCGGTGAAATGCTGAAGGGAATCCTTCGTGGCCGTACCTTGATGCAAGGCAATGTAACCGGTATGACCTGGAACCTGCGTTTCGGTCTGGGTGAAGACGGTAGTTTGTCTGCCGCCGATTCTGCCCGTACGTTTACTGCTGAGCCGAATACTCCGTATCGCATGATCCTGATGTATCCGACCGGAACGGTGGATAAGAATCAGTTGTTGTTTGCTGTGGCAGCTTATAACTTCGCTAACTTTATGGTGAAGGAGTTCGATCTCGCCTTTGAAGAAGCCGGTCCGATGTCCATGCTGAACATCAGCGGATTCACAGGTATCGAAGAGATCCTGCAATATTATAAGATGATTTATGGTAAGGACGGCTATGCGCAGGCGTTGGATAAGAATGTCGCTATCCTTCCGATATCCGAAGACAACTACGAAACGTTGATGCGCGGTAAGACACTGGAAGAATATATCAACTTCTTTGCAGAGAACTTCGGCGAAAAAGCACCGGAACTGGCAGCCCGTTGGAAGAACCGTATGCAGGACGAAACCGATACGGAATCTCCGGATGAAGAACCGTCGGAAGAAGCAGAAAAGCCGGAAAGTGAAACTCCGTCAAAAGAAATCAAGTCGGTACGTAAGAAAGAAACTCCGGCGGAAGAAAAGGAGAAAACCGTTGAACAGCCTGCTGTAAAAGATACTGTTATTCCGGAAACCATCGTACCGGATACGGTTGTCTCTGTCCCTGTTCCGGCCCTAGAGATTCCGGTCGATACTGTATCCGTACAGCCTTCTGTACCTGATACGACAATTATATCTTCTTCTCAGGATACTGTCCCTGCGGTTCAAGCTCCGGAAGAGCGGAAAGAACTTACTTTAAAAGAAATAGAAGCTATCCGCAAGCGTGAGGCTGAGGAAGAAGAAGCTCGTAAGGAAGAAGCCCGCAAGGAATTTGAAGCCCAGCAGAAAGCTGAAAAAGAATTGCAGGAGCAGAAAGAGAAAGAACGTGCCGAACTGTTGAAGAAGCAGGAAGAAGAAGAAAAGGCTCTTCTGAAAGCGAAAGCCGATCGCGAAAAGCAACTGGAGCAGGATCGTAAGAACAAGCAGAAACAGGCAGAAGCCGACCGCAAAGCCAAGCTGAAAGCCCGCGAAGAACTGCGTAAGCAAAAAGAACGCGACTATAAGGATAGGCTCAAACAAAAGGAAAAAGAGCGTAAGCTGAAAGAAAAAGCATATAAGGAGACACTGAAAGCGAAAGAAAAGGCTCGCCGTGAAGCTCAGAAAGCGAAAGAGGCGGCAGCGAGAAACCGGAAAAAATAAACCGGTAGAATCGATAAAAAGAAAAGGTGTATCAGAATAGCCATGCTATGAGATACACCTTTTTTATTTGCTAAAAACTACCAAACGGTTAAAATCCGAAATATTGTTTTGCGTTTTTGTAACTGATATTCTCTACCATCTTACCGATGAAAGGCATTTCAGAAACAGGCAGTTCACCGTTTTCCACCTCCTTACCCAACATGTTGCAAAGGATGCGGCGGAAATATTCGTGACGAGGATAAGACAGGAAGCTGCGTGAGTCGGTCAGCATTCCGACAAAACGGCTCAACAGCCCCAGGTCGGAAAGCGTATTCATTTGCGCTTCCATACCGTGTATCTGATCGAGGAACCACCAGCCGGCACCATATTGCATCTTGCCAGGCAGCGAACCGTCGTTGAAGCTGTAAGCTGTAGTCATCATAACCGCGCTGTCCTTCGGATTCAGGTTGTAGAAAATAGACTTTGCCAACATGCCTTCTTCTTCCAGGCGGCTTAGGAAACGGATCATCGGAACGGCAACCGGTGCATCGTCGATGGCATCGTATCCCGTGTCCGGACCTAACAATTTGAACATGCGGGCATTGTTATTGCGTGTCGGACCGATGTGGAACTGTTGTACCCAGTCGGTCTTCGCATCCATAACAGCCAGTTCATACAGGATGGCAGAACGGAATTTATCTACTTCCTCGGCTGTCAAAGCCTTGTTCATACGTGCTTTCATGAAGATCGCTTCAATCTCGGCATTCGTATAAGGGGCTGCGTAGAACGTAGTCAGACCGTGGTCGGATACGCGGCAACCTTCGGCTGCAAAATAATCATGACGTTTCTGTAAAGCACCCAGCAAATCCTTGAAAGAAAGGATCGCCAAGTCGGATGCCGCTTCCAGCTTGCCCAGATATTCGTTGTAGGCAGCTGTATTGTCGATCGCCATAGCCTTGTCCGGACGCCAGGTTGGAAGCACTTTGGTCTTCAACGGGGTGTTACGGATGGCTTTATGATATTCCAGCGAATCTACCGGATCGTCTGTCGTACAAACTACCTCTACATTCATGCGTTCCATGATGGCTTGAGCGCGAAATTCGGGTGTTTGCAGTTTGGCGGTACATTCGTCGTATATTTCTCGTGCCGTAGAAGGATTCAATACCTTGTCGACACCGAATATACGGCTCAATTCCAGGTGAGTCCAGTGGTAAAGCGGATTACGCATCGCATGCTGTAACGTATCCGCCCATTTTTGGAATTTCTCGTAAGCCGGTTTATTACCGGTGATATATTCTTCGGGAACACCATTTGCACGCATGGCACGCCATTTGTAATGGTCTCCGCCCAGCCAAATCTCTGTCAGGTCGGCAAATTGATAATTGTCGGCTATTTGTTGCGGGATCAGATGACAGTGGTAGTCAATGATCGGCATTTTCTCTGCATGTTCATGATACAGCTTCTGTGCTGTCTCCGTCTGTAGCAGGAAATCTGAATCAAGAAATGGTCTCATAGCTTAACGGTATTTTTTGATAATTTCCAGCGCATTGATACAAAGGTCGGTGATCGCTTTCCAGTCTTTGGCTGCAATCGCCTCTTTCGGGAATAGCTTCGAACCCATACCTACGCAGGTTACACCGGCCTTGAACCAGCCTGACAGGTTTTCTTCCGTCGGCTCTACAGCTCCGGTAGCCATGATCAGCGACCAGGGCATCGGTGCTTTCATATTCTTTACGAAAGAAGGTCCACCCACATTTCCGGCAGGGAATACTTTGCACAGGTCGCATCCTACTTCCTGGGCAAAACCGATCTCGGAAACAGACCCGCATCCCGGTGTATAAGGAACCAGACGGCGGTTACATACTTTCGCGATTTCCGGGTTGAACAACGGGCCTACTACAAAGTTCGCTCCCAGTTGCAGGAACAAAGCGGCAGTAGCCGGATCGACAATCGAACCGATACCCAGGATCATTTCCGGACATTCTTTTGCTGCATATTTTACCAGTTCGGCAAATACTTCGTGTGCGAAATCGCCACGGTTGGTAAATTCGAATGCACGGACACCGCCATCGTAACAAGCTTTCAGTACTTGTTTGGCTGTTTCTACATCTTTATTATAGTAAACAGGTACCATGCCGGTACTGATCATCGCATTCAATACCTGTAGTTTATTAAATCTAGCCATAACTATTTATTCTTTAAATATTAACTGTCAACTGTCAATTTTCAACTGTCAACTATCTTGAAACGCGTCCTGATCCGTCCCCTTCCATCAGTTTTTCCACTTCGTCGACAGTTACCTGGTTGAAATCACCGTAGATGGTATGTTTCAGGCAGGAAGCGGCAACAGCGAAGTCGAGTGCTTTCTGGTCGTCTGTTGTATAAGTAAGCAGACCGTAGATCAGACCGCCCATGAAAGAGTCGCCGCCGCCAACACGGTCAACGATATGTGTAATGTCGTAACGGCGTGACTGGTACAATTTACCGTCAGCATATAAAACGCCCCCCCACGTATTATGGTTGGCATTGATAGAACCACGTAATGTGATGATCACTTTCTTTGCGCGCGGGAATTTAGCCATCAACTGTGTACATACCGATTCAAATTCAGCAGCATTTACTTCACCGGCTGTCTGTGCCACGTCAAATCCTTCCGGTTTGATACCGAACACTTTTTCCGCATCCTCTTCATTACCCAGGATAACGTCGCATCCGGCAACCAGTGCCGGCATTATTTCGGAAGCTGTTTTTCCGTATTTCCATAAATTTTTACGGTAATTGATATCGCAGGATACAGGTACACCCAGTTTGTTGGCAGCCTGTATTGCTTCCAGACAAGCATCGGCAGCACCTTGTGAGATTGCCGGCGTGATACCCGTCCAGTGGAACCAGGAAGCATCTTTCAATACTTCTTCCCAGTTGATCATTCCCGGCTGTATTTCAGCAATAGAAGAATGTGCACGATCGTAGACAACCTTGCTGGCACGTGCTACGGCTCCTGTTTCCAGAAAATAGATACCCAGGCGGTCACCCCCATAAACAATGTTCGAAGTGCCTACACCATATTTGCGCAAATCCATTACACAAGCGCGTGCAATATCGTTTTTCGGTAAACGGGTGACAAACTCTGTTGGGATGCCATAATTGGCTAAGGATACGGCAACATTCGCTTCGCCGCCGCCAAAGGTGGCATTCAATTGATTACTCTGACTAAAACGGAGATAGTCTGGTGTGGCCAGTCTAAGCATTATCTCTCCAAAGGTGATTACTTTTTTATCCATGGCATAAACTTTTATATTCCAGTGCAAAAGTAGTAGATTATATTTAATATCCTACTAAGTGTGTGCGAAAACATTTGCACAAAATGGAATAAAAAAGGCGATGGCTTGATTCTTTTGTCAGTCGCTAATTTATTTCCAAGGGCAATAGAGAAACATGTAAAGATAAGACTAGTGCCAGGAAAAGTGGTATATATATTTTATTCATTACAACTCTTTTTGCAAAATACAGCATATAATTTTGAAAGGCTGTAGCAGTTTTATTTGTAAAATACAATCAGACTGTGAGTATTTTACTCTTTGGTGCAATGAGAAAAAAGGTGGGACGTTCTGTTATATCCTTGCATCTTCGTCGAAATATGGAGATTTGTTCATATATTTGTTTCACTCTTAAAATAAGATAATATGAATACGGAAAATGTAAAGAATAGTAATGTTCATCAAGGCGCTAATGTCAGAAGGATACGTCGTTATGAGGGTATGAAACAGGATACGTTGGCAAATGAATTGGGCGTCAACCAACAGTGTATTTCCCGACTGGAACAGCAGCCTGTAATAAAAAAAGAATATATGGAGAAAATTGCGGCTATCCTGAAAGTTACACCTGAAATTATTGAAAATATGGAAGAGACACCGATTTCAATTGTTGTTGAGAATAACAATTTTGAGAATGGAAGTAATAATAATGGCATAGGCTATAACAGTGAAGTGAATGATAATAAGATAATTCATCCATTAGAACAACTTATCGAGCTCACAAAAGAGAATGCTTCCTTATATGAGCGTATGATTGCTAATGAAAAAGAGAAAGCAGCTTTATTGGAGAAATTATTGAACGAAAAGAAATAACAGCCTATGTTTTTCAGTGACTGGGAACAGAAAAGTAAAGATGCAAAGATTTCAGAGTCTTTACTTTGGGAATATGACCTTTCTCGTTTTGACTGGTATGATATGCGTACAGTTGTTGTACAACGTGTGATCGAACGAGGGTGGATGAAAGACTTTTATGCTGCCATCAAGCTATATGGTGGGTTGGATAATTTCAGGGAAATAATAAAGAATATACCTGTGTTGGCTGATATCGATATAGCATTTGTTTGTAATGTGTTTAATCTGAATAAGGAAGAACTGAAATGTTACACCAGGAGACAGTCGAGGCAAATACTTTTAGACTCTTAAAGAACTTGATGCAAGATGCGGAACTTTCTTCATTCAGTCTTGCTGGTGGGACTTCTCTTGCTTTGTTGTTAGGTCATCGAATGAGTATTGATTTGGATTTATTTACTCCTGTTCCATTTAATGCTACGGATTTAGAACAATACTTGATTGATAAATATGACTTTAAAAGTAGTTATCTCAGAGGATACACCTTAAAAGGTATGATCGGTAATGTAAATATAGATTGTATCAGACATGATTATCCTTTTATAAAAGATACTATTATAACTGAGGGGATTCGATTATATAGTATTGAAGATGTATCTGCAATGAAACTGTCGGCTATTGCTGATAATGGTACCCGATTGAAGGACTTTATAGATATAGCATGTTTATCTACACAGTGTTCTTTGACCGATATGCTGAAAGCTTATGAAAAGAAATTCAGTAACTCCAATAGTGTAAGAGCCATAAAAGGATTGAGTTACTATGATGATGTGAATTTCAATGAGTCAATTCTTATGATTAATGGCTCATACAGATGGGATATGATAAGGGAAAGAATATATGAAATGCAAAGTAATCCCGATAAAATATTTTCGTCTCTACCTTTGGAATTTAGTTAGATTGGTTTTAAGTCAATATTTCGTTTAAAACGAGCCTCAACTTCGTTTAAAACGAAAAAAATCTGGTTTAAAACGGACTTTACCCCCGTTTAAAACGAAATATCGCTCGTTTTAAACCAGATTTGCTCTGCTATTTGGAATTGATCCAGGTTAGCTTGTGCCAGATGCCTTCCAGAGGTCCTTGTTTATGGCCTTTCAGCCACCATTTACAGAAACTTACCTGCAACAAGAACAGTACGAAGCCGATCAACAGGCTGACGGTGTATCCGCAATAAGGAGCCAGGTATAATCCAAAAGGAAAATAGATAATAGCTCCCAAGATAGATTGAGAGATATAGTTTGTCAAACTCATCTTACCGTAAAAGCGTAATCCTGCTGTGAGTTTCTTGAATGATTCTTTCTGATAGAGCAGTACAAAAGAGGCAACCAATACGGCTGTGAAAGCAAATTTCTGCCACATATCGAGGATGACACCTACCGTTTGTTTTATCATAACGGCATCGCTGTTGTCATAAAGCATTACTTTCAGCTGGTAAAGCGGGCAGAACAGGATGGCAGAAATGATGAGTGCTTTTACCCAGAAACGGGTATTGTTGTCGGAAGTGACAAACAGTTGTTTTCTGCCGATCAGTAATCCCAACATAAACAGTCCGGCTGTTTGCAGGAAACGTCCGGCACCGATTGCCCAGAACAAACTTGCCTTCTGCCCCAGCGTTACATTGCCCCAGATGAAATTCCAAAAATTTCCTTCTTTGGTATATTCGGCCACTTCATTATACATGGCACCTACGCCCAGGTTGGGTAAGGTATATTCCGGATTGAACAGGCTGGCGATGTAATGGAACCATTCGACAGGTTGCAGTAGCAGGATGACTGCTGCGATCAATACGGCTTTGTCATTCCATTTGCGAACGAGGAAAAGGAATAATCCTACAACGCAGAATAACAATAACACATCACCCGCCGGGAAAAAGGCAGCGTTTAGTGTCGCGAAACCTGCCAGCAGAAGTAAACGCCAGAGGAAACGGTACCCGAAGTCTTTTCCCTTTCTTAATTGGTTAGTGTATTGAATGTAAAATGTGAAACCGAATAACAGGGAAAAGATGGCATAGGCTTTTCCTGCAAAAAGAGAGAAGATGATGCTGAATACGCCTTCGTCTAGAATATTCAGCCATTCCGGTTGACTGGCAGGGTCGGGATAAACCGGAAAAATGAAATGTTCCAGGTTATGAACGAGAATAATTGCCAGCACAGCGAAACCGCGCAGAGCGTCTACCACTTCGATACGTGGGATTTTAGTAAGGGTTGTTTGTTGCATACTATATTATTTTATGATTTTGCGTTTAACCAAGCTACTTTTTGTTCTGATTTATGCGGTTGTCCGATAATATCGGCATAGAGTTCGGGGCGGCGTGCATTTCTGTAGCGGTATCCTCCTGCTTGTTCCAGCTTTTCCGGTATGATCGTGGCAATGGCAAAATCATTACCTAACTTCCGGCATTCGGCTATTATGTCACCGAATGGATCTATTATCATGGAACAACCGTTCTTGATCTCGTTGTAGTCCTTTCCAATCGGATTTGAAAAGACTGCATATATGGCATTATCGTAGGCACGTGCCGGAAGCCATTTCATCAGCCATGCTCTACCTTTCAAACCGTCGAATTCCTGTCGCAACGAGGTCGGGTCATTTTCCCTATTTTCCCATAGGGAAGGATCGACCAACCCGGCTCCGGGGCGCGGGGAAGGTGTGCACATGGTTACATGGGGCATGAATATAATATCTGCCCCAAGCAGGGCTGTAGCCCTTACATTCTCTACGATGTTATTGTCGTAGCATATTAATATACCGCATTTCCAGCCTTGGATGTCGAATACGACATATCGGTCTCCCGGTAAGATATTAGGGTTGATGAACGGATGG
This sequence comes from Parabacteroides chongii, assembly GCF_029581355.1. Lineage (NCBI taxonomy): Bacteria > Pseudomonadati > Bacteroidota > Bacteroidia > Bacteroidales > Tannerellaceae > Parabacteroides > Parabacteroides chongii. The sequence continues at coordinate 1,043,893 of NZ_CP120849.1, read as the reverse complement.
AGTTTTCTGTATTTAGCTTTTAAACCGTCTTTATCGACACAGATATGTGCTTTATAGATACGGTCGGATTCATCGCGTTCGAAGAAACCGGCAAGTATAGTCACATGAGTTTCCCTGGCAATGCTGATCAATGCCTGTGTACTTTCTCCGGACGGAATGGGTTCGGCAATGGCGAGTAATTCTTCGCGCGACAGTTCTTTGGCGAATGTATACCCGCAAACGGAACATTCATGAAAGGCGACAACGTCTGCTCCTTCGGCAGAAGCTTTCAGGCAGATGTCTCGTATGGAAGATAGGTTAGCCGCTTTGTTATTGTCATAGGTTTCAAACTGGGCTGTTGCAATTTTTAATGGATTCATGGTCTTATGATTGAATTGATGATCGAATTGCAAAAGTATTGAATTTTTGAAGAGTACCTTTGCTCATGTGATTATTTTTTGTCGTTGAATTTATCATATGATAATTTTTATCCGGTTTTGACCAGCTAATTTTGCCTTGCAAAATAGAAATATTAGGTTATGAAACAATTTGTTTTTTTGTTTCTGGCAATTGTGCTGGAAGTGGTAGGAACGAGCGGACTGAAAGCCTCCGATCAGTTTACAAAGTTGTTGCCGTCGGTTATAACGGTGGTTTCGTATGTTTGTGCTTTTTATTTTCTAGGGTTGACGCTCAAGACGCTTCCTGTCGGAATAGCCTATGCTATCTGGTCGGGAGCCGGAGTTGTTTTAATATCCCTTATCGGATTGGTTTTGTTTAAGCAATCACTGGATTGGCCTGCTATTACCGGATTAGGACTGATCATTGCAGGGGTTATAATCATTAATCTGTTTTCAAAGTCGGTTTCTCACTGAGGATATCGCAGACGCAGATTAACGCAGACTTATTTTATTGATAATTAATTTATCTGCGTTACTCTGCACTGTCTGCGAAATCTGCGTCCGGTAAATATCGTCTTTTTGCCACAGTCCTTTTTTCAGACTATGGCAAATAGATGCGGTTGTTTATTTGGCAGGATGAATGTCCAGCTTTACCGGATGGATCATATTCTCCGGACTTAAAATCGTATCCAGTTGTTCTTTTGTCAGGATGCCGTGATCCAGTACCAGCTGGTACACGCTTTTACCTGTTTCCAATGCTTCTTTGGCTATTTTAGTGGAATTTTTATAACCGATAACAGGATTTAAGGCTGTCACTACGCCGATGCTGTGATGCACTTCGTCAATACAATGTTCGGCATTGGCAACGATACCTTCCACACAAAGGGTACGTAGTGTTTCAAAGCCGTTCATAAGCAATTCGGCTGACTCGAAACAGCATTGTGCCATAACCGGCTCCATCGCATTCAGTTCCATTTGGGCAGCTTCGCCCGCCATTGTCACACAAAGTTCGTTGCCGATCACCTTGTAAGCGATCTGGTTCATCACTTCCGGGATAACCGGATTCACTTTGCCCGGCATGATGGAAGAACCCGGTTGCATAGCCGGCAGATTGAACTCACCCAGCCCGCAGCGCGGACCGCTTGCCAGCAGACGAAGGTCGTTACATATCTTATTTATTTTGACAGCTACACGTTTCATGGCAGCGGCATAGCCTACCAGGCAGGAGGTATCGGAAGTTGCACCGACCAGGTCGGCTGACAGTTTGATATCCCATCCGGTGATTTGACGCAGGGCTTCGATGCATTTTTCTGCATATCCCGGTTCTGCACAAATACCTGTACCGATGGCCGTCGCTCCCATATTGACAGTCAGGAAATCGTTCGCTGCATGATCCAGGTGAGCGATCTCATCCTGCAGGATGCTGGCAAAACCGTTGAATGTCTGCCCCAAAGTCATTGGAACGGCATCTTCCAGTTGAGTACGTCCCATTTTGATGATATGGGCAAATTCTTCTCCTTTTTTGCGGAAAGAAGCGATCAGTGCTTCCAAATAAGGAAGTAACTGCAGATGCGTGGCATACATACCCAGGTGGATGGCTGTCGGATAGGCATCGTTGGTCGATTGCGAACGGTTCACATGATCGTTGGGTGAGCAGTAGGTGTATTCTCCCCGCTGATGTCCCATGATTTCAAGGGCACGGTTGGCAATGACTTCGTTGGCGTTCATGTTGGTGGTCGTACCGGCACCTCCCTGGATCATGTCGACCGGGAATTGCTCATGGTGTTGTCCGTCCAATATTTCGCGGCAAGCCTGCATGATGGCGCGGTATTGTTCGTCAGTCAGCAGTCCCAAGGCATAGTTAGCCTCGGCAGCTGCCATTTTGGTGATCGCCAGTCCGTTGACAAATAACGGATATTCGTTGAGGTGGAATTTGCTGATGGAGAAATTCTCGATCCCTCTGAGTGTCTGTACGCCGTATAATGCTTCGGCGGGTATTTCCCGTGCGCCGATCAGATCACTCTCGGTGCGGGTTTTGCCTGTAAATTCAGTATTCATGTCCAATGCTGTTGTTTTTTGTTTACGCAACAAAGATATGGAATGTCATTTTGAAATCAAAAAATGTTTTGATGTATTTAAAAAATGTCAATCATTTTATTTTTAGTAAGTGTTATTTGTGTATTTTGTGATAAAATGATATTGTTTTCTATATCTGCATATATCGTCTACCGAAACAACCGTCATGTCGTGCTGTGTGGCGAAGCGGATGATTTCAGGCAGTCGGGCCATTGTACCATCCTCGTTGGTGAGTTCGCATAAAACAGCCGTATCGCCTAATCCGGCCAGTTTGACCAGGTCGACACTACCTTCTGTATGTCCTCTTCTTTCCAGTACTCCGTTCTTTTTGGCTTGTAGAGGGAAAACATGTCCCGGGTGTGACAAGTCTTCCGGTTTGGCATTGGGAGCAATGGCTGTTTTGATCGTTTGTATTCTGTCAGCTGCCGAGACACCGGTGGTGACTCCTTTTTTGGCTTCTATCGAAATGGTGAATGCGGTCTGATTCTTACTTGTGTTGTCTTTTACCATCTGATGCAATCCGAGCGAGTCGCATTTTTCAGGTGTCAGACAAAGACAGACGATGCCGCTGCATTCGCGGATCATTAATGCCATATCTTTTACTGTCATTTTTTCTGCAGAGTAAATAATGTCGCCTTCATTTTCCCTGTCTTCATCATCGACAAGTAAGATACCCTTGCCTGCTTGTAAATAACTGATTGCTTTTTCTACACGTTCTTTGTAGTCAACGCCGAAATCTTTAATAGTTTTCATTTTCAAACCCCGTATTAAAATAATTGTTTATAATAGGGCATTACAACAGGGCTGGAAAGTATTATATATAACACACTCCCGCATATATGAATATGCCGGTATATATTATATGGTAGATAATGCTTCTTCTCTCATCCAGACTTTAACTGTCGGTTCCGGAATTACACCAGATCAGTCCCCTGTAACACAGAGGAGTCGCGGACTGTCACCGCCGGTAGGGAATTACGCCCTGCCCCGAAGAATACTCACCACAAAAGTAGCAAGAATTAGGAAATGTGCGAATATGAAACGGTTAAAAAAGTTTGAATTCTGATTTAAATATCGATTTGAGTATGGAAGAATATTTTGCCGAAGCTATTTTGCTGATACTTACATGGTCCCCTTGAATGTTGATGTTTGTGTGGAATGAGAAGCATTGTGAAAATATCTCTAGTTCTGAAAGAACTCTGTTTAGTCGAGACAAATATATTAAAATATTCACTTAAACATGATTTAATTATATAAAAATATGGTGACATGGTTCAATTTTAACAAATGGAATAGGTGTATGTGCAGAATGTTCTAAAAATAAATCAAGAAATTGATATCATACCTTACAATTTATAAGCTCAATGAAATAAAACTGGAACCCTGTATACAAATACACCGATGCAAGGACAGAGTTCTTTCAGAACTAGATAAAAAACAACAAGCAAATGAGAATAAAAAGTACGCCAAATTTCATAGTATGAGAATGAATATAAGTGATCATACGCAGGACTGACGCCCTTTTTATAAAAGATGTATTCTTTAAATTATAACTTTATGTTGAAAAAAACTAAATTAGTAAGTCTAATGCTACTGGCGGGAGCTTTAACTGTTCCCGTAGGAGTTTCTGCGGATATAACGCCGGAGAGACCGTCAGTAAGTCTGGCCCAACAAAATGGGAAGGTCACATGTGTGGTAGAGGATTCATTCGGCCCTGTGGTCGGAGCTTCAGTTATTATTAAAGGAACAACCAACGGAAATGTGACCGACATGGATGGTAAGGTTGTACTGGAAGATGTAAAGAAAGGAGATGTTATCCAGATTTCATACATCGGATATGCAACACAGGAAATTGCGTATACAGGACAACCTTCAGTCTCTGTAAAATTAAAGGAAGACTCACAAGCTTTGGAAGAAGTGGTTGTCGTAGGATACGGCACACAGAAAAAAGAGAATTTGACCGGTGCTGTAGCACAGGTTGCAGGTGATGTATTGGAAAACCGTCCTATTACGAATGTGGGACAAGGGCTGCAGGGGGTTGTTCCCAACTTGAATGTAACGATGAGTAAAGGGGGAGCTCCGGGAAGTAGCTCCGATTTTAATATTCGTGGTAATAACTCTATTAATGGCGGTAGTCCACTGGTGTTGGTAGATAATGTTCAAATGGATGCTAACCTTGTTAATCCGGATGATATTGCCTCTATTTCTGTTTTAAAGGATGCTGCATCTGCCGCTATCTATGGCGCTCGTGCTGCTTATGGCGTTATCCTGATTACGACAAAGAAAGGTAAAAGTGAACAAAAGCCTCAGATTTCCGTATCTGCAAGCGGTTATTGGCAAAGTCCGGCATTGAGGATGCATAATATTAACTCTCTGGATTATCTGGAAATGAGAGATATTGCAGCTGCAAATAGTGGAATGAGTTCTTTGATCACTCCGGGACAGTTAGATTATGTAAAGGCTTATATGAACGGTTCTTACAAATATCCGGAATATTTCGATCAATCGCAAAATCAAAGTAGATGGCTTTATTGTGGTAACACAGACTGGTTTAATGAGCTGTACAAAACAAGCTTTTCACAACAATACAACGTTAATATCAGTGGCGGAGATTCAAAAACCACATATTATGGTTCTGTTGGTTTTGCAGACCAGAATGGTATTTTGAAGACTGCTGATGATAATTACAAGAAATTTAATGCCACATTGAATCTTTCTTCACAATTGACAAAATGGCTGCAGGTAAGTGCTAAAATCACAGATAACTATTCTACGGAGGATCACCCTATTACTAACTCTACGGCGGGAATTGATGCTTATGGTGGTATGTTGAAAAATGACTTAAGCCCGTTGATGCCTGTACGTTTCGGGCATACCGGCAGGCTGGTTTACAGTCCTGGTGCGGCTGCTATTAATGATTCCGGTTTAGGTATCCAGACTTCAGGCGATTATGTTTATGAAGATGAGGGTGTTAATAACTACTCCGGACAAAACGGAAACACGAATCCAGCTGCTGTCGGAGATTTAGGAGGCTATACGAAATATAAAGTCAACGATATATGGTTAACTGGTGCCGTGAAGCTGACCCCGTTAGAAGGGTTGGTTATTAATGCTGATTATACATATAATATATATAGCAAGAATTCTTCAGAGGTTCAGCGGACATTTACTGATTATACAGCGGTTGCCGGAACTGAAGCCCTTTATGGTTGGACAAAGCCGAGTTATGCCAATTATACGACCAATGAAGATTATTACTATGCTTTCAACGCATTTGCAGAATATACCAAATCATTCTTGGATAATACGCATAATTTCAAAATTATGGCAGGTTATAACCAGGAGAAAAAGTCTAACAAAAAATATAATGCTAAACGCACAAACCTGATTGTTGAAGACATTCCTGACTTGGATTTGGCTACAGGTGAACAGAGTATGTCTTCCGAAGATACCTATTGGGCTATTAATGGTTTCTTCTTCCGTCTTAACTACAACTATAAACAACGTTATCTGCTTGAAGTAAACGGACGTTATGACGGTTCATCCAAGTTTGCGAAAGATCATCGTTATGCTTTCTTTCCATCTGTTTCTGCTGCATGGCGTATTTCAGAAGAAAACTTCTGGCAACCGTTGAAAGGTTGGTGGAATGACATGAAGATTCGTGGATCCTACGGTTCTTTAGGAAATCAGGTTATGGGTGATTTGGGTAATTTCCCATATTTAGCAACTTATGGAACAAATTCATCTTATAATTATTTGATCAACGGTTCCAAACCCGTTATTGTAAAAGCTCCGGGACTTGTTGCTTCTGATTTTACCTGGGAGACTGTTACTCAAATGGACTTTGGTTTTGATGCTTCATTTTTAAGTAATCGTTTGACCGGATCATTTGACTGGTACCGTCGTAATACGAAAGATATGTTGGTAGCAGGAGCAACTTTACCCGCAACGCTGGGAGCGAGTGTTCCTAAAAGCAATTCTGCTGATATGAAGACGATTGGATGGGAACTTTCTTTAGGATGGAACGACCGGTTAGAAAACGGACTTTCTTATTGGGTAAAAGGTGTTTTATCTGACTATCAGGCAACAATTACCAAGTATGCTGGAAATGATGCTGGTTTCTATTCACAGAGCGATAATGATGGAAAGTATTATGTAGGACAGAAGATCGGCGAAATCTGGGGGTATCATTCAAATGGTCTTTTCCAATCGGATGCTGAAGCAGCTGCAGCAGACCAAAGTGAGCTTTATGCAGGTAAATGGGGTGCCGGTGATGTAAAATACGAAGATTTGGATGGTGATGGTAAAATAACAAAAGGTGAGGAAACAATCTATAATCCCGGTGATAAGAGTATTATAGGTAATAAAACACCTCGTTATCAGTTTGGGCTTACTGTCGGGTTTGATTATAAGAATTTTGATTTTGAAATGTTCTGGCAAGGAACAGGAAAGCGTGATTACATGCTGAGTGGCGCTCAGTTCTGGGGTTTCACCAGCCAGTGGGATGTTCCGTATACTCCGGCTTTGGATTATTGGACTGAGACGAATACGAACGCTTATTTCCCAAGACCGGGATGGCAAAATGGCGGTAACAGGGTGACAAGCGATCGTTATTTGCAAAGTGCAGCTTATGGACGTTTGAAGAATTTGACGGTAGGTTATACAATCCCGAAGAATCTGACAGCCAAATGGGGTATTTCTCGTCTGAGGTTATATGTAACAGGAGAGAACTTGCTGACTATCACTCCGCTGAATGATGCATTCGACCCTGAGACTTTGGGTGGTTTGACATACCCGATTAACAGAAAAGTTGCAATTGGATTAAATTTAACACTGTAAAAACAAGAGAAGACAATGAAAACTAAATATATTTTATTAGGATTAAGTCTTGGATTATTGGGAGGATTTACGGCTTGTGACGTGACGGATCTCAATCCTAAAGACAGTATTACTGATAATAGCTATTGGAATACGGTAAGTGACCTGGAAAATTATGCCAAAGGCTTTTACATGAATTTGACAGGAAAGGGATTAAGGTCAGACGGAACTGAAAATCTGGATGATTTAACGACTCTTGATGAAAGATGTGACAACCGTTTAACCGCTTCTCCCGACCAGTGGCTGTTTAATGAATGGGTTATACCTTCTGAAGCGAATTTCGATTCAAAATGGTACTGGAATAATATTCGTAACCTGAACTATTTTATGACTCGTTATCAACGGGTAAATGCTTCTGAATCTGAAGTGAATCCGGTTGTTGCCGTAGTCCGCTTTTTCCGTGCTTTTGACTATTTCGATAAGATTAAAACATTTGGAGATGTTCCCTGGTATGATAAGGATCTGACAACTGCAGATACCGATGAATTGTATAAGGCCCGTGACGACCGTGACTTGGTATTGGGGAAAATTATCGAAGATTTGGAATTTGCAATCGAATGGTTGCCGGAGAAAAGTGCGGCAGAGGTAGGTGCTTTACATAAGGATGCTGCCCGTACATTCTTGGCTCGAGTTTGTTTGCATTACGGTACATATAAAAAATATCATAATGTTTCGACTTCTCCTACTTCTCAGGAGTTATTGCAAAAAGCAGCAACTCTCGCTAAAGAGGTTATGGATAGTGGACTTTATGATATTGTACAAGGAGCGGATGCCGGAGCAAACCAATCTGCGTTTGCCAATTATCCTTTGTATTATGCCAACCAGTTTACACAGGAGGATTTAACAAGCAATAAAGAATGTATTTTGGCCCGTGTTTTTGAAGCCGATGTATTGACTCACAATCTTGCTCGTGGCGGAGGTGCCGGCCTTTCTAAAGATTTTGCAGAATCGTTCCTTTGTACGGACGGTTTGCCTATTGCAAATAGTCAGGAGTATAAAGGTGACGAAACACTGGATGATGAAATGACAAATCGCGATCCTCGTATGTATCAGATTATAGACAGTAAGTTCCGTCCATATACAGTGAAAAGTAATGGTATGCGTGTGGTAAATACCGGTATCAATGATAAGAAAGAATTCAGTGGCTCTGAAGAGCCGGGGGCTACTGTTCATTCTGCACCGGGATTGACAGGTACATCTACAGGCTATTCACCTATTAAACTGGTTTCGGCAAGTCAGAGTCAGCAGGATGCTGTTAAGACTTCTTCTTATGATTGGTTTGTTTTCCGCTATGCAGAAATCCTGTTGATTTACGCTGAAGCAAAATGTGAATTGAGCGAGTGTACACAAGCTGTTTTAGATGAAACGATCAATAAATTGCGTGACCGTGTTAATATGAAACATCTGACTGTCTCTCCGGTTGCTGATTTGGATCCGGTTGATTACGGATATTCAATAACTCCGCTGTTGTATGAAATTCGTCGTGAACGTCGTATCGAGTTGGCATTAGAAGGTTTCCGTTATGACGATATTATGCGTTGGAATGCGATGAAATTGTTTGAAAATCCCAAAACATATCTGGGTATGCGTGTCACGGATAAAGTAAAAGAATTATATCAACCTGAAGTATTCGAAGGAGCAACAGCTCGTGATTTACTCGAATATAATGGTAAAACTTATATCCGCATGTATTCAGGTAAAAGTCTGAGCGAAGCAGGTCGTAAATGGACTACGAATGATAAGCGTTTATATTATCCGGTTCCGACAAGCCAGATTACATTATCTGCAAGTTACGGTTCTCTTCTGAAGCAGAATCCGGGCTGGGAATAACAGGTAGTTATTAACTGATAAAAACAGGGGATGGGAACATATCTGTCCCCTGTTCTTATTATTTCCTTATTATGAAATTATCCGATATGAAATATAAGAACCTGACATCCGGATTTATCTTGTTCTTTTTGCAAGTTATAGTCTTATTTTATGTATTCCGTTTCCTGTATCCTTTTAAGGAACAATTTCAAATGTTTCAGTTTACGGGTCAGTATGCTGCTGCAACATGGAAGCAAGCTGGCGGTATGGCTCTTTATCTCTCGGAATTTCTTTCACAGTTTTATATTATTATAGGGATAGGTCCCGTTATTACAGCCTTTCTTTTGACTTTGGTCGCTATAGTCTCTTCATTGATTCTGAAAAAAATAAGTATTCGGAATGATTTGCCTGTTGTTTTCTTTCTTCCCTGGCTCTCTTTGCTGATCATGCACCTCGATTACGACTATTTGGAACAGGGAACGATAGCTTATTTGTTTTTGTTACTTTTTTTATGGATATATGTAAACTTATCCCCTCGTATCCGACTTGTTTACGGTCTATGTATAATACCTCTCCTTTATCTGATCGCCGGACCGATTACTCATTTATTTGCTGTTTCCGCTCTCCTTTTAGAGTTTCTGACCAATGGAACAAAGAAATATATTTGTATCATTTACCTGCCGGTAGCCGTTCTTTCTGCTGTTGGAGGTTGCTATTTAGGGTATAGTACGAATATCTCAATGGCTTTTTTTCCGGATGCTTACTATAATCCGCAGGTCCATAATTCACAGATTTGTTATTCCTGGTATGCTCTTCCGGCAGCCATGTTATTGGCTGCTTTTTTGAAAAAGTATCACTCTCCCGTATCTTTTAAAGGGAAATGTTGGTGGGAAGGTTTTCAATGGGCGATTATTTTTTTATTAGGTTATGAAAGTATCATCCATTTCGGAAAAATAGATGCTCTCGACCAGTTTCAGCAAGACTATTATGTCCGTACCGGGCAATGGGGTAAGATCATATCCGGTTTTGACCAAACAGTTTTGTCAAAAAGGCGTATGTGTAATTTGAATTTGGCACTGGCGCAGACGGGACAATTATCGGAACGATTATTCGATTATCCGCAGGGAGGGATAGAGACATTGATGTTACGTTGGGATCAGTCGGTGTTTACGGCTGAATTACATAGTGATCTGTATTATTGTATGGGGATTATCAGTACTTCCCAGAAATTTGCTTTTGAGGCGTTGGTCAGTTCCCGCCCTTCTGGTAATCCACGGATGTTGAAGAGATTGGTGGAAACAAATATTATAACAGGAGCTTATCCGGTAGCGGAAAAATATATCCGACTGCTCGAAAATACCTGGCATTATAAAGAGTGGGCTTCTTCTTACCGTCGTTTTCTGCAGAACGACCAGGCGGTAGAACAAGATCCTGTTTTAGGGTTAAAGCGTCGTTGTTGGAAGGCTGAGGCTGCTATTCCTGAATTATATACAGATCCGGTCAGTACATTGACACATCTTGTGCCGGCTTGCCCGGATAATAAAGGTGGTTTACAATATCTGACATCATTCCTGTTATTGAATAAAGATATCGGTACATATATGGTTTTGCAGGAATCTCTTTTCCGGACTCCTGCGTGGCCTGAGATGACTGACAGCCAGCAGGAGGCTGTGGTGATTTGCCATCCTGACGATCCGCATTTCTGGCTGGAACATGGGGTGAGTGTAAAAGTAAGGAATCGGGCGCTGACTTTTATGCAGAAAGTAAAAGAGGGAACCCGTTTCGGACAGAACCCGGCAGTAGTACTGGCTCCCGAGTTTGGAAAGACTTACTGGTTTTATTATATGTTTAATACAATGGATAAATGAAACAATTGTTATATTTTCTGTTTGCTATATTGTTATCAGGGGGATGTTCTCCTGATCGGCCGCCTGTCGTTTCCGTTCAGATCGATGAATTGCCGGATATTTATCCGGATTATGTGGGGGTGACAATCCCTGCGACAATAGCTCCGCTGAATTTTTCTGTCCGGGGATACGGGAAGGTTTGTACGGTTTTTCAGACGGAAGGATGTTTGTTTTCTGTCTATACGTCGAACAGATCACTTTCTATACCCGATGCGAAGTGGAAGAAGCTGCTGGCTGTGGGTAAAGGAAAACAGGTAGATATCTCTGTCTTGGTGGAAGATGCGGGGAAATGGAAAGCTTTTCGTACTTTCCATATATACGTATCGGCAGACCCGATCGATCCTTATATCGCTTATCGCCTGATCGATCCGGGTTATCAGTTGTGGGGAAGTATGGGTATCTATCAGCGGGAACTGTGTTCTTTTGAACAAGATCCTATTCTGGAAAACCGTTTGACGGATAGCAATTGTATGAATTGCCATTCGTTCTGTAATCAGGATCCGGATAAGATGTTGCTCCATATTCGTGCTAAATATGGGTGTACGGTGTTAGTCGACGGTGAGAAAATAGAGACATTGGATACGAAAACTGAAAATACGATATCAGCGTTGGTTTATCCGTCCTGGCACCCGTCGGGGAAATATGTCGCTTTTTCTGTGAATAATACGACGCAGGATACGCATCCGGTCCACCGTACAGAGGTCTACGACAAAGCTTCCGATGTGGTTGTTTACGATGTGGAGAAACGGACCGTTCTGACAGCCGGGTTTTTATTCTCGAAGAATTGTTTTGAGACATTCCCGACTTTTTCGCCGGACGGGAAATCTCTTTATTTTTGTTCAGCTCCGGCTGTCCGGGTACCGGAAGGATTGAAAGAACTCCGTTACAGTCTTTGCCGTATCTCGTTCGATCCGAAAAGGGGAACATTCGGATCTGCAGTCGATACGGTTTATCAGGCGGAAACGGAGCAACGGAGTATTTTGTTCCCGCGTGTTTCGCCGGATGGAAAGTATCTGCTTTGTACGACTACTTCTTACGGAACATTTCCGATTTGGCATAAGGATGCGGATCTTTGCATGTTTGACCTGGACACGGGCAGACAAGTCCCGACGGAGGATGTGAACAGTCCGGATACGGACAGCTACCATTCCTGGTCGTCCAACAGTAAATGGGTCGTGTTCAGCAGTCGCCGGTTGGATGGTTTGTATACACGCCCTTTTATAGCCCATGTGGATGAGGGCGGTATTCTTTCGAAACCGTTCCTTTTGCCACAGGAATCTGCCGATTATTATACATTCCTTACCAAGTCGTATAATATTCCGGAATTTGTCAAAGGGAAAGTGAAAATGGACATGTACCGATTGGCTTCCCGAATCAAAGAAGGTAAGAATTGTAAAGTCTCTTTTATGGGGAAATAACTAAGAAACGATTAAAACAGGATAATATGGAAATGAAAAACATGCTGATTCTCGGCCTATGCGCTTGTTCGCTTCTGGCTTGTCAGGAAGTGGCTCCTCCTGCTCCGGTTCTACCTGTTCCGACACCGGAACAGATCGAATGGCAGAAAATGGAAAATTATGCTTTTGTACATTTCGGGCTGAATACTTTCAATGACCTGGAATGGGGATATGGAAATACGCCTGCCGAAACATTCGATCCGACTGACCTCGATTGTGAACAATGGGTGCGTGTCATTCAGGCGGCAGGTCTGAAAGGCGTGATCCTGACAGCTAAACATCATGACGGTTTTTGTTTATGGCCGACTAAAACAGTCGATTATAATATCTCTCATTCTCCTTATAAAGAAGGAAAAGGAGATATGGTGCGCGAATTATCGGATGCTTGCAAAAAGTATGGTCTGAAGTTCGGACTTTACCTCTCGCCCTGGGATCGCCACAATGCGGAGTATGGACAAGAAGGTTATCAAAAAACTTATCATGAGCAGATCAATGAATTGATCTCTAATTACGGTCCTTTGTTCGAGTTTTGGTTTGACGGAGCGAATGGCGGTAATGGCTGGTATGGTGGTGCCGACGAAAGCCGTTCTATTAATCCGAAAGAATATTATGGGTATGAGATTGCTCGGCAGATGATTAAGGCGAAACATCCGGGCGCAATGATATTCGGCGGTACGGTGCCTGATATCCGTTGGATCGGCAACGAGTCTGGTTGGGCAGGCGAAACGAACTGGGCTCCTTATTCATTGGAAAAAGAAACTCATTATACACAGAATCAATGGGGTATGAAGGATGGTAACCAATGGCTTCCGGGAGAATGTGATGTGTCGATTCGTCCGGGATGGTTCTATCATCATCGGGAAGACCATCAGGTTCGTACTGTACCGAATCTGGTGGACCTCTATTACCGGAGTGTAGGCCATAACGCCAATTTCCTGTTGAATTTTCCCGTGGCTTTGAATGGACAGATTCATTCGGTGGACTCGGCACGTGCGGTTGACTGGTCTCATGCGATAAAGGCTGAGCTGAACAAAAATTTGTTGGAAGGAATTAGAGCTAAAGCCAGTGAGGAACGTGGCAGTGCTTATAGATCTACAAATACAACGGATGATAATTGGGATTCTTATTGGGCTACCTCCGATGGCGTAACAACGGGTACATTAACATTCCCATTGCCGGCAGGAACCTTGTTGAATCGAGTATTGATTCAGGAATATATCCCGTTGGGGCAACGTGTCTGTTCTTTTACACTGGATGTGGAAAAGGATGGAAAGTGGCAGCCGGTAGAGACTACAGATACGTTGTCAACGATAGGTTACAAACGGATTGTTCGTTTCAAGACAACGGAAGCAGATGCGTTACGTATCAGTTTCACCGAGGCGAAAGGGCCGTTGTGCATTAATAATGTGGAGGCATTTCTGGCTCCTCCGCTACTGGAGCAGCCAATGATTGTACGGAATGCCCAAAATGAGGTTTCCATTCGTGTGGAGAGTGAAGGGGGTGATATGCATTATACGACGGACGGATCGGAACCTACTGTTCAGTCTGCGAAATATAAAGCTCCGTTTATCCTGGATAAAAAAGGAACGGTCAAGGCTGTAACCTATGATCCCCAATCCGGTAAAACAGGACCTGTCGGGATACGTTATTTCGATCTTCCTGCCTCAGATTACAACGTGTTGAATCCCACGGATGATCATACGGCTTTACTTTTTGACGGGAACGGCTACTCGACCTGTTATTTGCCTGAAGGTAAAAATGAATTGGTCATAAAACTGAGAGACCCTCATGTTATAAAAGGATTTGTCTATACCCCCAATCAGGGACGTGATGCTAATGGACATATCTCTGATTATCAGTTACTGGTGGACGGAAAAGTGGTTGCTTCCGGAGAATTTTCCAATATAAAGCATAACCCGATCGAACAGGAAATACGTTTTGAGCCGGTAAGAGGTCAGAATTTGGTTTTTAAGGCGACACGAATAGTGGATAATGCTAAACGTGTTGGGATTGCTGAGTTTTCCGTCATTACGGAAGACTAGAGTATTCAACATAATTGATGGTGACAGCAAGTACCTGTGAAGGCGCTTGCTGTTTTTTTATATCTTTGTACAAGTCTATAAAAATAACTTATTATGAATCATCATTGTAACAAATGCCCTTTGCGGGCGAAGTATGAAAGAAGTCCTAAATCTTTGATAGGACGCTTTTGGCGTTGGCATATTAATTTCTGCCCGGGATGGAAAGCTTATTTTACTTCCTTAAACGTAGAAGAGCAACAAACCTTACGTGATAAGTATAATTTCACGAAACACAGCTGAACATGATAACAAACATTCGTTTGCGGAGCCAGCAACTGATAAAACCTGAGTTTAAGGATCCAAAGGAATTGGTTACCTGGATGGGAGCTGTTCAGGCGCAAGACTATCGGATGGTCAGATGGGCATTGGGTGTCCGGCTGAAATCCGGTTCGTTAAAGACTGTAGAGGATGCGTTTCAGAAAGGAGAGATCCTTCGTACCCATGTGATGCGTCCGACCTGGCATATGGTCGCGTCTGAAGATATCCGCTGGATGTTGAAGTTGTCTTCGCGAAGGATTATAACTGCCTGCAATACCTTTGCCAAAGGAAACGGGATAAATATATCGGAAGAACTTTATTCAAGAGCGAATGATCATTTTATAAAGATATTGGCAGGGAATAACCATCTGACAAAACAGGAGTTAGGAGAAGAGATGGTCAATTCCGGTATTATCTCTGATGCTGAATGTATAGGATATTTGCTGACACGGGCTGAACAGGAAGCCATTGTTTGTAGTGGGGCGGATAAAGGAGGGAAAGCAACCTATGCTTTGTTGGCGGAACGTGCTCCTATGGCTAAAGAGTTACCCAGGGAAGAGTCGATTGCTTTATTGGCAAGAAGATACTTCAGTAGTCATTCACCAGCCAGCCTGAATGATTTTATCTGGTGGTCGGGATTGTCGGCGACGGAAGCACGCCAGGCAATCGGACTTATCGATTCGGAATTGATAAAGGATAAATTCGCTTCACAGGAGCTATTTATCCATCAGAATTGGGATAAACGATTTAAAAGCTGTGAAGTATTACATTTTCTGCCTCCTTTCGATGAATATCTGATTAGCTATAAAGACCGTACGGCTGCCATGGACAAAGAACATCACCCAAAGGCTTTCAACAACTACGGTACTTTCTATCCGGTGATTCTATATAACGGAAAGATTGTCGGAAACTGGAAAAAAGTAATGAAGAAAGGTGAAGTGAAATGCGAGACATCTTTCTTTGTCGACTGTCCGGAGTTGGATGAGAAGCTGCTTGAAAAGGCTGAAAGCAGATATAGAGATTGGGGGAAACTTTGATTTCTCTGCTGGGATATAAAGAAAAAAGACGTAAGTATTTTCTTCTGAAAACGTAAGTGTTTCTTGAAAAAGGTCGGCATGTTTTTCTAACGGGTAGGCACCGATTCGTCAATGAGTAGGCACCCGTTCTCTATTCCCTGCCTACTCGCAAATGTTTTGCCTCCACCGGTGTCACTATAGCTCTCTGATGAGTTTGGCTATTGATATTTCTCTAGATCATCCGGTACAAACACATTCCCTGAGAAATGCTATTAAAAAAAATATAAAACCCATGCAGTCTTTTCACTATTGGTGTATCATATCTATATTAGCGTTGAAATAGATGGATAAACGGGAACTGGTAGATTTGTGCAGAAAGGGAGATGAGCAGGCGTTGGACTTACTCTATAAAACATATTCGGGAAAGATGATGAAGATATGCCTTCATTACGTGCCTGACAGACAGACTGCGCAAGATTTACTGCATGACGGTTTCATTATTATTTTCACATCCATTCATTCCCTACGCAACCCGGAGAAGCTGGAAAGTTGGATGGGTATCGTCATGAAAAATATATCTCTTCGCTATCTGAACCAGAATAATAGAGTTGGCATCATATCCTTGTCAGAGATGTCCGAAGAAGACGAACCGGTTGAAAGTATAGTGGAAATGAATTTCGTTTCGTATGACCGGATTATGGAGTTGGTGGAAAGTCTGCCCGAAGGATATTCGAAAGTGTTCAAACTGGCGGTGCTGGAAGGATTACCTCATAAGGAAATCGGAGAATTGTTGCATATTGCTCCACATTCGTCTTCTTCACAATTGTCTCGGGCAAAACTGTTGTTGAAAAAGATGATAAATGAGCATCGGCTGGCTTTGTTGTTGCTGCTGTTATCGTTTGTTCCTTTGCTATATAAATATGTGTATAGGCATCCCCGGCAACTACCGAAAACGTTTGAAGATATAGCCCAACAGGCGGAAACGGAAAAAGAAGAGAAAACAATGGAAGGTCAAAAACTAGACTCTCCGAACCCAATAATTCATTCAATACCAGTGGAATGCCCACAGCCTTCAGAGAAATTGACTGCTCCACCATTGATACCGGCTAACACTCCGCCTTTGTTATCTTCGGAAAAGATTACATTTGACTTACAATCTGTTGCAAAGCCGTTGTTTATAGGTGAATTGGCTTATAAGCCGCTTTTCACTCCCTGCCCGACAGTAGATTTTGTCTCTCCGGGACGAAGCCGGAAATCGAACAAATGGAAATTCATGCTGGCAGGCTCCTTAGGTCCTCAGTTGGCTCAGAACCTATATAAACTGATTGCTACGCCTCATGCCGACAGTGAAGGAAATCCGGATCTACCTCAGCAGGTAAGTACCTGGGAAGAGTATTATACCTATTTGCAAACCCGTTACCAGGAAGGTCTTTCAGGCGATTCGCTTTCATTGATGCAAATAGCCGGAAACAACCGAGGGCGGATTGTTGAACATCAACATCATGATGCCCCTGTTACGATTGGGCTTTCTGTCAATAAAAAACTGAATGAGCGATGGAGCTTTGAGACGGGATTGCAATATACTTATTTAAAATCAGATTTTGTCACAGGAGATGAAGCACGTATTCAGGAAACACAAAAGATTCATTATCTCGGCCTTCCTCTTCGTGTTTCTTATCGTTGGGGGACTTTCAGAAAGTTTTCGTTCTACTCGACGGCCGGTGTCCAGCTAGACATCCCCTTGAAAGGGAGACTCCATACGTTCCATGTAACGGATAGCGTGCCGATCAGTATCAGCCGTCAGCCATTGGATGTACCTTGGCAATGGTCGGTGAATACGAGTGCAGGTATGCAGTATCATATCACGCCCCGCGTCAGTCTGTATGTAGAACCGACTCTCAATTATTATATACCGGACGGAAGCGAACTGCGTACGATCCGAAAGGAACATCCGGTGACATTCACTGTCCCTGTCGGTTTGCGTTTCAGCTGGTAAAACATAAAAAACGGGTCTGACCGTGCAGTCTTTCCCTCTGTTGATTATCATCATTATAGATAATCAACAGAAAAGAAAGATGCAAGAACGACATATTGACCGTAAACGTTATTTTGAGGAACAAGCACAGACTTCTGAGAAATACTATCTTCCGTATGTAAAGAATGTTTTAGGAAATCTTCCGACACGGGTATTGGAAGTCGGCTGTGGGGAAGGTGGGAACTTGCTCCCTTTTGCCGAACGGGGCTGTGAAACAGTCGGAGTAGATATTGCAGCTTTGCGGATAGAGCAGGCACATGCTTTCTTTGCCGAAAAGAAACAGAAAGGAATGTTTGTCGCTTCTGATATTTTTCAGTTGAAAGAACTGGCAGGACGCTTCCCTCTGATTCTTATACATGATGTGATTGAGCATATCGGAGAAAAGTCTCGTTTTCTGTCTGATATGAAATGTTATTTAAGTACCGGCGGAGTCATTTTTGTCGCTTTCCCCGCCTGGCAGATGCCATTTGGAGGACATCAGCAGATTGCTCGGGGGAAAGTTATATCTCATCTGCCTTTCCTGCATTTGCTTCCTGTCCCTATTTATCAATGGATATTGAAACAGAACGGAGAGGAAAAAGGCACAATTGAAGAATTATTGAGTATTAAGAAGACGAGGTGTACTATTGAGATGTTTCGGACAGTTGCGAGACAGGCCGGTTATCAGATTGTTGACCAGCAACTGTATTTGGTTAATCCGCATTATGAGATTAAGTTCGGATTATCTCCCCGGAAATTGTGGAAAGTGATTGCCTCTATCCCGTATATAAGGAATTTCTTCAGTACAAGTTGCTTTTATGTATTACGAAAAGCTAGTCTGTAAATGATTTGGGAATATCATACGAAATACAGTCTTTTCACCTGGGTCTACATTAACAAGCAACTCTCCCCCATGAAGCTGCATGATGCGGCGGGATAAGGGCAGGCCGATGCCGCTTCCTTCTTTCTTGGTGGAATAGAAGGGGGTGAATATATCATCCAGCCGGTTGTCGGGGATGCCTTCTCCGTTGTCGGTTACTTGCAGGAAGAAGGAGCCGGATGTCTGGATAGCTTCGACTTTTATTTCGGGATTCGGATTGTTAGCCGTAGTCTGTAAAGCATTGCGGATCAAGTTAATTAGAGCCAATGTGATGAGATTAGGGTCAAGCAGAATTTCGATATGAGGGGATGAGGTGTAACGAACGTTTTCGCATCCAGGTTCTGATTTGAGTAACCGGCTTAGCTTATCGAACAAGGTGCTGATGTTTACTTTCGTCTTGACCGGGTCGGGCAGATGTGTCAGCCGGTGATAGGCGTTTAGGAACGTATTCAGTTGCTGTGCCTGCTGGTGAATGGTTTGCAGGCCGTCTAGCATTCCGGCTTTCCCGTACTCATCACTGTATTTGATGAGGTCGGCAGATAGGGAAGCGATCGGGGTGATGGAGTTTCTGATTTCATGTGTCAATACGCGGATGATACTTTCGTAATAGAAACGACGTTCTTCCAGTTCGGTATGATTGTTCTCGAATTGTGTGATGATTCGGTTCATTTCCCGAAACAGGTTATTCAGAAACTTATCTCCTTTCTTTTGTGTAAAATGTGCGTTGAAATCGTTGTTCTTGATCGCGCTGAAGAAACTTTCCAGCTGGCGGTCGGTCTTCTCCATCTTCCTTGCCAACATAATCGCCAACGCCACGACCATACAACCGCAAACAAAAGCAAAAAAGAGCGAAGTTTGGCTAACTAAAAGCCACGCTCCCGCAACCGAGAATAACACGATACCTGTTATCCCGATGACGATGCTTCGGTGTAGTCTGTGATTCAGCATAATCTTGTTTGCAAAGGTATGATTTATTCTTCTCTGATCTCCCCTCTATATACATTAATCTTAATCAGTGCCTGTTTGGAGTTATGCGTATCTGATATCCAAAAGACGGAGTCATTTTGTGCACAGATACAAGTAGGTTGGCTGAAGGTGTAACCGTTGACGCTTGTTAGTTTGTTGTTCCATTTGTGTTCCTTTCGGTCGTAGATGTTGATGGCATTGTTGTCACCGGTTATATACAAATGGTTTTCAGTCTTTATCAATGATTTCGGTTTGAAGTCCAGGTCAAGGCTTAGTTTTGCCATGTCAATGGAACTTCCGTTCTCCATTTCATCATTGACCAAAGACGGATTTAATAGTCTGATTTTCCGACCTTCATAGTCTGTTAGTAGCAGATAGCCATCTTCATCGGCAAGCATTTTGTGGGGAGCGAAACTGTTGTTATGCGTTCCTATTCCGGCTGCTTTCCGATAGCGGTCTATTTTCCCTGAGTTTTGCGAAGTGACCGATGCTTCCTGATAGATACTGACACTGCCGTCTTTGTCACGTGCAAAAATCAAGCCGTCTGCCACATCCATAGCCTGTGCTTGAAACACAGGACCGTTATAATTTCCGTTACCTATGCAGGCAATGTACTGAAATCCCGGAAGTTTGAATACATGAATACGTGACTGTCGTTCGGCTACATACAGCCGATTGCCTACGGGAACAATAGCCTCAATCGGACTGTTGAAACTTTTCTCCTGGCCGTTAAAAGTCCAAGAGCGTAAGGTGCGCATCACCCGGGTTGTTTCGGAGTCAATCAATAACAGGCTGTTATCGGCAGAGTTGGCTATAAAGAGCGTATCTCCGAAGTGGGCGATGGTATAGGGGCTAAAGGCATCTGTGAGTTTGAGGCTTTCACCAGTAAGTACCAATTGGGCCTTGTAGGAATAATACCAGTAGCTGTCATACTGATCTGTTGCATCCGCGTTGTTACCGTCATTCGGATCTATATCGTCTTTGCTGCATTGAACAGTTATTATTCCGTATAAAAATAATAGGATATATATCTTTAATTTCATTGTTCTTTCAGTCTGCAATTATCGTTGTTGAAATCTTTATTTTTGAGTGAGGCCGCCATCCAGCAGATCCAGTTCGGGATCTTCGATGATATATTTGGAGGGAACATTCAAATCGTTTTTGTTGTATCTGTTTGGATTCTTGCGTGTGTGCATGAATCGGCGTGAATAAACGGGAAGCTCTTTTGCCAGCGACAGGGCACGATATACATTTGCACATAGGGTAATCCATCCCGGCCCTGTTTGTTCGTAAGTCATATTGCCGTCATGACCGTATCCGATACAGTGTGCCAGTTCATGAAAGACTGTATGTGTTTCATTTTTGTCATCTACATAATGTTCCAGATAGCACCATTCGTTGAGGCCGTAAGTCTCACCACCACCAAGACCGTTTACTCCGGAGCAGTGTCCGAAACGGAGTCCGGAGTGGTTCAGGACTCTTTTTCTCAGTTGGTATTTGTCAATCAACGTCTTGTTGCTGTCGCTATGCAGCGGTCCAAATTCATGTAAGGCCTCTTCAAAAGCTTCAGAAGAAAACATATAACTCATATTCAGAGCAATGGCAACAGCTTCTCGTGCATGTGGTGGCAGCAGTTTATATTTCCAGCTTCCTTCGCCGCTATAACCGGAAAAGTAGATACGCCAATTGCATAGGCTGGAAGTAATTTTTTGGTAGTAGGGATCATTACATTCCACTTCAAACGATATATTACTGGCCGATAGATGCGGGTTGGCTATAATTCGGATCTGTTTTCCACTACGGCTGATCGCTTTCATATCTTTGGTCGCAAACGGAATCTGTATTCTGAGTTGTTGGAATGGTTGAACCTTTTCCAGTTCCAGAAATTTAAAATCCTCGTCATAACCTTCGATCTTAGCCCAAATGGTTACATGCGAGATAGCCCTGGGGCTGTAAAAGCGGAGTTGGAAATAATGCTCTTCTTCCAGTGATAACTGTAATGGGCGATTGACATAGAAGCTGCGTTGGCTACTGTTGAAATAAACTTCATCAGGCTCATCATCGTTGAGCAGATAATAGGTATTATCCGTTGTATATTCTTTTTCGCTTAGTTCGATTGGCAAATCAATCGTATAATCATCTTTTTCCGGAATGGAATCCGGCAGCTCGTCTTCTGAGCATCCTGTGAATAGAATAAGGCTGTAGATCAGCATAAACAGGCTGGTGGAAAATAACTTCTTCATCGTCTGTCTTTGTCTCTTTGGTTGTTATAAATACTTTAAAAACTGATTTTGCTGCAAAGATGCAACAAATACTTTTTGTCATGAATTTACTTTTTGGATAGTTTACTATCAAAAAAAGTAAACCCTCGACTATCGTTTGATAATCAAGGGTTAATTTGTGTACCCAGACCCGGTACAAGCCATAGAAATCATAGGAAAATAAAAGAATTTATCTTCCTTATTATCAACTATTTGAATATTTCCTATTTTCTCTATTTTTGCCATATTTTGCCCATTTTCCGTTATTCAGTACACTTTTAGTACACTTTGAAATATCATTTTCTTTTGTACCTTTGCAATATCGGAAAACAAAAGAAAATCAACTATTTAGCGTAATCACCCGGTTATGGTACCTAAATCGGGATAAAACCTCTAAACAATGGCAAAGTTAGAAAATAAAACGAAAGAAAACCCCAAGTTAGAGCAAAATAAGCTCTCGGATGGTAGAATTAGCCTTTACTTAGAGTATTATTTAGGTAGAGAGGAAAAGCCCGTATTAGATGAAAACGGCAATCAAGTGTACTATGATAGTGGAAAGATGCAAGGTAAGCCCAAGTTTGCAGTAAAGCACAACAGGCGAAAAGAAAACCTTAGTCTGTATCTGATAGACAAACCCCGTACTCCTGCGGAACGTCAGCAGAACAAAGAAACGTTGGAACTTGCTACAAAGATACGTGCAGAGCGTGAACAGGAATTTAAAGAAAGCATGTTGGGCTATCGGTTAAAAAAAGATAGAACGGTCAATTTCTTAGACTATTTCCAAGCCTATATCAACAGTTATACCAAGAAAGATATTCGCATGGTACAAATTGCGCTTAGCCGTTTTAAGGACTTCTTAAAAGAGCAATACCCCATGAATGAGTTTAGTATCAAACCGGAACTTATCACCAAAGAAATGATGGAGCAGTTTGTAGCCTATCTGCAATCCCGAAGTGTAGGTGAGGGTGCTAAAAGCATTTACCAGCGTTTCAAGAAAGTTATTCGATATGCGATTGACCACGATGTAATGTTGAAAGACCCATGCAAAAGTGTTACCTGCAAAGTGGATAGCCAAATGCTTCGGAAAGATGTTCTCTCTCCCGAAGAAATCCAAAAGTTGGCGGCTTGCCATTATGACAACGAGAACCCGAATGTCAGACGTGCTTTTATCTTCTGCTTATACTGCGGTCTGCGCTTCTGTGATGTAAAAGACCTTACCTATAAAAATGTGGATTACGCTAACCGGTTATTGAAATTTGAGCAAAGCAAGACAAAGGGACATTCTGCCAGTAGTGGTGTGGTTATTCCTCTGAATGACGGTCTATTGTCTATCATTGGTGAAGCTCCGGCAGATAAAAACTGTTTAATATTCGATTTGCCTACTTACGAAAGCTGCTGTAAGTCAGTAAAGCGTTGGGTAAAAAGAGCCGGAATAGACAAACATATAAGCTGGCATTGCGCCCGACATTCGTTTGCCGTGAACATTCTGAATAATGGGGCAAATATCAAAACCGTAGCCAGCCTTTTAGGTCATAGCGGATTGAAGCATACGGAGAAGTACACCCGTGCGGTGGATAAATTGAAAGAGGAAGCAATAAACAGCTTGCCCAAACTAAAGTTTTAATCATAAAAGACTTATCTTTGTAACTATGAACTTTGAAGCATTAGTAAAACATATCAGCACGATACAGAACACGTTGCAGGCACAAGCCGCACACGCTGTAAACCTTGCCCTTACTTCCCGTAACTGGCTTATGGGGTGCTATATCGTGGAGTTTGAGCAGAACGGAGAAGACCGTGCCGCCTACGGTGAGCAATTGTTGAAAAAACTGGAACAACGACTGAAAACAAAAGGTCTGAATGAACGTAGATTCAGGGAATTTAGACGGTTGTACCTTGTTTATCCACAATTAAAAGAACCTGTTACACAATACATTGCATCACAAATTCAAATTCGGCACTCAGTGTGTGCCGAATTCATAGAACCAATTCGGCGGTTGCCATCCGCCGAATCTGCAATGAACATTCGGCGGATGCCGTCCGCCGAATTGGAAACTGCAAAAGAGTGGATAATTCCGGCAGATAGACTCTTTAATAAACTCACATATTCTAATTTAATGCTCATCTCCGCTATTGACAACCCCGTAAAACGAGCTTTTTATGAAATGGAAACCATTCGTGGCTGTTGGTCATACAAGGAGCTAGAGCGACAAATAGCATCTTTATATTACGAACGTAGCGGACTATCCAAAAACAAAGAAGCCCTCTCCGCTTTAGTCCAGCAACAAGCAACCTTATTACAACCTAAAGATGTTATCAATACCCCTGTTACTTTGGAGTTCTTAGAGTTGAATGAACGTGCATTGGTGACAGAAACTGATTTGGAACAAGCCATTCTTGACAACCTGCAACACTTCCTGTTAGAAATGGGACATGGCTTCTGTTTTGAAGCCCGGCAAAAACGTATCTTGATAGACGAGGATTATTTCTTTGCCGACCTTGTGTTCTATCATCGTATTTTGAAATGCCATGTTATTGTAGAATTGAAGATAGATAAGTTCCGCCATGAGTATGCTTCGCAACTGAATATGTATCTGAACTATTTTAAAGCGGAAGTGATGCAGCCGGATGATAACCCACCTATCGGCATTTTGCTCTGTACCGAAAAAGGAGATACATTGGTAAAGTATGCCACTGCCGGATTAGACCCGAATATCTTCGTACAAAAGTACATGATAGAACTCCCAAGCGAGGAAGAAATAAAAGCATTCATTGCTTCCTCAAATTACTAACCTATCATAAAAGTAATGCTGGCGAAAAGAAGAATACTGTTTTTCTTTTCGCCAGCACATATATAATTTGCCGTCAATAGAAACAAGTTTAGTCCGTTTTGGATATATAGACAAAAAAGACTAAACTTTGCAAGCAGAATCACAAATCCATTACTTTAAATTATTACTTTGAGAATGTTCTTGCCTATATTTCAAAGGTGAAATTCCATAAACCTTTTGAAACGACTTTACGAGGTAACAAGAATCAGTATACCCCATTTTATAAGCTATCTCTTTGACTGTCATGGAACTGTTCAATAACAAATTTTCTACCATCTTCAAACGGTTTCGTCCAATATACTGTTGTAGTGTTTCTTGATAATATCGTTTGAAATAAATTCCGATATAATCAGGCGAAAGATGAAATATTTTGGAAAGGCTTTCCGCCCTCAACAATTCCGGTTGGTGTATATGTTGCTGGATATACTGCAACATATACACAGCTGGGTTGGTTTCATTTATAGTAAGATATTTGACAGACAGGCACTCATCTTTAGCTTCATGAACAATATTTCTTGCAACTAAAACCAAGATACTGTTAAGCCACTGCTGTTGCAAATAGTTTGTCCCCATTTGCCTATTGTCTTCTTCCTTTCTTATAAAGTCAAAAAGCTGGGATGCCATATTTTCATCCGATTTATTTAGAGAGATTTCTGCCTGACGACTGGAGTCACGAAATATCTCTGCCAGATATTTCCCTATATAGTCTTCCACATAATGAAGCACAAAACGAATAAATACATATTCACTATGCGTATCTATCGCGAAACAATGAGTGGTTTCCGGAGGAATAAGAAACAAAGAATGGGCATGATAAATAACTTCCTCAACCTTACAATCTGACTCCTTGACATAAAATCGTCCAGTTCCCTCATGCACATACACCATTTCGAAGAATGAATGCTGGTGTTCGGCAATTGGAAATATTTCATGATTGCGAATCAGGACTTCAACGGGTTGATATAAATTTTCTTTCCACATAACGAAATAGTACAATATCTTATAGCAAAGATACAATAAATTACATTTCATTCCACTTTAAATTTGCAATAAAAACAAAGAGAAAGGATTTTCAATATTCACAAAAAAAAATGATTATGAGACTAAAAGGCAAAACAGCACTAGTTACAGGTGCAGCATCGGGCAATGGTAAGGCAATAGCTACTTTATTCGCTCAGGAAGGTGCAAAAGTCATCCTTGCTGACATCAATAAAGAAGGCGTGGAACAAGTTACTGCGGATTTGCAGCAGAAAGGCTGCGAGGTGTTGTCGGTGGTCATTGACGTAACCAAAGAATCGGATATTGAGCGGATGGTATCAACAGCTATTTCCGCTTTTGGGAGATTGGATATTCTGATTAACAATACTGGTATTTTTGATATGTTGGTTCCTATTGCCGATACGGATGATGCACTTTGGGAGAAAGTATTATCTATAAACCTGACAGCTCCCATGCGAGCCATACGTTATACGATTCCCATATTCAAGGAACAAGGTGGTGGAGTAATCGTCAACACAGCATCCATAGCAGGATTGACGGGTGCAAGAGGTGGCGGAGCTGCCTATGTCGCCTCGAAACATGGCTTGGTAGGATTGACCAAACACGTGGCCTTTTGCTACAAGGAATGGAATATCCGGTGCAATGCCGTGGCTCCGGGACGTGTAGATACCAACATACGGGATAATAGCAAAAAAGCACTTCAAACATCCAGTAAAGATGGATGCTTATCCGAAGACATGGCTAAGATTACGGAAAAAATTGCAATGGGATATGCCACCAATCAGCGTAAGGCTGCTCCAGAAGAAATTGCAAAAGTTGCTCTGTTTCTGGCTTCTGATGAAGCATCATTTGTAAACGGTAGCATTCTTGTTGCCGATGGTGCTTGGACAGCTTATTGATTTTATAGTAACATTTAAATTCTCAAAGCGTATGAAAAAAATTATTTCTCTAGGAATGATTCTCATTCTCATGTTATTTGCAGGACAAGCATTCGCACAGAGTGCCAGGTTAAACAATAAAATAGCTTTGGTTACGGGAGCGGCATCTGGCAATGGAAAAGCTATCGCCACCTTGTTTGCCCAAGAAAAAGCTAAAGTCGTCCTGGTTGACATCAATAAAGTTACTTTGGATGAAGCCGTAACCTCACTGTCCAAGCAGGGATATGATGTAATGGGCGTAGAAGCGGATGTAACCAAAGAAGCCGACATTCAAAAAATGGTGGATGCTGCTTTATCCAAATATGGACGTCTGGACATACTGGTGAATAATGCAGGCATTTTTGACGAGCTGATACCGGTCGGTGAAGTCAGTGACGACTTATGGTACAAAGTAATGGAAACCAACCTGAATGCACCGATGCGAGGTATTCGTAAAGTGATTCCCATTTTTGAGAAACAGGGCGGTGGGGTCATTGTCAATACAGCTTCCATTGCCGGATTTACTGGAGCACGTGGTGGTGGAGCAGCCTATGTAGCTTCCAAACATGCTTTAATCGGATTGACCAAAAATGTGGCGTTCAACTATAAGGAAAAGAATATCCGTTGTAATGCTGTTGCCCCCGGTAGAGTAGAAACCAATCTGCGCATCAACAGTGAAAAGCTGGCCGGATCCAAAACAGCACGCGACCAGTCTATTGGAAAATGGAAAGACATTGAAGATAAGATTACAGAAGGTTACATCACGAACATGAGGAAATGTACCCCGGACGAGATAGCCAAGGTTGCTCTCTTTCTTGCTTCTGATGAAGCTTCATTCGTAAATGGCAGTATATTCGTGGCCGATGGCGGTTGGACATCATATTGATTGACTGTGAATATATGAAGCATCTTATAAATTATTTAGTGAGTAGAGATTCCTTTTCAGGGAATTTCTACTCTTTCGTCATTCTTAATTTCCGTAGCTTTTGCGGATTGACGATGTTACCTTATGGATATGGGAAGATTGTCAATTATGACAGATATGCCGCAGATTTTTTCGGTAACCCTATCGGTATCGGTGATATTCCGTCTCTGTGGCTGACTATCTTTGCCCAAACCATTTGTCCAATAATGCTTCTAGTTGGATTTCAGACCAGATTGGCTGCAAGTGTTTTAGCATTTAACATGTTGATTGCGGTCAAGTTTCACTTCTTCGACTCATTCAATATTAAGGTATTACCTGCTCTATTTTTAGGCTTATACCTTATCCAGCTGCTATTAGGAGCTGGCAAGTATTCATTGGATTATTTTCTTTTTTCCAAAAGAAAAATTAGAATTAGCAAAAACGAAACAAAGGGGATACTTCTCTATCTCGTAATCTGTGGAATTAGTTGGTTCGTATTGGCTAATTATTTTACAGGATTAGTTTCAGTTTGCCTGATTGTGTTAGCAATAGCATTATACTTACTTAGTTTATATTACATAAAAGACGATGAGCTTTGATTGGAAAGGTCATGCCTCTATGTTTGGGGCAAATGCAATGTGGGGACTATTGTCTCCTATTTCTAAAGTAATTCTCGCTGGAGGGGCTATCACTCCATTGGTTGTAACTGATTTGCGCATTGGCGGGGCAATGGTTTTGTTTTGGATTACTTCGTTTTTTAAAAAGCCTGAACATGTCAACCATAAAGATTTGATGACATTATTTTTTGCTTCACTTTTTGCCATAACATTCAATCAGGGATGCTTCATATTCGGAGTAAGCTTGACATCTCCGGGAGATGCTTCTATTATTACAACAAGTATGCCACTTTGGGCAATGGTATTGGCTGCATTATTTTTAAAAGAACCTATAACCGGGAAAAAAGTATTAGGAATAGCGTTCGGTGCAGGGGGTGCTTTATTACTCATTTTAGGCAATGGACAGGACGTGCAAATATCATCTACTGTTAATAATACCGCTATATGGGGGGACTTGTTAGTGCTGTTTGCTCAATTATGTTATGCGTTTTACATTGTTTTCTATAAGAATTTTGTAAACAAATACTCCTTGACGACCATTATGAAATGGATGTTTACTTATTCCTTTATCTGCTTATTACCTTTTTCAACGAATGATTTGATGAATGCACAATGGGGTGATTTACATTTAAGAGAAATCGGAGGATTGGTGTTTATTGTCGTAGGAGCGACTTTTATCAGTTATATGTTCATTGTTATTGGACAGAAAAGACTTCGTCCTACTGTGGCTGGAATGTACAATTACATTCAACCGATTGTTGCGTGTGCTGTCGCTGTATATTTGGGAATGGATTCTTTTAATGCAATAAAAATAATGGCAGTAATTCTCATTTTTAGTGGTGTGTATATGGTCACTTCCAGCCGTAGTCGAATGGATTTAGAGAAATACGGAAACTGTTCAAATAAATAAAGCATAGCAATATTACGCAAGTTCAAGGAAGAACTCTACACGAAAAAATGAATTTGCAAAGCCGAAACGGTGAACATAGTTCATCACCTCGGCTTTGTTTCGTTTTATGGTTTGCCCAGCTTATCAGCCTCCTTTCTCAACTGCTCGGCTTGTTCATTGAGTAACCTTGCACGCTCCAACGTTTCTGCCTGTTTCCGAAGACGGTATTCAAAATCAATCACCGAATCCGTCAGGCTTCGGATAAAATGTTCATCCCTCTGCCATTTGAACTTGTTTTCCAGCATATCAAAAATTTCCCCGTCTGCCTGTCCTTGCATCAGCAAATAGCGGTATTTTATATCGTTGTCCTGCAACTGCTGCATACGTTCAGCCAAACGGACATTCAAGAATATGGAAGCGGAACAGATAACCAGCACTGCCGAAAAAAGAAACAATCCCGGACGAATCCAAGAAGCGACCTTGTTGTAAATCCGTTGATAGAACGGTAAGGGTGCAGCTTCCTCTCTATCCGTCTTGCAAGAGCCCAAAGCATCAATCATTACCTTGAAACAACGGTAGGTTTCCAATACTATTTTCTTGGTGTCCTCGATATGTTTCTGCTGACCTTGCATCCTGTTCCTTACCTCGTCAAGCTGGCTTCGGATAGCCTGCAAATCCTTTTCGGGAACAGCAGGGTTACTGTACAGTTCCGACAATGCCTGTTCGATTGCGCCCAGTCTTTCGAGCGTTTCCTCCCGACTGGCTGGCGTTACCTGTGCTTCCTGTTTCTCTTTCAGTTCTGTAACCATTGAGAGAAGCCCCTCTAAAATCAAATTTTCCTCCATACGCTTATAACTTTAGTTGTTTTTTCTTTTTTTTCTTCTTCTTTCTCAAAAAGGAATCATCGGGCATTTCATCAGCCGGAGAGAATGAAGCGGAGAACAGACCGCCCAAGCCTGCCAGTAACGGACTGTCGGCTTTGCCCGGTGTCTGCGCTGGCTCCTGAACAGGTACGGAAACTGTCTGCCGGTTGTTTCCGGCAGCGTTCAGTCCTGCATCCCCGAAACATTTATCCAGTTTGGAGAAACTGAAATTACGGTCTATCTCCGAACCCTTGAACGTGTATTCTCCTTTGGAAAAGGATATGCCCTGCACTTCGTTTGTCTGCCCTTTGTACTTGAACCGGATAGTAATACCCTTTTCCGCTAACCGCTCCTGTAACTGCTGCCAGTTCTTAGACTTCCCGATTTCATTCTTTACAGCGTTGTAAATCTCGTATTTCGATTTGTCCGGCTCTTTCAAGCGGTGCTGCTTTACCTGTTCTTTCCCACCAGCGAAATAAAGCCCGTGCTTGGTTTTCAGCTTCTTACATACCTGCTCGTTACGGTACATGTCGTTCCTGTCCGAAATGGTCTTGCCGTTGTTGTCTATACGGTTGAATACGATATGCACATGTGGGTGTTCCCGGTCTTGATGGCGCACGATGATATACTGCGTATCGGTGATTTTCATTTCACGCATATACTCCTGCGCAAGCTGTATCATTTTCTCGTCCGTCAATTTGGGTGCATCCACTGCCGAATAGCTTAGTGCGACATGTCCGACTGGCTTTTTCAAGTCGGGATTCATCCCGGTCTGCATACAGAAGCTGCGGATTATATCTCCCCGGCTTTCTGTCAGTACCCCGTCCGCATGGAGCAAAGTCGCCTGTTCCTTGCCCAACACATAGTTTACGCAGCCCTTAAACCCGCTTCCCTTTTTTATTTTTCCAATCATCCGACAACTGGTTTATAATTTCGACAATCCTGTTTTTCAGTTTCACCAGTTCCACCGCCACCAGTGCGAAACCTCCGGCATTTGCCCGATGCGCCAACTGGTTGATGTTGTTGGCTTCCCCTGCCAGCTTGCGGATGGTGTCCGCATCCTGCCTGTTCAGCCGGGGTATGACCTCTGCCGAAACAACCGCCTGCCTTACATACTCACTGACACGCAACCCGGCTTCCCCGGCTCGCTTCCTGATGGCGTAATACTGCAACTCGGTCAGCTTCGTGCTGACAACCCGTTGCTGCTTCTCTATCCGTTTCTTTGCCGGACGTCCCCCCGGCTTATCCTTTATATTCGTCATAGGTTTTTACGTTTAAATGGTGTCTTAAAAATTGCGACCAACGGGAGAAATTTTCTTTGCTGTCAAGCAAAGCAAGGTAGTTTCGGTTTACCGAAACATAACCTTGCTCTCCAAATTAAACCGCCTGTCACTGGTAATCCTGCCGGACTAAATGCCCCTGCCCCTTTTCTGTCTTGGGGCGGCACGTTGTCCGGTTTCCTGCTTTATCTCCTGCGCTTGGCTGGTGCTGTTCTTCTGTTCCTGCTTCCTGCCGCACAGGTAATCGTTCAAGTCCGAATACCCCCTGTAATTGCCCGAGAAGTCACGCACACGGTAGGAGTATTCCAATTCGATAGCCCGTGTCGCTTCATATCCTGCCTTGTCATTGTCAAGCATACAGTGGATGCGTTCATACGGGTACAGCACGTCAATAGCTTTCGGCACATTGACAGTAGAGTTGAGTATGACATAATCCTGCCTGTCAAGGTCGGGCATGGTCGGGCAGTTCTTCATCCGGAGCGTGAGGAAAGAAAGATAGTCCATAAAACCCTCGAATACCAAACACTTCTCTCTCGGCTCTCCCTGCTGCCGTATATGGGTGATGTCTTTCGGGGCGATGCAGCCTTTGAAAAAGGAATTGCGAACCTCGTAACCTCCTGCCATGTTCGGGAAACCGATAGCAAAGAACGGTCTGCCGTTATTGGTAAAATGGAGTTCCTTACATTCTCTTTTTGCCAGTTCGATATTGATACCCCGTCCCTGCAAGTAACGGAGCAATGCCGGATGGGTCAAGTCACGGACTTCCAAATGTTGGAAACTCGGTTCTGTCCTACGCTGGGGAAAAGAAAAACTGACCGGGCGGACGTGCGGTGTCTGTTCCGCTATCCGGTTTAACAGGTATGGCAGGCTGTCGGAGCAATAGAGTTCCTTTGCCAGTGCGATGATGTTGCCGCCCTTGCCTGCGCCAAAGTCATACCAAAGGTTGCGGTCAGTGTTCACCTTGAAAGACGGTTCGTGTTCCTCCCTTAACGGTGATTTGTACCATAAGCCGTTGCCCTGCTGCTTGACAGGAGAGTAGCCTAAACTGTGCAGATAGTCTGCGATGGGTATTTGTTTCACATCTTCGATATTCATAACATTTTCTTTTTTGGGGACTAAAAAATAGTTGAAAAGTGCACCAGTCCTGTTTAGTCCGTTATATATATACCCGTACCATACTAAACCTGCCTGTTCCGATACAGGGAAATAGTAAGTCCGTTCCTCTTGTATATACACCCGGACTAAACCAAACTGACTTTTAATAATGGAAATCGGGATTATAGCGGTAGCCCTTGCCCTCTTTCACAATCATGCGCTTGTTCACAAGAAACTTGTTAAGTGACACAAGAACATTGCGTCCACGCTCGTAGCCGATACTCGCATAACCCTGTTTCAATGCCGCTATGACATTGGAATAGCCTTGTACCACCTGCTTGCCGAAACCGTTCTCCAACGCTTCCCGGTGTTGCTGTTCAGTCAGTTCCGTAAGCGGAAAATTCCTGTCCTGCTTAGGTTGTTGGAATACATAATCATCCACGATTTCGGGTAAAGCGTTGTCATTGATACGGAATGCGAACGGGTCAAATTCCCGGTCACGTATGTGCATCGCCTTTACCTCGCTTATGTTGCCGTCCTGCTGGCTTTTCGTGATTTGCAGGACGGTTTCAGCCTTGTTGTTCAGTTCCGTACCGATATGCCCCCTTGTGTTGTCATCCCCCTTGTTCAAATGCAGTACGGTATGGATATGCAGGTTATATCCGCTTGACCAGCGCATCAAGAGGTTGATTAGGTCAGTCGATTCGCTGGGGCTGTTGATGTCATACATCAAGTCACGGATTCCGTCAATGATGAGTAACCCCACATCGGGCATATTTTCAAGCATATAGCCGATAATCTGTTTCCGCTTGTCGGGAGTCTGCTCCCTTAGCACGATGAAAACAAAATCGTCCCTGTCCTTGTCGGTAGGCAGTCCAGCAAGTCGCAAAATACGTTCCATGACCTTGTGGCAATGGTATTTGCTCTGCTCGGTATCTACATAGAGGATTTTCCGTTTGTTCGGTGGCAGGTATGCCGAATACTTCAGTACCTCATCATTCTTCAACGCTGCCGCAACGATAGCGGAAATGTTGAATGTCTTTTTACTCTTGGCTTTGCC
The DNA here is from genome assembly GCF_029581355.1 of Parabacteroides chongii. NCBI lineage: Bacteria > Pseudomonadati > Bacteroidota > Bacteroidia > Bacteroidales > Tannerellaceae > Parabacteroides > Parabacteroides chongii. The sequence goes on along the minus strand of NZ_CP120849.1, from coordinate 1,010,458 downwards.
TGTGGATGCGCTGAAATTACCCAGCGTGCCAATGGTAGAGCCGTTCACCCAGAGTATTTCGGGCGGCACTTCGTAAGTGTCCGTTACCTTTAGATGAATGGTTTTCCAAAGGGCTGCGAAATCCTCTTTCTGCATGGTAACACCCTGCCCGGCTTCTGTCGCTTTTCTATTTTCCATAGCCGTTATTTCTTTAGAGGACGGTTAAGGATATACTTCTGCGCTTCCTGCTCTATCTGCGCCTGCGTCTTGACCGGATTCTGACGCAACCATGCTTCCAACTCCGCTTTCTCAAAATAAAGCATTTTGCCCTGCGGCTTGTAATGGGGTATCAAGTTACCCGAAGTCAGCTTGTACAGGTAACTTTTAGAAAGGTTCAAGAACTTGCTCGCTTCATCGAAGCTAAGCACGTTCTTTGAAAGGAACAACATCTTTTCGAGTTCGGAAACTCTTAACTCTAAATCTCTTTCCATATTGTTTAGGAATTTAGGTGAAACAATATGAAGGTGCGCACCCTCGTTTTTTTGTTAACGGGGGCAAAGTTAAGAGCTTGAAAATGAAGTCTAATTGACCTTTGTTTGAGCGTTCAATCTATGCTCAACCTTTTTGCAGTTGTTTGATGTATTTGTCTATGATTTCATATCCTTTCGGATAGATGTTTTTCGCTTGGTCTGTCGCACTCGACAGGTCAGTACGTGTAAGCGGTTCACCTTTTATCTTCTTCAATATCAGCTTATTGTTTGCTATGACAGACTGCCATTCATAAACGATGTAATTATAACAGCTAAGTTGCATCATAAGATAGGCTAACAGACGGGTATTATTAACTTTCAATACCCCATTCAGTTTGCAGTTGAAAAAATCGGTAAGTATTTTGGCGCTGACGGTAGTAGTAAACATATTCGCTTCATTCACACAGTCGGTCAGAAGTTTGATTTCATTAGCTTTCAACGTGGACTTGAAAGGATTGCTTTTGCCCACAATCTTGGTTGGATTAGTATCTGCACTTTCCTCTTTCTCTTTTGGCAAGGCTTGCTCTTGGATGGCAACCGCATCTGTATGGTAATTGCTTTCCTGTTCTTGCAGATAGCGCAAATATTTGGAAAGCACGACAAGATTAACGATAATGGACAAATAAGGAAGCCGCCCATCATAACAGGACGGTTCATGCAAATATGCATCCATATCAAAATCAGAGCAGCGGAAACCGATATATTTTTTTCTTTCATCAGAATTCAAGTCCTCAAAATAACCACTTTCCCACAAAAAATCGGGAATATCCATATCCAATACAATGTTACGCACGACACGGTATTTTTGTTGGATGGCTACAATATTTTCAGTCACACGGAAAATTTCTTGCCGCAAATAATCCTTTAGCTGGGCTTGCGTCAAATATTCACGTTTTAAAAATAGTGCATCTACTTTAGTTTTATAGTCATGCGCTATACAACTATCTAATATCTTCTGTATTTCTCTGAAATTGGTTTCTATATGATTTTCCATAATCGTGTGCCTTTAAACGTTCTTACTACAAATATAAGGTAAGAATCTCACTTTTCCCGAAAACATCGGCAATAATAAGGAAGAAAAGATAAGGTAATAGTTAAGAAATTATAAAGATACAGGGAGAAAAATTATAAAAGTACACCTTTTCTTTGTATTCGTCATTCAGTACACATTTAGTACGCCCCATAAAAGCAGAAAACCCTGATAATTAAGTAATTATCAGGGTTTATTCGTACCCAGAGCCGGGATCGAACCGGCATGGAAGTGAATCCACTGGTGTTTGAGACCAGCGCGTCTACCAATTCCGCCATCTGGGCATCTGCTTTTTTGCTAATGCGTTGCAAAGGTACGCATAATTTTCATACATGCAAGCATTCGGGGTATTTTTTTCAAATATTCTTTGAGAAAAATCTAATAATACTTTATATGAGAATAAATCCCGGATTATTTCGTTAACTTTGTAAGAGTATAATTAAAAACAACCTGTATATCATGAAAGATAATTATTGCGTTATCATGGGTGGAGGGATTGGCAGTCGCTTCTGGCCTTTTAGCAGAGAAAGTTATCCAAAACAATTTCTTGATTTCTTTGGAACTGGCCGTTCCCTGTTGCAAATGACTTTCGATCGTTTTTCCAAGATTATTCCGATTGAAAATATTTTTATTGTAACGAATGAAGCTTACGCCGACCTGATCAAAGAACAATTACCCGAATTGAGGGAAGACCAGATCCTGCTGGAGCCGGCACGTAGAAATACAGCTCCCTGTATTGCTTACGCTGCTTACCATATAAAAGCATGCAATCCGAATGCCAATATCGTTGTCGCTCCTTCCGATCATCTGATTCTGAAAGAAGATGTTTTTCTGAAAGATGTTCAGAAAGGATTGGATTTTGTGAAGAATAATAATGCACTGGTAACATTAGGTATCAAGCCGAGTCGTCCGGAAACAGGTTATGGTTATATTCAGAGTAGTGATTCTATGCTGGGCGAATTTACCAAAGTAAAAACCTTTACGGAGAAGCCGAACCTGGAATTGGCGAAGGTCTTTTATGAAAGCGGCGAGTTTTTTTGGAACTCAGGTCTGTTCCTGTGGAATGTAAATGCCATACTGGATGCGTTTGCCAAATATCTTCCGGATATTGCCGTTCGTTTTGATTTGGGGAAAGACAAATTCAATACTGAGAACGAACGTGAATTTATCCGTGAAAATTTCCCTTATTGCCTGAAGATATCTATCGATTATGGTATCATGGAAAAGGCGGATAATGTGTATATGCTGTGTACTGATTTCGGTTGGGCTGACCTGGGTACCTGGGGATCGTTGTTCGAGCTGGCACCGAAAGATGAAAATAATAATGCAGTATTGAAGAATAGTAATGCGCTGCTTTATGAAAGTTCAGGGAATGTGATTGCCGTAGGTAATTCAAAAAGACTGGCTGTCATTCAAGGTGTAGAAGACTGTATCGTCGCTGAATCAGGCAATGTATTGCTTATTTGTAAGAAAGATGACGAACAGCGTATCAAGCAGTTTGTGGCGGATGCGCAGATAAAATTCGGGAAAGAATTTAATTAAACCATTTCTTTCCCAAATAATGTACGGGATACCAGGCGGCCATTAACCCGATGGCCGCTACCGTAATAAACGCAACGAGAAGATCGGTGAATACGACCCGTACGGGATAAGCATCGATGACAAAAGCACCTGCTGTCTGTCCCAGTTTGATAAATCCGAAATGTTGTTGCAGGAGACATAATACCAGACCGATCACAATTCCTATCACTGCCCCGAAACCGGATATCATCCAGCCTTCAAATAAAAAGATACGACGGACCAGTTTATCGTCGGCTCCCATATTCTGCAGGGTACGTACGTCGTCTTTTTTCTCGATCATCAGCATGGACAGGGAACCTACCACATTAAATAAGGCAATTGCCAGGATAAATGAAAGGATCAGAAAGGTCATCCATTTTTCTACCTGCATCATCTTAAAGGAGGCTTCCTGCTGTTCATAGCGATCCTGTACAATGAACCGGTCGCCTAAAAGCGCTTTTATCTGTTTCTTAGCCGAAGAGATATCTACACCGTCTGCAAGTTTCAGTTCGATGGAGCTGACCTCCTTGTCATATTTGAGCAATTGGCGCACCAGTGAAATAGGGAGTATCATATACCCTTCGTCATATACCTGTTGGTTGATCAGGAACACGCCGCCTATGTAAGCATATTCCTGGTTAAAAGAAGATGCCGGATTGGATAGATTAACCTTTTCATCCCGTTTGGGAACATATATCTCCAAAGGTGAAGCAAATCCCGGTTTGGCACCCAGTTTGGCAGACAGTCCGACACCTAATGTCGCATAATCGGCGACTTCATCTTTCAGTATGAAACTGCCGTCTATCAGTATGCTGTCGATCAGTGTCAGATGGCTGAAGTTTTCATCGACTCCTTTGATGACGGCGATGTCCTGGCGGTCGTGATAGCGAACCAGGGCATTGTCCTGGAGGACTTCTCCGAACCAGGCAATATCCGGTAACTGTTTTACTTTCTGAAATTCGGCTGTAGTCGGATCGAAAACCTTGCCGGTACGCGGACTGATCTTCAGTTCCGGATCGAAACTGCTGAACATACCTGCTACCAGGTCGTTGAATCCGTTATAGACCGACAGTGCACAAACGACTGCAATCGTTGCAACGACCACGCCGCAAACACATACCATCGAAATTATGTTGATGGCATTGTGGGATTTCTTCGAAAAGAGGTACCGCCGGGCTATATAAAACGGAAGATTCAAAGCTTGATTTTCTTATTTCTGCAACAGTTTGTCGATGTTTTCAATATAATCCAGCGAATCGTCGATGAAGAAACTCAGTTCCGGAATGATGCGGACCTGTTTTCCTATACGTTTACCCAGTTCGAATCGGATCGCTTTGGTATTCGTGCGGATCGCTTCAAGCAGTTCCTGGCCTTTTTCAGAAGGGAATATGCTCAGATAAGCTTTGGCTACGCCCAGGTCGGGACTGACACGCACGGCACTAACAGAAATCAATGTACCCGGCATTGCCTGGGTCTGTTTCTGGAAAATATCGCCTAATTCTTTCTGAATCAGACGACCTATCTTATTCAGTCTTGTACTTTCCATATCGTTCTCAATTTATTTTTTCCATATCATTGTCAGACCGTCTCGAAGCGGAAGGATCACTTTCTCCACCCGTGGGTCTTCCTTTATTTTATCATTAAAACTAAGTATCCCGATGGTTTGTTTATCCGACGGGTGAGGTTTTTCCAAAACTTTCCCATCCCACAGGGTATTATCGGCGAGAATCAGTCCGCCCGGGCGGACTTTGGGAAATACCAGGTCATAATAATCGGAGTACAAACGTTTGTCGGCATCGATAAATACCAGGTCGAATGTCTCGTCCAGTTCCGGTATGATCTCCATAGCATCACCGATGTGCAATCTTATTTTAGCCTTATGAGGAGAGCGGGAGAGGTATTTCATGATGAAATCTTCCATCTCGTCGTTGATCTCCAGCGTGTGGATCAAAGCGTCATCTTCGGTTCCTTCTGCCATACAAAGTGTGGCATAGCCCGTATAGGTACCGATCTCCAGTACACGATGGGGGCGAAGCATGCGGCAAAACATTTTCAGTATACGTCCCTGCAGATGTCCGGACAACATACGCGGACGCAGCAAATTCACATTGGCATCCCGGTTCAGGGCGGATAACAATGCGCCTTCTTCGTCGCTATGAGAGAGAATGTATTCGTCTAATGTCATTTGCTACACCTTTTTCGGTTTTATTTTATTTATTCTTTGAAGGTCGGGAGGGAATATTTACTTCCTGCGTCCAGTACTTTTCCTACGTTATTGATTTCGAGGAATGTTGTACCGCCGCCTTCGCCGAAGCTACCGCTCAGGTAAGCAACCATGTCGTTACGTGTGATACGTCCGCTCTTGATCAGTTCGTTCAGTGCACTGTAGAAATATCCGCGGCGGCTGTCATCCCACGGCTGATAAACTGCCCATACGCCGTATGATAAAGAAAGCATGCGGGTTACGCGTGAGTTGTAGCAGATAGCAAATACAGTAGATGTGCCACGGAAAGCTGCCAGGTAACGTGCTGTACGTCCGGTGTGGCTGTCAGTGATGATTGCCTTTACATGTAATTTGTTGGATGATTTTACAGCTTGTTTTGCCAGGAATGAAGTAACATCCAGGTCATTTCCTTCGATAGGGACACGGATATCATTTGCTGCCAGTTTGGTCTTTTCTGCTTCGCGGGCAACTTTAGTCATTGTCTGTACTGCCTCCAACGGATATTTACCGTAAGCTGTTTCGCCGCTAAGCATCAACGCATCTGTGCGATAATAGATGGCGTTGGCGATATCAGTTACTTCCGCACGGGTAGGACGTGGGTTCTTGATCATGGAGTGAAGCATTTGGGTCGCAACGATCACAGGTTTTTTCACTTCCACACATTTGCGGATCAATACGCGCTGGATTCCCGGAATCTTTTCTGCCGGCACTTCGATACCCAGGTCGCCACGGGCGATCATGATACCGTAAGCTACTTCCAGGATCTCGTCGATGTTGTCGACGCCTTCCTGATTCTCGATCTTGGCAATGATCTTGATCGGGCTTTTATGTTCGTCCAAAATGTGTTGGATATCCAATACGTCCTGTTTGTTTCTTACGAAAGAATGTGCGATGAAATCGAGGTCGTTCTCGATAGCCCAAAGGATATTCTTACGGTCTTTGTCTGTCAAGGAAGGGAGGTTGATACGTACACCGGGCACATTCACGCTCTTGCGGCTTCCCAGTGTAGCGTCATTTTCCACTTCGCAGACCAGGTAGTCGTCATGTTTCTCGATCACCTTCAGCTCCAGGTCGCCATCGTCGATCAGCACATCGCTGCCGACCGTCAAGTCTCCGACAAAATTCCTGTATGAAACATATATACAATCATGCGTAGTCTCTTTATCCGGGTCGCCCATGATCTTAACGGTTTCGCCGGTAGTGAAAGGTATTGGCTCGCTGGCCGTTGTAGTACGGACTTCCGGCCCTTTGGTGTCCATCAATATACCGATGCGGTCAGACACTTCGCGTACATTTGTAACAACACGGTTCAAACCTTCTTCCATCATGTGGGCCGTATTCAGGCGCACAACATTCATTCCTGCGTTGTATAATGAGCGGACGAACTCCACATCACAACGTTGATCAGAAATTGTAGCAACAATCTTCGTATGCTTTAACATATACCTTAAATATTATAACCTATTATTTACCTTTTTCGAATTGTATAAGCGCTTCGAGCGCCAAACGGTATGAATCTAGTCCGAATCCCAGGATCACTCCTTTGCAGGCTGCCGATATCATCGATACATGACGGAACGATTCGCGTGCATGTACATTCGAGATGTGTACTTCTATTACCGGAGTAGTCACTGATTTTATGGCATCGTGCAATGCGATGGATGTATGTGTATATGCTCCCGCATTCATTATAATACCATCGTATTCAAAACCCACTTCGTGGATCTTGTTAATCATTTCACCTTCTATATTACTCTGAAAGTAAGCTATTTCGCATTGCGGGTATCGGGCACGTAACTCGTCCAAATATCCTTCGAAAGAAGCATTACCATATACTGTTGGCTCACGTTTGCCCAACAGGTTAAGATTAGGACCATTAATAATCTGAATCTTCTTCATTTGCTGTAACTTTATTACCTTTGCACCACCTGGTACGGGCTGAAAAATATCCGGCAAAGGTAGTGATTTTATTTGACACATACATAATGACCTGTGTACAATGCAACAAGGAAAAGATATAATCAGCAAGTATAAGACCTGGCTCCGGCTGGAAAAGTCTCTATCTGCCAACTCGATAGATGCTTACCTGACTGATCTGGATAAACTGACCCGCTTTATAGAAAATGAGGGGAAAGAGTATACCGACATTACTTATCAGGATTTACAGCAGTTCGTTGCCCAGTTGCGCGACATCGGCATACACCCGCGTTCGCAGGCCCGGATTATCTCCGGTATAAAGTCGTTTTACCGCTTCATGCTACTGGACGAGTATATAACAGTTGACCCGACGGAATTGTTGGAGTCGCCGAAGATTGGATTGAAACTTCCCGAAGTGTTGACAGTCAATGAAATAAATAATATATTGGACTCCATCGATCTTTCTCTGCCGGAAGGACAGCGTAACCGGGCGATGCTGGAGGTATTATACAGTTGCGGTCTGCGTGTTTCAGAGTTGATCACTTTGCGTTATTCGGATGTTTATTTCGATGAAGGATTTATCCGGGTGGAAGGAAAAGGCAGTAAACAACGGCTGGTTCCGATCTCCGATACGGCTATCCGTGAGATAAAGAACTATCTGTTGGATCGTAACTTGATGGTAGTGAAGAAAGGGTTTGAAGATATTCTGTTTCTGAGCCGCCGGGGAACGGCTCTTTCCCGCATCATGGTCTTTCATATTATCAAACAACAGACAGAGATGGCAGGTGTCCATAAAAATGTCAGTCCCCATACATTCAGGCATTCTTTTGCCACCCATCTGCTGGAAGGTGGCGCCAATCTCCGTGCCATCCAGGATATGCTGGGACATGAAAAGATAACGACAACGGAAATATATACCCATATCGACCGCCAGTTTCTGCGCAAAGAAATACTGGAACATCATCCCCGGAGCCATCGCCGGGAATGATGTCTTTTACTTTTCTTCTTCCGGGTTACGGATGCGGTTTATCCTTTCGATCAGCTCGTCTCCTAGTGCCCGTTTGGTGCTGATATGTTCTTTCACGGCTGTGACGAACGGGTTTTGCTCGAATGCTCCGCGTACGATTTCGAAATCCTCTTCTTTTTCTTTGCGGGTGCCGTCTACACCGAAGCCGGTCATTGAGGTGAGGGAAAATTCTTTTTTAGCATCTTTATAAAGGAGTTCGTCCAAACCGATAACGGATGATTTCCATATTTCGACCAGTTCGATGATCTTATCGGCGGTAATCTTGCTGAGGCTAATGCCGTAGTATTCTTCTATCTTTTGGTAAGCCCATGTCCATTCCATGTCATAGTATGAGCGGTGCATAAGATGGAAGAAAGCCTCCGCCCTCTCCAGGGAGTTTATTTCACCGCTCTCGATATGCTCGATCAAACTGTCCAGTTGATCTTTGGGAAGGATCAATCCGGAAAGGTCGACCCATTCGCCAGTCCCTTCGGCAGTAGTAGGGACCAGTTGCCTGCGGACTTCTTCGATGTCGCGGAAGGGAGTTCCTTCCAGACGTTTGATAAGCGAATTTCCTAAAAACTTGTTGATAGCCATTCTATAGAACTTCAGTGCATTTTGCAGAGAAGAACCTTTGATGCGGGTATTTTGATAATAATATATTTCCGAAGTCTCTCCGACAAGCGTTTGCAGGTTTGTCAGGATATCGACAGCCTTTAGCATCTTCCGGATCGTATATGGGCTTAACAGATTGTAGTTAATCATATCCAGCTGGTTCGGATCGGTGCGTTTATCGCGCTTCGGCCATTTTTGGGCATCACGGATCGTACCGACACTCCGCAGGTTTACGCCCGGCACCAGATAAGTCTCGTCATCTTTCTCTATCAGATAAGAGAAAGGCATGTCGGAGGTGTCGCTATGATGGTGATGTCGTCCCATAACCAGGGAGAATGCTCCGATGCGTGCCGGCCAAAGAATATATGAATCGCTGGTTGTTTTGGAGCCTCTTTCCACGATACCCTGATGGATCGGACCGAGTTTGTACATATGGTTGCTTTGGTTCGAACCGCTTCCGGCGTTCAGGAATGAATACATACCGGCGATCAGCAGGCTGCTTTTATGCATGGAAACGGTGAACGGGCCGGCGAAGATGGCGCAGGCTTCCCCGTTTTCAAAGGAACAGTTACTGAACAACAGGGAATCGTGAGCCGAAAAGTTATGTGTTACGTGGCATGCCTGCCCGATAAAACAGCGGATGATCTTCGCCGCATCGGCAATCACGGCACCTGATGAGATGATAAAATCCTGGGCGATCACACTGTCGCCGATATATACAGGGGCTTCTTCGTTACTATTCACCGTCCCGTTTTCCAGGCGTGTACAATTTTCCAAGGTCGCATGCTTGCCTATATTGACATTCCGGATTGTTCCGGTGTTGATTATCCGAGTGTTCTCTCCGATTGTACCGTGGTCGGAAGTGACGCTTTTAGTATAACCGGCAATCAGTTCCTGCAATCGTTCGATCAGTTTCGGGCGGTGGCGGTAAAGTGCGATCACATAAGCCATCGGTGCTGAAAGCCAGTCGTAGATAGGGACCTCTCGTCCTCCCGTCTCGTTCAGTACCGAAACCGGTATATTATTACCGAAGGAACTTTCTCCGTCAACTACAATCACATTGACATTTTCTATAAAACAATTGTCCTTGATGCGGTAGTTCGCGATATAATTGTGTGTATTCTCGATCAACACATTATCACCCAGCATGCAGTTATGCAAGGTCGCATTTTTTAGACCGCTATGCTTCCTGATCCCGCCCGGCAGAGTGAATTTCTTTTCAAAAATACCGAGGACGACAGTGCCGGAGAAATGTACGTTATGAATATACTGTGTACCGAAAGCAACAGGGACTATAACATTTTCCCAGTTTTCTGCATGGCAGCCCTGAGATTGCAGGAGCGCAATCTCTTCCGGCCGCAGGTTTCTGATTTTTTCCATTGGTCAACTTATTAATAATCTTCTTGCCTATTCCTCGTCGTACTGCTGGAAGAGGAAATCGTTGTAGGGGAAGCGGGTGATATGTATCTGTTTAACCCGTTCGTATAATAATGCTTTCAGCGCATCTATGTTGGTGCGTTCTTTGGCTGAGATAAAGATACAGTTGTCCTGTAGCTTATTCATCCAGGTACGTTTCAGTTCGTCGAGGTCGATATTCTCCCGTGTTCGTGGTGTCAGGTCATCTTCTTCTTTGGGAGTGAAGGTGAATGCGTCGACTTTGTTGAATACCATGATCATCGGCTTCTCCGTTTTGTCGATTTCCGCTAGTGTCTTGTTTACGACTTCGATCTGTTCTTCAAAAGTCGGATGGGAAATATCCACTACATGGACCAGTAGATCGGCTTCGCGCACCTCGTCGAGTGTTGATTTAAACGATTCCACCAGTTCGGTAGGTAATTTGCGGATAAAACCGACCGTGTCTGACAACAGGAACGGCAGGTTTTCAACGATTACTTTTCTGACAGTGGTGTCGAGCGTGGCGAACAATTTGTTTTCGGCAAACACATCGCTTTTGCTCAGTTGGTTCATCAACGTGGATTTACCGACGTTGGTATAGCCCACCAGTGCGACACGGACCATCTTGCCACGATTCTTTCGCTGTACACTTTTCTGTTTGTCGATATCCACCAGGTCGCGTTTCAGCTTGGCAATCTTATCCAGGATGATACGTTTGTCGGTTTCCAGCTGGGTTTCACCCGGTCCGCGCATACCAACACCACCACGCTGGCGTTCCAGGTGGGTCCACAAGCGGGTCAGGCGCGGAAGCATGTATTTATATTGTGCCAGTTCGACCTGCGTTTTTGCATGGGCTGTTTGGGCACGGCTGGCGAATATGTCGAGTATCAGGCTGGTACGGTCGAGTATTTTCACCTGGAGTTCTTTTTCAATATTACGAAGCTGCTTCGGTGAGAGTTCGTCGTCGAAGATAACCAGTCCGATTTCATTCTCGACCACGTATTCTTTGATCTCCTGTAATTTACCGGTACCGACAAATGTGACGGGATTCGGATAATCTAGTTTCTGATAAAACTTTTTGACAGCATCTGCTCCGGCCGTATCGGCAAGGAATGCCAGTTCGTCCAGATATTCTTTTACTTTCTGTTCGTTTTGCTCGGGGGTAATTAAACCGACGAGCACAGCTTTTTCAGTTTTTGCTTCTGATATGATAAATTCTTTCATGCAGCAAAGATAATCATTTCAATTATTTCTTTATATTTGCAAACATAATAACGATCAAAATAGTTTAGCTATGAAAAAGAAACATTTACGTATGTTTCGGCGCATCTTTGCCGGAACAGCCATTCTGGCAATTTTAGTGCCTGTCCGGGCACAAGTGTCTAATCCGTCTGCATGGGGTGATTTCGTGAAAGGAAGCGGGAATGCGTTGGTTGTCGATACGATTAGGCGGCAAACATTTCGACAGCATCCCGAAGATAACTGGGAATATGTAACGAATGGAGAAACGGTTTTGCCGGATGGTACAACTACACTTCAGATACCTTTAGGTGGAACTGTCTCTTTTACTTCCTTCTCTACTGAGGGATATAAAGATGTTGTGATCAGGTTTCGTTGTGCCGGTGACAAGCTGGTCGATGGAGCGGATTTATCTGCCCGTTATTTAACAGAAGAAGGGGAGCTGACAAAAGTGTTATATGCTCCGAAGGTTAAACCTGATAAGGAGGACAATTGGTTTAATTATAAAGTTTTTCAAATAGAAGGGTCTCCTTCTTCTCTTGAGTTGTATGCTGAAAAGCCCGCTGTTGGCTCTAAAGATGGGGTTTATCTGGTAAATAGTTTTTCTGTCCATGGTCAAATTCCAGAATATTCTTTCTTCTCAGGAAAAGGAAATTGGAATGATGCGATTTGTTGGTCGAATCTTCCCCCTTTACGTCGTCGCTGTGCGCTCATCTCCGGAACAGCAACTATCAACTCTTTCATTGAGTGCCAAACTGCATCGCTAGGTAACGGTGGTAACTTGACTATCACAGAAAACGGCCATTTCATCGTGAATAACCTCTTCCTGCATAGCACTGACAATCGACCGACAGCTACTGACTTCTCACTGACAGTGCAAGGCAAACTATCTGTAAAAGAGAGTGTAAGCCTTCAGCATACTTTCCCCGAAAAAGCTAAATGGTATTTCCTCTCTTTCCCTTTCGATGTCTATCTGAAGGAGATCGATAACCGCTTCCAATTGAAGGATGAGCAATTTACAGGTAACGGCAATTACTTCTATGTACAAATGTACAATGGTGATAAGCGGTCCTCTACTCAAACACCGACAGGAAACTGGGAGGTCTTCTCTATTCCTGTTTCTTCAGATAACCCCCTTGTTTTTGAAAGAGGAAAAGGTTATTTAGTCGCATTGGATGCGGCAGCTTCTGATAATACATTAACCTTTTCCGTTGAGGGAGAAAATATACCTGAGGATTTCGGAAAGGCGGTTTCCATTCCTGTCAATGTCGCTTCGTCTATGGATGCAGGTGATGATAACAGTGGTTGGTATCTTTGTGGTAACCCTTTGCCCGCTTCATTAAAACTGTCTCAGATACAGCCTGATCCGGCACTCGACGGAAACATTTATCTATATGATGGAAAGAACTATGCCCCTTATGCAATAGGCAGCAATTATGAACTTCCCCCCTTGGCTGCCTTTTTCGTTAAAGCGAGTGCCACAACTGAACTGACTGTTACGAATGAACCGTCTACCGCAAAGGCAGTGTTGCTAAAATCCGGTTATCCTTTGCGTTCTGAACTGACGGAGCCGATAAATGTTAAAACTCAGCTGTTAAAAATAAGAAAAGAAAACGAGACGAGTATTTTAAAAGGTAATGTGCTCTATCTGAGTGGATTTTCGTCTGTCGGGAAACTGAAAGTGGTCGATGTCACGGGACAACTTGTATATTCCTGTCCGGTACCGCAAGGTTCGTCTGTGCAATCATTACCTCTTCGGGGCGGTTTGTATATACTGATTATTGAAGCTGGTGGTTATCGTGCCCAACACAAATGCGTTCTGGCCCAATGATAAAATAAACTATCTTGTATCTTTGCCTGTTGAAAAGTAAAAAAAAGAATCCGTTATGAAGAGAATTAATATTACAACCGGCGTTCTGCTTGTCTACCTGTTTGTTATGTGTGTATGGGGATGGCCCGGAAAACAGCCGGATCCGGATTGGGTACAGTATTTTTCGGTCCTGGGAGTTTCCCTGTTCGTTATCTTCCTACTGCGCTATCTGCAGGTCAAACGTATGAAGATGCGGAAAAAGTGGAAAGAAGAGAACGAGACAAAATAAAATAAAAAAAGGTGCGCCCTCATCATAGTGTGCGCTTTCCCCACTATTTTCATAGTTGTGGGGAATTATCCCCATCTAAGTGGGGAGTTTTCCCCTTCTTTGTGGGTTCTTTCCCCCATCCCAATGGGGAAAGATTCCCACAGTGATGGGTAGAATAGGGTACTGAACTTTATATTCTTGCTGAAGCAGGGAAGATAGGTTTTGTCATTCGGAGTAAAAAAGAGATTATAGTGTATTTAATACTTATTAACGCCTTTTCTGTTGCAATTATACGAATTATTCGTAGATTTGCGATACAATCGTAAATTGATAAGAATCATGGAAAAATTGACAATGCAGGAAGAAGAGGTAATGCGCTTGATTTGGCAGATTGGTCCTTGTTTCGTAAAAGAGATACTGGCGAAATATGCAGATCCGAAACCCCCTTATACAACGCTTGCTTCTATTGTAAAGAATTTGGAACGAAAGAAGTATGTGAAGAACAAACGTTATGGAAATACGTATGAATACACTCCGTTGATCCCGGAAAGTGAATACAAACGTACTTTTATGAGCGGAGTAGTTCGTAATTACTTTGAGAACTCGTACAAGGAAATGGTCTCTTTCTTTGCCAAAGATCAGAAGATTTCGGCTGATGACCTGAAAGATATCATCGATCTGATAGAAAAAGGAAAAGAATAAACCTTATAAACACCTTATTACCATGACACCGGAATTTGCCTACTTTTTGAAGGTGAATGTAGCCTTTGTACTCTTTTATGCCTTCTACCGTCTGCTCTTTTACAAGGACACGTTCTTTAAGTTGCGTCGGGTCTCCCTCCTTGCTTTCTTTGGCCTCGCATTGCTTTATCCGTTGCTGAATATTCAGGAGTGGGTGAAAGAACAGGAACCAATGACGGAAGTGATCATGATGTATTCGGCGATGATGCCGGAAGTTACCATCACCCCCGAAACGGTCGTTAAGACAGACTGGAAAGCCGTGATGCTTTCCGCAAGTTCGTATATTTACTGGAGTGTCGTGGCCCTTTTACTAGTCCGTTTCTTTGTGCAGTTGACCAGCATCCTGCTGTTGGCATACCGTAGTAAACGGACTCTTATTCATGGTGTCCTGGTTTATCGGCTCGATAAACCCGCCGGACCCTTTTCGTTCTTCCAAATGATATTCATACATCCGGAAAGCCATTCGGAGAAAGAGATAGATGAAATACTTACACACGAATGTACCCATGTATTCCAATGGCATTCGATAGACGTGATGATTTGCGAGCTGATTACTGTCGTATGTTGGGTGAACCCTTTTGCGTGGCTTTTGAAACGCGAGGTGCGCCATAACCTGGAATATCTGGCAGACAATACCGTTATCCAATCCGGATACGACTGCAAGAGCTATCAGTACCATCTACTGGGACTTGCCCATCATTATCAGGCTGCAGCAACATTATATAATAGTTTTAATGTATTACATCTAAAAAACAGAATTAGTATGATGAACAAAAAGAGATCCCACGGGATCGGAAGAACAAAATACCTGATATTCATTCCTTTGGCAGTATTCCTGATGCTGCTGAGCAACATCGAGGCAGTAGCCCGTATTACAAAGGAAATAGCAGCCGATGCTGTTGCCGATGTAAAGGAAGCTACCGAGGTGATGATCACTCAAGGGGATAATGTGAAAGTGACAGGTCAGGTAATCGATGATTTTAACGGACCGGTTATCGGTGCGTCAGTGATAATCAAAGGAACCAATGTCGGTACGATTACCGATACCAAAGGTAACTTTACTCTTGAAACAACAAAAGATGCCGTTCTTAGTTTTTCTTTCCCTGGAATGAAACCGAAAGAGGTTGCGGTAAAGGATGTGTTGGGTAACCTGAAAGTACAGCTGTATCCGGACGGAAGCATACAAAGAACGCAACCGACTACGGGAACTGCTCCTGCTGCCTCTCCTAAGCCTAGAACATCAACGGACCAGGTATTTACGGTAGTAGAAGTTATGCCGGAGTTTCCGGGTGGACAAGAAGCTCTATTGCAATTTCTGGCAAAAACCGTTAAATATCCGGTAATCGCCCAGGAAAATGGAATCCAGGGACGTGTGACGGCTTCTTTTATTGTAGAGAAAGATGGTTCGGTGACGGATATAGAAGTGATTCGTGGTGTAGATCCGTCGCTCGATAAAGAAGCTATCAGGGTACTTTCTACAATGCCGAAATGGACGCCCGGAAAGCAACGGGGACAAGATGTGGCTGTTAAATATACCGTACCGGTCACTTTCCGTTTGCAAGGAAAGGATGCCCCTGATTCCGGAGGAAACAAGCAAGAAAAACAAGAGTTGCAGGGAAAAGATGCCGAGAATGAAATAGTTGTTGTCGGTTATGGCGAGCAAAAGGAGACTACAGTTTCCGATCAGGTGTTTGTAATGGTAGAGAAGATGCCGCAGTATCCGGGCGGAGATGCAGCTCTCACTCGTTTTATCGCAAATACAGTACAGTATCCGGTGAGTGCTCAGCAAAACGGCATACAAGGACGTGTTGTTTGTTCATTCATTATCAATCCGGATGGAAGTGTCAGTGATGCGGAAGTGATCCAGGGGGTCGATCCCGCTCTTGACAAAGAGGCTTTACGTGTAATAGGTCAGATGCCTAAATGGATTCCGGGCATGCAGCGCGGAAAGGCTGTAAAAGTAAAATATACGACTCCTGTGACGTTCAGATTGCAGTAATCATTTAATACATACGAGCGGATGATGCACAAATATATTGTTTTGCTTCTTCTCAGTGTCCTGTCCCTTATGGGGCAGGCACAGAGTGTATCGCTTCAGGAACTGGTGAATAAGAAGAAATTTCCGGAAGTGATTGCCCTGGCCGATAGCCTTACTCCGGCAGATTCTGCCGATTATGTTACTATGTCGGCTATCGGCCAGGCTTACGAAGGTATCTTGGAGTATGATAAGGCTTACCGGTATTATCAGTATTGTCTGCAAATGGATACGACGAACGCAGATGCTTTCACTTCCGTAGCCCGGGTGGCGATGAATCTGGGAAAAGCATCGGTAGCTAAAGATTGTTTCCTGAAAGTTTTGGAAGCGGACAGTACGGACTTTTATGCTAATTATCAACTGGCGCGTCTGTATTCGCAGATCGGTGATTATGAGAATGCTGTCCTGCAGTTCAACGTCTTACGCGATCAGGACACGACGAAGGTAAATCCTGTTATCTACCGGAATATTGCCGATTGTTATATGAAGATGAATTCCGTACCGGCAGCTACGATCTGTTATTATCAAGCCTATAATGTGAACCGTGAAAATGCCGGCCTTGCAAGTGCGCTGGTCAATTGTCTGTACCGGTTGGGCGGCCCGAACGTACTGGACGGTCTGGCTGTTTGCGATACGGCTTTGTTTTATAATCCCGGCAATCAGTCCCTGCGTCGCAG
Source organism: Parabacteroides chongii (assembly GCF_029581355.1). Classification (NCBI taxonomy): domain Bacteria; kingdom Pseudomonadati; phylum Bacteroidota; class Bacteroidia; order Bacteroidales; family Tannerellaceae; genus Parabacteroides; species Parabacteroides chongii. The sequence continues at coordinate 993,432 of NZ_CP120849.1, read as the reverse complement.
CAAGGCGATGGGGTTCTATATGAATAAGCAGTATGCCACAGCCGATACCTTATACCAGGATCTGTTGGCGGAAGGCGATACCTCTTTTCTTACCTTGAAATATGGTGGTGCTTCGCGTTATCTGTCGGGACGTGCCATGGATGCGATCGACTTGTTGGAATGGGCTTACCGGAAAGATACGACAGATGTAGAAACAAATTTGTTGTTGGGAGCCGCTTTGGGGAAGACATACGATCGTAAACGTGCTTACCAGTTGTTCGACCAGGCTGAACAGTTGATGCAGCCGAATGAGGCTTTGGTCAATTTGTTGTTGACCTCCCGTGCCGAGACCTTATGGAAAGACGGGCGTTCGCGGGAAGCTGAAAGGTTGTTGTATAAGGAATGGTTGGCGAATAAAGACCGTTTGGATCTGTTGTTCCGTATCGAACAGAAGTTCTCAAATTGGGGACCGACTTATGACACGGAAGAAGAACGTGATCGTGCCTTATTTGTCAAAGTCACTTTCCTGAAAGAATGTATCCTGACAGGAAAGAAGCTGAAAGGGTTCCATGTATATCGTCCTTTGTTGCAATATATGTATGAAGATGCTTTCTTCAAGAAAAAGGATGAGCTGATTATGATCGCTCCCGACGGTAAGAGGAGTAAGTTGGCGGTGGACGAATTGAAGTCTGTCATCGATCAGTTGCCGGAAACTCCGGAACTCGAAAAGAAACTTCAAAAGCAGATGGAGGACAACTTCAAACAGAGAAAGCAAGCTGCGAATCCTAAGCTGGAGCCTCTCGACGAGAACTCTGAAGCTTTTAAAGCGAGCATGAAGGCTGCAGGAAAATTACACGAGGAACAGAAACTGACAGAAAAGAAATCAGAATAATTAAATAGAACAGATATGCAGAAGTTGATCAGAATGATGAGTACGATGTTATTCATCCTTACCTTTTACGTCTTTACATTACAGTCTCAGGAGCTTTCTTTGCAGGAGTTGGTAAACAGAAAACAGTTTCCGGAGGTGCTTGCTCGCACGGATAGTCTGACGGCGGCAGATTCTTCGAATTATGCAACTATGTCGGCCATCGGGCAGGCTTATGAGGGTATGTTTCGGTATAAAGATGCATATCGTTGTTTTCAGCATTGCCTGTCGATGGATACGACGAATATGGATGCATGGAATGCGCTTGCCCGTGCCGCTATTAATTATGGAAAGATAGCGGAGGCGGAGCGTTGCTACGGGAAAGTACTGGAAGCGGATAGTTTGAACTTTTATGCGAACAATCAACTGGCACGCCTGTATTATCAGTTAGGGGATTACGGGAAGGCGATGGATCACTATCGTACGCTGGCTACGTTTGAGAGCGATAATCCTACCATCCTGGCAGGTCTCGCCGATTGCCATATGAAAAAAGGAGGAATGAATACGCTGATCGCTTTGGAGTTATATGCCCGTGCAATGGAGATCAATCCGGAGAATATCCGTGTCGCTTCTTCCTTGATCAACCTGTTACTGTGGCAGGGAGATGGGAAAGGAGCATTGCAGGTCTGCGATACCGCTTTGTACTATAACCCCGATAACCGACAGATACGGCAGAGCCAGGGGATGGCTTTGTATATGACGAAAAAATACCTGAAAGCGGACACTGTCTACAGCAGTCTGTTGGCGGAAGGAGATTCTTCTTTTATCAATCTAAAATATGCCGGTGCTTCCCGCTATATGTCCGGTCATGCATTGGATGCCGTGGAACCTTTGGAGCTGGCTTATGCAATCGATTCGACTGATGTGGAAACGATTTTGCTTTATGGAGGTACATTAGGTAAAACTTACGACCGGCAGCGGGCATATGAATTATTCGACCAGGCGGAAGAATGTATGAAACCGAAGAAGTTTTTCGTCAATTTGCTGGCTACTTTCAGGGGAAGCGCTTTGGAGCGGGATGGCCGATTCAATGAAGCTGAAAAAGTCTATTATGAAGCCTGGAAGAAAGATCCGACACAGTTGAACCTGTTATATGAAATCAACAAACATTACTGGCTAAGAGATTCGGAGATGTTCGATGATGAGAAACGGTTACAGAAAGCGCTTTTCAGCAAATATATTTACATGACAGAGTTGATGAAGAGAAAGGAACCGAAAGAGAACCTGTTCGGCTTCCGTTATTTCTTGGAAGACTTATACAAAGAGGCTTTCTTCCGGAATATGACGGAGTTGACCATGCTGGCTCCCGACGGTAAAAAAAGCCGGTTGTCCATGCCGGATCTGCAAAACCTCATCAACCAGTTACCCGAACCTTCCGAATTGGAAAAGAAACGGCGCGAACAAATGAAAGCAGCTATGAAGGATTACGAGAAAAAACATAAGAAAGAAATAGCTGCAAGAGATTCGGCAAAGGAAGTTAACGTTGAAGGAAAGGCCGTTAAGCTGGAATGAACGGCAGAACGGAAAGCATACAGTATTAATCGTTAAATCAGTACAAATATGGGAAAAAGTATCAGGATCACAGGTGTTTGGTTGCTCGTATTGGCATTCTATATGCCGCTTATGGCACAAAAGAATATTGCTTTTGCGGATGGAGTGAATAAGCAGAAAGAGATAAAATTGAGTGAGGTGGCCTCCGGTGTGAAATACATCCCATTGGAAACGACTGCGGAATCATTGTTGGGTAAAGATATTATGGATGTGACTTTTGCCGGTGACTATCTGTTTGTCTGCGATTATGTTAATCTGTTCCAGTTTACCCCGGAAGGTAAATTCGTCCGTAAGATAGGAAAGGCAGGAGAAGGTCCGGGAGAATATACGCAGTCCGTGATGGCTGTCGTTTATGATGAAGATGCACAACAGATATTTATGTCTGATTTCAGAAAAGGAAAGGTACTGGTTTATTCTTTTGACGGCAAATACTTGTATGACATCGATACACAACGGGGATCGATGACTACTTACAGGGATAAAGCCGGTAACCTGTTTGGAGTAACCAATGAATACTTGTATACGAAGGATAAAAGGGGTAAAGAACTGTTCGTATATAACACCAAAGGAAAGGAACTGTATAGCTTTCACTTCAGACCGGAACAGGGTGTTCGTTATCCGGGGATTATCTTTACTTACGGTATTCTTTATGACCATCAGGGAAAAACTTATTATAAGAATCCTTTAGAGACGACGATTTTTCGTTTGGAGGGTAAAAAAAGGATACCGGAATATAAACTGGATCTTTCCCAATATGAAAAATTATCGGGTGAAGATGATGCCGTGATCGTTGTTGACAAGAAAACGAATACGGGAACCAACCTTCCCAATAAAGCTGCCGATAAGAAATTCAACTTCTTCAATATCCTGGAGACAAATCATGGAATGGGTATCGAGTATGCCCAGGAAAATGAACGTCGTTTTGCCTGGTATGACAAAGAAAAGGGAGCTCTTTGCCGTGTCCGTTCCCCGAAAGCTCAATGGGACGGTTTTACAGATGATATGGAAGGCGGCTGTACCATTTTCCCTCGTTTTATTTCGAAAAATAAGATGATTGCCGTTGCCTCTGCCGCTATCCTTTTGGAGAAAGTAAAACCTGCTGAAGCCAAAGGCTCTCTGAAAGAGCTCTTGCCGGATCTGATGGAAGATGACAATCAAGTATTGGTAGTTGCTCAATTGGTAAATTGAATAATTAAAAGGAAGCGGTTATGAGGAAACTTTGTATAACTCTTTTATCAACCTGTTTACTCTTGCTAATAATTAGTTGTGGAAATAAACGATTGTATCCTGTTCAACTTCATTATGAAGAGACAGAATCTCCGGCAAGTATTCAAAAAATAAAATTGTCCGGTGAATTACAAGGGTTGTCGTATAAAATTCGGATGGCACACTACAGGGATGGGGTTGTTTCCTATAAAATATTAAATGAGGAGCCCTCTGTAATCAAGGATACGGTGTTGTCGATTCGTATTGGAGCCGAACCGCTTCATGCACACGAAGTACGTTTTACTATTGAAGGGGAAAAAATAGTAGAGGAAAGAGTGGAAGTGGAGGATGTTTTACATAGTATCTTACTGGAAACATATCCTGCTGTCCCCTATTTCTCTAAGGATACAATCCCTCTTATCGGATATACGAGTGGTGCTTTATATGAGACTATGGTTGACGGTGAGTTAAGGCAGGGCGGCAGCTATTGTGATGTCCGCAATGCAAAATTGCCACCGAAGGAATGGTATAACGTGTTCGATATGAAAGAATACATATGGTTTGACCTGATTATTGAGTGAGATGATGAAGATTTAACTTTTATCCCATTGCCCCTGTTTTTATTTCGGTTTCGAGATAAGAATAAATATAATATGGGCTTTGATAATATAACTCAGTAGTCGGGTCGGATAATTTTACGAAGGTATCAGATGTATAAACCGTATCCAAAGCGGTTTGCAAATCCATCCCCAAGCGTTCCATCAGTAAAACAACTAAGTCCGCCGTAACCGATTCAACTATATAATCAAAATCTGTCATAGATAAAGTATCATGCGATAGCCCCTCCTTGGCGTTGGCAATAAAGTGTCAGATAAGAAAGAGCCTCTTTAAAATCGAGCGTACGAATAGCCTCATAGTGTTGCACCAAGAAATCAATTCCACGAAAACGGCGGATATAACGGTAAGCTTGCTGCTTATTCAGGCTATTCTGCTGTGCGAATGCATCAATCATAGCCGTTATAAATTCTACTTTACCTTTTATATTACTCATTGATATAGCCTTTTTACAAAAAAACATGATTTTCCTGATTTTCCAAATCGTAACAAATCTTTATTCAAGCTTGTATCGCTGATGATTAGCTATGGAAACAAGCTTGATTTGTTGTTGAGCGAATTATAATTAAACATTAAATCAGATGGAAATTCTGTTCTGACCCCTGTGAAGGGTGACGGCAGGCAAAACAAAGCCCCGGCGGAAATTCCGTCGGGGCTTTCGTTATTTATATATAAGGGAAAGTAGTCGTTCTCTTCTCTTATTCACTTAGAATCGTAAGTTCCGCCCCTGCTGCGAAATCTTGCCCATTCTGTGAGCTCAGGGCAGTGAAACGGATATAACGGCCTTTCACCGGCTTGTCGAAAAGAACTCGTTTCTCGTCTCTGTTTCTTTCGAACTGACCTTTGCAAACAGGTTCGCCCCAATTCTTGCCGTCGTTGCTGACCTGGATGGAATATTCCTTGATGTTACCGTTGTTGCTGTCCTGACGGGGCATGTAGATAAAGCCTTTGATAGCTTTTTCTTCGCCTGCATCCAGGTCTACCCAGTGCGGATATTTGGCAACGGTAACGGAATACATACTGTGCCAGATCGTGTTCGGATCGCCGTCTACCAGGTTCTTGGCATCGCCGCCGTCTACCTCTTCGCTGCTGGCATAGATAACTTCCGTCTGTATGCTTTCCATCTTGTTGAATGTCTTTGTGGACTTGATCTCCGGATTATTCTTGAACCAGGCTGTGATCGTCCCGCCTTCGCGCATTGGGATGGCTTCCGTATATTCTTTCGCTTTCTTGTCTTTACCGATGGTGTAACAGATAACGGCATCTTTGTCGATAGACGACAATTCTACCAATCCTGTACGACTGCGGGTAATAGAGAAAGGAATATCACCTGCGGCTGAAACCTGTGCAACGGCAGAAAGGTCTTGTGCTGCCGGTCGGATGATGAAACCGATGTTGTTTTGTCCGGCAAATACGCGGTCGTGCACCAACGGACCACCCTGTCCGCAACTGTTGCCACCCAAGCCTGTAACAGCCAGGTCGAGATGCAGATACGTGTCACCGGCTTTCGGCAGCTGGTAAGGATGTCCGGCCAATGTCAGATCGAGTGCGGAATATTGTAATGCCGAAGTCGAAAGACGGTCGGTTGCCACAAATACAGCTCCTTTACCGGCTTTGTCGGTCAGCGCACACCAGCGTACGTTTTCGTGATTACCCATATCCTGCGGTTTCGGGAAGTTGACGAACTGGTCGGCTACGGTCGACTGATACATTTCGATGAACTGTCCGACTTTACGGTCAGCGTAGTTTTCAACAGGTCCCCGTCCGTAATACGTGTAGTTCTCATAGCGTTGAGGAACTCTCATGACATAACCCAGGCGAGGCAGAACCAGACTCGGATTGTTGGATGTGATGCTTGCCTGCAGCTCTATGGAGCCGTCGCGATAGATCGTCCATACCTGGTCGGTAGTGAATTTGAAGTTGTCGTCGCTGAATACTTTGTCGGTCAGCTCTTCCACGCTATTCTTGCCGCTGGAAGTTCCTCCCAGTATCTTGGCTGCGTTAGGAGCCTGGGACTCTACGGTGTAGAATAATACGATGGCTCCGTCTTTCCTGTTAAGTACCTTAGCGGCGGTAGCCTTATGCTTCAGATTGTGCAGTCCGTTTTCAAACCAGCTTCCGTAGAACCAGTTGTCGTTGTTGGTAAAAGCACGGAAAGCATCCAGCTTCGGACCGTTACCGTCGGCGATGATTGTTTCGTTTCCATAATTCAGGCTGTAGATTGTTCCCGTTTCATTGTCGAATGTGGCAACGAAATGATCTCCTTTAATGGTCTGGAAGCGAGGATCCGCTTGTTTCTCAATAGTCAGCTCTCCGGCAGAAGCATTTGCTACTTCGTTGATTGCGGGTTTGTCCGTTGCTGCCTTTACAGGAAGCTGTTCTTCCGCCATTACATAACCTTTGTCAGCCCAGGGCTTGTTGTCGTTTAACAGGAATTGTATTTTGACGAAATATTCTTTGTCTGCTTTCAATTGACTGTATGTATAGGGAACGGATACCTGTACCCGGTTACGAGGAGCAACCTTGCCTGGATTCAGTGAACCGCTTTCCACTTCTTTTCCGTTTTCGTAAAGCGACCATTTGACATCATAGCCGGATAAGTCGTTGAAATAGTATTTGTTGAAGATTTCAAAAAGCCCTTTTTCTGCATTGACTTCCGATACGCCGATATGTTGGTATACTTTCTTTACTTCATAATATTGAGGCTTCGGCTCTAGATCCCCGAATACGATGCCGTTCATAACGAACTGACCGTCGTTAGGCGTATCGCCGAAGTCACCGCCATAAGCCAGATAACGTTTGCCGTCCAGTGTATAGTTGTAGAGTGACTGGTCTACCCAGTCCCAAATAGCACCGCCGCAGAAGAAGTTGGTCGATTCCATAGCATCCCAGTAGTCGATCAGGTTTCCGCAGGCATTTCCCATCGAATGGGCATATTCAGAGATATGGAATGGATACTTGATGTCATAATTTCCTTTCACGGCACCGCGCACCCAGGAGATGGACGGATACTGGTTGGAGCCCATATCCACGATATCATTATTTCGTTCGTACTGGACAGGGCGTGACAAATCCGCTTTTTTCAATGCATTGTAGGCTTCAACAAAGTTCGGTCCGGGACCGGCTTCGTTTCCTAATGACCAGATTACGATGGACGGGTTATTGATATTGGCGTGTACCATTTCCATAACACGTGCTACGTGGGCATCCCGCCATTCTTTCGGATGTGACAAAGAGGCTGCACCATAATAATATTCATGCGATTCGATATTCGCTTCATCTTCTAGATAAAGTCCGTATTTATTACACAGGTAGTACCAGTACGGATCGTCCGGATAATGGGAGTTACGGACATGATTGATATTGGCACGTTTCATCAGCATCACTTCGTCTTCCATCATCTTGCGGGTGATGGCATGGCCAACAGCCGGATTACTTTCATGACGGTTCACGCCTTTCAGCTTGACAGTCTTACCATTTACATAATAGTAGCGTCCGGCCAGTCCGAATTCGTCTTCCGAAGCGGGCGTATCTTTGATTTCCACTTTGCGGAAACCGACGGTGGTAGAGACTGTTTCCACCGTGCGGCCTTTTTTATCTTTCAACTCGCCTACTAATGTATAACGGTACGGTTGTTCGGCAGACCATTTATTCGGGTTTTGTATTTTCAGGACTGTTTCAGCATTCATTTCCAAGCCCGGAGGAATTTGGGCGATGGGGGCAGTAGCTGTTACGTTCTCTATTTTCGTATTGTCGTCAGAATAGAGTTTATTGGCATACAGCGAATAGACCATTGAGTATCCTTTCGCCATCTTCTTACCCAGGTTACGGATGTCTGCCCGGATAGCCAGTGAACCGTCTGTATAAGTTGCGTCCAGGTCAGGCGTGGCAACCAGATCGCGAACGTGCAGTTGAGGAACGGCAGTCAACGATACGGTACGGTAGATACCCGGCAGGCGGAACATATCCTGTGCTTCGAGGAAAGAACCGTCCGAACTGCGGTACACTTCAGCGGCTACGATGTTTTTCCCTTTCACTAGATAAGGAGTGATATTGAAACTGGCCGTATTACGCGAGTTTTTTGAGAAACCGACGTATTGCCCGTTTATCCAGAGATAGAAAAAAGAATCGACTCCGTCGAAATTGATAAATACTTCCTTTCCTTCCCAGTCCGTAGGGATGGTGAACTCGCGGCGGTAGGAACCGACTTCGTTGCGGTGTTTGAATGTAGTCCAGTTTTCGGGCGGTGTACGCATCACGCCGCCACGCCAGTCGTCGACCGCCACTTTATGCTGGAAGATAACAGGCTGGTTTACGTAGATCGGCGTACCGTACTTCTGTGTTCCGTCTTTCTGAAGACCGACGATGTTCCAGCTTGACGGTACGGGGATGTTGTCCCAGCCCGATACGTCGAAGCTGGTCTGATAGAAGTCTTTCGGACGGTCTTCGGGAGTCGGTACCCAGTTGAATTTCCAGTCTCCGTTCAGCGATTGCCAGTAAGCACTGTTTTCCGGTAAGACTTTCCGGGCACTTTCCTGATCCTGGAAGGAGAAGAACCAGGCATGGGGGTGTTCTTTGTTCAGCGCGATGTTTTCGGGCGATTCCCATTCATTCCCTTCGGGCGCTTGCTTTGTGGCATACTGATAGCCTTTCAATGGTTCTACTATGGCATGACTTTGTAAGGTGAAGCAGCATAGTAACAGACATAATGTAATTTTTTGCATATTGAGTGTTTTTTCTATGGTGAGAAAACTGCCTCAAAAATAGTACATTTATCGGAGAGGAGAACGACTTGTTTACTATTTTTATGTACTTATCGGCTTTAAAGTAAATTGTTTGCATCTTTGGCAGAAACCGACTACATTTGTCATAAATAGAGTGGAGATGAAAAAGTTACTATACTTTTTGCTGATGGTGCTGGCTGTTTTGCCTTCGTTGACAGCCCAACGGAAGAAAGTCGGGGTTGTGCTTGGTGGCGGAGGAGCAAAAGGAGTAGCTCATATAGGCGTGTTGAAGGTGTTGGAAGAAGCTGGCATTCCGGTCGATTATGTGGCGGGAACCAGTATGGGGGCTATTGTCGGAGGATTATACGCGATCGGTTATACACCGGCCGAGATCGATACGATGGTATTGGAGCAGGACTGGACGATGCTGCTCAGTGATCGGATCAAGCGTAGCAGCCTGACTTTTCCCGAAAAAGAGAATGCTGAACGATATATTCTGTCTTTACCTTTCGGGAGAAATAAGAAAGACCGTGTCATCGAGGGAATGATCAAAGGGCAAAACCTGATGAATCTGTTTTCCAATCTGACGATCGGTTATCATGATTCCGTAGATTTCCGGAAGTTTAACATACCTTTTGCCTGTGTCGCGGTAGATGCTGTCGACGGGAAGGACTATGTCTTTCGCAAAGGTAGCCTGCCGGTGGCGATGCGTGCCAGTATGGCGATACCGGCAGTGTTTGCTCCTGTCCGGCTGGATAGCATGGTGCTGATAGATGGCGGATTGAATGATAACTTTCCGGTAGATGTCGCCCGGGAGATGGGTGCCGATATCATTATCGGTGTGGATTTGGGAACAAGCGATCTGAAGAAGCTGGAAGCTCTGAATACGCCCGGTGATGTGATTGGACAGATCATTGCCCTGCATGGATACGAGAAGTATGCGAAGAACAAGGAACAGACAGACCTGTTGCTTCGTCCGAATATGACGTCTTATAATGCCGCCAGTTTCAGTACGGTTGCGCTGGATACCCTGATCAGACGCGGGGAACGGGAGGCGTATGCACATTGGGACGAGATTATTGCGTTGAAAAAGAAGATCGGAATTGCGGACGATTATCGTCCGGAAGAACATGGACATTTCCGGAAATCATATCCGGCATTGCCTACCGATAGTTTTTATATCCGTACGATTTCTTTTACCGGTACGGATCCGAGGGATGAGAAGTGGTTGATGAAGATCAGCGGTCTGCGTGAGAATAGTCGGATCACCTTGCATGAACTTCATCATGCGATGTCTGTGTTGATCGGTTCAAATGCTTATTCAAATGTGAATTACATGCTGACGGGAGAGCAGCAGCAAGACCTGGTACTGACGGCGCAAAAGAAGTCGGTTAGTTCTGTGAATCTCGGTTTACGTTTCGATTCGGAAGAGATTATCGGTGTATTGGTGAATGCTACATTCGATCACCGGGCGCGTAATCATTCCAAGCTGGGATTTACCGGACGTGTTGGAGGAAAAACATCTTTTGCCCGTCTGGACTATGCAATCGAAAGGAATCCGTTGCGTAACCTGAACCTTGCTTACCAGTTTACTTATCAGGATTTGGATATTTACAAGAAAGGGCATAAAACTTTTAATACCAGTTATACCCATCATTTTGCCGAGTTCGGTTATTCGGATATGAACTGGCTGAATTTCAAGTTTAAGCTGGGTTTGCGTTATGAATATTATGATTACAATTCTTTCCTGTATACCGGAGATAACAACCAGTATGAGGTGAAGCCTGAAGGTTTTATCAGTTACTTTGCGATGGCCCACCTGGAGACGTTCGACCGGCGGTATTTTCCGACGAAAGGTGTCTCCCTGAAGGCTGATTATTCTTTATATACGGATAACTTTGTCAATTATAACGGACATGCTCCTTTCTCGGCGGTCGGACTGAATTTTACATCCGTTATTCCTGTAACTTCCCATTTCAGTGTTCTTCCTTCTTTATATGGGCGTGTGTTGATCGGTGGAAATTTGGCGTATCCGTTCTTGAATGCGGTAGGAGGTGAGGTAGACGGACGCTATGTCCCTCAGCAGTTGTCCTTTGCAGGAATCAACCGGATGGAAATATTCGATAATTCAGTTGTTGTCACCCGTCTACATTTTCGCCAGCGGATTGCGGGAAATAACTATATTTCCCTGATTGGAAACTATGCGCTTCATCATGATGATTTCTTCCACCTGCTGAAAGGTAAGAGTGTATGGGGAGGAAGCCTGGGATATGCTTATAATAGCATTGCAGGACCGTTGAGTGCGACTTTCGGTATGTCTAATCAGAATACGAGTCTTCAGTTTTATCTGAATTTGGGATTTAGTTTCTAGTTTTTGTTGTACATTTGTTAATCCGTTAATCAATCAAATACAAAGAAATACATGAAACTTACACGAATTATGGGAATGGCTGCCTGCCTTTCCTTATGGCTGGTCGGTATGCAGGCTCAAATCAGCCTGCCGTCTGTTTTTACTGACCACATGGTTTTACAGCAAAAAAGCGAAGTTCCCGTATGGGGTTGGGGGGTAGCAAGTGGAACTGTCAAGGTGGTTGGAAGTTGGGCTCCTCAGGATACGGCGACAGCGACAGTCCGCTCTGATGGTAGCTGGAATACAACATTGAAGACTGCTGCTGCCGGAGGCCCTTATACTTTATCGGTTTTAGGAAATGGCAGTTGCCAGTTGAAAGATGTCATGTTGGGCGAAGTTTGGCTTTGCAGCGGACAATCCAATATGGAATGGACTCCGATGAGTAACATCGATAACCGGGACGAAGAGATTGCTGCCGCTAATCATCCTGATATCCGCTTTTTCCATATTCCTAAGCGTGGAGCAGCTACTCCGCAGAATAATTGCGAAGCATCCTGGGCTGCCTGTACACCGGATGTGATGAAGAATACCAGTGCTGTGGCATACTTTTTCGGACGCAATTTGCAGAAGGACCTGAATGTACCTGTCGGACTGATTGTTTCGGCGTGGGGAGGAACTCCGGCTGAAGTATGGATACCGGAAGAGTTAGTTGTGAATGATCCCCGGATACGCGATGCGATGCCTGGTAAGACATATCCGTGGTGGCCGGTTGAGCCGGGTGTGTTATATAATCAGATGATTAATCCGATCGTTCCTTATGCTTTGGCAGGTGCAATCTGGTATCAAGGGGAGTCAAACCGCGATCATCCGGACTCGTATGGTATCCTGATGAAGACAATGATCGAAAGCTGGCGGAAAAGTTTTAAAAAAGACTTTCCTTTCTATCTCGTACAAATCGCTCCTCATACTTATAATTCAATTGATAACGGGGCAGCTTTGATTCGTGAACATCAGGAGTGGATTTCCCGAACAGTCCCTGGTACCGGTATGGTCGCTGTTTCCGACTGTGTTGCCGATGTAAAGAATATTCATCCTACTGACAAACAAAGTGTTGGTTTACGTTTGGCTAATATGGCTTTGGGTAAAACCTATTCCCGGCTTGATTCTGGTTTTGAAAGTCCGGTATTTAATACGCTGACTGTCAATAAAAATAAAGCAGTGATTTCTTTTTTGCATGCGGAGAATGGGTTGATGTGTAAAGATAAGCAGATCGTCGGTTTTCGTATTGCCGGTGAAGATGGTGTTTTTGAGCCTGCAAAAGCACAGATCAAGGAGAATACAGTCGTTGTCTCTTCGCCACGCGTAAAGAATCCGGTAGCCGTACAATATTGTTTTGATGATGCAACTATCGGAAACTTATTTAATAAGGATGGTTTGCCGGTCGCTCCTTTCCGAACGGATAGAAATTGGAATAATGAATGATATTATTCCTTATCTTTGTTCTTAAAAACAGATAGTATGAATGCAGAGATTATACAATTCCTGAAGGAATTAAGTGCAAACAACAACCGGGAATGGTTCCAGGCTAACAAAGACCGTTACGATGTGTTGCATAAGGCTTTTTTGGATGAGGTTCAGCAGCTGATCAACAGGATCGCTCTGTTCGATCCGCAGGTAGCAGGTTTGGAAGCGAAAGATTGTCAGTTCCGTATTTACCGGGATTTGCGCTTTTCTCCGGACAAGACTCCTTATAAAATTCATTTTGCCGCTTACATGGCTCAGGGCGGACGTGCCAGTGAACGGGGCGGATATTATATTCATCTCGAACCGGGTAACTGCATGTTGTCGGGTGGAGTCTGGTGTCCTCCTCCCAAGCTGTTGAAGATGCTTCGTCAGGATATATACGATCATATTGACGAGTTTGTAAGCATTATAGAAAAACCGTCTTTTAAGAATACGTATCCGGTGATGGAGGGTGAAGTGCTGAAGCGTATGCCGGCAGGTTATCCGACAGATTTTAAATATGACGAAATTCTACGTCATAAGGATTTTTGTTTTGCCGCTAATAAACCGGATGAGTTCTTTTTGCAAGATGACTGGATGGATCAGACAATCAAGATTTTCCAGGAACTTCTCCCTCTCAATAATTTCCTGAATTATACGGTGGATGAATATCTAGGAAGGGTATAGGATATAATTAGAAAGATTTGAACTATTTTAATAAGAACCAGGTACGCGGATGACACGGATTAGGCGGATCAAAACGGATTAAATGATTCGATCCGTTCAAATCCGCTCAATCCGTGTCATCCGCGTACCTGGTTCTTTTATTGCGACAAATAGATTCAAATTTGAAAAAAAGCTGTGTCGTTATCCGGAAATAATGATCAAGATAATGCTGCAATCGCAGTCCCTACTAGATTGGCATTATTCATTTTATTAACGTGAACTTTTACGTCACCAATTCCAAGTTCGTTCAGAAGAATATCCAATTCTTCCATTACGAGTACATTATAATTCTTATCATTTCTGTTGAGGCTCCAGAACATACTGCCTTCAGCTACCAGGCAAACCTTTTTGATATCCTTATTATATGAAACCAGTAAAGAGATCAGACCGGCTAGTGAGGAGGCTACCAGTTGGGCAGAACGGTTATAGATCCAATGCGCAACCTGTACATATTTCTCCTTGTGGATATCCGGATAATTCATGATGGTAGTCAGTTTTTGGGCATCGAACTTTTCTTCGAACTCATCGAGAGGGAAAGTCGATTTCAGTATTTCTCCCAGATACATGCCGGAAACAGCCTTTTCAAATCGTTGCATACCACGGCTGTCAGAGCAGGCATCGACCATTTCGTCTACCGTCGTCAGGAAAGGCGGATGGAAATTGCCTGATTCCAAATTGACAGGGATCAAGCCGTCTGCCTGTATGGATACAGGAAGTTTGGTTATCTTATCTGCAGGAATGAAAGTTGCCATATTGGTCCCGGTTCCGACTATCAGTCCGATATAAGCATCGTAGTTACTATCCGTAAGTCCGGCAAATAAACTGGCAACCGTATCGTTCAATACTTTTATATTCGTGAATTTAGGTTCGTTCCGTTCATTGAGGTATTCGAGCAACGGTTTTCCTACGGGTTGTCCCAGCATTTCTTTGATGTGAACACCCTTTGTCCAATGCAATAATTTGGCATCGCCGCCCGGAAGCGATTCAGCCGCATATGAAAAACAGTAACCTATAGGCATTTCTACGTCCCGTTTGATCTCTCCGATCGGATCGGCTAACTCTTTAAATAATTCCTCTCGGGTGAAATCGGGAGTTTTCATAACCGATAAATCCTTTTTCCATCCGTTCTCAGGATGGATCGTCGCTTTGTCGTTTGCGAAGTTAACGGTAGCGACACGATAGTTGGTCCCTCCCAGGTCGAGAACCAGTGCCTTACCGTTTATATTATTATTTTTGGGGGTAATGAATGTCGGGAGGCATTGTATTTCAGCATTCTCTTTTGCTAACCCCTCTTCTACTTTCTGTCGCAATGAAAGAGCGATCTCTTTCAATTGCTCGTTTTCCAGTTTAAAAATATTTCTCTCCATGATATACTGATTTAATTGGGTACTAATATCATTCCTTTATTTGTAAATAACAAACGAGTATGGATATTTAGTTTTAAAGAATGTGTATGATACTCAAAAAAACTCTTTGTGTCAATTTGTAAGTTGTGAGTGATATTGTATTGGTTTATTTAGAAATATCGGGTAAAAAGTAGCTTTATTTTGTGCTTTTGAAGTAGGTTTATTATAAATTGTAAGTTGATCGGTCTTTTGTTGTAATGTAGAGGTGGTTTAAAATAGTTAAATAACTTATTTTGGCTATCAAAATGTCAGCAAATATTTGGTTTGTATCGGAAAACTATGTTCATTTGCACGCAATTTGAAAGTAAATCTTATAAGTAATATATTTTATGAAAGCTTCAGTTTTAAGAAAAGAGATTTTGTCACTTGTTGTTTTGTTCGTTTGTAGTCTGGCAATGAGTGCCGCATCTCCCAGAAACTATCTTTATGATACGAAAGAGGAGAACGGAAAGATCGTTTCAAAAGTAGTATTCTTGCAGGAAGAAGGGCTTTTGAATAAACAGGTGAAATACGAATTCACCTATAATGAGAACGGCAGAGTCGCTGAAAAGAAAGCGTATCGCTGGAATAAGACACAAGAAACATGGGATCCTTATTATCTGATTTCTTATCAGTATAATGAAGATGGAAATATAACTTCCGAATACGGAATGTGGAACAAAAAGAAAAAAGACTATAGCCTGAATCAACAGAAAATGATTGTTCCGGCTACAAGCTATGAAGAGATTTTCTCTTAAGAACCTATTTTATAAAACATTCATAGACACACACGAAAGTGGCGCGAATAACAAAAGACGTGAGTCCCTGTTATTAGCGCCACTTTTATTTTGTGAAAGATTACTGGGTTATCCGATAATCTTTTCTAATTCTTCCAAATTCTTGGCAACATCTTCGTCTGTTACTTCATAATTGGTCAGGTCGCCTGCCAGATACTGGTCGTAAGCCGCCATATCGATCAGACCGTGACCGGAGAGGTTGAACAGAATTGTGCGTGCTTTTCCTTCTTTTTTCGCTTCTTCTGCTTCTTGGATGGCAACGGCGATGGCGTGAGAGGATTCCGGAGCCGGAATGATTCCTTCTGCCTGTGCAAACATGGTTGCCGCATTGAATGTATCCAGCTGTTTTACGTCCGCAGCATTCATCAGTCCGTCTTTCATTAACTGGCTGACGATCGAACCTGCACCATGATAACGTAGACCACCTGCATGGATATTAGCCGGAGCAAAGTTATGTCCTAATGTAAACATCGGAATCAGTGGAGTGTATCCGGCCTCATCTCCGAAGTCATACTGGAACTGTCCGCGTGTCAGTTTCGGACAGGATGCCGGTTCTGCGGCGATCACACGAATATCTTTACCTTCTGTCAGTTTATGACGCAGGAACGGGAAAGTGATACCGGAGAAGTTTGAACCGCCACCGAAGCAACCGATCACCACGTCCGGATATTCGCCTGCCATTTCCATCTGCTTTTCAGCTTCCAGGCCAATCACGGTCTGGTGCAACATCACGTGATTCAAAACACTGCCCAATGTATATTTACAGTTAGGCACCTGCATAGCCAACTCTACGGCTTCCGAGATAGCAGTACCCAGACTACCCTGATAGTTAGGATGGTCGGTCAGGATCTTACGTCCGGCTTTCGTACTCATACTCGGTGAAGCGATCACTTGTGCGCCGAAAGTCTGCATGATCGAACGACGGTAAGGTTTCTGGTGATAGCTGACCTTTACCATATAAACAGCCAGTTCCAAGCCGAAAGCCTTGGCCGCATAGGAGAGGGCGGCACCCCATTGTCCGGCACCTGTTTCAGTAGTGATATTGGTAACACCTTCCTGTTTACAATAGTAAGCCTGTGCGATAGCAGAGTTCAGCTTGTGTGAACCGATCGGGCTGACACTTTCGTTCTTAAAGTAAATATGTGCAGGAGTATCCAGCATCTTCTCCAGTCCGTAAGCACGAACCAGCGGAGTGGGACGCCATACCTTATATAATTCGCGAACTTCTTCCGGTATTTCGATCCAGGCATCGGTCGTATTCATTTCCTGATGGGAAGCAGCTTTGGAAAACAGGGGATAGAGATCCTCTTCTTTCATCGGTTGCTTGGTCTGCGGATTCAAAATAGGAAGTGGTTTGTTCTTCATATCAGCCACAATATTATACCAGGCTGTGGGTATGTCTTTCTCCTCCAATAAAAACTTTTTAGTACTCATAATTCTTTATGTAGTTTACATTATTAATCAATTTGGCCTTTAAGGCTTACAACTTGGAAGCAAAGTAACAAATAATATTTCGTTCTTCAAATTGAATAAACAAAAATATATACCTTTGTGCCTTCAAATTAGACAAATAGATAACAAACGACAACAATGAAAAAACTAACTCTGCTACTGGTAAGTGCACTGACTTTGTTTTCCGCAACTGCCCAGAAGAAAAACTTCACTTACAAGTTTTATGGATTTGTGCGTGGTGACTTGTTTTACAACACGCGTGCGAATATGGCTCCGGTAGACGGAAACTTCTACCTTTTCCCTCTTGATGAACAACCGGATGCTGACGGGAAAGACCTGAACGCGACACCCAACGGTAGTTTCTATACGTTTACTTCCCGATTGGGAATCAGTGTGACCGGTCCGAATGTCGGCTCTGCAAGGACTTCCGCCTGCCTGGAAACTGATTTCGGTGGTTTCTCGGCAAGTACGACTATGCTCCGTATCCGTCAGGCATGGGTAGCACTGGATTGGGAAAAGAGTAATTTATTGATCGGTCACACCTGGCATCCGCTGTTCGGCTCCGTTTTTCCGGATATGCTGAATCTTTCTACGGGAGCACCTTTCCAGCCGTTCAACCGCAGCCCGCAAATCCGTTATCAGTATAAAGCCGGAAAGGTAAAGCTCACGGCTTCTGCTATCTGGCAGCTGCAATATACATCGAGCGGTCCGAAAGGAATGAGCGAGGATTATATTAAGAACAGCTGCGTGCCGGAGTTTTACGTCGGAGCGGACTATACTTCCGATAACGGCTGGCTGGCAGGAGCGGGTATCCATCTGATTTCCCTGAAACCTCGTACGACATCGGAGATAAATGACAAAGTTTATAAGGTAAATGAGCGAATGACGACATATTCCTATGAAGCTCACTTGAAATATACCGGACGTAATTATACCTTTGCAGCCAAAAGCCTGATGGCTTCCTGTTTGGACCAGACGGCTCTGATCGGAGGTTATGGCATCAGCTCTGTCGATCCGAAGACCGGTGAACAGGAATACACTCCGTTCCGCCATTCGACAACCTGGGCGAATTTTACCTATGGAACGAAGTGGAAAACGGGTCTTTTCATGGGATACACCAAGAATCTCGGTACGGACGACGAACTGACCGCATCGAAAACGGTCTACGGTATGGGACTGAACATCGACCAGTTATTTACTGTAAATGTAAATTTATCATATAATTTGCCTCACTGGCAGATCGGTCTGGAATATTCTCCGGCAACAGCCTGGTACGGTACGATCGACCAGAAGAATGGCAAAGTGGGAAACACCCACGCCGTAACCAATCACCGCATATTGGGATTGGTTATGTATTATTTCTAATTTGAACGCTTTTAAATGAAAACGAAGCTAGGTATGTTTTTATTGGCCGGACTGTTGATGGCAACATCCGGTTATGCACAGAAAAAGAATTTTTCGTACAAATTTTACGGACAGGTGCGTGGTGACTTGTTTTACAACTCGCGTGCCAATTCGGAGATCGTGGACGGTTTGTTCCATCTCTATCCGAAAGACGTCGAACCGGATGCCGACGGCAATGACTTGAATGCTACGGCTAACGGTAGTTTTTATCTGCTTTATTCCCGTTTGGGGATAGATGTGGCAGGCCCGAATGTCGGGAAAGCAAAGACAACCGCCAAACTGGAAGTCGATTTCCGTGGTTCCGGAAGTAACTTTGCGATGATTCGTGTGCGACATGCCTATGTGAATCTCGATTGGGGAAAATCAGCCGTATTGATCGGTCAGACCTGGCATCCGTTGTTCGGGGATGTTTCTCCGCAGATGTTGAACCTTTCTACCGGTGCTCCTTTTCAGCCTTTCAGCCGTAACCCGATGTTGCGCTATCGTTATACGAACCAGGGCTGGAGCCTGACCGGGGCGGCGATCTGGCAGTTGCAATATCTTTCTACCGGGCCGAACGGAAAGAGCGAAGAATATATAAAGAACGGCTGCGTGCCGGAATTTTATTTCGGAGTAGACTATAAGAAGGATAACTGGATGGCTGGTGTCGGTGCCGAGATCCTTTCCATCGCACCGCGCGTGAAGTCGACCGTGGGAGACAATATATATAAGGTAAAGGAACGGGTCACTTCCGTCTCTTTCGAAGCCCACGCCCGCTATACATACGACAACTGGAAAATTTCGGCCAAGACGTTGCTCGGCTCCAACCTGGCTCACCTTTGCATGCTGGGCGGTTATGGCGTAAGCAGTATCGATAAGCGTACGGGTGAACAGGAATATACGCCTTACCGTCATTCGATGACCTGGCTGAATGTTGTCTACGGTAAGAAATGGCAACCGGGCCTGTTTGTCGGTTATCTGAAGAACCTGGGTGCAGGCAAGGATATTGTCGGACCGACTTATGGTGTCGGACTGGATGTGGACCAGGTATTTACTACTAATTTGCAGATGTCGTATGTCCTGCCTCACTGGAAAGTAGGCTTGGAATACAGTCCGTCTCTCGCCTGGTATGGTGACCGTACGTTGGCTGACGGACGTATCCGCGATACGCATTCGATAACAAATCACCGTGTATTAGGTGTATTAATGTATATGTTCTGATGAAAACACTGATAATTGGAGCGAACGGCTTTACTGGCAGACGAATCTTGCAGCACCTGTCCCGGCAGGGAAAGTATGAACTGACAGGCTGTTCCTTGCATAAAGATATTTTGCCGGGAGATAATTACCGGTTTGTTCAGGCAGATATAAATAACCATCCAGCTATCGACCGGCTGATTGCTGATGTTCGTCCGGATGTCGTAATAAACGGTTCCGCCTTGTCCGTCCCCGATTATTGTGAATCACATCATGAAGAGGCCTACGCCGCTAATGTGCTGGCAGTAGAGAATATAGCCCGTTGCTGTGAGAGGACTGGCAGCCGTTTCATCCATCTGTCTACTGATTTCGTCTTCGACGGAAAGAAGACCGGATTATATACGGAAACGGATACCCCGGCTCCTGTGAACTATTATGGCATATCCAAATACCAGGGCGAATTGGCTGTTGCTGCTAGTTGCAGTAATTATGCGAATGTCCGTGTAGTCGTTGTTTACGGAAAGGCATTGCCGGGACAGCACGGTAATATCCTGCAACTGGTGAAGAACCGTCTGCAAGCCGGTCAGGAGATACGTGTCGTTTCCGATCAGTATCGTACACCGACCTGGGTACAAGATATTGCCGACGGTGTGGAGAAACTTATGCACACTTCTCTGAACGGAACCTGGCATATTTGTGGCGGCGAATGTCTGTCAATAGCCGATATTGCCTACCGTGTAGCCGATTATTTCCAATTGGATCGTTCGTTGATCATTCCGGTCACTACGGAAGAAATGAACGAAGCCACCCCGCGTCCCCGTTTCAGCGGACTGAGTATTGACAAAGCTGGTTACGAACTAGGCTACACTCCCCATTCCCTGGAAGAAGGAATGGCAGAAATGAAATAGAATTTTATATAACAACAATATGAGCACAGAAAACAAAAACTCTTTAGAACTGAAGTACGGCTGCAACCCTAACCAGAAGCCGTCGCGCATTTTCATGCAGCAGGGGGAATTGCCTATCGAGGTATTGAACGGTCGTCCCGGATACATCAATTTCATGGATGCCTTCAATAGCTGGCAATTGGTAAAAGAACTGAAAGAGGCTACAGGACTTCCCGCTGCCGCTTCTTTCAAACACGTCAGCCCGGCTGGTGCTGCTGTTGGAATCGAGATGAGCGATACGTTGAAGAAAATCTACTTTGTAGACGATCTTCCTCTGACTCCTTTGGCAACTGCTTATGCCCGTGCCCGTGGTGCAGACCGTATGTCTTCTTACGGTGACTTTATCGCTTTGAGCGATACTTGCGATGAAGCGACAGCCCGCCTGATCAACCGTGAAGTATCCGATGGCGTCATTGCTCCCGATTATACGCCGGAAGCTCTGGAGATCCTGAAGAACAAACGGAAAGGTACTTACAACGTTATCAAGATCGATCCGGCCTACAAACCGGCTCCGATCGAACATAAGGATGTCTTCGGCATCACTTTCGAACAGGGACGTAACGAGATCAAGCTGGATGAAAGCCTGTTGACCAATATCCCGACAAAGAGCAAGAATTTCTCAGAAGATGCTAAACGCGACCTGATCATTGCCCTTATCACCCTGAAATATACACAGAGTAACTCTGTTTGTTATGCGAAGGACGGACAGGCAATCGGTATCGGTGCCGGTCAGCAAAGCCGTATCCATTGTACCCGCCTGGCAGGAAACAAGGCTGATATCTGGTTCCTCCGCCAGCATCCGAAGGTAATGAATCTGCCTTGGATCGAAAAAATACGCCGTGCCGATCGTGATAATACGATAGATGTATATATCAGCGACGACCATGAAGATGTATTGGCCGATGGTGTATGGCAGCAGTTCTTCACCGAAAAGCCGGAAGTCTTGACCTGCGAAGAAAAGCGTGCATGGCTGGATACCATGAATGGTGTGGCTTTGGGCTCGGATGCCTTCTTCCCGTTCGGCGACAATATCGAACGTGCGCATAAGAGTGGCGTGGAATATATTGCACAGGCAGGCGGCTCAGTCCGTGACGACCATGTGATCGATACTTGCGACAAGTATGGTATAACGATGGCATTTACCGGAGTGCGGTTGTTCCATCATTGATTTATAGAAGAAGATGAGCAGATTTTCCATTCAAGAAATCTGCTCATTTTTATTAATGGCATCAACGTTATTCTTGTGTTGGTTATTTATACTATATTTGTTCGAGCTATACTCTTATGGAAAAGGATACATCATATATAGAAGAACTGGTGTTAGGAAGTCATGAGGCTTTCAGATGCTTGTTTATGAATTATTTCCCCAAAGTTAAATATTTTATCAGCCATCTTATTAAATCGGAGGTTATAGCTGAGGAATTGGCTCAGGATGTTTTTATGAGAATTTGGGAGAATAGGGAACAGTTGAGGAACGTCGTATCGTTTAATTCATATGTTTACCGAATGGCCAAAAACATAGCTTTGAATTATCTGCGGCATAAATATTTGGAAGAGAATTATCTGGAAGAATATGATGGAGAAACCGAGTTTACAATTGAAGGAGAGTTGTATGCTCGTGAGATAAAACTATTGGAACAATTGACTGTCAGTCGTATGCCTCCCAAGCGTAAAGCTATTTATGAAATGAGCCGGAAAGATGGGCTGACTAATGATGAAATAGCGACCCGCATGGGTATTTCTAAAAAGACCGTAGAGAACCACTTGAACCTGGCATTGAAAGAAATTAAAAAGACATTATTTTTATTCACTTCCTTTTTTATATAAAATACCTTCTTTTTTTTGGGTGTAAGTTTATTTTCGCGTGTCTTAATAATAGATAACGGAAAATAATATTATGTCGAAAGTATATCAGATCATAGAAAGTTTCTTTAAGAAAGATCATCCGGAAGAGATTCGAAAGGGGTTTACCCATTGGTTTTTCTCTTCTTCCAGGAAAGAGAAAGATGAAGCTCTTTTCCGGATTTGGGAAGAACTGGAGATTCATTCCGATGCCTCGACAGAAAGTTCCTTCAAGCATGTTGAAAGACGATTGGGATTTCCTGTGCGAAAGAGACTCTCTTTTTCATTGCAAAAGTGGGGACAGATAGCAGCTGTTTTGCTTATTCCTTTACTTAGTGTATGGTTTTCATGGAAGTATGTGCAGAATTATACTCAGGAGGAGATCGAATGGGTAGAATGTTTTGTTGCGGCAGGCGAAATTCGTTCTGTTGTTTTACCGGATAAATCGGAGGTCTTGCTTAATTCCGGAAGTTCTTTATTATATCCTGCCGAATTTAAAGGAAAGATTCGTAATATTTATTTAAGTGGAGAGGCTAAGTTCTCTGTTTTTTCAGATAAGAAGAAGCCATTTATTGTTAAAACACACGATATGGCCGTAGAAGCTTTAGGAACTGTTTTTAATGTATCATCCTATCCGGAAGCCGAAACAACAGTAGCTTCACTGGTAGAAGGAAAGCTTAAAGTGGACATTAATTCCAGTCAGGAAAGTTATATTCTTAATCCGGAAGAACAGGTTATATATGACAGGGAAACGGGAAAAAGCGAACATAAACATACTCGGCTGGATTATGTACTGGCTTGGGAAAAAGGACAAATGGTATTCCAAAGTGTTTCGTTGTATACTGTTATCAACGAGATTGAGAGAAAGTATGGAGTAACGGTTTATCTTAATTCCAAAGGTTTGAAAGACGAACGCTTGACAGTCAAATTCCTGCATGATGAGACGTTGGAAGAGGTCTTTTATACTTTGCAGCAAATCATAGCCGGATTCAGATATAAGATAGATGGAGATAAAGTATATATTTATTAATAATGAACACACAAACGATACCATGAAAAAAAGAACCGGAGAGTTTTATTTGCTGCACAACTCTCCGGTTTGAAATCGAACACATTTCATAAGGCTTAATTATAAAAATAGTATTCAACAACAAAAATAATATTATTCATGGAAAAGAATAACAATTTATCCTGTAAATCTTTACGAAAGATATTTACCTATTTGTTCCTTTTCTTCATAACCACAAGTATATCGGCACAAAACGTAAATATCAACAAGCAAAATGCCACATTGGCCGATGTCTTTGAGGAAGTGGAAAATCAGACAAAATTATCTATTGCTTACAGCGAATCGACAATTAATAAAGACCGACGTGTGTCCGTGAACATTTCTGAAAAACCTGTAAAAGAGGCGATGACAGAGATATTGAAAGGTACGGGAGCTGTATTTACAATTAAAGAAAATCAAATTCTGATAAAACCTGCACCTGTATCAACACAACCACAGCAGGAGAAGAGGAAAACAATTACAGGTACTATAAAAGATGAGTCCGGATTACCTGTCATCGGTGCTAACGTAGTGGAAAAAGGAACGAGAAACGGTATTATAACAGACCTTGATGGAAAGTTTTCGTTAACTTTGGAGCAAGGTGAAGTGGTGGAAGTGTCTTATATTGGCTATATGACACAGGATGTATCAGTCAGAAACAAGACCGATATATCGGTTATATTGAAAGAAGATACGCAAACATTGGATGAGGTTGTCGTTGTAGGTTACGGCACACAGAAAAAGGTGAATCTGACAGGTGCGGTATCTTCCGTTTCGGCTGAAGTTATGGAAAGTCGCCCTGTTACAAATATAGCCCAAGCCCTACAAGGGGTTGTGCCCAACCTGAATGTCAATATATCCAACGGCGCACCTAACACTTTTGCTTCTTATAATGTGCGTGGTGCAACATCCATGTCGAAGAATAGCAGCGGAACATGGCAGGTTGATAATGGCAGCCCTCTTATTTTGGTAGATGGTATCGAGATGGAGAATTTTAACCTTAGTGCTTTAAATCCGAATGATATGGAAAGTATCTCTGTTATTAAAGATGCTTCTGCTTCGGCCATCTACGGTGCGCGTGCCGCTTATGGGGTTATTCTGGTGACTACCAAGCAAGGGAAGAAAGGTAAAGGAAGAGTGCAATATTCGTATGATGTACAGTGGAATCATCCTTCAGCACGTCCGGATTTCATGAACTCTTATGATGCCGAATATGCAAGAATAATGAACAGAGTCTATACAGGTGGTTCCAGAACAACAGAAGATGATATGCGCCTGGAAGCATTACAAAAATATATAGATAATCCTGTTCCCGAAAATGCCTGGATGTATGAGCCGGGAAGCAACCAGCAATCTATTTGGTGGGTTGGAAACTTTGACCCGTTTGAAATGATGGTAAGAGACTGGTCTCCTACGCAAAAGCATAACGTAAGTATTTCCGGAGGTTCTGAAGCCTTGCGCTATTACGCTTCGCTGGGCTTCCAGGATCAGGATGGTTTTTATAAACTCCGCAATGACAATATGCGTCGTTATAACGGAATGGTTAATCTGGATGCGAAGATAAATGACAAGTTCAGTGTCAATATCAAATTGTCATATAACGCAACACGTTATAACGAACCATTACCTTTTTCTTATAAAGGCGATCCCTGGTCGGTTATTCTATATCAGGGGAAATGGAATCAGAATATGCCCTTGTTGACAGGACCGAATGACCCGGTTCCCAATACTCCGACCAACAGCATTGTTTCGGCTTATGCTTATAGCAACAGAAACAAAAGAACAGACAGAAGTGTAGCCGTATTCACTGTAAGTCCGGAATATCAGGTCTTGCCACAATTAAAATTGAAAGCCGACTTCTCCTATCGTCCTTCTTCTTATGATGTAAAAGACGTGGAACCCGAATTTCAGTATATTCAGGATAGCTGGGAAGCATTAAACATTGCGACTAATACGGAAACAGGACGTATCAGTAAAACGAAAGAAGATGTACAGCTTTTCACAACTAATATATATGCCGATTATAATCAGACATTTGGCAAGCATACATTGGGAGGATTGGTAGGTTTCAACCAGGAAGTCTGGAAGAAAGAACAGTTGTCTGCAGGAAATACAGGAATCATGAGTATTGGCGCTCCGACACTGGGAAATACCTATGGCATGAATCCTTCGAAAAGTGAAGTGGACGAACATTGGGCTGTACGTGGCGTATTCATGAGGGTTAACTATAACTTTTCTGACCGTTATCTTTTTGAAATGAACGGAAGATATGATGGTTCATCTAAATTCCCGCACGACTCGCGTTTCAAATTTTTTCCATCTTTCTCTGCTGCATGGCGTCTTTCGGAAGAAAGTTTTATGGCCGATACGCGTAGTTGGTTGGATAATCTAAAAATAAGAGCTTCCTATGGTTCGATCGGCAATCAGAATGTGGCCAACTATGGTTTCTATTCCAGAATGGGTTCCAGTCAGTCGAGTGCTATGATTAACGGGCAACGTCCTTATCAGGTGAATCCTCCCGGATTGATTAGTCCGGATTTTACCTGGGAAACGGCTACTACTATCAATGGCGGTTTGGATATCTCTTTACTTACCAACAGACTGAACTTTTCTTTCGACATCTACAGACGTGAAACGAAAGATATCATTATGGACGGTTCAACTTATCCGTCAGTGCTCGGAACCAGTGCTCCTATGGTGAACTCCGGTAAGCTGAGAACACACGGATGGGAGATGAGCATTGGATGGAAAGATCGCCTTTCAAATGGTTTCTTTTACGATTTGAACTTTGTGTTGTCCGATTATCAGACCGAAGTCGCTCTCTTCAATGGCAACGACAATTGTAGTTTGGGCTCTTTGTATACAGGAAAGAAAGTAGGTGAAATCTGGGGATATGAAACCGATCGCATTCTGCAGGAAGGGGATATTGCTGACAACCTGATTATCCAATATACAGACGTAAACGGAAACAACCTGCATCGTCCGCACGAATCGAATAGTGCTTACTATCCGGGCGATATCATGTATAAAGATATCAATGGAGATGGCGAAGTAAACAGAGGTATGAATACATTAGACGATCATGGCGACCTGAAAGTTCTTGGAAATAATACACCACGCCTGAAGTTTGGTTTGACAGCAAATTTTGCATGGAAAGGTTTCGACCTGAATCTCTTCTTCCAGGGAGTTGCCAAAAGAGATGTCTGGATTAGCGATAAAACATATTGGGGAGATGAAGATGGTCCCGGCAGTAAAACCGTTTATGAAAATTCATGGACACCGGAACGGACGGATGCCAAATATCCGCTTTATGGGGCCCGTCGTTCGCAGAACTGGTATACGCAATCGGCTTACATGTTTAACGGAGCTTATCTACGTTTGAAACAGGCTATTTTGGGGTATACTGTTCCGGCAGAAATCACGAACAAGATTAAGATGAGTAAACTCAGAGTCTATGTTTCAGGCTTTAACTTGTTTGAAATTACAGAATTACCCGGTGTATACGACCCGGATTTGCTGTCAACTTCCTATCCTCAGATGAGAAGTGTTGCTTTAGGTGTACAAGTTGGATTTTAAAAGATATGATAGTATGAGAAAACATAGTTCAAATATAAAAGTGCTGGCTTTATCAGCGTTGTCATTTTGCCTTTTTGCTTGTAATGACGATTTTATGGACCGTCCTCCCAAAGACGATATAGTAAGTGAAAACTTCTGGAACACGGAAACCGACCTGGAGCTTTATCTCAATGGTATGTACCGTATCTATGCCCGAGGGCATAACCAGGATCCATACGTTGCACCTTTGAACTTTAGAGGAAGCCACATTGCTTATGGCGATGCTTTTTCAGATAATGCAGTTCGTAGCGGTCAGAATGTGAACGTCAGACTGACTAATGCTTATACCGTTCCTTTGAATGATAATTACAATGGATGGAGTTGGGGAGATTTACGTCGCGTAAATTATTTCCTGACAAACTACGACAGAGCGCCTATTAGCGAGGATAAGAAAAAGGCTTATGCTGCTGAAGCTTATTTTTTCAAGGCATGGGACTACTTTAAGAAAGTACAGATTTTTAGTGATGTACCCTGGCTTAGCCGCGACTTGAACATAGACTCGGAAGAACTGTACGCGCCGCGTGATTCGAGAGAATTGGTGATGGACTCGGTGTTGTTTTGCATAAACCGTGCCATTGAATGGTTTCCGGAAGTTGCAACACCTAACTCGGTAGGTCGTATAAACAAGGATATGGCTCAGTTTTTGAAAGCAAGAATCTGTCTGAATGAAGGAACTTTCCGGAAATACCACACAGAATTGAATTTGCAGAACACTGCTAATGTATGGTTGGAAGAAGCTGTTAAAGCATCCGATTATCTGATTAAATCGGGACGATATGAATTGTTTACCAATGGAAATGATGATGCTTATTGGGCACTGTTCGCTCAGTTTGATACCGAAATTAGAACCAATCCGGAGGCCATTTTGGGAGTAGAATATAGCTTTGATAATAAGATTGGCAATGACCTGCTTCGTTATTATGACCAGAATAATCACATGGGTATTTGTGCTCAAAAGAGTCTGGTCGATGAATATCTGTGCGAAGACGGACGTCCTGTCTATATCGGTGGTTCGAAAGGTAATTATGAAGTAAACCCGCTGTTTGAAGGATATGGAAAATGGAGCGAGTTGAACAATCGCGATCCCCGTATGTCGCAGACAATCTGTAAACCGGGAGAATATATCACCGTCTGGAACAGAAACACAGGAGTATATGGCATCAACGAAAATGGAATAACCTATCCTAACCTGAAATATCTTGGTACTGAACAGTCTGGCTACCGATTCATCAAACATTGGAAACCGGACCTGGTGAACTACCAGAGAGCCAGTGGCTCAACGCAATCGGCTATTGAGTTTAGATATGCAGAAGCTCTGCTGATATATGCAGAAGCAAAATGTGAACTGGGCACAATCTCGCAGAATGATATTGATATAACTATCAATAAGTTGCGTCTACGTGCCGGGTTCGACTTCGAGAAATATCCAACAGCTAAGCTGAATATGGGAAATATTCCGGCAGACCCTCGCTTGGATGCTATTTACAGAGAAAAGTTGGATTATACGGTTTCCCCCTTATTGCGTGAGATACGTCGTGAAAGACGTGTTGAGATGGCCCAGGAAGACCTCCGTTATTGGGATTTAATGCGTTGGAAGGCGGCAGGCCTGTTGACTGTTCCGATGAGAGGTGTAAAATTTACTGAAGAGATGCAGGCTCTTTATAATGGAGATTACAACAATGGGGTAGTAGATCCGGAAACCGGTATCCGCGAAACAGCAGTGACGGCAATTGCCAATAAAGATGTCTTTTTAGATGAAGAAGGTTTCATCATTCTTTATCCGAAAAGTATAAATATTCAAACTGGCACATTACCATGGTCCGATTACCGTTACTACTGGCCTATCCCGAAAGGTGAATTATTGTTGAACACGAACTTAATTCAGACGAAAGGCTGGGAAGATAAATAAAGTAAAAGGTGATTTTATTTTATTAAAGCAGCTCAACGAGATAAATTGGTACCTGCCTGTAATTTATAATTACGGAATCATCCTGTGTAAAACCGTATCTGTCCTTTGAAGATAAACATCTGAAAGGGTGACGTCGCGATTGTTTATGACGTCACCCTTTTTCCCGTTTTATATAAGAACTATTCTTAGGACTTTCACTTCTAAAACTCCCTATAATTAAGCTATTTTCTCCTATAATTTGAATAAGGAACGCACTCCTTCCTTATTTGTAACCTATAGTATTCTAAAGTGTAAAGTATGCTCTGTTTTTTTGTAAAGTTATTATTTTGTATTTGAAACATAGGAGAAATGCCCTTAATTCGCCAGTGTTTAGATTTTAGTATTTCAGTGGTTCTCTCTTAGGGTTTGAACACTTCATCCGATCAGAATGAAAGTAGATGTGAGATGATATAATTACATCTCTGTTTGTTAGTAATTCTTTGTTGATAAGCTTGTTGTGTGTGTGGTCAATTCGTACTAATAGGAAAAGTTTACTTTTCTATATAATAATGTACATACGTACATATATTAATGTCATTATTATATTATTAATGAACATAAATCTAATAAGAAGTTTGATAATCAAAAATTATGGAGGGAAAAACGAGTGACGAGAATAAACGTTCCTTTTTTCTCGTCAGCAAAGTTACCACATTCTTTTAAACCTCCAATCTTTTTCAAAATAATTTTTTCTTCCCTATATGCTTTCTTATCAACCGAATAGCAAAGTTAGTACGAAATTGTCTTTTATGGTAACAAACCCTCAAAAAATGACGAGAAAAAAGGAACGTTTATTCTCGTCATTCTATTTAGAAGAGACAATTTATAAGAAGAACATATATTTCATTAACACTATTATTAATACTAAATTTTAGAATTATGAACAAAAAGTTTTCTACGCTTATGGCGGCGAGCTTAGTGCTTGCCGGTTCGCTGTGGAGTGGTGATGCTTGGGCAGAGAAGTACGTAATTAAAAGTATTTCTGATCTTAATAACATCACTACAACTGTTACAGATTGGAAAGGGGATGCCCAAAATGGCCAAGAAACTAATACTGATGTATGGCAATTTAAAACAGGAGAGGATGGCATTGTAAAAGGTGATGAGATTGTATTTGCCGAAGAAATAACATTTCCTACTTATGGCATAAAGTGGTCAGGTAGTGGTTATCTACGAAATTGTGCAAACTTCTTAAATGTAAATGTAGAAGGTATAACAATTACAGCTGAGGGTGATGGTGCTATTGTCGGTCAGTTACAAATTAGTGCGGATAATGTTACAGTAAAGAATCTTCCTATCACTGTAAATACATGTAATAATCAGCCAACTGCAAATAAAACGGGTATTGTACTTGATGCAAGTGTTGAAAAAGCTACTATTTCTAATAATACTATAACAGAAGCCACTAATCTTTTAGAGGGGGTCATGACTTATGGCATTGTTGTTAAAGGAAATGATGTTGCAGGTTTGAAGATCAAAGATAACAATCTTGCAATTCAAAAGAAAGTGACAACTGGCGATAACGCTACTTATCTGTCGACTGCTCTTACTTTTACAGGATTGACAGGTAAGACTAATGCTGCTGCTGATATCGCTTCTCAAAATACTTTTGAAGGAAGTGTATTCGAATATGCAGATGTTCGTCAATCAAAAGGAGAATCTTATTATTATAGTGCTCAGGTAAGTTTACCAGAAGATGCTACAGATGCAGAAATTGAAGTATTCCAGCAGGCTGTTATTGATATGGCAGCTAACTATAATACTAAGAGCACTCAGGCTCTGTCTGTAAATAATGCTGATGCTAATACAGTTATTGATGCTCTAGCAAACGGAACTTCCAATACAACAATTCCTGCAGACTTTGCTCTTGTTGTAGGTAACAAGAATGTTGTAGCTGGTAAGGGTTCAGTTTCTAATGATAATCAGGATATTACTGTAGAGGTAAAAGCAGATGGTAGCGTTGATGCAGATGCTGCTATTACTGCATGGGATGCAGACGATTTGAATGCATTGTTAGGTAATGGCTTTATGCTGAATCTGACAAGACCGGTTGATGCAGAAACTAGCCTTACTATTAACAATGGAAATGTATTGGCTGGCAAATTGCTTTATCTGGAAACAAAAAGTGGTTCTACATATCTAAAAGTTGGTGATAAGTACCTTGCTTTTGCTGATACCCAGTGGGAAAATGTTACTGGCATTGGTGAAAGATTGACTTTGGTAAGTAAGATTGATGATGCAGAGAAAGTAACAGTATTAGGTAATTCTGACGAAAAATCAATTGTAGCTATCCAAATAGGAGATGATAAGCTTTATTTGACAACAGTAAAAGCTGGAACAGATACTAATCCTCAGATCTATTTGACTACAACGGAAGAACTTCCTACCGTTTTGAATATTGCAATTGCTTCTGATACAAGAGTAAATGCATACGATAAGAAGAACAACCCATTCCGTGATCGTTATGTAACACTTACATTCGTTACAACAGATAAAAATTTGAAAGCTAAGAATGGTAAAGTCTTAGGTTTGGATAACGAAGGTAACTATTCTCCTGAATTGGTTGAAGCTGCTAGATATTTGCAGGCTGTTCCCGAAGCTCAGTGGGTAGTTTCATTGTCAGATGAAGATTCTGAAACACAGTTCACTTTCACAAACCGTGAAGCTGGTTCTAAAGCAACTGCTAAATTTGATGCATTGTATCTGAATGTGTTGGATGCAGCTAATAACAAGTATACTATTTCTTATGATGATAACGAAGCTATGTTCAGCTTTGGAGAACGTGATACATTTATCATCAACCCGGTTGATCCTAAATTGACAGTTGCTGATTTCTATACAAACTACAAAGAAACAGAAATCAAAGATACTCAGTATAAACTGGCTGTTGCTTCAACAGAAGAAACTGACTTCTATGTAACAGAAAATCATGCAGGTAAGCATTTGCTTGGTTTGACAAAAGAAAAAGATTATTCTGTTAACTGGCGTGTAGTTGCAACTGGCGACACTGCAATTGTAATTAGCAACTCTTATGATTATGATAAGAAAGGTTTCAAGGCTGTTGCTGATACTCTGTTCGTTCCGACTTATGCATTCCAGAATGCTGGAAACAAAGAGTATATGACTTATATCGATAAGAATAAAGTAGGTTTGGATGAAGATGCAATGTATTGCGATCCGGATTCTAAAGACTATAACTCTGAAGCAGGTCTGACTGCAAATAATAGCTTTGTATTGAAGAAAAAAGCAAACGGCTTATTCAATATCATCGGTGTAGCTGGTAAGATATCTAAAGATAATAAATATTATACTTTGGATCTGAGCAAGAAATTGTTCGGTGCAACAACAACTAAGCAAGGTCAGATTCAGGTGGAAGAATCTTGGGAACAGATTAACTCTAATGATTTGTTTAAACTGGTTTCTTTGGATGCTCCTGAATATCACAAAGTAGCTAAAGGCTTCGGTGAAATCGTAAGTATTTATCGTGCAGACAACAACTCTCAGGTATTGTATGAAAAGGCTGACAAGAACTCTGTAGTAGAAGACGAAGTTCAGAGCTTCCTGAATATTGACAACGTTCATCAGTTTGACAAGATCAACCCGGCTATGTTTGTTGATACAGCTTATATCAACCGTGGTACAAAAGAAAACCCGAATACTTGCTGGCAGTATCTGTTGGCTGTAAATGCTGACGTTCACGATCCTGATACTTGTACAGTTCCTGGTCACCCGAGAACAGACCGTATGGTAACAGCTCGCTATTTGGTCAACCTGATTGATACAGCTAATGTATACGGTGCAACTCATCTGCATAACAATCCTTATATCAATGAAGGTGAAGCTGGTGAAAACCTGGCTAAGCTAGCATTCGTAGATGGTATTCATATCAATGACACTCTGTATATCATCCGTAACAACGGTGATTCAGTTAAATTAGAATTGGATACTCCTGACTTCAATGTTGCTAAGTTCGCATTCCGTTATGTAAATCCTGCTAACGAAAGCGATAAGACTTTCAAAATTCAAACTCAGTATAAGAACTATATCGCTTCAGTTGACAAAGATGACGTGAAGGCGAACGAAGAAGCAGCTTCCAACGAAGGTTATCTGAAATGGATCAACGGTACAGTAGTTGTTGTTCCGACTTATGAAAGAGGTGATGTATTCGGTATCAACGAAGAAGAAACACAGGATGCTGTAAACAACGAAGCTATCGACGCTTCTGCTATCAGTGTTTCAACTATCGACGGTGCTGTAGTTGTTAAGGGTGCTGAAGGCAAGAACGTAGTGATCACTAACGTACTTGGACAGCAGGTTGCTAACACTGTTGCTTCTTCTAACGAAGTTACTATCTCTGCTCCGGCAGGTATCGTAGTAGTGGCTGTTGAAGGCGAAGCTGCTGTAAAGGCAATCGTAAAATAAGCAATTTACAAATTGAAAATAAAATTCTAAATTGTTTACCGTGCGTAGGGGCGGTTCGTGAACCGCCCTTGCAAAGTAACCTGCGATGGGGGAACAGGCGGTAGATATTAATACTAAAGTAATAAAATAAAGTTCATCTGTCAGTATCTCTGCGAAGAGAGGACACAGATACAAAATTGGCTCCGGTGACTATGGTTATCGGAGCTTTTTGTATATATATCTGAGTAATTCGTGTAGGATCAGGACTTCCATTGTCAGATCGCTCCGGATGGAATAGTGTGTTGTTAAATCACCAAAATATTTTATTGAACAGGCTTATTTTATCGATTATAAAAGATAAAACAAGTCTCATTTTATCTTTTATAGAAGACAATCCGGCTAATTCCACTTTTTCAAAACAAAAAAGGGACGGCCTCTAACAGACCGTCCCTTTTATATAGAAAGATTATAAAATTGTTATCCTATGTTCTTTACTTTGAGCAGATATTCAGCGATCTGAACAGCATTCAGGGCAGCGCCTTTCTTGATCTGGTCGCTAACGGTCCAAAATGTCAAGCCGTTCGGGTTGCTGATGTCCTTGCGGATACGGCCTACGTAAACCGGTTCTTTGTCGGCTACGAACAAAGGCATCGGATAGTCTTTGTTTGCCGGATCGTCCTGCAGGATTATACCTTCACCCTCTGCGAAAGCCTTGCGGGCTTCTTCTACGCTGATCGGACGTTCTGTTTCGATCCAGGTTGCTTCGCTATGAGCACGCATAACCGGAACACGGACGCAGGTTGCGCTCACTTCGATATCGGAGTGCATGATCTTGCGTGTTTCGTTATACATCTTCATTTCTTCTTTCGTATAACCGTTATCAGTGAATACGTCTACGTGAGGGATCACGTTGTATGCCAGCTGATAAGCGAATTTTTCTACTGTAGGTTCCTCGCCCTTCAAGAGTTGTTCGTACTGCTTGATCAGTTCGGCCATTGCAGTTGCACCTGCACCGCTGGCTGCCTGATAAGTGGCTACCTGTACACGCTTGATGTGCGATACCTTTTCGATTGCCTTCAATGCAACGACCATCTGGATGGTAGTACAGTTCGGATTGGCAATGATACCGCGAGGACGATTCAGTGCATCTTCCGGGTTCACTTCAGGAACTACCAAAGGTACATCGTTATCCATACGGAATGCGCTGGAGTTGTCGATCATCACGGTGCCATGTTTTGTAATGGTTTCTGCAAATTCGACAGATGTACCGCCACCGGCCGAAACAAAAGCAACATCGATTCCCTTAAAGTCGTCGTTATGCTTAAGCTCCTTAACGGTGTACTGTTTACCACGGAAGTCATAAACACGTCCGGCACTACGCGATGAGCCAAAAAGCACAAGCTCATCCATCGGGAAGTTTCTTTCGTCGAGTACGCGCAGGAATTCTTGTCCTACCGCTCCACTCACACCAACAATTGCTACTTTCATTTTGAGCACTAATTAAATTGTAATATAAAAAAAATGTTATAACTTTACCGCATCCAAAATCAGGGTCGCGCGTATAGTTGTAAACTATTAGTGCGCAAAGATAGATAATTTTATAACAAAACTATATAGCTATGAAACAATTTATTCTTTTTCTCCTTGTATTACTTCCTGTTTGTGCATTTGCACAATTCACAGAAACGTTTGATGGGCCTGTCTTATCTTCAGAATGGCTTGGTGCTCGTGATTCTTTTCTACTCGTAAATGGTCAATTGCAACTTAATGCTACGAAAGGGTATGGTGGTGTTGCCGCTTTAAAAAGACTAATTACTTATACACCCAATATGCAATGGGAATTTGAAATACAGATGAAAACAGTCCCAAGCGAGAAAAATTATATGCGTATCTATTTATATATGGAAAATGCGGAAACTTACTATTATGTACAGATCGGATGTAAAAAAGAAAAGAATGATAAAGTTGAAAAGAAAATAGGGTTGAGAAGAAATGGTGGAGTTGATATGTTCGACCGAAAAGAAAGTAGTCTTGATAGTAAAACTCACCTTAGTATCAAAGTAACTTTAGAAGATAATAAGTATTGGAAAATGTATTCTCGCAATATTAATGATAAATATTATAAAGAAGAAGGATCTTGTACATATCCAATTGCAAATGCTCCGGTGTCTGGTTATTTCATTATTAATATGATTTATACAGGAAGTCGAAATAAGCACTTCTTAATGGATAATATAAGAATATCAGATGAAATAACTCCTACAATTACAGACTCGGATGAAACACCTGTTGATCCGGATGATCCCGATGTCCCATCTGTGGAAATGCCTTTTCCTGATGTGGAAATAGTAAGTCTGTCAGAATTACAGTTTAATTTCGAATCTCCTGTTGATATATCCAATGCTAATTCATTTATATCAGAGATAGGAAAAGCTGATTACCTAAAATATGGTGATACAAAGGCTGTTGTGAATGCTGGCTTTCCTAAAGATATGACTCCTGGAGAATCTTATATTATTTCATTTACCGGACTTACGGATTTGTCAGGTAAATCATTGAACTTAGCATCTGAAGAATTTAAATTGGAAGATGAAGGTAATGATCCTGTGATTCCTTCCGGTACAATTCTAATCAATGAAATTATGGCTAAACCAGGCGATGGTCCATTTTTTGAATATATAGAGTTGTATAATACATCTCGGTCGTCAGTTGCTCTTAAAGGTCTGGAACTTTGGTGTGGAACAAGATGTTTTGTTTTGCCGGATATTGATTTGCAAACGAATAAATATGCATTATTATGTAAGAGTGGATCAGAAATTGATTTTGATTTAGATGGAATTGTTATACCTGTTAGTATGTATTATCCATTAAGAGATGAAGGACAAAGCTTGATGCTGAAAGATCCCTCCGGAACTATTATTGACCAATACGAATACCCCAAGGCTACCCCTGCCAAATCGTGGGAGCGTTCCTCTTCCGGTGACTGGCATCTGTCTTCCAATCCTCGTGGCGGGACGCCTGGCTCCGTTAATTCGTCCGGTAAAGAAGAAGAACCGACCGAGCCGGAAAAACCTGTGGAACCGGATGATCCCGACAAGCCCGATCATTCAGAAGATCCTGACGATCCGGATAAACCGGATGATTCTGAAGATGATCCTTCCGTTATAGTTGAACCGTCTGAATTTATTATTAACGAACTTCTGCCGAATCCTTTTGCCGGTGGCAGTGAATATATAGAATTGTATAACCGCTCTGATCGCTCTTTGCCGCTATCCGGCTTATCAGTAGCTGTCCGTAAAGCCGACGGCACATTGAATACCCGTTACCCTTTATCGTCTGTTGCTTCAATGATTGAACCGGATGGTTATGTGCTGTTGACTAAAAACAAATCAGGTGTCACCGATTTCTATACGATCCTGTCTTCCTTGTCTTTATTTGAAATCCCCAAACTTCCTATATTGGCAAATACATCTTCTACACTTGTATTATTCCGTACAAAGGATGAAACAGTGATCGATGAAGTCTCCTATTCCTCCAAATGGCATGCTTCCTCCATAAAAGACCAAAAAGGTGTAGCTCTTGAACGAATTGATACCGAAACTGAAACACAATCGGCAGCAAACTGGACTTCTGCGTCTGCTACAGCCGGTTATGGAACTCCCGGTTATCAAAACTCCCAGTCGAAGATACCCAATCCGGATGAACCGGATCAGCCGACCGGAGTAGAAGCTCCGGAATGGGTTTCCGGCTCGAACCATTATTCGATAACTTATTATCTGGATCAACCGGGATACAATTGCCGCGCCTTTGTTTTCAATACGGCCGGACAGCGTGTCGCTGAAATTGCCAACCATGAACTATTGGGCCTTTCCGGACAGCTTACCTGGGACGGTTCCTCGTCTGCAGGAAGAAAATTGCCAACAGGTGTTTATATCTTTTATGCCGAGGTTTACCATTCCGGCGGTACAGTAAAACGATATAAACAGGTATTCCTTATCCGGTAAAACGAGGTGGATAAGTTGTTCGTTAATAAATAGTTTTATGTTTGTTGGAGATGTTCGGAACCTTTATCTTTGTAATGTCTCCGATAAACATAGAGCGTTAATCAAAATTATTTTAATGCCTATGAAAGAAGAAGATTTTAAACGTAGAAAAGGATTCCTGGAAAGTCTTTTCATGAACTATTCGGGACAAATGAATGATCATTCTGATCAGGAAAAAGATTTAATAATGAAGAATATAGATGTTATTCTTGATTGGTATAATGCTTTAGTTAAAGAGATGGAGGAGTAATTTATGGATAATAAAGAATATTTAGAATCGCATCCGGAATATAGAAGTTTGTTTCCAACACAGGAAATGTATGAGGATTTCGTACGTTTTATGGATCTTGATGAAGACGGACGACGTATTTATTTTGAAGAGCATAAGGCTAAATTAGACACAATGTCACCGGAAGAACGTAAGCAAGATTGGGATAATTTAGTTAAAGGCACTGAATTATTGATCGAATTTGCGAAAGAAGAAATACCTCGGTTAGCTTATGAAAAGAAGATGTTGGAAGCTTCCAAGAAGCAAAATAAAGTAACATGGGAGGATATTCGTAAAAAGCTCAATAATATAGCAAGCCTATAATAAGATGAAATTAGCCAGTTCCCGTACTGTCACGAGAACTGGTTAATTTTTTATTCAT
Organism: Parabacteroides chongii; assembly: GCF_029581355.1. Lineage (NCBI taxonomy): Bacteria > Pseudomonadati > Bacteroidota > Bacteroidia > Bacteroidales > Tannerellaceae > Parabacteroides > Parabacteroides chongii. Next base: position 955,142 of record NZ_CP120849.1, on the reverse strand, counting down.
AAACGGCTTTATACCACGCCAGCTGTTTATACCAATCGGCTAACTTTGTCAGAGACGGTTGGGGAACGAAGACAGACAGACCGGAATAATGCTCGATTTTCTTCGCTCCATACAATGCAGCATAATAGGAATAAGGAGTGGTATATTTACTGACAACAGCTTTCTCCATGCAGGCATTGAAGCGCTCGTACTGTTCGTTATTAGCCAGATGTCGGATAAAATCATCGAAATCATAAAGCATATGCGGCTTGCTTGCCGTCAGATATTCCAGTATCTGCATTTCCGACAAAGGCAATGCATAAATATCCTCTTCCGTTTTGTCTTTCAATATCTCGTTGACAACCGAAGCCAGCTCGTCCAGTTCGCTGGACTTGATCAGAGAAACCGTACCATATGGTCCGCCGCTGTTATTGTTGTAGTAGTCATAGAAACTTTTGGCAACCATCTCCAGGTCGGCTTCTTCCTTAAATAAGGCAGGCAGGAAATTCTCATAAGGAAATCCGCGGGCAAGCACTTCCGTTGGCGATCCGAGAAAATAATCCGTTTTGTCTTTCAGCTCATATGCACATTCAATGCCGCTCATATAACAGGCATCGAACAGCATAAAGTCGAAATGAAAACCTTCCAAAGCTTCGTTTATCTCTGTTATTTCCATGTATTTCTTGTTCTCTTCGCCAAAAGAACGCAAGGAACTGTAATTGCCGGGTAACCAGGATGTACCATGACTGGATAAAATGAAGCCGTAACTTTCAGCAGGAAACAATTCGGTCACCTCCTGAATCACATTATGCATAGTCTCCGGTGAGATAGCACTTTGATTTTCATAAAAACGAATCGTGTCCGTGACTATTGTTCCGTTCTTGTCTTCTTTTATCTGGAACAGGTAAGAATTGCTTTTATTTTCCGAATAATAGACAACCAAATTTCCTCCGTTCAGTTCTTTGTTGGAGGCTACGGTCATCATTTTGGTGATATTGGCGCGAAGATAGCCTCCCAGATTACTGGCAACCATATAGGCGAGTACCGTACGTTTTGGTGTTCCTGTCGGATGATCGATCTCCTCTTTTTCGCAACTAGCCAGCAAGAAAGCACAGAGAATACTATAAATGATAAATTTGATTTTCATGTCTTGTTTATTTCATTGCAAAGTTACGTATAATTTGTTTGCATCTAATGATTTATATTTCTTTATTTCTATCTTTGTGTGCTAATTGATTTTAAAGCATGTAGAGAAAAAGAAACGAATATGAAAAAGATACTGTTCATCGCATTGCTTTTGTGTTGTTTCGGTGGGGGAATGAAGGCTCAGACCGTGGCTGTCAAGTCTAATATCCTGTATGATGCAACTGCAACAGTGAATTTGGGTGCCGAAGTGGCTTTCAGCCGACATTGGTCATTGGATATCTCCGGAAATTATAACGGGTGGGATATCGCGAGTGACAAGTCATGGCAACATTGGATGGTGCAGCCCGAGGCCCGTTATTGGTTACACGAAAAGTTTAACGGGCATTACTTCGGTGTTCATGGTATTTATATCGATTACGATATCTCGAATTCAAACTTCATGTCGGTGATGAAAAAGAAATTTGCCTACAACGGCAACGGCTATGGCGGTGGTATTTCTTATGGGTATCAGTTGTACCTTTCTCCGCATTGGAACATTGAATTTTCTGCGGGAGTCGGTTTTGTACATTTCGAATACGACAAATCGGCGTATCCTTCCAATGGCGAGACTGCCTATAAATACCGTAATGACTACTTCGGACCGACCAAACTCGGTGTTAGTATTGTATATATAATTAAATAAGTGAACGATGAAAACTCCGGTCTATATATTTCTTTTTCTGTTGATCATGCAGCTGTGTCCTGTCCGGTTGCTGTCGCAGACGCAAGCGCAGGCTACTGTTTACAATGGTTTCGTCAATATCAAGCAGAACAAGGCTGAGGTAGAGAACGGCCAGTTGAAACTGGATATGGATCTTTTGCTGAGCGGTTTGTCGGTAGGGCGTTATCAGACGTTGGTGTTGACTCCGGTATTGCGTAACGGCAATCATTCGTTCCGTTTTGCACCTGTCCGTATTAATGGGGCGAACAAGCAAAAGATGTATGAGCGTACCATCGCTTTTGAGGGAAAACGGGTGGCTGACGGAGAGGCTTATGTGGTTCTGAAAAGTAATCCGTCCTTATTGCAGGAGGTCAACTATAAGAAAGTGATTTCTTTCCAGCCATGGATGGAAGACGCTGAACTGATTCTTATCGGTGAGTTGAATAATTATGATGATATTCCGGTTCAGACGTATACGAATGTCCTGACCGATCATTTTTATATTCAGATGGCTGAATAATACATAGTAAAACTGCATTTAACCGTTCATCGTTCACCTTTTCGCAATCATCCTTTGATAATTAAACAGTGATGGGTGAATAGTCGGGGTGAACGGTTTCGTAAAAAGGTGAACGGTTGGCGTAAACCATTCACCTATCTCGTCCTGATTTTGGTTGACTGTGTATTAAGAAAATCCTGTTATAGGTTGTCTGCAAATGTAAAAAAGTAGACGAACCTCTGTCTTTTTAGGGCTTCTTATGTTTAGCCTGTATGTTATTGATCACTACATGGAAAGTCCGGACTGACTAAGCCAAAGGTCATAATCTTTTTGCTTAACGACCACCGTCGTTAAGCTTGATGAGCGACGTCGCAAACCTTAACGGCCTTGGTCGCAAAGCTTGACGATGGTGGTGTGCGGAACTGTAAGTCGTGACTACTGAGTTAGTTGGTAGTAGGTTTGATAGTAAAAGATACTGTGTGCAAAGATAGTTTTGAGTAGTCCGTGTGCGAAAATAGTTTTGAGCTGCCCGTTTGCAAAGATAGTTTTGAGTTCCCGGATAACTGTTTTATAAGAAGGTGAACGGTTTAGAGGTGACCGTTCACCTTTTTATCAAACCGTTCACCCCAACTGTTCACCTGTGAGACGGTAATAATCAAAGGATGGATGTAAAAGGTGAATGGTTGAAAGGTATATTCTCAAATTCGCTAGTTGTTTGAAAGGTGTATTGCTCAAATTCGCTAATGTATGATGATTATAGCAACTAGGAGCCCCGTCGGGGCGAGCCAAATTACCCCAGTGTTTTAGCACTGGGTATCAATATCTTACCCGTTTTATCCCCTAAGCCCTGTAAGGGCGTTACAAGAAGTTTGTATTCCTTGTTTCGTCCTTACAGGACTTAAAAAACGAGAGAATAACCTGTTGATACCTAGAGTTAAAACTCTGGGCTAATTTGGGGTCAGGCTTACAGCCTTCAAGACAACGACGCTAATTGGCTCATTTTTCGTGTAATAATAAAAGTCTCCTAATCGGATATGACGGTGTAGCTACTGATAGTGATTTCTGAATGGATAAGAATAATCGTTTAGAAATAAACCGTTTCGTCGCTTGTGCCGCCATCCTGCCAGGGAGTGATGCTGCCTGAGATGCTGATATTTTGTGCCTGTATGGTGAAAGAGTAGGTTTGTTTTTTTCCTCCTTCAAACGCCTTTTTAGATTCGATGCGGTAATCCTTGCCACTCATTCGAACGATGAAAACAGGATTCTCTATCGGGTAAAGAAGGTGGTTTGTAACGATTGTTACTTCGGTCGGTGTCATTGCTACGCTCTGATTGTCAATAAGCGTGTAAGGTGTTGTTGAGGCGACTGCGCTTAGCTTACCGGTTTGTACGTTTAACTGCATGGTGGAGGGATAATTTTCCATCGAAATGCTTTGTAGAATCATATCTTCCTTGATATCATCCGCTTTTTTGAATTTAAGAGTGATGGCGGATAGGATATGGTTGAAAGATAGATTGACAGGGGTATCTCCTTGTGTTTTACTAAGATTCAGTACAGGGGTTGCCCACATGATATCGTCTTGTTTTTTTAGGTCGAATGGGATACTCAAAGGAGCGGTAGTTGCTGCTTCGGTATAAGGGTGATAAGCGTAAATGTTGAGTAAGGTGTCGGGGTTCACAGGGTAATGAGCGTGGGCGTCAGTGATTAGTTCTGAATTGGAAGATTTGGTATAAAGCTTGTTGTTTAAATCCTTACGTATGCTGGTATTGCTGATGTCCTCGTTGATTTTGTGCCCCCAACTAAAAATACCTACTTGAGAACTTTCGGGTAATGTCGTTCCCTCAATAAGAGTTTTGGAGGTTATGATCTTCTCTCCGAAATGTATTTCGGTATTGTCAAGAACTGCAATGTCTCTTTCGTTTCCGTTATTGCAACTTAAAAATACAATGAGAAATGTAATAAGATAAATAATGGGTTTCATTTATTCTTGCAGTTTAAAAGGATGATTGTCTATATGTAGGAAGAGGATGTGCCAAAAGTTTAAGGAACGCAGAATACGCAGACAGAGCGCAGAGTTACGCAGACCATTTAATAAAATAGATCTGCGAAAATCTGCGTATTCTGCATTATCTGCGGTCGCACGGGAAACTAAAATAAGTCTGTTTTAGATATCAGCACTACCACTTGCTTCAGTCCAGTCATTTATACTAGCATTTCCACTAATACTTTGAGCTTTAACTGTTAGTGCTATGGTGTAAGCTGTGCCTGCAGAGAATTTACCACTAGAAACGCCTGGTATAGTGGCTGTTAATGTGTTATTCGGGAAGGCTGAAGAAGAGACCTCTACTGTGATTGATGTAATATCGGGTTCTAACATAACTCCTTCTGTAGCAGTAGAGGCAGTTTCTGTAAGAGCTGTCGAGGGTGTATTATTTATAATGATTCCTTCGGTGATACTTCCGGCCCATGTTGTTAATTCCCCTGTTGCGAGGTTCATATTACAAGTGTTATGAATATCGGCTTTGCTGGCTTTTGTGATTTTCATAGTTGTAATTTGTATATTATCAGCAACACCTGCTGCTTTTTGTAGGGTGAATTTTATTTGAGTAAGTTTATGTTTGAAACTTATTTTTTGAGTACCAGGTGCTAATCTTGTTCCTACATTTACAGAAGAAGCATATAGTATATCTTCTGCTCCTGTAATAGTGATAGGCATTACATTTCCGGTCTCAAGTTTAGGATCTGTACTTAGACCTGTATAAACCCCAACAAAATGAACTTTGTTATTATTAACTGGGTAATATTGTATATTACTATCGAAGTCAATAGTTCCATCGGTTGGTATTTTTACTTTGATGGGAGTAAGCTCTGTAGCAGTACTCCAATCTACAGATTCTGCATCGCTTTCTTGTTTATATAGAAATACATTTGCTACCTCAGATGTCGGTTTTCCATCTGCATCACTTTCAATTGCGGCTTTGGTGGTAATACTTCCTACTCCTGCATTCAACTTTATCTCCACCTTTGCATCCTTCGGATTCACTTCGTCTACCGGATCACTCTCGCTTGTACAAGCGGTCATTGCTGCAAATGTTGCAGCAATGGTTAACATATTAAATACTAATGCTTTCATAATTATAAAAATTAAATTGTTTGAACTTTATTATTGCTTATTATTTAAATTACTCGATTTACTCGATGGTCATGTTGTCGCCGGCAGATACTTCCCAGTTTTTGATTGTTACGGAGAAAGTGACATTCTTTTCTACAGCTACCGATACGTCTACATTTACATGGTCGCCTTCCGCCTCGCCTATTGAGTTTCCCAGGTCGAGAGAGGAAGAGATGGTACTTCCGTCATTGAGGGTGAAATCCAGCTTTACCTCGTTGGTGGGGAGGACGGGCGGCTTTTCTCCTGTTTTGGGGGCAGTTCCCAGTATCAATAGATTGGTTTTGACTCCTTCCGCTGAAGTCGTCGTTTCAAAGTTTACTGTTGTTGTTTTATCCGGTACGATCTCTTGTTTGCTCAGGTTGAAGGCGGCAGGTATCCCTGACAGTTCCCCTTTGCACTCTTTTATGTGCTCCATGCCGTCGACTTTGATGTCGATCGTTACTTCGCGGATCAATGAAGCCATCTTGAACTCACGTTCGTTGTTTGTTCCTTCGTTGGCTTCCACTTCCAGTTCGTTGATGGCTATTCCATATAAAGGAGTGCGTACTGAAGCTCGGGTTCCCGTTGCTTTCGTCTCCGGGATGAATGCTTCTGCCGTTTCGTAGGTGTTCATGTTGCGGAATTCGATATTGTCGGCATCGCAATTGAAAACCAGTAAGCGGTATTTATCCGGTGGCAGTGTGAACTTCAGGCCGTCGGCATCGCCTTCGATCTGGGTCATCGCACCCTTTTCCATGGGATAAAAGCAGTAACGTACTTTCTTCGGGCTTTCATAACCACTCAAGGCCTGTTCCCATTTCAGCGAATATGAGATAAAACCGTAGGAGGACTGTTCCGGCTCTTCCTTCGTACTGCATTTAATGAAGCATGTAATGATCATTAATATGCAAGCGGCAATTCCGCACGAGCAACCTATTTCTCCTCTTATTATCATCATCAGATATTCTTTGAAATTCAATTACTTTTTCTTTATGACGCAAATGTATCGGGAAAAAGCATGCTGAAAATTGCTTTTTCTATCCAATAAGTTGTAAAAAATGCGAGAGTTGTTGATTTTTACTGCTTATTCCTCTTTTTTCGTCCGCAAGGCACGGGGAGACATGCCGAAATTGGCACGGCAGAAATGGGAGAAGTTGGAAAGGGATTCGAAACCATATTTGTAGCTGATCTCGGATATGGACATTTCGGTTGTGGTCAGGTCAGTCTGGATGTCTTCGCATTTCTTTTTCAGCATCCACTGGTAAACAGGTTCGCCGAAAGTCTCTTTGAACAGGCGGCGGAAAGTCGGCGTACTGTAACCTCCCAGCTGTGCAAATGCTTCCACGTCTTTCGCTTTCATATAGTTCTGCATAACGAAATAACGGAAACTCTTGCTGTACCGGTAGATCGGGGAGTAGAAAGCGGCAAGTTCTTTTAATGTATAGTAGCAGTTGAGCAGGTATACTAGCTCTGTCCGTTTGGCATTCAGAAAACCGGCACACAACAAGTCATCGTTCAGATACATTCGTATGCCTTCTACGAAGTATCGCAGGGGCGGACACATATTCATCACGATCGATTCAATACGTGAAGTTTCTGCAATACTTGCTCCTTTACTAAAACGTTCATTGCAGACATTGATCGGTCGCTCGAACAGATAGAGAACACATTCGGTGGCTTCAAGTATTTTGAATTCAACTTTTGAACCGATCGGTTGCAGAATAAATTGTCCTTCATGGAAAGTGGTGTCGGGATGTTCTTCGCTGTTGACCCATACGCTACCTTTCAGCAGAAAATACAATGTATTCTGCAGGCAGCGTTCCCGGGGAATGATGATCCCTTTGGGGTAAGAACGATATTTAAAGATGTGTTTCCTATATTCCGGACAGGAGCCACAATCTGTGAATTTGCTATATCTCAGGTCGGAAGAGAACATAGACACCCTTTATAATTTTACCTTTATACTCTTACCGTCGCTTTCATTATGGAAACGGTCTACGGCGGTCACAATATAGCGATATTTTTTCTTTCCGTTGTCATAAGGCATTAAAAATCTTGTGTTCCGGGTGATTTTTGCTATTTTGGCAGGGTTGCTGAGGTCGATCGGTTCTTTGTCCTCGAACCGGTAAACGACGAAGTAGGAGGCAAGCTCCGGATTTGTCGGACTTTGTTCTGCCTGCCAGTGCAACATGTAACCGTCGGGGGTCCATTCCTTTTTCAGTTTCTTCACCTCCTGCGGTGCCCGGTTATGCATATGGGTATAAGCCGGGATCAGTGCCGGATAACGGTGATAGTTTCTTTTCAGGCTATCCGCCACGCCTTTGTTGTTCCACAGCAGTTCGTTGGCAGGCCAGAAGCAGTTGCCTTTCACTTTCGACAAGGAGCGTTCGTAAAGCATTTTACGTGTCAGCTGGTCCGCCTTCATCGTGCGTGCCACGTCCTGTCCGATATACAGGTGAGGACCTTCGAGGGTCGCGTTCTTGTTCCACCACTGGATCAGGGTGATATAGTCGGCTGCCGTATGACCTATCTCCCAGTATATCTGTGGCATGTTATAGTCGATCCATCCTTCTCTAACCCAACGCAGGATATCTGCATACAGGTCGTCGTAGTTCTGCAGGCCGTTGGTGTTGCTGCCGGAATTGTCGGGCGTGCTTTTCTTGTTTCGGTAGATACCGAACGGGCTGATACCGAAACGTACCCAGGGTTTGGTCAGCAGTATCGTCCGTTTCAGTTCGCGGATCAGGGTGTTCACATTCTCCCGTCGCCAGTCGCCTCGCTGTGCTTCGGTATATCCTTTGTTCAGGCCGTATTTTCGGAAACTGTTATCATCGGGGAAAGGCATTCCCGGAGCAGGATACGGATAGAAATAGTCGTCCATATGGATGGCATCCACGTCGTAACGGCTGACGATGTCGCGTACCACCTTGCAGATGAACTCGCGGTTCTGAGGCAGTCCCGGGTCGAACAGGATCTGTTTGTTGTAAGTGACGAACCATTCCGGGTGCTGGTGGTAGATATGCGAATCGGCAAACCTGGTGTTGCCTGCCGTACTGGCACGGTAAGGGTTCAGCCAGGCATGAAACTCCATATTCCGTTTGTGGCATTCCTTGACCAGAAATTCCATCACGTCGAAATCGCCGGCAGGAGCGAGACCCTGCTGGCCGGTATAGAAGCGGCTCCAGGGTTCGATGTCCGATTTATAGAACGCGTCCGCTTCGGGACGGACCTGGAAGATGATGGCGTTGATACCGCAGGATTGCAGGTAATTCAACTTGCGTACAAAATCTTTCCGCATCTGTGCCGGAGTCATGTCTTTATATTCTCCTTGAAAGGCTGTCTGGATCCAGGCTCCCCTGAATTCCCGTTTGTCTTTTCCTTCTGTTTCGCGGACGGGTAACTGGCGTGTAGTCGAACAGGAGGTAACTACAAAAAGGATCACTGCCAGAAGCAGCCGGATATACTGATTGTTCATGAATCTTGTCTGGTTTGAGATTATAGTAACACTTTTTTATTCGGGGCAAAGATAATAAATAATAACAAACCCGAATACCTCGAAACTAAGAATCGGGTTATCGTTTCTTTTTGCTATTTTTGTATCCTTATTTGGAAAAGATTTATGTCTGAAAACAATTCTATATTTATCAAAGGGGCTCGTGTCAATAATCTGAAGAACATTGATGTAGAGATCCCACGCGACAAACTGGTCGTCATAACCGGATTATCCGGCAGCGGCAAATCTTCACTTGCTTTCGATACGTTATATGCCGAGGGACAGCGCCGCTATGTGGAAAGCCTTTCATCGTATGCCCGCCAGTTCCTGGGGCGTATGAGCAAGCCGGAGTGTGACTATATCAAAGGCATTCCGCCCGCTATCGCGATCGAGCAGAAAGTGAATACCCGCAACCCGCGTTCGACGGTGGGGACATCGACGGAGATTTACGAATACCTGCGGTTGCTTTATGCCCGCATCGGCAAGACGATTTCGCCGGTGTCGGGGATGGAGGTGAAGAAGCATCAGGTAAAAGACATTATCAGCGAAGTCCTGTCCTATCCGGCAGGTACCCGCTTCGCCGTGTTTGCTCCCGTAGTTCTGCCGGAAGGGCGGAGTATGAAGGAACAACTGGAGATATTACAGAAAGAAGGGTATACCCGTTTGTCGATCGACGATACGGCTCACCGTATCCAGGAGGTGATGGCGGACGAGGCGTTGCTTGCTTCTCCCAATATCGAACTGCTGATCGACCGTCTGACAGTCTCGGACGACAAGACATTGAAGAGCCGTCTTGCCGACTCGGCGGAAACGGCATTCTTCGAAGGGCATGACACCTGTATCATCCGTATCTATGCTGCCGAAGGAACGGTGGTGAAAGAATATTCGAAGAAGTTTGAGGCGGACGGCATTACGTTCATCGAGCCGACCGATATGATGTTCAGCTTCAATAACCCGCTGGGAGCCTGTCCGGTCTGTGAAGGATTCGGCAAGGTGCTGGGGATCGATGAGAATCTGGTGGTGCCGGATAAAAGCCTGTCGGTTTACCAGGGAGCGGTAGTCTGCTGGAAAGGCGAAGTGATGGGAGAGTGGCTGAAAGAGTTTATCGCCAAGAGCGAGAAATACAACTTCCCGATCCATCGTCCTTATTACGACCTGACGCAGAAGGAGAAAGATCTGCTGTGGCACGGTGCCCGGGGATTGCATGGCATCGACGACTTCTTTAAGTTTGTAGAAGAGAATCTGTATAAAATACAATACCGTGTCATGCAGGCGCGTTACCGCGGAAAGACGACCTGTCCTTCCTGTAAAGGTGCCCGGCTGAAACCGGAAGCGCTTTATGTGAAAGTGGGCGGAAAGAATATTGCCGAACTGGTATCGTTGCCTATCACGGAAGCCAAAGCGTTTTTCGATAATCTGGTGCTGGACGAAACGGATGCCGCTGTGGCTAAACGTCTGCTGACGGAGATTATGAACCGCCTGCAGTTCCTGCTGGATGTGGGGCTGGGTTATCTGACGCTCGACCGCCTGTCGGCTTCCTTGTCGGGTGGTGAGAGCCAGCGTATCAATTTGGCGACTTCGCTGGGTAGCAGCCTGGTCGGTTCCTTATATATATTGGATGAACCGAGTATCGGACTGCATTCGCGGGATACCGACCTGCTCGTAAAGGTGTTGCGCCAGTTGCAGGCATTGGGCAATACGGTGGTCGTGGTGGAGCATGACGAGGATATCATCCGGTCGGCCGATTATATCATCGATATAGGTCCGAAGGCAGGCCGTCTGGGTGGTGAAGTGGTCTACCAGGGCGATGTGAATAACCTGCAGACCAGCAGTAACAGCCATACGGTACGTTACCTGACCGGTGAAGATAAGATCGAGGTTCCGGCTTTCCGCCGTTTGTGGAATAATTATATAGAGGTAAAAGGGGCACGCAAGAATAATCTGAAAGGGATCGATGTGAAATTCCCGCTGAATGTGATGACGGTGGTTACCGGTGTCAGCGGTTCGGGAAAGAGTTCGCTGGTGCGCGATATCTTTTATGAAGGGGTGAAGCATTACCTGGATGAAGCCGCCCGGCTGATGGTGGACTGTTCAGGTTTGGAAGGGGATATGAAGATGATCGAAGGGATCGAGTTTGTCGACCAAAATTCGATCGGTAAGAGTTCCCGTTCCAATCCGGTGACTTATATCGGCGCTTACGATGAGATCCGTAAGTTGTTCGGCGAACAGCCGCTGGCAAAACAGTTGGGATATACGGCTGCTTATTTCTCTTTCAATAAAGAGGGAGGCCGTTGCGAAGAGTGTAAGGGGGACGGACGTATTACGGTAGAGATGCAGTTCATGGCGGATATCACCCTGGAATGTGAAAGTTGCCACGGTAAGCGTTTCAAACAGGATGTGCTGGATGTGGAATATTTTGGCGTGAGTATTTACGATATGTTGGAAATGACTGTCAACCAGGCGATCGAATTTTTCGAACAGCATCCCGGCTCGCAGGAAAAGAAAATTATCAAGAAGCTGAAGCCGTTGCAGGATGTTGGTTTGGGCTATATCAAACTCGGACAGACTTCTTCTACCTTGTCGGGTGGTGAGAACCAGCGTGTGAAGCTGGCGTATTATCTGGGGCAGGAAAAGCAGCAGCCTACTTTGTTCGTATTCGACGAACCGACTACCGGTCTGCATTTCCATGACATCAAGACGTTGTTGAAAGCATTTAATGCCTTGATCGATAAAGGTCATACCGTGGTGATCATCGAGCATAACATGGATGTGATCAAATGTGCGGACTATTTGGTCGACTTGGGACCGGAGGGTGGTAACGCCGGCGGTTATCTGGTTTGTGCCGGAACACCGGAAGAGGTGGCTCTATGTCCGGAATCGTATACGGGAAAATATTTAAAAGAAAAATTGTAGTAATATCATAGAAAAAGCGGTGTGCCGGAGGAATCCAATGGTACACCGCTTTTTATTTGAGCGTTTAATTATTATTTACTTCTTACTTTTTATTCATGTCGAATGCCAAATCAATCGGATTCTGAAGAGCATTCGCTTCACCTAACTTAGCTTCTGTTGCTGTTAAGTCGAATTTAAAGTTCTTTTTGTCGATAGCATAAGATGCTTTCTTGTCTGCAGTAATAGTAACGACTACTGCTGCGTTTTCTCCTAACGGAATGTTCAGAGGTTCCGGTTTCAGTGTGATAATAACAGAATCATTAGCTGCGTTCATCGCTGCAGTATAATTTACTTTATATGCCAGGCTGTCGCCGATTAAAGCAATGATACCGGCTGCAGCTTCTTTACCTACGACCGCTTCTACTAATGGCTGGTAAGGGAATGCTTCGAAAATGACAGAATCATTAGCTACTTTCAGATCTAATTCTTTGGCATCAGCTTCGAGATATTTCATCGTACCGCTATAGTTGCCATTCACTTCTTCCACTGTAGGAACAGCAGGAGTGTCGTCATCATCACAAGAGGTAAAAGTCATACCTACTACAGCTAACATCATCACAATCGACCATTTCAACGTCTTCTTCATCTTTCTTATTTTTTTAATGTTAATAAATTATGTACGACTATTAAGATGGGATGAAGTTGGAAAATGCTGCATATTGATTTTAATTAATCACTTTTTATTACCTCTGCAGGGTTTTTGTTTGCTGCTTTTAACACCTGACTTAATATTGTGGCAGATACTAAAAGGCTTGTTATTAATATGATAAACATAAATGTCCAACTATTTATCCCGATCGGATTGGGATACTGTTCTAACCATTTTTTTACAAAAATATAAGCTGTAGGTAATGCAATAAGGTTGGCTACAAATGTCAACAATACATATTTTCTGAGAAACATATAGATTATCTCTGTTGATGAGGCTCCTGTGACTTTCCGGATGGCTATTTCTTTTTTTCGTTGCTGCATATGGGATGATGACACGGAGTAAATGCCAAAGATAGAGATCAATACGCAGAGTGCGGCTAATAAAGAGAATAACCGGAGGCTGGCGTTTTCTGTCCGGGTCAACTGGTTCAGCCAATCATTTACGGTCATAGCCAGGCTGGGTGTGAATCCTTCCGGACTGATATGGGCGATCATTTCCCTGACAGCTTTCAGGGCTTCCTTTTCTTTTCCCGGTTGCGTACGCAGATAGAAATAGTTATCATAGAAAGCCCAGTATTCAATAATTGTAGGTAATATAGGATTGCGCAGACTTTGTGCGTGGAAATCGTCTACTACACCGACTATTTCGTAATAGATCAGGTCAGGTTTTTCTCCTATCAACGGATTTTTTTTACTGATCATTTTACCGATAGGGTCAGTAAAGCCGAGGAGATTAGACATCTGTTTGTTGATTAGTACTTTGCGACAATAAATGCTTGAAGGGTCATTGGGAGCCATGTCCGATTCATTCAGGTAACGCCCTTTAAGCAAACGGATACCCATGCTTTGTGCAAAGTCGATACCTGCCCGCAACAGATAGATTTCATATGCTTGTCCGGTAGGTTTGTTATCCCATCCGATCTCTTTCTCTGTTGAGAACTTATCGTGTGACAAAAAGAAGTTTCCCCCACGTATACATTGGGTAATAGACGGTATCTTTTTAATCTCTTCCTGAAACTGACTATAAATTTTATCGGAAATCTGCACCTGGATCAGATTTTCTTTATCGAATCCCATATCCGTGTTTTTCATCCGGTCGATCTGTAAGAACAGGATGAGTGAGGAAAACATGAATCCGATACAAATGACCAGTTGTAATCCGATATTTAATTTCCGTATCCATTCACGCCCTGCCAAATGTACCGCTTTGCCTGTTTTGACCGCATCTGCCAATCTGTAAATAAAACGACTAATGAATGCGAAAATGATCAGGAGTAACACTAACCATCCGAGGCTGCCGATCCAGGCCAGTTTGATATAAAGTTCGTTTTTTGAGAGAATCGTATCTAATATCTGTTCAATATAGGGAGTGAACTGCTCGATAATAAAGAATCCGGTCAGTAATGCTAATAGTACCTGGATAGATATCTCTATTGTCATTTGGATAAAAAGGTTTCGTTTGACGGCTCCGAGGGAAGAACGTAACTTGAACTCTTTTGAGCGCTCAAAGATACGGTTTACCTGCAGATTGGAGAAATTGAACAAGGAACATAATAAAAGCAGTAGTGCGGCAATGACGAAAGTCCGGATATAATTCAGATTGAAGGACATTTCCGAGCCGAGTTTATACCGGGCATCAGCGATAGGTGTAATTTCGATATATAGATTTGGATTGTATTGGTGGTCAATCGTATAAGTCCTGAGTTTTTTACGGAAAGCTTTTGTATCTATATTTTTTTGAAGGCATACATACATTTCATTCGGAGGAAAATTCCAGTAATATTCGGGAGAGTTGTCAGTGAAATTCTCTTTCTTACCGGAGCTGTAATATCCTTCTTGTCGGAATACGGTATTGACGGGAGGGTTCTCGACGACTGCGGTGACGGTCATAGTGAAACCATATTCATTAATAAGAATGTTGCCGATCGCTTCTTCCGGACTTCTCCAGTGTTTTAAGGCAAACTCTTTTGTTATCATTAGGTTATAGGTCGTATTGTTGTTGTTTGAGAAAATAGCATCGGACTGACTGCCAGCGATTACTTTTGGAGGGAAAAGTTTGATGAATTCTTTGTCAACATTTCTGAATTGAGGTGAACCGATCATTTTGCCATCACAAGTATAGGTATAGCCGCCTTGAAAAAGTGAGGTTGCGTATTTTGCTTCGACAAAATCTTCATTCAATACGGAGCATAGAACTGCCGGTGCTCCCGGCATGATTTTGCCTGTCTGTTTGTCTATAGTGTAAATTCTATAAATCTGTGGAGACTCCGGATAGAAACTGTCGTATGATGTTTCATAGGTGTACCAATGGTAACCGACTGTAAAAAAGGTTAGTCCGATAGCCAGTCCCAAAATGCTGATCAGTGATTGTGTCTTATATTTAACCAGATTTCGTATACCTGTTTTGAAGTAGTGCTTTATCATATCTGCTATTTGTGATATCATCCTATCAAATAATATGCCATTTATTTATATGGTTGTTAATTAAATGCTTATCTACAATATTGATATTTTATAAAAGTGCTCAATCGCACGTTGGGCGTTCGGTTTCGCACGCAAAAAGAAGAGGACCTCCAAGCTATAATACCATTTTTTGTGTTGTATCCTATTCTTATTGAGTATCTTTGTCTGTTCAATAAATATTTGACGAAATGGATTCTACTAACCATGCTATTTATCCGAGAGAGCGCATACGTTTTGCGGTTCTTTCCTTTTTTCTTGCCCAGGGACTTTGTTTTTCGAGCTGGGCAAGTCGTATTCCCGATATTAAGGAGTTTTTTACGGTGAACGATGCTCTGTATTGGGGAATTGTCTTGTTTATGATTCCGGTAGGGAAGTTTGTGGCCATTCCGCTGGCTGGTTATCTGGTGTCGAAGCTGGGAAGCCGCATCATGGTGCAGATAAGTATTATGGGATATGCCTTGTCGCTGTTTGCGATCGGAACGGCTTTGAATATCTATATGTTGGGCGCATTCCTGTTTTGCTTTGGGGTGTTCTGGAACTTATGCGACATATCGTTGAATACGCAGGGGATAGGCATTGAACGGCTCTACGGGCGGACGATCATGGCATCCTTTCACGGAGGATGGAGCCTGGCGGCATGTATGGGGGCGTTGATCGGCTTTATCATGATTGTTTCGGATCTTACTCCGTTCTGGCATTTTACATTGATCGCCGTATTGATTCTGTTCCTTACCATGGTGAACCGTAAGTATTTGCAGGAAGATATTGTTGTTGCCGACGTGAAAGAAGAACCGGCTGCAGATAAATCGGAGAAATGGCAATATATCCGGAAGCCGGAAATGCTGCTGATCAAGTTGGGACTGGTCGGATTGTTTGCACTGGTGGTGGAGAGTGCGATGTTCGATTGGAGCGGCGTTTATTTTGAATCGGTATTGCAGGTGCCTAAGTCTTTACAGATCGGATTCCTGGTGTTTATGGTCATGATGACTGTAGGGCGTTTCCTGGCTAATTATGCCTATCGGATTTGTGGAAAGCAACGGGTACTGCAACTGTCCGGCGCTTTTATTTTTATCGGGTTCTTTATCTCGGCGTTACTGGGCAGCACGTTCGACTCCATGGCCTTGAAGGTGATTGTCAACTCTTTCGGTTTTATGCTGGTGGGGCTGGGTATATCGAGTATGGTTCCGACCATCTATAGTTTGGTCGGTGCCAAGTCGAAGACACCCGTGGGGATTGCCCTTACCATCCTTTCAAGCATCAGCTTTATCGGTTCGCTTATTGCACCATTGCTGATCGGTGCTATATCACAAGCATTTAATATGGAGTATGCCTATATGGTTGTCGGCTTGCTGGGACTTTGCATTCTGTTGATGACGACATTCAGCAAGGCGTTTAGATAGTTGATAGTTGACAAGTGACAGTTGACAGTTCTTTCGACTTTCTGTCGATTTATTCATACAACGCGAATCCTGACTGTCATCTGTCAACTGAGAATATTTATTTGCTAAATCTCCGGAAAACGTAGTTCTGCTGTTTCCATACAACGGATGACTTCCTCTTTTGTACCGCTGAAAGGGCCTGAAGCCTCTATCTTCAGGGTCGACATAGCAGCGGCAAAACGGCCGGCTTCTTCTATGGAAGCACCTTTGGCACGCTGATACAGGTAACCGGTCATATAGGTGTCACCACAGCCGGTGGCATCTACCACTTCCCTGGGTTTGTAGGCGGGGATCTTATGGAAGGTCTTTCCGTCGTATATCACGGAACCGAGGCTGCCCAGTGTGATCAGTACCTCCTTTACTCCCCAGTCATACATTTTTTGTGCAGCGCCCACTACATCATCATGGCCTGTCAATACTTCCATTTCATGTTCGTTCGCTTTCAGGAAATGAATATATTTTAAAGCCTCCTCTTTTTCGGTCCAGTCGACGGCGTATACGTTCTTATCACGTACTTCGCGTAGATATCCCTGAGAGTCGGCGGACACAAGTCCTTTTCCAGCCATAAACTTTACAACGTCCAAAGAGAAATCGTCGGCAAGCAGGCTGCCCAGGTGGATGATACGTGCCTGTATATCTTTCAGGTAATCGACCGTGAACGGATCCGCTTTCGCCAGAACCCGCTGTGTACGGTTGTCCTGATTCTCGCCATAGATGTTTTCGAAATAAACGGAATGTTTGCTGGGCATGACTGAAACATCGATCCCTTCCGACCGTAGTTTCTCCACTTCTTTCATTTCAGTTTCAGCCAAAGCCGTGATCAGCGAATAATCGATATCGTTGAAATGTTTGATAGCATGCGAGAAGTAAAATGCGGTTCCTCCCGCCATATGTACCGTATTTTTCGGGGTCACTATTTTATCTAGTGTGATGTGACCGATACAACAAAGATCGTGCATAATATAATATTGTTGATAAGCGTACAAAAGTAGTCAAAAATGTGCATTGGTAGGAATGCTTCTTTATTTTTCTTATTTTTGTGTGTTGGCAATTATTAAAATGGATGTTATGAGTAAAGACCTGATTTACGAAAAGTTAATCAGCGCGATCAGAGAAAAGATACCCCACAAAGCCACCTTAACCAATGCATTGGTTGATTTACTGTGCATAGAGAGAGAAGCCGTATACCGCCGGATGAGGGGCGATGTCGCTTTCTCGTTTACGGAGATAGCAGCGATCTCCAATAAGTTCGGGATTTCGTTGGATAGTCTGGTTGGAGAATCTGCGGCAAAGAGCCGCCCTTACCAGCTGAGCCTGGTGGAGTATGTCGATCCGATCGAGGATGATTTTAAGATGTGGAGGATCTACAATGAACGGTTGCATAGCGTTCGCAACGATCTTTCTTCCTGCAGCGTGGAGTGTATGAATGTACTTCCTGCTACTTTCCTGCTGGACTATGACTATATCACCCGTTTCTACTTATGTAAATGGTATAATCAGTATGGCGATTCGGATAAGGCGGTCCATTTCAGGGATATAGAGACTTCGGCGGAACTACTGGAAGTACAGCGGGTGACAGCTGCGGAATCGAAGTATATCAGGAAGACTTCTTATATTATGGATCCGCTGATTTTCCAGTATATCGTGAATGATATCCAGTATTGCCGCAGCATTCATCTGATAGACGAGGAGAATGTCCGTCTTTTAAAACAGGAACTGCTTCGTTTCCTCGACAATATGGAGATATTGGCAACCCGTGGCGTGCACAGCGAGACTGGTAACCCGATCCAGTTCTATATTTCCAGTATCAATTTTGATGCCAGCTACAGTTATTTGGAAACGCAGGAATATCAAATCAGTATTATTCGTGCATTTATTTTGAATACGGTTATCTCGCTGGACCGGAAAGCGTATGAGATAATTCGTAATTGGTTGCAGTCTTTGCTGAAATCATCTACAATGATCTCTGTCAGCGGAGAGCAGCAGCGTATTTTGTTTTTTGAAAAGCAAAGGAGGATTGTGGATAGCTTGTAATGTTAAATTAATCTGTATATTAGCGGCGTTCTTAACAAGATGCTTATGGAAACCCTGCTAGTCATATTGATCGTGGTTGTGTGGATCAGCCTGTATTCCCATATAAGTAAGATGAATAGCCATACGGATTCTTTACGAAAAGATCTGTATAGCTTGCGGAAATATATCGAGATCCAGTTGGAAGAACTCAAAAAACAGCAGGCAACAATGGCCCCTGTTGAAGAAAAACCGGAGGAAGCGGTTGTTTCCGTGCCTGTGGCTGAAGAAGTCGTAGTTCCTGTTATTCCAGTCACTCCTGTCACGGTGGTAGAAGAACGGACTGAAAGTGAGCAGGAAGAACCGCCCCTTCCTGTAAATATTGAAGAGAAGAAGGTCGTTCCTGAGCCTGTTATCAAACCTTTTGGGATTGTCAAGGAGAAGAAAAAGGTCGATTATGAAAAATATATCGGCGAGAATCTCTTCGGGAAGATTGGGATTCTGGTGCTGGTGGTCGGTATGGGGTTGTTCGTCAAATATGCCATCGATAAGAACTGGATCAATGAAGTGTTCCGTACGGTGCTCGGGTTTGTTGTCGGCGGAGGGTTATTGTTTTTATCTCAAAGACTTAAAAAGACATACCGAACGTTCAGCTCTTTGTTGGCGGGTGGCGCGTTTGCCATTTTCTATGTGACGGTTGGGATGGCCTATCATTATTATGGGTTGTTCAGTCAGGCGGCTGCCTTTATCATACTGGTGGTGCTGACGGTCTTTATGTCGCTTCTTTCCGTTCTCTATAACCGGCGTGAGTTGGCGGTTATCGCCTTGATAGGTGGTTTTATCGCTCCTTTCCTGGTAAGTAACGGGATGGGAAATTATTTGGTGTTGTTTACGTATATGACCATTTTGAATATGGGGATGTTCGGATTGGCACTCTATAAGAAATGGGGTGAATTGCCGCTTATCTGTTTTATCGCTACTTATGTGATTATGCTGGGCTATTCGATGGTCGCGGATCTGGATGTTGCCCGAAATGCGCAGCTGGTTCATCTGTTGCTTTTTTCTACGTTATATTATCTGATATTCCTGTTGCCCGTCGTATCGGTGTTGCGTACGGACGATAAGAAGATCAATCAGTGGCTGGTGATGACGGTCGTGCTGAATAATTTCCTGTATCTCTTTTTCGCCCTTTGGTTTTTACGTGAATTGCAGCTGCCTTATAATATTAAAGGTGTGTTTACGCTGTTTATTGCTTTGATCAATGGTGTGATAGCCTTTGCTGTACGTAAACGGGCGGCGGACAAAGGGTTGTTGCTGGCTTTGCTGACGGGTATGTTTTTGACTTTTATTTCGTTAAGCATACCGATCCAGTTGGAAGGGACTTTCATTACGTTGTTGTGGGCTACGGAAATGGTGGTTGTTCTATGGCTTTTCAGCCGGTTCGGGAAACCGGTGTATGCTTATTTCACTTATATACTCTTCTTCCTGACGCTTATTTCATATATGATCGATCTGGAGAATGCTTTGTCTGACGGTGTGGCTTCTTCGCTGTTCGTGAACGGGACGTTTGCTACCGGAATATTTACCGGTTTGGCGTTCGGTGTTTTCGCGTGGCTGATGGAGCGCAGGAAGGCTTCATTCACAACTGCTTCGAAGATTTCATATATGCCGTTCAATGCGATTGCCTTGTTGGTGGGGTGCGGAATAATCTATCTGTCGTTTATTGTCGATTTCTGTTTGAATATTACTTATTATCCGTTGGAGGAAAGTGCTTGCCTGGCATTTACCAGTCTGGCGTTATTGCTGTTATTGGTTGGATTGAGGAGACGTTTTGCTATCGATCGATATGCTGTTGTTTATGTAATAGCTGCCGGACTTTCTGTCTGTTTGTTCGTGTTGTTGTCACCGATAGTCAATGAGTATGGCGATACTTCTTTGCTTTTGTTGCAGTGGGGTGCGTTGGTTGTTGTGATTATTCATCTCTTTTTATTGGCAAGATATTACTATAGTTTCTTTGACTTCCGGCAGAAAAGGGCGAATCCGATGACTTCGTTTATTGCGATTGCTTCTACTGTTTTGTTTGCGGTCGCTGTTAATAATATGCTGCATCTGGCTGGTTGGGAGAATGAATCGAGTGCGGCTTTGTCTATTTCTCTGAGTATGGCGGGGTTTATTCAGATGTCGTTGGGTATGCGTCTGCATCTGAAGATATTGCGTATGATCAGCCTGGCGGTTTTCGGTGTAGTCTTGCTGAAGTTGGTCATTGTCGATTTGTGGCTGCTTCCGACGGTCGGGAAGATTATTGTTTTCATTATGTTGGGGGTAATCCTGTTGGTCTTGTCTTTCTTGTATCAGAAGCTGAAAAAAGTATTGTTTATGGATAATGAAGAGAATCTATTGACAAAAGAATGAAATACCTATATATTTGTAGTCAGAGACTTACCTTCTTTTCCTGTTTATTATCCTAATTATTTTATGTTTGACAGTCGTGGAACAGCTGTCTGACGGGAGTGGGACAGCTATCCCACCGCTGTCGGACAGCTGTTCGAGCCGTGTCGAACAATAAAAATGTGCCAGGTAAATTGGATTGTCAGGCGTATGGTTCCAAAAGATCTTTGGGGTAGTTGAACTTTTCCGGCAGGTAATGGGGAAGTGGTCCTTACTGATTGCAGGAAAGAGCCCGGTTGTTTTCAGTCGTGAAATGCTTGTAGAAAAGGGATGAAATCATGGTTTTTAAACGGTCCCTGAAAGTCTGTTTTTTTAAACGTCTGATTAACAGATTACTTCCCTTTAGTAATTAATGTACGCGCGTACATTAATATATAGGTCAAATTTGATATATAATATTATGGAAATTAGTGTAATACGAAGAGTTCGAAATGACGAGAAATAACGTTCCTTTTTTCTAGTCAACAAAATTAGCTATAACTTTTGAATGCGCAATCCTTTTTTAATATTTTTTTCTCAACCTATATGCTTTCTTATCAATTGAATAGCAAAGTTAGTACGAAATTATACCTTTTGGATACGAACCCCCGAAAAAATGACTAGAAAAAAGGAACGTTTTAGCTAGTCATTACAGCTATAGAACGTGTACAAAGAAGTTTTCATTAACATTAGTATTAATATTAAATTTAGAATTATGAACAAAAAGTTTTCTACGCTTGTTGCCAGCGTCCTGCTGGCGGGTGCCGTTGGAACTGTGGGGGCTGTTGTTCCTTACAACAGTTATGTGAAGAGTGCCGGTGTCGGTACTCAGGCAGAAACAGTTGTTAATGGTGTGTCCTATCAATTGACTTCAGGCACTAATGTTCTGGTTATGCAGGAACAGAGCAATGGTACTATGGCATTAAAGATGGTTGCTGCCGATGAAGCAGATTTGATGTCTTCTTTATGGACGATTGTATCTGAAGATGATGGTGAAGGTGGTGTGTCTTATACATTCATCAACAAAGCAACAGGTCTTCCTCTTGCATTCGATACAAAAGATGCAAAATTAGGTGGTGCAAATGCTACAAATGCAATGGGTAATGTTTCTTTGTGGAAATGGAGAACAGGAACTTCTGTCAAAGGTGCTAAAGATTTAGTGTCTTATTTCCATAAGGACTCTGCTTTGGTTTTGGAAAATAATGGTGGAGCGATTTCTGCAAAGAAAGTGTATGCAAAGACGACAACTCCTTCAAGTTCTTTTACTGTTGATGCATATCAGGCAGAGGAAGTTGTTTTAGGGGTTGATGCTTTGAACTCAATGTTGGGTATCCAGCCGACAGATGGCAAGATGAAATTAGGCTTCACTCGCGATCAGTTGAATGGTGTTGAGAACATTTGGTTAAAAGAATACACAGCAGTAACGGCTCTTGGTGAAAGTGTTGTTGCTAAAGCTGCGCAAGCTGCTGCTCAAGCTGCAAAGAATGTAAATACTCCTTCTGGAGTTGCAGATGCCATTATTGCAACAATTACTCCTAGCTATACAGCTGCTCAAAAAGAGATTGTATATACAATCGCAACAGAGGCTGCTAAAGGAAGTACAGTTACTGAAGCAAAAACAAAAGCGACTGCTGCTGTTGGTAAGTATACTTCAGCTCAAACTGCAGCGACTCATGAATATGATTATGCAGTGCTGCAACAGACTGCTATTAACGCTTTAACTGCTGCAACTTATGCTGAATTTGTTGATGCTGTGGATGGAGCTTCTGTTACAACAGCTTCTTTGCAGGATGATGCAAAAGACTTAGTTGCAGAAGCCGGTTATAGCTTGACTGCAGCAAAAACGGCTATCCAAGAAATGGAAGATGAATATGTAGCAAAAAAAGCTAGTGCAGATCAAAAGAAGGCTATCAGAGATTTAATTGATGCTGAGATTGATAAAGCTTCTAGTGCTAACTATGGTGATTTTATCGTAGCTCTCAAAGCAATTAATTTGCCCGCGGTGGATCAAACTATATTTAATGATTTAAAAGCTAAAATTGTCTCTGTCGAGGAAGCTGCTTGTAACGGTGGAGGTGGTACGTTTGATCTTACTACTGCTAAAACTGCAGCAAAAGCTACATTAGTAGATTATGATGCTGCTGCAGCAACGGCTGCTACTAATCTGACAGATGTTCAGGCAATTAATACTGAAGTTAAAGCATTGACTGGCGTTAATTCAAAAGCTGATTACGATGCTGCTGTAGAAGCAGTTGCCGTAGGTGCTTCATCTGCTACAGCCGACGAAATGAAGGCAGTTCAAAAGGCTATGAAAGCATTGGTTGCTGGTCCTGGTTTTGTAAAACCAACAGCTGAAGCAGTTTTAGCTGTAGTTCGTTCTTTTGAAGATGCTAAGTTGGCTGCAACAGAAGCAAATACAATTGCAACAACTGTAGGTTCTGCAGTTGCTGGCTATAATGGTGATAAAGCACAGGTTCTTGCCGCTATTAATGCAACAAAACAATCTTATTATTCTACAGAAGAAAATGATGCTGTAACAGCTATTCATGATGCTGCTAATGCAAAAACAGCTGTGGCTGAAGTTATTGATGCTGCTGTAGAAAAAGCTGCAGAATATGTTGGTGCTTCTGCTGATTATGTATCTTTGGCTTCAAATATCAATAAAACAGATGCAAGCAAGACTACATATCTGCGTGTAGATACTACTTATTTGACAACTGTATCTTCTGATAAGTATCAGTTGGCATTTGCTGTCGGTACATTTAATTCTGCATTGAAAAACTCTAAAAAACAGTTGGTTGATGCACGTTTACAAGAAGACTTCAATGGTCGTTATAGCTTCAAGTTCACTTATTATCCTACTCAGGATTCTTTGATGATTGAACCGGCTTCTTACATTTATCCATTTACTGACAAAGCATATGCTGATATAACTAATACAGAAGTTGCAACAGCTAAAGCTAAACCGGAATATGCTGGTCAGCAGGTTAAATTGGCTATTTTGGCTAAGGATCACCGTGAAGTGACAGTAGGTGTAGCTGATAAAACGAACACATCTACATCTGCTACAACTATCAACACTCGTATCTACTTGGGTGGAAATTCAAACTACGAACGTACAACTTTGGCTTCCGGTGTTTATTTCTTCAATCTGGTAACAGATCTGAAATCAAGAATGGATGACAATGGTAAATATCGTGTAGCTACTTATTGTGGTGATAACTGGAAAGCTTATGAAAACGAAGAAACAACTCAGCGTTTTGGTAAAGCTCAGGACTTCAATCACATGCCACGTACTCAGTGGGTTGTTGAACAGAACGAAGGCGTAGCTGGAATTCAGACTGTAACTATCACAAACCGTGAATTTGGTGTTCGTTATAATAATGTTCAATTGTACAAAGCTGGTGACAATGTATTTGCTCAGGTAGGTGCATTTGCTAATACTTCTGTAATTGATACATTGGCTTATACTAAGGTTGCTGACAAATATACATCAGACAAATACCTTGGTTACAAGAAGTTTGAAAAAGCATTAGACTACGAAAAATTCTACAACTTGGATTATCTGTCAGGTATGGAATTGGGTAACTATGTAAGCTTCAAGGGTGACTCTTCTGTTTATGTAGACCTGAAGGGTGGTAAGACATTCATCGAATTTGTTCCTGCTTCTGAAGATACTGAATTCGGTTATGCAAGCACAAAAGCTGGTGCTGTACAACTTTATAAAGCAGCTTATGCACTGCGTGTTCATAACGAAACATTGTTGACAACTGGTAGTTATTATGTAACAGTTGGTAAAGATGGTAAATCTTATGTAATCACTCACGAAACTAGCGGTATTACTCCTTCTTACTTTGTTCTGAAAGAAAATAACGAATTGGTTTCTGAAGAAGGTGACACTACTTGTTACTATGCATTGCAGCAAGTTTCACGTTATGTAGACGATAAGAAATTCTATGTAAATAGCGACTGGAATCGTGTAGGTGTACGTGACGCTTCAATGGCATTTACTGTAGAAGAATCTTGTTATCTCTCTCCGGAAAAACGTATTGCTACCTTCGCTGTAGTAGAAGACAACACTCCGTTGTATCGTCGTTTGGGCGTATCAAAGGCTGATGATGGCTTCCAGGATATGACAGTTCAGAACGGTAAGATCTATACAGTAAACAGTGCTGCTAAAGAATATCTGTATGAAGATGCAACAAGCAAATATTCAGCAGGTAAGAATATTAACTTCTTGGGTCTTGAAGGTAAGGGTGTAGATGCTAAATCAGCGATGTTCGTTGATACAGCTTATGTACGTGGAAACACTAACATGCCTCAGTATATGTTGGTAATGAATCCGCAGATTGTTAAGGCTGATACAGTTTGGTGTAACGCTACATCAACTCACAAACATGCTACATTGGCAGACTCCTTGGCTTGTCCTCACACAACTATTACTCCGGCTAGTATCACAGGTCGTTACCTGATCAATGCAGAAGACTCTGTTGCTGCTGGTGATAATAATTATGTATGGAATACTAAGTACACTCGCTTGGCATTTGTAGATGCTAAACATATCGGTGATACATTAGTAATCTTCCGTAATGGTAAAGCTAGCACTGCTGCAAAAGACTCTATCTTCTTAGGTAATAATGACCATAACAAGGTAACAACAGCAAGACCTAACGGTATTAAGAATCCGGTATTCGCATTCCGTTTGGTTAATGCAGATGCTTGTGACTTCCTGATCGAATCAGCAGGTGATCATAAGATCCCGTCAGATGGAACAGGTAAATGGGTTGCTATTAAGAATGGTGTTCCTGTTGTAGCTGCAATGGAAACTTATACAGATGCTATCCGTGACGCTGAAATCTTCAACATCGAACCGACTGACGAAGTTGCAACTTCTACAGATGCTATCGAAGCTGGTGAAGTATCAGTAATCGCAACTGACGGTGCTGTAATCGTTAAGGGTGCAGCAGGTAAGAATGTTATCATCAGCAACGTTCTTGGTCAGACAATTGCCAACACAGTTCTTTCTTCAGACGAAGCAACTATCGCAGCTCCTAAGGGATATGTAACAGTAGCTGTTGAAGGTGAAAAGGCTGTTAAAGCAATCGTAAAATAAGAAACATTTAAATTGAAATTTAAATCTGTTACGCGGTTGACCCCGTAGAGACGCACGCCGTGCGTCTCTACCACAAACCAACCAACTACCCTGCGACAGGTGAACAAGTAACAGTTTAATACTAAAGTAATAAAATAAAGTTCATCTGTCAATACTCCTGTGAAGGAAGAAAGCAGACACAAAAAAGAGCCCCGGAGGTTTCGAACTTCTGGGACTCTCTTTTGATTTTTATTCAAATGAAGGAAGAATATCCTTTATTCCACTATCCATTTTTCATTATTACGTGTCTGTGCACTGAAATTTAATATGCCTTCTTTAATTTCTCTATTAGGAATTCCTAGTTGATAAAGTTCAAATTTTTCATCATGGTCTTTTATTGTTAAATATCCATATTGATAGAGTATTGGATTTGGTTCAGGGAACATCAAACAAGTAGTGTCAATCGATGGTATATCGATTTCTTCATGCGCCATGCGTTCCAGATCGTAATGATTTTGTTTGAGCAACTCGACGAGATAGGTCGGAGTGCCTGTTTCAAACCAGTAATTACTGAATTTGTTATATTTGAAAGTGTTCAGTAGGCTAAACGGATTATAAATTCCTTCCGTGTTTTCTACGAAATGGTATCCGTCATAATACTCTTTCAGTTTAGAGCAAACCTCCTCGAAAGTTATGTTTAGAGTAGTTGCTAGTTCATGTAGTTCTATTTCCAGATTATCATGAATCTCTTTTTCTGTCATACCGCATAAACTGATATACGGTTCGCGCATAGAAATGTCATCCAGGTTATTCAAATCGCTGAACATGCTGACTTTACCAAATTTAGTAACCCCTGTCAGCAGAGCGAACTTGATGAATTTGTCCATCGACTTAAGTACGCCGTAAAAGGGTTTCAGTATGCTTCGATAACTGGCTTGCAACTCTTTGTTGCCGATAGTTTGTAGCAAAGGCTTGTCGTATTCATCGACTAGTATGACTACAGGCTGTCCTGTTTGTTTAGCAGCTAACCGGATGACTTGATAGAAACGTTCTTCCGGAGCACGATTGCCATACGGACTGTTGTAGGCTCGTTCCCATATTTCCAAATGTTTGTTCAGCTCTTCCAACAGGGAGTTTTTATTTTCATAGTTGCGGGAGTTCAAATCTTGGAAATAAGCTTCCAGTGTAGAGAGCAGCAAGCTTTTACCAAAGCGGCGTGGACGGCTCAGGAGATAATAACTTCCAGTCTTCACCATTTGATAAACCAAAGCAGTTTTGTCTATATAGAAATAGCCGTCTTTGCGTATCTTTTCGAAACTTTGTATCCCGATAGGATAAATCTTACTGCTCATAACGATCTGTTTTAAAGTTTTCTATTTTGAGTCGTATACAAAAGTATAGTTTTTTCGGGAAAGGCGGGCATTTCTTGTGAAGTATATAATTTTGTGTAACTTTAAGCGCCCAAAATACATGAGGCATAAGATATTCAGCGATTATAAAAGAGTGTGAACAATGAGGAGAAAATAAATTTGACTGACGAGCAGGTGTTCAGGAATCTGTTTGACCGTTACTATGTGCCTTTGTGTGTGTTTGCGGAACGCTATGTGAACGATGAAGAAATAGCCTCGGATATTGTGCAGGAATGTTTTGCCAGGGTCTGGCAGAAACAGAATGATTTTCAGTTTATTTATCAGGTCCGCTCGTTTATGTACACCAGCGTTCGTAATTCCTGCCTGAACGAGTTGGAACACCGGCAGGTGGTGTCGGGCTATCAGGAAGTAACCATTGCCCGGATGGAAGAATCTACGTTTCATGACTATCTCATCGAAGAAGAAATGCATCGCATTGTGATGGAAGCGGTCGATAAACTGCCTCAGCAGAGCCGGAATATCATACGGCTGGCTTTGGAAAACCATTCAAACGCCGAGATTGCCGAAAAACTGTCCGTATCCAAAGAAACAGTACATACTTTGAAGAAAGGAGCCTATAAGAAACTCCGTGCTTTCCTGAAGGATTACTATTATTATGTACTTTTTTTATAAACCGATAAAATTTTCTTCAACGCCATTCACCCTGTTTTTGACTTCGCCTGTTTTACTAAATAAAGAACACAGGAATGTTGGAACAAGACTTCTATATTGCAGCATTAATTGCCAAATCAGTTACAAACTCCTTATCGGAAAAGGAAAAACAGGAACTGGAAGACTGGAAAAATGCGTCAGAGCATAATCTCCGGCTGTTCGAGTCAATGTGCCGTCAGGAAAATTTATATGCCTACTCCCGGAAGTCCGCGAAATATGATAAAAATATCGGCTGGGAACAAGTGCAGAAGCGGATCAGCACGGATCGTCGCAGAAAAATCTATATTACCATTTGCCAGTATGCAGCCATCTTCCTTCTCCCTTTGCTGGCAGGGATGCTGACCTGGCATTTTACCCGCGAGACAGAACAAAATCCTGCTATCCCTGTCGTAGCCCAGTCGGTACATATCACTCCCGGCGAAAGCAAGGCTATCTTGACATTGGGAGACGGTACCGTGGTCGACCTGGATGCTGAAACTCAGACAGAGCTGAAAGAATCCGGGATTCAGATCAATGTGAAGAAGGAGGAGCTGGCTTACGATAAGAAAGAAGCGGAAGCAATCACAGAAGAAGTCGTCTACAATAAAATAGAAATCCCCCGTGGCGGCGAATATAAACTTCGTTTGAGTGACGGCAGCCTGGTACATCTGAACTCCATGAGTTCATTACGCTATCCGGTTCATTTTACAGGTGATGTGCGGGAAGTGGAACTGAGCGGAGAGGCCTTTTTTGATGTCAGTAAAAGTGAAGCTTCCTTTATTGTAAAGACAGCAGGAGTAGATGTACGCGTATTAGGAACCCAATTCAACGTATCCGCTTATCCGGATGATCTTGTGACACAAACGACCTTGGTGACCGGTTCAGTCCGGATCCAGACCAAAGAGGGAGGAAGCATTGTTCTGGAACCTTCCCAACAGGCTGAACTGGATAATAAATCACATGAGCTGGTTGTCCGTCAGGTTGATGTCTCCCTGTATACATCCTGGATAACCGGAAAAATCTATTTTAAAGACGAACGGCTGGAAGATATTATGACTGTTTTGTCGCGTTGGTATGATGTGAATATTGTGTTTGCCGATGATAAATTGAAAAACCTGCAATTCGGATGTAATCTGAACCGGTATGATGAGATCGCTCCTTTCCTTGAACTGCTGAATGCTACCGGCAAAGTGAAGACACGAGTGGAACAGCGAAACATAACAATCTATTGATCAGAATAAAACTAAATAATTTCAAATTTTAAACATCATTATTATGAGAAAAAACAAAGAAAGCCTAGGGCAATCCACCGGGAAGAGAGTTCTCTGTATTTCCGGTTTGGTTTGTTTGTTTCTTGCAACCGGCCTGGCTCAGGCTCCGGCACGTTCTACCGCGCAGACTACTGCGACAGTAACTGTCACTTTCAATAATGCTACATTGAGAGATGTGATCTGGGAATTGCAAAAACAGACCGACTTTACTTTTGTGTACAGTACACTTGACGTACAAAACGTCAAAGTGAATAAAGTGGATGTCGTCAATGAAGATGTCTATAAAGTACTGGACAAATGTCTACGTGATACGAAACTCACCTATACGATCCATAATGGAGTGGTGGCTATCCGCCATGCCGAAGAAATGGCCCGCACTTCTGCCACCCAGCAAAAAAGAATGGTCCAGGGAAAGGTCTTTGACGAGACTGGCGAAACAGTTCCCGGAGCAAATATTGTAGTAAAAGGAACTGTACAGGGAGCGACGACCGATATGGATGGAAATTTCGCTTTTGAAGTGGCAGATGGTAAAAATATAACTTTGGTTGTTTCATTTGTCGGATACAGCCCGAAAGAAGTACGTGTAACAGGCAATTCACCGTTGAAGATTGTACTGGAATCGGAAGATCAGCAATTGGAAGAAGTCATTGTTACCGGTTACGGAACCTATAAGAAATCAGCTTATGCCGGTTCGGCTTCCACTATCAAGACTTCGGAAATGAAAGATGTGCCGGCTGTTTCTTTCTCGCAAGTGTTGCAGGGAGCAGCTCCGGGTGTTCAGATATCGTCTGCATCCGGCCAGCCGGGGGCAACCTCTTCCATTAATATCCGTGGTATGGGTTCTTTTAATGCATCTAACTCGCCGTTGTATGTCATCGACGGTGTTCCGGTCAGTTCTGGAAATATCAGTAGTACGGGATCTGACGCAGGTATGGATATTATGTCTACGATCAATACGTCGGATATTGAAAATATTACGGTGATCAAAGATGCGGCGGCAGCTTCCCTGTACGGTTCGCGTGCAGCCAACGGAGTTATCCTTATTACGACAAAGCAAGGTAAAACAGGTAAGCCGTCAGTCTCTTTGAAAGCTGACTGGGGATTCTCTGATTTTGCGATGGATTATCGTCCGGTAATGGGCGGTGAAGAACGTCGTAACCTGATTTATGACGGATTGGTAGCCGACGGAATGGTTCATCAAGGTATGACGGAGGCCGAAGCCCGTGCTTATGCGGATGGTGAAATAGATGATTATGCACCGGTTCCCTGGTGCGGGTTTGTCAATTGGGATGATGCGTTATTCCAGAAAGGCAGCCATCAGACGTATGAAGCGTCCATTACTGGCGGGACGGATAAGTTCAAATACTACAGCTCTCTCGGCTATTTGAAACAGGAAGGTGTTGCGTTGAATTCCGGCCTGGAACGTATAACCGGTCGTGTGAATGTCGATTATCAGGCAACCAAGCGTTTCAGTTTGGGTGTTAAGTCCCTTTTTGCCAATGTCAACCAGGATGTTAACCAGGAAGGAACTTCTTATACCTCTCCTTTCTATACTTCTAAAAGTGCCGTGACTCCTTCCGATCCTGTCTACAACGAAGACGGAAGCTGGAACCGCGAACTGATTCGTATTGCAGACCGTAATCCTCTGTTATCGGCCATGTATGACTACGAGCGTGAACATGTGACCCGTGCATTCAATACCGCTTATGCTCAGTATGAATTTATCGATAATCTGAAGCTGAAGAGTACGTTGAGTTACGATTATACTTTGTCGAAAGGAGATCGTTGGTATGACCCGCGTACCTCGAACGGAGATGACCTGAACGGTGACATGAAGAAAGTCTTTTATGAATATCGTAAGTTGGTATGGGAGAATGCATTGAGCTATCAGACGACTATTGCCCGGAATCATCATTTGGACGCTTTGGTCGGCTACGAAACAGATATGTACGAACGCGATTTCCTCTCCGGCGAATCTTCTAACTTTGCCCGCAACGACAGAAATGATGTGGAAAACGGAATGAAGCTGGAAGCTGTGGGTGGTTATGGCCGTTCATATCGTCTTGTTTCTTATCTGACACGTGTGAATTATGATTATAAGAATAAATATTATTTAGGTGGCAGTTACCGTCTGGACGGTAGTTCCCGTTTGTCAAGAGACAATCGTTGGGGTAGTTTCTGGTCTGTTTCCGGAGCGTGGAGAGCCATCGAAGAAGAATTCCTGAATGATTATAAGGATTGGTTGAGTGACCTGAAGATCAGAGCATCTTACGGTGTGAACGGCACATTGCCTTCCGATTATTATGGTTATATGGGATTGAGTTCCATCAAGGAAGGTTATCTGGAACAGCCGGGTATTTTGCAGTCACAGCTGGAAAATCTCGACCTGTCGTGGGAAACCAACCATAACTTTAACCTGGGATTTGACTTAGGTTTCTTTAACCGCCTGAATGTGACATTGGAATATTACACCCGTCGGACCAAGAACCTGCTGATGGACCGTCCGTTGTCTATGACGACCGGTTTTGATAAATATCTGATGAATATCGGTGAAGTAAAGAATAAAGGTGTCGAACTGGAAATACGCTCTACCAATATTTCAAATAAGAATTTCTCCTGGAGCACGGTCTTCAACCTGGGACATAACAAAAACGAAATCGTTCGCCTGGATGGTCTGCAGACAGAAATCATCAGCGGTTCGCAAATCCGTAAAGTAGGTATGCCTTATCGTACTTTTTATCTGATAGAGTTTGCCGGTGTTAATCCGGAAACCGGAGCACCTCAGTTCTATAAGAACAAACCGAATGCAGACGGTACGCTGGATCGTACAATTACGGAAGATCCGAGTGACGACGTGTATCGTATAGCAACGAAAAATGCGGATCCCGTTGTACAGGGAGGTTTGTCAAACACTTTGAGTTATAAAGGATTCGATCTGAACTTCATGTTGTCTTATCAGTTTGGCGGTTATTCTTACGACAACTGGGCACAGAAAACCGAACATGGCGGCGACGATCCGGAAGCAAATATTCCTACTTATTATCGGGATCGTTGGCAGAATCCGGGAGATAATACGAATATCGAACGTTTTATTCTGAATGGTGATGTTTCCATGAAATCGTATGCAACGACACGCCGTCTGCATAGTACGGACTTTATCCGTCTGAAGAACCTGACATTCGGTTATTCTCTGCCGAAAGCAGTGACCGGCAAGGCTGGTATCGACCGAGTTCGCCTGTATGTATCCGGAAATAATTTGCTGACCTGGGCAAAGTATGATTATTACGATCCGGAAGCTGTAAGCGGTGGTACGGCTATTTGGGGTACTCCTCCTTTGCGTTCGGTTACTTTTGGGTTAAATGTTAATTTCTAATCATTAAAGTCTATAGCATAATGAAAGCATTAAATTATATATTATCCGGTATTTTGACTTTGTCCGTTACTTCTTGCGGAAACGATTGGCTGGATTTGGAATCTTCAACGGAAATTCCATCTGAAGGTTCGCTGGAGCGTTTGTCGGATTTTCAATTTTCCTTGAACGGCATTTACAGTGCGATGCAAAACTCGGACGGGTATTCCGGACGTATTGTTTATTACGGTGATGTAACGGCAGACGATATACAGGCTGCCAGTGCCACGAAGCGAACAGGTACCTATTATTTGTTGAAATATACGAAAGACAATGCCCCTTCTTCTTTGTGGAAAATTCCTTATGAGTTGACCCGCAATGCGAATATCATCTTGCAAGAAATCGAAAATATTCCCGAGACAGAAGATAACAAGGCTGAACGTAGCGACATCATCGGTCAGGCACTGACGATCCGTGCATTAGCATTGTTCGACCTGACTCGTATCTATGGTTACCCTTATGCCAAAGACAACGGTGCATCGTGGGGAGCCTGTATTGTTCAAGATGTACGTCAGATCGATAGCAAGCCGGGACGTAACACGGTAGCTGAATGTTATGACGCTATCATTAAAGATCTGAACGATGCGGTTCCGCAGCTGAGCCCGAAGTTTAATTTCGGTAAATTGAACCGTTGGGGGGCCATGTTGCTGTTAAGCCGCGCTTATTTGTATAAAGGTGATAATACCAACGCGTTGAAAGTGGCGGAAGAAGCGATTGCCGGCATGTCCGAATATAAATATCATTTGTGGAGCAATGAAGAATATCCGACAGCTTGGGGAGATGAGCGCAGTGCATCCGATCCGGGTGAAGTTTTCTTCGAGATCGTGAATACAACTGTAGACAGCCCGGGTAAGGAAAGTATGGGATACCTCTGCTGGCGTAGCGGTTATTCGGATATGATTCTGACAAGTACATTCTTTCAGCTGTTGAGCGAAGATCCGGACGATGTCCGTAATGAAGTGTATGAGATTTATAAGAATAAAGCTTATATCAATAAGTATCAGCCGCAGAAAGGTGAGAACGAGGCAGATGCCAATATTCCGCTGCTGCGTGTATCCGAGCTTTATCTGAATGCTGCCGAAGCAGCCGTCAAGTTGGGCAATAATGCGAAAGCAGTTGAGTATCTCGAACCGATCGTTAATCGCGCGAATCCGGAAAAGACGCTTGAGGGCGAAACTGTTACTTTGGAACGTGTGCTGAATGAACGTCGTAAAGAACT
Organism: Parabacteroides chongii; assembly: GCF_029581355.1. Lineage (NCBI taxonomy): Bacteria > Pseudomonadati > Bacteroidota > Bacteroidia > Bacteroidales > Tannerellaceae > Parabacteroides > Parabacteroides chongii. The sequence goes on along the minus strand of NZ_CP120849.1, from coordinate 921,181 downwards.
CTTTGGCGAAGGTCATCGTCTGTACGATGCTTTGCGTAACAACCAGACTATCGAACGTAAGGATGTGAAAATCCCGGCAATCAGCAGTACGAAACATCTATCCATGACAGAAGACGCGAAGAAGTTCGACTGGAATTATTATAAGGTGGTATTGCCTATTCCTAAATTTGAGATCGATACGAATCCGAATATTGCAGCACAGCAGAATCCGGGTTACTAATCCAATGATTGAGGTATGAAATCCTACCAATATAGATTTATATGGTTATTCGTCTTACTGATAAGCTGCCTCGTGCAGCTGTCAGGGGCGGATAAAAAGCATGAAAAGCGGGCTCTCTCAACAGATGGCCCGTATTTGCTTTACACGGCAGAGCATGGTTTTCGGTCGGTATCGGTGGATACGGCCGGTTTTCTGAATGATCAGACTTACGGGGCTGTACCGAAGAATTTCTCATTTGATGTGTATTCTGATAAAGGGGAGAAGTTATTCCCGGTTTCCCTGCATAAAATCAAGCGTCCTGAATGGAAAAGTAAACAGGCAGGAAAAATGCTTATTCTTTCGGATCCTCATGGTAATTGGGAGTGCTTCTCTTCTATATTGAAAAAGTGGAATGTGGTGGATCAGGAGTATCGTTGGACATTTGGAAAGAATCAACTGGTCGTTATCGGTGATGTATTTGACCGGGGAAAGGACGTTCTTCCTATTTACTGGCTGCTTTATAAACTAGAAAAAGAGGCGGTTGATGCCGGAGGACAGCTTGTTTTCTTGCTGGGTAATCATGAAGGCATGGTGCTTGCCGGTGATCTGCGTTATGTCAAAAGCAAATATCTTCATTTGGCTGATACGTTGCATATTCCTTATCAGGAGTTATGGAACAAGCAGACAGAGTTGGGACGTTGGCTGGGTACGCGTAATACGATGCAGCTGATCGGCGACAATCTTTTTGTTCATGCCGGATTGAGTCTGAACTTCCTGGATAAGAACAAAAGTATTCCGGAGGTGAACAAGATCATGAGCGAGGGATTGTTCCTTAATAAGCAGGAACGTAAGGCCGCGTCGGATGAGATCGCTTTTATGTATGCGACTTACGGACCTGTCTGGTATCGCGGCATGGTTCACAGTGCCGACCGATATCATCCGCTGTATCCGGAAGATCTTCCGAAAGTATTGGATAAATACAAGGCTAAACGTCTGTTTGTCGGCCATACGATCTTTGATGACATCACAACGTTTTATAAATATAAGGTCGTGGCTGTCAATGTAGATAACAAAGAGAATATGGAGAAGAAACGTGGACGTGGTGTGTTGGTTGAAGATGGTCAAATGTATGTGATCTTTGATTCCGGTAAAAAGGAGTTGATACGGGAAGAGTGATCTTTTTTGAAAAACAGATCATAAAAAACTCCTGTAGGTGCCGAAAACCAGGACTTTCGTATATCTTTGCGAATAGAACTTAATTCTAAAAAAGCAGTTATGGCAAAAGTGTTGAATTTCACAGTTGAAGGCGTACAGGGCGATTTGAAGTTAGAGTACGATCCTTTTAAACTACGTTTGTATCAGGATGGAAGAGAGGTCGTGAGGCAAGGGCGATTTAATCCGAAATATTATGTGACCAATACGAATGGGGAACAGGAAGAGATGAAGATTGTCTATGGTTTTGACTTTGTTCATGTAGTTATGTTTCGCGGTCGGAAAATCGATTTGGAAGAACGGTTGTCTACCCGTGAGTATATAGTAGGTGGATTGCCTGTGTTACTCATCCTGTTAGGTGGCTTACTCGGTGCTTTATTCGGTATTGTGGGGGCTACGTTCAATTATAATTATATGCGGCAGGAAAAGTCTTTTGTGAAGCAGCTGCTTGTATCGTTGGGTGTTTCAGTTTTCTGCTATGTCGCTTATTTTGTGTTTGCACTTGCCATCCAGCTTATGATCGCAGGGTAGATGAGAAAGGTTAGGGGTGATTTTTTTCTTTATGGAGGAAATTGTGGAGGACTTCGGTCATTTGTTTGTCTATTGCCGGATCACCAAGGAAAGAAAGTGCCTTTATCCTTTGATAATAAATGAATGGAGAGGTGACGCTGTGATTATTTCCGGTGTCACCTCTTTTTGTTATTTTCCTGTTATCTTAGTTTTTATTACAAATGGCTTTCATGCGGAATTTTAAACCTTAAACTCCTTATATCTAATCTTTTTTCTGTGGTGTTTGATTTTTGAAATAAATATATTCTGAATATGTAATGCTTGCTTTACTTATTTATAATGATTACATTACGAAAACGAAAGGTATGCCTTTCTTATTTATAATATAGGAGAAATGACCAAAATTGTCCTATGCTGTATCTTTACTTTTTAGGAGGATAGATTTTAATCGCTATATATTCGGTTACGGTGACACCGTCGAGTGGCGGGTGACGCCGTTTCTTATTGTAGCGTCATTTGTAAGGTGTTGATTAATAGATTCTAATAAGCTTTTGACTGGTTCTGATGCCGCCAAATGTATAAACAATGTATATTCAATGTACGCATGTACATTAATAAAATGTGTAATTTATATATTTTTGATAGGGTGATATTGCTATAAGAATTGAAAATCAATGCACGTATGTAGTTCTATATGACTAATTTAAACGTTCCTTTATTCTCGCCAGCAAAGTTACTAGATTCTTTTTAACTGCCAATCTTTTTTAAAATAAAATTTTCTTACCTATATGCTTTCTTATCAATTGAATAGCAAAGTTAGTACGAAATTACAATTTTCACTTACAAAGTCCTAAATGATGACGAGAAAAAAGGAACGTTTTAGCTAGTCATTTAAGCTAAAACAACTATACGAAGAAGTTTTTCATTAACAATTAGTATTAATATTAAATTTAGAATTATGAACAAAAAGTTTTCTACGCTTATGGCGGCGAGCTTGGTACTAGCCGGTTCGCTGTGGAGTGGTGATGCTTCTGCTGCAACTGTTAAGGTGACCTCTTTGGCAGACTTGCAAGCAATTACTAACTGGGAAAAAATCAAAAGTCAAGGAGAAACAGGTACAGGAGTTTGGACGCTGTTAGAAGAAATCCCTGAAGGTTTGGCTGAGGGTATCGAGGTAAAACAGGATAATGAGAAGGATACTTCTATTGACAAGGTGATTTTCGCAATGAGCGGTGATCAAACACTTACTGCTTACCAGGTCGCTAAAGGTGGAAATGGTGGTGTAGCTAATTTGGCTAACTATCTTCGCATCAACCATCCGGTAACATTTGTTGCTGATAAGAGCAATGGAAAGATCACCGGTATGGGACTTGAAATTAACTCTGATGGTGTTACTATTGATGGTTTGACACTGGAAGTAAAGAGCTGCAACAATCAGCCTACAGCAACAAAATCGGCTATTGTGTTGGGTGCGGATGTGACGGAAGCTACTATTACCAACAATACGATTACAGATGCAACAAAACAAACAGGTTTGATGTCTTATGGAATTGTTGTAAAAGGTAATGATACGGAAAAATTGAAGATTGAAAATAATGATCTTAAAATTACAGCTGTTGCTAATGATCCTAATGGCCAAACTTGGGTCCCTTCTGCTCTTTCTTTCACAGGTTTGGAGGGAGATGATGATTCTGCTGCCAAAATTGCTGCAAAGAATGTCTTTGATGATTGTGTAATGGACTATGCTGATAGTCGTAAAACAAGTGCCGGAAAATCATATTATTATGATGCTCAGGTAACCCTAGGTGAAAATACAGCAGAAAATGCTTTTGCTCAGGCTGTTGCTGAGTTGGCATCTGGTTACAAGAGCGGTTATACAAGTAACTTAACTGTTAATGGCGCAGACATAAAGGATGTTGTTGCTGCTATTACGAAGGCAGGTGAAGCAGGTGTTACAACTGTTGAATTCCCTGATGACTTCGCTCTCGCAGTAGGCGGTGTAAACTTGGTTGTGGGTGATGCTTCTTTAGACAATGAAAATAAAGACTTGGTTATTGATTTGGATGGAAGTTTGGTTGCTACAAAATGGGATGCTGATGGCTTAAACGCCATGTTAGGTAACGGCTTTATGCTGGATTTAGTAGCTAATGATCATGCAATTACAAAAGGAGACATTTTTGACGGCAAATTACTTACGCTGACTGAAGATGGCTATTTAAAGGTTGACGGCAAATATCTGACTATTGACGGAACTTGGAGAATTGACGGAACATTGTATGATAAGCTAGCTACAACAGATAAAAAAGATAACGCAGAAAAAGTTGAAGTATGGGGTATTCCTTCTTCTAAAGTAATCTTTTATGTTAAAGTTGGTAATCAATATTTATCTGCTGTTGCAACTAAAGACGGTAATGCCATCGATGAACAGTATCTGACACTTGTTTCTAATAAAGATGACGCTAACTTGAGCTATGTATTCGCATCAGATACGCGCGTAAATGTTTACGACGAAAAGAACAATCCGTTCCTGGATCGTTATGTAACAATGACTTTTGTGACAAACGATAAAAAACTGAAAGCTAAAAATGGTAAAGTGTTAGGTTTGGACAATGACGGTGCTTCCGCTGAGTTGGTTGAAGCAGCAAGATATTTGCAGGCTAAACCGGAAGGACAGTGGGTTGTTTCATTGCCTAAAGCAACTACTGAAACTGAGTTTATTTTCATTAACCGTGAAAGTGAAGAAGTAGATTTTGATGTTCTGTATATGAATGTAATCGATGCTGCTAAGAATATGTATGCTGTAACATATAAAACAGCTTCTACATTCAGTTATGGTGAACGTGATACATTCATCATCAATGCTGTTGATCCGAAACTGACTGTTGCTGATTTCTATGTAAATTATAAGGAAACAGAAATCAAAGATACTCAGTATAAGCTAGCGGTTGCTTCAACAGAAGAAACAGATTTCTATGTGACTGAAAACCATGCAGGTAAGCACTTGCTAGGTTTGACTAAGGAAAAGAATGACGGTGCAAACTGGAAAGTAGTTGCTACAGGTGATACTGCTATCGTTGTCAATGCATCTTACGAATACAGTAAGAAGAAGAAGGGTTTTGTATCAGTTACTGATACTTTGTTTATCCCGACTTATGCATTCCAGAACGCTGGTAACAGAGAATTCTTGACTTATGATGATATGGATGGAAGTTTATCACTGGATGAAGATGCTATGATCTGCGATAAGAATGTTAAGGATCTGGAAGATGCAAAAGATATTGCAAATTATGCATTTGTTTTGAAGAAAAAAGCAGATGGTTTGTTTAATATCATTGGTATTGAAGGAAGAGTTTGGGTTGATGAAAAAGACCATAAAAAAGGATATGCTTATTACGGATTAGATCTTACTAAGAAATTGTTTGGTGCAACAACTACAAAACAAGGTCAGGTACAGGTGGAAGCTACTTGGGAACAGATCAACTCTAACGACTTGTTCAAGATTGTAAATTTGGATGCTCCTGAATATCATAAAGTAGCTAATGGCTTCGGTGAAGTTGTAAGTATCTTCCGTGCAGACAACGAATCTCAGGTATTGTATGAAAAACAGGATAAGGATGCTACTAATATTCTGAAAGATAGCGCAAGCTTCTTGAATATTGATAATGTAAATCAGTATGGAAAGATTAACCCGGCTCTGTTTGTCGATACAGCTTATATCAACCGTGGTACAAAAGAAAATCCGAATACTTGCTGGCAGTATCTGTTGGCTGTAAATGCTGACGTTCATGATCCTGATACTTGTACAGTTCCTGGACACCCGAAAACAGACCGTATGGTAACGGCTCGTTATCTGATCAACGTGATTGATTCTGCTAATGTATATGGTGCATCTCATCTACATAACAATCCGTACATCAATGAAGGTGAAGCTGGTGAAAACCTTGCTAAATTGGCATTCGTAGATGGTATCCATATCAATGATACATTATATATCATTCGTAACAACGGTGATTCTGTTAAATTAGAATTAGATACTCCTGACTTCAATATCGCCAAGTTTGCATTCCGTTATGTAAATCCAGCAAACGAAAACGACAAGACATTCAAGATCCAGACTCAGATCAAGAATTACAAAGAAGGTGATTTGGAAACTGATGACGAAGTATCTAACGAAGGTTACCTGAAGTGGATCAACGGTACAGTAGTTGTTGTTCCTACTTTCGAAAGAGGTGATGTATTCGGTATCAACGAGGATGAAACTCGTACTCCGACTGCAAATGACGAAATTTCAGCTTCTGAAGTATCAGTAGTTGCTATTAATGGCGCTGTAATCGTTAAAGGTGCTGAAGGCAAGAACGTCGTAATTACTAACGTACTTGGTCAGCAGATCGCTAACACGGTTGTTTCTTCTAGCGAAGCTACAATTGCTGCTCCGGCAGGTATTGTTGTAGTGGCTGTTGAAGGCGAAGCTGCTGTTAAAGCTATCGTAAAATAAGAAAATTATAATCAAATAAATCTGTCACGCGACCATCGATCAAGTATCCCGTGAGGGTGAACAAGTGACAGTTTAATACTAAAGTAATAAAATAAAGTTCATCTGCCAGTATTCCTGCGAAGGTAGAAAGCAGACACAAAAAAATCCCCGGAGGTTTCGAACTTTCGGGGATTTCTTTGTGTTTGAGCTTTTTGTTTATAAAATTTCCACTGTCTTTTCCAATGCCATTCCGTGAGAGCCTTTTATAAGGATATGATATCCTTTCAAAGGGTTGCTTTTTAATGCATTTAGTAAATCTTCAGTGGTGGCGTATGTCGTAAAATCTTTCCCTACTTTTTGAAAATGCTCTCCGCACAAAAATACCTGATCGAATTTTCCTTCTTTAATTTCTGCAATGACTTCAGCATGCAATTCGTCGCTGGTCGGTCCCAGTTCACGCATATCTCCCAGGATCACGGCTTTGGGTGATACCGGCATGGAGGCAAAGTTCTCCAGAGCGACTTTCATGCTGCTGGGATTTGCGTTGTAAGCATCGATAAGCAATGTGTTGTTGGCTGTCTTTTTCAGCTGCGAACGGTTGTTGGTCGGTTCGTATGCTGCGATGGCACGGCTGATGCGTTCTGCCGGGATCTTGAAATAACGACCTACGGCAACGGTAGCCAACACATTATCTAAATTATACGCGCCTATCAGATGCGTATCTACTGTATGGATTTTCCCTTGCTGCTTCCAGTCGAAAGTAAGGAACGGATTGCAGCTGACCACATGTCCCGAAGCAAATGATGTATCGTCGGAACCGTATGTGATCTGTTCGATCCCTTTAGCTATTCCCTGTAAGTCCTTATTCTCTTTCCGAATGAATATTTTCCCTTTTGTGCGACGGATATAATCGTAAAGCTCTCCTTTGGTCTTTACAACTCCCTCAAAGGAGCCGAAGCCTTCCAGATGGGCGCGGCCTACATTGGTGATGATACCGTAATTAGGCATTGCGATCTCCACCAACTCCTTGATATCTCCCGGATGGCTGGCGCCCATTTCGATAACGGCCATTTCATGATCGTGCGTCAGCCGGAGCAGGGTCAGAGGAACACCGATGTGGTTGTTCAGATTGCCTTCTGTATATAACAGGTTGAATTTGGTGGACAGGACAGCGGCCAGTAATTCCTTAGTCGTTGTTTTTCCGTTCGTCCCGGTGATCCCGATAATCGGAATACCCAATACCTTGCGATGGCGGTGAGCTAGTTGCTGCAAAGCTTTTAATACATCGTTTACCAGAATGGTACGCTCTCCTGTGACATAATCCGGATTATCGATGACAGCATAAGCGCAGCCCGTGTCGAGTGCTTTGGCTGCATATTGGTTGCCGTCGAAACGGTCTCCTTTTAAAGCGAAGAAGATCGAGCCGCGCGGACAATTACGGCTGTCTGTCGTTATTTGCGGATGGTGTATAAATAATTCGTACAGTTCTGAAATACCCATAGCTTTTTTTCGTTTGGTGATTATTGGTGAGCAAAAGTAGTAATTAAATAAAGAATGAGGAATGAAGAATGAATATTTAAGTGAGAATCGTGTATCTTTGCTGGAAATATAAAGTAAAATGTTTGATAAAGTGCTCAATATAAAGGGAACACTGATGTCTCTGTCTACTCCGGTAGTGATGGGGATTTTGAATGTTACCCCTGATTCTTTTTATGCCGATAGCCGGAAACAAACGGAGGCAGCCATTGAAGAACGGATACAGGCAATCTTATCCGAAGGTGCGCAGATCATCGATATCGGTGGTTATTCATCCCGTCCGGATGCGGCTGAAGTCTCGCCGGAAGAGGAAATGGAACGACTGGCTTTTGCTTTGAAGATATTGAATGCACATTATCCGGAGGCAATCGTTTCGGTGGATACTTTCCGTGCCGGTGTTGCCCGCAGGTGTGTGGAAGAGTACGGGGCAGCTATCATCAATGATATATCCGGCGGTGAACTGGATCCCGAAATGTTTGCTGCGGTGGCAGAACTGAAAGTACCTTATATCATGATGCATATGCGCGGAACTCCCCAGACGATGCAACAGCATACGGATTATGCGGATATGATGGAAGAAATCATGTTGTATTTTGCCGCGAAAGTCCGTGAACTACATTTGTTGGGAGTAAGCGATGTCATTCTTGATCCCGGTTTCGGATTCAGTAAAACGGTCAGTCAGAATTATCAGCTGATGGGACATTTGAAAGAGTTTGAAGCATTCGGACTTCCCCTTTTGGTCGGTATATCCCGCAAAAGCATGATCTATAAATTCTTGGGTGGTACACCGGCGGATAGCCTGAATGGTACTACCGTATTAAATACATATGCTTTGCTGAACGGTGCGGATATTCTCCGTGTTCACGATGTAAAAGCAGCTGTCGAAGCCGTCAAGCTAGTCTCTAAAACTGTCAATTGTCAATTGTCAATTGTTAATTCGTAATATTATGTGGATGCATTTTGGCGTAAAAGACCTGATTGATGTATTGCTGGTAGCCTTTTTCCTCTATCAGACTTATAAGCTGATGAAGAGTTCGGGAACAATGGCTATCTTTAGTGGGGTCGTTTCTTTTATTATTGTATGGATTTTGGTATCCCAGGTGTTGGAAATGCGTTTGATGGGTGCCATACTGGATAAGTTTATCAGTGTCGGTTTTGTCGTGCTGGTGATTTTGTTTCAGGATGAGATCCGGCGTTTCCTGATGGCTCTCGGTTCTCACAGGGGATGGAAATTTTTGGGAAATCTGTTTTCCAAGAGAGGATCGGATAAAGAGAATGAAGGAAAGTTTGTCGCTCCGGTAGTACTGGCCTGTATGAATATGGCACGTAAAAAGACCGGTGCCCTGATCGTTATACAGCAGGAGGTGGATTTGACCGTGTTTGAACATACAGGAGAGATGTTTAATGCCGATGTGAATGCCCGGCTGATTGAAAATATCTTCTTTAAAAATAGTCCTTTGCATGACGGGGCCATGATCATTGCCGACGGGCGCATCAAGGCTGCAGGCTGTATTTTGCCCGTTGCCCAAAACGCCAATTTGCCAAAAGATCTCGGTTTGCGCCATCGTTCGGCATTAGGAATGTCGCTTGAGACGGATGCGTTGATAATTATTGTTTCGGAAGAACGTGGCAAAATATCTGTGGCTCATAATGGTAAACTGGAAATTAATATTTCAGCCGAAGACCTGCAGCAAATCTTGTCCGGTGACCGTGAAGTCGTGAATTACTGTTAAATCTTCTGAAAGTGACAGCTCCGGATGCAAATCTTTTGCGCTTTTTGCAAACTCTATGTTGCATTTTGCCTACTTTTGTACCCGCAAACAGTAGCAATTACTAAATTCTATAAAAATATCTTCCGCTATGGACTTAATGCAAGAGATTATTGCACGCGCTAAAGCTGACAAGCAGCGCATCGTTCTTCCTGAAGGAACAGAAGAAAGAACACTGAAAGCCGCCGACCGTTTATTGGCCGATGGAGTTGCTGACATCATTTTGATCGGAAATCCGGCAGAGATTTCTTCTCTGGCAGCAAACTTCGGTCTGAACCACATCGGACAGGCTACTATTGTTGACCCTAAAGATCACGAAAAGAAAGCCGCTTACGCCGACCTGCTTTTCCAGTTACGCCAGAAAAAAGGTATGACTCCCGAAAAGGCTGCCGTTTTGGTAGAAGATCCTTTATTCCTTGCCTGCCTGATGATCAAGGCTGGTGATGCTGATGGTGAAATCGCAGGTGCTCAGAATACAACCGGTAACGTGCTTCGTCCTGCTTTGCAGATTATTAAGACTGCTCCAGGCATGAGTTGTGTATCCGGTGCTTTCCTTATGTTTACAAAGAAACCGGAATATGGTAAAGAAGGTCTTTTGGTCTTTGCCGACTGTGCTGTAATGCCGAACCCGACAGCTCCTGAATTGGCTAGTATTGCTGTAGCTACAGCTGCAACGGCTCGTGATATCGTAGGTGTTGAACCGCGTGTTGCGATGTTGAGCTTCTCTACTAAAGGTAGTGCGTCTCACGAAATGGTCGACAAAGTGGTGGAAGCTACTCGTCTGGCAAAAGAAATGGCTCCTGAACTGAAGATCGACGGTGAATTACAGTCTGATGCTGCACTCGTAGAATCGGTTGCTTCATTGAAAGCTCCGGGCAGCGAAGTTGCCGGTAAGGCTAACGTATTGGTATTCCCGACACTGGAAGTAGGTAATATCGCTTATAAACTGGTTCAGCGCCTGGGTGATGCAGAAGCTGTTGGTCCGATTCTTCAGGGTATGGCTGCTCCTGTCAATGACCTGTCACGCGGTTGTTCAGTTGATGATATCTATAAGATGGTAGCTATCGCCAGCAATCAGTCTATCGGCTTAAAGGCTGCTAAAAAGTAAAAAAAGACACAACAAGAAAGATATGAAGATATTAGTATTAAATTGCGGAAGTTCGTCTGTCAAGTACAAGTTGTTTGATATGGACAAACACGAAGTACTGGCACAGGGTGGCGTAGAAAAGCTGGGCTTGCCGGGTTCTTTCCTGAAATTCACTCAGCCGGACGGCAAGAAAGTGATTCTGGAAAAGGATATGCCTGAGCACAATGCGGCTATCGAGTTTATCCTGAGCGTACTGACTGACGATCAATACGGCTGTATCAAGTCGTTTAACGAAATCGATGCTGTAGGTCATCGTGTGGTACACGGTGGTGAAGCATTCAGCAGTAGTGTGGAAATTACTCCGGAAGTGATCGGTAAAATGGTTGAGTGCATCGACCTGGCACCGCTTCATAACCCGCCAAACCTGAAAGGTATCCGTGCCATGAGCGCATTGATCCCGGGAATCCGTCAGGTAGGTGTATTCGATACAGCTTTCCATCAGACAATGCCTGATTATGCTTATATGTATGGTTTGCCTTATTCTCTGTATAAGAAATACGGTATCCGTCGTTATGGCTTCCACGGAACCAGCCACCGTTACGTTTCAAAACGTGCGTGTGAAATTTTGGGTGTTCCTTATGAAGAACAAAAGATCATCACGGCTCACGTGGGTAACGGCGGTTCAATCGCTGCTGTAAAGAACGGTAAGAGCGTAGATACTTCTATGGGATTGACTCCGGTTGAAGGTCTGTTGATGGGAACCCGTTGCGGTGACGTAGATGCAGGGGCTCTTTCTTTTATCATGGATAAGGAAAAACTGGATGCAAAAGGTTTGTCTGACCTGATCAATAAGCAAAGTGGTGTTTTGGGTCTTTCCGGTATCTCTTCCGATATGCGTGAGATCGAAGCTGCTGTAGCTGAAGGCGACAAGCGTGCTATCATGGCATTGAACATTTACAACTATCGTATCAAGAAATATATCGGTGCCTATGCAGCTGCTATGGGTGGTTGCGATATTCTTGTATGGACCGGTGGTGTAGGTGAAAACCAGTGGGCTACCCGTCGTGTTGTATGTGAAAACATGGAATACATGGGCATGAAGATCGACGTTCAGAAGAACGACGGTATGCGTGGTGAAGAGATGGTGATCAGTACTCCGGACAGTAAGGTGACAATTATCGTTGTGCCGACTGACGAAGAATATATGATTGCTTCCGATACGATGGATATATTAGGTAAATAAACAGATACCCGGATATTAATCAGAAGACCGAAGGAATAGTGTATAACTATCCTCCGGTCTTTTTGTAAAATAAATACTATGTTGAAGATCCTGCCTGTTTTACAATCTCTGTTCAGAAACAAAAAGTTCCTTGCGCTGTTGATCGCTATGGGATTGGTGATCAAGCTGCTAATGATTCCCTTTATACCCGAGCCGGGTGATTATACCTTCTTTCTGAAGCCCTGGGTCGAGTTTATCCGGTCGCATGGTTATTGGCAGGCGTTCCGTTTTGAGTTTGCGAACTATTCACCGGCTTATTTATATTTCTTGCTGGGAATTGCCAAACTGGGAGGGGAGCCGCTTATTCCGATCAAGTTGTTGTCGATTTGTTTTGAATATGTCGCAGCCTGGTTTATAGGTGGGATTGCCTGTCAGAAATATAGGGAAAACTGGGTGAGATGGTGTGCTTTGGCGGTCGTTCCGCTATTGCCGACTGTACTGATCAATAGTTCTTATTGGGGGCAATGCGATTCGATATATGTCTCATTCCTGATCGGCAGTATTTATTTTGCGTTAAAGAAACGTTCTTTTCTTTCTATCCTGTTTTTAGGGATTTCATTTTCCTTTAAGCTGCAGGCTGTCCTGCTTTTCCCGTTTTATTTTGTACTGTTACTGAGAAACAGGATCAAATGGTACTATTTTCTGCTGGTGCCTGCTGTTTATCTGATTTCATTATTGCCTGCGTATTGTGCAGGTCGTCCGTTGACTGAACTGTTGTCTGTTTTCGTTGCTCAGTCCGGTCACTATGAGGAATTGTCGTTACAATTCCCGAATTTGTATATGTGGATCAGTAACGATTATTATGATTCGGTAAAATGGGGTGGTATCCTCTTTACATTCTTATTTGCTCTTTTGACGGGCGGATTGCTGGCTAAAAAATACAAGACGGAGTTAACGGATGATTATTTGGTTCGCCTGGCTCTTCTCTCAGCGGTGATCTTTCCTTTCTTATTGCCGGGAATGCACGAGCGGTATATGTATGCCGGTGACCTGCTGGCTATTGTTTATATCATGTATTTCCCTTCTAAGTTCTATAATGCTTTGGGAGTACCTCTGATCTCTTTCTTTTCATATGCACTCTGTACCTCGTTGAATGAGCCTCTGATCCGTTATCTGGGTGTTCCGGTAACTCTTTTTTATTTATGCGTTATAGGCTTGCTGGTACGGGATTTTTATGTGTCTTCACTCAAAGGAAATAAATAAATTGCTCCCGATTGAGGAATATCTGAAGAAAACTGTGTAAATTGCAGCCGTGAATAATTGAAGTACTAATCCTCACAGCTTACAAAACACAGGATTAGTGTTTAGACTGCTCCGACACCGGTTGGAGCAGTTTTTTTATGATCGTATGAAACATTTATTCCACTTCGAACTGTTCAAGGAACAGGCTTTCTCCATCCCATACAATGTACGAGAACAGTCTCATCCAGTCACCGGCTATCAGCAGGCGGGAAGTGCGGGAGAGCATCAGGTCGAGCATGATATGGCGATGGCCGAAAATAAAGAAGTTGATATCAGGATGTGTTTTCAGATATTCTTTGGCAAAGAGAACCATATATTCGCAGTCTTCTCCCTGATAATCGGCTGCCTCACTTGTCTTGTGCTTTTCCAATCCTTTTTTGCGGCTGCTCAGCGACCAGCCTAATGCAAAGCCGAAAGTCCAGCGGGGATGGATGCCGGCATACAGCCATTGGCAGAATTTATTGCGGAAAAGGGCACGGATAAAACGGAAAGCCTTGCTGCGGTAATCCACTTCGTCACCGTGACCGAGGAAGAAACGTTTACCCAGCAAATCGGTAATCAATACGTCGCGATGAATAATTGCACCGATCTCATTCGGCAGGTAATCGAACATCCAGATATCGTGGTTACCGATGAAAATATGAATTTCTACCCCGCTGTCCGACAGTTCTGCCAGTTTACCGAGAAAACGGATGAATCCTTTAGGTACGACATATTTGTATTCGTACCAGTAGTCGAACATATCCCCCAGAAAATAGATTGCCGTTGCCTCGTCTTTGATGCTGTCGAGCCAACGCACCAGCTTTTTCTCAATGGCCAGCGGGTCTTTATGAAATCGGGCGCCCAGGTGAGCGTCCGATGCAAAAAATATTTTCTTCCGGGATGAATTCATAAGAAACCGAGTTCCAGTTTTGCCTCTTCCGACATCATGTCTTTATCCCACTCCGGTTCGAATACGAGGTTGACTTCCACGTTGTTCACACCGTCTACCGATTCCACTTTCATGCGTACATCTTCCAGGATGAAGTCGGCTGCCGGACAATTCGGGGCAGTCAGGGTCATATCTATACGGACGTTCTTTTCGTCGTCTACGTCTACTTTATATATCAGGCCGAGATCGAATACGTTGACCGGTATTTCCGGATCGTATACTGTTTTCAGCATGGCGACAATCGCTTCTTCTGTTTGGAGGAATTCGTTGTTCATCTTCTTTTAATTTGAATGCAAACTTAATAAATAATTGAGAATTGAAAATTGAAAATTGATAATTATCTGATAAACATTTAACCCTAGTATATAGTTTACCCACCTATCCCTTTAATTTTCAATTCTCAATTCTCAATTTTCAATTCTTTAAAGTTGTCCTTCGTCTGCATAACTGAAGTAGCTCCCGTCGGAGAGGATTATGTGGTCGAGTAGATTAATTTCCAGCAATTCGGCAGCTTTATACAGACGTTTGGTGAGGGAGTCGTCCTGTGAACTCGGACGGGTATTTCCCGAAGGATGATTGTGGCAGAGAATAATACCTGCTGCCAGTGCGTTGATGGCTGTTTTCAGGATGATACGCAGGTCGGCAGAGGTCTCTCCGGTTCCTCCCTGGCTGATCCGGACTTTGCTCAGAACTTTTCCTGCACGGTTGGTCAGGGCAATCCACAGCTCTTCGTGAGGCAGGTCACAGAGCAAGGGGTGGAACAGGGAGTAAGCGTCGTGGCTGCTCCGGATGGACTGGCGGAGGATCGGGTCGGCCAGATTACGGCGTTTGCCTATTTCGAGGGCGGCACAAATCGTAATGGCTTTCGCTTCACCGATACCTTTGAAGCCGGAAATAAGCTCCTGGATAGTCAGCTTTGCCAATGCATTCAGATTGTTGTCTACAGTGTTGAGGATACGTTGTGAAAGTTGTACGGCTGTTTCATTACTATTGCCCGAACCGATCAGGATAGCCAGGAGTTCGGCTTCACTGAGAGAGGCAACGCCTTTGAGTAACATTTTTTCACGCGGGCGGTCTTCTTCTGCCCATTCTTTTATTTTCATAGTTGTATGTGTTTTGGTAAGGGCGGTTCGCGAACCACCCTTACAGTAATAGTATCATTCGCGGATACGTCCTACATAAGAACCGTCTGTCGTGTTGATTTCGATGATTTCGCCTTCGTTGATAAACAACGGAACACGAACTTCTGCTCCTGATTCAACTGTGGCCGGTTTCAATGTGTTAGTAGCTGTATCGCCTTTTACACCCGGTTCAGTATAAGTGATCTTTAACTGAACTTTTGTAGGCATATCGGCGAAAAGAACAGTTTCAGTAGATGCATCGGAAACAACTTCAACGATCTGTCCTTCGATCATATAATCGACGCCGTTGATCAGTTCTTTGTCGATAATAACATCTTCGAATGTTTCCTGATTCATAAAGTGGTAGTGTTCGCCTTCTGCATAAGTATATTGATAAGGACGACGTTCTACGCGTACATCTTCCAGTTTTTCACCGATATTGAAGCGACGTTCGATCTGGCCTCCTTTTACTACGTCTTTTAATGTAGTACGCATAATTGTGTTTCCTTTTCCCGGTTTTACGTGAAGGAAGTCAACACAGAAATACAGTTTGCCATCCAAACGAATACAAGTTCCTTTTTTAATGTCTTGTGAATTAATCATACGAATATTTTTATTTATAATGTTTTTTTGAATTGTCTCCGGTCATTTTTGGGTACAAAAGTAGTGTTTTCCTCTTAAAGAACCAATACATGCCTATCTTTTTTCTTTAGAAATGGGTTGCAAATCAGTCTGATATGATTTACAGCAGCCCTAGGAGAAAGAATTGATCTAAAACAGG
This sequence comes from Parabacteroides chongii, assembly GCF_029581355.1. Lineage (NCBI taxonomy): Bacteria > Pseudomonadati > Bacteroidota > Bacteroidia > Bacteroidales > Tannerellaceae > Parabacteroides > Parabacteroides chongii. The sequence goes on along the minus strand of NZ_CP120849.1, from coordinate 905,037 downwards.
GAAATGATAAAACTGATTACCGGAACCAGAATAGCGGTCATGATTCCCATCAGTCCGATCGCTAATCCGCTCAAAGCGCCTTCGATAGCTCCGATCTGAATGGCAACGGAAGTGCCCAGTCCATGTGAAGAGGCTCCGAGGGCTAATCCCTTGGCAATCCGGCTTTCTATGCCGAGTACTTTCATGACAAACGGTCCGACAATACTGCCGAATATACCTACGGCTACGACAATCACAGCAGTCAGCGAAGGTATTCCGCCGGCTTTTTCCGCAATCCCCATGGCGATAGGAGTTGTTACCGATTTCGGTTGAAGCGAGGCGATCAATGCCTGGTCGGCTCCCATCAGGTCGCCGATCACGATAACGCTGACGATGCCTATAATGGCTCCGACAAATACGGAAGTAAGGATGGAAATCACATTCCCTTTCAGATATTGTATCTGGTCATAGAGGACAAATCCCAATGCTACGACCGAAGGACCCAGCATGAAATGGATCAGATGGCTTCCTTTTTGGAAAGATTCGTACTCTATCCCCATTGTCTTTAAAACGAGAATGATAACGAATATGGAAGTCAGCAACGGGTTCAGCAGGCTGATACGCGTCTTTTTATATAATGCAAGTGCTGCCAGGTAAGTACCGATCACTAGAGTAAGTGCAAATACTTCGGAGTGTGCCAGACTATTCATTGCTTTCGCCCTCCTTGCCGAGTTTTTGTTGGATAAGGGCGACGCTGGCGATGACCAGGATGGTGCTGACCACGGATGCCGTAACGATTACTGCCCAATATTGTGAGATAATGCCGAGAGAACTCATAAGTCCGACACCGGCAGGAAGGAAGAACAACCCCATGTTCTCAGTCAGGATCGTCGATAGTTTCTTTACATTCGCTGGCTTGACCAATTTGAATACCAATGCCAGGAATAACAATATCATACCGATGACGCTCCCCGGGATAAAGCCATCAATGAAAGAACTGATAAATTCTCCGGTAAAATAGAAGAACAGAATGTAAAATGCTTGTTTTAGCATATTTCTTCGCTGTTTTATTATTCACTGCAAAGATAACAGTTCTATATGAAATATGTTCTACAACATATTAATTTAACATAGTCTGATGATTGATTTCCCTATTACGTCAACGCCGAAGATATGAACATATAAATCATCATTCCGATAATATCGTTGGTAATTGTGATAAACGGTCCTGTAGCCAATGCCGGATCGATCTTCAGGCGATCGAGCGTCATTGGGACAAGCGTGCCGAAAACGCTGGCGAACATGACGACTGCAAACAAGCTGAGGGAAACGGAAGCCGTAATCCCTTTGTCGCCCAGCATAAAGAAATTGTATACGAATACAACCAGGCTGATAATACTGGCATTGATCAGCGAAACGACCCCTTCCTTTAATATCTGCGGAATAATATTATCCTGTTTCAGAGAGTTATTTGCCAACCCCTGTACGACGATAGCCGAAGATTGTATTCCGACATTACCCCCCGTCCCGCCAATCAGCGGAATGAACAGCGCCATCTTGGGATTACTTGCCAGATTTCCTTCGAAACCGCCTAGAATGACCGAGTTGGCCAGTCCTCCGATCATACCGATCAGCAACCAGGGAAGACGTGCCGCCGTCTGGGTAAATACATTATCCGAAGTCTCCACGTCCTGCGAGATACCGGAAGCCAACTGGTAGTCACGTTCGTGCTGTTCGCGTACTTCGTCCATTACGTCGTCGATCGTGATACGACCGACCAGACGTCCGATACTGTCGACAACCGGCAGCGCCACAAGGTCGTACTTCTCGATCGTTTCAGCCACCTCTTCGATACTGTCACTGTCGCGGACGGAGATAGGCTCCTTCTTCATGACATGCTTGATCTTCGAAACAGACGGATTGGTGATCAGACGCTGCAAGGGAAGAACACCTTTCAGGCGTTCGTCGTCATCTATTACATATACATAATAGATTTCGTCCATATCTTCCGCCTGCTTACGCATTTCGTCGATACACTGCGGCATACTCCAGTTCTCGTTGACCACGATCATCTCCGTACCCATCAAACCACCGGCAGTGTCCTCGTCGTACTTTAACAGGTCGACGATATCGCCCGCCTGCTCCACGTCTTCGATATGCGAAAGAATCTCTTCCTGCGTATCTTCATCCAACTCACGCATCAGGTCTACCGCGTCGTCGGTTTCCATATTGTCGACGAAGCGTTTGGCGATCAGCTCGTTGGGTAATTCTTTCAGTAACTTGTGACGATCTTCTTCATCCAGTTCCATCAGGACATCGGCAGCCTTGTCGCCATCCATGAGCAAATACAGATAGATAGCTTCCCGCAGGTTCAGCTCCTGGTACAATTCGGCGATATCTGCCGGATATAGATCGTGAAGCAATGCCTGAGCCTTGGCATCGTCTTTGTCGGCGATGATATTTTTCAGGTTCTCGATATAGTCTTTCGTCATTTCAACCATGCCTGTTCTTTTTTAGATATTTTTCAGATGACGGTCTGCGATCAATGTGAGTTCGACGAACTGTTCCACCGAAAGCTGTTCGGGGCGTTTGTCGAAGATAGGAAGCGCATAGTCCGGGCAGTCTTTGCCCAGCAAAGGCTTCATTGAATTGCGTAGGGTTTTGCGGCGTTGATTGAAAGACGTTTTTACCACTGTCTTGAATAGCTTTTCGTCGCATCCCAGTTCTTTCCGGTCGTTCCGGACCATCCGGATAACTGCGCTTTTCACTTTTGGGGGCGGATCGAAAACTTGTTCACTGACAGTAAAAAGATATTCCACCGTGTACCAGGCTTGCAGCAGGACACTCAGGATACCATATGTTTTGCTTCCCGGTCCGGCTGCCAGACGTTCAGCGACCTCTTTCTGGATCATTCCGGAACAACACGGGACATGTTCTTTATAATCGAGTACTTTAAAGAATATCTGACTGGATATATTATAAGGATAATTTCCGATCACGCAGAACTGGCCGGGGAAAAGTTTCGCCAGGTCCAACCTGAGGAAATCTTCAGCGAGGATACGTCCTTCGAGTGCCGGAAAGTTCTGTTCCAGGTAATCGACTGACTCCATATCCAGTTCCACAACTGTCAGGTCGTGACCCGCCGTCAGCAGATGCTGGGTAAGCACGCCCATACCCGGACCGATCTCTAAAACCGGTAAATCTTTGTAGTCCGACAACGTGTCTGAAATACGCTGTGCGATCTGTAAATCCTTCAGGAAGTGCTGTCCTAATGCTTTCTTTGGCTTAACTAATCTCATCCGGTTATTCGATCTAAAATGTTTGTATTAAAATATAATGCTTATCTTTGCGGGTGTACAAAAATACAACAAATAATTTAAAGTATCCTACGTAGAATGAATTTTAAGAGTATCCTACAAACGTTTGTCAAGATATTTTTACCCTTAGGTTTTGGCTGTTTGTTGCTGTGGTTTCTGTATAGCAATATGGATATCAGCGAGATATGGCGCGTTATCCGTGAAGGGGTGAGATATGATATAATACTGGTTTCTTTGCTGTTCGGTTTGTTTGCCAACGTGGTCCGCGGATTGCGTTGGGGGCTGTTGATCTCCTCTTTGGGTGAACGCTTCAAGATGAGTAATATCATTTATGCCGTGCTGGGTAATTATGCCGTGAATATGGTATTGCCGCGTGTCGGGGAAGTATGGCGTTGCGGAATCATCACCAAATACGATAAGATTCCTTTCACCAAATTGTTCGGGACCTTGCTGATCGACCGTGTGAGCGATACGATCGTGGTCGGAACGATCACTTTGCTGATCTTTATATTCAATTTCGACTTCTTTATCAGTTTCTTTGCACGCAATCCGGCGTTGCTCGAAGGCTTTCAGAAAATGTTCGATTCGATATGGATTTACGTAGGTGCAGTAATTTTAGTTGCCGGAATTTGGTTTGTTTTCAAATATATGAGTAACTTTACGCTGGTTCAGAAAGCAAAGGCGTTGTTGCTGAATGTATGGGACGGAATGAAGAGCATCTGGCTCTTAAAGCAGAAAGACCGTTTCGTCTTACAGACACTGATGATATGGGGTGGTTATTTCTGTTATTTCTATATCACGTTCTACGCTTTTGACTTCACCCGCGATTTGGGGATAACGGTCGGACTGATCGCCTTTACCATGAGTAGTATCGGGGTTGCCGTCCCTGTACAGGCAGGTATCGGAGCCTGGCATTTTATGGTGATCGCTACATTGGTTTGCTTCGGTGTCAACGAGAATGATGCTGCCGCTTTTGCCCTTGTGGTTCATACAGTACAGACAGTCTGGACGGTGTTATGCGGTTTGTTCGGTATTGTGGCTTTGCCGCTTACCAACAGAGATAACAGCAAAGAGCTGGCAGTAGAATAATAAAGACTGCCGACTGTTAAAAAATTCCGTTTGTTATCCTTTTTATAGAATAAGTTTGTTACTAATATATTATTAATCATGTTGACAACAGGCAGTTGCAGTTTTATCTGTCAGCAGTCATTTGCCAACTTTCAACTTAGAAACTATGTCAGCAGAAATCAAGAATCTTTCCCCGCAGCATGTTTGGGGTTATTTCTATGACCTTACACAGATTCCACGTCCTACCGGACATATGGAAGCAGTAACTCGTTTTGTGGAAGCTTTTGGAAAAGGATTGGGATTGGAAACCCTACGGGACGGAATTGGAAACGTTTTGATCCGTAAACCGGCTACTCCCGGAATGGAAGATCGCAAAACAGTTGTCCTGCAGTCTCATCTGGATATGGTTCCCCAAAAAAACGCCTCTGTAAAACACGATTTTCTGACTGATCCTATTGATGCTTATATAGACGGTGATTGGGTAACAGCCCGCGAAACGACATTGGGTGCCGACAACGGTATCGGTGCTTCGTTGGCGATGGCGGTGCTTTCAGATACGACTATTCAGCACGGACCGATCGAAGCTCTTTTTACCATTGACGAAGAAGAAGGAATGGACGGCGCTTTCGGTTTGAAATCCGGTTTCCTGAAAGGCGAAACATTGATCAACTGCGACTCGGAAGAAGAAGGCGAACTGTTTGTCGGTTGTGCGGGCGGTGCGGACCTGAATATTTCGATCCAGTTTAAAGAAGATACGTATATTCCTGAAGGCGATGTGGCTGTAAAGCTGAGTCTGACAGGGCTGAAAGGCGGTCACTCCGGAGTGGATATCCATCTGGGACGTGCCAATGCCAATAAACTGATGTTCCGCTTCCTGAAAGAAGCCGTTTGCGATTACGGGGCACGCTTGTCTTCTATCGACGGCGGTTCGTTGCGTAATGCGATTCCGCGGGAGGCGTTTGCTGTGATCACGATCCCGGGCGACAATGTGGAGGCTTTGTGGGAGTTGGTGGCTGATTATCGGGATATGTTCCGTGAAGAATATGCCGGTATTGAGAATAAGATTGACTTTGTGGCGGATATGACTGATTTGCCTGCTACATTGATTCCGGAAGAGATTCAGGACGATATCATCAATGCGATAGAAGGTTGTCAGAATGGCGTGATCAGCATGTTGAACGATTTCCCCGGCACGGTGGAATCTTCATCCAACCTGGCGATTGTCAGGTCGTCGAATGAATTGATCGAAATAAAGATATTGGTGCGCAGTTCTTCCGAGAGCCGTAAAGCATCTGTATGTTCCAGCCTTGAAAGTGTCTTCTCTCTGGCAGGTGCGAAAGTAGAATATGGCGGTGCTTATGGCGGATGGCAGCCGAATATCAATTCTCCGATCCTGAATGTGATGCAGAAGACATACGAAGAGTTGTTTGGAAAGAAGCCGTCGGTAAAAGTAATGCATGCCGGTTTGGAATGTGGCATCATCCAGGAGTCTTATCCTGCCATGGATATGATCTCTATCGGACCGGACCTGGAGCATCCGCATTCACCGGACGAACGGGTGAATATTCCGTCTGTACAGAAAGTTTGGGATTTCATCGTGGCTACGCTGGCGCGGATTTGATAAGAAACAGGAATATCTTTTTGTTTTTCATTATTAATGGAGTCACCTAAAAGATAAACAAGGTTTATTCCTTGAAAATAAATAGATAGAGAGGTGATGCCGGGGTTATTTCCGGCATCACCTTTTTTTGTTTTCCTCCAGTTGTTATTCTTTTTATCGTTAATAGCTTTTATGCGGAACTTTAAGCCTAAAGCTCTATCTATTTAATCTTTTTCCTGCTGACTTTTGTTTTTGTAATATTATTATTCCTAAAATGTAAGGTATGCTTTATATAAATGTAAATATCTAGTTGCAAATATGTAACGTATGCCTTACGCTTATAAAGTATAGGAAAAATGCCCTAAATAGTCCTATGTTTTAATCTTGGTTTTAAGGGGGATGGATTTTAATTGTCGTATGCTCCGTAACAATGGCATTGAAGAGTGGTGAGTGACGCCATTGTTCTATTACGGCGTCATCTATAAGACGTTGAATAACAGTTGATAATATGTAATAGATTAGTTGTGATGCCACAATGGGGAGAAATAATATATAATAATGTACGCACGTACATTGAAATATGCATGTTTGTAGATATATAAAATAGAGGTAAATTGGTATATACTTTGAATAATAAGGAATGTACGGTATTATGAGTGACTAATTTAAACGTTCCTTTATTCTCGCCAGCAAAGTTACTAGATTCTTTTTAACTGCCAATCTTTTTCAAAATAAAATTTTCTTGCTTATATGCTTTCTTATCAATTGAATAGCAAAGTTAGTACGAAATTACAACTTTCAGTTACAAAGTCCTAAATGATGACGAGAAAAAAGGAACGTTTAAACTCGTCATTTGTATTTGGGCAGTTTAAACGAGCCAAACGAGAAGGACTTTTATATACACTATTATTAATATTAAATTTATTGATTATGAACAAAAAGTTTTCTACGCTTATGATGGCGGGTATGCTGGTTGCAGGTTCGTCGTTTGTTAGTGCTCAGGATGCTGTTATGCTGAATGGGAAACCACTGAAGCTGGTTGAAATCAAAGCCGATGATTCTCGACAGATGGATAATGTTATTCTTCTTCGTGATGGTGGTACAATTGGTGAGATTGATGAACAAGATCTTGTTATTTTGGCTACAAAAGACCAAAATGGTACATTAACTTATACGGTAAAAAAACTTAGTGAGCTTAAGGATGCAGGAAACGATGATGCTGAAGATGCTGCTGTTTGGAATATCAAAGAGCATATAATGGGAACTCCTGATGCTCCTAAATATTATTATAGCTTACAAAGTGCTAATACAGGGGACTTTGTGACTATTAGTACCAAGGGGGGACAGTATTCCGTTGTAACTGAAGCTGGAGGCTCGTACACTTCTGCGACTTATCATAAAGATGATAAAGGTACTTACTTTGCAACTTATGATAATATTTGTGCGCGTTTTAATCAAAAAGATCCCCTTTATTATCAACCGGCTAGTTGTGGAGCAAATAATTTCATGGTGGAAGAAGGTAATACTACTGATGTAAGTGGCGGTATTGGTGTTGGTGGCGGTACATCTGCAAGCCTCCTTATTGTTACTATGGAAGACAGAGTTGTTGATGTAGTCGATGAACTGAACGACCAGAAAGGTGGTAAAGGCTTCCAATTCACATTCCCTGATGGTGAAACGGTAATCGACAACATCTTCAAAGACTTGGATTTGAGAGCTTTCAGAGTGAAGTTGGCTGGTGCACAGGCTGCAACTGGTGACTCTATCGGTTGGGAAGACCAAAGTGGTAACTATTTTGAAATCCCGGCAGGTATCTATTTGGCAACAGGAGATTCTTGGAAAGAATTGGCTAAAACAGAAGAAGGAAAAGCTATTCTGGAAGATAACATTATTGATAACGCGGCCGAAAAGGAATTGTTCCAAAAAATGACTTTCTTGGCTATCGATCCGCAGGACTTCACTACAATCACGAATACAAAACGTGAAGATGGTAAAGGTTTTACATTGACTACTGTGAAAGGTAGCGACATGAATTACTATGATGCTGAAACGGCTAAGAATAATGAAAAGTATAACGCTAATATGGACTCCAAAAAGGATGAAGTATTCGTTGGTAACGCATGTTTCACAATCACAGAAATCAACCCGTTGTCAAAGAATGACGAATATAGCTTGTCTGTTGCCAATGCCCGTTTGGATAAGAAAGGTGATGACAAACATGAATATTTCAAAAAAGTCACTATTGGTAAAATACCTAATACCAACAACGACAATGTTGATACAACAGAAGAATTTGTTTATCTGGTAACTAACGGTAACGCTGTAAAAGTAAAAGCTGTTCCTTCAACAACTATCGCAGACGTGAAAGAACTGTTGAACAATGATGCAACTCCGGCTATCTATGCTATCAAGTTTGTCAGCGGTGCAGAAGAAGCTGCCAATGAAGAAGTTTCTGAGTATGGTCAGTATCTGACCCTTGAGTCTAATGGTAGCTTTACATTTGCTGCTATGCCAAGTGTAAACGACGGAGCTAACGAAAACGATCCGTTGTATCAGTTTGTTGTTACAGGTGTTGCTGATAATGATGATGACGATAACTATGAAACTGTTAAGATTACAAATCGTCTGACAAAAGCGTCTGTATCGGTAGTACTGTATGATGAAGAAGAACTGGGTGAAAATGTTTATACAATTTATCCGTCGCTTCCTGATGGTTTGACACGTGATCAGAAATTGCAGGTGGCTTATACGGAAAATGGAAAACTTGTTCTGAAAGATAAAGAAATCAGAGGTATGCAGGTGGAGTTGATCAAGAAAGAAAATGTAGATAAATTCGCTACATTCGAAACTGCCCAGAGCGAACAAGGCTTGTTTACTTTCGAATTCGCTAAGACCGCTGAAGCTGACGATAGATTGTATGCTGCCGTTCCGAGAGATAAAAAGACCGGTGAATACGACTTTACAAAAGCTGCAAATGGAGTTGTAACCTCTAAGACTGCTGACCAGTTTGAACTGATTCGTGTAAAGAAAACTGCAGCACCCAAAGAAGACAAAGTATCTTATATCCTGAATGACTTCATCTATATCGCAAACGATAGAGTTGTAACTGCTCAGACTAAGAAAGATACTGTTGCTTTCTATTCTTACAATATAAGACTGTTTGCACCGGATGAAACTGATGAATATTATCTGAATACAGGTAACTTATCAAAAACAGAAGCTGAACACATTATCAAATACAATGTAGATGGTTCTGTATCTGTATTTGCAACAACTACCCCTGCTAACAATTTCCAGAGTCCTCGCTCACAAAATGTCTTGTTAGTTAGTTCGGAGTTGCAATCTGGTGAAGTTGCAGAAGATGAAAACGTAGATGTTCGTGCATGGGTATATGGTTATTATTATGACTATCAAGTTATGGCAAATATGCCGGTTAAGACTTTCTTAGTTGCAGAAAAAGTATATGGTACATTGAATCCTGTTCCGCAGGAAACTGAATTCAACGAAAAAGACGGTTTCGGAGCTCTTTATATGAACGAAGATAAAAACGGTATTCTGAATCCGTTCGATAAGATGACATTCAGATTGGATACAGTAGATACAGATACGAATGTTCCTTCATTCTATATCTCTAAAATGGTGGATAATGCTCGTCACTTCCTGTATTTTGCAAAAGACTCAGCTGATAGTAAGCGTGTAACCAATTGGCAGAAGTATACATTTGCCAATGGTAACGACAAGTATCAGACGCGTCTGATCTTTAAGGCGGCAGCCGGTATCAACTCTGATACTTTGCAGACTGTAGTCGACGGTAAGCAGACTAAGGTTGCAGAAAAGGCAAATAAAGTAACTGGTGTTGTAGGTGGTTTGAACAACTTCAAATTCCAGGTAATTGAATCAGGAGATGAAGATGGTACGTATGTAATTCGTAACAAAACTAACGGTTATTTGATCCAGATCAACAACCAGCTGACATTAGGTTCCGACATTGAAGGTGCCACTCGTTTCTTGGTTGATCCGGACGAAACAGTTGCTAACGAAAACATTAACACATCTTCAATCAAGGTTGTAGCAGCTAACGGCGCTATCATTGTGAAGGGAGCTGCCGGTAAGAATGTTGCTATCAGCAACGTACTTGGTCAGACAATTGCTAACATAGTTGTTTCTTCTGATGAAGCTACAATCTCTGCTCCTGCCGGTGTGGTTGTAGTTGCTGTCGAAGGCGAAGCTGCTGTTAAAGCAATCGTAAAATAAGAAATAATTTATAATCAAAATAATTCTAAATTGTTTACCATGTGTTGTAAGGACATCCTTACACAAAGTACCCCGTGAGGGCGAACAGGTGGTAGATATTAATACTAAAGTAATGAAATAAAGTTCTTCTGTTCTACCTCTGTGAAGAGAGAAGACAGACAAAAACAGAGCCCGGCGGAGTTTATCTGCCGGGCTTTCTTATTATATAAAATCCCCGGTAAACTAGCTAAGAAAGAAAAAAGTTGTACTTTTGTAAGCTACATTAATTATGAATAAGAATAATGGCTAATGATGAATTAAAACAAGCCTGGAAAATTCCTGAGCCGACGCTTCGGAGACTACCTTGGTATCTTGCTTTTCTGAAACTGATGAAAGGCAAGGGAGAGACGTTTGTATCATCTACCCAGATTGCTAAAGAAATTAATGTAGATCCCAGCCAGGTGGCGAAAGATCTTTCGTTTGTAAATATTTCGGGGAAAACCAGGGTAGGTTATGATATTTGCGCACTTGTTGATGTGTTGGAAGATTTTTTGGGTTTTACTGCACAACACAAGGCTTTTTTATTCGGTGTCGGTAGTTTGGGAGCAGCTCTGTTGCAGGATACCGGGTTGAATCAGTACGGACTGGAGATTGTTGCCGGCTTTGATGTCCGCAAGGAACTGGCAGGTACGGTTGTGAATGGTATTCCGGTTTTCCATTTGGATGATTTCCCTGCCAAACAGAAAGAGTTCGGGGCGACGATAGGTGTTATTACCGTGCCTGTAGACAAGGCACAAGAGGTGACTGAACAGATTATTGCCGGAGGTATCAAAGCGCTGTGGAACTTTACCCCGTTCCGTATCCGTGTCCCGGAACATATTGTGGTACAGAATACTTCCATGTATGCCCATCTGGCAGTCATGTTTAATCGTTTGAACTCAATTAATCACTGAAATGAAGATTATAGCAGTAGGAATGAATTATGCAGAGCACAATAAAGAGCTGCATCATTCGTTAGAATTATCGGAGCCTACTATCTTTATGAAATCCGACTCCTCCCTGTTGAAGGATGGAAAACCGTTTTTTATTCCCGATTTTTCTTCGGAAATACATTATGAAACGGAGATCGTTGTAAAGATAGACCGGCTGGGTAAGAATATCGCCGAACGTTTTGCACATCGTTACTATAATGAAGTAACTGTCGGTATCGATTTTACCGCCCGTGATCTGCAAAGAGAGCTGCGTGCGAAAGGATTACCCTGGGAGATCAGTAAAGCTTTTGATAATTCGGCTGTTGTCGGAACGTTTGTACCTTTGGACAGAGTGGGGGATATCAACCGTATCCCGTTTCATCTGGATATAAACGGTCAGAAAGTGCAGGAGGGGAATACCTCTGATATGCTTTTCCCGGTCGACAGGATTATCGCTTATGTGAGCCGTTTCTTTACCTTGAAGATAGGTGATTTGATTTTTACAGGAACACCGGTAGGTGTGGGACCCGTTAGCATCAATGATCATTTGCAAGGGTATATCGGTGAACAGAAGCTACTTGATTTCCATATTAAATAATGGACAATTGACAATTGATAATTGATAATTAATAGATGGTACAAATAATTGTCAATTGTCAACTGTCAATTGTCAATTGAAACAAGTATGTTACGACTATTATATACATTCATAATAAGTATCTGCTTTTTTACTTCTGTCTGGGCGGATGGTAGCAAATATGCAGCCAGCTCTGCTTTATCGTCCGGGAAATGGGTGAAAATACAGGTCGAAGACCGGGGAATTTATAAACTAACATATGCAGACCTTCGCGGGATGGGATTTTCGGATCCGGCTAAGGTTTCCGTACACGGTTACGGTGGTTGTATGCTGGACGAAAATTTCTCGAATCCGTATATAGACGATGTGCCTGCCGTGCCGGTCTGGCGTGGTGACGATTATCTCCTGTTCTATGGTTGCGGTGTTATCAACTGGACGTACGACCAGGAATCGAAGAGTTTTGTCCATACCAATAATCCCTATTCCGATTATGGCTATTACTTCCTGACGGATGCGACTGCACCGAAAGAGATGGAATCAGTGGCTTCTGCTGCCGGTGCCTCTTTGAAGGTGACGACGTTCGATGATTATCTGTTACATGAAAAAGACCTGGTCTCTGTGAATAATTCGGGACGGGAACTTTTCGGGGAAGCGATGGATATGACTCTTTCCAGGGATTTCTCATTTACCGGTATAACGGGTATAACCAATGATGACGGCAAGGTGACCTTGCGTTTCATCGCTAAGCCGATCACCGGTACGGGTAGCGTGAGCATGAGCGTAGACGGAGAAAAACTGTTGGAGCGGACCATCGCTAACGCAAACGGGAAATACGATACGTATGTAATGGCGCGTCCGGTTTATCAGGTAGTGGATTGGAAAGGAGATAAAAGTTCCAGTGTAAAAGTGAATGTAAGATACGGGAAACTGGGAGATAAGAATGTTCATCTCGATTTTATCCGTTTGCAGATGAAGCGGGAGTTGCAGCCTTATGGTGTCTGTACATTCTTTCGTAGTTTGGCTTCTGTTAACAATGCATCTCGTTTTACGGTTCAGAACGCCAATGCGAACACCTTGGTTTTCGATGTGACGGATAAGTTGAATCCGAAACGGATGGAAACGGAACTGAGCGGGAGCGAATTGACTTTTTCCATCCCTGCAGGAACGCTGAGGGAGTTTGCTTTGGTACAGAGAAACCAGACGTTCCCTACTCCGAAAGTGATCGGTGAAGTGGCAAATCAGGATTTGCACGCATTACCGCAGACAGATATGATCATTATCGCTCAACCGGGATTGGCTTCGCAGGCAGAACGGCTGGCTGAGGCTCACCGTACACGCGACGGACTGACTGTACAGGTGGTTGCACCGGAGGCTATTTATAATGAGTTTTCGAGCGGTACGCCGGATGCTACTGCCTATCGTCGTTTCATGAAGATGTTCTACGATCGTCGGACTTCGGAGGCCGATGCGCCCAAGTATCTGCTTCTTTTCGGAGATGGCGCGTTCGATAACCGTTTCATTACTTCTAGCTGGAAGAATGTAACGACAAGTAATATGCTGCTGACCTATCAGACGGAAGAATCGCTGGATGAAGAATCTTTTGTGATCGACGATTATTTCGGATTTTTGGATGACAGCAACAATGGCAAAGGATTAAGCTCTATGAGGCTGGATATCGGTATCGGTCGTTTCCCAGTCCGGACGCAGGCAGAGGCGAGTAATATGGTGGATAAGGTGATCAGTTATATGGATAATAAAGATACCGGATCCTGGAAAAACAATGTTTGCTTTGTCGCAGACGACGGAAACAGTGCTGACAGTTATATGACAGATCATGCAAGTCAGGCTGACCAGCTGGGCGAATATATCAATGAAAGCCATCCGGAGTTCCTTGTCAATAAGATTTATTTCGATTCTTATAAAAAAGATGTTTCGGCCGGATTGGCTACTTATCCGGATGTGAAAACGAATATTCAGAAACAACTGAAGAACGGTTTACTGCTGATTAACTATACCGGACACGGTAATACAACTTCCTGGAGTGATGAAAAGGTACTGACTGAAAGCGATATTACGAAATCAACTTATAAACGTCTGCCTATCTGGATCACGGCGACTTGCGACTTCTGTCGTTTTGACGCTCCGGTTACTTCTGCCGGCGAGCAGGTTTTCCTGAATAAGGTCAGTGGCGGTATCGGTCTGTTTACGACAACCCGTGTGGCTTATTCTTCTCCCAACTTCACGATCAATCAGATGTTGATCCGGAATTTGTTCGAGAAAAAGAACGGACGCCGCCTGACACTGGGCGAAGTAATGAAACAAACCAAGCGGGATTTGAGTGCAAGCCGGTATAAGCTCGGATTCTCCCTGATCGGTGACCCGGCGTTGAAACTGGCTTATCCGGAATACCGGATGCAAGTGACGACGATAAACGGTAATCCGGTAACAGACGAGCCGGTCGCTTTTAAGGCATTGCAAAAGATTACAGTGGAAGGCGAAGTACTGAATGCGGATGGTAATATTGCTACAGACTTTACCGGTTTGCTAAACCCGACCGTACTGGATAGCCGTGTTTCTTACGAAACATTGGATAACAACAAGACCGGCAAGACATTTAAATATACGGATTATTCAAATATTCTCTTTGTCGGAAACGATTCGGTTCGTGCTGGAAAATTCAGCTTTACCTTTACCGTTCCGAAAGATATTTCTTATTCGAATGAATTCGGAAAGATGAACCTGTATGCTTCGGATGAAACGAATAACCTGGAAGCACAGGGGGCTTATCTGAATTATCGTGTCGGAGGTACGGATGATAATGCGGAAGACGATTCCGATGGACCGGAGATACGTTCCTTGTATATGAATGATTCTACATTTGTAAGCGGCGGTCCCGTTAATACGACTCCGTTCTTTGTGGCACGTCTTTGGGACAAGAGCGGCGTGAATATAACCGGTAGCAGTATCGGACATGATATGATGCTGATCGTTGACGGCGATCCGTCACTCAGCTTCAACCTGAACAGTTATTATGAGCTGATCCCCGGAACGGATGGAGAAGGTATCGTGAAGTATCTGCTTCCTGCCCTGGCACCGGGTATGCATACTGCTGAGTTTAAAGTGTGGGATATTCAGAATAATTCTACTACCTACGATTTTGAATTTGAAGTAGTGGAAGGATTGAAGCCTTACCTGCTGGAGTTGACGGCAACACCGAGTCCGGCACGCGAACAGGTAGAGTTCCACTTGTTCCATAACCGTCCGGAAAGCCAGTTGACGGTTGGTATTATGGTATACGATATGATGGGGCGCCTGCAATGGAAACATCAGGAAACCGGAGCCTCCGAACTGTTCAAATCGTATACGGTAACCTGGGATCTGACGAATAACAGAGGAGGACGTCTTCGTCCCGGCGTATATATCTATCGTGCGGCAATCAGTAGCGGAGGTTCTAAAGAAGCAACGGATGCAAAGAAATTAATAATCCTCGCACAATAAAGTAAGTCAAAATCAGTTTATATGTTCGTAAGGTAACTTTTCGGTTCCCTTGTTTTTAACAGATATAGTATGACAAAAGAATTAAAAATCAGTACACTTATAGTTGTAATCAGCTTTTTGACAACTTTTACGGCGTTACATGCCGAAGGTGATAAGGCTAAATTTGCTCCGGTTAATACGGCAGTACCTTCACTGTCTATCGCTCCTGATGCCCGTGGTGGTGCAATGGGTGACAACGGTGCTTCGACTACTCCCGATATAAACTCTCAATATTGGAATCCGGCAAAGTATGCATTTATGTATAGTAAGGCGGGAGTATCTTTGTCATATACTCCCTGGTTGCGTAAGTTGGTAAACGACGTGGCTTTGGCGAACTTGTCGGGATATTATAAGATTGGCGACAGTGATTTGCAGGCGGTAGGTGCTTCTCTACGTTATTTCTCTTTGGGAGACGTTCCCTATAATCCTATTAGTGGAGAATCGACCGGCGGTTATTCTGTAAGTCCGTATGAAATGGCTTTCGACGTAAGTTATAGCCGTAAATTATCAGAGTCTTATTCAATGGCTGTTGCCATGCGTTATATCCGTTCCGATATGGGATCGGATCCTTCCGATGAAAGTCGTGTGCCTGGTAATGCCTTTGCAGCGGATATCGCCGGTTATCTGGAGAAATATGTAATCTTGGGTAACAGCGAGTGTTTGTGGAGTTTCGGTTTTAATGTATCAAATATCGGTACGAAGATATCTTATGACGGTGGAGAACACAATGAATTTATCCCGACGACTCTTCGTGTGGGAACTGGTTTGCTGTATCCGATCGATGATTTTAACCGGATCGGTCTGTACCTTGATCTGAGTAAATATTTGGTTCCCAGTCTGCCTTATCTGCGTGAAGGGTATACAGATGAAGAAAAGGAAGAATACGACAAGAAAAAGGAAGAGTATAGAGATGTATCCGGTATTTCCGGTATCTTCAAATCTTTCGGTGATTCACCCGACGGGTTCAAAGGAGAGTTGCAGGAAGTAATGGTTTCTATCGGTGCAGAGTATAGCTATAATGACCAGTTCTTCGTTCGTGGAGGTTATTTCTATGAAAATGCCAATAAAGGTAACCGTCAGTATTTCTCTGTCGGGGCCGGTTTCCGTATGAGTGTATTCCAGTTGGATGCCGCTTATCTGGTAAGTACGGTTCAGAGTAACCCGTTGGACCAGACGCTTCGTTTCTCTCTGTCGTTCGATATGGACGGAATCAAGAACCTGTTCAGATAATATCAATATGAAGATACGTGTAGGTTTCGGTTATGATGTGCATGCCCTTGTTCCCGACCGTGAGTTGTGGATGGGAGGGATACGGATAGAGCATACATTGGGTTTACTGGGACATAGTGATGCGGATGTACTGATACATGCCATTTGTGATGCGCTCCTGGGGGCTGCCAATATGCGTGATATCGGTTATCATTTTCCTGATACGGCAGGCGAATACAAGAATATAGACAGTAAGATATTATTGCGTGATACAATGAAGCTAATACGTGAAGCCGGTTATGAACTGGGAAATATCGATGCAACCATAGCCGCTGAACGTCCGAAGCTGAATCCGCATATTCCTGCCATGAAACAAACGCTGGCTGAAGTGATGCAGGTAGGCGAGGAAGATATTTCCATCAAGGCTACAACGACAGAAAAACTGGGCTTTACCGGACGGCAGGAAGGTATTGCTGCGTATGCTACTGTACTGATTCAGAAGTAACCGTGTTTTCGTGATGAACTTCACAGGGGATTGTGAACCAGAAAGTACTTCCTTTCCCCTCTTTCGATTCCACGCCGATCTCTCCGTTCAGGCGTTTTACAATCGTCATACAGATAGATAATCCCAATCCTGTTCCCTGAATAAAATTGTCGAATTTGGCAAACCGCTCGAATACGTGCGGGATATTTTCATCGGAGATGCCCTTTCCCGTGTCGGTAACATAAAAGCGCAGTCCGTCTGTTGTCTCTTCGTATCCCATTTTGATACTTCCTTCCATGGTGAATTTGCAGGCATTGGTCAGGAAGTTGGTTATGACTTGTGTTAAACGGGTCTTTTCCGAGTAGATGAAGCAAGGTTGTTCCGGGATGGAATATTCCAGTATAACCCCTTGTTTGGTTCGGCTCTTGAAAGTTTGTGCCAGTGTGGCAAGCAGCGCCGATACATCGATATTGGTAAAGGTGAATTCCAGTTGGTCGGCTTCTATCTTTGATAAATCCAGTATATCGTTGATCAATTGTAGCAATAGCTCGTTGTTGGTTTCTATGATCTGGCAAAATTCGGCAGTATCTTCCGGACTTTCCGAATGGGCGATCAGGTTGGAAAAGCCTACGATTGCGTTGAGCGGAGTGCGTATTTCGTGGCTCATATTAGCCAGGAAAGCAGATTTAAGACGGTTGGCTTCTTCTGCTTTTTCTTTTTCCCGTCGTTCTTCCTCCCGTTTCAGTTTTTGGAAATAGAGGCGGAAACGCAGTACGGCAATTGTTATCAGCAGGCAGATGATGGCAAATCCGCTGAATAGATGTATCTTGTATTTTTGGAAAAAGGTAGGCGGCTGCTGGTAGTAAATAGCATTGATCGGAAAATGGGATGGTTCGATGCTGTGGCTCAACAAATGCTGATAGTTCAGATGTGTATGAGCTGTTCCTCCGATATGGGTTAAGATGTTTCGTGCCTCTGTCCCCTCCAATATCAACCGGACAGTAGCAATAACGGACTTGCTGAAGTCATTTTCTGAGATGTAATGTCCGCCCGCAAAGTTTCCGGTTTCGATATTCAGGTCTGCTAAAATATATACCGGCGGTTGGGAGAAGCTGTTGGTCATCTTTTGTACGTTGTCTATTAGATAATGGTTTTCATGCGTGTTTTTGAATATGAACCAGGAGTAATAGATAATTCCAGTTTCTTTTCCGCAAAGGCTCAGGCTATCCAGTAGATTTTCGGTAGAAAGAGCCGGGGTGGAAAGTATTTCCAGTTTCAGATCAGGAAAGTCTGCCTGCATTGTCTTTGAGAGCTCTTTCTGGGTGTATAAACTGATATACCGGTTGTCCCTGATAAAGACTATTCGATTCAACTCGGGCTGCAGTTTCTTAATTGTTTCAATGGTCTCTTTTATGTATAGAGGCTGGACTAACCTGGTTGCATTATAGCTTTTCATCTGATCTTCTGTATAAGCCATGTGCTGGATGGTCTGCAGGTCCCTGTCCAGCAGATATTCTATTTGTGTCGGGATCAGCTCTTGTGAATGGCAGATGATAGTAGAAACGTTTTTCCATTCTTTATCGAAAAGAGGTTGACAAACCAGCCACGCCGGGTCCCCTATACAAACGATCACTTTAGGAGGGACAGGGTATTTCTTTCGTAATAATTCAACCTTCTTATTTACGTCTGTCGTGTCTCTCATGGCAGGGATAGAGAGTTCTTCCCCTTTTACGGATATGCTCTCTTCGGCGAAAGTGTTATTGATCGCCTCATAAATACCTTGTGTCCATACTTCGCTGAAGTTTATGGAGTGTACTACTAGGATATAATCGTCTTTATCGTGTGGCAAGGCATACAATGAACGACTGGTTAATAGTATCAGGTATACTATGAAAAAAAGTCTTTTCATACGCACAATCATGAAATTTTACGACGCTATGAAATTCAGTCTATTTCAAGCAAAGATATGTATTATTCTTTGTAATCTTGCTTATCCCGCCGTTAATTTGTAGTTTTGAACCGAATAAAATTGAATAGATTATGAAGAATAATGACTGGAAAGACCGTTTGGGGGTGATGTATTCTACCAATCCGGATTTTCAATATCATACAGGAGATGAGGAAGAGGAAGATACACTTCCCAAAGAAAAGCAATTGTTACGTATTTCACTGGATAAACGCAATCGGGGAGGTAAAGCCGTAACATTGGTTACTGGCTTTCGCGGCATGACCGACGATCTGGAAGCATTGGGCAAATTCCTGAAGGTCAAATGCGGTGTCGGAGGTTCAGCTAAAGACGGCGAGATCATCGTACAAGGTGATCTGCGTCAGAAAGTGCTTGAGATATTACAAAAGGAAGGCTACACGAAAAGCCGCGTCATATAAGAAATAAAATAGTATGCTGACTGTTTACAGAGCTTCGGCCGGAGCGGGTAAGACCCATAAACTGACCGGTGAATACCTGACCCTATTGTTTGCCGGGCCGGGCGCTTATCGTCGTATCCTGGCGGTAACATTTACCAACAAGGCTACCGATGAGATGAAAAGCCGTATTGTAGAGGAACTTTACAATCTCTCGTCCGGCCGGAAGTCCGACTATGTGGAATCATTGTGTTCCACCTATTCATTGACAGAAGAACAGGTACGTAAACAGGCAGCCAAGATATTGATCGATATCCTTCACGATTATTCAGCGTTCAATATAAGTACGATCGACCGCTTTTTCCAGCAGACCATGCGGGCCTTTACCCGTGAGATCGGTTTGCAGGGCGGTTACGGAATCGAGATGGACCAGGAGCTGGTGCTGACTACCGCTGTCGATAATCTGCTGGCAGATTTGGAGAAACCGGAAAGTAAGGAACTGCTGGGCTGGTTGCTTCGTTTTGCCGAGGATAAAATAGAGAACGGCGGAGAATGGAACCTCCGCAAAGACATTATGTCACTGAGCCGTGAAGTCTTTAAAGAAAGCTATAAAGCTTCCAGTGAAGAAGTGGCGAAAGATATCCGTGACAAGGAAGCACTCGAAAACTATAAAAATGAACTGTTCGGTATTATCCGTTCGGTAGAGGCTGAAGCGAAACGGTTAGGTGAAAGCGGACTGGCGTTGCTCAGTAAGTATGCCATCCGTACAACCGATTTTAAAGGAGGAAGCCGTTCTCCGCTTACCTTGCTGGACCGGCTGGCTAAAGGCGAAATGAAAGAGCCGACCGCAACTTTTATCGGTCTGGCTGATAACCTGGAGGGCTGTTTCACTAAAACGACTCCGCTGGGGACGCGCCAGATTATCGGCTGCGTATTTGAAGAGGGGCTGAATGATTGCATCAAGAAGATCATCGCCCTATTCTCCAACCTGACTGCTTATAATACCGCTCGCGAAATTGTCCGTTATTATTATACATTGGGAATCCTGACGGATGTCTCCCGTCAGATCGCCTCTTACCGCGAAGATAAGAATGTCATGCTGATCGCCGATACGACGGAACTGTTGAATAAGGTGATCGGCGGAAGCGATGCCCCGTTTATCTATGAGAAGACCGGTACGCATGTGGATCATTATATGATCGACGAGTTCCAGGATACCAGCGGCATGCAATGGAATAACTTCCGTCCGCTGATAGAAGAAAGCCTGGCGCATGACCGTACCAACCTGATTGTGGGGGACGTGAAGCAGAGTATCTACCGTTTCCGTAACTCCGACTGGAAACTGCTGGACCAGCAGGTGCAGGCAGACTTCCCGGCAGAGGAAGTGTGCGAAGAAACATTGAAAGAGAACTGGCGCAGTTGCCGGAATATCGTAGAATTTAATAATACATTTTTTACCGCTCTCCCCGGTGTCCTGCAAAGCGTTTACAATGAAACGCTGCTGACCTCCTCGTTGAGTGAAGAGCAGCGCAATGCTTATCTGACGAAGATCATGTCCGCTTATACGAAAAGTTATCAGCAGGTACCTCCGCCTTTTCAGCAGAAAGACGGTCATGTGAAGATTGAGTTCCTGACCGGTGATGAAGAGAAAGACTGGAAGGAGGAAGCCCTGGAACGTCTGCCCGGTGTGGTCGAACAGTTGCAGGATAACGGCTATGCCTTGAAGGATATCGCTATTCTGGTCCGGACCAATATGGAAGGAGCGATGGTGGCGGATAAGCTGCTATCCTATAAGGAAGCCAATCCGTCCGACCGCTATCATTATGATATAATCTCCGATGAAGCCCTGTTTGTCAGTGGATCGCCGGCTGTCCGTTTTATGATTGCCCTGCTTCGTTATCTGCGGAACCCGGAAGATAAGATCAACGAACAGACTGCCTTGTATTCTTACCGGATCCTGAAAGGGGCGGAAGAAGAGGTGAACCATTCGGTAGCTTATTCCGTCAACACATCCGAAAATGTATTTCCTCCGGAGATGGTTGCTGAGTTACAAGCTCTTTCCCGTCAGTCGTTGTATGAAATATCGGAAGGACTTTTCCGTCTCTTCTCCGGCGATTTTCAGGCGAATGAGCAAGTCTTTGTTCAGGCATTCCTCGATATGGTATCCGAGTATACCCAGAAAGAAAGTGCCGACCTGAGCCGCTTCCTTAAATGGTGGGATGAAACGGGATATCGTAAAACAATAGCGACTCCGGATGCACAGAATGCTATCCGTATCCTGACCGTCCATAAATCGAAAGGTTTGGGATTCAAAGTTGTTATTATCCCCTTTGGCGACTGGGAGATAGACCATAAACCCAGCAAGCCGGTTATCCTGTGGTGCAAACCCGAAACGAAACCGTTCAACCGGCTGCATCTGGTACCTGTCCGTTATAGTCAGTCGCTGGGTAATACCATCTTTGCGGAAGATTATTTCCGTGAACGTCTGCATGCCTTTATCGATAACCTGAATACGCTGTACGTAGCTTTCACCCGTTCCAAAGACGAACTGATCGTGTTTGCTCCCCGCCCGAAAAAGATTAAAGAGGAAACCGGTGAGATTGAAAAGATCTCTTCCATGGCAGACGCTTTATGGGCAGGTCTGTACGTGGAAGTATACGATACCCATGAAGGAGATACACTGGTCTCTTTGCCATCTTCTTTCGATACCCGGGCAGGTGTTTTTGAATTGGGTAGCTGGTGGCATCCTTCTGCAGCCAAATCGGATGAAGACAGTCCGGAAGAGATCACGATGGCACGTATCAATTCGATTTCCCCTGACGACCGTCTGCAGCTCCGTTTGCATGGAAAAGGCTTTTTCTTCGATAATGCCCGCCGCAAGCACGGCACATTGATGCACGAAGTACTGAGCCAGATACGTACCCGGAAAGATATCCCCTCTGCTGTCGGAAGCTACCGCCTGGCAGGTATCATAAACAAGGAGGAAGCCGAATCTTTGGTTATCCGTCTGGAAGAGTTGCTGAATACACCGGAAGTTTTCCCCTGGTACGACGGTACGGCGCGTGTATTGAATGAAGTCGATATCCTCTTCGGTAAAGGACTCTCCAAACGTCCCGACCGGGTCATGATATCGGATGATAAAGTGATCGTAATAGACTATAAATTCGGAGAGATACAGGATAAACGCCATCATAACCAGGTAAAGAATTATATGAAACTGATCAACCAAATGGGATACGAGAGGGTAGAAGGTTGCCTCTGGTACGTGGAGCTAGAGAAAATAGAGGCAATTAAAAATTGAGAATTGAGAATTGAAAATTGAAAATTAAGAGTTTGGACAATAATTTTCAATTCTCAAATTTCAATTCTCAATTGTTTTTGTTATTCCGTAAAAATGAATACTTTTGCAAATTGAAATAGAAACGCAGCTTTAAAGGAAGAATGAAAGTACATAAAGAAGGGACTGGCCTGTTACTTACGTTGTTTACGGTATTATTTGTCGTGAATGTCGCATTATACCATACCGTGGGTAAGGGGATACTGTTCTATACTGTTGCTACGATTTCAACCATTCTTTTTCTGCTGATCCTGAATTTCTTCCGTAGTCCGTTCCGCCGTTTTCCTTATGATTCCGAAGGATTGGTGATCGCACCTGCCGACGGTACGATCGTGGCGATTGAGGAAGTGATGGAGAACGAGATCCTTCATAGGCAATGTTTGCAGATATCTATCTTTATGTCCGTGTTCAATGTGCATGCCAACTGGTTTCCGGTAAACGGGACGGTGAAACATGTCTCTCACAATAACGGACGATTCATGGCAGCATATTTACCGAAGAGCAGTACCGAGAATGAACGATCGGCTGTTGTCATTACTACCAAGAACGGAGTGGATGTGCTGGCACGTCAGATTGCAGGGGCACTTGCCCGACGTATTGTCACCTATGCCAAGGTTGGAGAAAAATGTCATGTGGATGAACAGATGGGTTTTATCAAGTTCGGGTCGCGTGTAGATGTTTATTTGCCGGTAGGGACAGAAGTGCTGATCGAAATGGATCAGAAGGTAACCGGTAACCAGACACCGATCGCGCGGTTAAGCAAATGCCCGTGTGAATAGAATCCGGAAAATATACAGAAGATGAATATTAGAAAACATATACCCAATACAATTACTTGCATGAGTCTTGTATCAGGTTGCATCGCTACAGTGATGGCTTTGCAGGGTAATTTGTTGTGGGCAGCCATATGGATCATCATTGCTGCCGTTTTTGATTTCATGGACGGTTTTGCAGCCCGTTTGCTGAAAGCCTATTCCCCGATGGGAAAGGAACTCGATTCCTTGTCGGATATGGTCAGTTTCGGAGTCGCACCCGGTATGATCGTATTTTGGATGCTCAGCCAGGCCGGTCTTCCGTTGGGAGAAATCGGTCGTTATATTCCTTATTTGGCTTTCGTGATCCCGGCTTTCTCCGGTCTGCGTTTGGCGAAGTTCAATATTGATGAACGGCAAACAACATCGTTTATCGGTATGCCGGTTCCTGCGCATGCGCTGTTCTGGGCTTCTGCCGGATATTCTCTGGCTCCGTTGGCACAGGTAAAGCCTGTGTTGTTCATTGTGGTTACCCTGGTGGTAGCGTTGGCTACCTCTTTATTGCTTGTATCTGAAATTCCGATGTTCTCGTTGAAGATTAAGTCGGTTGCATGGAAAGGTAATGAAAGACGCTATATATTAGTAGGTTGTGCTGTCCTGTTCGTTGCCTTGTTCGGCATGCTGGGTATAGCCGGAACCATTCTCCTCTATATCCTCTTGTCTATTTTTAACAAAAGATAGTAAACAAGAGGTCTATTCTATATGTTTCTCTTATAAACCAACTAAGTAACGAATATTATGTTTAAGTTTTTGTTTGTAATGTTTTTCTTCTTCATCCTGTTAGTGTTCCTGATGGGATTCTCTATTCTGCGTACATTTAAGAATATGTTGTTCGGTAGTGGAAGCAGTAATACAAAGAAAGGGGAACAGCGTCGTCAGACAAGCAGTTACTCTAGCGGGCAACATCATTCGAATACGGCTGAAGATGATTATATCTCGGTCAACCGCAAGAAGATCTTTACAAAAGACGAAGGCGAGTACGTTGACTTCGAAGAAGTGAAGTAAAGTTGGTTATCGGCAATGACCAATAATGCTAAAATATCGATCCGCTTTTTTAACGACCGCGAAGTTCGTGCTGTTTGGGATGAAGATAATAACAAATGGTGGTTTTCTGTTTTAGATATTGTTGCTGTCTTAATGGGACATGATGACTATACGAAGACAAGGAACTATTGGAAATATCTCAAAAGTAAACTTAAAAGAGAAAAAAACGAGTTGGTTAGTACGACTAACCAACTGAAATTAGCAGCAGCGGATGGTAAAAAGTATTTGACTGATACGCTTGATAGTGAAGGCGTAATCTCCCTTGCCAAATATTTTCCTAATAATAAGGCGACTAAATTCCTCGATTGGTTTACCTACAGCGACAATAGCATTGACGGGCAAAGTAAGAAAAAGGCCTATTCTTTCTTTGAAAGTAATCTGATCAGCGAAGCGGAAGTCGGTACGGCAAAGAGCTTGCAAAAAATCCATGCCTACTTGTTTGGCGGGTTGTATGATTTTGCAGGTCAGATCAGGCAAAAGAATATATCGAAAGGGGGCTTTCAGTTTGCCGTATCCCATTTTCTGGGGAGTACATTAAGGCTGATAGAGGAAATGCCCGAAAATACATTTGAGGAAATAGTCGATAAATACGTAGAAATGAACATTGCTCATCCTTTTATGGAAGGCAACGGACGGAGTACGCGGATATGGTTGGATTTACTTTTTAAGAAGCATTTGAAACAATGTGTAGACTGGAGCCTGATCAATAAGAAAGACTATTTGAATGCCATGGTAAAAAGCTCTACTGACAGTACCTTGTTGAAGCATTTACTGAAGAATGCTTTGACCGACAAGATAAATGACCGTGAACTATTTATGAAAGGAATTGATTATTCCTATTATTACGAAGAAAACGAATAACTATCTTCTCTGCCGGAAGAATTTCTGCATCTCTTCCGTACACTCTTTCTCCATCACACCTTTTTTTACGACAGCTTTTGGATGGAATGCTTTCGGGGCATATGCCTGGTATCCTCTTTTCTCATCACTCGCGCCGTATACGATCGTACTCAGTTGCGACCAGCCGATGGCTCCTGCACACATAATACAGGGTTCAACCGTCACATACAGACTGCATCCGGTCAGATATTTTGCTCCTAATACACTGACGGCAGCCGTAATGGCAAGCATCTCCGCATGTGCAGTCGGGTCGTTCAGCCGTTCCGTCTGGTTATGGGCACGGGCTATGATCTGGTTGTTACATACGACCACGGCTCCTACGGGCACTTCTCCTTCGTCAGCGGCAGCACGCGCTTCCACCAGTGCCTGTTTCATGAAATATTCGTCGTTAAATGGATTCATCGTCTCATTTCCGTTTCTTTGAAGAGAGTTGGATAATCCTCTTCCAGCGTTTTGAGTATATGTGAAAGGATTGTTTCCCGATACCAGCGGGATTTGTTTTCGATGTTATACCTGGCAAGATAGCGGTCGACAGCCTTCTGCTCTTCATCGTTGAGCATAAAAGTAACCTTATGCACCCTCGGGCGATTCGGTTGTGCTTGCGAGTATTTCCGATTTATTGCCATATTTTGCAAATGTACAAGTGAAAGCCCAAATAAAAAAGAAAATCCCTATATTTGTGCAAATTAATAAGATGGCTGAACAAAACGATTTAGGGAAAGATGGTGAAGCGAGGGCACGCGACTATTTGATCCGCCAGGGTTATACGATTTTGCATACCAATTGGAGATGGCATCATTACGAACTGGATATTGTTGCCATGAAAGAGGGGGAACTGATTGTCGTCGAGGTGAAAACGCGTTCGGAAGATTACCTTCTGTCGCCGGAAGAAGCCGTAGACAATAAAAAGATCAGGCGTATTGTAGCTGCGGCAGATGCTTATGTCCGGTATTTTAATCTGGAAATGCCGGTTCGTTTCGATATCATCACCCTGGTCAAAGGAAAAGAGGGGTTTCAGATCGAACATATCGATGATGCTTTCTACGCCCCTTGCCGATAACAGAAATAGAGGAAACGTATGAATATAGAAGAAGCCCGCGAATATTGCTTGTCGTTGAAGAACGTGACGGAATGTTTTCCGTTTGACGATGTCTCTTTAGTCTTTAAAGTCGAAAATAAGATGTTTGCCCTTCTGCCGCTGGATGCCGAAGAGCCTTATGTCGCTTTGAAATGCAGTACGGATTATACGGAAGAGCTGCGCGACCGCTATAATGCGGTTGAACCGGCTTACCATTTCAATAAGAAGTATTGGAACGGTGTCTTTTTGGAACGGGACATGCCCGACGATGAGATACGTTACTGGATTCAGCATTCCTACCGCGAAGTGATAGCCAAGCTGCCGAAGAAAATAAGGGAGATGTACAATGAGTGACGAAAATGAAATACCGCGGATGATCCGTTTGGAGGAGACTACCTCTACCAATAATTATCTTCGGGGACTGGTCGGAAAAGAGCCGTTGCCGGAAGGTAGTGTCGTTGTTACCAACTTTCAGACTGCCGGGCGTGGCCAGGTCGGTAATACCTGGGAGTCGGAGGGCGGAAAGAACTTGATGTTCAGTATCATTCTTTATCCGGACTTTCTGCCGGCAAACCGTCAGTTTCTGATCTCTCAGATAACGGCGCTGAGTGTAAAGGAAACGCTCGATGAATATGTAGACGATGTGACGGTGAAATGGCCGAACGATATTTACTGGCGTGACCGGAAGATATGCGGTATGCTGATTGAGAATGACCTTTCCGGTCGTGAGCTGTATTGCTCCGTGCTCGGTATCGGTATCAATATCAACCAGCGGGAGTTCCTGAGCGATGCTCCGAATCCGGTGTCGCTGACACAGATAACGGGACTGGAATATGACCGGGAGGAAATCCTGAACAAGTTCCGGAAACGTCTTTATGAACGTTATGTCGACTTGATCCGGGAGAAAGAGGACGATATCCGGAATGATTACAGGATTGCCTTGTATCGTGGGAGTGGCTTCCATCCCTATCGCGATGAGAACGGTCTCTTCGAAGCTTGCATAAAAGGGGTAGAACTGACCGGACATCTGATACTCGAACTGCGTGACGGGGAGTTGAGGCGGTATGCGTTCAAGGAGGTGACTATGGTACATACTGATGCTGACTTGAATTTGTAAATGTTTTATCATTGAATTTTAATAACCTGATCTGATGCAATAGTTTAATTTTGTCAGCGCTGACCATATAAAAAGGCGTTAGAGTATTATGGGGAGAGTCATATATGGAGTTTGAAGATCTTTATAAACGATTTTATAGGAAATCATTCCTTTTTACGATGTCGTATATACATAATGAGATGGCTGCGGAAGATATTGCATCTGAGGTGCTTATCCGGTTGTGGACAGAGATTAGAAGGGGAGGTATAAACAATCCGGATGCTTTCCTGTTGACTCTTTTGAAAAATAGATCACTCGATTATCTGAAACATGAGGCTGTGAAAGAGGAAGCTTTCAGTAATATGAAGACAGCTCATCAGGAAGAACTGGATATGCGTATCTCCATGCTGGAATCCTGTGATCCGGAAGAGGTTTTTACGACAGAGATACAACTGATCATCCGTAATACACTTGCTACTTTTCCGGAACAGACTCAACTTATTTTCGAAATGAGTCGCTTTGATAATAAAACAAATAAAGAAATAGCAGACAAACTGAAGCTTAGTGTGAAAAGTGTTGAATATCATATAACCAAAGTATTGAAGGCTTTACGTATAAGTCTTAAAGACTATCTTCCTTTATTTTATTTCTTCTTTTTTTTCAAATAAAATGACTTTTCGTTTAGGGATATGTAATCATCAGTCGTCGATATGATGTAAGGCTGATTATATCTTACAATAAAAATGATGGAACAAGATTTAATAAAAAAATATATAGCAGGTTGGGCATCGGAAGATGAGAAAGACCGGATCATGGCATGGGTGAAGAATGACCCGAAAAATCGGGATGAGTTGATGGCTATGCGTAAACTGTATGATGTTACCCTTTGGCAGCAAAGTGATGTGATAGGACATCAGAAGAAGACGGTTAGATTAAATTTATTAAGTTTGGTTCGTATTGCTTCTGTTGCTGCAGTATTCTTGCTCCTGGCGGGAATGAGCTGGTACATTTTTGATTTGAAACAGCAAGTTCCTGTAATGGCTATGCAAACGATCTCTGTTCCTCCCGGGCAGCGTGTCGAATTAACATTGGCTGATGGAACCAATGTTTGGTTGAATGCCGGAACAACCTTTACTTTTCCGAATGTATTTTCTTCCGAACATAGGGAGGTGGAGCTGAATGGAGAAGGCTATTTTACTGTCAGCCGGGATGAAAAGAAACCTTTTATTGTAAAGACTTCTACTTATAACGTCAGAGTACTTGGAACGGAGTTCAATGTAATGGCATATGCCAAAACCCCCATGTTCGAAGTCTCTTTGTTGAAAGGTTCGGTGGAGGTTTACTCTGATGTAAAACAGCAGAAAGTATTACTGGAGCCGAATATGCAGGTACATGTAGAGAACGACTACTTGGTAAAAAGACCGATCTCCCAATTCAATAATTTGCTTTGGAGGGAGGGGGTAATTTGTTTTGAAGATGAGCCGGTAGACCGGATGATTGAAAAACTGGAACTATATTTTGATACTCAGATAATTGTAGAAAACGAGGCTTTCAAAAAAAGAAGATATACCGGAAAGTTCCAGGGAAAGAAAGGAGTTGAACATATCCTGAACGTTTTCCAACTGAAAGATCGGTTTGTTTACGAGAAAGATGAAGAAAAGAATTTGATTATCATTAAGTAATAATGAATGTAAAGTAATAACCTAAAATAGAATGCCTATGAAGTAAGTCCCATGAAAAAACAAAACCGGAAAAACGCGCCAACGTTCTTCCGGCAGAGAAGTTAATACCGTGTAATTGCTTTAAACTTAGTACTAACTAATACAGATTTTAAAAGTATGAAAAATATTTCAGATGGGGATAGTTATGCCCCGTTAAATCCTATTAAACGAATAATTAATATTATGAAACTAACCTTTTTAGCTCTTTTCTTATGTGTGACGGGGCTTTTTGCGACTGAGGCTACTTCTCAGGTTGCGAAGGTTACGATAAAGGCACAGTCGGTTCCTTTCAAAGAAATCCTGTCTAATATTGAAAAACAGACAGAGTATTATTTCGTCTACGATAAACGAGATATCGATTTGAACCATAAAGTGTCAATTAATGCTCATGAGAAGACAGTGGAAGAAGTTCTTTCCACAATTTTCCGGAATACGGACATTGTCTATGCGATGAAAAGCAACAATATCATTTTGATGAAAAGCAGCGACCGGATGCTTGCTATGATGCAGCAAACCAATCGGAAGATAATAACTGGTATTATTCTTGATCAGCAAGGAGAAGCGATCATCGGTGCGAATGTGATGGAAAAAGGAACCAGTAATGGGACTATTACCGATATAGATGGAAGTTTTACGCTTGAGGTAGCCTCAAATTCAACTCTTCAGATTACTTATATTGGTTACACAACTCAGGATGTACAGGTTAAGAATCAAAGTTCTATTCGTGTCCTGATGAAAGAAGATACTCAGAATCTCGATGAAGTGGTAGTTGTTGGTTATGGTGTACAAAAGAAGGCCAATCTGACTGGAGCTGTCTCCGTGGTTTCATCTAAAGATCTGAAAGATGTATCCAGTTCCTCGGTATCACAGGCTTTACAAGGAAAATTATCCGGTGTCGTTATTACGAAGAGTAACGGTCAGCCTGGTGCAAGTTCTGATATTCGTATCAGGGGGATGGGTACGTTTGGCGATAATGCTCCGTTAGTAGTGATTGATGGTATTCCGGCTGACGGTGGACTGGAAAGTATCTCATCTTCTGATATTGAATCGGTCAATGTATTGAAAGATGCTGCCTCCGCTGCTATCTATGGTTCACGTGCGGCGAATGGAGTGATCCTTGTTACTACCAAGAGGGGAATTTCTGAACAGAGCAGTATTTCGGTAGATGGTTATTTTGGCTTGCAGCGTATCACTAAATATTTGGATATGTGTAATGCCGCTGAGTTCGTAGAATTATAGAATGAAGCGATAGCGAATGCCAACCGTTGGATCAGCGGAAGTAATATAACACCTTATTTCACAAATTCTCCGGCTTCTTACGGAAAAGGAACTGACTGGGGAAAAGAATTGTTCAGCGTAGCTCCAACCTATAATATTAATGTAAGTGCCCAGGGAGGAAGTCAGAATTCATCTTATTATATGTCGGGAGGATATGTTAACCAGGAGGGTATCCTGGAAAATACCTCTTATAATAAAGCTAACTTCAGGATAAATAATGACAATAAATATGGTGAGCGTCTCTCTTTTGGTACAAGTATTAATCTGAGTACAAGTTTGCAACATGGTACATCCAATGCCGCTGGAGATGCCTATAATACGTCTCCGACAATTCCGCTTTATGAAGCTGACGGGGTAACACCAGGTTATGCGAAGCATGCAGGAGAAAATGGTATCAGTCCTGTCTATATGGCTAACCTAAGTAATCCGGATCATCGCACTTATAAGGTGTTAGGAAATATCTATGCTGAATATAAGATATTTGACTTCCTCCGGTTCCGTATTAACGCCGGACTTGATTTCAACTATTATGAAAAGAAATCGTTTACTCCGACTTATAATATTGCTGACAGATACGGAAATACTCGTTCGAGTTATGAGGAAACGCGTGGTAAAAATGTAACCTGGTTAACCGATTATTTACTTTATTTCGATCATACCTTCTCTTCCAAACATTCTATAGACGGTATGGCTGGCTTCTCGCAGCAGTTGACGACTGATGATGATATTTATGGAATCGCTTACGACTATGTTTCGGAATCTAAGAACATGCAGATACTGAATGGAGGTACTAATCCGACAGATTCCCGTAACAGCGGGGCTAAAAGCCAGTTGGCAATGATGTCCTGGTTTGGACGTATCAATTATAACTTTACAGATCGT
Organism: Parabacteroides chongii; assembly: GCF_029581355.1. Classification (NCBI taxonomy): domain Bacteria; kingdom Pseudomonadati; phylum Bacteroidota; class Bacteroidia; order Bacteroidales; family Tannerellaceae; genus Parabacteroides; species Parabacteroides chongii. Next base: position 873,553 of record NZ_CP120849.1, on the reverse strand, counting down.
TACCTGTTCTCTTTTAATTTGCGTGCTGATGGTTCTTCCCGTTTTGCTTCTGGTAACCGTTGGGGATTCTTCCCTTCTTTCTCCGGTGCATGGCGGATCAGTCAGGAAGAGTTCTTTAATGTGCCGGCAATTTCCAATTTGAAATTACGTGTGAACTGGGGACAGCTGGGAAATCAATCTGTTTCAGGAAGATACCCGACGATTGCAACTCTTAGTAACATGAGTGTATTAATGGGAGCTGGCGGTTATAACCATACAATCGTTCCCGGCTATTATGTTGCTAACCTGGTAAATAAAGATTTGAAGTGGGAGACGACTACAATCACTAATGCTGGTGTGGATATCGGTTTACTGAATAATCGCCTGACAGCTTCTGCTGAATATTATGATAAACGTACTTCTGGAATTCTTCGCCAGCAGGTTATTCCGGGCACTGTCGGTTTGGGTGCTCCTAATGTGAACTTTGCAAAAGTAGCTAATCGGGGTGTTGAGCTGGAAATTAACTGGCAAGATAAAATAAATAATGATTTTAGTTATTTTGTCGGAGCTAATATCAGTACGGTTCGTAATAAGATTTTGCAACTTAGTGACGGTAAGGATGAAGAATTACGGGACGGTGGTCATCGTGATACCTATATAAATAAGGTGGGATATGCTATCGACTCTTTTTATGGTTGGGAAATGGAAGGTGTGTATGCCAGCCAGGAAGATATTGATAATTCTCCAACTTATGGTAGTGCAATTGTCGGTTCTATCAAGTTCAAAGATCAGAATGGTGATAAGAAGATCGATGCAGATGACCGTGTAATCCTTGGTAATTCTATCCCGAAGATGACATTCGGTTTTAAACTGGGTGCACAATATAAAAACTTTGACTTCTCGATGTTTTGGCAGGGAGATTTAGGCAAGAAACAGTTTATGCCATATGAAAAATGGTTGAATGACGGTGGCATTAACTATGGAAAATGGTGGTATGATAATCGTTGGAATGGCGAAGGAACTCCAGGAAAATGGCCTGCTGTGATTTGGGGAGGAGCCTATTCGATGTATCAGATGAACGACTTCCTGTTGACAAATTCCAGTTACGCTCGTCTGAAAAATCTTTCTGTCGGTTATTCGTTTGATATGGCTGGAAAGTATAAGTTCAGAGTATATGTGAGCGGCGAAAACCTGGTAACGATTACAAGTAAAGATTTTTACGGATATGATCCGGAAAGGAGCGGTACAGCTCAATATAACAATTGGGCATACAGCTATCCTGCTGCAATGACTTTTATGATCGGTGCGAATATTAAGTTTTAAACAGTAAAAATACGAGAATATGAAAAGATTCGAAATATATATAATAGCTTTGATGACCATATTGTCTTCCTGTAGTGATTTCCTTGACCGGGAGCCGTATGGTGAACTTTCCGAAGAGAATTTCTATCAGAATAAAGACCAGGCTGTCTATGCTGCCAACGCTTGTTACAAAACATTACAGACATTAAACGGCTTCTGGGCAACTGGTGTACAAATCTTCGGTGATATGTGTTCGGATGACTGTTTGCAGAGTGGTTCGATCGATGCTTCATATATCCGCGGAAGTTTTGATCCGGGGGATAATTATCTGGTAACAGGTTCTTTTGTTAATGCTTATGCCGGGATAGCCCGTTGCAATATCGGTATTGAAAAAGTTTCCAATATGCCGGATGATAATATCAGTAGTGAAGACAGGAATCGTATCGTCGGCGAAATGCGTTTTATTCGTGGTTATTGGTATTATCATCTGATCCGTTTGTATGGTGATGTACCTATTTTGTTGAGCCAGGTTGATTTAAAAGATGAAGCCCTGTTACATCCAGGACGTTCTTCTGTCGACGAAGTCTATGAAAAGGTAATTATTCCTGATCTTACATTTGCTGCTCAGCATCTGCCTTCGTCTTATGATTCAGAGGATGCACCCCGTGCTACTTCCGGTGCAGCTTATGCATTCCTGTCTGCAGCCTATCTTTATCGTCAGGATTATGCCGATGCTATTAAAACAGGTGAGGAAGTAGTAAAATTAGCAGATGAAGGCGTTTACGAACTATTGGCAGATATGGAATCCATTTATATGGAAACCAATGAGTTCAATAAAGAATCTATCTTTGAAGTATCGTTTAGCAAAGAACAACAGAATTGGAAAACCCGTTATTTCGGTACGGTTGACGGGGGGATGTGCCGTGGAGAAATTTATACGACTCACTTTAATCCGACACCTGATCTAAGAGATGCTTATGCGTTGATTGATGGGAATCCGATAAGTAGCGATGCCAATTCCTTGTATGATGCTGCTGCTTACTGGAAAAACAGAGATCCTCGCTTTGATATCACATTCTATACACCGATGGATGTCTCTACTCACCGAACAACCGGCGAACCGCTTGTTTATTCCATGGATTGGCTTTTAAACAAAGAAGGTGGAGTTGATTTTCAGAAGAATACCTTGTGGTATGGTCCGAATGAAACGAATGTCGGCTTAAATAATATCTTGATGCGATATGCTGAAGTTTTGTTGAATCTGGCTGAGGCTTATATACAAACCGGTGATTTCCAATCCGGAACCAAATACATTAATATGGTCAGAACGCGTGCCCGCAATTACGCTTTGGCTCATCCGGATAAGTATATCCCTGCTGGTTTTCCGGAAAATAAGGTGTTGCCGGATATAACGATTGGTAGTAAGGAAGATGGTATGGCGAAATTACGTTATGAGCGTCGTGTCGAGTTTGCAGGTGAGGATGTTCGTGGTTATGACTTGCGCCGTTGGAATATCGAAGAGTCTACATGGGCAAAGGTGCAGGGATTTACGTGGGACAAAAAGATGAGGTTATTGCCTATACCGAATACGGAAATGAGCAAGAATCCGAATCTCAAACCGCAGAATCCTGGCTATTAATAAACTTGAAAGGTGTATCGAAAGGATTTACAGTCTTTTTGATATACCTTTGTTATAAACATAAACATTACAAGAATGAAACGCTTATTCAACAATTGGTTCAGTTTATTTCTATTGGCATTATTGTTTGGTTTAGGGTCAGGAATGAATGCTCAGAATTCAACTTCCTACGAACGCGACTGGCGTACAGACCGCCAAAAGATCAAGATCATCTCTTACAATATCATGGATGGTTTCAGTAATGGTGCGGATAAAGACCGTATTGCCCGTTTTACTGCCTGGGTAAAAGAGCAGTCGCCCGATGTCCTGGCACTGAACGAACTTTGCGGCTTTACCGAAGCCCGTCTGAAAGAGCTGGCAGCTTCTTATGGTCATCCTTATGCGGCTATTGTAAAGGAGAACGGTTATCCGGTCGGTCTTACATCTAAAACTCCGCTTCAAGTGATTGATCGGAAGATTGATGGTTACGGTCACGGCTTGCTGCATTGCAAAGTCCTGAATATGGATTTCCTGGTGACGCATCTGAATCCTTCCGACCGTCTGAAACGTAAGAAGGAAGCCGACAACATCATCGATTATATAAGCAGTAACCAATTAACCGACTGTCTGTTGATGGGCGATATGAATGCCCATTCTCCTTTCGATGCCTCCTGGACGGATGAGCACCTGGAGGACTATGCTGTTATATCCACATTTATGGCTGCTTCTTTGCATGATATATGTTATATGTTTACGCCTGATAACCAACGTTATTCTTTCCCTACCCGGATATTGGCAAGTTCTCCGAAAGGGGAGGCTTTACGTCGTCAGCAGGAACGGATCGATTTCATATTTGTGACTGACAGCCTGCGCCCCAATTGTATAGATGCACAGATCTATAATGGTCCGGACAATGATTATCTTTCCGATCATTATCCTGTAGGGATCAGTATGTTTATTCCAAAGGAGTGATTACAATAAAGTTTTCCCGAATAGGGCGTCACCAGCTGTATTCAGCGGGTTATACTGTTAAATATTAGTGAATTATAGAGGTGATGCCGGAAGTTAATCCGGCATCACCTCTAGGTATGGATTACGTGGCTACAATGTTTTAATTGCTTCTTCATTCAGTCCGGTACATCCGGCTATAAAAGTCAGATCAATACCTTTCTTTTTCATATTGGCAGCTACCTGAGTTTTTCAATCTTCCAGTCCTTCTTCTTTTCTTTCGGTCCGCCTTTTCCATTAAATCGCAGCTCTATAGTATGAAGATTATAATATATGAGAATTAATGGCTTATCTTAGGATATTTATATATGTAATATATACTTTACATAAAAGAAAGGTATACCTTACATATTTGTATGCATAGTCTTACATTTATGTACATATTACATTTCAAATTTTATTCTAGGGAGAATGACGCTTAATAGTTATAATATTGAAGCTTAATAGTTGTAATATAGGCTATTAACTTCTTTAGCCTCATATAATATTGCTGTAATAGGGGGAGTTTTGATTATTTTAGGTGAAAGTAGGTGACGCTGAATAAAACTCCGGAGTCACCTGCAATAAGTTGAATTATAATGTGATACGTTGCCGATATCGACTTTGAATCCAAATTGAAAAAAACTTATATATAATGTACGCGTGTACATTAATATAATTGTATACTCTATAAAATGATGAATGGATAGATGATTCTAATAACTTGAAAAGTAAGATCTAGGAGCGATAATTTGACTGACTAAAATAAACGATCCTTTAAATCCGTCAACAAAATTAACTATAACTTTTGAAACCACAACTCTTTTCCAAATAAATTTCACTTAGGTATCTTCTTTCTTATCAAGATAATAACAAAGTCTGTACAAAAATAAGCCTTTCGATTACGAACACATGGAAATCAGAAAAACGTGACGAGATTAAAGGATCGTTTATTTTAGTCATTCGATTATGACAAGAGTATAAAAGATAGAACAAGAACTAATTTCATTAACACTATTATTAATATTAAAATTTAGATTTATGAACAAAAAGTTTTCTACTTTGGTAGCCGGTGTCCTGCTGGCGACAAGTATTGGAACTGTAAATGCTGCTCCTAGCTATGCTAAGTATGCTACTGCATCAACTACGTATGCAAAAGCAATCAAGGCTGGTACTTATTATCAGCTTATGACTGGTACGGCAGGAGAAGTGGTTGCAATGGTTCCGGTAACTGGTGGTACTTATAAACTGCAAGCTGTTACTACAGCAGATGCCGTTGATGCTCGTTACACTTTATGGACTATTGATGTACAGGGAAATGCGACTGACGGTTATCGTTATGCATTCATCAACTTAGGAACCAGATCTGTTTTGGCAGTTAATCCGGCAACAGCATTGAAGGCATTAAATACTTCTGCTTCTGCTACAACTGTTGGTGGTGATGTTGCTTTATGGAAATGGCAGGATGCTTATAATCCTGTTGCAGGTTTCGCTAGTGGTGACGAAAAGGAATTGACATCTGTTTTTGGTGCAAAGAATGACTCTATTGTAACTTGGGTAAAAGGTACTAATGAAGTTTATGCATTGAAATATGCGTTGAATAATCCGGTAACTGTTACTGGGCAATTGACTGTAGCTCCTGTAGATCCGGAAGCTATCGTTTTGGGTGTAGATGATCTGAACTCAATGCTTTGGGCTAATACAGAAGCCGGAAAATTGAAACTTACATTTGATGAAGATGTGAAAGGTGGTAATCCTGCTGCAATCAACTTGTTTACTAAACAAGAATTTAAGGCAGTTGCTCCGGTTGGCTTCCCTGCGAACTATGGTTATATCGATCCGACAAATAAAGGTTGGAAAGTAGGTCTTGTTGCAACAACTGCTACAGGAAATGATCTTGACATAACTACTTACTCACAGAGCTTCCTTGACTATGTAGATAAGTCTCAAACAGAAACCTTACTTAAGGCTATAAAAAAAGCATTAGGTACTGGTACTGATTATACAAATAATCAGGTGGCTTATGAAGAAGCTATTCAAGCATTGAATGAATTCCATTTACAGAATAATAGCGCAACAACAAAGATTACAACTAGAACTGAATTGTTGAAAGAATTGGATGCATTTCAGTCTACATTAATTACAAACTTTGATGCAAATGAACCTGTTTATAAAGCATTGAAGAAAGCTTTTTATGAATTTATCTGTAATACGATAGATATTCATGGTGGTTGGGGCGTTGATAATAATGTAATTGCTGCTACATCTCAAACTGTGGCACACATGGCGATTTCAAGAAATATCGCTAATCCTTGGGCTGTAGAAGCTACATTGGCTACTTTAATAACTAATGCAGAAGCAGCAACGACAGCTTCAAAAGCAACATTAGATGCAAATACTTTCCCTGCTGATTGGATGACAAAGGCAACAACTACAGGTTGGGTTTCTTTGCAAGCTAACGATGCTACAGCTGCTGATGAAAAGACTTATTTGAAGGTTGGAACAGAATTCTTAACAAGCGATGCTGGTAACAAACATTTGAAAATGGTTACTGCAAAGTTTGTTGATAACATGCCGACAGCTAGTATTGCCAATCCTACACGTCAGGATTTGAATGGTCGTTATAACTTCCAGTTCACATGGTATCCGTCTCAGGATTCTATTGTAATCCGTACAGCTGGTTTTGCTAAAAAACCGGATAATGTAGAAAAATGGGAAGATATGACTCCTTTTACTAATCCTAAGGATTTAGGTCTGTGGAAGGCAAGTGCAGCAGCCGATGAAACAGGTGCTCGCGGAACATTGGTTCCAATTACAGCAAGTAAAGATCCGTTCGAACAGAACTTGATTAAGATTGCTGTTTTGGCTGACAATCACCGTGAAGTAACAGTAGGAAGCTCTGAGTACAAAGCAGGTGCAACTCCTATTTCAACTATCAATACGAAGATTACTATCAATGGTTCTTCTAAATATGTAAGAACAACTTTGCCTTCAGGCGTTTACTTCTTTAACTTAGCTTCTAATGTGAAGAAAGTTTTGAATGGAAAATACTTGGTTGCAAGCTTCTGCGGTAGCGATTTGGAATATACAACAGAAGAACAAGCTCAGCTTTATGGACAGGCTCAGGATTTCGGTCACATGCCACGTACTCAGTGGGTTGTTGAACAGAATCCAGGTTTGGCTGGTGAACAGACTGTTAATATCTATAACCGTGAATTCCCAGCTCAGAATGTAAAGAACGTTCAGTTGTATAAGGGTGCTGATGCAAGTCAGATCTTCGCTCAATATGGAATCTTTGCAGGTGTAGTTGGTACAGATACTTTGGCATGGGTTAAGGCTGAAGTTAAGAAACCGGTTGCCGGAGTGCTTACTAACAAATATCTGGGATATAATGTAGTAGAACAGGATGATCTTTCAAGAAAATCCTTCATCATGGATTACTTCAACGGTATTCAGATTGGTCACTATGTAAATGTAAACAAAACTGCTGCCGATACAACTGTATATGTAGACCTGAAAGGTGAAAAAGTGACTTTGGAACTTGTTCCGGTTCAGGACAAAGATCAGAAGTTTGGTTATGAAGGTGCTGCAGCTCCTCAGTTGTATAACAGAGCTTATGCAATCCGTGTATATGATAGCTCTAAGCTGGTAAATGATAACAAGTTCATCGTAGAAGATCCTGACAATGAAGCATCTTACGCTATTTCTCCAGTAGAAGTAAAAGACGCAGCTCATTTCTATCTGAAAGAAAACAATCAATTGATCTCAGAAGAAGGTGACACAACTTGCTATTATGCTTTGGTTGGTGGTAACACTAATGCTTACAACCGTGTAGGTGTACGTGATGCTTCTCAGAGATTCTCAATTGAAACAGCTTGTTCAGAAGAACGTGTTGCAACATTTGCTTTGAAAGAAAGTGATACTCCTCTGTATCGTCGTTTGGGTGTTTCTAATCCTGAAGATGGTCTGAAAGATATGGATGTTAACAAGTATGCTAAGATCTACAGAGTAAACAGCACAGCTAAAGAATATCTGTATGAAGATGCTCACAGCATTTATTCTCAAGGTAAGGGAATTAACTTCCTGGGAGTAGAAGGTAAGGGTGACGATAAACTGTCTGCTCTGTATATTGATACTGCTTATGTACGTAACAACACGAAGATGCCTCAGTATATGTTTGCTGTAGATGTAACAGAAGTTCCTGCTGGTATGTTATGTCCTGATAATCCAGAACATAATACAGATGAATATATCGCTAACCACGGTGATTGCGGTCACAAAGTACCTTCTCAGGGTTATAAGATCGGTCGTTATTTAGTTAACGCACAGGATTCTGTACAGTTAGCTGCTAACGGTAAAGATTATATCTGGAATGAAAAGTACACTCGTCTGTCATTTGTTTGGGCAAAACATATCGGTGATACTTTGATCGTAATGCGTCACGGTAAAGATATGAACCTGGCTGAATATGCAGTTGCTTCAGACTCTATCTTCCTGGGTGATAATAAGCACAATATGACAACATGGACATTGAATGCTGATCCTAGCAAGAATACTAAGGGTGATTCTATTAATGCTGCTCACGAATATGGTATCAAGAATGCAGTCTTTGCATTGCGTTTGGTTGACGATAAACCTGCTTGCGACTTCCTGATCGAATCAGTAGGTGACAAACCAATTCCTACAGATGGTAAGGGTGGTTGGATTAAGATCCAGAATGGTGTTCCTGTAATTGCAAAAGCTGCAAATTACAACGAAGCTATCCTTGATACTGAAATCTTCAACATCGAACCGACTGACGAAGTGGCAACAGATGCTAAGACTCCTGAAGTATCAGCTATCAGTGTAGTTGCCAGCGATGGTAAGGTAGTTGTTAAGGGTGCTGCCGGTAAGACAATTACTGTAACTAACGCATTGGGTCAGAAAGTTGCCCAGCGCATCGCTTCTTCAGATGAAGAAACAATCAGCGTAGCTGCAGGTTTCGTTGCAGTATCAGTTGAAGGCGAAGCTGCTGTTAAAGCAATCGTAAAATAAGAAACAATGAAATAATTCTAAAATTATCACGCGGTTGCGGTAGAGGCGTACAGGGAGTACGCCTCTATAAACCCAGCCAATTAACCTGAGACGGGCGAACAAGTGATAGTATTAATACTAAAGTAATAAAATAAAGTTCATCTGCCAGTATCCCTGTGAAGAGAGAAACCAGATAAAAAAATACCCCCCGGTGAAATATTCACCGGGGGGTATTCATTTATTGACTATGAGATTATTTAATCTCAATGTTTCTCTGCAATTTAGCTGCTTCAACCGGAGCCTTTTTAGGAATATCCACAGTTAATACACCATGTTCCACTTTAGCACTGATGTGTTCTTTTTCTACATCATCCGGTAATATCATTGTCTGCTGGAATTTAGAATATGAAAACTCGCGACGCAGATAGCGACCGTTATGATTTTCATCTTTGTTTTCACTCTTCTTTTCCATTGAAATGACCAGGCAATTATCCTCGTCAATACGGACGTTGAAATCGTCTTTTGTCATTCCTGGGGCAGCCAATTCTATTTTATAATCTTTCTCGCTTTCAATTACATTGATGGCAGGTGCTGTAGAATTAGCTTTTTCCATCCAGTCGTTATCGAAGAAATCATTGAAGACACTCGGTAACCAATTTTGATTTTTTCTGATCGGCATCATAATTAAATCTCCTATATTTAAGTTACACATTCAATAATTTATAGAACTTCAAGTTCTTTTGAACCCTTTGTTCGTCTATCAATATACAAACTGCGTGCCAAAGAAGCCAGAAGAAATATGATGTCTTTTTGTCATGTATTTAGGTCTATTTTACCTGTTTTTGTGACAAAATGTTTTCATATTCTTCAATTTGCTTCTAATATGGTTAATTCTTTTTGGCTCTTTCCGCTACATGTTCCACACGGTCAGCGATGTACTCAGCCTGATTGACTCCTTTGTCGACAACATCTTTAAATTTCTTTTTTGTTCTGTCTGCCAACTCGCTCATGTCATCATGAATACATTTGAATTTACCATCGTCTTCCATTTTACGGAGTACATAACCAATTGCAATACCGGCTGCAATGCCAATTAATACATTTTTCATAACTATTTTATTTTAAATGATTCTGTCTGGTCTATTTATATATGAAACAGAACCTCGGAAGATTTTGTTTTCCGCTTGAAGTGAAAAAATAAGAATTATGCAAAACAACGTTTCCCCATCTCTTTCCGCTGAAAGTAGTGGGGAAACCTAAAGTTAGGAAGAAGGTTTGGCTATTTTCTTAGTGTCTTCAAAATAAGGAATAAAGTGTTTTCATTTCAATAACAAAAGTAAAGTGGCGATATTACAAATCGGTTACATACGCTATACACTTTTATTAAATAATGTCGTAATAATTAACTCCTGATATTGTTTACTGATTGAATTTCTGTATTTTTGTCCTACAGCGGAGATAAGTTGCGACTTGCATTATCTTTGCCGACAGAACATTTAGAAATTAAAACAGATAAAGATGGCGCAGTACAAACGAATTCTCCTGAAACTTAGCGGCGAATCGCTGATGGGAGGAAAACAATATGGTATCGACGAAGTTCGTCTGAACGAATATGCAACACAGATCAAAGAAATTTCCGAAATGGGTGTACAGATCGGAATTGTGATCGGTGGAGGAAATATTTTCCGTGGTCTGAGCGGAGCATCTAAAGGTTTCGACCGGGTGAAAGGTGATCAGATGGGAATGCTGGCAACGGTGATCAATAGTCTGGCATTAAGTTCCGCCCTTGTCGCACAAGGTGTAAAGGCAAAGGTTCTGACAGCTATCCGCATGGAGCCGATCGGTGAGTTCTATAATAAATGGCGTGCTATCGAACTATTGGAACAGGGCAATGTTGTAATTATGTCCGGCGGTACAGGAAACCCGTTCTTCACAACCGATACCGGTTCATCCTTGAGAGGTATCGAGATCGAAGCGGATGTGATGCTGAAAGGAACTCGTGTGGATGGTATTTACACTGCCGATCCGGAAAAAGATCCGACAGCAACCAAGTTTTCCGATATCACATACGACGAAATTTATACACGCGGTCTGAAAGTAATGGACCTGACAGCAACTACGATGTGTAAGGAGAATAACCTGCCTATCATTGTCTTCGATATGGATACGAACGGTAATCTGAAGAAGGTAATGAGCGGAGAGAATATCGGGACATTGGTACACAACTAGAAAGAACTGAGCTATATATCCAGTTTGTATTAAGGAACGCAGATGACGCAGACGAGCGCAGATAAACGCAGACAATATATTGTTTTAAAGAAAATAAAAAGTCTGCGGATGTCTGCGTGTTCTGCGTCATCTGCGTTCCCTAATACGATTTGAATTGGCTCAATTCTGATAAATACTGAACTTATTGCTATCTCTATTGGCACATTGGCAAATTGGCTCATTATTGATAAATTACCAATCCATGAAACACCTCTTATCCATATTACTCTTTTTTATCCTTCTTACCGGCTGTTCACAGGTCGATAAGGAAAAGAAATATGTGATAGGAATCTCTCAATGTATGCTTGACGATGCCTGGCGGCAACAGATGGTCAGAGACGTAGGTATCGAAGCTTCGAATTATGACAGCATTCAGGTTTTGATTAAGGATGCCGATAGTGACAACGACCGTCAGATAGAACAAATTCGGGAGCTGATCGCACAAAAAGTGGATGTCTTGATTATCTCCCCTTTTGAATCGACTCCGATAACGGAAGTAGCAGAGGAAGCTTTTCGTGCAGGTATCCCGACCATTATAACTGACCGTAAAGTCAATACGAATCAATACACCACATTCGTTGGTGCCAACAACTATGAAATAGGCTTTGCCGCCGGAACCTATGCCGCTAAACAGTTGGTCCCGAATGCCTCCGTGCTTGAAATATGGGGAATGGTCGGCTCTTCCCCTGCTCAGGAGCGACACAATGGCTTCAGGGATGCTTTGGCAAAACGTACAGATGTAACGTTTCGTCCGGTAGAGGGTGAGTGGCGTTATGATGTTGCTGCCCGACGACTGAAAGAGATTGACTTTTCCCAACCCATTGATTTTGTGTATGCCCATAACGATATGATGGCGATTGCCGCTCGTGAGCATTTCATGGCATTGGACTCCGTGAAGGGAAAGGCGCTGCCTATCATTGGTATGGATGCCGTAGCCAATGCCGGCTTGGAAGCGGTGGCAGACGGACGCATTAACGTCTCCTTCCTGTATCCGACTGGCGGTGAGCAGGTAATCCGCACAGCCATGCAGCTTATCCGGGGAGAAGAGGTCGATAAATACATCCCTCTTTCAAGCGGCCTTGTCGACCAGGCAGCCGCGCGCACGCTCCTGCTTCAGGCAGAACGCTTGAATAACTACCAGCAACGCATTGAGACGCAGCGAAGCCGTATGGACGAACTGCTCCATCGTTTTAATTTCCTGCAAGACTCTTTGACTATCATCACGCTATTGATGATTGGCTTTATCACCCTTTCCGGCTATGTCTTTTATATCAACCGGAAGATACGCCTCAAAAACCGTGAATTACGAGAGATAAACAAAAAGGAAGAGGAGCAACGTCGTAAACTTATCTCGCTGAATGCGGAGATAGAAGAGGTAACGGCGTCGAAGCTCCAGTTCTTTACCAATATATCGCATGAGGTACGAACACCTTTAACATTGATACTCGGCCCTTTGGACCGATTGCTCAATCTGTTGCACGACTCCCCGTATCTGTCCGACCTGGAATTGATTCATAAAAACGCGGGCCGTCTGCTTCGGGTTATCAATCAGATACTTGACTTCCGTAAGGTGGAGAATAAGCAAGAGAAACTGAAGATTCGGGAGATAGAGATTGTCTCTTTTTCGGGTGAGGTGAAGTCTTACTTCAACAGCATGGCGAAGGTGCGTAATATCAACTATTCTTTTTCTTCGGAGATGAAGAATTGTCGGATATGGATGGACCCGGATATGATTGAGAAGGTATTGGTAAACCTGTTATCCAATGCTTTCAAGTTTACGCCGGAGGGCGGAGCTATCCAGGTGCTTGTGAAAGAATCGGAGGAATGGGTGACGATAGAAGTGGAAGACAATGGTTCCGGTATACAGCCGGAGAATCTGCCCTATCTGTTCAACCGGTTCTATTCGGAGAACAGTCGGGTAGGGACAGGCATCGGTCTGCATCTGGTCAATGAATATGTGAAGATGCATAACGGAGAGGTGAAGGTGGAGAGTACTCCCGGTCAGCGGACGGTCTTTTCTTTTTCACTGCGGAAAGATAAGACGGAGCTGAAAGGCGAGTATATCACCGAACTGCCGGTTTCTCCATTGGCGTATGATGCTTCTAATCTAGATGATTCGGAGGAGAAGGCCTTGCTGGAGCAGAAATATTCGTATACTGTTTTGGTTGTAGAAGACGACGATGAGGTACGGGCGTTTCTGGAAAAGGAATTGTCCGGTAATTTCCGTATTCTGACTGCCGGCAATGGAAAGGTGGCTTTGGATATGCTTCAAACGGAAGAGGTTTCGCTTATACTCTCGGATGTGATGATGCCGGAGATGAATGGGTTTGAGCTTTGCCGTAGTGTAAAGACAGATATGGCGGTGAGTCATATCCCGGTTATTCTTCTGACGGCTTTGTCGGACGAGCGTCAGCGGATGTATGGCATATCGGGTGGGGCGGATGGATATATACAGAAGCCGTTCCGCATGAACTTTGTGAAACTTCGTATCATCCGTATTCTTGAAGAACAAAAGAGGCTGCGTGAAAACTTGCTGAAGAAGCTGCAAGGTAGTAATCTTTTGATTGCTCAACCGGAGAAGGTGGAGAATATGGATGATTTGTTCCTGCGTCGCTTCCTGGTACAGATAGAAGAAGTGTATGCCGATTCGGAGTTTAATGTGGAGAAACTGAGTGATACGCTTGGTCTTTCACGCGGACATTTGCATCGGAAGATTAAGGAGCTGACGGGAACGGCGCCTGTCGATTTCCTTCGCAACTATCGTTTGCGTAAGGCGGCTGTGCTCCTAAAGCAACGACAATATAATATTAATGAAATAGCCTACCAAACCGGCTTCTCTTCTCCCGCCTACTTTACCAAATGCTTCAAGGCTGCCTATAATCTTACTCCGAAGGAATATCAGCAGACAGAGGAGATTTGATTTTGCTCTTGGACAGTCCTTTTTATCAATGCCTATCATTAAGGTGTTATACTGCCTATTGTAAGGGTGTTATAATGCCTATCGTTAGGTGCTTACGATGCCTATTGTTAGGGTCTTAGAATAGGCATTGTAAAAATTACCCCGCTGTATGGAATAGTACATTTGTCACATTTATGGTACTAATTTGATACTTATCCACTGAAAATCATGCATGTGACGATTGTATAAGTACTCGTGCGTTTTGTTATATTCCCTTATTTGCCGGCTCCCTACTTTTGCAACTGTAAACTTGTTACCACGAAACAAACATTAAAACATTCTATATGAAAACAGTTGCCATGATTGCCATGAAGAAGTCTTTCTTATTAATGCTCGCCGGCTGTACTGCCACAGCAGTGACGTATGCACAGGAAGCCGTGAAAGACACAGTTCAGATTAATAAAGAAAAATCGAACGAAACGAATAGCCGTAATGTGATGCTGAATGCATCCAGTGCGAATGGACCCCGTGAGATTTCTATCGGATTGCCGGGGGGAGATGTCAATGTACTGGAGAACGGACTCCCTGTTGTATACAACTCCAATCCTCATAATGTGAATACACATTGGCGTGGCGATGGCAGCCTGGGCCATGTCGGATTGCTGAAAATCTCGGAAACAGCCATCACGACCGGTAATATCGGATATGCCGTAAACTCCCAAACGCAGTTGGGTACGGAGAAGTTCCAAGGCAAGCTGAACTATAATACAAACCATTTCGGCAAACAACAGTTCGACCTGACCATCAGCGGCAACGCCGGTAAAGGCTGGTATTACAGCGGAAGTATTTACCAGGATTTCGACCCGGGCACATTCAAATTGCGCTTTGCCTCCAATCAGGACCGGACGCAAATCTACAAAGCCGCCATTACCAAACGCTATAATCAGAACCGTGGCGAGCTGTCGGTCATCTATCATTACAGCAACAGCCGCTGGCCGTCGAATGCAGCCACCAGTGCCCCGTTTATCTATGTGGGCGACGGTAGCGTGAAGGAAATCCCCGGCTTTAAGTTGGGAACCAGTTCCTATCTGCCGACAACCGGGGAGATGGTCTACATGGATATGCGTTCCGGCGAACTGAAAAAGACCAATCTTTATGACGCTTCTCTGAACAAGGGCAATCAAATCAGCCTGCATCATTCCTACAAATGGGATAACGGCATGAAATGGATTGTCAACGCGAAATACGACCATGCACTAGGCTCGTATGTCTACCAGACTCCAATGGCTATAGCCCAGAAAACAGCTGCCGACGGCTATTTCCTCAAAGACGTGAAAGGCAATCTGCAACCCTACGAGGGCTATGTGCAGAGCCGTATGTCCTGCCTGAACCGTGGGAATATCGACGAAGCCTTCCTTACCTCCGAACTCTCCCGCGAATATACTAACGGAACCTGGCGTATTGGCTTGAACCAGTGGCATTACAAAATTGATTACGCTTCCAACACGACTATGTTCGACCATACAGTTGAGGAATATCCCAGCCGCCTGATTAAGGATGGAAACACCGACGGCGTTTACTACGACTTCAACAAGAACGCTTCCGAATATTACAAAGGCTACGAAAACAAGCTGGCTCTCTATTTTACACACGACTGGGACATCAACGACAAGCTGAACGTCTACTACGGTGCCCGTTTTGAATATCAGAAGATGCACGGACAGAACGCCGCCATCTATCTGAGAGGAGACAGCGTATTGGGACGTTTCGCCAACTATCACTTAGGAGCCACCTATAATAAGAACGGTCAGACCGGAACTATCACTCCGCAGGATTTCGATTATAACTGGTTCAACCAGGTCTATACCTTTGCATTGACTTACAAACTGACTGACCAGTTCGGTTTTACCGGCGATTTCACCTATAATACCCAGCATCCGACAATCTCCAGCTTTGCCCCGTCGGAATTGCCGAACGTAGAAAAGGTTGCCATCCCATTGGGACGTGCCGGTATCTATTACAACAACAGCTGGCTGAGCCTGACTTCTTTATTCTCTTATATCGGGAAGACGAACAACAACTCGACACTGAATCTGATAAATCCTAATAACAGCCAGGATATTAACGCCGCCCCACTTAGCTACGACATCAAGACAATCGGCTGGACAACCGACTTGATTGCCAAGCTGTTCAAAGGCTTCGACCTGCATTTCCTCTTCACCTATCAGAATCCGACCTATAAGAAGTATGAAACAGGCGTCAGCTTCTCCGACGGCAGCTATGCCGGCATCAATGCAACGGGAAATATTGTAACGGAAATACCGAAGGTATTGGTTGAAATCGACCCAAGCTATACGTATAAGGATTTTAGAGTCTGGTTGAGTGCCCGCTATTTCAGCAAGACCTATGCGAACATCAATAATGCCTATTACTTCAATGGTCGCTGGGAGACGTTCGGAGGTGTCAATTACAAAGTAAATAAGTATCTTAGCCTGGGTGCTACGGTAGTCAACATCCTGAATCAAACCGGCGCACGCGGTAGTATCTCCGGTGCGGAACTGGATAAGAAAGAAGATGCCGCCAAGCATAACGGACAATGGATGGCCGGTAGCTATATCCGTCCTTTCACAGTAGAGTTTAGTGCAAATATTACGTTTTAACAATTAATCTATTATCATAATGAAAACAAAAGTTTTGAATATCAGTAAGAATTTCTTGATGGCCTGTGCCGCATCACTCAGTCTGGCTTCCTGCCAGTCAGGTTCTAACCAGGGATTTACATTGGAGCAGCAGGGAGACACCCTTACGCTTGTCCGCATCACTCAGCCGGCTAAATACCTGTTGCTGCCGGTAGAAGAGCGTTCTGCCGAAAATCAGGTCTGCCTTATCACCGGCAATCCGGCCGACACTGAGATGGATGTCCGTCTGGCCAAGGAGAAAACAGACTATTTCGTGCCTTTCGAACTGCCGGCAGGCGCTAAGGAAACCGTTATCCGTATTCGGAAAGCACCGAAAGATGCGCTATGCTGGAAAGAAATGAAGCTGTCTGATACGTTCGATACCGGCAATCGCGACCAGTTCCGCCCGCTCTATCATCATTCTCCGCTCTACGGCTGGATGAACGATGCGAACGGCTTGGTTTACAAAGATGGAGAATATCATCTGTATTTCCAGTATAATCCTTATGGTTCCGTCTGGGGCAATATGCACTGGGGGCATTCTGTCAGCCGCGACCTGGTTCATTGGGAACATCTTCCCGCAGCCCTTGCCCGCGATACGATGGGGCATATCTTTTCCGGCAGCTCAGTGGTGGATGTGGATAATACGGCAGGTTATGGTGCCGGCGAAATCGTCTCTTTCTATACTTCTGCCAGCGATAAGAACGGCCAGATACAATGTATGGCACATAGCAGTGACAACGGCCGTACGTTCACCAAATATGAAAAGAACCCGATTCTGACTCCGTTCGACGGGCTGAAGGACTTCCGCGACCCGAAAGTGTTCTGGTATGCTCCTGAAAAGAAATGGGTCATGATTGTTTCTGCCGATAAGGAAATGCGTTTCTATTCTTCACAAGATTTGAAGGACTGGACGTATATGAGTGCCTTCGGCGAAGGTTACGGCGTGCAGCCCAGCCAGTTCGAATGTCCGGATATGGTTGAACTGCCGGTAAACGGAGATGTAAACAACAAGAAATGGGCCTTGATTGTGAATATCAACCCTGGTTGTCTGTTCGGCGGCTCTGCCACTCAGTATTTTGTGGGTGATTTCAACGGAAAAGAATTTATCTGCGATACGAAACCGGAAGAGGTGAAATGGATGGATTGGGGGAAAGACCATTATGCAACCGTCTGCTTCTCCAATACGGGCGACCGTGTCATTGCCATGCCCTGGATGAGCAACTGGCAGTATGCCAACATCGTTCCTACGCAGCAATTCCGCAGTGCCAATGCCCTGCCTCGCGAACTCTCTATGTATTCAGAAGGAAAGAATGTCTATCTGGCCGTTAACCCGATAAAGGAACTGGATGCCATCCGCAAGGAGACAAAGGAAATTGATAACTTCGCTGTACAGGCAGACAAGGAAGTCGAAATGAACACGTTGTTCGACAGCAACGACGGTGCGTTCGAAATAGATATGAAGGTGTCTGTAGACGGTTCCGGTGTTGCCGGCTTCAAACTGATGAACAGCAAGGGCGAATATGTAGATATTTACCTGGAGCAGACAGCAGGAAAGCTGGTAATGGACAGAGTGCATAGCGGCATCGTCGATTTCGGAAAAAACAGCATCCCGCATGAAAAAGAAGCACACGACAACCGTATCGCCAACTCAATCAATTACGTAGACGACTTCGCCCTGGCAACTTGGGGACCGCTCTCTGCCGACAAGGAACATGCACTCCGAATTTATGTTGATAAATGTTCTGTCGAAATATTCCTGGATGGCGGCAAGGTCGCAATGACCAACCTCGTCTTCCCCAACGAACCTTACAACAGCCTGCACTTCTACAGCAAAGACGGCTCCTATCAGGTAGATTCACTGAAATTGTATAAATTAGCACTGTAATACACACATATCTGTCAACGCATAAAAAGTTATATCATGGAAAATAAGAAGCCAATCGTAGTCGGTATCGGCGAACTCCTATGGGATGTTTTGCCAACAGGAAAAAGAGCAGGCGGTGCGCCTATCAACTTTGTCTATCATGCCACCCAAATGGGGGCCGAGGGATACGCCATCAGCGCAGTAGGAAATGACCTTTCCGGAACGGAGATTGTTCAGGAACTGGAAAAGAATCATATCTCCAACAGCCTGGGGACAGTGGAATATCCCACCGGAAGCGTCATGGTAGAACTGAAAGAAGGCATCCCGACTTACACCATCATTGAAGGCGTAGCCTGGGACCATATCCCGCTGACGCAGGAATCTATCGACCTGATAAAGAGGGCAGATGCCATCTGTTTCGGAACGCTGGCCTTGCGTTCGCAGACCTCGAAGGAAACCATCCTGTCTCTATTGTCGTATGCCCGCGAAGACGCTTTGCGCTTTTTCGATATCAATATCCGTCAGTCCTATTATTCAAAAGAACTGATTGAAACCTTGCTTCACAAGGCGAATGTGTTTAAGATTAATGATGAAGAGCTGGTCTTGCTTCGCGATATGTGTAAGCTGGAAGGCTCTGATGATGAGGTTTGTCGGCAGATACTTCAGATGTATAATCTGAAATATCTGGTTCTGACAGCCGGTTGTGCCTTCAGCTCAATCTATACAGCCGATGAAGTGTCTACTATCCCGACTCCCCGCGTGGAGGTGGCCGATACGGTGGGTGCCGGCGACTCCTTCTCCGGAGCATTTGTCTATTCTGTATTAACCGGTAAGTCATTGCGCGAAGCCCATCAGACGGCAGTCGAAACAGCTGCTTTCGTCTGTACGCAGGAAGGCGCATGGCCTCCTTATCCTAATAAAGATTGATTATGAACGGAAAAGGCTTATATCTCAAACTAATCCCTATCATGCTGGCATTCTTTGCCATGGGATTTGTAGACCTGGTTGGTATTGCGTCCAATTACGTAAAGGCCGACTTGAATCTGACGGACTCGGAAGCGAATATCTTCCCCTCGCTGGTCTTCTTCTGGTTCTTGATTTTCTCCGTGCCGACCGGTATGTTGATGAACCGTATCGGACGAAAGAAAACGGTGTTGCTCAGCCTGCTTGTGACTTTCTTCTCGCTGCTTTTGCCCATCTTCGGTGATGGTTATTTGATGATGCTGCTTTCCTTCTCGTTGTTAGGAATTGGTAACGCACTGATGCAGACTTCGCTGAATCCATTATTGTCGAATATAATCAGTGGTGACAAGCTGGCCAGTAGTTTGACCTTCGGACAGTTTGTAAAGGCAATCGCCTCTTTCCTGGCTCCGTATATCGCGATGTGGGGAGCTACGGCGGCCATCCCTTCCTTCGGACTGGGCTGGCGGGTGCTTTTCCCCATCTATATGGTGGTGACAGTTGTTGCCATTCTTCTGCTCGGAGCTGCACAGATTGAGGAGGAGAAGCCGGAGGGCAAGCCTTCTACGTTTGGCGAATGTTTCGCCCTGCTGGGTAAACCTTTTATCTTGCTGTGCTTTGTCGGAATCATGTGCCATGTCGGTATCGATGTGGGTACAAATACGACGGCTCCCAAGATATTGATGGAGCGTTTGGGGATGGGGCTTCATGAGGCCTCCTTCGCTACCAGCCTGTACTTTATTCTGCGTACCATCGGATGCTTCCTCGGAGCTTTTATACTGACGCGGATGTCGGCAAAGCTGTTTTTCGGTATCAGCGTATTGATGATGCTGGCGGCCATGTTGGGTCTTTCCTTTTTCGACAGCAAGGAAATCATATATATATGTATAGGACTGATTGGTTTCGGCAACTCAAATGTGTTTTCTATCATCTTCGCGCAGGCTCTTCAATCCATGCCGCAGCGCAAGAATGAAATATCCGGTCTGATGATTATGGGTTTGTTTGGTGGAACGGTTTTCCCGCTTTTCATGGGTTTCCTTTCCGATGCAATGGCTTCGCAGATGGGAGCAATCATCGTATTAGGCATAGGAGTTTTGTATTTGGCGGCCCTTTGTCCGAAGTTGAAACAATAAGGATTTATGGAAAAGAGCTAATCGGTTGTTTGTCGGCTTATTACAGTTTCCTCGTAGTTGTTCCTCTTGGAAACTATGTTTAGTTGATGATGGCTTATAATGAACGAAGGCATGTTAAAGCCACTATTAGGGAACGCAGAATACGCAGACAAAGCGCAGAGTTACGCAGATTATATTGATTATTAAATAAAAAATCTGCGTAACTCTGTGTATTCTGCGTCATCTGCGTTCCCTAATAGTGTTTTGATCTTCATTAAGCCTAAATAATCATTTTCTACTTATTTGCTAGGTTCAAAAACTTTCGTACTTTTGTTTATCGAAAAAAAAGAAAACAAAATATCAATCAGTTATGGCAGATATCAAGCAGTATGTAAAGTCAGCAGAAGAGAAAATGTCGTTCGCAATCGATTATCTTGACGAACAGTTAGCTCATATCCGTGCCGGAAAGGCGAATCCGAAAATTCTTGACGGAGTGAAAGTCCCTTATTACGGAAGTCTTGTTCCACTTTCAAACGTGGCATCAGTGAATACCCCGGACGCAAAGACGATTATTATCACTCCTTGGGAAAAACCTCTTATCAAAGAAATTGAAAAAGCGATCCTGAACTCGGAAGTCGGTATCACTCCGGAAAATAACGGTGAAATTATTCGTTTGGGTATTCCCCCGCTGACGGAGGAACGCCGTCGTAACCTGGCTAAACAATCCAAACAGGAGGCTGAAACAGCTAAGATCAGTATTCGTAACGCCCGTCGCGATGCCATCGAAGCGGTAAAGAAAAGCGTGAAGGCAGACGGTACTCCTGAAGATGTGGCTAAAGATACTGAGGCAGAAGTCCAGAAGATACACGATAAGTTTATCAAGAGAGTAGATGACCTCTACGCTGCTAAAGAAAAAGAAATAATGACCGTATAAATTAGTTGACAGTTGACAAGTGACAGTTGACAGTTATAATTAGCTAATTGTCTTTTAACTGTCAATTGTCAACTGTCAATTGTCAATTGATATGAAGGGACTGGTAATAAAGAATACAGGTAGCTGGTATACCGTACGTACCGATGACGGACGTGATGTGGAGAGTAAGGTGAAAGGGAACTTCCGTTTGAAAGAGATCCGCAGCACCAATCCGGTATCTGTTGGCGACCGGGTCGATATCGATATCAATAATGAAGGTACTGCCTTCATTACGAAAATCGAAGACCGGAAAAATTACATTATTCGCCGGGCTTCCAACCTGTCCAAACAATCTCATATTATTGCTGCCAATCTGGATCAGGCCATGTTGATTGTGACGGTCAATTATCCGGTCACTACCACTGTTTTTATCGATCGTTTTCTGGCTACGGCTGAGGCTTACCGTGTGCCGGTCAAGTTGGTTTTTAATAAGATCGACCGTTATAAAGGGGAAGATAAAGAGTATTTGGATGCTCTGATCAATCTGTATACGACGATCGGTTATCCTTGTTCCACCCTTTGTGCCAAGACAGAGGAAGGGCTTGATGCGCTTCGGGACGATCTGAAAGATAAGATAACCCTTTTGTCCGGTCATTCAGGTGTCGGTAAATCTACAATAATAAATAAACTTGTCCCTGGAGTGAATCTTCGGACAGGCGATATTTCCGAATACCATAATAAGGGAATGCATACCACTACTTTCTCTGAAATGATTCCGCTGCCGGATGGTGGTTATCTGATCGATACTCCGGGTATCAAAGGTTTCGGAACGATCGAGATGGAGACGGCAGAGATTTCCCACTACTTCCCTGAGATATTCAAATTCTCTGAAGATTGCCGGTTCAGTAACTGTTCTCATCGGCATGAGCCGGGATGTGCCGTCTTACAGGCATTGGAAGAACATTGCATCAGCGAATCCCGTTATAAGAGCTACCTCAGTATCCTGGAGGATAAAGAGGAAAGCAAATATCGCGACGACTTTTAAACAGCCGGCAGGCTCATGCCTGTGATCTTCCGGTAAAGGTCGAGCGCATATACATCGGTCATTCCCGAGATATAGTCGAGTACGCATTGTATTTTTCCGTAAGTCGTCGGTGCATTTGTATCATACTGCTCCGGAATGCGTTGCAATAGCAGTTTGCTGTACGCATGGCTTTGGTTCATGACTGCTTCCGTCAGGCTGTCGATCAGATGGCTGAAGATATGATAACCGGCGAGTTCTATATCCAATACTTCCTTGGCACGGTAAATCTTTTTATAAGCTGTTTGCGAGCAGGTGGCATAAGCCTGTTTAGGTTGTTCGCCAATCTTTTCTATTAGCGGTGTATTATAAGTGCCGTCGAGTATACCTTCTTCATTTTCCAGAAAGACACGGGAGCATTCGTCTACCAGGAGCCCGATAATGCAGGAGCGGAGGTAGGCAATCTGCTCGTTTGTATCGTCGACCATTTTCATGACGCGGATGATGTGCTCCAGGCGTTCTCCTTCAAAGAAGTTGAGCAGTAACTGGATCGCTTCTTCCGTGGTGAGGATATGTAGTTTGCAGGCATCTTCTATATCCATGATCTGATAGCAGATGTCATCGGCAGCTTCCACCAGATAGACCAGCGGGTAACGGACAAACTTGTTACTGTCTTCCGGATTACGGTTTATCCCCAGTTCTGTCGCGATACGCATATAGGTTTCTTCTTCCGACTGGAAAAAGCCGAACTTCCCTTTTTTACCCGAATAAACGGAGGCATACGGATATTTGATAATAGAGGCGAGTGTGCTGTATGTCAAAGCAAAACCGCCCTTCCTACGACCGATAAACTGGTGGGTCAGCAATCGTATTGCATTGGCATTCCCTTCAAAATGAAGAAAATCTTCCCAACGTCCTCCGGCAGAACGTATCTCGTCTTCCAAATGGCTTCCGTTTCCTTCCAGGAAATAAGCAGAAATGGCTCTCTCGCCCGAATGTCCGAACGGCGGATTTCCCATATCGTGTGCCAGGCAGGCAGCCGAAACAATCGATCCTATTTCCGGAAAGTTAATGCTTCCCTCCGGATATTTCTGCATCAGCCCCTTGGCTACATTATTACCCAGTGAACGGCCTACACAGGATACTTCCAGGCTATGCGTCAAACGGTTGTGGACGAAGATGCTTCCCGGAAGAGGGAATACCTGCGTCTTGTTTTGCAGCCTGCGGAAAGGGGATGAGAAAATCAAACGGTCATAATCCCGCTGGAAGTCCGTACGTTCGTGTTTGCGTTCGTGATACTCTTCCATTCCAAAGCGTTTGCCTGATAATAATTGGGTCCAGTTCATAGTCTTATATTGATGTAGTCACGACAAAGGTAGGAAAAATGTAATTATTATCTAAGTTATGGATTGATTTTCATCAAAAAGGGATTAGTCCTACAAGAACTGTGTCATTTTGTTAGTTGAAAAGGAATAATTCAGGCTTAATATTAATATAATAGGGCTTAAAATAGGTTAATTAACAAGTGTAAAAATCGATTTTTAAGTATAAGAATGGTGTAATAATGAAATAAATAGATTACGTTTGCGGTAATGTATATTAGTTCTTGTAGAACTAAGTTCGTTTATTTGAATATACTGTTTAAGTGTTAATATTTAACTCGTTTTAAAAAGTGTATTATGAAAAATTATCTATTGTTGAACCTAAACAAATTGTCTGTATGAGAAGGAGCTTTGTTATGTTAGTACTATTCTGCATAGGAATATGTACAAATGTGCTTTGGGCACAAAAGACAGTAAGCGGTGTCGTTATGGAAAAAGAGGTAAATATGCCGTTGATTGGATGTAATGTCGTTGAAAAAGGAACGACAAACGGAACGGTTACCGATTTGGATGGAAAGTATACGTTGACGGTTGGTGACAATGCAACTATTGAGTTTTCTTACATAGGAATGATGTCGGTTGAAGAAGTTGTCGGCGACCGTACTGTTATTAATGTAGATATGATTTCCGATTCGGAGAAGATTGAAGAAGTTGTTGTTACTGCTATGGGTATTCAGCGTAAAGCTAAATCGTTGACATATGCAACCCAGCAGGTAAGTAATCAGGAATTAACTCGTGCGAAAGATGCGAATATGATCAATGCTTTGCAGGGTAAAACTGCAGGTTTGGTTATTACTCCGAACTCTACGGGGGCGGGTGGTTCTTCTAAGATTATCTTACGTGGTAATAAATCAGTGTATGGTAATAACCAGCCGTTGATCGTGATCGACGGTATGCCGATGAACAATCCGAAGACAACGCAGCAGGCCGGGGAATATGAAGGTCGTGACGGAGGTGATGCCTTATCTAACTTGAACCCGGATGATATTGCAAGTATGAACGTTTTGAAAGGAGCGTCAGCAGCAGCATTGTATGGTAGTATGGCGGCTAATGGCGTTATTATGATTACGACAAAGAAAGGTCGTGAAGGTGCAGCCAGAGTCGATTTCTCTTCTAATATCACATTGGAAACTCCGTTAACAGCACCGAAGTTACAGGGACGTTACGGAGCTGTGAAAACAGGCGATCAACTAAGTGCCATGAGCTGGGGTGAAAAAATTGCGGATAACGATTCAAAAGCTAAAGATCGGTTGAATGATTTCTTCCGTGTCGGTTCGACCTATATCAACTCTGTTACGATTAACGGCGGTACGGAAAAGGCTCAGAGTTTCCTTTCATATGCGAACACGTCTGCTATCGGTATGATGCCGGAAAATACATTCTATCGTCATAACATGACTGCCCGTGAATCATTCAAGTTGTTCCAGGACAGATTGACAATCGATGCTACTTTGTCTTATATAACTCAGAAAGCTTCAAACCGTCCTCACGGAGGTACTTATAATAATGCATTGACAGGTGCTTATACATTCCCTGCTAATGGTGACTGGGACTATTATAAGAATAATTTCGAAGTATTCGATGGAACAAAGAACTGGAATGCCCAGAACTGGTATACTCCGTTGGACGACTTCACTGCCAATCCATACTGGGTGTTGAACCGTATCACTTCTAAAGAAAAACGTGATCGTATTATGGCTTCTGCTACTGCAAAGCTGAAAATTACTGATTACCTGAATGTACAGGGGCGTTTGAGCGTAGATAATACATTCGACAGATTCGAACGCAAATGGTATGCTACCACAACGACTACATGGGCTCCGGGTGGTAAAGGCCGTTATCGTCAGGAACGCTTTGATGCCAAACAGTTCTATGGGGACTTTATGGTCAATTTCAATAAAACCTGGGACGAAAAGTGGGAATTGAATGCTTCTTTGGGTACAAGCTTTATGGATTCGAAGGTTCAGAATTCTATTTTGGATAGTGATAAGTTAGGTTTGCTCGAAGCGAACTATTTTGTACCTGAAAATATTGCCGGTAATGGTAATCAGCGTACAAGCAATCCTCGTAAACGTCTGAACTCTGTTTTCGGTACAGTCCAGTTCGGTTTTAACGGAATGATTTATTTGGATGTTACCGGCCGTAACGACTGGTCTTCTACGTTGGCTTATACGAACAACTTCTCTTATTTTTATCCGTCTGTGGGTGTAACAGCCTTGTTAAATGAAATGATCCCGATGGGTGAGAAGATTAATTTGTTAAAATTCCGTGCTTCTTATTCAGTAGTAGGTAATGATGTACCTGCATACATTACCTATCCGTTGGATGGTATCAACTTAGGTGCATTGGAACCGAATACCAGCGAACCGTTTACGGAAATGAAACCGGAAAAGATGCATTCTATGGAATTTGGTGTTGATTTGGCTATGTTTGATAATCGCTTCAATTTTGATGTTACTTATTATAAGACCAACAACAAAAATCAGTATTTCTCAATAGCTGCTCCGTTGGCTTCCGGATATTCAAGTTATTATATCAATGCCGGTAATATTGAAAACCAGGGTTTTGAAGCTTCTGCAAGTTATCGTTGGGATTTTGCAAAAGACTGGAGCTGGAAGACTGAGCTGAATATGTCGTACAACCATAATAAAATCAAAGAATTAGACTCTCGTCTTGCTGACGGTGTACAGATCGGTAGTGGTTCCGGTTTCCGTTTTATGTTGAAAGAAGGAGGTTCTTTCGGTGATATTTACGGTTATAAGTTATTGCGTAACGAAGACGGTTCTGTAAAATTGAACGAAAGCGGTGTACCTGTTAAGAGCGATACACAGGAATATCTTGGAAATGTAAATCCTGACTGGCAGTTAGGTTGGGGTAACACGATTACTTATAAAGATTTTTCTTTTTATTTCCTGATCGACGGAAAGATCGGTGGCAATACGATCGGTATGACACAGAGTTATCTGGACAGCTATGGTGTAACAGAAACTACTGCCGATGCTCGTGATAACGGTGGTGTAGACGTGGGTAACGGACAGAAGATCGATGCTCAGACTTATTATTCAGCTGTAGCCGGAAAGGATAAGTGTAACAGCGAATATACTTACTCTGCAACAAATTTCCGTTTGCGTGAAGTTTCTTTGGGGTATACATTCCGTAATTTATTAGGTGTATCAAAGAACTTGAATTTGTCATTGGTCGGACGTAATTTGTTCTTCTTCAAGAAAAATTCTCCGCACGATCCGGATTCTTCTGTTTCTACAGATAATGCCTGGGGTGGATTCGATACTTTCGGTCTTCCGACTTCTCGTAGTTATGGTATCAATGTAAAAGTAACATTTTAATAGCTAGTTATTATGAAAAGAAATATATTCCAGAAAATAAAGAAAATGTTACCTCTGTGTGCCGTTGCCGTGTTGATGGGAAATGTGTCTTGTACAGGGGATTTTGAGAAAATCAATACGAATCCGAACGGTTTAAGGCCGGATCAAATCGGTGTTGCTGCCCGTTTTAATCAGCCGATAACTTCCGTTTATCTGAATTATCAGAACAGACATTATGAATATCAGTTGATGCAGAATTTGAATGCGGATTTGTATTCTGGTTACATGGCTGTGCCTACGGCTTTTGGCGGTAACTATTGTAACTCTACATATGCCATGAATGAAGGCTGGAATGAAACGGCTTTTATTGCAGGTGAATCATATGTAATGAAACCGATCAGTGATATTCTGAAATCTACAGAAGAACCGGATTATGTCTCTATCGCTAAAATTATTCGTGTAGAGGCCATGCATCGTGTTGTCGATACTTATGGTCCTGTACCTTATACGCAAGCCATGCAGGGGGGAGCTTCTGTCCCTTATGATGATGTAGAGACATTGTATAAGACTTTTATTCAGGAATTGAATGAAAGTGTGGATGCTTTGACTGAATTCGTAGATGCTGGCAGTGCAGATGCGTCTCGTATTTCTGATTTCGATATTGTTTGCGGAGCTGATCATAAACAGTGGATACGTTTTGCCAATACCTTACGTTTGCGTTTGGCTATGCGTATTTCTATGGTTGCTCCGGAGTTGGCTAAAACTACGGCAGAAGCTGCTGTCAGCCATAAATATGGTGTGCTGGTAGCCGGCAACAATAATGTAGAAGTAAAAAGTGCCAGTGTACAGAATCCGTTGAATGAGATTAACTACGGATATAATGATATTCGCGTAGGTGCTTCTTTGCTCTCCATCCTGAAAGGATACGATGACCCTCGTTTGGCGGTTTACGTTACTCCTGTCGGTTGGTTCAATGATGAAGACATCAAAGATGCGAGCGGGAAGCTAACCAATAAGATCGGTGAATATGTAGGTATCCGTCAGGGAACCTGGATTGATGATAAGGCTAATTATCAGATGTATTCAACGATCAATATGATCAAATCGAGCAAAAATACCGATTTGACTAATCCGGGACAAATAACCAATGCTCTTCCGTGGATGAAGGTGGCCGAAGCTTATTTCTTACGTGCAGAAGGTGCTCTGAGAGGTTGGAATATGGGAGGTAGTGCCCAGGAACTGTATGAACAGGGTATTAAAGTTTCATTTGACGAACATGGAATTTCTGCTGATGCATACAATAAATACATTGAAAATGGAACAGGTGTAGCTGTGAACTTTGAAGATCCTCATAATCCGGCAAATAATATTGCAGGTATTGACAAATGTACGGTAAAATGGGATCCATCAGCTTCCAATGAAGAAAAGTTGCATAAGATCATCAATCAGAAATGGATTGCTATGTTTCCGGAAGGTCAGGAAGCATGGAGTGAATTCCGTCGTACGGGTTATCCGAAGTTGTTCCCGGTGGCTAATAACTATAGCAGCACGGTAAATGGTGGTATCGAAAATGGCGAGTTTGTGAAACGTTTGCGTTTCCCGCGTAATGATAAAAATGCAAATACGGCAGAAGTTGAAAAAGCTGTCAGCCTGTTGAGCGGACCGGACAATGAGGCAACTCGTTTGTGGTGGGATACCGGACGTAACTTCTAATAAATGTTAGATTCCTGATATTAAACCCCGAATGTTGGTTCACAGCTTTCGGGGTTTTATTATATTTATCCGGTGGAATAGATAAGTTGTCGGATAGATAAGTTTGGATAAAGTATCGTAATTAATAAACTCATTGATATTATTTTATGAAATACAAATGTAAACTGTGGGGGATCGCTTTGGCTGCATGGCTTTGTGTGGATGGCGCTTATTCCCAAATGACTTTGGTAAAAGACGGAAAACCTGTTTCCCGAATCGTTGTTCCGGAAACCAATCAGGTGAATCAACAAGCTGCGACATTACTGCAGGACTTTGTCCAGCGGATCAGCGGATCGTCTCTTCCTGTCATCGAAGGTAAAAAAGCTAAAAAAGGAGATATAGTAATCGGTCAGGGAAATACAACCGGACTGCTTGAAGACGGATTTCGTCTGTCTACTTCCGATGGTATTTTAAGAATCAGTAGCGGAGGTGATAAAGGGGCTATTTACGGGGTTGTTACCTTGTTGGAAGATTATTTGGGAGTCTCTTATTATACAGCTCATACATATACGCTCGATCAGCGTAAAACAATAGAGATACCGGAACTCGACCGGGCAGAAAATCCCGCTTTCCGTTATCGTCAGACTCAAAGTTATGCGGTCAGAGAAGATCCGGTCTATAAGATGTGGTTCCGTCTGGAGGAACCAAGTGAAGTCTTTGCCGGTAATTTGTGGGTGCATACTTTCGATAAAATTCTGCCTTCGTCAGAATTTGGGGAAAAGCATCCGGAGTATTATTCTTTTATTAATGGTGAACGTCGGCCAGGGGCTGCAAGCCAATGGTGTTTGACGAATCCGGAAGTATTCGAAATCGTATCCCAACGGGTCGATTCTATTTTTAAGGCTAATCCGGGTAAGAATATGATTTCTATCAGTCAGAATGATGGTAATTTTACGAACTGTGCCTGTCCTGATTGTAAAGCCCTGGATGAGTTGGAAGGAGGTTCCCCCAGTGGTAGTCTGATTCACTTCCTGAATAAGCTGGCAGCCCGTTTCCCGGACAAGGAGTTTTCAACATTGGCCTATTTGTTTTCCATGCATCCGCCTAAACAGATAAAACCTTTGCCTAATGTAAACATCATGCTGTGTGATATCGATTGCAGGCGTGAAGTTCCGCTGACGGATAATGAATCGGGACGTGACTTTATGAAAGCGATGGAAGGATGGTCAAAAATCAGTAATAATATATTTGTATGGGATTACGGCATCAATTTCGATTGTTATCTGGCTCCGTTCCCTAATTTCCCGATCTTGAAAAAGAATATTCAGCTGTTTAAAGATCATCATGTAACGATGCATTTCTCTCAGATAGCAGGTTCTAAATGCGGAACATTTACAGAGATGAGATCTTACATCGTCAGTAAACTGATGTGGAATCCTTCACTGGACACGGATTCTTTGATGAAGTCGTTTATGAAAGGATATTACGGTGCGGCGGCTCCTTATTTGTATGATTATGAAAAGCTGCTGGAAGGAGCATTGCTCGGAAGTAAAGTGGATTTATGGATTTTCGACTCTCCGGTTTCACATAAAAACGGAATGCTGAATGCTAACTGTCTTAAACGGTATAATGAATTGTTTGATAAGGCAGAAAAGGCAGTGGCAGATAATAAACAGTTACTCGATCGTGTAAGAATCGAGCGCTTGACCTTACAATATTCGGAATTGGAAGTAGCCAGAGCTGAACGTGGCCACGATGTAGATGAGATTAAGGCAAAGCTGGCTTTATTCAGGGAGCGGGCCGCTTATTATCAGTTGCCGACATTGAATGAGCGTCATAATTCCCCATTGGAGTACTGCGATTTGTATGAAAAACGTTTTCTGCCTAAGTCTGAAAAGAATTTCGCAAAGAATGCAAAGATAACATGGATAGAGGCACCATCCGGTAAATATGCCGAAAAAGGAGCGGAGATGCTGATTGACGAATTGTATGGAGGAACAGCATTTGTTGAAAGCTGGGTTGGCTGGGAAGGAAAGAATGCTGCATTCATACTCGACTTGGGCAAGGAAGAAGATGTGAGTGTGATAGAAAGTGACTTTTTGCACCAGTTGGGGCAGTGGGTATTTTTGCCTAAGAAAGTCTCTTATTCCACTTCTTTGAATAATCAGGATTATCAGTTCTTCGGAAAAACAGATATAGCAGAGGACCAGTCGATCGAGGTGAAATTCTTCCAGGCTCGTAATGAATCGTCTCAGCCGGTAAAAGCTCGTTATATCAAGGTTGAGATTGAAGGGGTGAATACCTGTCCGTCCTGGCATTGTGGAGTAGGCCATCCGGGATGGTTCTTTATGGATGAGATCAGAGTTTTGTAAATACATGAACATAAAAATAAGGGAGGTATCAGTCAATTACCTCCCTTGCTTTTGTATATAAGATATGTTTTATTTTGTGGGCTTGTTTGATACTCTTTTGCGTTTGATATATATCAAACGAATAAAGCATATATGTGTTCCTATCGTTTGATAATTGTTATTCTTTCGTTCGATATTACTGGAATGCAGAAAACTATTCTAATATACCTTTCCCTTGTCGTATAATTTCGAAATCGTCAGTCGTACAATCCACTACCGTTGAAGCCTCAAAACCACCATAGCCGCCGTCGATGACAATGTCCACCGTATCTTCATACTTCTCGTGAATCAGTTCGGGATCGGTCGAATACTCGATCATATCGTCATCGTCGTGTACGGACATGGTCAGGATCGGGTTTCCCAGCTCTTTGACCAACGTACGGATGATGTTGTTGTCCGGTACGCGGATACCGACTTCTTTCCTGTTCTTATAAATTTTCGGTAACTCGCTGCTTGTCGGAAGAATGAAAGTGAAAGGACCGGGCAAATGTTTTTTCATCAGCTTGAAAGCTGAATTACTTACCTTGGCATATTCACTCAGATTCGAAAGATCATAACAGATGATAGAAAGATTACTCTTTTGAGGATTGATTCCTTTCATTTGGCATATCTTTTCTACGGCACGGACATTTAGCGCGTCACAGCCGATCGCGTATACTGTATCGGTTGGATAAATGACCAGACCTCCGTCACGGAGGACATCGATCACTTTGTCTATTTCCCTGGGGTTGGGGTTTTCAGGGTAGATCTTTATTAGCATAAAATTGAAAATTGAAGATTGAAAGTTGAAAATTAGGTTGAAACTATCCTATCGGATAATTTTCAATTCTCAATTTTCAACTTTCAATTTAATTTACGGCTTAGCCGTAAATTATGTTGCCGTTCTCGTCGGTAAATTCTTCTAATCCTTTGCTGTACTGGTTCATGGCGCGAAGGCTCATGCCCATGCTTGAGAAGCCACCATCGTGGTAAAGGTTCTGCATAGTAACCTTACGGGTAAGGTCGGAGAACATCACGATGCAATAGTCTGCACATTCTTCTGCGGTTGCATTTCCTAGCGGACTCATCTTGTTGGAGAAGTCCATTAAGTGATCCATACCTTTTACACCGCTACCGGCGGTTGTCATGGTCGGAGACTGAGAGATTGTGTTGATACGCACTCCCTTTTCACGTCCGTAGATATAACCGAAGCTGCGTGCGATCGATTCCAGCAGGCTCTTAGCATCCGCCATATCGTTGTAACCGAAGAATGTACGCTGTGCCGCCACATACGATAAAGCAAGAACCGAACCGTAATCAGCGATAGCATCCTGCTTTTTGGCAACCTGAAGCATCTTGTGGAAAGAGACAGCGGAGATATCCAGTGTCTTTTCCAACATATCATAATCCAGGTCATCATATGTACGTTTTTTGCGCACGTTCGGGCTCATGCCGATAGAGTGCAACACAAAATCTATTTTACCTCCAAGTATCTCCACTGATCTGGAGAATACCGTTTCCAAATCCTGTACGTTTGTAGCGTCTGCCGGCAGAACTTCAGCATTCAGCTTTTTAGCCAGGGCATCGACTTCGCCCATACGTACGGCAACCGGTGTATTACTCAATGTAATGGTTGCACCTTCTTCTACAGCCTTTTCTGCCACTTTCCAGGCAATAGACATCTCATTCAGCGCACCGAAGATAATGCCTCTTTTACCTTTCAATAAATTATGACTCATACCTTTATTTAATTTATTTACGGCACAAAAGTACATAAAATGTGCAAGATAAACAATTTATTCCCTGTAATACACTCTCTTCACCCGCGGAGATACCGATGTTAGGATCTCGTAAGGGATTGTTTTTAGTTTATCGGAAAGTTCGCTTACCGGCAACTCTTCACCGAAGACGATCACCGGATCGCCCTCCTGTGCATTTGTGTCGGTGACATCGATCATGCAGGCATCCATACAGATATTGCCGACGATCGGACAACGCTTGCCGGCAACGGAAACTTCACCTCCGCGATTACTGAAATGACGATCCAACCCATCGGCATAACCGATCGGGATGATGGCAATGCGCGAATCACGGTCTACATACGTCCGGCGGCTGTAACCGATCGAATCACCTGCCGGCACTTGTTGTATCTGCAGGATGGTCGTGCGCAGCGTGCTGACGTTGCGTAAACCTTTCATTCCCGAAGCACTTACACCGTACAAACCGATTCCCAGGCGGACCATATCCATTTGATAGTCAGTGAAACGCTCGATTCCGGCAGAGTTGAGGATATGTTTGATCACCTTATATTCCAGTCCGTTCTCCAGTTCGGTTGCTGCTTGGGTAAATGTATCCAGTTGCTTCTTCGTGAAGTCGTCGAAGATGGAAGAATCGCTGCCCACCAGATGGGAGAAGATGGAGCGTGCCGTAACACCGCTTTGTTCTTTCAGCCGTTCGCAGATGGCAGGAACGTCACTGGGTTGGAATCCCAGACGGTGCATTCCGGTATCTATCTTGATATGAATCGGATAGGAGGTAATTCCCCGACGTTCCGTTTCCTTGATCATCGCATCCAGCAGACGGAAACTGTATATCTCCGGCTCCAGGTTATTCTCGAACAAGACGTTGAAACTGCTGAACTCCGGATTCATCACGATGATAGGAATCGAGATACCTTCTTTACGAAGCTCCGCCCCTTCATCGGCAACCGCAACGGCGAGATAATCGCAGCGATGTTCCTGCAGCGTCTTGGCAAGCTCATATGAACCGGCACCGTATCCGAATGCTTTCACCATGCAGACCATTTTCGTTTCGGGTTTTAACTTCGAACGGTAATAGTTGAAGTTATGCACCACTGCATCGAGATTTACTTCCAGGATTGTTTCGTGTACTTTCTTTTCCAGTAATTCGGAGATCCGTTCGAAATGGAAATGGCGTGAACCTTTAAGCAGGATCAGTTCGTCTTTAAACTGTTTGAATGTCGGCGATTTAAGGAACTCGTCCGTTGTGTTATAGAACTCCTTTTCCATGTCGAAGGCAGCGCCGTATTCTTTCAGGTCGCGTCCGATACCGATGATGCGGTCTATCTTTTTACGGCGAACCAGGTCGGCAACTTTCTTGTAAAGCGATTTAGGCAATGTGCCTGATTGCAGTATGTCGGAAAGGATCAAAGTACATTTCAGATTCTTGTCCACATGGCGGCTCTGCTGAAAGTCGAGGGCGATATCCAGCGAGTTGATATCCGAATTGTATGTGTCGTTGATCAGTATGCAGTTGTTGATGCCTTGCTTTACGTCCAGGCGCATGGCGACGGGCTCCAGTTGGGTGAACTTCTCAGCGTCGTTCACACTGGTAGGCTTCAGGTAAAGCATGACTGCCAGGCAGTGGATGACATTCTCGATAGACGCATCGTCGGTGAAAGGAATGACATATTTCTGGGTCAGTCCGAGCAGTGTACAGCGGATGATTGTTTCCGACTCTTTCTTCTCGATCGTTTCAATGTAAAGCGGTGCGTCTGAATCCGTCCGGCTCCAGGCAATCGCCTTGTGTGAAAGACAGGCTGATTCGATGCAGTTGGAGATGAAGGCATCGTCACCGTCGTATATGATTGCTTCGCAGTCATTGAACAAGGTCAGCTTTTCCAGGCATTTTTGGGTGGTAGAGATGAAATTCTCCTGATGTGCCTCGCCGATGTTTGTAATGACACCGATAGTCGGAGCAATGATCGGACGCAGGTTTTCCATCTCGTCCGGCTGTGAAATACCGGCTTCAAAGATACCCAGCGTATTCTTTTCGCTCATCTGCCAGACCGACAACGGAACGCCCAGCTGCGAGTTATAGCTTCGCGGCGAACGGACAATATTGAATTCCTTGTGTAACAGTTGGTAAAGGAACTCTTTCACGATCGTTTTCCCGTTACTGCCGGTAATACCGATAACCGGAATGTTAAACCGTTTCCGGTGATGGATCGCCAGCTTCTGAAGCGCCTTCAATGTGTCCTTGACCACCAGGAAATTCGCATCCGGAAGAGACTCGAACTCCGGAAGCAGCTCGCTCACTACAAAATTGCGTACCCGCAGTTTATAGAGTTCTTTTATATATCTGTGTCCATCGTTGGTCTTTGTCTTGAGGGCAAAGAAGAGACTCTGTTCCGGAAAAGAAAGCCGGCGACTGTCTGTCAGCAAGATACTAATGGTTCCGTCCTGTAGGTTTCTTGCTTTGGCAC
The DNA here is from genome assembly GCF_029581355.1 of Parabacteroides chongii. Lineage (NCBI taxonomy): Bacteria > Pseudomonadati > Bacteroidota > Bacteroidia > Bacteroidales > Tannerellaceae > Parabacteroides > Parabacteroides chongii. The sequence continues at coordinate 837,924 of NZ_CP120849.1, read as the reverse complement.
CAATAACTCCTACTATTTCTTTTATTGAGTATTCCATTTTTTACATTCCTTTAGACTTTATTATTTCCATCTCTTTTGTACTATCAAAGAAAGGGAATTTCTCGTTAATTCGTTCCATCTTTAACAAAGTTTGCGACAAGAAGCGTTTATAGGCTTCACTTTCGGGTTGAAACGGGCGGTGATTAATAGCCTTTTGTATCTCTGCCCATTCTTTAAGAAAGCCTTTTGTTTCATCGGATAAGAAATTTTCTGTAAAACGTTGCCAAATATAGTCAACGGCCAGTTCCGACGGGTGCAGCATGTCATTGGCATAGAAGCGGTAATCGCGCAACTCGTCCATCATGATCTCGTAAGCCGGGAAGTAGGTGATGCGTTCGGGGTAACTTGTCTGAAGCGCTTCGACAGCCAGCAACAGCGTCGCTTTGCTGAGTTGGTTCCCGTGTGCACCGTCTTTCCAGTGACGGATCGGGCTAACGGTGAAAAGCAGTTTCAGCTCCGGGCATTGCTCCCAAAGAGAAAGCAACAGCTCTTTCCATTCCGATACGATCTCTGCTACGGACAGCATCGAGCGGTCGAACATCTTTTCGGGCAGTTTATGGCAGTTTGCCACCACTTTTCCGGTGCTTTTCAGCCGGTAAACGTAGGCTGTCCCCAACGTGATCACCATATACTTTGTTTTTCGGATTCCTTCAGCTGAAGCAAACAGCCGGTTGTTTATATTATCCAGGCATTCCGTTTCCGAAGTGGAAGAGAAGCGGCTGTGATGTGTAAAGCTGTGATATATGCCCTCGTGATTGAACAGATCGTTTGCCGTGAACCGTTCCGGATGTAGTAATATGCGTAAGGCTGCCGCGATGGAGGCTGGATTATACAGTGTCCCGAACGGGTTTATATCGACATTGAACCGGTTATCGGCCAGCTTTGCCCCGATATTTTCCGCAAAGCAGGAGCCGAGCAGGAGTATTTGTTCCTGCCAGGAAAAGCGGAAAGGCGGCTTGGGTATTTGGATTGAGGTGTATAGCTCCATACTATTCCTCCGGACTCTCTGTCAACGTATCTTGTGCGGGCGGCACTATCGTATGCCGGACGTAGAACGCCCGTTTTCCGCACCAATTTTTTTGTATCTGGTTGTCTTCCAGCAGTTGTTCGAGGTCCGCCTTTGCCTTTTGACGGGTACATTGGTTCAGGCTGGCGGCAACACTTTGGTTGATCGACCCGTAGTTTTTGATGTACCACAGGATACGCTTCTGACGGATGTCGGAATTGTAGGATTTCTTGTTGCTTGTTCCTTCCCGCCGTTCGATGCGTGCGTTGCGTAAACGTTTCTTCAACTCCGGATCGGCTCTGAACTCCACGTTCTTAAACTCGATGGATGCCGAACGGATATCTTTTTTGTTTACCACCTGCTGTTTGCATTTCAGCGTGACGGAAAACGTGCCGATGCCTTCCAGATGTACGCTTTGGCTGTTGCTGAGGAAAAAGCACAGTCGTTCGCCGATAGCCTTGATGGCACCTTTGATGTCGGCAACCGTAAACGTACTCATGCCCTCGATCGTCTCTGCCAGCTTATCGGTGTTGACGGTCTGGATATTGATCGCCCTGGCATGTAATGTCGGTTTCTCTTCCCCTTCCCGGAGGGGGTTGGTAAATAGATCATATTCAATACTCATACACTTCCCTTTGTTTAAGGTTCAACGTCATGATAATTAAGAAATTTCCTGCTTTATTCTTTTTATGAAATAAATTTATTACATAAAAAGAAGGCTATGTATACAAAAAGGAAAAGTATACTTTTCTTTTTTGTAACGTATACTTTTCGTATATAAAAGTCCGCAATAAAGGTAATAATTCTCCTGATATAAAAAAGAGCTTCTCCGGGACTTTTTTCTTGATTTTGCAGGGTTGCTTGTGAGGTGCTGTAAAGTGTTGATAGAAAGTAAGTATGACTATATATAAATAGGTACGCGCGTACATTGATAATATATAATACGGATAAGGTATAAAAATGAGGTGTAATGTGTTGCGGGATAGGAAGATAGTTTGAAAAAGATTGTGACGAATTTAATCGTCCCTTTTTTCTCGTCAACAAAAGTAAGCATTTGTTCGATACAAACCAGCCTTTTTAAGATATTTTTTATTCGTCTATCTGCTTTCTTATCAGTTGAATAGTAAATCCTGTACGAAATAGCGGTTTTCACAAACGAAAACGAACAAAATGACGAAATTAAAGGGACGATTAAACTCGCCATAGTTTGTTTGGTTGAAGTGTCCCTGCTTATGGATTGAACTTATTACACTTTAGTATTAATATTAAATTTTAAATTATGAACAAAAAGTTTTCTACACTTTTGGCCAGTCTCCTGCTGGCCGGTGCTGTGGTTGTTCCTGCAGACTTGTTTGCGAAAGTGGGGTATGCGAATGGTAAGACGTATGCAACTGTAGCAGCAGTTACAGATCTTCCTTCTAGCGGTAATAAAGATTATATCTTTGTTGTGAACGACGGTAGTGATGATTATGTTGTTGTGGTGGGTAGCTCTAATAACTTAGAGTTGAAAAAGTTTGCAGATGTAAGTGCTGCTGATGTTATTGTTAATATAGCAGAATCTGCTAGTAACTATACGATTAAAACCGGTGGTAATACATTGGGTTTTAACGATACTAATACTGACTTCGGTGCTAATACAACTGATATGACTGACGTGGTTTTAACTTCCGGAGCTATAAAGTTTGCTACTGCAACGGCATCAGTTAAATTGGAAGGTAGCGCTTTCAAAGTAGAAGCTAGCAATACTAACACATTTGCTGCTAAAGCCATTGCCAAAGGCGATTTGGTTGACGAAGCTGTAATGCCTACAGCTCCCGTTGCTGGTCAGTTAGCTGGTTACACTGCAAATAGTCGTTTGGTTGCTTATACGGCTGCTGACGGTCAACCTGTTTCTAATTTCTTGAAAGGTGCATTGGGTGCTAATGCCAGCTTTGCAGCTTATGACGAAAATGCAGTAGACGCTTTCTATTGGACATTCAAAAACGGTCGCTTAATCAGTGCTGCTGGTAAGACTTTGGCAGCCGCAAGTTCTGGTGAGGAAGAATTTGTAATGGTTCCGGTTAAAGGTACTCCATACTTCCAGTTGAAAGTTGCAAAAGGCGATAACAAGGATCAGTTTGTTGGAGCTAATTTGGCTTTAGTGGCAGAAGCAGCAGACGCTCTTCTTTTCGCTTCTGTAGAACCGAATTTCGGCACAGCAACTTCTGCTGATGACATGAATGATGTCTTAGGCAATGGTTTCGACCTGACTATCGCAAAAGCTTTAGGTAGCACTGCAACTGTTGAAAAAACAGGCGCATTCTCTGGTGTTTTGGAAGCTGTAGCTGAGGAAGGTAGCGAAGGCAACGCAGATAAATACTATCGTTTGAAGAAAGGTGACAAGTATGTTGCTTTGAATCTGACTGCAAAAGAAGGTTTGACAACAGACAAAAATGCAGAAGGTACGTTCGAACTTATTGCTGCAGATAAACTTGAAGATGCAAACTATTATACTTTCTTCCATATTTTAAAAGCCGATAATGGAGAAGCAGGCGTTAAAGTTGTTGTAGCTGATGACGAGGATGGCACAAACGAGTTCCGTCTGTATATCTCTTCATTGTTGAACACAAATGTTTTGAGTGCAGCTAGTGAAGCTGGAGATGCTACAACTTGGGCTTACGTGACATTAGGTGGTGAAAGCTCTGTTGACCTGAAGACTCTGTTGAAAGGTCAGTTCATCAAAGTAAATTACGTAAAAACTGGTAAAGAAGCAACTGCTGATAAATACAAAGTCGATGGTATTCTGTCTGTAAGAAACGATGCAAATACAGCAACTGGAAATGCTGCTGATTATGTAGCAAAATCAAGCGTAATCGCTGAAGCTCCTGAAGCTCAGTGGGCTCTTACTTATGCTGATGACAAGTTGACTTTGACAAACCGCGAAAATACAACTGTAAAATTAGTTGTAACAGGTTTGCGTACAACTGACAATGCAAATGTTTATGAAGTTGCAGCAGCTGGAACTGCAATTGATGGTGACTTGATTACAATTACATTTGTAGAAAATCATACAAAAACAGACGGTTACAAGGTTGTAGCTGAAAATGTATTGCGTAACCAAACATTCTATCTGGGTCAGTCTCGTCAGACAGCTGATGGCGATATGAACGCTTACTGGGCAGAAAACCACGGTACTCACCAGATCGGTGCTACTGTAGATGAAAACTTGGCTACCAAGTGGAATTTGAACTTGGTTAAGAAATCGGAACTTTTGAATAGCGGTAAGAATGCAACAGAAATTGACTCAGTTCTTGTTGTAAGTACGATGAACGTATGGGACGCAACTAAAGAAGAATTGACTGAAAAGAAAGATACATTGGTTATTCTTCCGTATGCATTCCAGAACAGAGAAAACAGCGAGTTCGTTAAAATGAATGATGATACTAAGTTGAAATATTACATTTGTGATGAAAACAACTTAGATAACAAAAATCGTGTTGCACAACGTTTCGCTCTGAAGAAAAAACCGAATGATACATATAACTATGTAACTTTGGTAACAAATACTTATAATGTAGCTAATATTGAGGAAGCAACTTCCGTTGGTACAAACAAAGTATATCAGGCAAACAGTACTGATAAAGGTACTTGGGCTGATATGTGGGCTTATGCAGGTGATGCTAATGCTTTGATGGTTGTTAAAGAAATCGGTGATCCTGAATATCGTAAGATTGATGTAGTATGGGGTGATACTATCAGCATCTATCGTCAGGAAAATGAAGCTCAGAAATTGTATGAAAAGGGTGATGCTAAATCAGTTGTTAATAACGATACATTGAGTTTCCTGAATATCGATAATGAATATCAGTTTAAGATGAATCCGGCTATCTTTGCCGATACTGCTTACATCAACCGTGGTACAGGTGACGATACAAATACTTGCTATCAGTATCTATTGGCTGTAGAACCTAGCTTCGGTTATCATACAGATGGTTGTGGTGTACCGGGTCATCCGCAAGAAGTGGGTGCTATCGATACTGTATACGGTCGTTTCTTGGTTAACTTGATCGACACAGCTAATATCTATGGTGCAACTCACCTGCACAACAATCCGTATATCAACAAGAATGAAGCTGGCGAAAATTGTGCTAAGTTATCATTCGTAGAAGGTTACCACGTACTTGCAGATCAGAAGTTGTACATCCCGCGTGAAGGCAACACTGATTTAGTATTTGATCTGAACTCTCCGGCATTCAACGTAGTTAAGTTCGCATTCCGTTATGTAGATAACGAAGAAGGTACATTCAAGATCCAGACTCAGTGGAAGGAATATGCTCCTGCGAAAGCTGCAGATAAGATTGCTACAAGCCAAGAAGGTTACCTGAAATGGATCAACGGTACAGTTGTTGTTACAAGTGGTTATGCAAACGGTGACGTATTTAACATGAACGAAGGCGTTAAACTTGATCCGGTTGCTAATGAAACTATTGATACTGCTTCTGCAATCTCTGTAGTAGCTATTGACGGTGCCGTTATCATCAAGGGTGCTGAAGGTAAGAAAGTTTCTATCAGCAACGTTCTTGGTCAGACAATCGCTAACACAGTTGTTACTTCTTCTGAAGCTACAATCTCTGCTCCTGCTGGTGTAGTTGTAGTAGCTGTTGAAGGTGAAGCTGCTGTTAAAGCAATCGTAAAATAAGAGTAATTTATAATCAAAAATAAAATTCTAAAATTTCCACGCGGTGGTGTAGAGACGTTATAACTAACGTCTCTACTATCCATCAATTACCCTGCGACAGGCGAAAAAGTGGTTATTAATATTAAGTAATAAAATAAAGTTCTTACTGTAATTACTTCCGTGAGGAAGGAATACAGAAAAAAACAGCCTCTGCGGTCTCGTATCGTAGGGGCTTTGTTGGTTGTAGCATTTTGTATAAGTAAAATAGATTGGAAATAAAAAAATGTAACTAATTTAGCTGCCGGGAAAAGGTGTTAATACTTAAAATCAATATGGGAAAACTGGAAAAACAACAAGAAATCTTTATCCTGTCTGCTTTGAAGCAAGACAGCAAAGAGGCTTTCTCCATCTTGTTCCAGACCTATTATGCCGACCTCGTGTTGTTTTGTGGTAACTTTATAAGAGACAAGGATTCGTGTGAGGATATTGTCCAATCGATCTTCCTGAAGCTTTGGAGTGACCGGAAAAACATACAGATTGAAACCTCTTTAAAATCTTATTTGCTGAAAGCTGTCCGTAACAGTTGTTTGGATGAATTTCGTCATTTGGAAATCATACGTCAGCACGAAGCTGAATATGAGAGTATCACATTGGATTCATACGATACGGATAATTATATATTGCATTCGGATCTGTCCGATCATTTGTATCGTGCGCTTGAGAAAGTACCCGAACTATATCGGGAAGCTTTTATGTTGAATCGTTTTGAAGGATTGAAATACAGAGAGATTGCAGAGCAGCTGAATGTCTCTGAACGTACTGTGGAAGTCCGCGTCAGTAAGACGCTGGATCTATTGCGAAAATATTTGAAGGATTTCTTTCTATTTCTTATATCAATCGGTATTCCCTAAAAAAAGTTATAAACTATGTGGGAAATGATTTCCCAGACGTCTTAACACCATAAAAGAGAAGAAATGACAGACAAAGATCAAATACAACTTATTATATCAGCTTATCTATCCGGAAAAGCAACCGTGAAGGAATGCCGTGAACTGGAAGAATGGGTGAAGCAATCGCCTGATAATAACCGCTATTTCCAGGAAATGCGTAATATCTGGCAGGTGATGCATCCTGCTTTTAACCCCTCTGAGATTGACGTATCTGAAGCTGAAAAAAATATTCTGGCAAATATCGCAGCCACGAAGAGGAATATAGTCCGTACTATATTGGTCTATTGGCAGCGTGTAGCCGCTATCCTTCTTCTGCCTTTGTTGATTCTTTGTACTTATTTATACCTGAATAAAGAGAGTGACCTGTATGATACGATAGAATATCAGGAGGTGAAATCTCCTCATGGGACTTTTTCCGAGGTGCGTTTGCCCGATGGAACCAATGTTTGGCTGAATGGCGGAAGCTCTCTGAAATATCCTTTGGCTTTCCGGAAAGGTGAACGGGATGTCTTCTTAAACGGTGAAGGATATTTTGAAGTACATTCCGATAAAGAAAACCCTTTTATCGTCAAAACCGATCAGATAACCCTGCGAGCTACGGGTACGGCTTTTAATATAGAAGCCTATAACACCGATTCGATTACGGCTGTTACGATGGTCAATGGCAAGATCGACGTTGCTTTCGGAAACTCTTCTCCGGTCGCTATGGTTCCGGGAGAACGTGCTTCCTTTAATAGTCAGACCAAGCAATGCCTTATCGCAAAGACCGATCCGTATAAATGGTATGCCTGGAAAGATGGATTAATGATATTCCGGGATGATCCGTTGTCATATGTATTTAAACGCCTCGGACTTACCTTTAATGTCAATATAGATTTGAAAGATCCTTCTTTGGCAAATGCTCCGTATCGTGCAACGTTTGAATATGAATCATTGGATGAAATATTACGATTGCTGGAAATGAGTGCCCCTCTGCACTTCAAACAAAATAAGAGGGTGAAGGATAAGAACAATACTTATGAGAAGCAAACAATAGAAGTTTATAAAAGAAAAAGGTGACATAGATCACCTTTTTTTCTCTTTGTTTTGACGTAAAAAAGAAAATCCTGTTTTTATGAAAAAAAGTGACTTTTCGATTGTGGTAAAAAATAACTGAGCCGTCTTAGTAATATATGGGAGAAATTAGAATTAGTTGTTCACCATAAAATCTATGCCTATGAAGTAATATTATCAATTAAGATCAATGAAACGGCTTGAAATAAAAAGGAAAGGTGTGCGAGACCTTTCCTTTGGATCGTTTAGCTGTTTAAAAGTTTTTAGTCAACCTTATTTTTCTAACTAAACAAACAAATGTATGAATTCCATTTCGGATAAAAAAATCGAAAGGCAATGTTTTGCCATTAAAATTTTTCGAGTTATGAGATTATGCTTGTTATTTGTAGCTTTAAGTCTAACACAAGTATTTGCTTCGATATCTTATTCACAGTCAGTGTCTGTGAGCCTCCAAATGAAGAATGTATCGATAGAAGAGGTATTGAACGCAATAGAACAAAAGACGGAGTATCGCTTTTTGTATAATAAAGATGTTGTCAATGTCGGGCAAAAAGTGAATGTCTCTGCCAATGAGAGTGATATATCAGATTTATTGAATAGTATATTGAAAAATACTGATATACATTATACCATTAGTGATCGTCAGATCGTATTAAGTAAAAGTGGTTTGTTATCTCAGTCTTTAAATGCAGATGAACGAATTATAACGGGAGTCGTGACAGACGAAAATGGAGAACCTATCATTGGTGCCAACGTGATTGTCAAGAATAACCCGACACTGGGTGGAATTACCGATGTAGACGGTAAATTTAGTATTACGATACCTTCCAAAGCTACTTTGGTTGTTTCTTATATTGGATATGATTCTGAAGAGATGACCGTAACGAATCAAACAGTATTGAAAGTTGTTTTGAGGGAAAGCCACAGCCAGTTGGATGAAGTGATTGTAGTTGGTTATGGTTCAACATCTACTCGGAAAACAGTAAGTTCTGTTACCAGTGTGAAGACCGATAAAATCGATGAGTTGCCGTATACCAGCACATCTGCCGCCTTGCAGGGACGTGCTGCCGGTGTGATTGTTCAACAGACCGGAGGTGAACCGGGAGGTACAGTTCCTACGATCTCTATCCGTGGTGGAGGTACTCCGCTTTATATTATTGATGGTATTATACGCGAACCTCTTGATTTTAATGCCTTGACTTCTTCGGATATAGAGTCTATATCCGTTTTGAAGGATGCAAGTGCAACGGCTGTATATGGTGCTCAGGCAGGTAATGGTATTGTACTTGTAACAACCAAAAGAGGTAATAGTGAAAAGATCAATATTGATTATACGGCAGGTTTTGATTGGAGCAGACCGACTGTTATTCCGGATCGGGTAAATGCAATTGAATATGTTACTTCTGCTAATAAAGCAGCCGAATATGACGGACGTGGTGCTTATGCTATGTATTCGGAAGATGTGGTAAATAAAGTATTGAATCATTCTGATCCAGCTAACTACCCGGATAATGACTGGCTGAAAATGGCGATTAATAATTTTGCACCTCAAATGAGGCATAATCTATCTATGTCGGGTAAATCAAAAAACGGTGTGAAGTATTATACGTCTTTGGGCTATCTGAATCAGGAGTCTTTGTTTAAACAGTCTCATAATAATACGTTTAAACGTTATAACATCAGGAGTAATGTTTCTTCGAGTTTTGATAATATTGGTTTGGAAGTCGGTTTGAATCTGGATGCAATTCTGGAAAAAAGAAATCCGAATCCGTACGGACAATCATTGATTTGGAGAAACTTGCTGGCTTATAATAAACCAATTGATGTCGCTTATAATCCGGATGGAACCTATAGTGCTCTTTCTGTTCATCCTCTGGCTTGGTTAGATAAGGAATCGGGTTATGATCGGGTGTCGGATAATATATTGAATGCGCAATTATATGCTACCTGGGCATTGCCGTGGGATAAAGGTTTGAAATTTAAAATTTTAGCAAACTCCCGTTACTCAAACTATAATAGAAAGTATTTCCAATCCAGTGCTCCTCAATATTCTCCTGCAGGGGAATTGAAAGAGGCTTCACCTTCAGATATGTCATTGACAAACAGCTGGTGGCGTAATAATACATTGGAAGCGAGCGTGGAATATAGTAGGGCGATTGATCGTCATTTCTTTGAAGTACAAGGAGTGTATAGCTATTATAATACAACGAATGAAGAGTTCAGTGCGTCGAGAAATGGTTTTATTTCAAATGATTTCGACCAACTGTTCGCAGGAGATGCAACTACACAGCAAAATACAGGAACTGCACAGGAAGGTGCACGTATCGGTTATGTCGGACGTTTGCGATACAATTATGCTGATAAATATTTGGTAGAAGGAAACTTCCGCTATGATGGGTCTGATAATTTTGCAAGAGATCAGCGTTGGGGATTTTTCCCTTCAGGTGCTTTGGCGTGGGTTGTTTCTGAAGAAGGCTTTATGCGTAGTTTGAAAGACAAACAGATTATCGATTTCTTCAAGATCAGGGCTTCTTACGGACAGGTCGGTTTGGAAACCGGTGTTACTCGTTTCGGTTATATTCCTACATATTCTTATAATTCTCAGTCGGCAGTTGTCGGTGGTCAGTTCGTTGCCGGATTTACAGAAGGTAATTTGGTTTCAAATGCGTTGAGTTGGTATACAAAAGATGTTTTTGATATCGGTTTTGATATGGCTTTCCTGAACAATCATTTGAATTTTACTTTCGATTACTATTATTATAAGACAAAGGGTTATTTGATTTCTCCACAGAACCGTTATACGACTACGTTGGGTAAAGATTTGCCACAGGTGAAATCAAAGAGTGTTCATCGTCGGGCCGGCTATGAAGCTATGGTGAGATACAAGAACAAAGTGGGTGATTTGAATTATGATTTGGGCTTTAACTTTACCACTTATGATGAATTATGGGAAGTGAATGAGAGTGAATCGGAAGCCACTTTGAAGAATCCGAAGAAACGTTCGACTCATCAGAAGAATTATTTTGGAAATGCATATCATTCTGGCGGCATTTATCAGAATGTAGGGGATGTATTGGATAATCCTCGTTTCCTGAGTGCTACGGAATTGAAACCGGGTGACCTGTCTTATATCGATGTGAATGGAGATGGTAAAATCGATTCGGAAGATCAGGTGAGAATAGGAAAACCTTTCTTCCCTTCTTTCAACTATGGTTTTGATTTCAATTTGGAATATAAAGGCTTCTTCCTGTATGGCTTGTTCCAGGGAACGGGACCACGTTATGTAGAGTTGGGAGGTCTGATGAAAGGTGGAAATACAATGGAAATGAACTATAAGTATCAGTTGGATTTCTGGGCTCCGGATAATACGGATGCAGCCTATCCGCGTGCCTCTTCTTATCAGAATATCAATAGCTCCAATAATACACAATCATCGGATTTCTGGATTAAAAATGCCAGTTATTTCCGTATGAAGAGTTTACAGTTTGGCTATGACTTCAAGAATATCTTACTTAAAAATGTAAGTGCGATTAGTAAATTGAAACTGTCAGTGATGGGAACTAACCTCTTTACTATATCTGGAGTGAAAGATTATTTCGATCCGGAAGTTGTGGATGGTAGCGGACAGGGCTATCCGGTTCAGCAGACATTCTCAGTTGCATTAAATGTTGGATTTTAAAAAGAAACAGATATGAAATATATAGCAATTTTATCGACTTTTATTCTTTTGTTTGTCTCATGTGCAGACGATCTGGATAAATCTCCGCTGGATAAGTTCTCAGAAGATAAAGTCTGGAAGTCTGCAGAAGGTGCACAGACTTTTGTGAATGGGACTCTGTATGTAGCTAAATTATTGACGGAAAATGCTGATGACTGGAGCGATAATTCAGTTGTCAATACGGAAATGAGTGCTGCAGTAAGAACGGTTCGTGAATTGATGACGAATGCAAATGACTATGGATGGAATAAATTCGGGGAAATTCGCCGATGCAATCTGATTATTGAAAAGGTTACTGCTTCCGAAGATATTAAGGAGGCGGACAAAGTTCCTTTGATAGCCCAGGCTAAAATGCTTCGTGGCATTATTTATTACACCCGTGCCAGGTTATTCGGTCGGTTGATGATTGTCGATCGTGTGCTCACTCCTGATGACGATCTGATGTTTGCACGCTCTGCAACCATAAAAGATACTTATGATTTTATCATCAATGATTTGACTGATGCCGCTGAAGGGTTACCGGTGACAGCTTCTGCCGGAGCTCTGACAAAAGGTGCCGCTTACGCTTTAAAAGCTGCTGTTTGTCTGCAAGGTGCTGCCTATTTGACTGATACGAACGATAAAAAGGATTATTATCAGCAAGCCAGGAAAGCTTGCGAGGACTTGTTCTCTTTGGGTGTTTATTCCTTGGAGGGAGATTATGGAAAGCTGTTTAACGACTATACTACTGGTTTGAATTCGAAGGAAGTGATTCTGGCTACTTATTATTTGTCGGAAACAACAAGGATGTCCGGAACCTGGATGCAGTCGATCGTTCCTAATCAAGGTGCTGGTAAAATTCCGGATGAAGTGGCTGCTGTATGGCCGGTAGAAAATTTTGAGGGTTGGCATGATAAGTCTCCGTCTCAGGATTTGGTAAGTGCTTATGAGGTGGTTGATACGGATGGAAATGCTAAAATGTGGAATGAGACTTCCTATTATAAAAACTTTAAGCCGAATGTTGATTATGTAAGTAATGCGATTTATAAAAATCGTGATGCCCGTTTTTATTCAACGATTGCCTATGATTCTACCAAGTATTTTAATTCGATCATAACAATGCGTGTCGGAGGTAATCTTTATTATTTGAATAATAAGGAGAAGGATCGTCATATGACGAAAACCGGCTATCTGTATATTAAGAATCTGTATCAGGATAAGTCGGTTATTGCAGGTGTTCCGACGGACTGGCATTTGATACATTTGCGTTTAGGAAGAACCTATTTGGATTATGCGGAAGCCTTATTGAGATTAGGGGAAACAGCTACAGCAATTGAATACATCAACAAAACCAGAATGGCTCATGGGCAGTTGCCTGCTTTGTCAACGTCCCTTTCTAAAGAGGAAGCCTGGAAATGTTATAAGCAGGAGCGTCGTGTGGAGTTAGTTCAGGAAGAAGACAGATACTGGTCTTTGTTGCGTTGGGGAAAAGAAGATGGTGTTGATGAAATTGATGAGTTGAACACACCGCCGACAGCTATTGAGATTGCTGAAGACGGAAAGAGTTTTGAGATTATTCCGGTTCCGGTTGTCGGACCGTCCAACGACAGGAAGTTTACGTCCAGAAGATATTTTATGCCGATTCCGAAAAATGAGACTATTCTGAATGAGAAGCTGTCAAATGATCAGAATCCGGGCTGGGAATAAATAATAATATGTAATAATTGAATTTTATAGAATATGAAACGATTGATATTTATTAAGTACTTGTTGATGTCTTTACTGTGTACCTGTTTGTCATCGTGTTTAACTGCCGGGTTAGATGATGACCTGCCGGTTTATACTGAAGCAGAAGTAACTGCATTTAATTTTGAATATCGCTGGGCTATACAGGAAGGTATCAGTGAAAAGATGCAGGTAAAAACATTGACTACGAAAACTCTGATCAATAATGAAGAGGGGCTCATCGAATGCACCATTACAGTGCCTAAAGCTTCCGGAACATTTACGGACGAGGTTCGGAATCAGGTTTCTCTATCCAACATTGTTGGCTATGCTACAATTTCGACTGCTGCTTCCATCGCTCCGATAGGTTCCACTCCGGTATTGGGAAAGGTTGGTGATTTTTCCCAATCAGATCTGGTTTATGAAGTGACGGCAGCAGATAATAAGAATAAAAAGCAATGGAGATTGGTTATTACAGGATTGAGTAAGTAATAGTTACTATATGTAAAAAGCACTCTCAAAGAATAATCTTTAGGTTTTTCTCAGAGGGTGCTTTTTTGTATATCATTCCGTGTGAAAAGTAATATAAATTGATTTGAAAATGAAAAGATTAATATGTGTTTTGATATTACTGCTTCATTCTGTAGTGTTTTTTCATTGTTATGCGGAGACAGGAGAGCGGGTGGATGTGTCATCCTTTGGGGCTGTTCCAAATGACGGCCTGGACGATTCGGAGGCTATTCGTAAGGCTTGCGATTATTGCAGGCACCGTAAAGGAGCTGTTTTATTTTTCCCTCCCGGCTTATATAATTATAGGGATTCTTTAGCTCTAAAGATTGAGAGAGACGCAATTAGCGGTACATATGGAGAAAATGTTCAGGGCACTTTGTTTAAGCCGGATGCTCCTTATGTAAAGGCTTTGGATTTAGCTGGTGCAGAGGATCTTGTTATTGACGCAGGCGGTGCAACGTTGTTGTTGGATGGTTGGTATGAAGTTATATCAATAGTAGGGGCACGAAATGTAACGGTTAAAGGATTGAGTATTACTTACCGACGTCCTCCCAATACGGTAGGAAAGATAATGAAGCTCAATGAAAAAAGCTTCGATATGCAGATTGATCCTGAACGTTATTATTATTTGGATGAGGTAGTGACGGGAAGGATACATTATGTTGGTGCAGTGAAAAAAACATTGTATACGGGAGGAAGATGTTTCGGTAAAGAATTGTTGTCAAAAGATATGATCCGCATTTACACGGATTTTAAACCTTCTATAGGTGATTATTGTGTATTGCGTCATTCCGGGCATTATCGTCCGGCAATTATGATAAAAGAGTCGTCTGAAGTTTTTATTGAAGACGTTAAGATACATAGTCAGCCAGGTATGGGAATTGTCGGACATTTGTCGGAAAATATAACCATGAATAATCTTCAGGTAATCCCGGAGGCAGGTGCTGTTATTTCTACAAATACAGATGCAACTCATTTTACCAGTTGTAAAGGGCGAATTACGATAGAAAATTGTAAATTTGGAGGTCAGGGAGACGATTGTACGAATATTCATAATTATTATTATACGATTGTCCCTCAAACAAAACGGTCTGTTGAAATTAAAATACAAAATGCAGATCTTCATGCTTTATCTCTGGATTATCCGGATGTGGATGATACTTTGCTGGTTGTAAATAAGAGCAATTTGATAGAGAGAGAACGTTTTGTTGTTCAACAGGTTGATACTTCTGTTGCAGATTGGAAGGTTTGTGTAACATTGGATAAAGATTGGCTTATAGGTTCTCCCGATCTTTTTTATATGACTAATATTACACGTCGGCCATCTGTCCGGATCACGAATAATACGGTGAAGAGTCACCTGGCCAGAGCATTTCTGATAAAGAGCAAGAATGTTCTTATAAATAAAAATGTGATACAGAATAGTACCGGGACAGCTATTCAGTTAGGGGCAGAAGCTGGTTGGCGGGAAAGTGGTCCGGTGGAAAATGTGTTGATTGAAAATAATTGGATTTCTGGTTGTGGCTATGCGCAAGGAACTCAGGGGTCTTCATCCGGCATTAGTGTTGCTGTTTCTGGCGTAAAGGAGAAAACCGGATTATTGAATAAGAATATTCTTATTCGGAACAACGTCATTGAAGCTGTGAATGAACATGCCATAGCAATAGAAGATGCGGAAGATGTTCAAATTGTAAATAATGATATATCGGGATGTCTACAGCCTGTTTATATGAATAATACTCAATCTGTAGTTGTAAAGAATATTCGTTATTTGGAGTGATTGTGGTATTATAAGTGAGTAGTAACAATATGTGAGTAACCATTTTATATAATAGAATATCATGAAAAAGTTATTTTTATTTGTGTTTTTATGTTGGACCTTTGTTTGTAGTGGCTACCTTTCTGCTCAGAACCGCTGGTCCATCAATCCCAACGGGAGTATCTCATGGGAGGTGAAGGGGCACATTCCTCATTACGATCATATCGAAATGAGCGGTTTGAAAGTGTCTGCTGTTTTGCGTTACGGGGTGAATGCCGACGGTTCTTTTGAGTTGAATAAGAGTATGATTTGGCCGATGCTCCGGACGATACCGAATAATACACATGCCAGTTTGATGCGCCGGTTTGCTTGGAATGCGTCGGATATGGTATCGGTTAACGGACAATCGCTTTCCGGTGAAAAGGTAACTAAAATCACATTGGATGGAACAATGACGGTAGAAAGTATGGTCGCTTTGCCGCGTAAGGCACAAATAACCATGACCCGTGTTGTTTTCCCTTCTGTATCCAATCCTGCCGTATGTGAGAAATATATTCTCCGAAATACGGGAGAATCGGCTGTGAATGTGGAAATACCTGTTTCCCGTTCAGTTATAGACACCGATCCGGCTATTGGAGTGGATGGTAGTTATAAGCTGGTTTCCGAGATTATAGGATCGACAAGTAAGCAACTGCAACCGAAAGAAGAACTTGTCTTTTATGCTTCAATCAGCGGTTATAAGCAGGGCGAGACAGAACAAAAGATGGATATCGAAAAAGAACTGCAGGCTAGAAAGGACCTGATCGCAGGCTTTTGGAATAACCTGATACTGGAAACCCCCGATCCCGTTGTAAATACGATGTTTGCCTTTGCCAAGATACGTGGAGCAGAAAGTATCTATGACACGAAAGGAGGATTAATGCATGGTCCCGGCGGTGAGTCTTATTATGCCGCAATCTGGGCTAACGACCAGGCAGAATATATCAATCCCTTCTTCCCTTATCTGGGATACGAAGTCGGAAATGGTTCTGCTCTTAACTCATTCAAACATTTTGCCCGTTTCATGAACCCTGAATACGAAAAGATACCCAGTTCCATCATTGCAGAAGGACTGGACGTTTGGGGAGGAGCCGGTGACCGTGGTGATGCCGCAATGGTCGCTTACGGAGCCGCCCGTTATGCTTTGGCAAGAGGAGACAAAGGTGAAGCTGAAGAGTTATGGCCGCTTATCGAATGGTGCCTGGAATACTGTCGTCGAAACCTGAACGACAAAGGCGTTGTAGCCTCCGACTCCGACGAACTGGAAGGACGTTTTCCGGCAGGGAAAGCCAACCTTTGTACCTCTTCATTATATTACGATGCTTTACGTTCAGCCGTGTATTTAGGAAAAGATTTGAAGAAGCCTTTTTCGGAGTTGTCGGATTATGAGAGACAGGCTAAAGATCTTCGTAAAAGTATGGAAGACTATTTCGGGGCTAAAGTAGAAGGGGTCGATACTTATCAATATTATGAAGGAAACGACATCCTTCGTTCCTGGATTTGTATTCCGCTGACAGTCGGCATCTATGATCGTAAAGAAGGGACGATCAATGCCTTGTTCTCTCCCCGTTTGTGGACAGAAAACGGTTTGTTGACCCAGGCCGGAAGCGAGACTTTCTGGGATCGTTCCACCCTGTATGCTTTGAGAGGCGTATATGCCTGCGGAGCAACAGAAAAAGCAACCGAATACTTAAAATTCTATTCCAATCATCGCCTGTTGGGTGACCATGTCCCTTATGCCATTGAGGCATGGCCGGAAGGAAGCCAGCGCCATCTTTCTGCCGAGAGCGGATTATACTGCCGTATCATCACAGAAGGAATGTTCGGTCTTCGCCCTACCGGTTTGAAGTCTTTCACGTTTACTCCGCGTTTACCGGCTGAGTGGGATAAAATGAGTTTGCGTAAAATAAAGGCATTCGATTCCTCCTTCGACATTGAAGTGATCCGTGAAAACGGAAAACTGATTGTTACTGTCAAATCAGAAGGGAAAACGCTACTTCATAAAGCAATAAAAGAAGGAGAGGTAATCTCTATGAAGCTTGGCTGATTATTAGTTTATTACAGTTTCCTCGTAGTTCCATGCTTAGGAAACTGTAGTTCCCTCCTAGGGAAACTATAGTTTCCTGCCTGGGGAATTGTAATTTCCTCCCGAGGGAACTCCGGTTTCCTTAGGAGGAAATTGTATTTTATACCCCGTTCGACCCATTACGGATTTACACATCAGTTATACAACTATCCTTTCAGCGTAGTCTTTCGCCGAAGTAGCGAAGCCGGTGTAGCCTTGATTTTTTGTTTACTTTTCTATCAAGAGAAAAGTAAGACTCTCTACCTGTTGATAACTTTTTTGTACTTTTCTCTTATATTTCTTGGAAGGTAATTTGATAAATGCTTAATTTTACCCTCTAATAAAGTAACGTGCCTGTTTACAGCGAAGTAAGGTGCTTTTGTTTAAGGGAAAGTTTAACGTGTAAGACATAAAATGGAAGAGAAAAAGCAGAGTTATCATGTGCCGGTGATGCTTGATGAAAGCGTGAAAGGTCTGAATATTCAAGAAGGGGGCATCTACGTGGATGTGACTTTTGGAGGAGGAGGACATTCGCGTGAAATCCTGAAACGGATGGATAGCGACAGTGAACTTTACGGATTTGACCAGGATGCCGATGCCGAACATAATATCCCCGACGATCCCCGTTTTGTGTTTGTCCGCAGTAATTTCCGTTATTTGTATAATTTTATGCGCTATCATGGTGTGGACGGTGAAGTCGACGGACTGTTGGCGGATTTGGGGGTTTCTTCCCATCATTTCGATGATAAAGACCGCGGTTTCTCTTTCCGTTTCGACGGGGCATTGGATATGCGCATGAACACCCGTGCCGGTCAGACGGCTGCCGATATCGTCAATACCTATACGGAAGAGGAGCTGGCAGATATCTTTTACCTGTACGGCGAACTGAAAGTGGCTCGTAAGCTAGCGTCGTTGATCGTCCGGACACGTGAAAATAAGAAAATAGAAACGATCGGTGACTTCCTGGAGCTGGTTAAGCCTTTCACGGGAAAAGACAAAGAGAAAAAGTTTTTGGCACAGGCATTCCAGGCACTTCGCATCGAAGTGAACGACGAAATGCGTGCCCTGAAAGAAATGCTGCAACAAACCCTGCAGGTCTTAAAGCCCGGCGGACGTTTGGTTGTAATCACTTACCATTCGCTGGAAGACAGGTTGGTGAAAAACTTCCTGAAAACAGGAAACTTTGAAGGAAAAAGCGAGCAAGACTTTTTCGGAAATGTACAGACGCCATTTCGCATGGTAAACAATAAAGTGATTGTGCCTTCCGACGAGGAGATCGAAAGAAACCCCCGTTCGAGAAGTGCCAAATTGAGAATAGCAGAGAAGAAGTAGCGAGGTGCAGTTGCTGGTCGACTGCCAATTAACATAGGGGTTATGGAGGAAAAACAACAACGTAAAAAGTCGAAGAAAAAAGAGAAACGTCTTTCTCTTTTGTATGTGCTGGGCGGTGGTATCCTGAATGAGGATTTTATCGTTAAACACACACGGATGATCGTGCTTGTTGTGATAATGATATTCTTCTTTATCGGAAACCGCTACACCTGCATGCAAAAACTACGTGAGATCGACCGCCTGCAACAACGTTTGCGCGACATACGTTTTGAGGCATTGTCCATCTCATCGGAACTGACGGGGAACAGCCGCCAGTCGCAAGTAGAATTATTGATTGAAGAACAAGGTATAGAACTGGAAGGAGCCAAAACTCCGCCGTATGAATTATACAAATAAATATGGCTGAAGAGATCGAACCAATAGAAACCGCCCCGAAAAGTAACCGGATATTATTCTGTTACTTTATTGTCGTGCTGCTGTTGGGGCTTATAGCGGTTGGTATATTGCTACGCACGTTTGATACAGCTTTCGTGGAAAAGGAAAAATGGGAAAAAGTGGCAGAAAGCCAGAAACGCCCGAATCGTCTGATATTACCCGGACGTGGTAACATCTATTCTTCCGATGGAAAGCTGATGGCTACCAGTGTGCCCCGTTACTACACCTATATAGACTTCCGTGCCGATGGTTTTTCTGTCGATACGTTCCTGAGTTCAAAGGTGAACGGAGTCGATTCTTTGTCGGTCTATTTATCCCGGAAATTCAAGAACCGGACTCCTGCCGGATATAAGGCCCATCTGCTTCGGGGACTGAAAAGTAAAAGTCGTCAGTATCCCGTCTATGAGGGTCGTGCTTCTTATACCGACTTGAAAGAGATGAAGAAATATCCGTTCCTTCGTCTGAGCCGATACAAGAGCGGATTCTATACAAAGGAAATGGTACAGCGCCAGAAACCGTTCGGTACACTGGCTTCCCGTACGATCGGAGATATCTACGGTGAAATCGAAGCCGGAGGTATGACCAAAGGAAAGAACGGCCTGGAGTTGCAGTACGATTCGTTGCTTCGGGGAGAAGCCGGATTGAGTTCCGTACGTCGCGTAGGCGGCGGCTGGACAAATGTCGTCGAGGTGGAACCTGTGGACGGTATGGATATCCGTACGACGATAGATATCAATATCCAGGATATTACCGAGAAGTCGTTGGTCGATATGCTGAAGAAGATCGATGCCGAATCGGGAACAGCCGTTGTGATGGAAGTTGCTACGGGTGAGATAAAAGCAATAACGAACATGGGGCGTATCCGTGAAGGCGCTTATGCCGAAACGAAGAACCATGCTGTGGCGGATGAAATAGAACCGGGCTCTACCTTCAAGGTTGCTTCTATGATGGTGGCGTTGGAAGACGGCATTTGTCAGCCGGGTGATACGGTGGATGTCGGTAAAGGTATTTATATGTATAAAGGAGCCCGTATGACCGACCATAATATGAACAAAGGCGGTTACGGTCGTATCTCGGCAGAACAGGCGATTTGGTATTCGTCGAATATCGGCGTTGCCAAGATTATTCTGAAAGGATACGAAAAGAACCCGACCAAATATGTGGAAGGGCTGTATAAATTAGGTCTGACTATCCCGTTGAATCTGGAAATACCGGGAGCCGGACGTGCTAAGATACGTATGCCGAATGATACCACTTTATACTGGTCGAAGACTACGTTGCCCTGGATGTCCTTCGGATATGAAACGCAGATACCTCCGATCTATACGTTGACATTCTTCAATGCCATAGCGAACGGTGGTAAGATGGTCCGCCCGATGTTTACCAAGGAGATTATGCACAACGGTAAGACGGTGCAGAGTTTCTCGACGGAGGTTCTGAAATCGTCGATTTGTTCCGACAATACACTGGCTATTATCAAGGATATGTTGTTGGGTGTGGTTGAGAAAGGAACAGGTAAAGCCGTACATTCGGATATTATCCGTATTGCAGGAAAGACAGGTACGGCACAGATAGCAACAGGCGGTGTTTACCGTACGAGCGGTCACCAGGTCGCTTTTTGCGGATATTTCCCTGCCGACGAACCGAAGTATTCCTGTATCGTTGTGATCCGTCGTCCGCGTATCGGTTATCCTTCAGGGGGCACGATGTCCGGAGGCGTAGTGAAAGCCATTGCCGAGAAAGTTTATGCCAGTCATATGTCGTTCGACGTACGTGATATGGAACGCGATTCGTTGGCTGTTATGCTGCCGGCGGCAAAGAACGGTAATCTGGATGCATTGGAAAATGTATTGGGCAAATTCGATATTGATGTCGATACGGACAGTTTGGAAACAAAGTGGGTTGCTGCAGCTCGGAGAGACAGTAGTGAGGTGCTCCGTTTGCACGATCTGACAATCCGTGAAGGACTGGTTCCGAGTGTGATCGGCATGGGGGCGAAAGATGCTGTTTACTTGCTTGAAAGTGCAGGTTTACGAGTTGTATTGGATGGAATGGGGCGGGTTTCTGCTCAGTCGATGGGGCCGGGAACGCGGATTGCCAAAGGACAATCCATCCGCTTAACATTAAAATAAATAGAAGGGCAGGTTTTCTGACCTGTCTGCAAACAGATAAAATATGGAACTGAAGAAATTGATTCATACGTTGGATGTACTGGAAACAGTGGGTGCTGATGATGTAAAAATCGCAGGTATCCAGTCTGACTCCCGTAAGGTGGAAGATGGCTTTTTGTTCGTGGCGGTAAGAGGTACGGCAGTTGACGGACATGCTTATATCGACGGAGCTATTGCCCAAGGAGCCGTAGCGATCATCTGCGAGGAACTGCCGCTTCTTTCGGAAGAAAAGATAGCTTCTTTCGAAAGAAAACTATGTTTCATCCGGGTGAAAGATTCGGCGGACGCATTGGGTAAGGTTGTTTCGACCTGGTATGACAATCCTTCGGACAAGCTGACGCTGGTGGGCGTTACCGGGACGAACGGCAAGACCACCATCGCTACCTTATTGTATGAAATGTTCCGTAAGATGGGACATAAGGTAGGCTTGATCTCCACCGTATGCAATTATATCGACGGTGAAGCGATCCCGACAGAACATACAACTCCCGATCCGATCACCCTCCACAGTCTGATGGCCCGGATGGTGGAAGCCGGATGCGAATATGCCTTTATGGAAGTCAGTTCCCATTCAATCGATCAGAAACGTATCAGTGGTTTGTCGTTCAACGGTGGTATCTTTACCAACTTGACGCGCGACCATTTGGATTATCATAAAACGGTAGAGAACTACTTGAAAGCAAAGAAGAAATTCTTTGACGACCTGCCTGCGGATGCTTTTGCACTGACCAATGCCGACGATAAATCAGGCCTTGTCATGCTCCAGAATACAGCGGCAAAGAAGTTGACCTATTCACTCCGTACCCTGGCCGATTTCAAAGGTAAGATTTTGGAGTCGCATTTTGAAGGAACAGAAATGATTATTAACGGTCGTGAAGTTATCGTTCATTTTGTGGGACGTTTCAATGCTTACAACCTCCTGGCTGTTTACGGTGCGGCTGTTTCACTGGGAAAAGATCCGGAAGAGACGCTGATCGTATTGAGCACGCTGCACTCGGTATCCGGCCGTTTCGAAACGATACAATCTCCGCTCGGTTATACGGCGATTGTCGATTACGCCCATACGCCGGATGCTTTGACAAACGTACTGAACGGTATCCAGGAAGTGCTCGATGGAAGAGGCCGAATCATCACCGTTGTGGGTGCCGGCGGAAACCGCGATAAAGGGAAACGCCCGTTGATGGCGAAAGAGGCAGCGAAGTTGAGTGACCAGGTAATCCTGACTTCCGACAATCCCC
This sequence comes from Parabacteroides chongii, assembly GCF_029581355.1. Classification (NCBI taxonomy): domain Bacteria; kingdom Pseudomonadati; phylum Bacteroidota; class Bacteroidia; order Bacteroidales; family Tannerellaceae; genus Parabacteroides; species Parabacteroides chongii. Next base: position 815,248 of record NZ_CP120849.1, on the reverse strand, counting down.
GTTTTGAAGAACCGGACGAGATCATTCAGGATATGGTAGCCGGGCTGAGCAAGGCGGATATGGAACGTACACTTTGCATCACCGACCGTACACAGGCTATCAAAACGGCCACTATGCTGGCTAAGAAAGGCGATGTGATCCTTGTGGCTGGTAAAGGCCATGAAGATTACCAGGATGTGAAAGGCGTGAAACATCATTTTGACGACCGTGAGAAGTTACGGGAAATATTTGCAACACAACAACAATAAAACGACATGCTTTATTATCTTTTTAATTATCTGGATCAATTGGATTTACCTGGAGCGGGGATGTTTAAATACGTATCATTCCGTTCCGGATTGGCACTGATCCTTTCCTTGTTTATCTCGACAGCTATCGGCCGCCGTATTATCGATCGTTTGCAGATGTTGCAGATCGGCGAGACGGTACGTAACCTCGGACTGGAAGGGCAGATGAGTAAGAAAGGTACACCGACAATGGGAGGTATTATTATCATTATTGCCATCCTGATTCCGACTTTACTTTGTGCCAAGCTGAATAATATTTATGTGATCCTGATGATGGTCACCACCGTTTGGCTGGGCGCTCTTGGTTTTGCCGACGACTATATCAAAGTGTTCCGTAAGAATAAAGAAGGGATGCACGGTAAATTCAAGATCATCGGACAGGTCGGCCTGGGGCTGATTGTCGGTTTGGTGTTGTTTATGAGCCCGGATGTCGTGATTAAGGAGAATATGGAGGTACGGCATGATAATGTGATCGAAGAAGTCCACTATCATACGGTAGAAACGAAGTCTACCAAAACGACCATCCCTTTCATGAAGAATAACAATTTCGATTATGCCCAACTGGTTAGCTGGGCAGGCGATTATAAAGAAGAAGCGGCGTGGCTGGTCTTTGTTTTAATGACCATATTCGTGGTGACAGCCGTATCTAACGGGGCAAACCTGACGGACGGACTAGACGGTCTGGCTGCCGGAACCTCTGCAATCATAGGCGTTGCGTTAGGTATTTTGGCGTATATGTCCGCCCACTTCGAGTTCGCTTCCTTCCTGAATATCATGTTTATCCCCGGAGCGGAAGAGTTGGTGGTATTTGCCGCCGCTTTTATCGGGGCGACAGTCGGTTTCCTTTGGTATAACTCATACCCTGCGCAGGTATTTATGGGTGATACGGGAAGTCTGACACTGGGTGGTATAATCGCGGTATTTGCTATAATTATACGTAAAGAGTTGCTAATACCAATTCTTTGTGGTATTTTTCTCGCTGAAAGTATTTCGGTTATGGCGCAGGTTGCCTACTTCAAATATACAAAAAAGAAGTATGGCGAAGGTCGTCGTATATTTAAGATGACGCCATTGCACCATCATTTCCAGAAAGCGGGAAATGCAGGAATACAAGCATTGTTGCAAAAACCGTTCAACGTGGTGCCTGAATCGAAGATAGTGGTACGTTTTTGGTTGATCGGTATTATTTTGGCGGTTATAACGATCGTCACATTGAAGATGAGATAAAGATAATTGAAAATTGAAAATGGAAAATTGAAAATTAGTAATAGCAAGTAAGGCTAATTTTCAATTTTCAATTCTCCATTTTCAATTGTAAAAACAAAGTTTTTATGAACAACCGGATTGTTGTATTAGGGGGAGGAGAAAGCGGTGCAGGTGCAGCCGTGTTGGCGAAGGCAAAAGGATTTGACGTGTTCGTTTCCGACTTTTCGTCTATCAAACCCAAGTATAAGGATATGCTCGACGCCCACGGAATTCGTTGGGAAGAAGGACAGCATACCGAAGCCGACATTCTGAATGCCGACGAGATCATCAAAAGCCCCGGAATACCCGACAAGGCTCCGATGATCCAGAAACTGAAAGCGCAGGGGACGCATATCATCTCCGAAATAGAATTTGCCGGACGATACACCGACTCGAAAATGATCTGTATCACCGGAAGTAATGGTAAGACAACGACTACCATGCTTACGTACCATATCCTGAAAGAAGCCGGAGTGGATGTCGGCCTGGCAGGAAACGTAGGAAACAGCCTGGCATTGCAGGTTGCCGAAGACCCGCACGCGGTCTACGTGATCGAACTGAGCAGTTTTCAGTTGGACAACATGTACGACTTCAAAGCGGATATAGCTATCTTGTTGAATATAACACCCGATCATCTGGACCGTTATAACTACGAGATGCAGAATTATGTGAACGCCAAGTTCCGCATAATCCAGAACCAAACGTCGGAAGATGCGTTCATCTTCTGGAACGACGACCCGATCATTGCCCGTGAGATCGCTAAACGCCATCCTGCGGCAACTCTTTACCCATTCGCCGAAACGCATGAAGACGGCGTGAAGGGATATACGGATAATAAGCAAATAGTAATTGAAACCTCAAACGGAACATTTACAATGGATCAGGACTTATTAGCATTAACGGGTACACATAACCTGTACAATTCGCTGGCATCGGGCATCGCATCCAAGGTGGTCGATATCCACGATGAAAATATACGGGCTTCACTGAGTGACTTTACCGGGGTGGAACACCGCCTGGAGAAAGTGGCCCGTGTACGCGGAGTAGACTATATCAACGACTCGAAAGCGACGAATGTAAACTCTTGCTGGTATGCCTTGCAAAGTATGACGACCAAACTGGTACTGATACTGGGCGGAACAGACAAGGGTAACGACTATTCCGAGATTGAAGAACTTGTAAAACAAAAAGTACGTGCCTTGATTTTCCTGGGTGTCGACAATAACAAACTGCATACTTTCTTCGACGGAAAGGTGTCGCAGATTGAAGATGCCCGCTCGATGGAAGAAGCGGTAAGCAAGGCTTATAAACTGGCAGAAAAGGGAGACACCGTTTTGTTATCACCCTGCTGCGCCAGCTTCGATCTCTTCAAGAGTTACGAAGACCGCGGCGACCAGTTCAAGGCTTGTGTACGTAACTTGTAAAATGAATTAGAATGGATCTGGCAAGTAAATTATTTAAGGGCGACCGGGTGATATGGATCATCTTTATGTTCCTGTGCTTGATTTCGGTGATTGAGGTGTTCAGTGCTACGAGCACGATTGCCTATAAGAACGCGAATCATTGGGCACCGATCGTCCGGCATGCCACTTTCCTGCTGGGGGGATTTGTGCTTGTCTTGTTGCTGCACAATGTCCCGTGCCGGTTCTTTCCGGCGTTTATTCTGTTGCTTCCTGTGTCGGTGCTGATGTTGATCGTCACGCCTTTTGTGGGAATCAATGCCAATGATGCGCACCGCTGGCTGGAGATATTCGGGATACAGTTCCAGCCCTCCGAGTTTGCGAAGCTCGCATCCATTGTGTTCATCGCTTTCCTGCTCAGTAAGCGGAGTAAATTTACGGACGACCAGATATTCAAGTATATATTGATCGGGGTGGGGACGACATGTGTCCTAATCCTTCCCGAGAACTTCTCGACTGCTTTTATGTTGTTTGGCGTTTGCTTCCTGATGATGTTTATCGGGCAGTTGCCGCTGATGAAACTGGGAAAACTGGCGGGTGTCCTGATATTGGCACTTATCCTGTTTATCGTGTTGTTGCGGTTTACGCCGGCAGGAGTCACTCAGTATCTGCCGGATCGTTTTGCCACATGGCAGGGACGTTTGGAGCGTTTCTTCGACGGGCATGAATCGGATACCGATGAAAATGGTGTATATAAGATAACCGATGATAATTACCAGGTCTCCCATGCAAAGATCGCGATTGCACACGGAGGTTTGTTCGGACAGTTGCCTGGTCATGGCCAGCAGAGGGATTTTCTTCCGCAGGCTTATTCCGACTTTATTTATGCGATCATTATAGAAGAGTTGGGCGTCGTCGGGGGCGTATTCGTATTAATGCTGTATATCATGCTGTTGGTGCGAGTCGGGATGATTGCCCGGAAATGCGATAAAGCCTTTCCGAAATACCTTGTATTGGGGTGCGGCCTGCTGATCGTGGTGCAGGCACTTGCGAATATGGCAGTGGCAGTCAACCTGATACCGGTGACCGGTCAGCCGATGCCGTTGGTCAGCCGTGGTGGTACCTCTACGGTGATATCCTGTATCTATTTCGGGATCATCCTGAGTGTGAGCCGTTTCGGAGCCAATATGGGTAACGAAGAAGATGAGCTTCCGGAAGAGGAAACCGAAGGTGCTGGTGCGGCTCCGGCTATTACGGAAGAAGAAATATCCAACTGGGTGCCTGATACGCTACCCGAAACGGAAGAAGAAGTAACAGAAACAAAATAGAAAATGAAACAGTACCGTATAATAATAAGTGGCGGCGGAACCGGCGGGCATATCTTCCCGGCCATCTCCATCGCCAATACCATCAGGAAACGTTTTCCTGATGCGGAAATCTTATTTGTAGGTGCGGAAGACCGGATGGAAATGGAGAAGGTTCCGGCCGCCGGCTATCAGATAGTAGGCTTACCGGTGAGTGGTTTCGACCGTGCTCACCTGTTCAATAATATAAAGGTGCTTAACCGACTACGTAAAAGTCTCGGACTGGCGAAGAAGACGATCCGCGAGTTCCGTCCCGATATCGCAGTAGGCGTGGGAGGCTATGCCAGTGGTCCGACCCTGTGGATGGCTGCTTCGCAAGGTATCCCGACACTGATTCAGGAGCAGAACTCCTATGCCGGAGTGACCAATAAGTTACTCGCGAAGAAAGCATCGAAAATATGTGTCGCTTACGACGGAATGGAGAAGTTCTTCCCTGCAGACAAGATTGTGGTAACCGGAAACCCTGTCCGTCAGGATTTGGAGGAAGCCCTCGGTAAGAAAGAAGAAGCATTGGCTTTCTTCGGTCTGTCGCCTGAGAAGAAAACGATCCTGGTGGTAGGAGGCAGCCTGGGGGCACGAACGATCAACCGAAGTATTCAAGGTGACCTCGACAAGCTGTTCGGCTCTGATGTACAGGTGATCTGGCAGACTGGACGTTATTATTACAACGAAGCCACCAAGCATCTGAAAGCCTATCGCGGCATGCCGATCTGGTGTTCCGACTTTATCACCCGTATGGATTATGCCTATTCAGCAGCCGATCTGATCATATCCCGTGCCGGTGCAAGTTCGATCTCCGAACTCTGTCTGTTGAAGAAACCGGTCATCCTGGTCCCTTCCCCCAACGTGGCGGAAGATCATCAGACAAAAAATGCGCTCGCTTTGGTAAACAAAGACGCGGCGATCATGGTTGCAGATAAAGATGCGGAGCAGGAACTGGTCACGAAAGCGCTCGAAGTCGTTCATGACGACGAACGGCTGGCACAGATGAGTCGTAACATCGAAAAACTGGCACATCATCACAGTGCAGACCAAATTGTCGACGAAATAATGAAGATAATAAAATAAAACGATATGAATATAAATACGATAACGGCCGTTTACTTTGTCGGAGCCGGAGGAATCGGAATGAGTGCCCTGATCCGTTACTTTCTTTCCAGGGGAAAGCAGGTAGCCGGATATGATAAAACACCCTCCGACCTGACCGCCCAGCTGAACCGCGAAGGTGCCGTTATTCATTACGAAGATAACACCTCCCTGATACCGGATGCTTTCAAGGATCCGGCACAAACCTTGGTTGTCTATACGCCGGCGGTTCCCGAATCGCATACGGAACTGACCTATTTCCGTCAGAACGGTTTCGAGGTTATGAAGCGTGCCCGTGTATTAGGTGAAATAACCAACTGTTCGCGCGGGCTTTGTATTGCCGGGACACACGGAAAGACAACGACCTCTTCCATGCTTGCCCACCTGCTGAAACAATCGCATGTCGATTGCAATGCTTTCCTGGGGGGTATCCTGAAGAACTACGGCAGCAACCTGATGCTTTCCGATAAAAGCGACCTGACCGTTATCGAAGCTGACGAGTTCGACCGTTCTTTCCACTGGCTGACTCCCTATATGGCTGTGATCACTGCCGCCGATCCGGATCATTTGGATATTTATGGTACGGCAGAAGCCTACCGCGAAAGTTTCGAGCATTTCACATCACTGATCCGTCCCGATGGCTGCCTGGTCATGAAGAAAGGCATTGATGTGGCACCCCGCCTGAAAGAGGGCGTGAAGCTCTATACCTACACTGGAGCTGAAGATCTGTCAACTGTCAACTGTCAACTGTCAACTGACAAGCCCGACTTTTATGCTGAAAACGTCCGTATCGGCAACGGTGAGATCTGGTTCGATTTTGTAGGTCCTGATATCCGCATTGCCGATATCCAGTTGGGTGTTCCTGTGAAAGTAAACATAGAGAATGGTGTTGCCGCCATCGCTTTGGCATGGATGAACGGCGCAACGCCCGAAGAAATAAAGAAAGGTATGGCTTCTTTCGGAGGTCCGAAACGCCGTTTCGATTTCCACCTGAAGAAAGACAATATCGTCCTGATCGACGATTATGCCCACCATCCTGCCGAACTGGCAGCCAGCATTCAGTCCGTAAAGGAACTCTATGCCGGACGCAAAGTGACGGGAATCTTCCAGCCGCACCTATACACCCGCACACGCGACTTTGCGCCTGACTTTGCCGCCAGCCTGTCGCTGCTGGACGAACTGATCCTGCTGGATATTTATCCTGCGCGGGAAGAACCTATTCCGGGGGTTACTTCGGAAATCATATTCGATGCTGTCACTATTCCCGCCAAAAAGCTGATCCGCAAAAGCGAACTGCTCGATCTGGTGGAGAAAGAGGCGGATACGTTTGAAGTGGTATTGATGGTCGGTGCCGGTGATATCGACCGGTTGATCGAACCTGTAAAACAAATATTGGATAAGAAATTGTGATTCGTATAGTTTCCATAGTAGTAGCTACACTGTTGTCTTGTTACATCGTGTTTGTCGCCTTCTTCTTTCAGGATATGAAGCAGGACAAGGTATGCCAGGACCTCCAGGTCGTGGTAAAGGACAGTCTTGACAAGCATTTCGTGAGTGAGAGCGACCTGGTGTCGATTCTCAAAAAGGCGGATCTGAACCCGATCAAAAAGCCTATGGATGCGATCAACACCGATAAGATAGAAACGGAACTGAAAAAGAACGAAATGATCGCCCGTATCGAAGCCTATAAGACACCTTCGGGCATTATTAAGCTTGAAGTTGAGCAGAAAATTCCTATCTTGCGTGTGATTAGCTCCAGAGGGAACTTCTACGTGGATAACCTCGGCACCACGATGCCGGTCAGTTTCCGTTATGTTGCCGACGTTCCTTTAGTAAGCGGATATGTCGAAAAAGAGCTGGCGGTAACCGACTTATACAAATTTGCATTATTTTTGCAGGAGAATGAGTTCTGGAATAATCAGATCGAACAGATTTATGTTCATCCTGATAACGAAGTGGAACTGATTCCCCGGGTGGGAAACCACCGTATTGTACTGGGCTCTTTCGCCGATTTCGAAGAAAAGCTGGATAACCTCCGCCTCTTCTACGATAAGGTCATACCTAAAACCGGCTGGGAGAAATACAGTATAATTAATTTAAAATACAAAGATCAGATTGTTTGTACTAAAAGATAGATGATATGGCATACACAGACTTTATAGCAGCCATCGACCTTGGCTCTTCTCACATGGTCGGTATGGTAGGAACGAAGGGCCCGACGGGGGCTCTCTCGATTATTGCCTACGAAGTTGAGAACTCCGCTACCTGTATACGAAGAGGATGTGTATATAATGTGGAAGAAACGGCGAATAAGATCAAACGGCTTATCCTGAAGCTCGAAAATAAACTGAACGGCGCGAAGGTCGGAAAAGTGTATGTCGGCATCGGGGGGCAGTCGCTGCGTTCTATCGACCATACGGTTCCACGTATTTTGGGGACCGACGGCGTAGTGACGGAAGAAATTATCAAAGGTCTGTATGAAGAATGCTGCAATTACCGTCCGGACATGCTGGATGTGCTGGCGGCAGTTTCTCCCACCTATGTTTTAGACGACAAACCTGAACCCAATCCGGTAGGTATTCCCTGTACCCGGATTGAGGCACGCTATAAGCTGATTGTCGGACGGCCTTCGTTGAAACGTTATGTGGTCAACAGTATTGCCGACCGTGCCAAAATAGAAATTGCCGATATCGTTGTCTCCCCGCTGGCTCTGGCCGATGTGGTGCTGACCGACAACGAGAAGGACCTGGGCTGTGCCCTGATCGGTTTCGGTGCCGGGGTGACTACACTGACGGTTTATAAAGGCGGACAGCTGGTCAACCTATCCGTCATTCCTTTCGGCGGTAACCTGATCACCCGCGATATCACCAGCCTCCATCTGGTGGAAGCTGAGGCTGAACGCGTGAAACTGACTTACGGCAGTGCCCTGATGGAGAAAGACAACGATCTGAGCATCCAGGTAAGTTCTGCCGACGGCATGGGATTGCGTGAGGTTAAACTGGCGGATCTCAATAATGTGATCGAAGCCCGTATGAAAGAAATCCTCGAAAACGTATATGCCCGTCTCGAAGCGACCGGCTTGATGAATTCGCTGGGTGCCGGTATCATTATCACTGGTGGCGGTGCTGCCTTGAAGAACCTGCCTGAAGTGATCCGTGAACGCCTGAAAATGGATGTTCGCTATTCTGCCGTACGCAAAGGCATCGTGGAAAGCGGTGAGATGATCGCCAACAATCCCGAATACGCCGTAGCTGTCGGTTTGCTGGCAAGAGGAACGGAAAACTGTGCTCTTTATATCCCGCCTAAAGTAGAACCGATACCGGAGAAGAAGGAAGAAGAGCCTGTCATGGAAGAACCTAAGAGAGTTCCCGAACCACCCAAGAAGAAACCGGAAAAGAAAAAAGGTCCCGGTCTGTTCGGACGGCTGACCAAGGGAATAGATACGTTTGGCAAGAGCCTGTTTGACGACGAAGACGATATAAAGTAAATCAGCGAATGGATTAAAACCGGAAGACAATGGACGACACAATATTAAGTTTCAATTATCCGACAGATACTCCTAAGATCATCAAAGTAATTGGTGTAGGAGGCGGTGGTGGTAACGCGGTTACCCACATGTACAAAGAAGGTATACATGATGTTACATTCGTTCTGTGTAACACAGACAACCAGGCGCTGAACCGTTCGGACGTGCCGGTCAAAGTGCCGCTGGGCCGTAATATCACCCAGGGACTGGGAGCCGGAAACAAGCCCGAGCGGGCCATGATGGCTGCCGAAGAAAGTATGGAAGATATCCGCAAGATGCTGAGCGACGGAACCAAGATGGTCTTTATCACTGCCGGAATGGGTGGCGGTACGGGAACGGGAGCTGCTCCGGTCATTGCCCGCATCGCCAAGGATATGGGAATTCTGACCGTCGGTATCGTCACCATACCTTTCGTCTTTGAAGGCGAACGCAAGATCATTCAGGCCCTGAACGGGGTGGAAGAGATCAGCAAGAATGTGGATGCCCTGCTGGTGATCAACAACGAACGCCTGCGTGCCATCTATTCCGACTTGACCATGACGAATGCCTTCGGGAAAGCGGATGATACGCTGACGATTGCCGCCAAGAGTATTGCCGAGATCATCACCCTTCCGGGTATTATCAACCTCGACTTTGCCGATGTCAATACCACTATGAAAGACGGTGGCGTTGCCTTGATGAGTAACGGTTTCGGTGAAGGTGAAGGCCGTGTGCGCCAGGCGATCGAAGATGCGTTGAACTCTCCGTTGCTGAACAATAATGACGTTTTCAACGCTAAGAAGATATTGTTCAACGTTTCGTTCGGCGAAGAAGCGGAACTGCGTATGGAAGAAATGAACGATGTGCACGATTTCATGTCGCGCTTCGGACGCGATATCGAAGTGATTTGGGGTACGGCTGTCGATACGACATTGGGATCGAAAGTGAAGATGACGATCCTGGCTACCGGTTTCGGAATGGAAGACATTCCGCAGATCGCCGAAAAACGTCAGATCGAACAGGGCCGCATGACCGAGGAAGAGCTTCGCCTGGAAGAGGAACGCCTGAACAAGGAACGTGCCGAAAAAGACCTGATCGACAAATATTACGGTGCTTCCGGCCAGCGTATGCGTCGTGTGGCTGCCCGTGCCAAAGCGGTCGTACTGACGCAGGATGAACTGGACGACGATGCATTGATCGCCTTGATCGAAGATAATCCTACTTATAACCGTGACCCGAAAGTGATCGCCCGTGCCCGTTCGAAAGTACAGGGCAGTGATATTCCGGTATCATCGGCCACTGCAACGGCTCCGTCGGCTTCGCGTCCGGAAGGAAAGAAACCGGATACCGGAGGTAAGCAGGTGATAAGTTTTCGATAATTTTTAATAAGCAATTAATATATGGATTTGTTTGAAAGAGTCAGCGAAGACATTAAAAACGCAATGAAGGCAAAAGATAAGGTTGCCCTCGAAACATTGAGAAATGTAAAGAAAGTCTTTCTGGAAGCTAAGACAGCTCCGGGAGCCAACGATACCCTGACAGATGCCGATGCTACGAAGATGATCCAGAAGCTGGTAAAACAGGGCAAGGATTCAGCTGAAATCTACACCCAGCAAAACCGTGCAGACCTGGCGGAAGCTGAACTGGCGCAGGTAAAGGTGCTTGAAGCTTATCTTCCGAAACAGATGACTGCCGAAGAACTGGAAACAGAAATAAAAGCGATCATCGCCCAGGTAGGTGCCGCTGGCCCGAAAGACATGGGTAAAGTAATGGGCGTTGCTTCCAAAGCTCTTGCCGGTAAGGCGGAAGGACGTGCTATTTCAGAAACGGTAAAACGTTTACTGAATAGCTAAATAACTCGGCTATTACAGGTTCATTTGCCGTCAGTTGAAGTTGACGGCAAATGAACCTGTATTTGTAAATCCTTTTTGATAACAGGATAACTCACCCTGATAGAACTTACCACCATGATAACCTTTATCTGTTGCCTTGCAGCTCTTATTGCAGGCTATTTCATCTACGGTTCTTTTATAGAACGCATCTTCGGGATTGACCCATCCCGTAAAACTCCGGCTTACACGCATCAGGACGGAGTCGATTATATCCCGATGTCCTCCTGGAAAGTCTTTATGATCCAGTTTCTGAATATTGCCGGACTGGGTCCGATCTTCGGTGCCATTATGGGGGCGAAGTTCGGTACAGCCTCTTTTCTGTGGATCGTGTTGGGTACTATTTTTGCCGGAGCCGTCCACGACTATCTGGCGGGAATGCTTTCACTGCGTAACAACGGGGAGAGCCTGCCGGAGATCATCGGTCGTTATCTCGGTCATAATTTCAAACAGTTCATGCGTGGCTTTACCGTGATTCTGATGATCCTGGTTGGAGCCGTCTTTGTGGCAGGACCGGCTGGTTTGCTGGCAAAACTTACACCTGAATATCTCGATGCTACCTTCTGGATATTTGTGGTCTTTATCTATTATATCCTGGCAACGTTGTTGCCGGTCGATAAAATTATCGGAAAGATTTATCCGTTGTTTGCCGCTGCCCTGTTGTTTATGGCTGTCGGTATCCTGGTGATGTTGTTTGTGAATCATCCGCCGTTGCCGGAATTGACCGACGGACTGACTAACAAACATCCGGCAAATCTGCCTATTTTCCCGATTATGTTCGTCAGCATTGCCTGTGGTGCGATTTCCGGATTCCATGCCACGCAAAGTCCGCTGATGGCCCGTTGTATCAAGAATGAAAATATGGGACGTCCGGTTTTCTTTGGTGCCATGATAACCGAAGGTATCGTTGCCCTGATCTGGGCTGCCGCTGCAACTTATTTCTATCATGAGAATGGGATGGGAGAGAGCAATGCGGCTGTTATTGTAGACAGTATAACAAAAGAGTGGCTGGGAACGGTCGGTGGTGTACTGGCTGTCCTGGGAGTTATTGCTGCACCGATCACTTCCGGTGATACGGCATTCCGCTCTGCCCGTTTGATTGTGGCAGATTTCCTGCATAAAGAGCAGAAAAGCATGTCGAGCCGTCTGATGATCTGTATTCCCCTGTTTATCGTGGCAATCGGTATATTGCTTTACAGCCTGAAAGATAAAGACGGGTTCGATATGATCTGGCGCTATTTTGCCTGGACAAATCAGACGTTGGCAGTGTTTACCCTTTGGGCATTGACAGTCTTTTTGGCGCGCTCTAAAAAGCTTTATATCGTTACACTGATCCCGGCATTGTTTATGACTGCCGTTTGCTCCACTTATATCTTTGTCGCTCCGGAAGGATTGGGCATGGGTGTTGCTGTTTCGCAGGCGATTGGCATCGTGATTACGGTGATCACATTGGTTGCTTTTCTTTGGTGGAAGAAGAAACAATCTGTTTAAAAACGAAACCCCGGCGGAAAAACCGTCGGGGCTTGTTTTTATTAGAGGGGATCTATCCCTTAGAGAACCTGGATACCTTCTTCGCGGGCCTGTTCTTCTCCGGAAGGAGTGATCAGTTTGTAACCCTTACCGTGGATGTTGATGATTTCGATACCCGGATCATCTTTCAACAGTTTACGAAGTTTGGTGATATACACGTCCATACTACGGGCATTGAAGTAGTTATCGTCTACCCAGATAGTTTTCAGTGCATAGTTACGTTCCAGAATTTCGTTGGCATGAGCACACAACAGGCTCAGCAGTTCGCATTCTTTCGTTGTCAGCTTTGTTACCTTGTCACCGATAGCCAGTGTTTGTTTCTGAGTATCGAACAAGAAATTACCCAGCTTGTAGAAAGGAATGTCTTTCATCTTCTTACCTTTCACACGGCGCAGGATCGCTTCGATACGAAGCAACAGTTCTTCCATGCTGAACGGTTTTGTCAGATAATCGTCGGCACCGATCTTGAAGCCTTCCAGGATATCTTCCTTCATTGTCTTGGCAGTAAGGAAGATGATTGGAATGTCAGGATTTATAGAACGGATTTCCTGCGCAAGAGTGAAACCGTCTTTTTTCGGCATCATTACGTCTAATACGCAAAGATCATATTTGCCTTTGGTGAAACCTTTGTAACCAGCTTCTCCGTCAGAGAAGAGATCAGTTACATAACCTTTTGCCTGTAAGTATTCTCTTAATAGCATACCCAGGTTTTCGTCGTCTTCACAAAAGAAGATTTTCAGTTTTTCTTCCATAACTAACTTTTTATAAGAGGTAAAGTAATAATAAATTTTGTTCCTACATTTCCCGGACCCAACTCGGCACGGATCGTACCTTTATGGTCCTCGATAATTTTACGGACGTAAGCAAGTCCCAGGCCGAAACCTTTTACGTCGTGTACATTCCCTGTCGGCACGCGGAAGAAGCGGTCGAATACTTTTTTGAGGTATTCTTTCTTGATTCCGATACCATTGTCTTCAACAGCGATCAGCAGTTTGCCGTTGTTGTCGTTCCAGGTTCTTACCATCAATGTAAGGGGCACTTCCGGACGACGGTATTTCACAGCGTTGTCCATCAGGTTGAACAGTACATTGGTGATGTGCATTTCATCCACATAGATGGCCGAATCGACTGCCTGCAAGTCTACGTCGAGCGTACCATCGTACTTTTCGACTTTCAGGGCGAAGGTGTTCGCTACGCTGATCACCAGGTCGTTTGCATCCACTTCCTTCAGTTTGAGGGCTGCTTTCTGCCGTTCAAACAGCGACATTTGGAGCACTTTCTCAACCAGGAAGCCCAATCGCTTCGTCTCATCATTGATCACGCCCGATATATGTCTGAATACATCAGGGCTTTTTGTTATATCTGAGTCTTTCAACATCTGTGCCGCCAGAGAGATGGTGGAAACCGGAGTTTTCAGCTCGTGCGTCATGTTGTTGATAAAGTCATTCTTCATTTCTGACAGTCTCTTCTGGCGGAATACGATATAGATGGTAAAGATAAACGTTATCAAAAGTATCAGCGAGAAGAGTACTGACGGTACAATAAATGTTACAGAACTTGAAATATAGTCACCCTTTGTCGGGAAATATACTTTCACATAATTCTGCTTTGAAGGAGGATCGTTCGGGAACAATACGTACGTAATTATATCAGACGCAATAGGTTCCTTCTTTATTTCTCCACTTTGGTACACTTTTTTGCCATCTTTGTTAATAACAAAAAAGATGAACGGCAGGTTCAAACCATTGTTAACAAATTCAGTTTTTAAGTAATTATTCAGCTTCTTAAAGTCGACACGCTCCTGGATCGGTTTCTGGTTGGGAGTGTTCAACAGGTTCAGCAGAACCAGCTGCATCAGGTCACCCTGGTATTTCAGACGATACTTCAGCGATTGCTGCAGGTCGTGGGAAGTACCGACGATATTATTGGCTGCCTGTTTTTTGTCGAGCGATGAGAGCGGCCGAAACTTTTGGCTAAAACTATGCAGATGTTCTATTTGCATAATATTACCGTCAGCATCTTTTATATTCAGCTTTTGCTGGCTGATTGCCTGCGTGATCTCTTCCGGATTCTGGCTGTTACGCAGATAATTGTTATCTTCCCGCCTGAGATCTTCCTCCAGATATTCACGCGTTTCATCTAGCTCCAGGTTTTTTGAGACTTGGTGCAGGCTTCTTTTGACTGTTTCATTGAATTGCTCGCTGCTCTTTTTGAGTATGATGCTCACGTACTTAACCTGTAGGAAAAGTAAACCGGCAAACGCAAAAGCCATTACAACAGCAAGTAACCAAATCGTAGATTTCCTCATTCCAAATACTTTCTCTTTTTAACAGAACAAATAACGCTCATTTTAGTTTAATATTCACACAAAAAAGGTAAAAATCGCACTCTATTTTCCTTAAAAATAGTTTAGTTGCTAATTCGGTGCTATCTTTATTTCCTTTGAAAACAACGGTTTATATTGATAATTACCACTTCTTACATGCGTTTGTTAATTCGCTCCTGTGTATAAAAACATAATTATTGATTATTTTGTTTCAACTTATGCAAAAAATATGAATTTTGCAGGAGACCAATTTGCACGCAGGTGTAGAATAATATATATGTATAACGAATGCTGATGTCCGATTATTTTATATAAGGGCAAACAACATGCTGGTTAAGTACTTGAAACTTCTTAAAAACTTATGCCGAATGTATTCAAATTTAATTATTAGCTATATCTTTGCTGCTGACAAGAGTTATGCAAGATGGCACAAGAAGGTATTACACAAATTGATGTAAAACAGGTACTGCAACAGAAAGCGCCCTCAGTGGCGGGAAAGATACCGGGTTTTATTGTCAATTATCTGATCCGTACCATTCATCAGGATGAACTGAATGATATTTTAACCCGTTATCATGATAAGGATGGGGTTGATTTTATGCAGGAGCTGATCGGTTATTTTGACCTGACCCTGGAATTGGTAAACGAGGAGAACATTCCGGCGGAAGGCCGCTATATCTTTGCTTCCAATCATCCGTTGGGAGGGCTGGACGGTATCTGTCTCTCGGCAGTGATCGGTCAGCATTATGACGGCAAAATACGTTACCTTGTGAACGACCTGCTTCTCTATTTGTCAAATCTGAGATCTATCTTTGTTCCTATCAATAAACATGGTTCGCAGGGCAAGAACAATGCCCGGCTGATTGACGAGGCATATGCTTCCGACAATCAGATCGTGACATTCCCCGCCGGACTTTGTTCGCGTAAGATGAATGGAAAAATACAGGACACTGAATGGAAGAAGTCCTTTATTCAGAAAGCTGTCGAATATAAACGGGATATTGTTCCGGTGTATTTCGAGGGAAGAAACTCCAATTTCTTCTACCGGCTGGCGAATCTGCGTAAGAAATTAGGTATAAAGATGAACTATGAAATGATTTATCTGCCGGACGAGATGTTCCGGTCAAAACATAAAAAGTTCCGTATCCATTTCGGCAAGCCTGTTCCGTGGCAGACTTTCGACAATAGCAAGAAGCCGGCTGAGTGGGCCGAATGGGTGAAAGAACTAGCTTATAATCTCAAGAAAACATAGACTCTATTTATATGCAAGACATTATTAAGCCGATTGACCGTGCCCTTTTGAAGTCGGAGTTGACAAAAGAAAAGAAACTCCGAAGCACGAACAAGTCAAACAATGAGATATACATTATTACAGCCCATGATGCTCCTAATGTGATGCAGGAGATCGGACGTTTGCGGGAGATTGCCTTTCGTTACTACGGCGGGGGAACAGGTTTTCCGGTAGATATTGACGAGTTCGATACGATGGAGGATGCTTATCGGCAATTGATCGTCTGGAGTCCGGAAGATGAACAGATTTTGGGCGGTTACCGCTTTCTGTGCGGTTCGGATGTCAAGTTCGATAAGAATGGGAAGCCGATGCTGGCTACATCTCACCTGTTTAATTTCTCCGAGAAGTTTAATAAGGAGTTTCTTCCTTATACAGTCGAGCTGGGACGTTCTTTCGTAACACTGGAATATCAGTCTACACGTGCAGGTGCCAAAGGATTGTTTGTACTGGATAACCTATGGGACGGACTGGGGGCTTTGTCGGTGGTCGATCCGAGCCTGCAGTATTACTTCGGGAAAGTGACGATGTATAATACTTATAATACGGAAGCACGCAACATGATCCTTTATTTCCTGGGAATGCATTTCCCGGATACGGACAAGCTGGTCACTCCGATGTACCCGCTGGAAACAGATACGGACATCGAGAAGATGAAAGAGTTGTTCCGCTATGATAACTTCAAGGACAATTATAAGGTATTGAACCAGGAGGTTCGCAAATTCGGTATCAATGTACCACCGTTGGTTAATGCTTACATGAGCCTTTCACCGAAGATGCGCGTATTTGGAACGGCCATAAACCATGAGTTCGGTGATGTGGAAGAGACAGGTATCCTGATTGCCATCAATGAAATCCTGGAAGATAAGAAAAAACGCCATATCGAAACGTATCTGAAAGAGGAAGCCCAAACGGCTGACCTGATACGGAAAACGGAATAATGTGCCAATTTAGAAAAATGTGAAACATTTTTCAGTTGACAGATGACAGTTGACAAGTGACAGTTGGGCTTCGCGTTCGGTAAATAAATCGGCTGAAAGCCGACATAACTGTCAACTGTCACTTGTCAACTGTCAACTTTTGAAATGGCTCACTTTTGATAAGAGTTGAATTATTCTTCCCTCTCTTGTTCTTTTTGTTTCCTCCATTCTTCAGCAACCTCCACCAGCGATTCATACCATTCGGCACCGAACTTGCGGGTGAGCGGTTCTTTCAGAAACTTATATAAAGGGAGTTTTTCCTTTTGTCCTAATACCTCTGCTGCTTTACATATTTTCCAACGGTCGTAGTTTACGGCGCGGAAGTCCTTGTATTGGGTGACGCGCACCGGATACAGGTGGCAGGATACCGGCTTGTAGAAAGACAGTTTGCCTTCGCGATATGCTTTCTCGATGGCACATTTGCAGGTCCCGTCAGTATCGTAGCAGGTAAATACACAGTCCTTTCCGTTGACGATGGAAGTGACGATGTCGCCTTCGCAGTCGATATACGCAACGCCTTGCTTCTTAATGATGGCCTGTGCTTCGGGAGAAAGGTCGTCCCAGATGACCGGAAGTGCCTTTTCCAGTTCGGCTATCTCGCTTTTATCCAGCGGAGCACCGGAGTCACCTTCTACGCAACAGATACCTTTACATTGGGCAAGGTCGCAAATGAAATTGGCTTCAATCAGGTCTAAGCTGACCAGCGTGTCGTCTATTTGAATCATTGCATTTCAGTTGACAATTTAGTTGACAGTTGATAGTTGACAAGTGACAGATAAGAAATGACAGTTAACAATTATCCCCTCCTCTTTGTGGAGTAATAACTGTCAACTGTCACTTGTCAACTGTCAACTAATAAAAGTTGTTATTTAATCAAAGATTTACCAGTCATTTCTTTCGGCTGCTTCAATCCCATGATGTGAAGGATAGAGGGAGCAACGTCTGCCAGGATACCGTCTTCTACTTTGGCCTCTTTGTTTTCTGTTACGTAAACGAAAGGAACAGGGTTCAGCGAGTGAGCCGTGTTCGGTGTACCGTCTTCGTTCAGAGCGTGGTCGGCATTACCGTGGTCGGCGATGATGATCACTTCGTAGTCGTTAGCCTTAGCAGCTTCAACGGTGTCGTTCAGACAAGCGTCGATGGTTACGACTGCTTTCTCGATAGCTGAATAGATACCGGTGTGGCCTACCATGTCGCCGTTTGCATAGTTACAAACGATGTAGTCGTATTTCTTTGTATTGATAGCTTCTACCAGTTTGTCTTTCACTTCGAATGCACTCATTTCCGGTTTCAGGTCGTAAGTAGCTACTTTCGGAGATGGAACCAGGATACGGTCTTCGCCATCGAACGGAGTTTCGCGTCCGCCGTTGAAGAAGAAGGTAACGTGAGCATATTTCTCTGTTTCGGCAATGTGCAACTGTGTTTTGCCAACGGATGCCAAGAATTCGCCCAGTGTATTTTCTACGTTGTCTTTGTCGAACAGGATATGGACACCCTTGAAGCTCGCATCGTACGGAGTCATACAGAAATACTGCAAGTTAGGAATAGTCTTCATTCCTGCTTCCGGCATATCCTGCTGAGTCAGAACGACAGTCAGTTCTTTGGCACGGTCGTTACGGTAGTTGAAGAAGATAACGACGTCGCCTTCTTCGATAGTAGCTACCGGCTTACCGTTTTCTACGTGTACGATCGGTTTGATGAATTCGTCCGTTACGCCTTCTGCGTATGATTCTTCCATGGCTTTTACCATGTCTTCGGCAGGTTTACCAGTTCCGTTCACGATCAGGTCGTACGCTTCTTTCACGCGTTCCCAACGTTTGTCACGGTCCATTGCATAGTAACGGCCGATGATGGAAGCGATCTTACCGCCTGTTGTTTTCAGATGGTTTTCCAGTTGTTCGATGAAACCTTTACCGCTTTTCGGGTCAGTGTCGCGACCGTCCATGAAGCAATGAACGTATGCTTTGTCCACTCCGTATTCTTTCGCGATATCAGCCAGTTTGAACAGGTGTTCCAGTGAGCTGTGTACACCACCGTCGGAAACCAGTCCCATGAAATGGATCTGTTTGCCGTTTTCTTTGGCGTAGCTATAAGCACGTTTGATTTCCGGATTGTCGAGGATTGTATTCTGACGACAGGCGATATTGATCTTCACCAGGTCCTGGTAAACGATACGGCCTGCACCGATGTTCAGGTGACCTACTTCCGAGTTACCCATCTGTCCGTCGGGTAAACCTACGTTTTCGCCGGAAGCCTGCAACTGAGAGTTAGGGTATGTTTTCAACAGATAATCCCAGTACGGAGTGGGAGTGTTGTAGATTACATCATCTTTACCACGGTCGCCGATTCCCCAGCCATCGCAGATCAATAAAAGTGCTTTCTTGCTCATGATTGCCTTATTTATATAGTTTATACTTATTAAATATCTAATACCGGGCGCAAAGATAAGCATTTCTACCGTAATATTATTTCCCTTTAAAGTATTACTTTTGTGGTAAATATGGAAAAGAAGATATACTACAACGATCTGGGAACCATCCTTCTCCGTACTACCCCGCGAGCAACCCGTTATACGCTGAAAATATCAAAGGGAATGATCACCGCCACCATGCCGGAAGGCGGGGATGAAGGACGGATGCTGTCTTTTATCGAAGAGAACAGGCAGAAGCTTCTCTCGGCTTTGAAAAAGCATCCGGCACGCCCGTTGCTGGACGAGACGACGCAGTTGCAGGCAACTACTTTTCGCGTAGAAATATTCCGTACAGACCGTAACAATTATTATATGACCTTGAAGGAAGGGATACTTCGTATTGCTTGTCCGGCAGCAACCTGCTTCGAGTCCGATAAAGTTCAGGAGATTTTGAAGGATTTGTTGGAGAAAGCGCTTCGCCACGAGGCTAAACGATTACTTCCCGACCGCTTGATGGCACTCGCTGCCCGATATAAATTTACCTGTACAGGCGTACGGATCATGAACAGTAAGACCCGGTGGGGAAGTTGCAGCACGCGCAAAACAATCAATCTCTCCTTATCCCTGATGTTGCTCCCCTGGCATCTGATCGATTATGTCCTCCTTCACGAACTCTGCCATACGGTAGAGATGAACCATAGCGACCGCTTCTGGAAACTCCTGAACGGGATAACCGACAATAAGGCGCTCGCCTTACGGAAGGAGTTGAAAGAATACCACATGCTGTGATCTGTCGTATCAGTCTACTATGTGACTAATCCTTTGTGCCGAACTATATGTTTTGCCACAGTGATGGCAGAGCCTTGCCATGCAAGTGGCAATCTTCTGCCATCACTGTGGCAATACTCTGTCATCGTCATGGCAAGACTGTCATAACGGTGACAAAGCTTTGTCGGTTTACTGCGCCAGGGAGAAGCGGAGGGCAACACCGTAGTTGGAGTTGCTTGTCGGATAAGCAGCGTTGGAGATCAGCGGCTCATTGATCTGCAGATCGTAGAATGCACGAAGTGTCAATGCACGGCTCAGTCCGTAATCGGCAGAGAACTGGATTGTCTTGGCAACGTTACCGCTGGTGGCCTGTGTGAAGCTGTCTTCGATCTTACGGATCAATGACTGCATCTTGTTGTACGAGAAGTCCAGGCGCACGGTCAGGTCATTGCTAAAGTCACGTGTCTTCTTCATCTTCAGAATCTTGTTGAACTCGGCAAACTTGTAACCCAATCCGATCGTGTACTTGTTGGACAATGCCTCTACGATCTGATAAGACGATATGTTCAGGTTCAGATTGCGTGTAGTCGTATAGTCCGCACGGATCGTTATATTGTTCAACATCGTTGCATCCACTCCCAGCAGCGGACTGAAGCTTTCGGTCAGGCTGACAGAAGAGATGGAATAGGGTGAAGAAGGGATCGGCTTTTCGGAAGCATTCTGTATGAATCCGAGATTGTCACCCAAACCGGCATCGACCCAGGTAGAATAGGTTTCGTAAGCACCTACGTTATATGTACAACGATATTGATGGCTCAGCATAACCGTCTTGAAGTATTTCTTGATGGCAGGAATACGGATCAGACCGTCGTATGTGATACGCCAGTTCGGCAACATGCTGCGCAGAGCCGGGAACGGTGAATGTGAAATCTTGTTCGGGTCTTTCCCTGTATAAGCAGCCAGGAAAGCCGGGATCAATACGTCGCCGGAGTTGCGGCTGACGCCCTGTTCGTTGTTGCTTCCCGGATTGTAAGGTTGTCCTCCGTATCCGTTCTGCCCCAGGAATCCTCCGGACGGATAGTTTGTTCCGGCATACCGGTTTTCCAGTCGTTGGGCTATGATCTCACGGTTCTCGATGAACTTGTCGAACGATTTGGAAGAATAGTTGTTTTCAGCATTGCCGATACCTTTGAAGAAACTGCCCAATGCGATAGTCGTCATCGTGAAGTTACCTCCGGTCAGTTCCGGCATGCCGGAATACATATATTGTATATCGGTGCTGCGGGTGTCGACACGGTTGGCATTCAGGTCGATCTTCAGTCCGGTGATCGGTTCCAGGTTCGCCCGTATGTTCAGGTTCTTGGCACTGGTCATGACTGCCGGATTGATGTTATTGGTGTTTTCGATCAGCCAGCCACGGTCTTTGGCATCGTAAAGGAAGTCGCGGTTGACGGCTCCGAAGGCAAAACCAAGACCCGGAGTCAGACCGAACGGTGAACGTCCCTGTCCGAAGATATCGCCGATCATCGGGGAGAAGCCCGGCACCGACATACCGGCAGTAGTCGCATACTGGATGTTGACGCGGCGCACCATCATCAGGAAGCGGCTGGCATGTTCGGCTGCTTTGTAGAGGAAGTCCTCCGTCGCTTTCGGACCCGGCTTGATCGTCAGTTTCAGATGTGCCGTATCCTGGTTCAGGATCATCACCTGTGCATAGTTGATCGGCTTGTATTTGATGGCATAGACCTTGCCGTCGGCTCCGCGGGCAGTGATGCGTACCTTCTTGGTAAACATACCGTGCTGGACGACTGTTCCGCTATCCATATTCAACTGGATATCTTTCTCCAGCTTGATCTCTTTCTTTTCTTTCTTCTTGGCAGCAGTACGGGTGGCGGAGAACTTCTGATTCACTTTCTTCAGGAATTTGTTCTTGTTGTAAAGTGACTGGAAGTTGAGGCTTCCCTGCCAGTCTATCTGGCGTTGGTTGGTAATCGTGTTACCGAGTTCATACTCCGTATCGGTGACGGCTCCACGATCCCAGTTGTACTGTGCGTTGTAAGTGATGGAACTGTTTACCCAATCCATCACCGGGATATATTGCAAAGGCATATTCCAGGTAACATTGAATGTCTGGTCATATTTCAGCGGTGTACCCAGGTCGGCAATGCTCTGCTTTACGGAATCCTTCCAGACCTGATATCGGTCGGGAGCCAGTTCCTTGTTGACCTGTACATACGGCTCCTCGATCCGGGCGTTCGTTCCGGAGGTGAAGGTCATGTTCAGGTTATTCGTGAAGTCCCAGCGCAAACTGAAAGCACGGTCCCAGTAGAACTCGGAGCTGAAAGTTACTTCCGGTTTGTATCCGGTGTTCTCCAGGTCGCGCAGCTGCATCTCGTTATAATTGCGCATCATGGCAGTCTGGAAACTGATATTCGACGGCAGATAGTTCAAGCTGAACTGCTTGATATAACGGGTGTATCCGTTGTTCTTCTTTATCTTTTGGAACGGACGGAACGGCTTCGCATACGGTGTGTAGTTGTAAGCGAAGTTACCACGGTAATCCTTTGTCGTTTCATACTCCGTTTCCGAATTTTGTCTTTTCGTCTGACTGAATGAATAGCCTATCGAGAAGTTTGCCGGGTCGTAAGGCATCGGAGTTTTGCTACGGATGTCTGCCCTTACGTTGTTGAACGAGATGCTCTTGACAACGGTCTGGTCGATAGCGAAACTCTTGATGGAGTCTTTTTCGGCCTTTGTATCGACAGCATCCAGGGCATCGTTCAGTTTGATATCCTGGTCGAGCGGATTGTATTTGGCTTTCGTCTGATCTTTCGAGTATGCATAGTACATCGGTATGCTGACCTTCGCCTTTTCCGGGAAGAACTTACCCCATTCGATGTTAGCTGCCACGTTATACTGTGTAAAGTCGTCGATGCGGCGTTCGGCGAGTGACTGGTCGAGGGCACCGA
Organism: Parabacteroides chongii; assembly: GCF_029581355.1. Lineage (NCBI taxonomy): Bacteria > Pseudomonadati > Bacteroidota > Bacteroidia > Bacteroidales > Tannerellaceae > Parabacteroides > Parabacteroides chongii. Next base: position 792,201 of record NZ_CP120849.1, on the reverse strand, counting down.
AGCCGGCTGTTTCGATACGACCGCCGACATTCACGGTTGCCAGGTCGGATACGGCTACGTTGAGGTTGGCATTGGCTGCCCAGCCGCCTTCTTCGTTAAACTCGCTCAGACGTAACTCGTTCACCCAGATTTCACCACTTCTGACATCGTTGGAACCGTAGTTGCGGACACCGATCATGATCGTTTTTACTTCCGACAAGCTCGGGTTACCGATGATACTGACTTTATAGCCTTCACCGGTTTCTGAATACACCGTATTGAACGTAATTCCCTGCTCGCCTGCCCGTTTCTTTTTGTTACGGTTCAGTTTGAGATTGGTCAATAGTTCAAGAGGGAAGTCCAATGTGTTATAAGTAGGATTCCATACATCTTCAGCTGTATACGCAGCTTGGTTCGGCTGGGTTACTTTCTGCGGAACCTCATATTCGTAATAGTTATTTTTATAGTCGGAACCCAAACGAATGAATACAGACAGATCACCATCCGCCAGCGGTGTATATTTATCTGCGCTGTCAGGCAAAGCTTCAGCATGGGCAAACAACTGCAACCGTTTGTACTGGCGCAGGTCGTAAGAGGTCGTTTTATAAACGGCACGTGCATCCCGAGGGGCCAATTCCGTTACCTTCAAAGAGAGCGCCTGCTCATTTTCCCGACGCAGCTGAGGCTGGCTCGGGTCTGTCTGACGGCTGACTCCCGGAGGGGTTACATAAGGAATCGGTGTACGACGGCTGTTTTCCTCTATATTCACAGAAGAGACTTCGAGCGAACCGTTGACTCTTGGCGGCACTTTCGGATCGGATAGATCCTGTTCGTAAGAACGCCATTCACCGCGTACGAGTTCAAACGTTCCGAAACGCAGGATGGTCGGTTTACTGAAATTAGTCATATACATACGCATGAAGCGGATGCTCTTGAAATCGCTGATGGCTCCGACGGAGCGATTATATTTCTTTACCGGAATCTTGAAGAGATACCAGGTTGCCGGATCTTTCTTCTGTCCTCCGTCGTTATCCCCGTTGGGTATTTTAGGGTAAGTTATTTTCTTATCCACAATGAAGTTCTTTCCTACTTCCAGATCATCCGGATGAATAGATACTTTGTATTCAAAATACTTCTCGTTCTTGTTCATCGTGTTGTCCTGGTTCAGGTCTTCCACATCCGGATTCTTGGAAGCGGAGGTGTCGTAGCGTTCACCGGTAGTTCCATTCTCTGCAGAGTTGCCTTCGGTTCCGTTGTAACGCTTGTAACGTTCCAGAATGCTGACACTGTTATCATCTAACTCACGACCACGGAAATAGCGGTATTTATCTGTCCCCGGGTTCATTAACGGAGAATAGGGGTCTTTTTCCATTTCTCCAATGACTTCAGGTGTCAGCTTGCCTCTGAGCTTATCCATAAACTCCCGGTAAGCAGGATAGTCCCGTTCTTCCTCAGCCGACAAGCCGTTGAGTCCGACATCCTGCCGGGCACGTGCACCGGCGGTATTATCGAATGCATAGACTGTACTTTGCTGCTTCGGAACAAGTCCCCAGACCGTAGAGTCGATCCGGCTTCTGTCCCCGTCGATAGGCAAACCGTTTTCATAGAACTTCTTACCATCTTTCAACACATCTTCCGATATTTCACCCAGGTTGAAATACAAGTCACCGCCTTTGATTATTTCACCTTCCCGTTCTTCGTAGATATAAGGGTCGAGCATCCAAAATTCAATGTATTCTATGTTGGCAGTCTCGAAATCGCTTTGATCGATCTTCCGCATGATACCTCCCCAACGTTGTTCCGGATTCTGCAATGTACCGTCTGAATTGACCAGATCGGCATCGAGGTTATACGGACCACGTTCGTTCGGATAATAAGCGAGGTTAAGAGCCTGTATCGTACTCGTTTCATTGTAACCCTGGTCTCTGTCGGGGAACAATTCATCTACATATACGGCACGGACGTAATGGTTGGATAGTTGCTCTTTATCATTACGGATATGCTGAGGTGCCTGACTGGAGTTCCTACGCGTGAATAATCCGTCGACATAATACCACGCCAGCAAAGCACGGTTTTTACCATAAGTGATATCGTTTGTCCGGTCGGCTTCCGGGAAGAGAGCTTCGGGACTGTTGTCCCAGGGCACACTGGCGAGCTTCCACGGATACGGGTTCAACAGGTCGAAACCGCTCTGCGTAGACTCGAAATCGTCTAGATAAGAATAACCTCCGGTATATTTGTTTTCATAATGCCCGGCTATCAGGTGGGCAAATTCACCGGTGAATGCGATCTGGCTGGGCTTGGTCAGATTCAGTAGCGGCAGTTTGTCGAATGCGTTTGTCAGCCACTGGCTTTCTGTCTTGTAGGCAATATTGAATCCCCACAGTGTATTGTTGATGGACTCGTCGCCGAACGTTGTCTTTGTCGTCAGCGGCATTTCCGACATATGCATAATGGTGGCCCCCAACGAGAAGTCGGGATTGAACTGGTAGTTGAGGTCGAGCCCCATCATCGTCTTTCGCTGCATATTATAAGCCGTCTGGTTTTCCAGCGAAACGCTTACAGGGGTTCCGGCGGCAATGATACTTTCGTTCAGGATCGTTACAGTTCCCGAAGTATAATCGACCGTATAATCCACATTTTCCGTCAGAGTGGCACCAGCAGCCGTAACGCGAACCGAACCACGTGCCACATTGCTGGCTCCCAGTTGTATCTCAGAGGCGGAAGAAGCCTTATATTCACCACGCATGATGAATTTATTCTTTTCAGCGATCTGGCGGGCGGCAGTCTGCGTTGTATCGTACAGTTCCTGGAATACGTACTTGTCTGCGACAGCCGGACTGACATATTTCACCAGCTTTTCTTTCAGGCTGGAACCGAAAGGCTCGATAGAGGGGAAGATAACCCTACCGGTAGCCGGTTGTACGGTGTATCCTTCCACAAAGTCGAAATAGCCGTCCGGATGCTTTTCGTTCTGTTTATTCAGGCGGTCTGCTCCCATCAGACGTATCCAGACCTGTTTGTTGTTTGCACTTTCCGGCAGATAGTTGATGTAAGTACCGGTCGTATCGCTTTGATAAAGAACGTCGAGGCGGAATTTGTCCTTTTGAACGGAATAAGCTCCCAGCGAATAGATGTTTTTCATCATCAAGTCCCAGTATTTCATAGGAGGAGACATGTTGACACCCTTCAGCAACTTCACGTAAAGACAGTTGCTGGGATTGGTCGGGTCGCTGTCAGAGAACTCGCCGACTCTTCCCGTTCGTTTGGTTCCGGTATTGTCCGTGTATTCATATTCGTAGGCAACAGCCAGTACCTGGCTTTCCTGTAGGCTCATATTCAAAGACAGATATCCCAGTTGTTTGTCGTAGGTATATTCGGAGTTCGGGTCCAGCAAACGGGCACTTTCCACTTCTTCGTATTCGGAACCTCCGGTGAAACCCTTCAATACGTTGTCCACCTGGCTGATCTGACGGGCACCGGCAAACTCTGTGATCATTCGGTTGTATAAAGAGTTGGCACCATTGGCAGGTAGTTCACTGTTAGGTATTGTTGCCGGAAATTCATTGTTGTTATAGATATATTCCCTTTTATTTTCACCTATATCCGTGAACGCAACGATATTACGTGCCTGGTCATAGTTACCTCTGTTGTTGGTAACCCATACTTCCAGACGTGTGATGTTCACCTTGGATGAAATCTGCGGCAGATTGGCAACGGAAGCGTCGTAGTTGTTACGGAAATAGTGCGCCAGGAAGAAGTGGCGGTTCTCATCATATTCGTCGATCTTCAATTCGAAGTCTTTTGTCTGTACGCCCCCTTTGGAATTTACCGTCTTGGATTCGGAGTTCTGTTGTGCAAACAACGCGTTAACCCTCAGTTTACCGAACTGAAGGTCTGCTTTCATACCGAACAGCGCCGCGCCGCCGTTGATCAGTGAATTGCTGGTCGTCATCGATACGTTACCGGCTTCCAGTGACTTGATGATTTCATCCTCTTCACCCGTATAAGCCAGTTTCAGCTTCTTGGAGTCGAAGTCGAAAGAAGTCTCCGTATTGTAATTCATATCGAAGTTTACTTTCGAACCGACGGAAGCCTGCACATTCAACTGCACGCTTTCGTCGAAGTTGAAGATGGTGTTGCTTCGGGCACGTTCAGGCAGTGAAGGGTCTTTGGTACTGTTACGCTTTAGCCCTAGCATAACTTCAGCCGATCCCTGTGTCCGTACGCGTACGCCGCCGGGACCGAATATCCGTTCTGCCGCACCGATACCGAACTGCATATCCGCCAGGTTGAATTTCTTGTCCGCTTCTTTCTGGAACTCTTCTTCGTTTTTCTGCCGATAGTAAGAACGGAGCGACTGCAGCATGCTGTATTCCTGATACTCTTCCGGGCTCAGGTTGATCGGCGTAGTCAGGTCCTTTTCACCCAAGCGGGTACGGACTACATATCGTCCGGTATTGATGTCATATTCGACAGCAGTCTTAACGTTCTCCGGATCACGTAAATCCATCGGTGACCGTTTGGACAGGTCCTCAAAGTTTTCCGGTACGGTTTTGGATACCGGATAGCGGGTTTCCGGTACTGTATCTTTCCCATCGGGCATATCCTGCCCTTCGAGTAACTGAATATCCGGCAACTCAGCCGTATAAGTCAGGTAATCGGCATTCAGAGAGAACATACTTGCCCCGAATAGCAGTATAACACATCCAATAATATATGTAAATGTTTTCCTTGTCTTCATTCTTACTAATTGTCAACTGTCAACTGTCAATTGTCAACTATCAAAGCATTCTGAGTGCACTTTTTATCACTTGTTCTACAGCCAGCATCGGCGAGCTTTTCAGTATTGAACTGACTACCTTTTGCGAAGCAGCCTTCTGGAATCCCAACATCACAAGGGCGGCAACCGCTTCTTCGGCAACCGCACCGTTTCCACCCGCGACAGGAGCTCCTGCACCTGCAATCGTATCTCCAGCCTTTACCTTGTTTTTCAAGTCGACGAGAATGCGTTGTGCCGTTTTCTGCCCGATTCCTTTTACCGAGGTCAATGCTGTTTCATTCTTGTTGGCAATTACCTGGATCAATTCGGCGGGAGGAAGAGAAGACAAGATCATACGTGCCGTATTAGGACCGACACCGGATACCGATGTCAGCAATAAAAACAACTCGCGTTCAGCCTTTTGGGCGAAACCAAACAAAAGATGGGCATCTTCACGTATCACTTCATATACGTAAATTTTCCCGGTAGGTTTCCCGCTGAAAGCGCTGTATGTAGTCAGAGATATGTTAAGTCCGTAGCCAATCCCTGCACATTCGATGATCATCTGTGTGGGAGTAAGCTCTACGATATCCCCCTTAATATATTCTATCATTTTGCGTCTCTTCTAGTTATTCGTATCTATTATAACGTAAATATACTTAAAAGCGTATATCCGAAGGGAAATAAATTTCGACTTTATACGGGAGTTCTGACCGCCTTTTGCCGGGACGAGAATCGTTTCTCCGGCAGGAAACTGTAGTTTCTTCGGCAGAAAAACATAGTTTCTTCAGCAGGAAACCATAGTTTATCCGGCAGAAAACAAAAGTTCCGTCGGCTAAAACTACTCCCTGCCCGGGAACTCCGCCGTGAAAGTCTCGAAACATCCGCGGTCTTGCAGCGTGACGAAGCAACGGCGGTTGTCAGGACCTCCGAATGTGATGTTCGACGGTTTTTCTCCTTTCAGTTGTATTTCACGGATCAGTTCCCCTTTCGGATTTATAAAGGCTACCGTTCCTTTCTCGTAACGGCAGAGATACAGGTTCCCTTTTACGTCGCAACGGATTCCATCCATACCGAAGCCCTCGAACGTATGGAAAAGTGTCTTGTTACTGAGCGTTCCGTCCGGCTTGATGTCATACACCCATACTTTGAGCTGTGCAGATTCGTTCACATAAAGTTTCCGACCGTCGGGACTGACATCGATGCCGTTGGTCGTCCCCATATTACTTTCCAACAAGGTGACTTTGCCGTCGGGAGTGATCAGCCAGAGCTGTCCTTTCTTGTTCGGCCAGTCCGGATCGCTGGCATACAGGTTACCGTTGGGAGCCAGGGCGATATCGTTGGGCTGGTTCATCTTCGGTTCGTGGGCATAGACGCTTATCTTCTTGGTTTTCATGTCGACCTTCAGGATGTTGTGGCCGGTATAATCAGCCACCAGCATGTCACCGGCTTTGTTGAACCGGATGCCGTTGCCCGTAGAGCCTTCGGGAAGTGTCACGAAGCATTCGTGCGATCCGTCCGGACGTACAATGCCTATGGTGCCCTCTTTTCCATAGTTGACGGCATACAGGTTGCCGGCTTTGTCGGTGGCAGGACCTTCTATCCCGTTGGTGAAAGTACCTTCCGGCAACAAGTCGGTCGTTTCCCGCGCGGCGGGAGTCTGTGCCTGGGCTGTTATTCCGATAAACAGGCAACTCATGATTGTAAGAAGCATCGTACGTGTTTTCATATCTGCTATTTGTTTTATTGTTTCCAGAACCCCGGAACAAGTAATGTCAATACGGTGAATATTTCCAAACGTCCTGTCATCATCAGGAAAGAAAGGAACCATTTGGATACGACCGGAACTTCCGAGAAGTTATCGACCGGTCCCAACTTACCCAATGCCGGTCCCACGTTACTGATAGCGGAAACGGCCGCCCCGACCGATTCCTCGAATCCCAGCCCGTCGAGCATCAGCACGATGCAGCTGATCACGATCAGTGACATGTAGGCAAAAGCGAAAGCCAGTACGCGGTGAACAATATCTCCGGATACGATATGCGAATCCATCCGCACGGGAATGATCGCATGCGGGTGAGTCTGTTTCTTAAATTCATTGAACAGGTTTTTGGAAAGGATCACAAAGCGTCCCATCTTCAACCCTCCGCAGGTCGAGCCGGCACAACCGCAGATGAACATCAGTATCAAGGCGATCATCCAAAAGAACGGTCCCCAGGGGATATAGTTCTCAGTGGCAAATCCGCAGGTCGAAACCAGCGTCACCACCTGGAATGCCGCCTGCCGGAATGCTGTGGGGAAATCGGAAAAGAATCCCTGGTACATAATCCAGCCGGTCGTTACTCCTGTCATGATCAGGACAAACCAAAAGAACCAGCGGAACTCTTCATCGAACAGCAGCTTCTTCACATTTCCGTTCAGACAGAAATAAATCAGGGTGATATTGGTTGCCCCGATAAACATGAATATGGTTATAATATATTCTATATACGCTGAGTTCCAGTAAGCTATACTTGCATTTTTGGTGGAATAACCTCCGGTAGATATGGCTGTCAGTGCATGGTTCACAGCGTCGTATAAATTCATCGGCCCTGCCCATAATAAGCCAACCAACAGTATCGTCAGGAACATATAAACACCCCAAAGGCGCTTGGCCACCTGTGTCACACGCGGGCGGAACCGTTCATGCGTGATACCCGGAGTTTCGGCGTTGAACATCTGTGTCGCGCCGCCTCCCAGGATAGGCATCAAGGCGACGGTAAACACGATCATGCCGATACCTCCCTGCCATTGAGTCAGGCTGCGCCAGAACAGGATACCTTTCGGTAATGATTCGATATCGGTAAATATGGTCGATCCGGTGGTAGTAAAGCCGGACATCGTTTCGAAAAAGGCATCCGTCACGTTATCCGCATACCCTCCCAGATAAAAAGGCAGCATTCCCAGTAACGAGAGCAATATCCAGGTGAAAGTAACCGTCAGCATCCCTTCCCTGCGGCCTGCCGTGTATTCGTTGGCACGGAAGCCGATAGCGTAAAGCGATACGCCGACCCCGAACAAGATTCCGCTGGACAGGAGTAACGGATAGAAATCGCCCCCTTTATACAGGAAAGCAACCACTACCGCCATCAGCATAAACAGCGTTTCGAGGATGCACATCATCCCCAGCATCTTTATTATGAAACGTATATTCAGTAACATACTAATTAAAATAATCCTCCAGTTTACGCATGGCTGTTTCCAGACAGAATACAACCACGTGGTCGTATGCCTGAATCTGAGTGTCTCCCTTGATCATCATCGGTTCTCCGTCCCGTATCAATCCTCCCAGCGTCAGATCCTTCGGAAGATGTAAATCTTTCACCTGTTTGCGGGTAATCTTTGAATCGGGGCGGGCTACCAGCTCCGCCACATCGGCGTTGGCAAAGGTCAGGAACTTCACGTTCGACACATCGGCATCCAGCAGGAACTGATAGATATGGCTGGCAGCGATCAGCTTCTTGTTGATCACCGAACCGATATCCATATTCTCCGCCAGCGGAATATAGTCGATGTTCTCGATCTTGGCGACCGTCTTGAATACGCCGAAACGTTTGGCAGCCAGACAAGCCAGGATATTCGTACTTGAATTGTCCGTCAGGGCGACGAATGCCTGCGCATCCTTGATACCCTCCTGCATCAGCAGCTCCGTATCACGTCCGTCGCCGTTAATGATCAGGACGTTGCTCGGAACAACCTCGGCTATGCGGTGACTTTTCTCTTTGTTTGTCTCCAGTATCTTTACACGGATATTATTCGGCAGATACTGGCTGGTACGGATGGCAATGCGGCTGCCTCCCATGATAAAGACCTTTTTCACTTCGGGGTCCTTTTTACCGGCATGCATTTGCACGTCCTTGATATGCTCCTTGGTAGTCGTGAAAAAAACGATATCGCCGGGCTGGATAAAATCGGTACCGCGTGGGATAATCGTTTCATATTGCCGTTTGATGGCAACGATATGGTATAGTTTCTGTTCGTTCAGCAGTTCGACCAGCTGTTTGTTTACCAGCCGGGAGTTCTCGCGGACCTTTACGCCCAGCAGGATCAGGGCACCTCCGAACAGTTCCCAGTATTGACGGGTCCATGGTCGGCGTATTGCGCTGACAATCTCTTTGGCAGCCAGCATCTCCGGATAGATCATCGAGTGGATGCCCAGTTTTTCGAACAGTTCCTTGTTTTTGGGTAACAGATATTCGTAGTTATTGATACGTGCCAGAGTCTTGCGTGCACCGAGCTTGGAAGCCAGGATGCTGGCAGCGATATTCGTCGTTTCTTCGGGAGTAACGCTGACGAACAGGTCTGTCTTTTTTATACCGGCTTCTTCCAGGTCGCGGATCGAAGTCGGATTTCCAACCATCGGAAGTATCTCCATGTTGGAATTGGTGATATTCAATCGTTCCTCACTCGGGTCCATCAGGATGATATCCTGCTTTTCCTGAGATAACATCTTCGCGAGATGCGTACCCACTTCGCCTGCCCCGGCAATAATAATCTTCATTTTGTTAATTGTTACTCATTCCGTTTGCCGTGTCGCCCGGCAAAACGGCATTAATATTTAATCGTTCATCATCTTTCGTATCTCCCCGGCTATACTTCCGGCATCCAGGCCGCATAATTTATAAAGTTCGGGGATAGATCCGTGTTCAATGAATGTGTCGGATATACCGATGCGCTTCACCCGCGGAGTATATCCGTTGTCTGCCATAAATTCAAGAACGGCTGTTCCCAGTCCGCCCTTCACAACACCGTTCTCCACGGTGATGACACGCTTAAACTTCTTTCCGACCTCATGTAATAATTCTTCATCGATCGGTTTCAGATAAATCATGTCGTAATGGGCAACCGACAGTCCTTCGCCTGCCACTTCCTCTATTGCCTTTATCACTTCGTTTCCGATCGGTCCGATAGATAAAACAGCCAGGTCATTTCCTTCGTTCAGTTTTTTACCTTTTCCTATGGGGAGCACCTGCATTTCGTTGCGCCAGTCTTTTTTCTCTCCTTTTCCGCGTGGATAGCGGATCACGAAAGTACCTGCAGCCTCTTTATAGCCGGTGTACATCAGATTCCGCAGATCCAGTTCGTTGAGCGGCGAAGAGATTGTCAGGTTAGGGATCGGACGCAGGTAAGCCAGGTCGAATACCCCGTGATGCGTAGCTCCGTCTTCACCGACCAGTCCGGCACGGTCCAGGCAGATTACCATATGTAACTTCTGTAACGCCACATCGTGTATCAGGTTGTCGTACGCCCGTTGCATAAACGACGAATAGACATTGCAGAACGGGATCATCCCTTCCTTGGCAAGTCCGGCGGAGAACGTCACCGAATGTCCTTCGGCGATCCCTACGTCGAATGCCCGCTGCGGAAATGCCTTCATCATATAGATCATGGAACTTCCGGTAGGCATGGCGGGAGTAATACCCACGATCCGTTCATCTTTTTCTGCCAGTTCAACCAGGGTATGTCCGAAGACATCCTGATACAGTTGCGGCTCGTCCAGCTTGTGGACAATGATCCGCTCTCCCGTCTCTTTGTTGAACTTGCCCGGAGCATGCCATTCGGTGGCCGACTCCTCGGCAGGCTTGAATCCTTTGCCTTTCTTTGTTTTGATATGCAATAGTTTCGGACCTTGCAGATCTTTTATATCGTTCAGCACCTTGGTCATATAATTGATATCATGCCCGTCGATGGGACCGAAATAACGGATGCTGAATCCTTCGAAAAGGTTATGTTGTTGTGTAAGCAGCGCTTTCAGGCTGTTGTTGAAGCGCAGGATGTTTCCCCGGCGGTCGTTGTTGATCAGCTTCATCTTCCGCAGCCCCTTGTACACATCGTAACGCATTTTGTTGTAAGCCTGGCTGGTCGTGATGTCTACCAGGTACTGGCTCAATCCTCCCACGCAATTGTCGATAGCCATATCGTTGTCGTTGAGGATAATCAGCAGGTTGTTGGGGTTGGCAGAAGCATTGTTCAATCCCTCGAATGCCAGTCCGCCTGTCATGGCACCGTCGCCGATGACGGCAATGACGTGGCGGTTGTGCTCTTCTTTGAGTTCCGAGGCAACCGACATACCCATCGCAGCCGATATGGAGTTGGAGGCATGTCCGGCAATGAAAGCGTCATACTCACTTTCTCCCGGGTTAGGAAAGCCACTGATGCCTTTGAATTTCCGAAGCGTATGGAAAGCTTCCCGGCGTCCGGTCAGTATCTTGTGCCCGTAAGCCTGATGGCCGACGTCCCAGACAATCCGGTCGTATGGGGTATTGAATACATAATGCAGAGCAACGGTCAGTTCGACTGTCCCCAGGCTGGCTCCCAGGTGTCCGGGATTTTCAGAAAGTATATCTATAATGTATTGACGCAACTCTGCACATACCTGGCCCAATTTTTCAGGAGGCAACTTGCGCAAATCCTCCGGATAATTTATGACGTTCAATATATGTTCATCCTTGCAATCTATCATGTCCGCTAATTTTTGTGGCAAATGTAAAGAATTAACGGCATATAAAATAGTTTTGGCTGGGCATTTCTTAGTTTTCTTATTTTCGGGGGAACGGAAGCCGGGGAAATAGCTTTCTGAAACGGATCAGATAAGTCGTGACATTGCTTCCGGCAATGATCAGCGTTACTGCCAGGATGATCATTATAATTCCGCAACCCAGCCGGGGTGTCAGCACCTCACCGAAGATGGTTACTCCGAAGAATACGGCAGTCAGAGGTTCCAGCGCACCCAGGATGGCAGTCGGCGTAGAGCCGATATACTGGATCGCCTGCGTGGTGCACAGGAAGGATATGGCGGTGGGAAAGATTGCCAGGGCCAGTAAATTACCCCACAGGTACCAGTCCTCGACAATGCGCAGGCTTTTTCCGAAATCTACGCGGATCAGAAAGAGCAGCATTCCGAAAAGCAAGATGTAGAAAGTCAGTTTAAGTGTCGCTATATCCTTCAGTCTCGGACGGTTTACGCCGACAATGTAAATGGCGTAGGACAGTGCGGAACCCATGACCAGAAGTACCCCTGTCGTACTAAGCGTTGCACCGCTTCCCGTTTTGTAAAGTAAGCTGATACCGCCCAAAGCCAGCATAATACATAAGACCGTCTGCAGGGTCAGCTTCTCTTTAAAGAGCAACGACATAATGAGGGCTACCATGATCGGATAGACGAACAGCAAGGTCGACGCAATGCCGGCTTCCATGTAATTGTAACTCAGGAACAACGCCAATGAAGAAAAAGCGACCAGGAATCCCAGGACGATCAATGGCGGTATATCTTTCCGGCATAGCTTAAAATTCCTGCCTCTTGCTTTTAGCATGATTCCCAGCACGGGGATGGCAAACAGGTATCTGAAGAAAAGTACCGAGTCAGGATCCATTCCCGCCTTGTACAACGGAAGAGCAAAAAGGGGATTCATACCGTAAGTGGCTGCTGCGATCGCCCCCAGCATGTACCCTTTAACCTTTGCATTCATATAGGTAGATATTAGCTAATTTATATATCAGTAATGGCGGGCAAAAGTATATTGTCCTTTTTACATATACAATACTCTTCTGTCTTTTTTGTTTTATCTAATACTATTTCTCGTACCTTTGCAACATTTCAGGCGATCAGATTCAAGATGGTAAATAAATATGAAGAACGTCTGGGGACCGAGCGCATGTTGCCTTTGGTCTTCAGAATGGCACTCCCGGCTGTAGCAGCCCAATTCGTCAACTTGCTTTACAGCATTGTCGACCGTATTTATATCGGACATATACCGGGCATTGGAACGGATGCATTGGCGGGCGTGGGAGTAACCATCTCCCTCGTCGTGCTGATCTCTTCTTTCTCGGCGATTGTCGGAGGAGGTGGTGCGCCGCTGGCCGCCATTGCCCTGGGGCAGGGTGACCGCAAGCGTGCCGGAAAAATATTGGGGAATGGTTTCATTCTGCTGATCCTGTTTACCGTACTGACTTCTTCCGTCGCCTATACCTTTATGGAGCCCATCCTGCTTTTTACCGGTGCTTCCGAGCATACGCTGGGGTATGCGGTCGATTATCTTTCCATTTATTTGCTGGGTACTATCTTTGTGGAGATTTCCACAGGATTGAACTCTTTTATCAATGCGCAGGGGCGGCCTGCCGTCGCCATGTGTTCGGTGCTGATCGGTGCTTTTCTGAATATCGTTCTCGATCCGATCTTTATTTTTGGGTTCGACATGGGAGTGAAAGGGGCTGCGTTGGCAACGGTGATCTCACAGGCTTGCAGTGCCATGTGGGTGTTGTTTTTCCTCTTTTCCCGACGTGCGTCTTTGCCTTTGGAACGGCGTTATATGAAGCTGGACAAAGGGATTGTGCTTTCGATGCTGGCTTTGGGTGTTTCTCCGTTTATCATGGCGAGTACCGAAAGCCTGGTCGGCTTTGTGCTGAACAGTAGTCTGAAAGAGTTCGGGGATATTTACGTCAGTGCCTTGACGGTGTTGCAGACTTCGATGCAGTTTGCGAGTGTGCCGCTGACAGGATTTGCGCAGGGTTTTGTCCCGATAGTTAGTTATAATTATGGCCATGGCGACAAGCAGCGAGTGAAGGAGTGTTTCCGTATCGCACTGGTCACGATGTTTTCTTTCAATCTGATCCTGATGCTGTTCATGATCTTATTCCCTTCCACAATAGCATCTGCTTTTACCAGCGACGCGAATTTGATAGAGACTGTACGATGGACGATGCCTGTTTTCCTTGGTGGCATGACCATTTTCGGATTGCAGCGTGCTTGTCAGAATATGTTTGTTGCCTTGGGGCAGGCGCGGATATCCATTTTCATCGCTTTGCTTCGCAAGGTAATCCTGCTGATCCCGTTAGCACTGATATTGCCGCACTTTATGGGTGTGACAGGTGTGTATGCCGCTGAAGCCATCTCCGATGCTACCGCAGCCATTTGTTGTACGCTGTTATTCTTTTGGCAATTTCCGAAGATTCTGAAGAAGATAAAATAGGGCAAAATCAGACAACGAAAATGGCAAAAATCTCCCTTTTTTGAGTGACTGCTCCAAAACCGAAAAATGCTATATTGAAAATCAATGAGTTATAAATTGGCTTTATCGATTTATTACTTATCCGGAAAAGAGGTGAAATGATGGTTATTTTTCTGAGGTAGAATGTATTACTAATAGGTCGTAATGACGAGAAAAATCGTTCCTTTAAATTCGTCAGCAAAGTTACTGCATTTTTCCGAACCGCCAATACTTTCCCAAATAATTTTCCTTTTCCTATATCCTTTCTTATCAACCGAATAGCAAAGTTTGTACAAAATAGCCGCTTCAACTCACGAATCCCCAAAAAATGACTAGAAAAAAGGAACGTTTAAACTCGTCATTTAACATTTCGATGATATAAACGGGACTTGTGAAAAGGCTTTTTAAGTAACACTATTATTAATATTAAATTAAAGATTTATGAACAAAAAGTTTTCTACGCTTGTAGCAACGTTACTGCTTAGCGGTGCGTTGTTTACTTTGAATGCTGCTACGTTCAATGATGATGTCTTTAAAGACAAGTATCAGAAAGAAGTGGTAGGAGAGGTTACAACTTACAAACTTACGAGCAATGTGACGCTTGCTTACAACAATCCGTTGATCATTTCTGAAAATAACGTGGTTGTGGATGGTCAAGATAATAAGTACACTTTAAACGGTCAGATTATCATTACAGGTGAAAATGTTACCGTTAAGAACTTGAACGTTGTTTTCGTAAATGAAGGTTTAAATGGTTCTACTCCAGGAATTGATGGTACGACTCCTCAAGCTAAAAATGCAATCTTGTTAGTTGCTAAAAGTGGAACATTAACAGGTAATGTAATTACAAGTTCTGCTAAAGAAGCTACATGTAATGCGAATGCTATTTGTGTTCTACCTACTGATGCCAAAGGGACATATACTATTAGTGGTAATACCGTTACTGCTAACAGTATAACATCTCACGAAGGCGCTGGTAAAACAGTTTCTGCCGGTATTGTAGTTTGGGCAAATATGCCTGCAGATGGATACACGGAAGGATCTGTTGCATTGGAAACTCCTATCAATTTGTCAAATAACACATATAAAGATTGTTCAGCAGACTTTATTGTTGAAGCACTTGATGATTCTTATAACACTGTAGTGGAAAGTATTCAAGTAACTCCGCTTGTGAAGGATGGCGAAATCATTAATGGTGCAGCTTTGACTGGTGCTGATGGTTTAAATTTTTCTACAGAGACAACTTCTATTGTATTCAAAGGTACTACAGAACAATTGGTAGAAGCTATAGGAAAAGCAAATGTTGAAAATCTTTCTATAAAGACTAATGACGGAATTGTTGTTTCTGGTGTTACACAGTTGGATGCAGAAATTAAAGGCTATGACTTGGTTGCCAATATCTCTGACAAGGATTCTTATGAAACTTCAGAATATTATCTATTAGTTGTAAAAGGTGATGATGGCAAATCTTATGCTGTAACAGCTGATAAAGACGGTAAACCTACTTGTGTAGATGTGGCTAGCCTTACTACTGAACAGGCTACAGCAAACACTAATTTGTGGAAGATGAAGCAAACTTTGGATGATGACCATAAGTATACTTTTACTTTCACTAATAAAGCGGGTAAGGTATTGACGGTAGCACAGACAGATGGTGATGTAGACTTCTTCCAGTCTGTAGCAAATGCACCTTATGGGTATGGTGTCGTATTTAACTTGAATGGTGCAAATTTGAATGAAAAAGACGCGGAACCTCATTACTTCGGTCTGTACAAATCAGGCTTGTACACATTGACAGCAGAAGACTTGTATTTCTTTGAAAAGACAGGCTTTACAATCACTATCGAAGATGAAGTTAAAAAAGCATTAGCAGGCGATCCGTTCACTGGCAACCGTCTGGCTCCGATGACTTGGAATGCTTCTACAAAAACATTTGTAAAAGCTGCTGATGTTGCAACTGCTGTGTCTCTCCGATTCAAGAACGCAGACGATGAATATGAATATATCGTAGCGAAGAAAACAAATGCAGGTGGTACGGCTGTTAACCAGTATGTATATGCTTTCACGACTGTTTCTGAAAAGGATTTGATCGCAGAACGTAAACTGGAAGATAAGGAACGTACTATGTTCGACGTATTCACAACATTCCACAAACCGGTTAGTGCAGATGATAACTTAGAAACTTTGACAAGCATCGACAGCATGACTGTTCAGGTTTTGAATAAGGATAACCAGTTGCAAGCTGCTCCTGTTGGTTACTTCAAGCTGACAACTGACGGAACTAAGACTCTGGGTGCTTCTATTGATTACAAGTTGTTCCAAATCAAGATCAGCATGGGTAACAACGTTGTTGATCCGGTCGCTTTCTTGAAGAATGCTTTCTTCACTATCACGAAGTTGGATGAAAAGAACGGCAATAAGATTTACGCTGTAAATGGTTGTGATCAAAAAGGTTGGGTTAAAACAGTTAATAACGAATTGGATGCTCAGTGGGCAATCACTTATGATGCAGAAAAAGCCTTGTATACAGCTGTAAACCGTGAAGATAAGGATGTTAAGTTTACATTCACAAAGAACTCTTTGCGTGAAAACGGAGATAAGACAGACGATATCTATACAGACGGTGAAGACCTGTACAAGATTGAAGCTGTTAAAGATGCAAAAGAATCTGACGGTTACAACTGGCTGGGTGATGTGAAGAACCAACGTTATGCTATCGCTCACTTCTCTTCTGTATATGAAAACAATGCTTGGGTTTCTGCCGACAAGGATGGTAATGCAATCCTGGATCTTGACAAAGGAAATGCGGTTGAAATGGTTGCTTATGAAGTAGTTGATACGATCAAAGTAGAAAGTATAGTTGGTTTCTATGAAGGAACTACTTACAAAACAGATAAGCATATTTTGAAAGTGCCTGTATATGAATTCAAAAACGTAGCCGGTAAAGGTTTTGGTTATGACTGGAATGCTGAAAAATATACATTTGATGGATATTGGTCAAGATTGGCTATCCGTAAAGATGGTGTTGATGATAAGTTCAACTTGCGTATAGTTAATAACTATTCTGACGTCTTGAGTTTAGGATGCGAAAAGATCTACGCAGGGACTTCTACAAACTTCTTGGCAAATTGTCCTTTGTATGATGTAAACAACAGCTTGTTCATTGTTGAAAATTTGAACCGTCCTGAATATCGTCGCTTGGGTGCAACTGTAGCTAACGATGGTTTCGAAGACATGAACGTTAACTTGGCTAAGTTCTTCCGTACAAATGTTCCGAATACATTCTTGTATGAAAATACAATGAACCGCAATGCAAACAATGGCAACAGTATCGCTAAAGATAGCTTGAACTTCTTGGGTGAAGTGAACTTGTCAGACAAACCAGCTAACGCAGCTCTGCCTTTGTTCGTAGATACAGCATTCGTTCGCGAAGATGTAGCAACTGGCGAACCTACTACTAAACCGTTGTATATGCTGGCTGTACGTAACGGTGACTGGGTGGAAGATGAAATCGTAGTTGCTCCTTGTGATGCTACTAACCACCAGCATATAACAGCTGACGGTGAAAAGACTGAAGATGCAAGCAAGTGTATACATGCTACAACGAAGAAGATCCATTCTCGTACAGCTGATTACTTGGTAGCTTTGACTGATACAGCTTATCAGAATAAAGAAGATAGATATCCGGTTGCTAATCCTCAGGCATTGTATCAGGGTAATGTTCGTTTGGCATTTGTACCGGCTACTCACTTCGAAAACGATACAATGGTTATCGTTAACTCTAAGTACACTGGAACTAAACTGGCTGCTAACGATACATTGAGCTTCGTAAATGAAAAGGGCGAACAACAGATGAACGCAGCAACCTTCGCATTCCGTTTGGTTGATCCGGCTGCTGAAGACGGTGCATTCTATATCGAAGCTGAACCGAAAGTATATGCTAATGACGACTATACATGGTCACAACCTCAGTATGTACGTATCCACAACAGTGTTCCTGTATTGGTTACTAGCTTGGATCAGGCTGCTACATTCAACGTAGAACAGACTGAAGAAGCTGCTACATCTAACGAAGGTATCGAAGCAACAGGTGTTAAGGTTGTTGCTACTGAAGGTGCCGTAATCGTTAAGGGTGCTGAAGGCAAGAAAGTTACTATCAGCAACGTACTTGGTCAGACAATTGCCAACACAGTAATCACTTCTTTTGAAGCAACTATCTCTGCTCCTGCAGGTGTAGTCGTAGTAGCCGTAGAAGGTGAAGCCGCTGTAAAAGCAATCGTAAAATAAGAAACTATTTATAATCAATAAATTTAAATTGACTGCGTGGTGATATCGAACCAAGTATCCCGTGAGGGTGAACAAGCGGTCAGTATTAATACTAAAGTAATGAAATAAAGTTCTTCTGTTCGATCTCTGTGAAGAGCGAAGACAGACAAAAACAAGCCCCGACGGTTCACTCCGCCGGGGCTTCGTTTTTTATGTGCTACAGATTATCTGTGAAACCAATCATATAAAATAAATAAACATGAAAAAAAAGTAGATATCCTTCAGTTGAACGAAGCAGTCAGAGAGCTGAGAGAACAGTGCGAACGGATGGAAGCCAATTTGCACGAAATAAATAAAAATGCAAGAATCATCAATCGGTTACTCGACCATGTTGATTTTGAAGAAAATCTAGTGGAAGTGGAGAAGATCGTTTTTCAGGGTGATACCAGCGAGTTTGTCGAACTCATTGCTCCCTTGCTCCGTAGTAACAAATGGCGGGTGAACGGGACAGCGAAGGCGAAAAAGTTTCTGCGTGCCATCGATGAAGTCTTTAAGATTCAAAATAAGAAGATTCAGGGCTTTCTCAAATTCGACAGTCTCTATTCTGCCGTGAAAGAATATTTCGACAGCTACTTCCCCGACGATCCTTTTTCGTAAAAAAAGGAAAAAAGCAGGAAGCTATTTAATAGCTTCCTGTACCTTTGAAATATACCGGATAACCGGTAAACCTCCTAAATCTAAATGATATGATAGAAGCAACTCTTTTCACTAGTTTCAGGTATTGTCAGGGTAACAAGCCGCTTATCGAGATTCTCTACGACATCCGTGACGGAAAGTATGAAACAACTGTCAGCCTGCACCAAGCTGCGTTGAAAGCAGGCGACCGGGCTACCGCCGACCGGATCAAACGTTCGCTCAACGCTTTTACCGTCTCCGCTACCTATCGGAATGTACGTAAGGAAACTGATATCACCCGCTACAATCCGCTTTTGATCCTTGATATCGACCATCAGCCGGTGGAGACCATCGCTCGCCTGCGCGCGACGATCAATGAGTCTGTCTATACAGTTGCCAGCTTTCTGAGTCCCGGCGGACAAGGGCTGAAAATTATCACCTGGTCAGCCGTGAATATCGAACTGCTCCCGAAGAACCACCGGATCATTTACAATACGGTCAAGGTTTGGTACGAACAACTGCTTGGTGTGGAGATCGATGCTTCGGGAAGCGACGTGGGCCGCCTCTGCTTCGTATCCAGTGATCCGTCGCTTTATATCTCTCCCCGTTTCGACGACTGGCAGGATGCCGGCGAAGCGTTGCCCGACGACCTGCCGCTGCTGCCTCCCCGAGGGCAGGAAGCGAAACTCCCGAAGCCTGCCCGTACTGCCATCGGTTTGTTTGAAAAGGCACGTAAGCAACTCGACAAACAGGAACGGTATGAGGAAGGCAATCGCAACAACTACGTCTATCATTACGCTTGTCTCTGTAACCGCCTGGGAGTACCCGAGCAACGGCTGGCAGACTATTGCGGGGAAAACTTCACCGATCTTTCCGCCGAAGAAGTACTCAGCGCGATAACAAGTGCCTATAGTCACAAAGAGGAACACAATACCAATTCGAAAAAAGCAAACGGGAAGAAAGTAGAGTGTATCCAGGAATATCTGTCAAAGCATTTCTACCTGCGGAAGAATGTCGTCCGTAACCTGGTGGAATATCGCGATAAAAGAGCCAAAAGCCAGAAATACCATCCGGTCACCGATTACTGGGAAAACACGGTCTGGTGCAACCTTCAGCTGAGCGGTATCTTCTGTAAAATCTCGGAGTTGCGTTCGGTGATCCATTCCGGTTTCAGTAAAGAGTTCGATCCTTTCAAATCCTATTTCAGCAAGCTGCCCGCCTGGGACGGGGAGACCGACCATATTGCCTGGCTAGCTTCGACCGTCAGCACCACCCGCCCTGAATACTGGTTGACCTGTCTCCGCAAATGGCTCGTTGCCGCCGTAGCGTGCGCCATAGACACTAATATGGAGAATCATACTGTATTGCTGCTGAGTGGGGGACAGGGATTGGGAAAAACAACCTGGTGCCGTAACCTGGTACCGCCCGAACTGCGCGAGTACACCTATTCCGGTAATCTCGATCCCTCTTCGAAGGATGCTTCCCTGCTTCTGAGTGACTGCTTCCTGATCCTCCTGGACGAGCTTTCGGGACAGAGCAGCATGGAACTGAACCGGCTGAAGGCGATGATCACAAAAAACTATGTGCACGAGCGGCGTGCCTATGCACATAATTCGGAGACCTACGAGCGGCGTGCGTCGTTTGCCGCCACGGTGAATGACAGCCAGGTGTTGAGCGACCGTACCGGTTCGCGTCGTTTCCTTTGTTTCGAAGCGGCGCGGATAGACTATCTGTCTCCTGTCGATTATAAGAACGTGTATGCTCAGGCATTGGCTTTGTATAAGGATGGTTTCAAATGTTGGTTCTCTGACACCGATATTACGGAGATCAATGCAAACAACGAACCTTTCCAGCAGAGTAGTCCGGAAGAAGAGCTGTTCTATACTTATTTTCGTAAACCCCGTCGTTTTGAGGCTTTTTTGCAGTTATCCAGCAGTGAAATCCTGGCTAAAATAGCCGAAAAGACACGTATGCCTATTACAAAAATCAACGTGGTTAACCTCGGGAAAATGCTGAAAAGGGCAGGTTTCGAACATTTTGTTCGTAATGGCAAACGTCTTTTTACTGTCATAGAGCTCACGTTCGACGAAGTGAAATCTATCCAGCAGGGAATCTCTTCCTATGAAATAGGTGTTGATGAACCGGTTGATAAACAATATGAACATGCTGATAATGAACCTGGGAAAGAGAATGAAAATCCGCAAATATCCTTGCCTTTCTAATGTTTCCGGGTGGAGAAGGTGGAGATGAAAACGTATTTCCCTACTTTTAATATATTGTATATTCCTATTTAGCATCGGTACTCCTCCAAAATGTCTCCAACTATTTATAAAAGTTACCCAAAACACCTTTTTATCTCCACCTTCTCCACCCGAAATCGTCCCGTACCCTTTTCCGAAACAGCTCTTGACCGAAAAAAAATAGCTCCCGACCCGTTTCTTTTCGGTCGGGAGCTATTTTTATTATAATCAAAAGACTATTTCAAGATGAAGTTTAGCTCCTAAACCTTTCTCTACAATATCGAAAAGTGTTTTCAGGGTGATATTACTCGCATCATTTTCAACTCTTGAAATATATGAACGCTTTTTATTCACAAGTGCACCTAATTCTTCCTGCGTTATTGCTTTCTTTTCGCGAGCCTGGCGAAGTAGCAATCCGATTTTTAAGGATTCAAACTCTCTTTCAAGTTCGTCTCTGCGTTGTGTTCCGATTTCACCATAAACACTATCCTTAATATCGCTCCATGATTTTATATTATTTTCCATATTCTAGTTGTGACAGCAAAAACTGTTCAAAATAATCTTTATAGGCAATAATTGTTCTTACTTTTTTCATAGCTGGCTTTTTATTTTGTTACAAAGGTAACTTATAAGTTACGATAAGGCAAATAAAAATGAAATATTTTTTGATTATTTTTTAAGGTTCTCCTAAATGTTCCACAATACATTCTACCTGTTTAGGGGTGAAGCAGCGTGTTCCCGGATGGTAACCCAGGGCGGTTAGTTTTTCTTTGAGGATGCCGTGATGGTTGATCCAGCGCCAAAGTTGCATGATGGCTCCGCGATGGGAGAGGTGGGGATTGTATAGTAGGGCTAGTTCGCCGACACCGTATGCCCGGATGATAAATGTTTTTTGTTCCATGGTTTCTGTGTTTTTTCTACTGTAAATATAGCTATTAAGAGTAAGATAAACAAGGGTTTGATTGATTAATAAACGAAATAAAGTGTCGCATCGTCACGTCCCGTCATCCCAGGTTTCAGTAGGGGTATCCGGCTGCCCTATCTTTACATTGTAATTAATTACAACGCGATTTATCAACTATTAAAAACAATACAGATTATGGCAGTACAGTATCATTTGGTTCTCAGAAAAAACATGAGTAAAGAAGTAGAAGCAGGTAAGGAAAAGCTTTATTATGCCCAGACACGTGCAACGCGCACCTGTGGCTTTGAAGAATTATGCGATCTGATTGCGGAGAGTTCAACGGCATCGAGCGGTGATGTCAAAGTGGTTCTCGACCGCATGGTTAAATTTGCAACGAAGGCACTCGAACGTGGTGAAGTGATACAGCTTGGGGAACTCGGTAGTTTGCAGCTGATTATGGGGAGTAAGGGTAGTGAGACTGTGGAAACTTTCTCTTCAACCTTGCTGAAGAAAGCACGTTTATGTTTCCGTCCCGGTACCCTTTTGCGGAACACGACGCAAACAGCAAAAGGAGAGCGAACAACTATCAATATCACACCGCCCAAAGACGACGGTGAGGACGATCGCCCGGTAATCGAATAGTAATCCTAAAAAGAAAACAGCCTCAGAATAAATCTGAAGCTGTTTTCTTTTGATTTGTAATTTGTTATCAAAGAATTCGTTATCTTTGTGGAAGTGTGTAATCAAAATTTTAGCGATATGGAAAATAAGATTGTAATATTCAGAGATAATGAAATGACACTGGAAGTGCCGGTATCAATCAATGAAAAAACCGTATGGTAAAACCGTCAGCAGATGGCTGAACTTTTTGATAGAGATGTGAAAACGATTGGTAAGCACATTACCAATGCTCTGCGCGAAGAATTAGAAGGTGAAGTGGTAGTCGCAAAATTTGCGACCACCACACGTCATGGTGCTATTGAGGGAAAAACTCAGGTTCGACAGACGGAATTTTATAATCTTGATGTGATTATTTCGGTAGGGTATAGAGTTAAGTCAAAACGAGGTGTGGTTTTTCGTAAGTGGGCTAATTCTGTCTTAACAGACTACGTCATCAAAGGTTATGCCATTAACGACCAACGTCTGCAACAACTTGGTGAAGTTATTCGTATCATGAAACGCACTCAGAACGCTCTCGATGCCAAACAAGTGCTGAACGTGATTGAGAATTATAATACGGCACTGACCCTGCTTGATGATTACGACCATCAATGTATGCAACGTCCTAAGGGAAGCGAAGCAACCTATGTACTGACTTATGAAGAATGCCGGAATATTATTGACCAAATGCGTTTCAATGCCGATTCGGACTTGTTCGGGCATGAGAAGGACGATTCTTTTAAAGGCAGTATCGGTATGTTTATCAAAGTTTTGCTGGAGAGGATGTCTATCCAACGCTACAAGAGAAAGCTGCCAATTTGCTCTATTTTGTCACCAAAAATCATAGCTTTAGCGATGGCAACAAACGTATTGCGGCTACTGTCTTTCTCTATTTCTTGGATAAGAACGGTATTCTTTACGATGAAGACGGACAGAAGCGCATTGCTGATCATACGTTGGTGGCACTGACTATTATGATTGCTGAGTCGAGAACGGAAGAAAAGGAAATGATGGTTAGTATTATTATGAATTGCATATAAAAAGTAGTAACCCTGTTTCAACAGGCTTTTCAACATAGTTATCAACAGGTTAATTTATTGATATTAGTTGCTTTAACTGTTTTGTTGATAGGATATGAACAAAAGCTTGTAACACGGTTGTGAATAACTTAGGCGAGTTATAAAAAGAAAACAGCCTCAGAATAAATCTGAAGCTGTTTTTTTTTGAGTGATCCGCCTGGGGTTCGAACCCAGGACCCCATCCTTAAAAGGGATGTGCTCTACCTGCTGAGCTAGCGAATCATCCTGTGCATACTTTGTATTGCGGTGTGCTTTACTTCTGTATTGCGGGTGCAAAGGTAGAGTTTATTTTTTAATTTGCAATAGCTGATGGATATTTTTTTTGAAAAAAGTTACTTTTTTTCTTTCTTCTCCGGTTGAATATCGGCTGGCGGAGGAGGAATAATATCCCCTTCCAGCAAGATAAAACGCTTATAATAAGAGAGACAGAGTGTCGTAAGCGGTAATGCGATGATCAATCCGATAAATCCGAGTAAAGTTCCCCAAATGGATAAAGAAAGAAGAATGATGGCAGGATTCAGGCCCATCGCTTTTCCCATGATACGGGGCGTAAGGTATAAATCCTGGATGCACTGGACAATTCCGAGTATCAGCAATCCCGATCCGAAAATGATCCAGAAATTTTGTCCTGTCTCTGCCGACTTCAGTAAGCTGAGGATAATCATCGGGATCAGTCCGATCGTTTGCAGGTAAGGGATCAGGTTAAGTACTCCGATAAGCAGCCCGAGTGTGACCCCCAACGGGAAACCTACAATCTTGAATCCGATAGCCAGCAGGACACCGACACACAATGCGATCAGCGACTGGCCGCGGAAGTAGCGGTTCATGCTCTGCTCCACGTCGTCGGCAAGCCCTTTGGCGAAAGGACGGATATGCGCCGGGATCAGGTTGATCCATCCGTTGGCTATCTTCTCGTAATCCAGCAGGATGAAAATGAAATATAACAGGATCACAAAGATAATCGTTATGCTGAAAAGGATGGAGAAAGTGTTCGACAGGATATTCCATACTTTGGGAGCCAGCTGCTTGATGGCATTCTGTATGTTCTCGCGGCTGAGAAGCTCCATCAGCTGGTTGATGTCCACATTGGTTTCCAGATACGTGATCCAGGACTCGGGGATCAACGGGATATGTCCTTCACCCGGATTGTGCGTACGCATCAGGCTGAGAGTTCTCTCGGCTTCCTGGGCGATGGAGGGAACAACCAGTGCAGCTGCCGTACCGATAACGAGCGAAGCGCAGATGATCACGGCTATGATAGCCAGGATACGGCTTTTCAGCTTCAGCTTGTATTGGAAAAACTTCACGAAAGGTTGCATCATATAAGCCAGCAACCATGCGATCAGGAAGGGAAGCAACGCGGTCCGCAGTATGGTGATCAGATAGAGCAATGCGCCGATGATGACGATACTGAATACGATACGTGTGACACGGTCGAATGTAAATGGCCTTTCAAATAATGAGTTCATATTTTAATTTTTATCTTTGCCTGTGACAAAGATAAAATAAACTGGAATAGGATAATAAGATGATAAAGAAAATATTATGTGCAGCTTTGCTGTTAGGCTGCCTTTCACAGCCGAAGGCACAGACTCCCCAACCTGTAAAACAATTGCTGAATGCCCCTTATATGAAGGGGGCGACCTTCTCCATTGTGGTGAAAGACGTGCAGGATGGAAAAACGGTTTACAGCTATGACGAGGATCGTGCCGTTTCTCCGGCTTCTGTTCTGAAAACGGTCGCGACGGCTACGGCTCTCGAAATATTGGGAGACGATTATCGGTATGCTACGTCGCTGGAGCATGACGGGAGTATCAAAGAGGGTGTCCTGAACGGAAATCTGTATATCAGGGGAGGCGGTGACCCGTCGCTGGGGTCGTCGCATTTCGCTCCCGACAGGAATCGTTATACGCCCGCACAGAATACCTTTATTCCCGAATGGATAGCGGCGCTGAAGAAGGCGGGTATCCGGAAGATCACCGGGGCGGTGGTGGCCGACGAACGTATTTTCGATACGGAGGGTGCATCTATCAAATGGCTGCGGGAAGATATGGGGAATTATTATGCACCGGGAAGCTACGGGCTTTCGGTGTTCGACAATATGTATAAGTTGTCCCTGAAGACGGGGGCTGCCGGAACTCGTCCGGAGGTTGTTGGGACTGATCCGGCAATTCCTTCCCTGCGGTTTATCAATTATCTGAAAGCGTCGTCGTCTGATAGTGCTTATATAATCGGTGCCCCGTTGTCCGGCGAGCGTTATTTACAGGGTGTTGTTCCTGCTAACCGCGAGAATTATGTGTTGAAAGGCGATATTCCCGATCCGGCTTTGTTTCTGGCGGAATATCTGACCGGTTGCCTTGAGCGCGAAGGTATTGTGGTAGGAAAGGAGCCGACTTGTTACCGGATCGAATCGGAAGCCGGGCGGTGGAAAACGGTCGAGAGGAAGCCGGTTGTAACGACTTATTCGCCGACATTGAAAGAGATTGCGAGCGTGACGAATCATGTCAGTCATAATTTGTTTGCGGATGCGCTGGTGAAAACGGTCGGTCTGCAATATGTTCCCCGGAAAAACGAGGTGATCTCTTCTTTCGGACGGGGCGTGCAGGTGGTACTCGATCATTGGAGGAAGAAGGGGCTGGATGTGTATCCGTTGCGGATGTATGACGGCAGCGGACTGGCTCCGGCCGATAAGGTATCGGCTGAGTTTATTGCTGATCTACTGGTGTATATGGCGACGAAATCGGAGGTTTCCGAAGCTTTCTTCGAGTCATTGCCGCAGGCGGGTGTGGAAGGCTCGGTCCGCAACCTGTTGAAAGGAAGCAAGTTGCAAGGGAAAGCTCGTTTGAAGAGTGGCGGGATAACGGGAGTACGTAGTTATGCCGGGTATATAGACAAAGACGGTAAACGCTATGCTGTTGCCGTTTTCTCCAATAATTATTCCTGTAGCATGGGGCAGATGACGAAGGGGCTGGAAAAGTTGCTGTTGCAACTTTTCTAGTTGACAGTTGACAGTTGACAGTTGACAAGTGACAGGTTATTGATAGAGTCTCAAACTGTCAACTGTCACTTGTCAACTATCAACTGCTAAGGCAGTAGCGACCTCTGTGCCAGAAACTCCATGAACTTCTGTTTGTAGTTGTCGGAGATAGGGATATATTCTTTGCCAAAGACGATGCGGTTGCGTTCGATCACTTTGATCTTTTCCGGCTGGACGATGAAGGAACGGTGTACACGGATGAAGCGGTTGGTCGGCAGCATGTCTTCCAGGCTTTTCATGCTCATCAGCGAGAGGATCGGATGCGGTTCGCCTTCGATAAATATTTTGACATAATCTTTCAGTCCTTCGATGTATAATATCTTGCGGAGTTCGACCTGCACCAGTTTGTATTCTGTCTTGATAAAAATGCTTTCGATCGATGTCTGGGATTGTACTGCCGGGGCGGTCGGCTGGTCGTTTTTCCCGGGATCGGCTTTCCCCTCTTTCCCTTCCCGCAACAGTTCGTACCATTGCAGCGCCTTGTTGGCCGATTTCAGGAAGTCGGCATAACTGATCGGTTTCAGCAGGTAATCGAGAGCGTTTACCTTGTAACTGTCGAGTGCATATTGGCTGAAAGCCGTTGTGAAGATGATCCGTGTCTCGGCTTCCAGTATGCGGGAAAATTCCATGCCGTTGAGTTCGGGCATCTGGATGTCCAGGAACAGGAGGTCGACAGGCTCTTTGGTGAGCATGGGCAGGGCATTGACCGCACTGTTGTATTTCCCGGCAAGTTCCAGGAACGGGGTCTTGTTGACATAACTTTCCAGTAGGCTGATTGCCAAAGGCTCGTCGTCGATGATTGCACAAGTCAGTTTCATAAATAATACTTATTTAGTTGACAGTTGACAGTTGACGGTTGACAGTTATTTCGGCTTTTACCGATTTGTTTACCGGATGCGAAGCCTAACTGTCAACTGTCACTTGTCAACTGTCAATTGATTTGTATTTCCAGCATGCTATGATAACTGTCACCGTCTACACCGCATGAGAAAATATGTTTGTTCGGATAAATTAATTCAAGCCGTTTGCGCAGGTTCTTGATGCCGATTCCCGAACCGCTCTTGTCCTGTTCCGCATCTTTGGGGAAATAACTGTTTTTCAGGATGCAGACAACCAGGTCGCCGTTCTGGTGTATATCCAGATGGATGAACGAGGGCTGGCTGTTGCTGACGCCATGTTTGAAGGCATTCTCGATCAGGGAGATGAACAACAAGGGGGCGATCATGGCATCCGGTTTGGCGGCAGATATCTCCGTTTTCAGTTCCACATGCTCCGGCAGGCGGATGCGCATCAGTTCTACATAGTTGCGGATAAAATCCAGTTCGCTTTCCAGCAAGACGTGCGGCTGGCTACTGTCGTAAAGGACGTAACGCAGCAGGCGACTTAGGTCGTGGACTGCTTCTTGTGCTCGTTCGGGACTGAAAGCGATCAGGCTGTAGATATTGTTGAGCGTGTTGAACAGGAAATGCGGGTTCAGCTGGCTTTTCAGGTTCTGAAGTTCGGCTTCCGCCCGGCTCTTCTCCAGTTCGCGGCGCATGGATTCTACCTGATACCAGCCGCTTGTCATCTTGATGGCGACACTCAGTCCTGCCACCAGTGCATACAGCATGGCATTGACGAGGAAGAAGCCGATGATCTCCTGCAACTCCCTTTCCGGACGGTGCGGGCGGTGTATCTCTGGCGGCGGAAGCAGTTGCATCAACAGATGTACCGCCAGCATCGCAAAGGCGATCAGCAGGACGTTGCTGAGGAAGAACTTCCATCCGTGGCGTGAAAACAGATAACGGTTTACCAACAGGAAATAGTTCACATAGAAAACCATCATGAACGAAAGCGGAACGATGACGGAGCGCAGATAGCTGATCACCGTCAGTTCCTGTGATTCCCTGCCCGTAAAGAAGAACGGCAGGCCGAACAAAATCCCCCAGGCAGCAATATGGATAATGCTGCCCATTCCCTTGAAAGGGGGAGATATATGCGTATGTGTTGTCGTTTCTGTTTTCATCTTTTACAAAGATATTAAATAATTTCTTATTCGTAACGGATTGCTTCGATCGGATCGAGCTGGGCGGCTTTCTTGGCCGGATACCATCCGAAGAAGACACCGGTGACGGTACAGACAGCGAATGAAAGCATAACGCTCCACGGTTGGATATAGATCGGGAAGTGGGCGATGCCGTTCACCACCAGGGCGGCTCCTACACCCAATACGACACCGATCAGTCCGCCGGTCACACTGATCAGGATGGATTCGATCAGGAACTGGGCGAGGATGTCGATCCCTTTTGCCCCGATACTCATACGCAAGCCGATCTCGCGGGTACGCTCCGTGACGCTGACATACATGATGTTCATAATACCGATGCCACCAACGAGCAACGAAATACCCGCCACAGCCGCCAACAGCACGGTCATCATGTCCGTAGTACTTGTCAACATCGTGCTTAACTCCTGCTGACTACGGATGGTAAAATCATCATCGTCACTTTCCTTCAACTTATGGTTGCGGCGCAGTATTTCCGTTATCTCGTCAATGGCCTGGTCGGTGTATTCCTCTTTGAGGGCCGAACAGGTGATGCCTTGCAGATGGGTGATGGCCAGAACTTTTTTCTGAATAGTTGTGTATGGAGCTAAGATTAGGTCGTCCTGGTCCATTCCCATGCTGTTGTATCCTTTGCTTTCCAGCACACCTACGATGCGGAAAGGTAATTTCTGAAAGCGTATGACTTTGCCGACGGGGCTTTCGCCGTTGGTAAAGAGGTTGTCGACTACGGTTTTACCGACTACACAGACCTTTGCTGCTGTCTGGATGTCCTGTTCGGTGAACATATCGCCGTCTTCCACCTTGTAACGGCGGATTTCGAGATAGTCGGGACTGATACCGTAGACGGTGGTCGGGGCGTTGTTGGCTCCGAAGATGGCTTGTCCGCTGCTGTTGACCGAAGGGGAGACGGCAGAGACGTAACGGGTTTCGTCGACGATGTTCTGATAGTCTTCCAGCTTCAGTGTCTCCATAGCGGAAGCATCCTGACGGACACCTCCCCGGACATCGGCACCGGGATGTATCATGATCATATTCGAGCCCATCTCGCTGATCTGTTCCTGTATGCTCCGCTTCGATCCTTGTCCGATGGCAAGCATCGTGATCACGGAGGCAACGCCGATGATGATACCGAGCATCGTCAGGAATCCGCGTAGCTTGTTGTTGGCAAGGGCACGGAGGGCTATTTTTATGAGGTTTGTTCCGTTCATTTTGAATAATTATTAATCGTCATTCTTAGGCAGCCTGGCTAATGCCTCTGCTGCATTTTGTACATTGTTGTTCACCGTGTCGGCTGTTACATGTCCGTCACGCAAGGTGATGTTACGGCTGCTGTACTGGGCAATTTCCGGGTTGTGCGTTACGAAGATGATGGTACGTCCTTCGGCATGCAGCTTCTGGAAGAGTACCAGGATTTCGAATGACGTACGTGTATCCAGGTTTCCCGTTGCTTCGTCGGCAAGGATCACTGCCGGGTCATTCACCAGGGCGCGGGCGATGGCTACACGCTGCATCTGTCCGCCGGACATCTGGTTGCTCTTGTGCATCAGGCGGTCGCCCAGGCCGACGGCGACCAATGCCTGCACGGCTTTCTCATGGCGGGCGGAGGCACTGAAGTTGGGGTTGTACATCAGAGGTAGTTCTACATTTTCTACGGCTGTCGTTTTGGGCAACAGGTTGTAACTCTGAAAGACAAATCCGATCTTCCGGTTGCGCAGGGTGGCACGGGCATTCTTTCCCATCGTGCGGACGGAGACGCCGTCGAGATAATATTCGCCCTTGGTCGGTGTGTCGAGACATCCCAACGTGTTCAACAGCGTACTTTTTCCCGAGCCGGAGGTTCCCATGATGGTGACGAACTCTCCTTCGTGTATCGTGAAGGAGACGCCACGCAGGGCATGGACGATCTCGTCTCCGACTTTGAAGTCACGCCTGATGTTATCTAATTTGATTATCTCTTTCATTGCTGTTGTTTTTAACTGTCAACTATCACTTGTCAACTGTCAACTATTTTTATTTCTTCTTCTTATCGCTTCCCGGAGGGCCAGGCATGAACGGACTCTTTTCCGTTGGGGCAGCGGCCTGTGCCGGTGCGTCCGAAGTAAGGTCGACAGCGATTTCTTCGCCTTCGTTCAGTCCGTCGATCACTTCGATCATATTGCCGCTTGTCGATCCGACAGTAACGGCTTTCGGGTGCAACTGCTGTCCTTCTTTAACCCAAACCAGACGTTTGCCGGCAGGTGCTTCCTGGGCACTGTTCTCGGCGATCAGGCCGGTGCCGACGAGTAGTTCTTCTTCCGGAACGAAACGTAATGATTTGGTCGGAATGGTCAGGACGTTATCGCGTTCGAGCGTGTAGATCGTCACGTTGGCTGTCAGACGGGGTTTCAGTTTCAGGTCCGGATTGTCGGCGGTAATCACTACTTCATAGGTTACGACCGTAGAGGATGAGCTGGTAGAACTGCTTGAACTGCTGCTACTGCTGTCGCCCAGGCGGATCTGCCAGACGGTTCCTTCGAATACATCGTTCGGATAGGCATCGACGGTAAAGCTGACACGCTGTCCGTCGTGTACGTTGCCTATATCGGCTTCATCGACATCGGCGATCACCTGCATCTTGGTCAGGTCGGCGGCGATGGTGAACAGGGTCGGCGTTTCGAATCCGGCGGCAACGGTCTGCCCTTCTTCGACGGCACGGTTGATAACGACACCGTCGATCGGGCTGGTGATCGTGGCGTATTCGAGGTTACGGTTCACTTTGACCATCGCTGCCTGATTCTGTTCGTAAGAGGCTTTCGACTTTTCGTAATTGTAAGTCGCTGTCTCATAATCGGAGTCGCTGATCAGTTTCTTTTCGTAAAGCACCTTGTTACGTGCGTAATTCTTCTGCTGGTATTCGTATTCGCTCTTGCTGCTTGCCAGCTGGGCCTGGGCGGATGCCAGTTCGGCCTTCAGGTTTACTTTATCCATTTCTGCGATCAATTGTCCGGCTTTCACTACGTCGTTGTAGTCTGCGTACAATTTATCGATGATGCCGGATACCTGCGTACCGACTTCCACTTCCGTCACCGGTTCTACTGTTCCGGTAGCTGTCACTGTGTTTGAGATGGAGCTGCGGTTCACTTTGGCGGTTTCGAGGCTGATGCCGCCTTTCGACGATTTACCTGTAAAGAACCAGATTCCTCCGGCTACGACCAGCACGCCTGCTATACCGATAATAAGTTTCTTGTTCATATCTTTTTCTGTTTTTATTTTTTACTTAGAACATCACGATTTCTTCACCTTGGTAGAAGCGCAGCAAACCTGCGTTGAGGATGGCCGTATATTTGGCCTGTAGCGTTTCCTGCTGAGCACTCAGGAGATTGTTTTTCTCGGTGAGCAGTTCTACCGTATTTTTCATGCCGACGTTGAACTGTTCGCTGACAAGGGCGTAGCTGGCTTCTGTGCTTTTCAGCTTCTGTGCTGCGGCTACATATTGCTGTTGGGCGCTGTTGGCTGTCAGCCAGAGGCTTTCAATCGTTTTGTAGAGTGTCTTCTGGTTGTCCATCAGGTCGAGCTCGCTGGTTTGCTTTTGCAACTTCGCTTTGTTGACAGCTGTCTTTGCCTGTCGTTTGTCGAAGATGGGGATACTCAGGGTCAGGCCCAGGGAGTTATTCCAGTTCTGTTTGACCTGTTCGCTGAAGCTGAAATCGTTGCCGTTGGCATTGGTCGTTCCGATCCCGGCGCTGAGGCTCAGTGTCGGGATATATCCGGCACGTGCCATCTTGATACTCAGGTCGGAAGACTGGATATTCAGTTTCCCGGATTCTATTTCAGGGCGCAGGTTGAGGGCGGTCTGGTAGACATCGTCTTTGCCGGGCAGCGGTATCAATACGCTGCTGTCGTCGAGTTGCGGCATGTAAAGATCCATTTCGAAATCGCCGTCCAGTTCGAGCAGCTGTTTCAGTTGCAGCTTGTAATCCTGCAAAGTTGTTTGAGAGGTGACCAGTTGGTAGTTATTGCTGCTTACCTGTGCTTCGAGTTGGGCGAGGTCGCTGGAGGCGATGCTGCCGGCGTTGAACAGTTCCTGTGCACGTTCGTATTCTTTCTGACTGACTTCCAGGGTCGATTCGTTCACTTTGACTGCTTCGGCGGAATAGAGTATCTGTACGTACAGCTGGGTGATGTTTTCCTTGATGGTGTTTTCGCTTTCATCGACGGAGAGTTCGGCGATGCGGCTGTTCAGTTGTTGCTGTTTGACAGTGTTTACCCGTTTGCTGCCGTTGTAAACCGTCCAGTTGGCATCGATGCCGTAACTGCCGTTATAAGAGGTTTTACTTTCGCTGGTGGTGATGTTGTCGCCGCTGATGATCGTACCGCTGGCACTGTTCGGGCGGTTCACGATGCGCTGGCTGATATTTCCACTCAGGGAAGGAAGGAAATCCGCCTTTGCCGACTTTACATCTTCTTGTGTGCTCTCGACGCTGATGCGGTTACGGCGGATGGTGATGTTATGCTCCAGGGCATAATCAATGCAATCACGAAGCGTCCACTGCTTCGGCATGTCGTCCTCTGCTTTCATTCCGGCAGGCAGAAGAAGCAGGCAGGATAGGATTATTAGAGAGATCTGTTTCATAATGCTTTCGTTTTGCGACCTAAACAATCTTTTTACCTTTATTTTCTGAAGCAAAACTACTTTGTATTAAATTCCTATACAATTAGAATAGAAATAGGAGGTTGGTTCATAGACGAAAACGGGGATTTTGCCGATAAACGGAATAGAGGGGGAACGATAAGGTTTGGTAATTAGATTTGTAATTAGAAAGGGGACGCAGATCTGCGTCCCCTTTCTATGATTACATTTCTCTTAACCAGATATTGCGGAAGCTGATCGGTTCGCTGGGATCACCGTGGCTCTGCAGGATGATCGGGCCGGCTCCGTGAGGGATCACTTTCGGGAAGCCGATGTATTCGGTTGTTCCGAGGATCGTCGTGTTGTTCTGCAAAACGATGCCGTTTTGGATAACGGTGATGCTGGGCGGCACGCGATAGGTTCCGTCTTCTTTGAAAACAGGAGCGGAATAAATGATATCGTATACATTCCATTCACCCGGTTTACGCATGGCGTTTGCCAACGGCGGTGTCTGTTTGTAGATACTTCCGGTCTGTCCGTTCACGTATGTTTCGTTGTTGTAGCAATCGAGCACCTGGACTTCATACATTCCTTGCATAAAAATACCGCTATTACCGCGTGCCTGGCTTGTTCCTGTGATGTTTTCCGGAACGCACCATTCGATATGCAGCTGGTAGCTGTCGAATTTCTGTTTGGTTTGGATATCTCCGGCTTTCTTATTCACGGTGAATACGCCATCGTGTACAATCCATTGAGCCGGTTCTCCTTTGGTGTTTTCCCAGGCGGAAAGGTCTTTGCCGTCGAACAGGACGATCGCGTCGGACGGAGCCGAGTTTGTTTTGATATCTCCCGGAGTGACGATCTTGGGTTGCGGTGTCCAGTATTCCGACATGCCCGGAGTCATTTTTTCAGGTTGTGGATACTCTTTCTGTTGCGCACTCATGCTTACACAAGCCGTACAAGCTATGGCTGCCAGTACGGCTTTGCTGGTGAAGTCTCTTTTCTTCATGGTCTAAATTATTTTAGGTTTACATATTTTATGATGCAAATCTACATAATAATTTGCCATGTTGTAACTGCTTTTACCGGAAAATACGTTTAACTGTTGTGATTGAAAAGGCGTTGTTCCGCCAGCTTTTCGTATTTGGTTCCGGGACGGCCATAGTTACAATAAGGATAAATGCTGATTCCGCCTCGTGGGGTGAAAATTCCTGTCACCTCGATATACTTCGGATCCATCAGTTTGATGAGGTCTTTCATGATGATGTTGGCACAGTCTTCATGAAAAGCACCGTGGCTGCGAAAACTGAAAAGGTATAACTTCAGGCTCTTGCTTTCCACCATTTTCACATCAGGGATATAGTCGATATGGATGGTTGCAAAATCCGGTTGTCCGGTGATCGGGCAAAGGCTGGTGAATTCCGGGCAGTTGAAACGTACCCAGTAGTCGTTGCCTGGATGTTTGTTGGTGAATGCTTCCAGTACTTCGGGGGCATAATCCTGTTTATATTCGGTAGAACCGCCTAACAGGTGCAGTTCGTTTTCTTCTTTTCTTGTATCCATAATCTTATTTCTTCTTCCTGTTTAGGTATTTCTCCAATCCTTCTCTACGCAATTTGCAGGCGGGGCAATGACCGCAACCGTCGGCAGGAACGCCGTTGTAGCAGGTCAGTGTCTGTGTGCGGACCAGGTCGAATACGCCCAGTTCGTCGGACAACTCCCATACTTCACTCTTGTCACGGTCCATCAGCGGGGTGTGGATGACGAACTGTTCATCCATAGCCAGATTCAGCGTGACGTTCAGTGAGCGGACAAAGGTGTCGCGACAGTCGGGATATCCGCTGAAGTCAGCTTCCGAGACACCGGTTACCAGGTGGAAAATCCCTTTGCTTCGTGCCATGATGGCAGCGAAAGTCAGGAAAACCATATTTCTTCCGGGAACGAATGTGTTGGGGTAACTGTCTGCCGGTTTATCCTCGTCCATGACGATCGAGGTGTCTGTCAGCGAGTTCGGAGCCAGCTGGCTGATCAACGATACGTCCAGCAGCTGGAACGGAACATGGGCATCGGCTGCGATCTTTCTTGCAATTTCAATCTCCTGGGAATGTTTCTGACCGTAAGTAAAACAAACGGCTTCTACACGTGTAAAATGCTTCTTTGCCCAGAACAGGCAGGTCGTGGAGTCTTGTCCACCGGAGAAGCATACCAAAGCGGCTTCTTGATGTTTCATATTTTTCTTGTTTTATACGTGGTTCAGCAAGCACACGGAAAAGGAGACGTTCCTTTTCGCCGCAAAGATACTTTTTTAATTGAAAATGGAGAATTGAAAATTGAAAATAGAGGGGTATAACTAGAACTATTGCACAGAAATGACGTAATTGTGCCGCACATTCTTGTTAAAAGTGTGCAATATTGAAGAAAAGTATTTATCTTTACCGCCGTTTTGTAATAATGAAAAGTAAAACATGAAGAAAAAAGTATTATTAGGTGCGGCATTGATGATGATGCCTCTGCTTTCTTTCGCTGGTGGATTATTGACGAATACCAATCAGCATGCAGCCTTTTTAAGATCACTTTCGCGAGGTGCTGCAATCGATATAGATGGTGCTTTGTCTAACCCAGCGGGCCTTTCTTTCTTGCCGACAGATGGTTTTCGTGTAGGCGTGAGTATACAGAGTGCTTTCCAAACTAGAAATATCGATGCCTCTTTTGGCACATACAATGGTTTCGATCCGGCCAATCAGAAGCCGACAGTGGGAAACTACAAAAAGTATTACAAAGGAAAAGCGGCTGCTCCTGTGATTCCGAGTGTTTTTGCGGCTTATAAAAAAGGTGACTGGACTATTTCCGGATTCTTTGCCATCACGGGAGGAGGCGGTAAGGCTTCGTTTAACGATGGTCTGCCCATGTTCGAATCGGCTGCTATGGCTGGTATATTCAAGGAAAGTTTGACGAATTATGTGGCGTCAGGCGGTAAAAGTCCCATCGTGACTCCGGATATGTATACTATTAACAGTGCGATGGACGGTAGACAGTATATTTATTCTCTACAACTTGGTTTGGGGTACAAAATCACGGATTGGATTTCTGTTTTTGCCGGTGGACGAATGAATTATTTTTCAGGAAACTACGAGGGTTATCTGAATGCGAAACTAAAACAGAATTTAGGCGGATCGGAATTGATGCCATTAGCTTTGGATTGTGACCAGACGGGTTGGGGACTCACTCCGGTTCTTGGAGTCGATGTCAAATATGGTAAATTCAATTTCGGTGCTAAATATGAGTTCATGACGAACCTGAACATCGAAAACAATACAAAGAAGTTGGATTATCCTGATAGTGCGGAATCTTTGGTTGGTGCTTACAAACATGGTGTGAATACGCCGAACGATATTCCTTCAATGCTTTCTGTAGCTGCCTCTTATCGGTTTTTACCCATGTTAAAAGCATCTGTCGAGTATCACTTCTTCGATGACAAGAAAGCTGGAATGGCTGGCGGAAAGCAGAAAGAGCTCGAAAGAGGTACCAATGAGTATTTGCTGGGCATCGAGTGGGATGTTATCAAGAGATTGACTATTAGCGGTGGTGCTCAGATTACAGATTATGGTTTGTCAGACAAATATCAGAGTGATACCAGTTTCTCCTGCGACTCTTACTCACTGGGCTTCGGAGCTAAGTTGATGTTGAGCGAAAAGATGGCATTGAATGTGGGGTATATGTGGACAAGCTACCGTGATTATACAAAGAAATCGGATGATTACTGTGGCACGGGCCTTCCCGGAACTAACGTATATAGCCGTACCAATAAAGTATTCGGCTTAAGCCTGGATTACGCTTTTTAACCTATACATATATATAATAATCAGAAGAGGAGGGCTTGTCTTGGTGACAGGTCCTCTTTTCTTTTTTTATAAATGCCTAATAACCTGGTGATTCCAGTTTCGTGAGATTTCTCTATGATGAAACAAAAGTTATATAATATATGGAACTTTTGTTTTATAATATATGGAAAACTATTTCCATAATATATGAAACTAGAGTTTCATAATATATAGAACTACTGTCGCATAATATATGCAATTCTTATTACAAAGGAGATAACAGGAAAAGATGCTTAGCGGATTGCTATTTTGCGGACAGTTTCGCCGATGCGGACGATGTAGTAACCTTTGGCGATGTCGACAGTATATTCGCCGTCCGGTTGTTTCAGTTTTATTTCTTTGACGCGGATACCTACTACGCTGTATATTTCAAGCTTGCTGCCGACTGGAGCATTTTTAACAACGATCTTGTTGTCGTAGGCACTGATTTCGATGGAGTCGGGTTCTGTTACCTCTACCTGTTTTACGGCATGCGTAGTAGTGACCGCCTGCTGTGCATTGACAGTGAGCGGGTTACCAGCATAGGTGCTGATCAACAGGATTATGGTAAATAATGTTCTCATATTCAAAACCCTAAATTCGTACAAATGTATGAATAATTTTGAATATGGCGGATATTTGTCGGTTATTATTTGAGAAAAGGGCTCTATTATATAGGTAAAACCATTCCTTCGCTTCCTAAAATGGTTCCGGGAAACCATTCTTCCGCTTCTTTATGTAATTCGGTGAGTTCTTCGTAACGGGCGGAATAATGACCGATAACAAGCCGTTTTACTTTTGCTTTTAATGCAATCTCTGCCGCTTGGCGGGCAGTGGAATGAAATGTTTCTTTGGCACGTGCTTTATCACATTCGGCGAAAGTAGCCTCGTGGTAAAGAAGGTCGACCCCTTCAATGATAGGGATCACGGATGGACTGTAAGCCGTATCCGAGCAATAGGCATACCGTTTGGGCGGAACTGCCGGGCGTGTCAGACGGGAGTTGGGAATGACTTCTCCTTCCGGCGTGATGTAATCTTTCCCCTGTTTGATATCCTTCATGCAACGGATGGGAACCTGGTAGAAATCGATCATTTCGCGGATGATATGTGCTTCTTTCGGTTTTTCGGCAAACAGGAAACCGCAAGTCGGTATCCGGTGTTTCAGCGGAATGGAATAGACTGAGAGGGAACGGTCTTCCATAATCAGCGAATGACTGTGGGTATCCACATGATTGAAACGGACCTCGTAAGGCATTCCCTTGCAGAATGTATCCAGGACAGGACGCATGTAGTTTTCAATTTCTTTGGGAGCATGTATCACCAGTTCGCCGGTGCGTCCTAGCATTCCCAATGTGGAGATCAGCCCCGGCAGTCCGAAGCAATGGTCACCGTGCAGATGAGAAATGAAGATATGATTTAACCGGCTGAATTTGATACGCATATGACGCATCTGCACCTGCGTGCCTTCACCACAGTCTATCATATATAATTTATCACGTAAATCTACTACCTGAGAAGTTGCCAGATGCCGTGTTGTGGGTAAGGCTGAACCGCATCCCAGAATGTTTAAATTGAAATCTGCCATAAAGGAATCCCTTGGATAATTGTTTGCAAAGATAATACAAAAGCATCTGTGTTCTGTGAAAAATAACAAAAAAAGCGGTCCGATTGTTCCGAAGATGGCTCGGATTACATATATTTGTTTGCTGTCCTTAGGAAGGCAATGTTTAGTAAGTAAAAAAGACTTAAGATATTTTATTCTAAGCCTTAACTAACTTTTTCTTTTTGTTTAAAACGGTTAAATGTAGAAACGGCCAAGCGTGAGCTTCGCCGTTTCCTTTGTTTTAATAGGTGTGACTGTCTTTCTCTTCCATTTCTTCCGCATCTATCTTGTGAAGATCCAGAGCCCGCCATGCATAGAATATATAGGCGAGGACGAAAGGCACAAGGATGGATACGTAGCTCATCACTTTCAGGGTGAACTGGCTCGAACAACTGTTCTGCAGGGTTAATGAGCTTTGCAGGTCGGTCAACGACGGATAATAAGCCGTGTTGTTCCATCCGGCGCAGAGCAATAAGGCCAATACGGTCAGAACGGTTCCTGTTCCGGCAAACCAGATTCCTTTTCGCCATGTCTGCGATGCGATCGTCCGGATGATACCGTACAGGACAAGCACCACACCGATAAGTAATACCGCCAATACGGCAGGCATCTCTATCAGATTGATGAAATATTTATAGGGTTGCATAAATATTTCCTGCGTTTCCGGATTTACGGCAAATCCGCTCACCAGCATCAGGCGTACGAGGAAGATCAGGAAGAACACCAGGAACAAGGCAGTTTCCGGTATCAACCGTTTCCGACAACGACTGACGATGTCTTTATTGTCGATGTTGTTGATGAAATATAGCAGAGCCTGTACGCGTGCCAGGAAGAATACCGCCAGGCCGAGACATATGTTCCAAAAAACGAAAGCAGCTTCCAGTCCGTGCAGTGAATTGTTCCAGGTAGAAATAACCGGCATGGCTATATCGGTCATCTGTCCTTTGTTGACAGAAAATTCGGCTCCGTTGAAGAAGGTGGCGACTGCTGTACCCAATAGGATCGGGCCGAGTACGCCGTTGATGATCAGGAATGCCTGATATGTTTTCTTGCCTAATAAGTTCCCTTTCTTTGCCTGGTATTCGTAAGATACAGCCTGGATAACGAAGCAGAGCAGGATCAGCATCCACACCCAGTAAGCCCCACCGAAGCTGGTCGAGTAGAACAGGGGGAAAGAAGCGAAGAACGCCCCTCCGAAAGTAACCAGCGTCGTAAAGGTAAATTCCCATTTACGTCCGGTGGAGTTGATTAACATCTTTTGTTCCAGTTCCGTCTTTCCGATCGAGAAGAGTAACGACTGACCTCCCTGGACAAAAAGCAGGAATACTAACAGTGCTCCCAGCAGGGATACAAGGAACCACCAGTAATGTTGTAATAATATATATGTACTATCCATAGTGTTAATTGAAAATTGAAAGTTGAAAATTGAAAATTAATTATTCGCGGAAAATGGAAAGCTGCAGGCGAAGGTTAATTGTCTCCTTCATTTTCAATTTTCAATTTTCCATTCTCAATTTCCTCCGGCCCTTTCTTGATGGCTTTCACCATAATACCTATTTCGGCGATCAGCAGGATCGTGAAGAGGATCAGGAAGAGGAAGAAAGTAGTCTGCACAGACGAGGTTGCCAGTTTAGAGATAGAAGCACTTGTCGGAAGGATATCCTGTATCGCCCAGGGCTGACGTCCCACTTCGGCAACGATCCATCCGGCCTGTCCTGCAATATATCCCAGCGGGATAGACCACAGGCATACTTTTTGCAGCCAGCGGGCATCCTGGAATTTATCTTTCTTATTCCATACCAGGGCGATGATAAAGAGCAGAATGAAATAACCGCCCAGGATAACCATGATACGGAATGAATAGAATGTCATGCCGACATGCGGAACCAGGTCGCCCGGATCCTTGATATACCCGTAACCGAAATAAGGGAAGTTCTCTTCCAGCGTAGCCCGGTATTGCTGGGCAGCCGTTTCGTCTTTGTCTTTTTTAGCCTGCCGGTAATTGGCTAATGCCTGGATAGCCAGCTGCCCTTTTGTAATCTTTTCGGCTGCGGAGAGGGCAGGAGTGCCTTCTTTAGTCGTGTAACCGCCTTCGATCAGGTTGACAATGCCTGGAACATAACCGTCCATTTTGCGTTCGGCCAGCAGAGACAGCATTTTCGGGATTTGTATGTTGAATATAAAAGGTTCGATGTTGTCTTTATAACTGGTCTTATCCGGATTCAACACGCCGATCCCAACCAGGCCGACACCATTTCCTCCTTCATAAAGACCTTCCATCGCAGCTAGTTTCATCGGCTGTTTCTGTGCCACCTGATAAGCGGAACCGTCACCTGTCCAGACGATCAGAATAGAAGCGACCAGTCCGAAGATAGCTCCGATCTTAATACTTTCCAGTGCAAAACGTGTATTCCGTTTCTTCAACAGATACCAGCTGCTGATGCCGATAACGAAGAGGGCACCCACGATCCAGCCGGATAACACGGTATGGAAGAATTTATTGATGGCAACCGGTGACAAGGCAACCGCCCAGAAGTCGAACATTTCGTTTCGCACCGTGTCCGGGTTGAAATGCATACCTGCCGGATGCTGCATCCATGCGTTGGCGATCAGGATCCATAAAGCGGATAGGGTAGCGCCGATAATAGTCAGCCAGGTAGAAGCCAGGTGGAAACGCTTGCTCACCTTGTCCCAGCCAAAGAACATCACGGCAATGAATGTGGCTTCCATGAAGA
Organism: Parabacteroides chongii; assembly: GCF_029581355.1. NCBI lineage: Bacteria > Pseudomonadati > Bacteroidota > Bacteroidia > Bacteroidales > Tannerellaceae > Parabacteroides > Parabacteroides chongii. The sequence goes on along the minus strand of NZ_CP120849.1, from coordinate 750,722 downwards.
AAGCAAGGATACCTTCGATGGCAAGTGGCGCTCCGAAAATATCTCCGACGAACCAGCTGTAGTTCGACCAGTTCGTCCCGAATTCAAATTCGAGGATCAGACCGGTGGCAACACCGATCGCGAAGTTAATACCAAACAGCTTCATCCAGAACTGAGCTGTCTTTTTCCAGAATTCGTCACCTGTTTTGTAATAGATGGTTTCCAGTATTGCCTGGATCACGCCAAGCCCTAAAGTCAGGGGTACAAAAAGCCAGTGATACATAGCCGTAAGAGCGAACTGCGCCCTCGACCAGTCAATCAAAGAAGTGTCAATGCTTTCGATCATAACTATATTAATTAAGGAGTAATTGCTCGATTGATCAATTCACCCGATACGTGTTCTTCTTTTTCGGAATTGCTGTCAAACTGTCCCAGGTAATTAGGAAAGAAAAACAGTTTTAATATAAAAAACATGATAAAAAGCTTGACCAATATAATCAGCCATAGCGTTTTACCCAGCTTCATCTCGCGGAATCCTTCCAGGTAAAATTGGTATATTCGAACAAGTATTGGTTTCTTTTTCATGTTCTTCTCTTCATTAATATAACAGAAATCGGATAAATATGTTTTGTATTAGACAAATATAAAAGAAAAGGCGACTTTTCAAACGCCTAGTCTCATAGATAATATTTATGAAAAAATAGACAATGTCTATAAGGTCTGTTAAAAAAGACTATTTTAAAAAAGAAAGCCGGATATACAGGCTTGTTGTTCTTTTCGCATTGGCTATATTTGCGTCAGTTTGTGTTTTTAAGCTGTGAAATTTGAATCAGAATATTATTATTAAGTGCTAATCTATAAAAAATTATTACTATGTCAAACATCACAAGAAGATCATTTCTTCAAAGAGGAGCAGCTGCAGCAGCTGCATTGACCATTGTACCGGGCTCCGTTCTAGGAAAAAGTCATGGACATATTGCACCCACAGATAAATTGAACATCGCCGGTGTTGGTATTGGCGGTATGGGTAATGCTAACCTGAAAAACGTTGAAAAGACAGAGAATATCGTGGCTCTGTGCGACGTTGACTGGAAGTATGCAAAACCGGTTTTCGACCGTCATCCGAATGCGAAGAAATATTGGGATTTCCGTAAGATGTACGATGAAATGGGTAAGTCGATCGATGCTGTTATTTGTGCTACAGCCGACCATACTCATGCGATTGTTTCTGCTGATGCCATTACGTTGGGTAAACACGTATATTGTCAGAAACCGTTGACTCACTCTGTTTATGAATCTCGTTTGCTTACCAATCTGGCTAAAGAATATAATGTAGCTACACAGATGGGTAACCAGGGTTCTTCGGATGAAGGAACCGACCTGGTTTGCGAATGGATTTGGAATGGTGAGATCGGTGAAGTGACAAAGGTGGAATGTGCTACCGACCGTCCTATCTGGCCGCAGGGTTTGAATGCTCCTGAAAAAGTAGATAAGATTCCTTCTACGTTGAATTGGGACCTGTTCTCTGGTCCCGCAGAAGTTCGTCCATACAATAAAATTTATCATCCATGGAACTGGCGCGGATGGTGGGCATATGGTACAGGTGCGTTAGGTGATATGGCTTGCCATATTCTGCATCAGCCGTTCAAAGCCCTGAAACTGGGTTATCCTACAAAAGTTCAGGGTTCTTCTACACTGTTGCTGCAGGATTGTGCTCCTACGGCACAACACGTAAAACTGACATTCCCGGCTCGCGACAATATGCCTAAATTAGCTTTGCCGGAAGTTGAGATCCATTGGTATGACGGCGGTATGATGCCGGATAGACCGAAAGGTTTCCCGGAAGGCAAACAACTGATGGGTCCTGGTGGCGGTTTGTGTATTTTCCACGGAACAAAAGATACGTTGATCTGCGGTTGCTACGGACAGCAGCCTTGGTTATTGTCCGGTCGTGTACCAGCTTCGGCTCCGAAAGTTTGCCGTCGTGTACCGAATGCCATGAGCGGTGGTCACGAAATGGATTGGGTTCGCGCTTGTAAGGAAAATGCTTCCAGCCGCGTGAAGACTAAATCTGATTTCTCTGAAGCAGGTCCGTTCAACGAAATGGTTGTAATGGGGGTTTTGGCTATCCGTTTGCAGACGCTGAACAAAGAGTTGCTGTGGGATGGTCCTAGCATGCAGTTCACAAACATCAAGGATGACGAAATGATCAAGATATTGATCAAGGACGACTTTAAGATCGTTGACGGTGACCCGAAATTCAATAAGATTTGGACTGATCCTATCAATGCAAAACAGTTTGCTAACGAACTGATCAAGCATAACTACCGTAATGGTTGGAACTTGCCTGATATGCCTAGATAACAGTTTTAAACTACATAAAAAATGAAGAAGTCAGTATTATTTGCCAGTGCCGCATTGATGATGTGTTATTTCACTTCCTGCGGTGGCGGAAAGAAAACAGAAGATGCTGCCGCCGATGCAGCTGAAACAAAGACTGAGGCTGCCGTGCCCGAATACAAATTATTGGATTTGCCGACAGTAGACTTGTCTAAATTCCCGAAAGATGCCGATGGTTGGATTACTATCTTCGATGGTAAGACACTGAATGGCTGGAGAGGGTATGATCGTACGGACGTACCTAATGCCTGGGAAGTAAATGACGGTGCAATCCATATCAAAGGTTCCGGAGCCGGTGAAGCCGGTGCTAAGGATGGCGGCGACCTGGTTTTCGCTCATAAATTCAAAAACTTCGAATTGGAATGGGAATGGAAAGTGGCTAAAGCTGCTAACTCTGGTGTGTTTATCCTGATCCAGGAAGTAGAAGGACAGCCTTCTTACATCTCTTCTCCTGAATTTCAGATTTTGGACAATGCCAACCACCCGGATGCTAAATTGGGTAAGGACGGTAACCGCCAGTCTGCTTCTCTGTATGATATGATCCCGGCTAAACCGCAGAACTCTAAACCGTTCGGCGAATGGAACAAATCTAAGATCATGTGTTACAAAGGTACGGTTGTTCATTATCAGAATGACGAACCGGTTGTTGAATATCACTTGTGGACTCAACAGTGGAAAGAAATGCTGGATGCAAGTAAGTTCAGTAAAGACAAATGGCCGTTGGCTTACGAACTGCTGTTGAACTGTGGCGGACCTAACAAAGAAGGTTTCATCGGTTTGCAGGATCATGGCGACGACGTTTGGTTCCGTAACATCAAGATCAAAGTATTAGACTAATTTCGTAATTTACGGATAACTAACTTATTAATACCCGGAATCGGTAATATGCCCGACTCCGGGTATTTTTTTCAAAAAAGTTTCTTTATCCTGTAACCTTTCCTCCGAAGTGTTAGTCTTATCTGTAAACGAAACAATTAGAAACATTTTAAATATTGAAATTATGGAAGAATGGTTAATTCCTTTGGTTGCAATTCTTTGCGGGGCTGGTCTGCCTATTATATTGCTTATGGTTGTGGTTGTCAGAACTACCCGGCAAAGACATGAAGAGCGTATGGCTATGATTGAAAAAGGCATTGTTCTTGAAGAACCGGAAAGAAGAGCGAATAAGTATGGTGCACTTCGTAATGGCTTATTGATGGTCGGTCTTGCCTTTGGGGCTATACTCGGTGTCTATATGGATGGAACAATGTCGAGCGAGTGGGAAGGTTTCTCTGTCGTTATTTATACAGTGCTCGGCGGTGGAGTAGCTTATCTGGTATACTTCTTTATTGTTCTTAAAATGATGGAAAAAGAGAAAGAACAATAAAACCGGATTGATGGACGAACAAAAGTGGATAAAAAGCATTTTGGCAGGGGATACCAAGAGTTTCTCCTGCCTCGTCGCGAAGTACCAGCAGATGGCATTTACGATTGCCTTCCGCATACTGGAGAATCGCGAGGAGGCAGAAGAAGTCGTGCAGGATGCTTTTGTGAAGATGTATCGTGCGCTTCCGTCTTTCCAGTTTGGCAGTAAGTTCTCTACCTGGTTTTATAAGATTGTTTACAATACCGCGATAACGGCGCAAAGGAAGCAATCGGTTTTTGAGAGCTATGATGATGCTATTGCTACCGATCTTACTACCAGCGAAGTGGATAGTGCGACTGCTATCCTGGAGCGGGAAGACCGGAAAGAAATAATTGCCCGTGTACTGAAAAAGCTGCCGGCCGATGAAAGCCTGGTGCTTAATCTCTTTTATCTGGAAGAGTGTTCGATTGCTGACATTGCTCAGATCACAGAAATGACTCCTTCCAATATTAAAGTAAAATTGTTTCGGGGACGTAAGCACTTCTACGAAACATTGCAGTTAATGATGCAGAACGAAACAGCGAATGTGTTATGAATACATCGGATAAAGATATAAACCGCCTGACCAAAAAGATACTGAAAGAGGGTATGGTCGAGCCGTCTCCGGATTTGAGCCTGAAGATCATGGATCTGATCATGCAGGAGGAACCGTTGAAAGTCCCTGAAGTGAAAAAGGTAAAGTTACATTCCGGGATGCCGCCTTTTATGATAGTTGGCATAATTATTGCCTATCTCGTGGTATTTGCCGGATTATTGATGTTTGTCGGACAGCTTCCCGCAGGAAACGCTAGCCATATGCTGGGCGGTCTGAAAGAGAAGCTGCCGTTTATCCTGACGATGGCAGTGATTGCCGGATCGTTAATATTTTATTCGACTCTGGATAAGGTATTGACGTTGAGGTATTGAAGGCGTTTTATAACGCCTTCACCCGAATATTACTGTAGCTATTTCCATCGAAATAGATGCGTCCCTTGTTTCCGCCATTGATTTCGTAATAATGGTTTACTTTATCTTCTGTCGATTTATTGGTGACATTGAAACCGCTGACATTGTGGTTGCCATATTTCATGCTTTCAGCACTCACCTTGAAAGAGGCACCCGACGAAATGTTCACATTCAGATTGCCGTAACGGGCATCGACATCCAGCTTTTTGAAATTAGAGGAAAGCTCTTTTATCGTTAGTGTGCTGTAAGCCAGTTCGCCGACTACCAGTTCGTCTTTTACCGAGCCGATTGTTGCCTCGCTGTATTTTATCCCCATATCTCCTTTGTCAAGACTTTCAATCTTCACATTGCCATATTTGTTTTCCAAAGTGATCTGCGTACATTTTTTGATACTCAGATTTGAATACTTGTTATCAACTTCCAGCTGACTGGCATTGCCTATAGATGCATTGCCGCAATAACCCAAATACAAGTATGCCTTTGTTATATCGTTGATATCTACATTCCCGTACTTAACTTCCAGATCGAGCGACTTTGTAAAACTACCTGCATTCAGATTACCGTATTTCACTTGTATAGTGCTGTTCCCTTCGTTCTTCTCCGGAAGATTGATGTTCCCGTATTTCTGAGCCAGATTGATAGCCAGCTTGGACGGCATGCTGATAAAATAGTTGATCGTAAAACGTTCATTCCTGTTCCCGTTCCATTTCTGCTCTTTGAGAGAGGTCACGGCTGAAACAGTGTTTCCGCTTTTCTTTATTTCTACCTGTACACGGTCGAGCGTAGCCTGTGCGGCATCGTCACTTTCTGCTTTCGCTTCGATTTCGACACGGATAGAGACCTCGTTCTTGTTCCAGTGAGTGATCGTCGTATTGCCGTAACGGTTGTCCGTTGTCAGTAAATCGCTGAGGCTCACGTCATATGAACGGCTGATCTCTTTCTTTTTTATACTCTCGGGTTTGGCAGCCCAGCCGATGGCTGTACTTGCGATTAGCAACACGGCCAGAAGCAATAAAGAACGGCTTTTTGTTTGTTTTGTATTCATGATTTGTTTCTATTTATTTGTTATCATTCTCGTTTGTCACTCGTTCCATCTGTTTCAACATGATGTTCAGACTTTCCACACTCGCGCTGTAATGCTGGTTCATGGCAAACAGACCGTCGTTTGAGCAGGGTAGGGTCGGGAGGATCGTCTCTTCGAACATATAGTTGTCTTTCAGGATCCTTCTGCTCTCCTGCAGCAGGTCGGCTGCTCCCGTCGTTTTATCCTGTTTGTATAACGTCTCCATTTGTGCCATGATATCGTTTATCTGCATCTTGTAATACATCTGCAGTTCGTTGAACTCCTTTTGCTCGCTGCACTGCTTTTGTACGGAGGCCTTTTGGTTGTTCGACGGAACCGGTGTCCCGCCCGGCATCCGGAACAGGAAGAACAGGGCGATAGAAGCTGCAGCAGCAAAAGCACATAAGCTGTAGAGCTTGAAATGCCCTTTGCGCGGTGCGTTCGGCAGTTTCTTTTCGAAGCGATCGAAGTGACCTTCCGGCAGAAGGTCATCTTCAAAAGCTTCTTTATTGGTGTCTATGAAATTCTTTAATTTGTCCATGTCAATTAACTGCTATAATGTCTAACAATTTGCGCTTCGCCCGCAGATACTGGCTGCGTACGCTTGGCGGCTGAATGTGCAGGATAGAGGCAATCTCTTCCATATCATATCCCTCAAAGAGGTAAAGCGAGAGGATCACGCGATAGCCGGCGGGCAGTTTTTGGGTTGCCTCTTTGAGCAGCTTCACCGAATATTGTATTTCCTCCTCGTCCGGCTCGTCCGATTCCGGTGCGGCATAGTTGTCCGACAACTCTTCCCATTCCGGGTTCTGACGGCGTACGTAATCGATCGCCGTATGGACGGCTATCCGGTGGATCCAAGCTTCGAAACATTGGTCGTCCTTATATTGGTCGATGCGGGTGAAGATTTTCAGGAAGGCATCCTGCATGGCTTCTTCCGCTTCGCCGCTGTTTCCGACAATACGCAGGCAAGCTATGTACAATCGCTGGGCGAATTGTTTGTACAAGGCCAGTTGCGCATCTCGTTTTCCTTTGCGGCAACCCTCTATCAGTTGTACTGTTGTTTCGTTCATTTGTTTATATAAACGAGAGCAAGCGGCCGACCGTTGCATCTACGCTACGAATTTATGCAAAAAAAAAGAAAGGCATCATCACGATGCCTCTCTCCCTGAACTAAATGATAAAAATAAAAGTTATGTGGGAAGGTTTAATTTGTCGAATGAAAATTCTCTTCTCCCATCATAGGTGCCTTACCTGCGGGAGAACCGGATTTGTACTTGAGCTCAATCGTCTTGTCACCTTCATACGATTTGTATTTGATCTTCATTGTCACTGTCTCACCGTTCGTTTCCGGCAGGTTGTTCAGTCTGAATGAGGCAAGTCCCCATCCCTTTCCGCCTGACAGATTATCGTATGCATTATGACGGAACTCCAGTTCGTATGTATCCGTATTATCCATCTTTACCAGGTTGAGGAAGTGTTTGGTATATCCGTCGAAATATGATTCGAACTGGAAATTAATATAACCGTCCTCAATCCAGACAGACTTCATCCACACCGGATCATTGCCGTAATATTCATCATTCTTCTCACCCAGGTCGGCAACGATCGATTTTGTCAACACACTGTCGATTCTGTTTACACGGATAGCGTAATCGTATCCTTCAAAATCATTATCCAGTAGCGTAAAGTTTATAAAAACACGTCTTTCCTTATCTACTCCAAAATGTGGAGTTGCGCCGGCTGCCGGCCAGAAAGTCGTGGAGTCATCCCACTGCAGGTAATATGTATTACCTCCCAATGGCTTTATTGTCGCTACTCCAACACTGTATTTGTCAAGAGAATAATCGTCATCATCCAAACAAGAATACAAGGAGGTGGAGAGCAGAATAGTTCCCAAAACCAGTATAAAAGTTTTCAACGTCTTCATCACATTCATATCACTAAAAATTGTCTATTTCCCATTCTACTAAGGTAGATGTGGAAAATACGGAAAACGCTGCAACAGAAGATGATAAAAGATGTTAATGCTTTAAAGACCGGTAAATAAGTTCGGCAGTACGTTGTGAAGCGCCCGGTTTTCCGAGCAGGCAGATGATCTCGTCGTACCCGTCGAGCATCTGTTGGCGATAGGCGGTATCGTGTAGTATTTTACCCAGTTCGTCGTGTATCTGCTGATAGGAGAAACGCGCGCCGAAAAGTTCCTGTACGACTTCGCGTCCGGCAATCAGGTTGACCAGCGAAATGTATTTGGTATGAAAGAAGTTACGGAAGATGAAACTTGCCAAACGACCGGCAGCCACGTAATAGCAGACTACTTGGGGAACGCGGAAGAGCGAGGTCTCCAGGGTTGCCGTACCGGATGTGACCAATGCGGCACGGCTGTGTTGCAACAGGTCGTAAGTTTTGCCGAAAACGATCCGCGCAGGGTGGTTGCCTATGTATTGTTTGTAATAGTCCGGTTCCAGTCCGGGAGCTCCGGCTATGACCGGCTGATAGTCGGGATAAGCGGCGGCTACCTCCAGCATCGTCGGGAGATTGTCTTTAATCTCCTGGCGACGGCTTCCGGCAAGAAGGGCGAGGATCGGTTTGTCCGCCAGTCCTTCGTCCGCAATGAAAGTATCGGCTCCAGAGACCTGCTTTTTCTTGTATTGGGCAACCGAATCGACGGAAGGATTGCCTACATAGTCGACCGAATAATTAAGTTTGCGGAAAAACTCCGTTTCGAAAGGCAGGATGCAGAACATCCGGTCTACATAGCGGCGGAAGTCTTTGATACGGTATTGCTTCCATGCCCATATCTTCGGTGAGATATAATAGTAGACAGGCAGGTGCAGCACGGTCTTTACGAATTTGGCTATCTTCAGATTGAATCCGGGGTAATCGATCAGGATCACTACGTCCGGCTGATATCGGCGAATATCTTCCTGGCAGGTTTTCATGTTATTCAGGATCGTACGCAGGTTAAGCAGTACGGGGATAAAGCCCATAAATGCCATTTCCCTGTAATGTTTCACCAATGTGCCGCCTACAGCCTGCATCAAGTCTCCCCCGAAGAAACGGAAATCCGCTTCGGGGTCTTTCTCTTTTAATGCCGCCATCAGGTTCGACGCATGTAAGTCGCCCGAAGCTTCGCCTGCTATCAGAAAGTATTTCATATTATCACATTGGCATATTGTAATGATTTTTTATCCACTCATAGTCTGTAACATCCAGTTTGCAGGGCACGAGTGAAGCGTATCCGCTGTCGAGTGCCAGCGTGTCATTGTCCGGATGGATCGGTTTGGCATTCTCAAAAGAGCCTGTCAGCCAAAATACAGGTTTACCGGCTCCGTTTTCCGACCGTTTGTATTCTTTCACCCATTTTCCGGCAGCCTGGCGGCATACTTTTATGCCTTTTACTGTCTCCACTTTCGGCACATTCAGATTCAGATATGTTCCGGCAGGCAATCCTTCTTTCAGTATGCGGCGTGCCATCATACGTGCCAGGCGGCAGCATTCCGAAAAGTCTGCATCCGGTTCATGGTCGAGCAATGAAACGCCTATCGAAGGTACACCGAATACGCAACCTTCTGCAGCAGCTCCCAGCGTTCCTGAATAGAGTACGGCTATCGCCATATTCCCTCCGTGATTGATACCGGAGACAAGCAGGTCCGGCTTGCGGTCGAGTACTTCGTTGATGGACAGTTTTACGCAGTCGACTGGTGTTCCTGTACATTTATATACAGTCAGTCCGTTTTCTTTCTTCACCAGGCTGTATCTGATCGGATTTTCAGCTGTAATCGCACTGCTCATACCCGAACGGGGTCCGTCGGGAGCAAATACAACCAGGTCGCCCAAGTCTCTCAGGCATTCTGTCAACTCTTTGATACCTTTGGCTTCTACGCCATCATCATTCGTAATCAGAATAAGCGGTCTATCGTTCATCGCATACATTTTTATAATTCCTCCTACAAATGTAACTATAATCTTTTGACGAAGGATGCTTTTTTTCTTTAAGATTTGGCGTCATCAAAGGGAAAAGATGATTTGTGTATTGATAGTCAATGGCTGTTGTGGTGATGCCGTGCTCGGTTCCGGCATCACCACAACTTTTGCTATGTCTGTGTGTTTTTTTAACATTGTGGAGATCGAGCGCATGATTCCCGACAAACTGTAGTCTTGAATGGATTAAGTTTCTACTCTTGGATATCTAAAGGAATAACACCTTTACTTTAAGCAATAAACACTGCAATATTATATATGTGATATTTTATTTACGAATATGTAAGGCATAGATTTTGTATTTGTAATGTATAGTATACATAAATGTAAGGTATACCTTTCGTAAATAAATGTGCTGTGTTTGGGGTATAATTATAGGGTATTAAGATATTAGGTGTCCTTAGGTGGATTCTTGCTTTATAGGAGGTGGATGGGGGACACCGTTTTTAAGCGTGGCGTCACCAGTGTAGAACTTGATAGACAATGGTTATAGGACTGTTTTTGGGGTGATGACGCTGTTTTTTATAAAAATATTGTGGTAAGGCTATATTTTCTTGGGGTTGTTTGGATGGAAGCATCATAGGGAGGTTCTATGTTCGTTTGGAAAATCAAAGGGTATATAGGTAATATTATATTAATGTACGCGTGTATGTACATTAATATATGTAAATATACTATCGGATAAAATGCGCAAAATGATTAAAAGAAGAGAAAGTGAATGACTAGCTAAAAGGATCGTTTTTTCTCGTCAACAAAAGTAAGCATTTGTTTCATTTCGGCAATTCTTTTTCCATTATTTTTTTCAATCATATGTGCTTTCTTATCAACTGAATAGCATAGCTTGTATGAATTTATAGCTTTAAGGGACGAACCTTCAAAATCATGACGAGAAAAAACGATCGATAAAATTAGTCATAGGATTAGAAGGTATTTTTGATAGCGATCGTATTGAATAAGAACTTATTACACTTTAGTATTAATATTAAATTTTAGAATTATGAACAAAAAGTTTTCTACTTTGGTAGCCAGCTTGTTATTTGCTTCAGCTTTTAGTGCTTATGCAGGAACGGCGGCTTCAACATTAGCAGTGCCTACTGCAATCGAAACCAGAGCTACAGCAACTGTATTAGACATTAATACAGAGGCTCCTGTTGCAGATGATGCTGTAAAAGATTTAGTGTTGTCAGGATTTAAAGACAATTCCCGTTTACTTGTGTTTTCTAGTACAGGGGCAAATACTTGGACTCCAGCTTCGGCAAGCTCTTTTCTTATGTTTGATGGCAATGGTATTCATTTGGCTGACTACAAGGGTGGGGCAGTAAGTTCAGTACCTTCTAACGCTTTTTACTTTAATTACACTAACAAGCAACTTGAAACGAAAGCTGGTTTAGTTTTGAATTTGGCAGGTTATTCAAAATTTGATATTGTACCTGTTACTTTTAAGGGAAAATCTTCTAGCTTTTTCGTGTTGAGAGCTTGGTATGATGCAACAACACCAGTATATATTAACATGACTGGAGGCTTTAGTTCTGGTACTAGTATTACTGTTGTGGATGATGTTACAAAGGCTGCGTTATTTGCATCGGCAGAAACTGCATTTGCAACAACTGCAACAGATGGTGGTGTTTTGAATAAAGAGTTGAAAAATGGTTTTGAACTGACTATTTCTTCTGCAAAAGATGGTGTGACTGTTACTGGAGCGGACGCATTTGCTGGTAAATTGACAGCAATGAAGTATGATGCAGGTGCTATGCACGTAATGAATGCAGGTGATGCTAATCCTTATATGTTGAAGAATAAAGATGGTAAATACATCTATTGGGATGCTGAAACAAATAAGGATTCTGATAAGCCAGGAGCTTTCAAATTAGCATCAGAAGCTGATGTTATAAAAGCTGTTGAAAGTGGAGTAGCTGCGAATTATGATCCTTATCGTTTTACGATTTACGCTGCTGATAACGGTTCTAAAGCTGTTCAGGTAAATATTGATGCAACTGCTCCTAAAAGATTGTATATCAATAATACAAATAATGAAGGTCGTCTGACTGCTTTTGATGTGAATGGTACAGTAGCTAGTGCTAACTGGGCTGTTACCTCTTTAGGTAGTTCAAATACTGTTGATTTGACTCAGTTCTTGACTGGTCAGTTTGTAAAAGTAAACTATGTAGCCAACGGTGAAGAAGGTGCTTCTAATACATACAAAATTGACGGTGTTCTGACAATTTCAGAAGACGGAACAAAAGAAGACTTTGCTAAAGCTAAAAGCTTCGTAGCAGAAGACCCTGCAACTCATTGGGCTGTGACTACTGAAAACAGAGGTGCAACTATTAAGTTGACTAACCGTGAAAATCCGAGCGTAGAAGTTACTCTTTCTGAATTGCGTGGTACTAATAAAACAGGTGTTTATGAAGTTGCTGTAACTTCAGCCACTAATTTGAAAGCGGAAGAATTGATCACCATCACTCCGGTGACAACGGTTACTATGACTGACGGTTATATGGTAGAAAATGAAAACGTGTTGCGTAACACTTCTTACTATTTGGCTCAGTCTCGTCAGAATGCAGATCAGGATATTCCTGCTTATTGGGCTGAAAACCATAGCATGTCTCACCAGATCGGTGCTACTGTAAATAAAGATGCTGCAACTAAGTGGAATTTGGCATTCAAGGTAAAAGGCGGTGATAAAGCTTACAAGAACCAGATTGACTCTGTATTGATCGTTAGCACATTGCACAAATGGAATGCAGCAGCTAAAGATGTAGAAGAAGTAAAGAGTACATTGGCTATCCTTCCGTATACATTCCAAAATCGTGAAAACAATGAGTTTGTTAAGAACTACAAATACACAAATCTGGAATATTATATCTGTGACAAGGATAATAATGAAGCTGCCGATAACGGTGCTGCTCAGAAGTTTGCTTTGAAGAAGAAACCGGGTAATACTTACAACTATGTAACGTTAGGTGGAGCAAATACATATGTAACTGATAATGGTTATGTGAATGTATCAACAGGCAAATCTGTTTTCACTCTTGCTGGAGACAAGCTGTTCTTAGGCAATAGCTTGGAAAATGGTTCTTGGGAAGAAATGGCTATGTACGCAAAGGATAACAACTCTTTGATGTTGGTACAGCCTTCTGATGATCCTGAATATCACTTGGTAAATGGTGATGTTTTGGCTTGGGGTGATACTATTAAATTGTATCGTGATGAAAATGCAAATCAAGCTCTTTACGAAAAGGGAGATAGCAAGTCTATTGTTGAAAACGACACTTTGAGTTTCTTGAACATTGATAATGTTTATGATCCTCAGTTCAAATTGAATCCGGCTATCTTTGTAGATACTGCTTATGTAAATCGTGAAAATAATACTTGCTGGCAGTATCTGTTGGCTGTAAATGTAGATAACAGCGTTAAGACTTATTGTCCGGATGATCCAAAACACAACGATCCTGAATGGATTAAAGAACATGGTGTATGTCCTCATGCAGAAAAGACTCCGGTTGTAAAAGGTCGTTTCTTGGTGAACTTGATTGATACTGCTAATATCTATGGCGCAACTCACTTACATACAAATCCGTATGTAAATACAAATGAAGCTGGTGAACAACGTGCTAAGTTGTCATTCGTACCGGGTATGCACATCAAGGATACATTGTTCTTGTTCACAAATGATGATACTGTAAAAGTAGAACTGGGTACTCCTGATTTCAATGTAGCTAAGTTTGCATTCCGTTATGAAGATGCTGCTGAAGGTACATTCAAAATTCAGAATATGTGGAAAGCTTATAATCCTGAACAAGCTGTAAAAGATGATTCTAAGGTCGCTTCTAATAACGAAGGTTACTTGAAATGGATCAATGGTACTGTAGTTGTAGAAGATGGCTATAATAAGGGTGACTTGTTTAGAATCGAAGAAGGTTTCGAAGGTAACCCGACAGCTAACGAAGAAGCTCCTGAAGTATCTTCTATCTCTGTAGTCGCTACTAACGGTGCTGTTGTTATCAAGGGAGCTGAAGGTAAGACAGTTGCTATCAGCAATGTACTTGGTCAGACAGTTGCTAACACTGTAATCACTTCTAGCGAAGCTACAATCGCTATTCCGGCAGGTATCGTAGTAGTAGCTGTTGAAGGTGAAGCTGCAGTAAAAGCAATCGTTAAGTAATAACGACTATTTATAAAAGAAATTTATAATCAAAAATTTATCACCCGCGCAATGGTTCTCCTTCGGGAGAGCCATTCAGTAAGCCGTGATGGCGGAACAAGTGGAGTGATACATATTAAGTAATAAAATAAAGTTCTTCTGTCAAGTATTCCTGCGAAGGAAGAAAACAGATAAAAAACAAGCCCGTCCGGAATATACCGGATGGGCTTCGTTTTTTTAAAACTTAGTTATCATTTCCAAAAAAGTATATGCATATTCCTCATTTGGAACAAGTTATTAAATATTCTGTTTATATTTGCAAGTTATCAACAGTTAGGGCGACTTTTCAACAAAACGAGCATTGTTTTGCTTAAACCTGATTTCGTTAGGTTTTTAATGTTTAGTTTTGCCGCTGAATTAATAGACGAAGTATGGGAAAGATTATCGCTTTAGCAAATCAGAAAGGTGGGGTTGGTAAGACGACGACCACGATTAATCTGGCTGCATCCCTCGCTGCACTCGAAAAGAAAGTGCTTGTTGTTGATGCGGATCCGCAGGCAAATGCCTCTTCAGGACTGGGCGTGGATATTCGCAATGTCGAACTGTCCATCTATGAATGCCTGGTGAATGGAGACGATTCGAAAGGAGCCATTATCCCTACCGAGGTGGAAGGGCTGAATATTATCCCGTCGCACATCGACCTGGTGGGCGCGGAGATTGAAATGCTGAACATGGAGAACAGGGAACAAATCCTGAAACAGATTCTCGTCCCCCTGAAGGATATGTACGATTTTATCCTGATTGACTGTTCTCCCTCTCTGGGGCTGATCACTGTGAATGCCCTTACTGCAGCCGATTCAGTCATCATCCCCGTTCAATGCGAGTATTTTGCGCTGGAAGGTATCAGTAAACTGTTGAATACGATAAAGATTATTAAGTCGAAGCTGAATCCGGCTTTGGAAATTGAGGGATTCCTGCTGACGATGTACGATTCGCGTCTTCGCCTGGCTAACCAGATATATGAAGAGGTGAAACGTCCGTTCCGCGATCTCGTTTTTACAACCGTTATTCAGCGTAATGTGAAGCTGAGCGAAGCCTCCAGTTATGGCAAACCCGTAATTCTTTACGATGCCGAATCGAAAGGAGCGCTTAATCATATGCAGTTAGCACAAGAATTGATAGATAAAAACAAATAATAATAAATTGACAATTGACAATTGACAATGGACAATTCAATGCTCCTTATCAATTGTCAATTGTTAATTATCAATTGTCAATTAATATTATGGCAGTAATGAAAAGATCGGCACTTGGCCGCGGACTGGATGCTTTAATCACGATGGACGACCTGAAGACGGGTGGTTCGTCTTCTATCAGCGAGATAGAACTGAGTAAGATCCAACCCAATCCGGATCAACCCCGTTCTATATTTGAGGAAGAGGCTTTGGAGGAACTGGCGACTTCTATCCGTTCACTGGGTGTTATTCAACCGATAACCCTGAAAGAGATCGGTACGGAAAAGTACATGATCATCTCCGGTGAACGTCGTTACCGCGCCTCCCTGATGGCTGGACTGGAACAAATCCCTGCCTACATCAAGACAGCCGCCGACGAGAATGTAGTCGAAATGGCGCTGATCGAGAATATACAGCGCGAAGACCTTAACTCGATAGAAATTGCACTGGCTTATCAGAAGCTGATAGATAGTTACGGTCTGACCCAGGAGAAACTCAGCGAACGGGTAGGAAAGAAACGGGCGACTATCGCCAATTACCTGCGTCTGCTGAAGTTACCGGCTGAGATACAGATGGGGTTGAAAGATAAGAAAATAGATATGGGACATGCACGTGCCTTGCTGCCGGTGGAAGATCCGGAAGTGCAGCTGGCATTGTATGAACAGATATTATCAGACGGTCTTTCCGTACGTAATGTGGAAGAGATCGTACGCAACGGAGCCGAGGCGGTTACTCCAGAGAAGAAGGAGAAAACAGCCGGACGCAAGCAGATGCTTCCCGAAGAGTTCAATCTGCTGAAAGACCATTTGTCACGGTTCTTTAATACGAAGGTACAACTGGCATGCAACGAGAAGGGAAAAGGACGCATCACAATCCCTTTTACCTCGGAAGAAGAATTGGAAAGACTGATCGGTCTGTTGGATAAATTGAAATAAGTGGACGGTAGATTCGTGAGGATGAAATTAAAAATAAGCAGGATACTGTGCTTACTGGTGATGCTGGCAGGTATCTCCTTGTATACGAAAGCACAAGGTGTTATACTGGATGCCGATACGGTTATTGTCGAATCGCCGGATTCTACGGTACAGGCTGTACTTCAGTCCGCCGACTCTGCCAGCCAGGTCAAGGTGAAGGCTGTCGATATGAAGCCGTTCAAACCTAATCCGACAAAGGCGGTTATCTTTTCGGCTATTTTGCCGGGTTTGGGACAGATCTATAACAGGGCATACTGGAAACTGCCTATTGTTTACGGCGGTTTTATGGGATGTATCTATGCGATAACCTGGAACAATAAGAACTATAAGGATTATTCGACGGCTTATTTTGATTTGATGTATGATGTGAAGAATAACCCGGATAATCCTGATAAATGGAGTAATTCCTGGCAGGATATTGCCAAGAAGAATGGATATGAACCCGAAAAGTTCATTACAGACACACGGTGGCAGGATAACATCAAGCGCCGTAAGGATTATTTCCGTCGTTACAGGGATTTGAGTATCATTATCACGGCGGGCGTTTATGCGATCTGTATGATCGATGCTTATGTGGATGCCCAGTTGTTCGACTTTGATATATCGCCCGACCTGAGTATGCGGCTGGAGCCGATGGTGATGCCTAAGACCAGTTTCAGCGAGCGTATATATGGCCTGAATTGCAGTATAAAATTCTAATAACACATGAAATATTTATTATCATTACTCTGTTTCTGCTGTTTCGTTACTGTTGCCGGTGCACAGGAAACAATAACTGAAAATGAAGAACCTCGGTATTCGGACCTCTCTGCCGACTCTCTGTCTGTCGATGTGGGGCTGATACCCGAAAGTTTGGATGCAGATGTGGACAGTCTGCTTCGTTCCTGGCATGTGCAATACTTCTCCAAGCGGGATGAATATTGTCATGATGACGCAGCGAATGTGTGGTTTCCTGACTCCGTCTACCGGGAACGTCTGGAAAGCTTGCCGCGTGTTATTTCTTTACCTTATAATAAGGTAGTACGCGATTGTATCGATTTATATGCCGACCGCCGCCGTAACCTCGTACGCTATATGCTGGGTATGGCGGATTTTTATTTCCCGATCATCGAGCAGGTGCTCGACGAACACGACCTGCCTATCGAACTGAAATATCTGGCTGTGGTGGAAAGTGCGTTGAACCCTGTTGCGCTGTCCCGTGTAGGAGCCTGCGGCTTGTGGCAGTTCATGCTTCCGACAGGAAAGATTTACGGTCTGGAGATCAACAGCCTTGTCGACGAACGTCGTGATCCGGTAAAGGCTACGCATGCAGCCTGCCGTTATTTTAAAGATATGTATGCCATCTATGGGGACTGGAATCTTGTGCTGGCTTCTTATAACTGCGGTCCGGGGAATGTAAATAAAGCGATCCGCCGTTCGGGAGGGAAGACGGATTTTTGGGAGATATTCCCTTATCTGCCTAAAGAAACCCGGTCGTACGTTCCGTTGTTCATCGCGGCTAATTATATCATGAACTTTTATTGTGATCACAATATTTGTCCGATGCAGACCAGTATGCCGTTGGCTACCGATACGGTTGTGGTTACAAAACCCCTGCATCTGGAGCAGGTGGCAGAGGTTTTGCAGATGGACTTGGAACAGGTGCGTGCCTTGAATCCGCAATATAAACGCGATATTATTCCCGGAAATGCAGCACCTTGCGTACTGAAACTGCCGGTGAATCAGACCTATGCCTTTATCGATAAAGAAGATACAATCTATACGCATCGTGCGGAAGATTTGCTGGAAAATTGTCTCGCTTATAATCCGAACGGTGCGGACGAAGGTAAATCGTCCAACCGTGAAAAGATTACCCATCGCGTGGCTTCCGGCGAAAACATCTATACGATATCCGATCGCTACGGAGTGACTCCGAAAGAAGTTCGCCAGTGGAACGGTTTGAAGTCGAATCGACTGGCTAGCGGTCGTCGCTTGACCTTATACGTGGATAACGGGGGAGTGGCTTTCGCTTCCGCTACGAAATCGAAAACTGTACCGAAAAGAACTTCGCCGTCTGAAATTGTTGAAAAACAAAGTAATGGCTTTGTCTCTTATAAGGTCAAATCGGGAGATTCGTTGTATACGATCTCTAAAAAGTATCCCGGTGTATCGGCTGCTTTGATACAAAAGGCGAACGGTTTGTCGAATGCAAATATTCGTCCGGGACAGGTTCTGAAAATTCCTGTGGGATAAAACGTGCTATTTTCTTGGCTTCCGTGCTGATGTTTCATGAATATTTGTATATTTGTGGGTACAGACGTTATATATAAAAAGAAGAGGCTGTAACCATGAACGATGCGATAGACACAAAAGACACAAAGGATGCAGGTGAAATGACACCGGCTATGTTGGCGGATGAAAAGATGATCCAGGACGGTTTTAACGAGTTGCTGGAGGACTATCTGAAATCGAATCACCGGAGAAAAGTGGAACGCATAACGAAAGCGTTTAACTTTGCCAATCAGGCACATGCGGGCGTGAAACGTCGTTCCGGCGAACCCTATATCATGCACCCTATCGCTGTTGCGCGGATTGTTTGCCGTGAAATGGGATTGGGTTCTACCTCTATCTGTTCGGCATTGCTCCACGATGTGGTGGAGGATACGGAATATACTGTACAGGATATTAGCGATATGTTCGGTCCGAAGATTGCCCAGATCGTGGACGGGCTGACCAAGATCTCCGGAGGTATCTTCGGTGAACAGGCTTCGGCGCAGGCGGAGAACTTCCGCAAATTGTTGCTTACCATGAGTGACGATATCCGGGTGATCCTGATTAAGATTGCCGACCGTCTGCATAATATGCGAACCCTGGGTTCGATGCTTCCCGCCAAACAGTTCAAGATTGCGGGAGAAACGCTTTACCTCTACGCTCCTTTGGCACATCGTCTGGGACTTTTCACGATCAAGACAGAACTGGAAGACCTGAGCTTCAAATATGAACATCCGCAGGAATATGATTTTATCGAGCAAAAGCTAAAGGCGACGGAAGAAAGCCGTAATAAGCTTTTCGAACATTTCGCCGTTCCTGTCGATGAGAAGCTGAAAGAAATGGGGCTGCATTATGAAATGAAAGCCCGCGTAAAGTCCGCTTATTCCATCTGGAACAAGATGGAAAGCAAAGGGATTACTTTTGAAGATATCTATGATCTGTATGCTGTTCGTATCATTTTCGATCCGCTGCCGGGGGTGGATGAAAAGAATATGTGCTGGGATATCTATTCTGCTATTACGGATATCTACCGTATCCGTCCGGACCGTATCCGCGACTGGGTGAGCCGTCCGAAAGCAAACGGTTATCAGGCATTGCATCTTACCGTCATGGGACCCGATGGGCAATGGGTGGAAATACAAATCCGCAGCCGTCGTATGGACGATATTGCCGAGAAAGGGTTTGCTGCTCACTGGAAATATAAGGAACATAGCGTAGAAGAAGATACGGAGCTGGACAAATGGCTTCAGACTATTACGGAAATCCTGGAAAGTCCGGACCCGAATGCACTCGACTTCCTGGATACGATTAAACTGAATCTGTTCACTTCCGAAATATTTGTATTTACTCCGAAAGGAGATATCAAGACACTTCCGCAGGGAGCCACAGCACTTGACTTTGCTTATGCCCTGCATACCAATATCGGAAATAAATGTATTGGAGCGAAGGTTAATCATCGCCTGGTTCCTCTCAGTCATCCGTTGGCAAGTGGTGACCAGGTTGAGATCCTGACTTCCCGTTCGCAGGAACCGCAGGCGGAGTGGCTTAACTTTGTCACGACGGCAAAGGCGAGAGCCAAGATCGATGCCGTATTGAAACGTGCCCGCAAAGATGCGGCTAAGCTGGGAGAAGAGAAAGTGATCTCTGCATTCAAACGTTCGGAGATGGAAGCAAGTACGTCCAATCTGGATAAGCTATGTATGTATTTCGGTTTCTCCAAGCGTGAAGAATTTTATTATGCCGTAGAAAAAGGAGATGTGGTACTTCCTGAGAATATCAAGAAGTTGCTGAAAGAAAAGACGGATAACCTCTTGTTTAAATACGTAAAACAAGCGTTAGGTGTCGGCTCTAAAAAGACGGAAGAGGAGAAGCCGGAAGAGAAACCTAAGACAAAATACGATAAATCGAAACCTTATATCCTTCGTGAAGAAGCATTCGAACGTAACTATGTGATTGCCGAATGTTGTAAGCCGATCCCGGGCGATGATGCGTTAGGCTTCATCAACGACGATGGAAATGTGGTGGTTCATAAACGTTCCTGCCCGATTGCTATGCGTCTGAAGAGTAGTTTCGGCGAACGTATCCTGAATACCGAGTGGAGCAGTCATAAGAATGCCTCTTTCGAAGCTACGCTGGAAGTGAAAGGTATCGACTCGATCGGAGTGTTGAATACGATCACCAAGACGATTGCCGATGATTTCAATGTGAACATTATGCGCCTGTTGATCGAAGCGAAAGACGGTGTGTTCGAAGGGCGGATCAAGATGAAAGTGCATGATGTGGAAGACATTCAGAAGATGTGCGTGACACTCTCCAAAATCAAGAATATTAAGTCGGTAGGACGTGTTGCCGATTAGTCAGTAGGTATTTTCAGCCTGCAAAATACATATTTATAGGTATTGCCTTTGTAACCGGGATATCTGACCTTTGTCTTCATCAATTAAATTATAAAATAGATGAAGACAATAGGTATTTTTTACGGTTCGTCAACCGGAACGACAGAGGATATTGCAAAACGTATAGCAACCAAGTTAGGTGTGGATGCTTCTAACCTGTATGATGTGGCGAAGGCTTCTCCTTCGGATCTGGGTAATTATGAAGCATTGATTCTGGGTAGTTCTACCTGGGGAGCAGGCGATTTGCAGGATGACTGGTACGATTTTCTTGCCAAAGTAAAGAAGCTGGATTTATCCGGTAAGCTCGTTGCTATTTTTGGTTGCGGCGACTCTTCCTCTTTCAGCGACACGTTCTGTGATGCGATCGGAACAATCTATACGGATCTTCAGGGTACAGGATGTACGTTTATCGGGTCAGTACCGACAGATGGTTATTCGTATGATGACTCGACAGCTGTTGTTGACGGTAAATTCGTCGGACTTCCTTTGGATGAATTGAATGAAGACGATCAGACCAACCCGCGTATCGACCAGTGGATCGAAACGTTAAAACAGGAAGGTCTGGAATAAGCATTTTCGAATTGTAGTTTTTAAGATAATATCAGCAGGCAAGATGGTAACAACCAGGAACAGGATACCCGGAGAAGTGAAAGTCTTTCTTAATCATATCTATGAATATAAGAAAGGGATACGGAGTATGGTTTTATGTACGATCAATAAATCGTATGAGCAAGTCGTTACGGACCGCTTGGAAAGTCAACAGATTTGTTATGTAAAGCAGGATGCAGGAGAGAGAAGTGTCAATATTTATTTTGGAAGGCCTGAATGCATAGAAGCTATTCGTTTATTGGTGACCCGTCCGTTGAACTTACTTACACCGGAGGAGGATTTTATTCTTGGAGCTTTACTTGGGTATGATATCTGCATGCAATGCGAACGTTTCTGCACAAGGAAAAAGCAGCGGCTAACGTCTGCCTGATCGATATGGTTGTTTAAAGTTTTCCCTAAAGTTGTTTATTTTCCCCGTTATCCTGTCTGGATAGCGGGGTTTTTCTTACCACGCAAGAGGTCGTTGCCTGAACGTGCAAAGGGTCTTTGCGTGGGAAGGCAAAGACCCTTTGTCATAAAAAGTATCTTAGTAAGATATCTTGATACCGGCGAAATAGCTTCTCGGCGTTGCCGGTCCGTAGATGTAGGCAGAGTCACGGTTCGGACCCTGGTCGAAGTCGGACTGGTAGGCTTCGAAGATATTCTGTACACCGGCATTTACTTCCAAGTTGATATCTTTGTAGATATGGAAGTCATACGCCAGTTTGATGTTCATGTCGAAGAAATCCGGTGTATTGACTGCTTTATCCATAGGGATATAACCCGCCAGATGCTGCACCAACATGCTGCCGGTGTAAGTTCCCGACAGGGAAGCCGTGAAATGTTTCAACGGAGTCAGTGTCGCGGTAAAGTAACCGTATGTATTAGGTGTACGGAACATTTTCTTTTCAGTCGGCACGTTCTCGTTTTCACTCCATTTCTCCGGTTCGTTATAACGGCTGCGCTGCAAGGTGGCTCCTGCCTGTAAAGATAACCAGGAAGAAAGGACGCTTTTCCCTTCCAAGGTCAGTCCCATCACTTTTGCTCCCGAACCGTTACGACGTTCTTTGATGATATTGCCCTGTTCATCTTTCCCGATTTCTTCCAATACGAATACATCGTTCAGACTTGTATAAAAACCTTCCACCAGGAAGTTGACCTGGATACCGTTCTTAAAACGATGATAAAAGTCGACCGATGTGCTGAGGCTCTGCGATTTCTCTTCCTTCAGGTCTTTCGCCCGTCGTATCATCGCTATCTCACCTCCGACGGCAGAGATATGCATGTCTTCGTCGAACGCCTGCGGAGCACGGAAGCCACTGGAATAGCTGGCACGTATATTGATATCCTCCGTCGGGTTGAAACGAACGTTGGCACGGGGACTGAATACCACATTGTCTATCATGTTGTGCTTGTCCATACGCGCTCCGACCAGGAAGCTCCACCGTTTGTTTTTCCATTCGTTCTGCAGGAAAAGGCTTTCGATATGGACCTTCTGGTTGGTGTAGCGGTTATAACCGATCATTTCGTCTTTCAGATGGTCGTAGTTGTATTCCAGTCCGGCGGTCAGGTCTGACGGCATAAAGAGGAACTTGTCGAAGCTGTACGAATATTGTGTCCCGGTCATAAAGGTCAGGTCGGTTGTCTTACCGTACGCATTCGGGTCTTGTCCGGTGCCGTAATAGCTGTCACGGTCGGTGTTCTGAGCCGAGGTGAAGACGCTGAATTTATGTTTGTAATCGGATGAGAAAAGATCGAACTTCAATCCTCCACCGTCGATGGAGTGCTCCAACTGTTCGGCAATATCCGCTTCATGAGGCGGACGATCCAACAGGTTACCGCCACGACGGTATTCGTTCATGTGATGATATTCGAACGTCAACTTGCTGTACGTGCTTGTTTTCAGATAGGAGCGGAAACCTACCGTCTGGTTCTTCAGCTTGGGTAGTTCGGTGTAGCCGTCATTATCATAATCGTAGCCGGAACGGTGGCGGTTCTGTCCGAAGATATACATGCCGGCCTTCCCGTTTTCCGTTACCAATGAAGCATTCAGCGTCGTATTATTGTCAAAGGAAGAACTTCCCCCGATAGAAGACAGGGTATGTGTCAGTTCGCCCGAGTTGCGCAGCGGCTCCTTGGTAATGATATTGATCGTCCCGGCAATGGCAGAAGAACCGAACAATGCCGAACCACCGCCACGCATCACTTCCACACGGTTGATCATATTTGCTGGAATCTGTTCCAGCCCGTAAACACCCGAAAGTGCACTGAATATGGGACGCGAGTCGATCAGTATCTGCGTATAAGGTCCGTCCAACCCATTGATACGTACCTGCTGGAAACCGCAATTCTGGCAATTCGTCTCTACACGTACACCCGGCTGGAAGTTCAGTCCTTGCGCCAGGTTAACCGCACTGGTCGTATTAAAGACTTTCGAGTCGATCACATTTACCAGCGTAGGAGCCAGGCGGCGCGATGTTTCACTTCGGTTGGCCGAAACGACTACACCGTCCAGGGCGATGCGATCTTCTTCCATCTCTACATTGACTTCCTGTGTTTTCCCTTTCTCCAGTTTCACATCCCGGGTGACAGTCTTGTAACCGAGATATTTAAATTCGAGGGTGAACTTACCTTCCGGCAGGTTTTTCAGGAAATAGTGACCGGAGTTGTCGGTTGTCGTTCCGATGGTTGTTCCCTTTAGTATAACGGTGATAAATGGCAGATGCTCACCGGTTTCTTTATCCAATACATGCCCGAATACGTTTGCATCCGATGCGTTCATTTTCTCTTCTTCTGTGGCCCATGCAACCGTAAGGGTACAGCAAAGGCATAGTATAAGTGTTATAATCTTATTCATATTGATTTAATCTGATAAATAGGTAATACAATAATTGAATGCCCGGTACTTTCCGGGATTCTTCTTCCCAATTGAAGAATTTGCCACAAGCATGGCATAGTTCTGCCACAGGCATGGCACAACTCTGTCACAGGCATGGCATAACTTTGCCATAGGCGTGGCACAACTTTGCCAACGTGATGAAAAAAGTTGGCAAACAGCATGGGGACATATTTATCAGGCTACAGGAGGGGCACGAAGAGACGGTTCTCCTTGTATGGGAACCAGATAATCCGGGTAGACCGGATTGCAGGATAATCTGAATAATACGGTGAGGAAAGCGGCAAGCAATAAAGATACAAATGCAGCACCGCTAATCTGAATAGTCGATAGTTGATGAAGTAACTGGAACTCCGCATAACCATGTTCATGGTCCGGACGTCCGTCGTCTGTTTTGTGGTAAGGATGCGAATGGACGATCGTTACCCCATTCACGATATGAACGTGGGTAAAGGCTATCAAACATCCCAGATATGCAATGAATAATGCCGGGAGTGCAATTCGCAAATATTTCCTATATTTCTCCATCACCTTTTGCAAATATAGGGCATTTTATTGTATTGTCAGATAGTGGGATATTAAATCTATATTAAATACCTATTGATGGGTACTGTGCTTTTGTTGCCAATAAACACTCGGAAAGGAAGTGTTTGTTTGAAAGAAGATTTTAATTCAATGAATAGTTCTGTGCCAGATAAGGGGACTTCTTTCCGTTTCTTTTGGCGGAGAGAAGTTCTTTCAGTTCTTCCAATTCCATTTTGTTGAGGCAAAAGTAAATGCTTTCGGATTGTACTTTGATGCATATTTTGCGGTTGGAGGCGAAATGTTGGTTACGTTGTTCCGACAGGTCACCATCGATGCTGTTTATGTACTTGCGGAAGCCCTGGAAGCCTGCTTCCGTAAAGCAAAAGAAGAAGTTGCCGAACTCCAGGCTATAAGTGTTACAACACTTACAGAAGGAGAGCTGACCGTTGAATGTCTTATTTATTATTGTCATAATGGATAAATGAGATGTTCTGTTTTACTGTTGTCAAAGGTCATTATTCTCAGGAATATGTGCAATCGCCATAAGAGGGTAAATTGAAGGCTTCCGTTACCTATAAAAAGGTAAAAGCCTCTCCTCACGGGGAAGCTTTTATCTAAAAATTAGCTTTTAGCTTGCAAATTAGCGATTATGATTTATTTAAAATGAGATTACTTTAAGCGTTTGTAACCGTATACTGCTTTGTTACCCAACTCTTCTTCGATGCGGAGCAACTGGTTGTATTTAGCCATACGGTCTGAACGGCTCAATGAACCGGTCTTGATCTGTCCGCTGTTGGTAGCAACGGCGATGTCGGCGATCGTTGCATCTTCTGTTTCGCCGGAGCGGTGAGAAGTGACGGTCGTGTAACCGTGACGGTGAGCCATCTCGATAGCATTCAGTGTTTCTGTCAATGAACCGATCTGGTTAACCTTGATCAGGATCGAGTTGGCGCAACCTTCCTGAATACCTTTCGACAGGAAGTCGACGTTTGTAACGAACAAGTCGTCACCCACCAGCTGGCAACGGTTACCGATACGGTCGGTCAGCTTCTTCCAGCCTTCCCAGTCGTTTTCGTTCATACCGTCTTCGATAGAGTCGATCGGGTATTCGTTGATCAGTTTTTCCAGGTAGTCTACCTGTTCATCGGAAGTACGTTTGACGCCTTTGTCACCTTCGAACTTCGTATAGTCGTAGATACCGTCTTTGTAGAACTCAGAAGAAGCGCAGTCCATACCGATCATGATGTCTTTGCCCGGTTCGTATCCGGCAGCCTTGATAGCGGCAAGGATCGAGTTCAATGCATCTTCCGTTCCTTCCAGAGCAGGTGCGAAACCACCTTCGTCACCTACGGCAGTGCTCAGGCCACGGTCGTGCAACACTTTCTTCAATGCGTGGAATACTTCGGCACCCATACGCAGACCTTCCTTGAAAGAAGGAGCACCTACCGGGCGGATCATAAATTCCTGGAAAGCGATCGGAGCGTCACTGTGTGAACCGCCGTTGATGATGTTCATCATCGGAACCGGCATAACGTATGTGTTTGTTCCGCCGATATATCTATATAAAGGAATATCCAGATAGTTGGCAGCAGCCTTGGCAACTGCAAGGGAAACACCGAGGATGGCGTTTGCACCGAGGTTTGATTTGGTCTTCGTTCCGTCCAGTTCGAGCATAGCCTGGTCGATACCTACCTGATCCAGTGCTGACATGCCTTTCAGGGCAGGAGCGATTATCTTGTTTACGTTTTCAACAGCTTTCAGTACACCTTTACCGCAATAGCGTTTCTTGTCACCGTCGCGCAGTTCCAATGCTTCGTGTTCGCCGGTCGATGCGCCGGAGGGGACAGAAGCTCTGCCTGTTACACCTGATTCCAATAATACATCTACTTCTACGGTAGGGTTGCCTCTTGAGTCGAGGATTTCACGTCCTGTAATCTTTTCTATTTTCATTGTTTGTTCATTTTTAAGACGGAACAAATATAGAAAGAGATCGGAGAACGTGAAATCACCATAAATGGGCATTCTGTGCCCGTGAAATACCTATTTGTTGGTAGGGTAGATCTTCGATAGGAACTTCTCTTTGTCTACGATGAAACGGATATGCGTCCCTTCGCCGATCGTCCCCTTTGAGTCTTGTGCCACAACGCTGAAAGTGAGTTTGCGGCCATCCGCTTCCTGTAAGGTTGCCGTGGCGGAAATTGTTTCTCCCAGCGGGGACGGTTTGATATGTGAGGTGTTCATCTGTGCACCTACGGTTGTCGAGCCTTCCGGCAGTCCGGAGGCAACAGCCAGCATGGCTGCGTTTTCCATTAAAGCCACCATCGACGGTGTGGCGAATACATCCAGGTCGCCCGATCCCATGGTACGGGCTGAGTTAGCGGCACTGACTACGGTGCTGCTTGTGTGTTGTAGTCCTTTTTCCAGCATATTTATTGAGTTCTCGAATTGTGTCGCAAAAGTACAGGAAATAACCGGAAAAAAAGACGGAAGCCCCACAGGATTTTAATATCTTAGCAGCCTGAAGACTTAATCAGTAATACCATGAAAAGAAGAAACTTTTTCCGTTCGCTGGCCCTTGGTGGAGCAAGCGTTGCTTTTTCTCCCATTGTAAAGGCTGCTCCGGCGGTGCACGCAGATAAAGAGAAGCCGGCAACCAATATAAAGGATGCCCTGGCCATCCCCCGGAACGAACATTCCATGCCGGGTAAATATCCCGGTAAAGTAGCCCTTACAACTCATCCCGGCTGTATTGTCGACGGACAGCCTTCGGAAGGGATCGCCTATGAAATGCTTCGGAACAGTATGTTGAATCTGACAGGGAAAAGTAACCTGAAAGAGGCGTGGTTGCAATTTGTCGGTCCCGACGATGTGATCGGGCTGAAGGTAAACCCGATTGCCGGTAAGCTATTATCTACTTCGCATGCTTTGACGCAATCCATTATCAACCAGCTGGAAGAAGCCGGCATCCCCCGAAAGAATATCGTTATCTGGGACCGGCGTGAAGCGGATTTGAAAGAGTCGGGCTTTACCGCTGAGAACTATCCGGATATAAAGATCATCGGTACGGAATACCCCGATGAGAACGGCAGTTACATCAATGCCGAAGGTAAGTTCTACGGTGAAGAGCGGATCGATAAGGCGCAGTACTTTTCTGTCGACATCGAAGGAGAATATGACGCTTACACCATGCCTTTCATGATTAATGGCGGAAAGAATTCTTATTTCACGAAGATATGTACGGAGATGGTGACGAAGATTATCAACGTCCCCGTTTTGAAGAATGCCGGAACGACGATCACTTGCTGCATGAAGAACCTCGCTTTCGGTTCTATTACGAATACCGCCCGGCTTCACGGTCCGATGTGGCATGATACCTGTGCTTCGGTTTGTGCTTTCCCTCCGTTGCGGGATAAGGTGGTGTTGAATATTGTCGATGGAATGATTGGTTGCTTCGACGGCGGGCCGGCTGCCAATCCGCAATTTATCTGCCATTATAATACTATCCTGGCGGGAAGCGACGCGGTGGCAGTCGACCGTATCAGTTACGATATAGTGATCGCCAAACGTATCGAAGAGGGGTTGCAGGAGGAAGAGAAAGCCGGAGCACGTACCTTTATGGATATGGCGCAGGAGTTTCAACTCGGCGTGGCCGATAAGGATAAAATCGAACTGATAGAAACAACGTTGCAGGCATGAAACATTTTATACGATGGGCAGGTTTCCTGCTGTTGATCCCCGCCTTTCTGGTTGCACAGGAGGTCGAAGTGAAAAGGGAACGGGTGTTTACAGGCTCGGGACTCTACGGTTTTATGAATGGAGGAGCGGAGCAGTTCCTCGAATACGGTGTCAGTAAACTGACAGCCCGCGATGTCGTTTACGAGGGGCAGGAATATACGATCGAGATTTATGAGATGCCGACACCTGAGGATGCTTTCGGTATTTATTCGTTGCATGTGTTCCGGTGTCAGCGGGCGGATACGCTGGGTTGCATCGATTGCCTGTCGCCTTACCAGTTGCAGGCTGTGGCTGGCGATAAATACGTATCGGTGGTTTTCCCTTCCGGCTCGGCTGCGGCAAAGAGTAAGGTGGACGAGTTGATCCGGCAGTATCTTCCGATGGACGGGAAAGATAACCCGGCGATACCGGCGCTGTTGCAAGAGATATCCCCTTATTCCGGCAAACTGAAATTCCTGCGCGGACCGATAGGCATATCCGGTGTCAGTACTTCGCTGATGCATTATCTGGAAGGTATTTCCTATACCGGTGTCTGGTTTATAGCCGATAAGCCCTCGAAAAGCTATCGCGCCTGGGTCTGTGTGAAGGATGCAAAAGAGGTGGAGAAGCTAAAAGAAAAAGTTCCCGCCTCCGATATTATTCAGAGCGGGAACGATTTCATCTATTTAACGGGCAAAGAACAGGAAAAAGAGGAAGACGATCACGGCGGGTTCGGTTTCTGACCGGGGCCGTGATTACCGGTATCCTATTTGTTCAGAACCTTCAACAGTTTTGTTCCAGGCCGGAATTTCACAGATATGCGACGAGGGATCTTGACTGCAACACCTGTCTTGGGGTTGCGTGCCATACGTTCAATCTGTATCCAGGGGTGTAGTGCCCCGAAGTTATGAAAGCGGATTTCAGAGCCTTCGTTCAGCGTATCGGAGACGATACCGAGTAATGCTTCGACAGTTCTTTTTACCTGTGTCGCTTTTTGTCCGGTATCTTCGGCAATTCTTTGTACCAATTCTGTTTTCGTCATATCGGTTTTCTTATAAGATTACTTTGTATCGTGCGGAACCGATCTGTACGATATAGATACTTGCCGGTAATGCCCATCGGGTATTGCCTACAGGAATGTCTGCCTGTTTAACCAGTGAGCCTGTCAGGTTGTAGACCTGTACTGTTTGTGTTGTTGGGCTGCTGATATGCAGGTAACCTTTGGCTGCCCATACCTTGACGGCATCTGTAGCTATCGTTTCGTTGGATACGGGATCGGGGTTCTTTACGATGCCGTCGATAAATATCTCCACATCGTTGCGGACATATTTGACGATATAAGCTCCGTCGCTACTGCGCGGCGTGATGGTTTCACCGCGGTCGGTCGTTATGACGGGTTCCGATTGGTCGTATTCCTTATCGAGCGTGAGATAGAAACGGAAGTTACTCCATGCTTCCACATCGTATTCTCCGGCAACAGGGTCGGTGATGGCACCTTCTACGAGTGGCAAAGTGACTGTGTAGTAAACCGGTGGTACAGGGTCGGGATCGACAGGTGGCTGCGGATCGGGGTTGTTTTTGCTGAATGTGGCAGCAATTGTAACCGCTTCGGCTGGCATGTCAAAAGAATACTTGTTGTTGCCTTCGCTGTTGACCGTTACATTTCCACTTCCGGTTGTCGTAACGGTCGGTTCTCCATCAAGTTTGTAACCGTTGTCCGGTGTAACTGTGAAGATGACTTTCTCATATTCTATCGCCTCTGTTTTATCTCCTTCTATACTGATGGCGCCATTTGTAACGTTTGCTATCGTTATGGATGATATGGCACTAAATATGGCTGCAATTGTTACTTTTTTTCCCGGCATCGTAAAGTAATAGTGTCCGTCACTTTCTGCTATAGCAGTAGCATCTTCTCCTTCCGGTTGGTAAGTCAGACTTTTCAATCCGAAGCCTGTTTCCGGGGTGATGATTAGTTCTACTCGTGTGTCTTTACCTGCATACGTCTTGCGATACTTTTCCTGTACAGAACCATTTGTGGTTGTTGTAAATTCCAGCGGATAAGGGATCGACACATCCGGCTGGTTGGCCATTAGGCGACCATCGGTTGTATAGAGTTTGGGCATTATGGGTAATGTCCCGCTTTTCCAAATAGCTGTGTTATCGAATATGCCGGCGGGTATCTGATCGCTGTTTCTCCAATCCCAGTCGGCACCATTTTTATCCGTCGCATCGACATCTGAGATAGGGTCTGATGTGCCGTCTGATAGATTCTCCCAAATGATGTTATCATAGGCATGATTACCTGAAAGAGTAGGAGGAACTGCAAATTCAGATGTACTTTTGTAACCGAGTATTCTTCCTGCGGTATGCTGAGCATTACCATTCCGTGTAATCAGTTTATAATTCAGAGCAAGACAATTGGATATATATGAAGTCTTTTCAGCCGATGAAGAAGAAGAATTACCTACGATACCTCCGGCTCCTCCTGTATAATAACCGTTTTTTGCACTAAACATTCCGGATGAAAAACAATTACTGATAGTTGTAGATGCATCATTACTATAAATATTTCCGACTATTCCTCCTGAAAAGGCTTCGGCTGGGTGGTCATTAATTGGATCGCTTCCACTATTTATATCTACTGTCGAATAACAATTTCTAATCGTTGCATCAATTGCATACGCGACTAAACCTCCAGCGCTGGATATGGCGTAGTGTAATGCTGAAGTTGTTATAGTACCTCCTGTGGTATAGCAGTTTTCTATGGTGGAATTTAGGCAGTAAGCAACAACACCTCCCGCCAGGCATTGACCTAGTGTTTCACTACAATTGATGTTTCTTATGGTTAATCCCTTTTCAGAAATTACGACTCCCAGATTTCGGATGGCTCCGTCTTCTACGCGACCGAATACACCGGCATAAACAAATTCTTCATCTCCGACTGTTCGAGCGAAATATAGATTTCGAATCTGAAAGCCATTTCCATCGAATGTACCTTTGAAAGGCTTTAAATGATTGAGGTCAAGGTCGTTTCCTGTTCCTATAGCTGTCCATTCTTTACTTTCCAGGTCGATGTCGGCAGTTAGTTTGACATATTTGCCGTCAAAATCGTTTCCGGCATTTACCCTGGTTGCGAAAAACTCCAATTCACTTGAATTGGCTATTAGGAAGGGATCGCTTTCTGATGTACCCGGTGCGGCGGCAAGCGGGGTTGAAGTCAATGTCGGATAGTCGTTGCCGGGAGCCAGTTCCCAGGCATATCTTGTCACTTTTGAAGCAGCTTTTCCCGAATAGTTGAAAGCTCCTTCATTCATGATCTGGGTTAGAAATCTGCTTTTCATAGAAGAGAGAGGGAGAGCTAAAAGATTTTCACTTGTCCTTTCGGCGTCGTTGCCGGTTCCATTTGTATAGGCATCTTTATTCCAATAACAATTAAGCAACGGAGAGCGTGGAACGGCATTACCGGCAAATCCTCCTATGTGGGAATTAGAACCACCTTCCACAGTTCCTAATGAATAGCAGGAATGTACATCGTTTGCTTCAATATAGTCTGAACCACCGCAACGTCCGATAAATCCTCCGATATAGGCATCATCTCCCCCTTTTACATTACCGGTTGAATAACAGTTATAGATGATCGGGTGACCACCTGAGGTAGTTCCGTTATTTCCTACAAATCCTCCTATGTAACAGGGATAAGTACCAGAAATAATACTCCCATTTCCCCCTGTCACATCTACAGATGCATAACTGTTTGAAATAATGGAACAGGTACCATACCCCCCGTAATTCATTCCGACTAATCCTCCGAAATAGCCATTATCTCCTCCTACAATTTTTCCGGTGGCACTGCATCTTTCTATTGTTCCACACTGCAAACCAACCAGTGTTCCGGCGCCCCACTCATAATATTCATCTGATACCTCGGGTTTTGTTATCTGTAGATCGGCATTTCGGACATGTAAATCTTTGACAGTTTCTTTTCCGGAAGGAAACCCCGGATCTCCTATAATGCCAAATAAACCGGCAAATCGATATTCGCCCGTTATTTTCAAATTCGATACAATGTGGTTTTGTCCATCGAAGGAACCAAAAAAGTTTTTTTCCATAGTACTAGTATAACCACTCACAAAACCAATTCCGATCGGAGTCCATTCGTGTCCTGCCAAGTCTATATCGGTCGTAAGAGTCAGTACACAGCCTTTAAACCATTTATCGCTGGGTGTAGATCCGGTTTGTTCGCTGTTGTTGACCATTTGGGCCACCCAAGCCAGTTCTGCCGCCGAACTGATGTTGACAGTAGTATTTCCTGTTGCCCATCCGGCAGGTTCTGTAACGGTGTGTCCATCCCATACGTCTACCTGTGCTATCGTCATATGGGAAATGGTTAAAAAAGCAAGCAGGTATAGTAACCTGCTTGTGATCAGAGTAATTTTTGTTTTCATGTTGTTTTATGTTTTATTTATTGAATATGTATATGCGCAGGCTTTGCGCATGAGAGTGCGCATCGGTCGCGCATATCCTTGCGCAGCTATCGCGCACGGTAATGCGCAACGATTGCGCAAGAAAGTTTATTCAATTACGGGGCGATCGTCATCATCATCACTTCCGGCACCTACCGTCAGCAGGTAAGGGAAACGATTGCGGCGAACCTCTTTTAATAGTACCGTGCGATTACCTCCGTATTGGGTGGCGACTTCCAGATAATAGGTGCCGTCGGCCAATGCCGGAATGATAAAAGAGAAGAAAGAAGGATCGTTGCGTGAAACGGAAGTCATTGGGACGGCTGTTTCGGTGTCGTCTGCTGCTTTGATGAAGAAGAAACCGACGGGACTGCCTTCGGTTCCGACGATCTTTATACGTTTACCTTCGCCATTGAGTGTATTGCCCGGAGTGAGTTTTGTGTTTACCTCGCCTGTGAATACGTCGGTTACTTTGGTGATGGTAGGGAGACCTTCTGTTACTTCACCGACGATCACGCTGATGGCTTTGAGGTCTTTCTTGAATTCGACACGGGGAGAACAGCGAAGGGTTACATTATTCTTTTCCGGATCGAATTTAGCCTTGGGGCCGATGAAGGGACCATCCACTCCCAGGGAGTTATTTGCAAAGCCGAACTCTACGGTAGAAGCAGAGTACAATTCTTCCTTCGCAACTTCCATCAGATCGTTGTAAGCGCTTCTTAATTCGGAAGCGGAGAACTTACTTTTGCCTTTTGCAGCGATGTTGCACAAATCATCGATTGTGCGGTTGGCGACGTATGTGACATTGAATGTGAAGTCATCTTCACGTTCTGTCAGCATGTTTGCTACCAAATTGCCAGTGATGCTACGCATCTTGGGATCAGTTGTTGCCATGATTAATACAGATTTAATTAGTTCATAGTGAACTATGTCATACCTATAAAAATCAAAGCTTTTATTTCTGCGGATACCCCTGTTTTTAGTCGTAAATCACCAATATCTCCCTTAGAAAGAGAATTGAAGAAATCCCTTGGTGGTACCAAATGAAGTTTTGTATTTAGACCGAAAAGAGTCATGACTTGATGCTATTTTGCAACAAGCCATGAAAAATAGTATATAACGTTATGTCTGTTTGTAAGGTTTTGCTACATTTGTAGCCATTATTAACGTAGTTCACTATGGACTATGTTTGATAAAATAAGAAATATGAAGCAGTTGCAATTTCCATCCTACTGTCCTATCTCTTGAAAAAATACGCTAACAAACTTTGGCAAAATGTAGTAAACAGATTATTTGTATACATTTGCAAATATAAACCCATAAAAGAATCCCGTTATGACACGAAATGAAATAGTAAAGACTTTGCGGGAAATAGTACACCGTGTAGCCCCGACTTCTACAGCCATACTGTACGGCAGTCAGGCTCGTGGAGATGCACGACCGGATAGCGATATTGACTTGCTTATTCTCGTTGATAAAGATAAACTTACTCCAAAGGAAGAACGGGAAATAACCTATCCGCTTTATGATGTTGAGATAGATACAGGGGTGATGATTAATCCAATGGTAGTCAGTCGGAAGAAATGGGAAGAGATAAAGAATCGTTCTCTTTTCTATTATAACGTAATGAAGGAAGGCATTGTGTTATAAACTATACAGTTGTGGATATCGACGACCTGTACCCACAAGCTGTAGAGTTTATTGATGTTATAGAAGCTTATATCAGAAAATAATCACAGTTTCCACCCGATCGTCTTCTCCTGTATCGACCATAGTTTATGATATAATCCCTGATTGCGAAGCAGTTCGTCATGTGTCCCTTGTTCGGCGATATGGCCGTCTTCCAGTACGATGATCTTGTCGGCGTTGCGGATTGTCTTTAGGCGGTGGGCGATGACGATGACTGTGCGGCCTTCGATCAGGGTGTTGATGGCTTTCTGTACTTCCACTTCGTTTTCGGGATCGAGAGAGGCGGTGGCTTCATCCAACAGGACGACCGGAGCCTCTTTCAGTATGGCGCGGGCGATGGAGAGGCGTTGCTTTTCACCACCAGACAGTGTGCAACCACCTTCGCCAACCATCGTATCGTAACCACCCGGCAGACGCATGATGAAATCGTGGCAGCAGGCTTTGCGGGCAGCGGCTTCTATCTCGGCATCGGTTGCATTGCTTTTACCGAAACGGATATTGTTCTTGATCGTGTCCTGGAACAGATAGACATCCTGGAAGACCATCGATATATGCTTCATCAGCGACTCGGGTTCCAACTCTTTCATATCCTGTCCGTTCAACAGGACTTTCCCTTTCTGCGGATCGTAGAAACGGGCGCATAACTTCATCAGCGTGCTTTTACCACTTCCCGATGGACCGACCAGTGCGGTCAGCGAACCTTGTTTCAACGTGAGCGATACATCATGCAATATCTCTTTCTCACCGTAACCGAACGATACCTTTTCGAAAGTGATATCCCCATGTTCCGGGCTTTCCTTTTTTCCTGTCATTTCCGGTTCGCGCATCAGGTTGAGGATACGGCCTCCGGCGATGGAGAAATAGCGGAACTCTGCGAAGTTGGTCAATGCTGAGGTTAGCGGGTCGAAGACGCGGGAACCGACGATCAGGAACATGACGAAAGTAAGTAGGTCGAGTTGCCCGCCTACCAACAGATAGGCACCGCAAAGGATCATCAGGGTCAGTCCGGCACGCACCAGGGTGATAGACAGCAGGATGAACGGCCCCATCAGGGCTTCTAGGCGCAGGCTTGCCCGGCGCAGGTCGGCAAACGCTTTTTGCAGACGTTCGAATTTACCGCCCAGCAGATTATACGCTTTTATGACGCGGATACCTTGCAGGTATTCTTCCAGGCGGCTGCCCGCATTCACTTTGGCTTCGATCTGTTTCCGGCTCAGGCTATATTGTATCCGGGTACTTCCCGTCAGAACCAGGATCGCCAACGGAAGGGCGATGAACATGGCTACCGACATCCGCCAGTCGATCCACAGCAACCCGAAGAAAGCAAGTATGGGCATTACCAACGCACCCATCAATTGGGGAAGATGGTGGGAGATACCGGTCTCCGCCAATGTAAAGTCACTGATCATCATGCTGGCAAGGTCGCCAGGATCATGCCGGAAGAGGGAGCCTAAGGGCAAGCGGCGCAGATGTTCTGCCAACCGTATCCGGCCGTCGGCACTCATTTCGTAAGCACCGCGGAAATTATGTCGGTACGACTGGCGTTCGGCAACGGCCATCACCAGCATATAAGCTACAAGGATGCCGAAGATAACCCACAGGCGGGTCGTGTCGAGTCCGCTGCCACTGCCGTCGAAGGCTTTAAAGATGATGTTCACAGCCTCTATCGAAAGCATGAAAGGAACGATATTGACCAGGTTGGCGAGGATGGTGAATCCGACCGGTTTCCTGAGACGTTCGGTATGGCCGATCGTTATATTTTGAAGTGCATTCATTCTTGTTGTCTCCTTATTTCTTTAATGTCCATTGAAAAGCGTCGGTATAGGCATCCCACATCTGTTTATAGAGTCCGTCGTTTACCGAAAGTTCGCTGTGGATGCCTTGCTGGGTAATCTCTCCCTCTTTTAAAACAATGATCTGGTTCGCCGAAATGATCGATGACAGGCGGTGAGCGATGATGATGACTGTCTTTTCCCTGATCAGTTCCTGTATGGCGAGTTGCATTTTGTATTCATTTTCCGGATCGGCGAATGCGGTCGCTTCATCCAGTACCAGGATCGGGGAGTTTTTCAGGATGGCACGTGCCACGGCTACCCGTTGCGCTTCTCCCCCGGAGAGATAAACGCCGCCTTCACCGATCAGCGTCTGATACCCTTGCGGCAGCCGACGGATGAAATCGTCGCACTGGGCGGCACGGGCGGCGGCGATCACCTGTTCCTCGGTAGCATCGGGTTTACCGACACGGATATTCTCGTACAAGGTATCGAAGAAGAGGAAGGTATCCTGGAAAACGAAAGAGACTTGATCCATCAACTGTTCGGAAGGAATATTCCGGATATCTGCGCCGCCGATACTGATCGTCCCTTCGGTAACGTCCCAGAAACGGGGGATCAGGTTGGCTATGGTGGATTTGCCGGAGCCGGAAGGACCGACCAGGGCGGTTATCTCGCCGGCACGGGCGGTGAAGTTGATATGTTTCAGCGCTTCGGTACGGGTCTTCTCCCGTGTGTTTTCGTAGGAGAAGCTGACGTTTTCGAAACAGATGTCATGCCCCTTCGGCTGTTGAGGGTTGGCGGGTTCCGGAACGGGCTTCTCGGCAAAGATAGCGTCGATACGGCTGACACCTTCGTCTATCTCCCGCGTGTTCGAAGCCAGGAATGTCAGTCTATAAAAAGGGGAGGCAACGCCCGGCCCTAATACAATAAAGAAGAGATAGACGGCTGCCAGTGCGATATTTCCCGGCTGGCCGTCCAATAGTAACAAGCCGACGGGAATAATAAAGGTAACGATCGAGTTCAATAGTACGATGAACGTCACCATCCCTGGTTGATAAGCATCGCAGACATTCAGTGCATATTCCTTAAACCGGTAGATCGATTTGCTGAACTGGCGGAACGACTCCACCGTCTGCCCGAATATCTTCACAACGGGCATCCCCCTTACATACTGGACGGCTGAGGCACTCATCTGCTCCGATGTATCGAAATACATTTTGAAGAACTCCTGCGCTTTCTTACCGAACATCATGGAGAACTGGACGGATATACCGATCACGATCGCCAGCAGGCAGACTGCCGCCATCCAACCGTTCAGGCTGAAGAAGATGACAAACATAATGATAACGGTCGTTGCCGCATTCACCAGGTCGGGGATGGTATGCGCCACAAAGTTCTCTATCTTTTCCACATTCTGCTCCAGTGCTTTCTTGATCGCTCCGGTCGACGTGCTGTTCAGATAACCCAACGGCAGCCGTCCGATATGTTCCGATAGCCTGACACGCAAACCATAGAGGATGCGGAACGCTGCCACATGCGAAGCCATCAGTCCGCCGTAGAGTAACAATAGGGCGGCTGCCAGTCCGATAAAGGCGATCCATGCCCAGTGGATCATGTATCCGCTATCCGAAGCCGTTACGTTCCCGGCATTTTTCAATAATTCATCCAGTACCTGGTAAACCGACAGATAAGGAACCAGCATACAGCAGGCACTTAACGCCGACAGGAAACCAGCCAGGATCAATAGTCCTTTCTTTTCGCCCGCGATCTCAAACAGGCGCGATAACCCTTTTTTCTTTTGCTCTTTCATATTGTTTGTTCTTTATTCGGCTTTATAGCCTACGATCCCGAACGATTTATGCAGGGCGGGGATCAGCCACATAATCAGTCCGGGTAGTCCCCAGCGTTTTTTCTCTTCGCTAACGAAATAAAACTGCTCGATCAGTTTCAGTCCCGGTACCCATTGTTCGACTGTGTGCGGATCGTTCAGTCCGAAATGGAAACGGGCTTTCGTACGTTTCACTGACTCGTGTTTATCGGAGTTGCGTGCCGCCCATTTGCTGACGAAGTCGAAGTAGATCTCGCAACCGGGGAAACGTTCAGCCAGGTTTTGGATAACCGACCTGACCTGCTCTTCGGTGAAATACATCATCACGCCTTCGGCAAGGAAGAGGAAGCGGCTATGGGGATGCTTTTGTTTCAATGCATCCATCCAGTCTGTTTCGAGCATGGAGCCTTTGATGTTGATGTCATTTGTCGAGGCGGGGAATAGCTTCTCACGCAGTTCGATCACTTCGGGCAGGTCGAGTTCGTAGAAGGTTGCCTGGTCGTGGTTGTCGACGCGTTGGAAACGGCTGTCGAGTCCGCAGCCAATCTGCACCACTATCGGGGCTTCATCTACTGTTCGGTCGATAAACCAGCTAACCAGCCGGTCGTAACGGCGCAGACGGATGGCAGTACCGGCTGTACTCATTGAAATCTTTCCGAATTTGGCGAAGTCGTAGTCTATTTTCTCAACCAGTTCGCAAGCCATCGGGTCTTTTAATATCGCATCTTTCCGGCGGCTTTCATAGGCGCGTGAAAGTAAGGGGATGAATAAGGTTTCTGCAACGTTGTCCTTTATCCCGGGTTTTATTTTATTCATAATATACCTACTTTTAGGGATTGATTATCTGATACAAAGGTGGGATATTTGCTATCGAATTATTTACGCAAGAAGGAATTGCATTTTAATCTGACGGAAAAAATGATACACATCGAACTTTCATCTCGCGGAAGAGACACGATCGCCCTGGAAATGCCGGATATAAGTTACTTTTCCACCAATGGCTCCGGCAGGCTGGAAGAGAGCAGCTGGAATATGGGGAACGAGTTGCTTACCTATACGATCTCCGAGTTTAAATGCAGGGATTTCAATGTCGCGAAGTACCAGATATACTGTAAGGAAGATTGTTGCCTGCGCTCCCGGAATACGGATTGCTCTTTTATGGGGCTTTCTTTTGTCCATCAGGGGCAGGTCGAATGCTTTCTATCGGATACGCGGGACAGGCGGGTCTGGGCGGAAGGGCATACGAATATCATGGTCAGTTCGGGTATCAAAGAAGAGCATAATCAATTCAGCAAAGGGGAGACTTTCGGTATGACGAATGTATTGGTGTCACCCGATTTCTTCCGCCATCTGTCGGAACGTTATCCTGAATATTTCGAGAAGGCTTACCTGCGGCTCGACAGCGGGGAGACTTTCTTTATGGCTCCTGAGAATATCCCGATCCCTATAACGCTGGACACGGCATTGAACGATATCGAGTTGTCGCGGATGATGGGAAATGCTTCACCGATGTACCTGGAGGCGAAGGTGGTCGAATGCCTGTCGCTCTTTATACGGGAGACGGAAGGGAAGGAAGAGACGAGAGAGAAACCGGTATCTGTATCCGACCGGGATAAGATTTACCAGGCGCGGGATATTATCTGCACCGAGTATCTGAACCCACCGTCATTGCGTGATTTGGCTTTGCGTGTCGGGACGAACGAGTGTACGTTGAAAGCAGGTTTCAAGCAGGCATTCCAAACGACTGTATTTAATTATTTGTTCGATTACCGCATGAATATGGCGGTTCATTATCTGTTAGATACCAATAAGACGATAGCCGAGGTAGCCAGCCTGGTCGGGTATGATTACCAGGGACATTTCTGTACGGCGTTTAAACGGAAGTATAATATTGCTCCTTCGGAATACCGGTTAAAGGCATAGGACCTTATTTTATGCCCATCGATTTCAGTACCGGCAGACTGATCGTGAAGCCGACGGCATCGTACTTTCCTTTCTCCAGGCCGACAAAGACACCGATCCGTGCAATATTGCTGAATCCGACAGAATACCCGAACTCGGAATAACTTTTACCGGGTATCCAAAGCGTACGGGCATGGAGTGCTTCATTGAACATATACTTTTGCAGGAAAGGTAACCGCTTGAACAGCAAATAATCGGACGTGTAGTTCAAATGAGCTTGTAACCATTGCTTGTCGGTAGAGTAAATATAATTGTCGAACAAACAGAAGCTATTGTCCAACGAGCTTCCGGTAATGAACAGTTCGTTGGTGTCGAAATGTTTGAAGTCCGGAAAATAGACCCGTTTGTCGGAAAGGAACTTCCCTCCGTTGACAGTATAACCGATCCTGTCGAACTCACTTATCTTTATTGTCTGGCTGATATTGCCTTCCAGTTTATTGAAGGAGGCGGACTCTTGGGAGCCTGTGGATATTCCGGCTTCATATTGTATGGAGAAAGTCGGATAGTCGGAATAGATATACATCTTCTTCCCCCGGTGTTTCCAATAGTGGTATTGAGGCGTATAAGCCAGCCGTATCTTTACTTTCATCGCTGAATTATCCGGCATAGGCATTAATTGGCCGTTGGGTAAATTGGAGGAAGGGGTATTCCCGAAGAAGTTATAGGATTGACGGTTGTGTAATGCGTTGCGTTTCTCGTAACTGATACCGGTGGTCAATGGCAGGCCGTTAGCCAACTCGACGGTATTGGAAAGGGCGACGAATTTCTTTTTGTAGAACTTCACCGGATTCTCACCGAAGAATAGGGACGCGATGGAATTGATCGC
Organism: Parabacteroides chongii; assembly: GCF_029581355.1. Lineage (NCBI taxonomy): Bacteria > Pseudomonadati > Bacteroidota > Bacteroidia > Bacteroidales > Tannerellaceae > Parabacteroides > Parabacteroides chongii. Next base: position 709,681 of record NZ_CP120849.1, on the reverse strand, counting down.
CAGGAGTGTTCCGCTTTCTCCGTTGTAATCGGCTGTAGTCTGTCCTCCGGAGAGGGATACGTTGCCCCGGCGCATGGGAGCGTACTGGTAACTTCCGTCGATCTGCCAGTTTATGCTCTTTCCCGCTGTGGTGTAATAGAGGGAAGGGGAGACGGTTAATACTCTGCTTTCCGTAAAGCTGGTACGCAACGTGAATTGTTGCCCCAACCAGAAACCATCGACGAAATTGTATTGCGGGCATGCCTTGAGTAATCCGCTATATCCGAACTGTACCTTCTTATTCAATGGGAAACTTTCGCCGGTGATCAGTTTGCCGATCCAATAGGCGGGAGTGCGGTTCTGTAAAGAGTCCTTGCTCCGTAGGGTTTCCATTTTTGTTTTCAGGCTGTCTCTGACCTGATAGCTTACGATTTCATCTTTCTTCAGCGGCTGCTTGCGGATCGTTTCCCAATAGGTAGAATCGCGGGTTCCCGCCAGGGTGTCGACTGTCACTTTGATGTTCGCATTGCCCGGATTGATTTCGAGCGACTCCCGTTCTTTCTTTGTTTCTTCCGGTTCGGTCGTCTCTTTCATCAGCTTCGCCATTTTGTAAGCTTCCCGGTTGCTGAGTTCTTCTTTGGCAGCTAATGTATTCAGTTGTTCCTGCGATTTTTGGCGGACGGTTTGGGTTGCTCCGCTGAGTTCGACGGTTTTGTATTGGACGGAGGAATAATATTTGCCGGTAGCTTTTACTCCCATGGCATCTACTTTCATATCGATGTCGTAGGCAGTGGGGAGAAAGGCGGAAGGTTTCACTTCGTTGTAGGTGGCGGTAAAACGGATGGTGACACCCAGTTCGGTTGCACTTAAATCGGCACTTTGCACGTTCCAACTGTTTTCGATGATATATAACCAACCGCTGACCAGCTTAGGGTTGTTCTTTTTAGGCTGTACACGTATTTTGTTGATCATGTGTTCTCCTTCCATGCTGATACCTTCCAACGCGAACTTGTAGTATGAGAAGGCTCCCGGAGCTAAAGGAGAGATCCTGCCGAAAGCGTTCGGATCGTATATGTTGGCAGTCATGACAGACATGACCTGTCCGGCATCGATATCGGCGGGAAGGGTGGAAGAGAAGGCAAGCACTTTCTGTTCATAATGGTTGGGGGAAGTGAAGCTGACTTCGTTCTGCGACTCTATTAAGAAGAGCTTGTTGGTGAGGTTCTTCAGCTTTTTGCCGTTTGAACCGAAGGTCATGAGCCGGGGAATCTTTTCAACCTTTACACTTCCTTTTACATAGATGGACGATTCGTATTTCTCTATTTGGTGGAGATAAAAAGGAGCCATGCCGATTGCTTTCCGCATGATGGCATAAGCCGGGTCTTCGCGGTTGGCGGAGATAATGACCTCTTTCAGGGCGTAGACTTTCTTTTCCATGGCTACGGCGAGGTGCGTTTCTGCTTTGTCGATTGTCAGAGGAAGAGTCTTTCGCTCATACCCTAAAGAACTGAAGTCGCAGGTGTAGGAACCTTTCTTCAGGGAAGCCTGAAATTCGCCGTTGTCATCGGCAGTAATCCCCAATGCTACTTCACGGATGTATAAAGTGGCATTGGGGATCGCTTCTCCCGACACATCTGTTATCTTGCCTGTCAATAGCTGGGCAAACAGATGCATGGGTAATAAACAACACAGGACAATCAGCGGATAAACTTTCATCAAATCAATGTATTAATATACAAATGTAGGATTGATCCGCGAATAATCGTCCTGCAACAGGTTACTTTTTCTTCCGGAGCTTCTTCTTGATCCAGAAATAATAACCGGTCAGGGCGAATACCGCTCCGAGGAAGGAGACGAGGCAAGACAGTATACGGGTAGTCATGCCGCCCCATGAACCAACGTGTACGGAATAGATCCATCCTCTGATCTTTCCGGACTTAGGAAGGTCTTTGTATAGTTGCACATCCGTGATTTCTCCGTTTGCCGGATCGAAAGTATAACGGTCGCTTCCCCGGGTATTGCCGTATTGGGCGGCAGATACGGTGGCAGAACCGTCCTGGATGGTGATGGAGTTATATTTCGGATAACGGCTTTGCAGGTCGGCTAAGACCGTAGCCCATTGGGTATAATCGGCTTCTGCACGATTACTTTTTTCTCTTTCTGAAGAGTGTCCGCCTTTGTTACCTTCCCTTTTTTCTCCGGACGGCTTTTCTTTGGAACCTCTTTCTTTGGAACCTCTTTCTTTAGACTTCCCTTTGGAATCGGATGGGGCGGGAGTATGTGCCTGCGGTTGGGTAGTTTCGACACCGAAGACGGTATAGAAAGCATCACGGTACCAGCCGAAAGACCAGGTTAAGCCCGTCAGCGTCAGGACGAGCAGGAGCAGGGTGGCGTAGAAACCACCCGAGACATGCAGGTCGTAGAAGAAACGATACCAGCCGGATTTTGTTTTTATCTTCAGGCGGTTCTTCAGGACTTTCTTGTTGCGGGGATACCAGATCACCACGCCACTTATCAGGATGATAGCCATTACCAGTGTCGCGTAGCCTACAACGGCTTTGCCTAACGAGAAACTGCCGTCGCGTTTGTAGGAGTCGAGCAGCCAGCGGTGCAGGCGCATCATTTGCATAAAGAAACCTTGTCCGTCGTCGATGCCGGTGATCTCTGCGGTATAGGGATTGATGAAAGCGGCTGCTTTTTTACCCGGCAATACCACCTGCCAGGTACGTTTGGGGTCCTGCGAAACACGGATGCCGTTTATTTGGATGGACTCAGGCAATTGTTGGCGTGCCGAACTGAGTAAGGCGGCAGGCGTAAGCGGTTCCCCTTTTACCTCTTTGACGAAATAGCGGGAAGGATAGCACACTTCCAATATCTCCGTTTCAAATACCAATATCGCACCTGTCAGGCAGACAATCGCGATGATGATACCAAAAGGTATCGATAACCATAAATGTATCTTTGCAAATAACTTTCTCATTTACCATATAGTTGTTTGATCCCGTCATATATTCCCGGAATAGCGACTGTTCCGTGGTTCTCTTCGGGGAATGATTTACTAAAGAAACGCAGGTTTCCAGCCTGCGGCAAAACCTCTTTCAGGAGGTGGTTTACTTTGTTGAGGTGGATGTCCACCCGGTCGGTACGTTTCTTGGAAGCGACACCGATATACAGGCTTTTCCCTGTGAAGTCCTTTCCTGCAATCAGCGAGGCGGCTTCTTCCGACAACTTGCCCCGATCCCACCACAGGCTCGGATCGACAGCCAGATAGGTGTCGAACAGGTCGGTATGATGGAGGAATGTGTTGAGGGTAAACAATCCGGAGTAGGAATGGCCTATCAACATATTCTTTCCATTGGTGCGATAGCTATTGTCTATTACACTGCGAAGCTCCTCCGTCAGAAAGCGGCTGAAGAGTTCGCTTCCGCCACCCTGGGGGACGGCATCAGGAGCGATCTTTCCGTCTCGGCCTGCTGCCGAAGCGGTAGGTGTCAGGTCGCGTGTGCGGTCGACGTTCAGTACACCGACGATGATACTCGGGGGAAGATGCCTACCCTTGACCGTAGTGAATGTCCGGCTGATGCCGACTACCGAATGGAAGAATGCATCCCCGTCGAGCAGGTAGATCACCTGATAGCGCTGCGTTGTATCCCGTCCGTAGCTGTCGGGCAGGTGTACCCAGTAGTTTCGCTCTTCCTGTAAAACCGTGGAGTAAAGGCTATGTTTCTTTCCTATACAAATATCCTCCTGGCTCCGCATGGTTAGCGGGAGCAGGAGGAGTATAAGAAAGATGTGAATACGAATCATCTTTTATCTTAATCGTTATTATTTAGCGACTGTCAGTTTGCCGACACCGCTCACCTGAGTGGCTTCGATTGTCAGACCCTTTGTTGCTGCGGCTGTTGCCGGATCGATCTTGTAGATAACCGGGTTGCCGCCACCTTCGTTGAAGGTAACCGTTACGTAAGCAGTGCCGTTTTCAACATACGGAGCATCGCCGAAGCCGCTGATTGTGTCTGTTGAAGGAAGACCTGTTACGTATGTCAATTTCTTGTCACCAGCTTTGAATACAGCCAGCTGATTGGCTACGTAGCCGGCGGTGGAGAACGGTCTGTCATACATCAGCAACAGGAAATAGTCGCCTGTGATATGCCAGGTGCGGACGAAAGAGTTACCGTTGCTCATCGCTTCCAGGTTGCAGTAGTAATCATCGAAGTCAGTGCTTCCGGCAGGGATACGTACCACACCGGCTGGCAATGTCGTCTGCTGACGTGCGTCGGTCATCGTCTTGGCAAAGCTCGGGGAGAAGACATAGATATCACCGTTGTCGGCAGCCCAAACCATTTGGTAATACTGTGACTTCATACGTCCGGCAGCATAGCTGATCTTATCAGTCTTGATCAGTTTCTTGCTGGTCATGTTGGCATCGTCGAAGATAGCTACCCAACATTCGTTCGGGTACTGTGTCCACTGCAATTCGTCTTTCTTGTATGCGCTGCTGTTGGAACCACCCGATTCTTTCTTTACCAGGTCTTCGTTGCCGACTTTCACCCATTTGCCACCCTGGTCTTTTGTTCCGTACTGGCTCAGACCCATCGGGATGGCGGCACTGTAAATCTTGTTGTTGTGTTCCAGGATACCTGCCAGGGTTACATATTCACCGTTACCCAGGAAGTTTTCAGACAAATAGGCTTTGTTCTGTGTGTCGTTGGTGGTGAATGTTTCTGCTGCGGGATCGAGGTAAGACAACAGGAATACTTTCGGAGTGTAACCGTTTTCGTCACTCCAGTCTGTTGGGCCGTCACCGGTAGAGGAAGTCATAATGTATTTATCGTAAATACCGTAGGAGGTGAAACGCTTTACACCAAATTCGGCAGAACGTTTCTTTAATTCCCCCGGAGATTCCATGATGTAAGAACGGGTGCCTCCGGCTTCGCCCTGGTTGTAGGTGAGGGCGTAGAGGTATTGGTTCTTAAAGAATACCCAGTAGGTTGCACCGTCGTTCACGACACCGTTGTTTTTGGTGGTGACTGTGCCTTCGTCCAGCGATTCGGAGGTTACCAATACGTTGGTTGTATTTCCGGAAGCCGTAACGGAGGCGGCGATTACATATTCTGCATTGTTTTCTTCTTCTCCGCCGTCGTTTCCTCCGCCGTTAGTCGGATCGTCGTCACATGCTGTCAGTGTCAGTCCGGCCATCGCGGTTGCGAACAGGCCTGTTAAAAAGAAATTCTTCTTCATTTTGTGTTTGTTTTAATATGATTACTATCTATTATTATTATGTTGATAAAAATATCTGTTGTAAGTGGTTTGTTTATAGATGTTAGATAGTGACAGGTTGTATCTGTTTCCCCTCTTGAGAGGGGATAAGGGGTGTGTTAAAGCTAGTAATATGGCAAACTGTGACACACCCCCTGCCCCCTCTCAAGAGGGGAAAGGTTACCATTAGTTGCCTAAGTAGATACGGAACTTGCCGTAGAATGCCCGTCCCGCTTTCTGCAAGCTGAAATTGTCGTATAGCTTCTCGTCGGTGAAGTTGCGGCATTCGAAAGAGATGTTGTAACGTCCGTTCTGAAGGCTGTAAGACAAGGTCAGATTGTGGGAGAACTGGTTGGGAACTACATATTCACCTTTATTCGATCCGATGATGGAGGAATAATACGTGAAACTATGCAGATATTGATTGTCGTATGTAAAGATCAATGTATTGCCTTTCTTCCAGAGGTTACGCCAGTAGAGCGTCACGTCAGAGTCGGCAAAACGGTAGGGCAGGTTCGGCATACGCTCTTTGTAGGCGATGTTTTCCGCGTTGCTGCCGATTGCCGTTTTCTGGTTGTCGCGAACGTTCATTTGCGTATAGTTTCCTCCTACGCTCAGCCAGTTCGAGAAACTGTAACGGGCGGAGAGGTTGTATCCTTTGGTCAGTACTTTGCCGTAGTTGATGTAGCTCGCAGCCTGTTTACCGCCACTCAGGTCGGTGATGTTACGCTGGATATAATCGTTGGTGTTACGGTAGATCAGACCCCCTTCGACGTAAACGCCGTGCTTGCCCAGTGTCTTGTTGTAGCTGATATTCAGGTTCACGTTGTCGCTCTTCTCCGGTTTGATGCCGAGGTCACCCATTTCGAGGTCTTCGTTACCGAACATCTCTTCGATGGTGGGGAGGCGGTAGGCTTTCTCGTAGGAGAGTTTCGCCTGCAATCCCGGCAGGACGAAGTAAGTACCTGCCGCACCGTATCCCAGAGAGCTGACGCTGCGGGAAGTGCGGACGTATTCGGAACTCGTATTGTCGGTTGCCATCGGGCCCGCTACATACTGGTTGTAATGCTTGCCGAAGACGGAGAGGTTCCAGTGCTCCGACGGCATCAGTCGATACGACAGACCGGCAATGTTCTTGCGCGTCTGCTTGTCGATGGCATCCGTCAGTTCCTCGTTGGTCAGCAGCGAGGTGTTGGAGCGGCGGAAAGCGGTCAGTACATTGTTGAAAGTGAAAGAATGGGCGCGGCCCAGACGGTAATTGACCGTTACCGTACCATTCCAGTTATTGTTGTCCGACCGTGTATGCTGGTACGACTGCTCGCCACGCGAATTCATCAGGTGCTTTTCGCCGCGCCAGTTATATTCGTAGGCGGAGGTGTCGATGTTGGTCGTCAGGTTCTTATTGTAATTGGCGGTGAATACCAGGTCGAGTCCTTTGGTCAACAGGTCGCGTTTGTTGTATTCGAGCGACGGCATCAGCGAATGGCCTTTCCGGTGCTTCTCGCCGTAGACTGTATTCTGGCGTACCCCGGTCTGTATCTCCTGGTACATGTTCGAATAGGTGAAGCCCAATAACAGGCGGTCCGCCCAGTTCTTATTCACGAAGCCGACCTTTCCGATCACGGCTTCATTATGGTAGGTGTCGTTGAAACGTTTCACACGTTCTTTGTTTTCCGTATCGAGCCGTCCGGTTTCGAAATCCTTCACCGGGGCATCCACGTAATAATCGTTGTCCGAATAGTTTTGGAAAGCGTTGATCTCGTAGGTGAAACCGTTATCCAGCGTCTGCCCGAAGTTGACATACGATTTATGGGTATTGAACGATCCGTAGGAATAGGAGGCATCGAGGAACCAGTTACGATGCTTCTTATTCGTCACGATATTGACCACGCCGCCGATGGCATCCGTCCCGAAGCCGACGGGTACAACGCCTTTGTAGACTTCGATGCGTTCGGCAAAATTGACGGGGATATTGTTCAGCGCAAACGAATTGCCGACCCCTTCCTGCGGCACGCCGTCGATAAACACCTTCACATGTTTTCCGCTGAAACCGTCCAGCATCAATTGCATATCCGATCCGACACCGCCCGACTCACGAAGTTTCATCCCCGGTGCTTTCGAAAGGGCATCGCTCAGGCTCTTGGTAGAGTTCTGAAGTTCTTTGGTGTCTACCGCAATGGCGTTGAAGGCAGAACGTTTCAAACGACTTATCCCGTTGGAAACGACGACAACTTCATCCAGTTCTTCTACCTGCGGTGAGATGGTCAGGTTTTGTTTCGTGCGTTCGCCGTCGATCAGCCGGACTGCTTTCTCTACAGTCGTATAGCCGATGGCGGATACTACCAGTGTGTAATTTCCTGCGGGTGCTTTCAGATGGTAGATACCTTCTTCATTCGTTGTACCGCCGTAGCTTGTGCCTTTGAGATAGACTGTTGCAAAATCAACTATTTCTTTTTCCGTAGATAATATTTTTCCCGAGATCATAGCTTCCTTCTGTGCATTTGCTGTCAGGGCAACAAAAACAAAGGTCAACATTATTATCAATCCTCTTACAATCGCTTTCAATGTATTCAATCTTTTTACCGTTAATAAAAACCGATGCAAAGGTCGGGCGAAAAGGAAAGCGCATCAATCACCGATTATAGGTAAAAACAGAGGGGAAAAGGGGGGTGAAGGTAGCTATATGTAGGTAGTAGGTAGTTGACAGTTGACAAGTGACAGTAGACAGTTATTTCGGCTTTTAGCCGATTTGTGCAGTAACCCAACAAGGTGCAGCCTTGTTGGGTTACTGTTTTGGATAGTTCACTATTATCAATACAGATAAATAGTTCTTCTGATAAGAACAGAAACATTCACTTATCCGGTGAACAGGTTCGGATGACGAGAGGCTTTATTTGCCCTCCGTTATTTTATGTACCCAAGCCAGTATCGGTTTCCTTTTGGCATAACAGATGCCAATAACCGGTATAATAAGGATACCGCATATAATAGCAATCACTTTTATCCAGGCTATCAGGATATTATTCTCCCTAAGCAAATGAGCGTGATCGTCTGCCGGAGCGAATGTCAGGTTGGCAACCTTGGCTACTTTGCCCAACATCTTCATTGGGATGGAACCGTCCGGTATATCCTGATGACAGGCCATGCAAGTACCTCCGCGTGCCAGCCGGTCGCGTTGATCCGTAGTCAGCGGCATGGAAGTGGGCCAGTGTGTATCGATAGTCTGTACCTGTTTGCCTTCAGCGTTAAGTAATTGCATAAAGTCACCGTGCAAGTCTTTGATCGCGCTGATCTGTGCTTGGGTAAAATGACTGACATTCTCCCGGTCGGCCGTTACCACATCCGCATAACGGGTCGTTTGCGGTTCAGCATCGTACATGCCTCCATCCATGCCATAACCCATAGCGACCTGACTGCCATGACAATCGGAACAATCGCGGGAAGCCTTGGATGTAGTGTGAGGATTCAGCGGAGCCAGTTCCATTGCATCGTATCCTTCGGCTGTTTTGGCTACCCGGTTCCAGGTGGTTGTCTTTCCGTCGGGGCCGATCACCGTTCCGACAGTTTGTATAACCCCTACCAACGGAGTTACACGGCCTTCGCCATTAACGCCCAGCGGCGGATTCTCCCAGCGCATATGACTGTAATCCCCGTAGGTCGGTGCACCGGGTTGCATGACATACCGACCGTTCCGATCGGCAGATGTCCCGTCCGGATTTACCTTTTCAGCCGAGGTAAGCCAGTCGATAGAGTTTTGAGTATAATCGATCACATATTTGTAACCGTAATACTGTGCCGCCCAGGTAGAGTGACAGGCATAACATTCCAGCTTCTCCATATGTTTCCCGACGGCAATCATGGCAGTTTTCGCTTTGACAGGATCAGACCAGCTTTCATCTTTCGCCGCTTGTTTGAGCACAGGAACCTCAAAGTCGAGTCCCGTTTCGGAATGGACGATCACTTTATCCCCTTTTTTTACGACATTACCCAAGGCATTTCCCCGCGCAGATAACAGGTAACCGTCTTCTTTCGGATAAACAGTTGCAAACTGTACGGTGACATCCATCGGCTGGTCTGCCAGGCCACGAGCCTTTTTCATATCGAGCACCTTCCCGAACTCATCCCCGTAGCCGATCGGCAACTCCCAGGGATATTTATCCGGGATACCATGACAGTCTGCACATTCTATTTCGACGGTTGCCAACGTGGTAGTTCCGATATTCCCGTTGCCGTGCATCGAGTTGGTGGTATGGCAATCCTGGCATAATAAACCGGTAACAGTCTTGCCGTCCTTATCTATCTTATGGTGAGCATCGTCGCGGATATACTTGAATACATATCCGCCGTTGGCTTCCTGCGGCAATCCCTTTTCATCGAACGGCCCGCGGTTGTCGCCGTGATCCAGAGCCATCAATCCCTGGTAGGCATGCCCGATCCTGCGTCCGGCGGAGTGGCAGGCAGCGCAGGTAGATACCTGTATGCCGGTGAACTGTTTACCGTTTACTGTTACCGGTGATTTACGAGTCCCCTGCATGGAGTGTACCAATAGGTGACCTTTCTCTTTTTTATCGATGGAAGGATCGTTCCCTTCATAATATCCTTCATTGCTGTAAAGGTTGTGGCAGGCAGCACAGCCCATTCCACGGAAATGCCCTCTGTCCTGCATCCCTTTGTTACTTAGATGGCAGGCGTTACAATTTCTCAGGTAAGTATAGGCAGCCTGTTCGGGCATACTGTCAAGCTGATCCAATGATACCTCCGGAACTTGTTTCAACTTTTCAGGGAATTGTCCGGGGAAGTTCTTCGCCATTTCCTGCATATACGCTTTATAGGTATCGGAGCCGAAGCGGGGAGCCGCACCGTCTGTGTCCTGTACCTGATGGTCTGCATAAAGATGGTCGTGATTTTCCGTACCGATCCCCCAGCTCCACATGATCGCTTTCATTTTGCCGGCATCGGTGTTCATGTTGGAGAGGTGTACATTGTATGTATGGTCACCGTGGCAGAGGCCGCAGGTATTATCGTTTACCTGTAGTGCCCCGGGCACAGGGGTAAAACCGGCAAGTTTGCTCCCGGCTGGTTTACCGGAGTGAGCTTTATCCTTATTGATCGTTTCATGTGGATTCCCTCCGTGGCAGACTACACATCCGTTGGGATCACCCATTTCGGCCCCTTTCTTCAGGATATGTTCCATCATGGCCGATTGCAACGGACGGGCCGGTTCAATTCCCTGGTGGCAGGTCAGACAGTATTGTTTTTCTGCCGGGAAAGGTTTGTTTGGTAGGGTAGATGCGACGAAAGGTTTGTCCGGCAGGCTTCCGGTGTCCGGTGTTGAGGCTTCTGCTGTCGGTATGTTCAGGTAGTAATTGATTATGAAAAGGGCTGTGGCAGCCATCACAGATGCCAGGAGTGCATCCGTCAGTTTTTTACAGAAAGTGTTCCTCCCCATGGTACGTATAGATAAAATGATTAAACAATGTTGCGCTATTTACTTATAATAACAAAAGCGGGATTTAAAAGGTTGACTGTTTTATTGCGTATTTTTTACAGAAGCATTAATTTGCAATCGTTCTTCACTTTTTAGGGTTTGCCGTAAACTTTTTGCATCCTGGCGAGTTCTGTAAAAAGAGTGATAATCTGATAATATATATTTAACCCATCTCAACTCAGTTATAGATATGAAACAAATGACATTTGCCGTATTGGCCTGCCTGTTCTTTTCGTTAACCGTAGCTCGTGCCGAAACTTTGCGTGCTGATACCCTCTCTGTTGTTAACCGGAAAGAATTACCCCGTCTGAAATTTAACGGATTCCTGCGTTTTAATTACAACTATTCCGACTGGAAAGAAGGATCGAAGAAGCGTTGGGGCGACTTTGGATACGACCTGTTCAAGCTCGGTGTGAACGGTTCCTGGAAAAAGATCCTATTGGACGTCGACTTCCGTTTCTATGCGAAAGCTTCCGGCGGTGCCATGCTTAAATCCGGATGGATCGGGTATCAGTTCAATGAGAAACAGCAGTTACAGGTCGGACTGACCCGCGTTCCTTTTGGTATACAACCTTACGGGGCACATAATTATTTCTTCCAGATAGCCTATTACCTGGGATTGGAAGACGATTCGGATATGGGTATCAAATATATGTACACAGGAGATAAATGGGAATATGCCCTGGCATTCTTTAAGAATTCGGAAGAAGAATTGTTCGGTTCCGATTCGGAGACAGCGGGCGATCGTTACAGTTATGATGTGGCGGGTCGCAATAAAGAGGTAAACCAGTTCAATGGCCAGGTCTTTTATAACTGGGGGGATGAGGTAAAGCAAAAACTGGGTGCTTCGGCGGAGTTCGGAATGCTCTACAACCTCGATACGGAAAAGAACGGTACGCATTATGCTTTTGCCATCCATCATGAATTGTATTGGCGGGGTCTGAGTGTAAAGACGCAGGTATCGACATACGCCATGCATCCGAAAGATAAGCCGGGCGAAGACCGCGACCTGGTTATCATGACGGCTTTCAATGCACCTTATGAAGTCGCCGCCAAAGCGAATATCTATTCGATCAGTGCCGGTTATAAGATCCCTTTCAGTAAAGGGATTGTGAATAGCATCCAGTTCTATAATGACTTCGGATGGATGCAGAAGTGGAACAAGAGCTTCCACGATAGTTTCCAGAATGTCACCGGATGCCTGGTTACTGCCGGGCCGATTCTAGCCTATATCGATTACGCTCAGGGATTGCACCAACCCTGGTTCGGGCCGGACTGGAATGCATTCGGTGCGGGTACGGGAAGTAATTCGTGGCATGCCCGGTTCAATATCAGTCTGGGATATTATTTCTAGTGAAGAATAGTATGTAGATTATTCCATCCAGTCGCCATCCGGCCCACCTGGTCCTCCGGGACCGCCGTTACCCGGACCTTTCGGGCGATTCTCTTTCATATACTTCTGGTACTTTTTATATTGATCGCCGGAGAGGATCTCTTTGACCTCTGCGTCGTGTTCGCTGATCATTGTGTCCATTTTCTCTCTCATTTCATCGGGAGAGAATTGCTCTTTGCCATCCCTGCCGGACCGCATCTGTTGTATTTTCTCCATGAAGGCTTTCTCTTCCTCTTTGAGTTTTGTCACCTGATCGTCTGATAGAGCCAACTTCTTGATTAGTTTGTCGGTGATAAAAGAGGGCATCTCTCCTTTTTGGGGAGGACGTTGATCCGGTTTGTCCTGGTTACAGCAACAACAACAGCTATGAGGGCACCCTGGGAAAGGTCCGTGATGAGGTTGTGCCATGACAGGAGCCAGCAGAGTGAAAGCAAACATGCTTGCAATAATCGTTTTCTTTTTCATATTTCAGTCAATTATGTTGATTTGCGGATGAAGGTAAACGTCATGGCTGCTGAAAGCAAATAAAATAGACGGAGGGGGGAATAATCTCTGTTAAACGAGAATATTCTCCCCTCAATGTTATCTATTAGCTATGACCTCACTCATATATTAACGTATAAGGGAATACAAAAAATGACTTGTCCTCACATTTGATGGTGTGATAAGTTGGTCTTGATACACTCTCTTTTGTGTCGTAAAATGGGATAAATTATGCGAATTTATGAAATCGCTTGGCATGTTGGAAAATGTATAGTTGATTATCAGTGTTTTACAAAGGCGTACTTAGGCTCTTTTCCCTATAAGCTATAAGTGCTTATTTGTGATTTAATATCCTGTATTATATATGAATACGAATCGGTCGGAATGACTAATTTTAACGTTCCTTTAAATTCGTCAGCAAAGTTACTGCATTTTTTCAAACCGCCAATACTTTCCTCAATAATTTCTCTTTTCCTATATCCTTTCTTATCAACCGAATAGCAAAGTTTGTACGAAATAGCCACTTCAACTCACGAATCCCCAAAAAATGACGAGAAAAAAGGAACGTTTAAACTAGTCATTCACTTTCGAAGACGTTCCTGATCTAAGTTTAAAAGGCTTTTTAAGTAACACTATTATTAATATTAAATTTTAAATTATGAACAAAAAGTTTTCTACACTTATGGCAGTCTTTCTGGCTGCCGGTGCAACATTCACGGCGGAGGCCGGTGTGGTGTTGGTGAAGGGTGCTGATCTTGCTGATAATGATCAAGTGATCATTGTTAATAAGGAAATACCAGGAGATGGTTCTGTGGCTAAAGTTTTAACTGTTGGTTCTGGGACGTTAAGTTTGGCTGATATTACGAATGCTACGTCGGAAAGTGATTTGCAAGCCTTTCTTTGGAAAGTTGGTGGATCTAAACAAAGTCTTGTTTGGGTAAATGACGGAACGAAAGGTTTGACTTACAGTGGAGGTTGGCAATATGGAACAGTTGGAACGCTTACTGCTTTAACGACTGGAACCGCTACAAATAGTACAATAGTACAAGAGAGTGCTTCCAGTAAGTATCTGGATCTAACAGGTGGTGCTGTAGCAGAAAATACATCTACCAAAGATGTTTACTGCTACATGATTACTACCCCTGTGCTTAAAAATATAGAAGCACAGCCTATTTCAATTGAAACAAATAAGTATTTAGTAGCATCTAAGGATGGTAAAACGGCTTCGATTGTAGACTGTAGCACTGCTAAAGATCTTTTGTTCTTGGGTTATGAACCGTCTCAATATCTATGGAATGTAGATGCAGAAGGCGTAATTTCTTTAGCTGCAAATCCTGATGTGAAAGTTTCAGGTATAGCCCATTCAGGATCTTATGCAGTTACTTTGGGAACTAATGGTGCTAAAATAGAGCAAAATGGTACTAAATTATTTGTTGTAGTCGATGGAACAAGTTCTTTAGTAACAAATGGAGTTGCAACTGATATTACTAGCAGTAGTGCTGTGACATCTACGGCTCAACCGGATGCAACAAACTATGGTGATGGTGTTCCCTTTGCTGAAGGTGAAACATTTATGATTCATAGAGCAGATGGTGGTAATTCTAACACTGTTGCTGCAAATAAATACCTCTCTAAAGCAAGTGGAGCAGCTCTTACAGAAACAGCAGCTGGTGAGAATGCTTATTGGACAGCAGAAGCTGTAAATGGTAAAGAAAATGTATATCGCTTTGTAAATGCATCAGGACAGGTACTTGAGTTGGCTAATATTCAGGAGTTTCGTATTGTAGCTGTACCTAATGGAAGTAACGGTGGTAATTTGTATTATTTTGTAAATGCTGCCGGTGAAAAGGTTATTACAAGTAATACAGCATTAGGCTTTTTTGCTACAGAATTTGCAAGTACAACTATTATTGGATCTGGAGTTGCTAATACAAATCCTGCTTACTTCTCTTTCCACAAAGCCGCATCAACCGCTTACACAGCTGGTACTTTAGTTAAGAAATTAGGTGACGGTTTCACAATGACTTTGGCAAACAAGAAAGAAGGAGTAACTGATTTGCAGGGTAATCCGTTCCTGGGTAAGTTGAAAGTTGTTAAGCCGAAGATGGAAGGAACAAAAGTTACAGGTTTTGAATCTTATAAATCAACGGATAATGTAACATCTTACATGTTGGCAAATGATGAAGGTATTATTGTACTGAATCTGAACCAGGATGAAAAATGGTCTGTTGAAGGTATTACAGAGTTCAACGGAGTAAATGGTGGTTTCAAATTCAAGACAATCTCTGTAGATGATATGAAGACTATCATGAACTCTAAATCTGGTGATGCTGCTTATGCTGTAAGAAAACAGATTGCATATACTTTCTCTGTCAACCATAGTGCTGCAGATCAGAATGAAATCAGCTCTATTCAAGTACATGGTGTAACTCCTGCAACTAACACAAACACTTATAGCGTTATTTCATACAATAATGACGAAGGTTATTTCTTGTCTGCAGGTAAATTTACTGTACCTGCTACACAGGTTGGTGTATTGGTTTATGCAAGCTTCGGTAGCGATGCATTTGTTTTGACAACAGATGAAGCAAACAATCCGTTGAACTATAAGTATGTAAATATTACATTCATCTCTAAAAATACCAAAGTAAACAATAAAGTGTTGGCAATGGATGAAGACGGTGATGTAGCTCCTGTACAGGCTAGCAAGTTCTTATTCAACAAACCGGAAGGACAATGGGCTGTAACAGCTACAAATGGTGTAAAGAATACTGCAACGAAGAAAGCCGATGCTTATGCCTTTACATTTACAAATCGTGAATCACAGGAAGTGATAAATGTGAAAGACATGTATTCACTGGGTAACGACAAATACGCTGTAAGCTATACAGGTCGCAATCCGTTCGGATTCTCAACTGTTTCACGTGATACATTGGTTATCACTCCTTCTGCTGCTTCCGAATTGGATAACAACACTGTTCAGATGGATGGTTATGCAAACTTCAAAGCACTGGATGTACAGGATAATCAATATCGTCTAGCTGTTGCTTCTACAGAAGAAACTAACTTCTATGTTACAGAAAACCATTCAGGCAAACACCTGCTGGGCTTGACAAAAGAATTGGAAGGTGCTGCTACCTGGAAACTGGTTCCGTTGACTGAAAAGGCTACTTACGGTTCATTCGGTACTTTGAAAACTCCGACAGATTCTATCTATCAGATCACTAAGGTGGGTTATTATGATGCTAAAGGCAGATATCAGACTTATAATGATACATTGGCTATCATTAGCTACGCTTTGCAGAATGCTGCTAACGACGAATATCTGACTTATGAAAATCCTCAGACTTTGGATATCCTGTCTATGATCTGCGATAAGGATTCTAAGAGTTATGCAACTTCTAAAGATCTGGGTAAAGCTTACCGCTTTGTTTTGAAAGAAAAACAGAATGGTCTGTATAATCTGGTCGGTGTATCTCAGAATGATAACAAATCATTTGCAATGGATCTGAACAAGAAGCTGTATGGCGCAACTACAACTAAACAGGGTGCTGTAGAAGTTGAAGCTGCTTACGAACAAGTAAATTCTAACGACCTGTTCGATCTTCAGTTAGTTGCAGCTCCTGAATATCGTTTGAAGAATATGGGCGATACGATCCGTATCTTCCGTCAGGAAAACGAATATGATCAGATGTATGAAAACGGTGAATTCCTGAATCTGGGTAATAAAGCTCAATTGAAAGATATGGCTCCTGCTTTGTATGTAGATACAGCTTATGTGAACCGTGGTCATAACAGCCGCTACCAGTATCTGTTGGTTGTTAATCCGAAGTATGTACCTGAACAGGAATGTACAATCCCAGGTCACCCGGCAGTTCATCCGGATACAACATACGGTCGCTTCCTGGTTAACTTAGTTGACACAGCTTATATTGCTTATACAAAGGGTGCTATCCATACTAATAAGTATATCAATGTAGGTGAAGCAGGTGAAAACTTTGCTAAGTTAGGATTCGTATATGGTTTCCGTACAGGTGATAAACTGTATATCACAGACAAGAACTATAAGAAGAGTGGAAAGACTTCTGATGTAATCGATTTGAGCACAAGTGCTTTCAATACAGCTAAATTCGCATTCCAGTATATCAATCCGATCAACCATGAATCAGATGGTTCATTCAAGATTCAGACTGGCTACTACGATTATGATGCTTATGTAGCTAATGGCAAACGTCCGGATGTATCTAACAACGGTTATTTGAAGAACATTAATGGTGTAGTAGTTGTTGCTAAGGGTTACGAAGCTGGTGACAAGTTTGATTTGGCTGCAGAACATTCTAATCCGGTTGCTAACGAAGGAATCAATGCATCTGAAGTGTCAGTTATCGCTACAGAAGGTGCAGTCATCATCAAGGGTGCTGAAGGCAAGAAAGTTACTATCAGCAACGTACTTGGTCAGACAATTGCTAACACAGTTGTTGCTTCTAGCGAAGCTACAATTTCTGCTCCTCAGGGTGTAGTTGTAGTAGCCGTAGAAGGTGAAGCCGCTGTTAAAGCAATCGTAAAATAAGAAACTATTTATAATCAATAAATTTAAATTGACTGCGCGTAGGGGCGGTTCGTGAACCGCCCCTGTCAATTACCCTGTGACAGGCGAACAAGCAGTCGGTATTAATACTAAAGTAATGAAATAAAGTTCTTCTGTTCGATCTCTGTGAAGAGCAAAGACAGACAAAAACAAGCCCCGGGGGATTTATCTTTCGGGGCTTCGTTGTAGATAAACACTGAATCTGTTGCCATCTTCATTGGCAATGAATATATAATAAATAAACATCAAATGAAAAAAAAGAAGAATCCCCCGCATCCCTTTCACTGGATGCGCTGCATGAAGCATATCGACCGGATGCTGAAAGGCGGTAACACGGCACATCCCGATGGTCGCCTTCATCATCTGATGTATGCTATTTTCGACTTTAAGGTCGATGCCGCTACCGTGAAACGTTACTATTATATGTCGGAAGATGCAGAAGAATTTGGGAAATAAATGCTCCCTTTTTGCATACCCTAGTTGCACGTGCCCCCTCTTATGTGTGAAGATGTTTTATGAGTGTTACTTGTTGTTTATCAGTTGTATAGATCGCTGGTGAACGATCTCCTAAACAGGCGAAGGACACGAAAGGACAAAAAGGACACCGTCACAATTTTGAGATGAGGGGGTATGCAGTCAGTCTTAAAAGGCTGCATATTATTCGTCTTTCTTCCGGTTTTTGTTGATAAATATTAGGCATAGTTTATTCGGTTTGTAAATAACTTTCCTAAAGATATATACTACGCAGAATGCCTGGTATTTTCATTCCCGTTTTGAAATTGTGACGGTGTCCTTTTTGTCCTTTTGTGTCCTTCTTGTATCTAATCAGCTGATAAACAGTAGGGTGTTCTATGTCTTGTCGTGCAACAGGATATAGGGAATAAACAGGTACTCTATAGGGTGCAAACGGATACTCTATAGGGAATATTAAGGTACCCTATAGAGTAAAAATATCACTTTGTCAACGGCTTATTCCCTGATCAGCCGTATCAGCGTTTCATGCATCGCCCCATTGGTGGCAAGCACTTCGTCGCCCGACTGCCAGTTGTCGCCACCGCTGAAGTCGGTCACTTTACCTCCCGCCTGCATCAGGATCAGGGCACCGGCGGCAATGTCCCAGGGACCGATATAAGCCTCGATACGGGCTTCGAACCGTCCGGCGGCAATATAGCATACTTCGGCTGCCGCAGCTCCCATCAGACGGGTTCCTCCGGCAAAGCCGTACAGCCTGTCGACGAGGCGGAGGGCTACCGGGCGATAAGCATCCGAGTTGTAAGGAAATCCTAGATCGATAAAAGCTTTGTCGAGGTCGGACACGTCGGATACATGTATCTCTTTACCGTCGAGATAGGCTTTGCTGCCTTTCCAGGCATAGAAACATTCGTCGCGGCAGACTTCATAGACTACGCCGAGCAATAACTCCTCTTTGTTGCGCAGAGCGATGCTGACACAATAAGGGGCAAGATCATGGATATAGTTGGAAGTCCCGTCCAGCGGGTCGACCAGCCAGCAGTAGTTTTCGTCTGTCAGGCTTCCGCTACCTTCTTCGGCGATGAAACCGGCTTCGGGAAGCAGGGCGGAGAGTTGTGCGATCAGCCACTTTTCCGATTCCTTGTCGACATACGATACATAGTTGTGGGCACTTTTTTCTTCTACTCGTGCGCGGTCGAATTTACGTCGTTCCTCTTTCAGGAAAGCCCCGGCTTTCCGGGCTATCCGTTGTACCTGGGTACAAAGTTCTTCTAAGTTCAACATATCTTTATATTCTCTTTTTGGTCTGACAAACATACACATTTTGGAACTAAATAAGATGAGTTGTACTGAATATTAATGAAAAAGATATACTTTTGACCAATTGAAAAACGATCGTCCTATGAGCATCTTTAACTTCCGGAAACGTCCTGCCGCTTATGGCGGTGAGGAGAAAGCAGAGACTTATGATTTCTCTGAGATAGCTGCTTTCTTCCGTTGTGATACCCATAAACAGGCTCTGGGAGTGCTGTCTGAGCAAACATGCTCCGACCTGGGACTGGATGATCTGTTCATGTTTACCGACCGTACCGCCTCTCGGGTGGGACAACAATACCTTTATAACCTGATGCGTACGATCCCGGAAAAGGATGGGGAGATTAAGGCGAACGAGGCTATCATTGAAAAGCTCTCTGCCGATTCTGAAGAACATGCCTCTGTAGTAAAAGAGCTGCAAATTCTGCAGGCTGTGGAAGCGTATAGTATCGCTCCTTTGTTGCAGACCGAACATCCGCCTGTATCTGCCTGGTGGCAGTTTGTGCTCCGGGTCTGCAGCCTTCTGCCGACGTTTTTCCTTTTGTTGTTTCTGTTTTATAAGCTGGTACCGGCGTTGCTGCTGTTGTTTGCCGCCCTTTTGGTGAATGGAGGGCTCCATTACCGGAACAAACATAACGGACTCGGCTATCTGGTATCGATGCCCCAGCTGATAAAGATGCTGGACGCAGCAGGAAAACTGGCTGTCGATCCGTTGTTATCGGCGATAAGCAGGAATGTGCCTGGGGCACTGGCTTCGCTGGAGACGTTGAGGCGGTCGAGTAAATCCCTGCGGATAGAGTCGAGGCTGGATAACGACCTGGCTGTGATCCTGTGGTCTGTCACGGAGATGATAAAGATATTCTTTCTGATAGAACCTTTGGCATATAATAAGATGGTCCGTTTGCTGAAAGATAAAAATGCGGCCATCGAGACCGTATTTCGTTTTGTCGGGTTGACCGACAGCCTTTCGTCGGTGGCTTTTCTTCGCAAAAGGCTTCCTTATTATTGCCTGCCGGGACAACCGGACGTTGAGGTGCGCATGGAAGCAGACGAGATGTATCATCCGCTGGTGGAGAATTGTGTTTCGAATGCCATCAGCATAAAAGGACGTTCCATCCTGTTTACCGGTTCGAATATGTCGGGCAAGACGACCTTTATCCGGACTTTAGGCGTGAATATTCTTGCGGCACAGACATTGAATACAGCTTTTGCCCGGCAGATGCAGCTACAGATGCCCGTTATGATACATGCCGCCCTGATGTTATCCGACAGCCTGTCCGATGGCAAGAGCTTTTATATGAAGGAGGTGGAATCGATCCGTGACATGCTTTCTTACAGTCAAAGCGAGCACACCAACCTCTTCCTGCTGGATGAGATATTTAAAGGGACGAACACGACTGAACGGATAGCGGCAGCTAAGGCTGTGCTGTCATTCCTGAATACTTCCCGCAATATCGTGGTGGTCTCCACCCACGATACCGAACTGGGTACATTCCTTGCAAATGAATACGACTTGTACCATTTTTGCGAGACAATATCCGAAGGGATGCTTTCGTTCGATTATAAGCTAAAATCCGGAAATTTATACCAGCGAAATGCGATACGGATCTTGGAGATCAATGACTATCCGGCTTCATTGATCGAGGATGCTTACTCCGTTATCCGGCAGATAGAAGGTTAAGCTTTTTATTCTTGAATTTCTTTTCTATATTTGTTAAAGAATTTTCAAACAAAACAGGGTATTTAACCGTTATGATTATAAAAAAGAATACACAAATATAACAAATGAGGATTTGGTTGAAACGAATAGGGATCGTATGCCTGATACCGGTGGTATTGGTTTTGTTGGTCTCTGTACTTTTATACATACCGCCTGTTCAGAACTTTGCCGTGAAAAAAGCGGCCTACTATGCCGGTAAAGCTACCGGGATGCAGATAGGGATAGAACGGATACGCCTTTCTTTCCCATTGAACCTGACGGTTCGCGGTGTAGAGGTATTGACTACCCCTGCCGATACGCTTTTGACATTGAAAAGCCTGACCGTAAATGTGCGGGCGCTGCCTTTGCTGAAAAAGGAAGTGCTGGTAGACGCGATCGATCTGGAAGGCGTGAAAGTAAATACGGGTACCTTTATCGAAGGCATGGAGATAAAAGGGGTACTCGGGCGCTTGTATGCCAAAGCTGACCGTATTAACCTGTCGAAGGAGAAGGTGACACTTAATACGATCGACCTGTCGGATACGGCAATCACTTTGTTGCTGAACGATACGACGACAAAGGCGGATACGACCTCTGCCGCCGTCAATTGGATTTTGAGCCTGCAAAAGATCAATCTCGACCGCGTAGCGTTTGCCATGCAGATGCCTGCGGATTCGTTGCGTCTGTCAACCTATATCGATAAGGCGAGCCTGAAAGACGGTATCGTTGACCTGGGAGCTTCGCATTACGGGGCGGACCTGTTCACGCTGACCGGTTCCACCCTCGGATACGATGCCGACTATCAGGATCCGGTTGCCGGTTTCGATCCTTCACATATCGCTTTAAGCAACGTCACGATCTCGCTCGATTCGCTTTTCTACGGCGGACGGGATATCAAGGCGCGTATCCGCGAACTGTCTGCCGAGGACCGTTCGGGACTGACTATTTCGTCGCTGACCGGTAGTCTCCATAGCGATAGCACGAATATCAATGTTCCGCAGCTTTTGTTGAAAACCCCGTCGTCGGAAGTTCGCTTGCTGGCGATGGTTCCCTGGAGCTCTTTCGATGCGGATCCGGAAGGGAACATGCGGGTATTGCTGACCGCTTCGGTGGGAAAAGAAGACGTTATGACCTTTGCCGGTGAACTGCCCGTCGATTTTCAGAAAGCCTATCCGCAGAAACCGCTATCGTTGACGGCAGGTGTGGAAGGAAACTTATCTTCTATGCTTCTCCGTCAGTTGAAGGGCGAATTGCCGGGTACTTTCCGGATGGATGTTTCCGGTACGATGAAGTCGCTTACCGACAGTATCCGTCGTTCGGGAAAACTGAACCTGAAAGCGGAGACGGGAAACCTGGAGTTCCTTTTGAGTATGCTTCCGGCTGCCGAACGCCACCGGTATAATATCCCTTCCGGTATGACGCTGACCGGTGAGGCTGCCTTGAAGAATAATGAGTACCAGGCAGACCTCCTGTTGCGGGAGGATAAAGGGAAGGTGCTGCTGACCGCCAGCTTTGATCCGGGCAAGGAGGCCTACAAAGCCGACTTGAAAGTCGATAGCTTGGAGCCGGTCCATTTTATGCCGCTCGATTCGCTGTATTATCTGACCGCTTCCATACAGGCGGAAGGAAAGGGTTTCGATCCCTTCAAGAGTTCTTCATGGGCGAAGCTGGACGGGAAACTGACGGATATCCGCTACGGAAATTATAATGTATCCGATGTGACTATGGACGGTTCGCTGGAAAAGAATTTCCTGAAGTTCGACCTGTTGAGTAAATACCCGCTGGCGGAAATGGACCTGACACTGAATGCCACGTTGTTGAAGAAAGAGATCCAGGCGATGGTGATTGCCGATGTCACGAATTTAGACCTCTACGGCATGCATCTTATGAATGATTCGCTGGCTACCTCTTTCCAGCTTTTTGCGGAGGCGGAAACGGATATGGGGAAGAACAATCGGGTCGATGTCACGCTGGGAAACTGGGAACTGATCACTACGACAGGCACGTACAAGCCGAAAACGCTTACCCTGCATGCCCAGAGCACGAAGGATACCACCCGTGTCTCCTTTCATGCGGGCGACCTGGGGATCGTGCTGACCGGTAACTCCGACCTGGAAACGATGACCGGCAAGTTCAACAAGATTTCCGAGGGACTGAACAAACAGCTTGAAAAAGATTCAATGATCAATATCCCTGCTTTCAAACCGTTGTTGCCGGATATGCATTTGGCGGTGTCGGCGGGGAAGGATAATCCGATCTATAATATATTGCAGCAGGCGAACATCTCGTTCAATAACCTGAGCCTGGAAGCCTTTACCTCTCCTGAAGAAGGTTTCCGGCTGGATGCGGGCGTCTATAGCCTGATGCAGGACACGACACGGATCGATACGATCAGTTTTGCCATCCGTCAGGACTCACTCGGTCTGCTGTATGATGCCGGGGTGATCAAGACGAAATTCCGCCAGCAGGCTCCTTTCACAGCCGGAGTCAAGGGGAAGATCCGGAATACGTTTGCCGATGCCGAAGTGCTGTACACAGATGGAAAAGGGGATACGGGTATTCTGCTCGGATTGCGTGCCGACAAGGTGGAGGAGGGGATCAACCTGCATCTCTTCCCGGACAATCCGATCCTGGCTTTCCGTCCTTTCAAACTGAATCCGGATAATTATATTCTTTATAAGAATGAGAAAGATATTGCTGCCAACGTTCGCCTGTCGGGTGATGAGAATGCCTCTTTGTGGATTCATTCGCTGCCCGAAAAGGATAAGATGGAGGAACTGCATCTCGAATTGAGCCAGATCAACCTGGACGTTATCTCGAAAGCATTTACGGAGATACCTGCCATGCAGGGGATACTGAGTGCGGATATGCAGTACGCGCCGTCGGACAGTTCATTCCTGGTGGTGGTCGATGCGAATATCGACAATCTGATCTACGAAGGCGGACGGGTAGGGGAACTGATGTTCAGTACCGTTTATCTCCCGCTGGCGGATAATAAGCATCAGGTCGATATGCACTTCTTTCGCGATCAGAACGAAGTGATGTCGGCGACTGCCCTTTATAAGATGGGGAAAGAAGATCATTTGGACGGAACGCTCGACGTGACGCATCTGCCGTTGGATATGGTGAACCCGTTTATCCCTGATAATATGGCATCGCTGAACGGCGTACTGGAAGGAAATATGACGATAAAGGGCAGTAGTAAGGCGCCCGAAGTGAACGGATATATCGAGATGGATTCGACCTCGATGTTCGTGACCGCCGTGGGAACCAGTTTCCGGGTGGATGATAAGCAGATCGTGGTGAAGGACAACAAGATCCTGTTCGACGAATACCATATCCATGCCGCGGGAAAGAACCCGTTTGTGATAGACGGTACGGTCGATTTCCGGAATCCGTCACGGATGATGGCAGACTTGAAACTGACCGCTGACCATATGCAGTTGCTCGATGTGAAACGGAATAAGGAAAGTATGGTGTATGGCAAGTTGCTCGTCAACCTGGCATCGACGGTGAAAGGTCCGCTCGATGCGCTGATGATGCGTGGCAGCCTGCAGCTGTTGGGCGGAACGAACGTGACTTATGTCATGAAGGATTCTCCGCTGACTGTGCAGGACCGCCTTTCCGACCTGGTGACTTTCACCTCTTTTGAAGATACACTGGTGAACCGCCGCCGGCAGGAAGCTCCGTTACCTTTGGGCGGTCTGGATATGTTGCTGACGATACGCATCGACCAGTCCGTACGGCTGAATGCGGATATCACTCCTGACCGCTCCAGCAAAGTGGAACTCGAAGGTGGGGGCGACCTCTCTTTCCAGTATACCCCGCAGGGTGATATGATCCTGAACGGACGTTATACGCTTTCGGGCGGTATTGTGAAATATGCTTTGCCGATCATCCCGTTGAAGGAATTTAATATACAGGACGGCAGTTATGTGCAATGGAGCGGCGATCCGATGGACCCGTATTTGGATCTGACGGCTACCGAACGCATCCGTACTAATGTAACCCAGGATGGTAGCGGTTCGCGTATGGTGAACTTCGATGTGGGTATTGCCCTGAAGCAACAACTGGAGAATCTGGGCTTGCAGTTTGTCTTGACGGCTCCCGAAGATCAGTCCATGCAGACGAGTCTGAACAGTATGGGTGAGGATGAACGGACGAAACTGGCTGTCGGTATGATTATTACCGGAATGTATTTGGCAAACAGCAGCGGTGGAAAGCAGAACTTGAATATGGGGGCCGCCCTGAACAGTTTCCTGAACAGCGAGATCAGTAATATTGCCGGAAGTGCCCTGAAGACGGTCGATATCTCCTTCGGTATGGATAGCTACGACGAGAATGGCGACGGAACAGGCGGACAGCGGACCGATTATAATTTCAGCTTTGCCAAACGTTTTTGGAACGACCGTATCCGTATCGTGCTGGGCGGCCGTATCTCGACCGGCGAAAATGCAAGCAACAGCAACCAAACACAGGCATTTATCGACAATGTTTCGATCGAGTACCGTTTGGATGCCAGCGGAACGCGCTATGTGAAGTTGTTCCACGACAAGAACTACGAAAGTCTGTTGGAAGGGGAGATCACGGAGACAGGTGTCGGTATTGTCCTGCGCCGCAAGATGCTTCATATGCGGGAGTTGTTCAACTTTAAGAAGAATAGACCTAAACCGGTTTATGAGGAGGAATGATGAAAAAGAAAGATATACTATATAGATTGTTGGAAGTTACCATTTGTTCCCGTAACAAACAGTATTCATTTCCCCTCTTGAGAGGGGGTAGGGGGTGTGTCATCTTCTCCCTTCTCTTGTTCTTATTAGCCTCCTGCTCAACTACCAAAAACCTCCCCGAGGGTGAAGTCCTTTATACCGGAATCAAAAAGATCGACGTTACCCACGACGATCAGACGACCGCCGGCGAGGATGCCCTTGCTGAAGTGGAGGGCGCTCTTGCCTACCCTCCCAACAATGCCCTGTTGGGAAGTTCGTCCATCCGCGTGCCGTTCCCTTTCGGCCTGTGGGTCTATAACGCTTTTGTCAATAGGAAAGGAAAGGTCGGAAAATGGATTTTCGACAAGCTGGCAGCCAAGCCGGTATTCATCTCGACGGTGAATCCCGACGTGCGTATCAAAGTGGCGCAGAACCTGCTGAAAGAATACGGCTACTTCAACGGTACGACTTCTTTCCAGGTGGATACCAACCCGAAGAATGCAAAGAAAGCCAAACTGGTCTACCAGGTGGAGATGAACCAGCCTTATACCTATGACAGTATCCGTTATGTCAGGATGCGTCATAAGATGGATACGCTGGTACAAAATACGATAGGCGACCGCCTGCTCCGTGATGGGGATAACTTCAACGTAACGAATTTGGAAGCCGAGCGGCAGCGTATCACCTCTCTGCTGCGTAACAATGGATTCTATTATTTCCGTCCCGAGTTCATCACTTACCAGGCGGATACGATCATGAACCCCGGTAAAGTGGCACTCCGTGTCATGACGAAGCCGGGTCTGCCGCGTGCGGCTCTCCGTCCGTGGACGATCGGTGATATTTCCGTCTGGCTGAACGGCTATAATAACGAGCCGCCGACCGATTCGATCCGTTATAAAGATATGACGGTCTATTACGAAGGCAAACTGCGTGTCCGCCCGTCGGTACTTTACAACCGCCTGCGTTTCCATTCCGGCGACCTCTATTCGCAGGAGAGTCAGCAGCGGACGCAGACCAGTTATTCGCGTCTCGGCATTTTCCGGTATTCCGAAATGCAATATATCCCGCGCGATACGGCTCGTCGCCAGGATACTCTCGACCTGAAGATCAATACGGTTTATGACCTGCCGCTCGATGGCGAGCTGGAAGTGAACGTGACATCGAAGAGTAACGACCAGCTAGGTCCGGGAGCTATCTTCAGTGTGACCAAGCGAAACGTGTTCGGTGGAGGTGAGACCTTCGGCGTACGTTTGCGCGGTTCTTACGAGTGGCAGACCGGTAAGCGGGTGGACGGTGCCAAATCGGCTATCAATAGCTGGGAGATGGGATTGAGCGGGACGCTGACATTCCCGCAGTTGCTGTTCCCCGGAATGATGAAAAAGGATGGCTTGTATCCTTCGAGTACCTCGTTCCGCCTGTATGTCGACCAATTGAACCGGGCGCGTTTCTTTAAGATGCTGGCCTTTGGTGGGAATGCTTCGTACGATTATCAGTCGTCTGCCACCAGCCACCATTCGATCACGCCGTTCAAGCTGACATACAATCTGCTCCAGTCGACGACGCATGAGTTTGACAGTATAACGCAATATAACCGTGCCCTGAAGCTGAGTTTGGAGAATCAGTTCGTACCAGCAATGGGGTATACCTATACCTACGATGATGCCCCGATCACTTCCAAGCGGAATCATACCTGGCTGCAGCTGTCCGTTTCACAGGCGGGTAACTTGTTGGCTGCCGGTTATGCTATTGCCGGACAGAAATTCAATGAGGAAGGAAAGCATTTGTTGGGGAATAAATTCGCCCAGTTCGTGAAAGGAACGGCGGAGGTCCGTTACAATTATAAGATCGGTCATAACCAGCACCTGGTCGGCCGTATGATGGCGGGAGCTATCTATAGTTACGGAAATGCCCGCATATCTCCTTACAACGAGCAGTTCTATATTGGTGGGGCGAACAGCCTGCGTGCTTTCACGATCCGTTCGATTGGTCCGGGCCGCTATCGTCCGGAGGAAAAGAATGCATACAGTTATTTGGATCAGACCGGCGACCTGAAGTTCGAAGCCAATCTCGAATACCGTTTCCCGATCCTGGGCGACCTGCACGGGGCGGCTTTTATCGATACCGGTAATATCTGGCTGATCCGTAACGACGATCAACGTCCCGGCGGTCAGTTGAAATGGGGCCGTTTCCTGAAAGACCTGGCACTCGATGCCGGTGTCGGTTTGCGTTACGACCTGACCTTTATCGTTATCCGTTTGGATATGGGTATCCCTCTGCATGTCCCTTACGAAACGGATAAAAACGGTTATTTCAACGTTCCCAAATATACTCCGGGCTGGCACCTGGCAATCGGGTATCCGTTCTAACAGTTGATAGTAGACAAGTGACAGTTGACAATTTTAGCTTCGAAATAAATTGGTTGAAAGCCGAAATAACTGTCAACTGTCACTTGTCAACTGTCAACTAAAATGGCAGGTCGTCGATCGGATTAGCCGGACCGAAATCAGGAGCAGCCGGTGCTGTCGGTGCAGAAGCCGGTGCAAAATTATCCGGAGTCATAGCACCCGGTGCAGACTGAGGAGCCATCGTCATCGGACGGTCTACCTTCCATGCGTTGATATTTGTGAACCAACGTCCCTGATATTCACGGCTATCTATATCGAATGATACGGTCAATTCTTCTCCGGGTTGTATCGCTGCCTGTTCGATGCGGTCGGCACCGAAGATCTGGAAGCAAACTTTCTTAGGGTATTGGTCATGTGTTTCTAATACGTACTCCTGTTTTTTCCACTCGTTTCCGTTTTTACTTGTGCCGCCCTGTACTGGCAGTACGGCAATAATCTTTCCCGTAATTTCCATATTTATTGTTCTATTAAATTGTCGGCGAAGGTACACTTTTCCGGCGTAACCTGCTAATTGTTTGGCTTAGATTTTCTCTTCCTGGGGGATTTCGGAAGGGTCGAGGGCATCGAACGCGGCTTTCATCGACAATAGTTCTTCCTTTATTTGTTTCAGTTTATTGACAATCTCTTCCTGCCGGATCGTTGTCTCCCTGTTATCTTTCAGTTTTTGCCGGGCACCCGCCAGCGTCATGCCCCGTTCCTTGACTAGATGGAAGATCAGACGTACCGCGTCGATATCTTCCTGCTTGTAGAAACGGGTTCCTTTGGCCGTCTTGCGCGGGCGGATAATATCAAATTCTTTTTCCCAAAAGCGCAGGGTCGATTCGTTCACGTCGAACATCTGTGCCACCTCGCTGATGGAGAAATACAGCTTCAGATTTTTATCTTTATTTAATGCCATCGTCTTAAAGATGTTTAATCCATTACCTGTCCATGGTTTTCTGCGATCTGGATCATACGGTCGTATTCTTCCGGAGTAAGATCCATATAGTAATATCTGGACGGGTTATCATGTTTGCCACGTACTATCACTTCGTAATGCAGGTGTGGACCGGTTGATTTTCCGGTATTTCCGACTTCACCGATCACTTCTCCGCGCGTCACCTTCTGGCCGACACGTTTTTTGAATTTGCTCATGTGTCCGTAAAGTGTCTGGAATCCGTAGCCGTGATCGATCATCAGACAGTTACCATACCCTTGTTTCCAGGCGGCAAAAGTAACCACGCCGTCACCGGTCGCATAAATCTCCGTTCCGACTTTGGCAGAGAAGTCCATCCCCGAGTGGAAACGGGGGGTCCGGTAGATCGGGTCGATACGCACCCCGTAACCGGAAGCCGTACGGCGCAGGTCCTTATTGGATATGGGCTGTATGGCAGGTATACACCGGCTGCGTTCTTCCTGGTTCTTTCCCAGCTTGATCAGCTCCTCCAGGGAGTTGGACTGTATATATAGCTGCTTGGACAGCATATCCATCTTCTGTGCGGTAGAGACTACCAGTTCCGGGTTAGGCAGGCTCATCAGATGTTCGTAACGGTTGGTTCCTCCGAAACCGGACTTGCGCACCGATTCCGGAATGGATTCCGCCTGGAAGATTGCGCGATACAGATTTTCATCGCGTTGCTGGATGTCGTCCAGGACATCCAAGGCATTCGTCAGACGCAGGGAGAGTACTTCGTATTGGGTTTGCAGCAGTTTGTTCTCTTTCTTCAGCAGCGATTCGACCGGCGAGTCGATCGTGTACATCAGGATAAAAAAGACACCGATACCGATTGCCGCACCGATACTCAAATGACGGAGCACAATGAAGAAACGGTCTTTGGCGGAGGGGTAAACGCGCTCGTAACTGAGCGTGTTCGGGTTATATAAGTAATATGTTTTTCTTGTTTTAAACAGTTTCATTGAATATTTTATTGCTTGGATACGTGCAAAAATAATAATTTGCAGTACTTTTGCAAATTGTTTTTCAGAATATTAACGAGAACTATATAAATAGATTATGTTGACAGCAAAAGAAATCCGTGAATCGTTTAAAGAGTTCTTCGCTTCCAAGCAGCACCAGATTGTACCGTCTGCTCCAATGGTAGTGAAGGGTGACCCGACATTGATGTTCACCAATGCGGGCATGAACCAGTTTAAAGATATAATCCTGGGAAATGTACCTATTAAGTATTCTCGCGTCGCGGACTCGCAGAAATGTCTTCGTGTAAGCGGAAAGCATAACGACCTAGAAGAGGTAGGACACGATACCTATCATCACACCATGTTTGAAATGTTGGGAAACTGGTCGTTCGGTGATTATTTCAAGAAGGAAGCGATCGGATGGGCATGGGAATATCTGGTAGATGTTCTGAAGCTGGACCCGAAACGTTTGTATGCAACTGTATTTGAAGGAAGTCCCGCCGAAGGTTTGTCGCGTGACGATGAAGCTGCCGGATACTGGGAGCAGTTCCTGCCGAAGGATCATATCATCAACGGTAACAAACATGATAATTTTTGGGAAATGGGTGATACCGGTCCTTGCGGTCCCTGCTCTGAAATCCATATAGACCTCCGTTCGGACGAAGAACGTGCTGCCAAGAGCGGTGCCGAAATGGTCAACAAAGATCATCCGCAGGTGATCGAGATTTGGAACCTGGTGTTCATGCAGTTCAACCGTAAAGCGGACGGTTCGCTGGAACCGCTGCCTGCCAAGGTGATCGATACAGGTATGGGATTCGAACGTCTGTGTATGTCCCTGCAGGGTAAGACTTCCAATTACGATACCGATGTCTTCCAGCCGATCATCCAGGTCATTGCCGGAAAGACCGGAACAAAATATGGCGAGAACAGACAACAGGATATCGCTATGCGTGTGATTGCCGACCATATCCGTACGATCGCATTCTCTATCACAGACGGTCAGTTGCCGTCGAATGCCAAAGCCGGTTATGTGATCCGTCGTATCCTGCGCCGTGCCGTTCGTTACGGTTATACCTTCCTCGGTCGCCGCGAAGCATTTATGTACAGCTTGCTGCCTGTCCTGATCGAAACGATGGGAGATGCTTATCCTGAACTGGTTGCCCAAAAGACGCTGATCGAGAAAGTGATCAAGGAAGAAGAAGAATCATTCCTGCGCACTCTGGAAACAGGTATCCGTCTGCTGGATAAGAAAATGGAAGAAACAAAGGCTGCCGGTAAAACCGTTATCAGCGGTGTGGATGCCTTTACATTATATGATACTTACGGATTCCCGTTGGACCTGACTGAACTGATCCTGCGTGAAAACGGTATGGAGGTAAATATCGAAGAGTTCAATGCCGAAATGCAGAAACAGAAAGAACGTGCCCGCAATGCTGCCGCTATCGAGACAGGCGACTGGGTGGTTCTGAAAGAAGGTGAAGCCAAGTTCGTTGGTTACGACCTGTTCGAATGTGAAGCCGAGATCCTGCGTTACCGTAAGATCAAACAGAAGAATAAAGAACTTTTCCAGATCGTCCTGGACCAGACTCCGTTCTATGCAGAGATGGGCGGACAGGTCGGTGATACCGGATGGTTGATCGCTGACGATGAGAAACTGGATGTAATAGATACCAAGCGTGAAAACAACCTGCCGGTACATTTCGTCACTCGCTTGCCGAAAGATGTAACGGTTACGTTTACGGCTAAGATCAATGAAAAGAAACGTATCCAGTGTGAATGCAATCACTCGGCTACCCACTTGTTGCACGAAGCTTTGCGTGAAGTGCTGGGAACACATGTCGAACAGAAAGGTTCTTTCGTTTCTCCCGAAGCCCTTCGTTTCGACTTCTCTCACTTCCAGAAAGTGACCGACGAGGAGATCCGTCAGGTAGAAAAGCTGGTGAGTGAAAAGATCCGTGCCAACTTCCCGCTGGAAGAGCACCGCAATATGCCGATCGCACAGGCTCAGGCTTTGGGTGCTATGGCTCTGTTCGGTGAAAAGTATGGCGAAGAAGTACGTGTGGTTAAATACGGTTCTTCTATCGAGTTGTGCGGTGGTACGCATATCCCGGCAACCGGTATGATCGGTTCATTGCGTGTAGTGGCAGAAAGTTCCATTGCAGCAGGTGTTCGCCGTATCGAAGCGGTGACGGCCGAAGGTGCAGAGAACTATACATTCATGTTACAGGATTCAATGCGTGAACTGCGTGCTTTATTTAATAATGTACCTAACCTGGCGCAGACGATCCGCAAATCTATCGAAGAAAATGCGGAACTGAAAAAACAGGTGGGCGATTATGTGAAGGAAAAAGTCGCTACGTTGAAGAAAGAACTGATTGCGAAAGCGGTAGAACGTCACGGTGTGAAAGTGGTTGTCTACCGTGGCGAAGCCAATGTGGATGCGATCAAGGACCTGGCATTCCAGATCAAGGGCGAAAGCAATACGGATGAAAAAGTATGCTTCGTAGCCGGAATTAAGGACGGTGCCAAATGTGCTTTGATGGTTATGTTGAGCGAACCGCTCGTAGCCGATGGCTTGGATGCAAGCAAGTTAGTGAAAGATGCTGCCAAACTGATCCAGGGCGGCGGTGGTGGCCAGGCTCACTTCGCAACTGCCGGAGGTAAAAATTCGGATGGTTTGGCTCAGGCTGTCGACCGGATACTGGAAGCGGCTGATTTGAAGTAAGAAGATAATACATACATATCTTATCCGGGGTGGTTCCTTTTCAAAAGGGATCACCCTTTTTTACAGGCAAACTCGTCCGCGGCTTCTCTTTTCCAATTATCCTATGGGCACATTCTTTAATTGGCGCATTATTTATATCTTTGTATTCATACTTTTAAAACAGCGGATATATGGAAACGATGCCGATCAGAAAATTCCCTATCGGGGTACAGGACTTCACCAAACTGCGTGAAGCTGATTTCTTATATGTGGATAAAACAGCGTTGGTATACCGTTTGGCGGTTACCGGGGCACAGATATTTCTGAGCCGTCCGCGTCGTTTCGGTAAAAGCCTGCTGCTTTCCACCCTCGAAGCCTACTTCCTTGGAAGGAAAGAGGTGTTTAAAGGACTGGCTATGGAACGGCTCGAAAAGGACTGGACGGTACATCCGGTGTTGCTGTTGAGTCTTAATGCCCAGTTTTATGAAGATAAGCGAAGCCTGGAACAGGTGTTTGAAGGTCATTTTATCGAGTGGGAAAAAAAGTATGGTGCCACCGATAAAGAACTGGGGTATGCCGGGCGGTTTATGCAGATTATCCGGCAGGCGAACGAAAAGACCGGGCAGAAAGTAGTCGTTCTTATCGATGAATACGATAAACCTCTGCTCCGTAGCCTGACCGACGACAGCCTGCACCGTCTTTACCGCGAGATGCTGACCGGCTTCTATACCGTATTGAAGGATGCCGACCGCTACCTGCGCTTTGTCTTCATTACCGGCGTGACTAAGTTCTCACAACTAGGTGTGTTCAGCAATCTCAACCAGTTGAAAGATATCAGTATGGTTCCCGAATATGCTTTGATCTGTGGTCTTACCCACGAAGAGATCGAGCAGAACTTCCAGCCCGACCTGGCCGCATTGGGAGAAATGAATGGGTTGACCTATGAGCAGACAATGAATGAACTGACTCGTCGGTACGACGGGTATTATTTTTCCGAGTTTCAGAGTGAAGGTCTTTATAACCCCTTCAGCTTGCTAAACGCACTTGACCAAAAAAGGTTTAGCAACTTTTGGTTTGCCACCGGTACTCCTACCGCCCTGGTAGAGATGTTGCAGAAAACCGACTACGATTTGCGCCAACTGGACGGAATGGAAGTACCCGCCGCCATGTTGACCGACTACCGGATGGATTTCAAAAACCCGATACCGGTAATTTATCAGAGCGGTTATCTGACAATAAAAGGATATGATGCTGATTTGAATTACTATATATTGGGCTACCCAAACGCCGAAGTGAAATATGGCTGGTTGAACTTTATCGCTCCGTTCTATACTCCCGTATCGAGTTTGGAAACGCCTTTCTACATCGGTAAGTTCACAAGAGAACTACGCGATGGAGATGTTGAAGCCTTTATGACCCGTTTGCGTGCTTTCTTTGCAGGCGTACCTTATGAATTGAACGACCAGACGGAACGGCATTATCAAGTGATTTTCTATCTCGTGTTCAAATTGTTGGGACAGTTTGTTGAAACGGAGGTGCGCAGTGCTTTCGGGCGTGCCGA
Organism: Parabacteroides chongii; assembly: GCF_029581355.1. Taxonomy (NCBI): domain Bacteria; kingdom Pseudomonadati; phylum Bacteroidota; class Bacteroidia; order Bacteroidales; family Tannerellaceae; genus Parabacteroides; species Parabacteroides chongii. The sequence goes on along the minus strand of NZ_CP120849.1, from coordinate 675,732 downwards.
TGCGGTGGTAAAAACAACCGACCGTATTTACGTATTCGAATTTAAGCTGAACGGCTCTTTAGATGAAGCCCTCAGTCAGATTGACGATAAGGGGTATCTGATTCCTTATACTGCCGATGGTCGCCAATTGGTGAAAGTGGGTGCTTCTTTCGATCCTGCCACCCGTAATATCGGAGAATGGAAAGCGGTTTCCTGCTGAAATTGCCAAATCCTGCATCGTTCGATTTTCTTCTTATTATATATAGGCTGTCGTGGTTCGCGATGGCCTTTTTTATTCTCCGAAAAGGGCTGAATAAGGCCTTTTAACATTTACTTTCTCGAAGCCGAAATCCTACGTATTGATTATTAAGCTTTCTGCAAAAGTCAAAAGCCCTGGAATCCAGGAAAGTGAAATGGTGTAAAATGGGATATAATGGATTGTAAAGTAGTTTATTACGAAATGGTCAAAATGACTAATTTTAACGTTCCTTTAAATTCGTCAGCAAAGTTACTGCATTTTTCCAAACCGCCAATACTTTCCCAAATAATTTTCCTTTTCCTATATCCTTTCTTATCAACCGAATAGCAAAGTTTGTACGAAATAGCCACTTCAACTCACGAATCCCCAAAAAATGACGAGAAAAAAGGAACGTTTAAACTAGTCATTTGACATTTCGATAGTTCAAGCGGGACTGGTGAAACGGTTTTTAAGTAACACTATTATTAATATTAAATTAAAGATTATGAACAAAAAGTTTTCTACGCTTTTAGCTGGCTTCTTGCTGGCTACGACTGTTGGAAATGTGAATGCTGCATTGACAGGTGCTACTGCATTTGAAAATGGTAAGGCTTACATTTTATCAAATGGTACTCAGGCTTTGGCGGTAGATGCTGCTTCAAAAGGAGCAACTCCTAAATTGAAAGTGGTGACAGATCCGACAGCTACAACTTCTTTAGAAGACTTGCAAAAATCATTGTGGCGTGTAAATGTAACTCCGGGTGTAAATGGTGCTAATCCAACTTATACTTTCGTGAATGTTTACACAGGTACTCCATTGGCAGCAGCTTCAACGAAAGCTGTAGATGCTGTTGCTGCTACCGATCAAGTTGAAATGGGCGGTGATATTACTGCTTGGCAAAATGATCCTGCATTCAATCCGATTACGGCAACAACTGCCTTCCCATTGTACAGCACATTTACCAATGCAGGAAAAGACTCTGCTTATGTATTGTCTTTGAATGCATCTGCTGCTAATGGCGTTGCTGTAGGTCTGATCAAACGTGCAAAAAACGATATTGCAAGCGCAACGAATGATTTGGAAGTGAAACCTTATCAGGCTCCGGGTATTGTTTTAAATGCAAATGATTTGAATACAAAACTGGGTACAACTGCTGCTGGAAGTTTCAAGTTGACATTTACTCCTGATGTTGAAAATACACAGTGGGGAAATGTTTTGGCTGGCGAACTGAAAGCCGAAGCTGGAAATATGGCTTTCCCTGGTTCTGTAACAGCTGCAAATTATGTTCGTTTGAAAGATGCAACAGCTAATAGTAAGAAATATGTATATGTTGATACTACTTATGTTGCAACTCAAAATGTTGAGGTAAGAAACAGACGTCTTAAATTGGTTTTAGCTGAACCAAAAGGTATCGATGGTTCTAATTTCGGAGCTATTATGCAGAACAGAGGTCATTTCATGTTTACATATTTTGCAACAAATGATTCTTTGACAATTGATGTGGCAAATGCTACGGATAAGAACTATCAGAGAGCTACTTTAGGTTCAAGTGTTGTTAATTCAACTGATGCAGAAACATGGAAAGCTTGGGCTGCTGCAATTACAACTTGGGGTACAGGAAATGAAGGTCTAACTCAGGTTGCAGGAAATAACCTTGTTAAGTTAGTTTACCTTACAGAAAAGACATCAACTACAGATGCTCACTCTGAAGTAACAGTTGGTGCTCCTGAAGACGTAACTGGATCTGCAGCTAAAACTCTTCGTACTCGTATCTCTTTAGGTATGCCTCAGAACTATACCCCTGGTGTTCCGGCTGATGGTGTATATATCATTAAAGTAAAGGCAACCGGTGCAAATGCTGTGAATAAAGACGGTCGTTACTATATTGATAATTTGGCAGGTACTACCGAATTGGCAATCAAGGCTGTTCGTCAGAACTATCAGGATATGCCGGCTGCTCAGTGGGTTGTTAAGTCTGTTGGAACAATTGCAACAATCACAAACCGTGAGTTCAAGAATCAATTAGAAACTCCAGCTTTGATGTATAAAGCAGGTGATAACTACTTCTATTATGGTAAAGATACAATGGAATTTATCCCGGTAACAAAGACTGATGATTCTAAGCTAGGTTATAAGTATTTGTCTGCTGATACTTTGTCTGACCATGTATTTACTTTCAACTATCTGCATGAACTGGCAATGGATAAGCCTATCAATACAAAACTGGCTTCTGACTCTGTTGTTTGGGTTGATAAAGATGGAAATAAGATGACATTCTCTTTGGAACGTCTGATTGATGATACGTATGGTTACACGGGTGGTTTAACAGGTGTTGCTAACCTGACTCGTTCGGTATACTATATTAAAGTAAATGATGCTTCTAAATTGCAGAATGACGGTCGTTATCTAACTTATGATGAATCTCGTAAACAATATGTTGTTAAAAACTATGCAGGTAAGAACATTTCTTCTGCACGTAACTATGTAGCTTTAGAAAATGTTGGTACTGCAACATCTGTTACAATCAATAATGTAGCTACTACAACTACAACTTCAGCCGAAGCTTTAGCAGCCTTAAAGACAGAAGCTCCGATGCCGTTCTTCTTGAAAGAAAACAACGAAGTTGAAGGTGGTGCATGCTACTATACTTTGGTCCCTGCAGAATTGGCAGTAGTTAAGAATGGTGATTATCTGAAATTGGTTGTTAAGGATGAAGATTATAAACCGGCTGTTATTACTGCATTTACCGATGCTGATCAGAAAGCAACATCCACTGAAGGAGCAGTTAATACTACTGCTACATCTGAATATGCAACAGTAAAAGTCTCTGTTGATAACAATACATTGGCATTGGTTAATGGCGTTATTAATGATGGTAGTGCAGAAGAAGTAGCTAACTCTGCTTTTGCAGTGGTTATGGATAACACGCCGTTGTATCGTCGTTTCAATGATGCAACTGTAGGTGAAAATGCAGATGATACACCAAACGTATTGAAGTTCTTCCGCGTAAACAGTACTGCAAAAGAATATCTGTATGAAGATGGTCATAGCAAATACTCTGAAGGCTTAGGTGTTAATTTCTTAGGAGTAGAAGGTAAAGGTGATGCTAAAAACGCAGCAATGTATGTTGACACAGCTTATGTAAATAGAGGAACAAAGATGCCGCAGTATATGCTGGTTCTGAATCCGACAATTGTAAAAGCTGACACAGTATGGTGTAATGCAACATCTACTCATAAACATGCAACTTTGGCTGATTCTTTAGCTTGTCCTCATACAACTATTACTCGTGGCTTTGTAGAAGGTCGTTTCTTGATTAACTTACAGGATTCTGCTGATGCTGTGACAACTCCATATGCAAATAAATATTTGTGGAATACGAAGTACACTCGTTTAGGTTTTGTTGAAGGTAAGCATATCGGTGATACATTGTTCATCGCTAAAGCTGCTAAGCAAGACACAATTCTTTTGAATAACAATAAGCATAAAAACGCAGTCTTCTCATTCCGTTTCTTAAAGAATGATTCAAATGATTTCTTGATTGAATCAGAAACTCAGAAAAATGGTGCTAATATAAAGAATTCTAAATTGGATGTAGTTAGTATCGCTCCACAGAAAGGTGGTTGGGTTAAGATTCAGAATGGTGTACCTGTAATTGCAAACTATCAGAGTTATTCTGAAGCTGGTTTGGACGCTGAAGTTTTCAATGTTGAAGCAACAGATGAAGCTCCTACGGCTAATGATGCTATCGCAACTGCTGAAGTATCTATTGTTGCTGGTAACGGTACAGTTACTATTAAGGGTGCAGCAGGAAAGAATGTAATTATCACTAACGTTCTTGGTCAGACAGTTGCTAACACAGTTCTTTCTTCCGACGAAGCTACCATCTTTGCTCCTGCAGGTATCGTAGTAGTAGCCGTAGAAGGCGAAGCAGCTGTTAAAGCAATCGTAAAATAAGAAACTATTTATAATCAATAAATTAATTGTTAATGACCGCGTGTAGGGGCGGTTCACGAACCGCCCCTACAATTACCCTGCGACAGGCGAACAAGCAGTCAGTATTAATACTAAAGTAATGAAATAAAGTTCTTCTGTTCTGACCCCTGTGAAGGGTGACGGCAGGCAAAAACAAGCCCCGGTGGATTTATTTCCGCCGGGGCTTCGTTGTTAGAAAAAGGTTTCACCTTTTTCAGTTGACAGATGACAGTTGACAAGTGACAGTTGGGATTCGTGTTCGGTAAATAAGTCGGCTTTCAGCCCACATAACTGTCAACTGTCACTTGTCAACTGTCAACTTCAGATATGTTTCATATCTGACAAAAGACGAACCATTCAAACTAAAAAACAAACAAAAATGAAAAAAAACTGAACGCCGCCCTCCTGACGGAGACGGCACAAGCCTTGAAGCTCCGTTGCGAGCTGCTCGAAGAAGAACTTCGGGAAGTCAAAAAACAGTGTAACAAACTTTCGCGATTGCTCGAACACGCCGTTTGGGAAGAGGATATGATAGAAGAAGAACTGATCGTATTCAACGGACCGACAGCCGATTTCGTCCGACTGATCGGCCCTCTGCTGCAGAGCAACCAGTGGAAGGTAAACGGCAAACGCGAAGTGAAACCCTTTCTGCGTGCACTCGACTCGGTGTTTCGCGTACGATACGACCCGGAGAAAGAAATCCTGACATTAGGTACGCTGATCAATGTCGTACAGAACTACCTCGACCTCGCCGCAGAAGACGAATCGCAGGAGTAAAGTCGACTACTTTAATGGAGCCCATGTTTTTCATAATAAAATACAAAATAATGGGCTCCATTCCCCGTGAATCATTACCTTGTATAGTGAAATAAAAGTGAATGCCATGATACAAGTAACCATGTACGCCCGTTTCAAAAAACGCCTGGGCGATGTTAACCTGATCGATCTCCTTTCCGATATCCGGAACGGAAAGTATGCTACCCCCATCAACCGCATCCGCGTCTGTATGGACAAAGACAATGCCGATGCCGCCGACACCCTGAAGAAAGGGCTACCTGCCATTACTGTCTCAGCTACCTATAGCGGACAACGGCTGGATAAGTTCATGAACCGTTACAACCCGCTTATCATTCTCGACTTCGACAAGCAAAAGAAAGAAGACCTTCCGCGCTTGCTCACACTGATACGCGAAGCCCCCTATACGGTGGCCTGCTGGATCAGTCCCCGCGGAATGGGCATCAAGGCCATTGTCTATTCGGCTGTCGGAATGGAGCTGATCCCTGCCAACCACAAAGCCATCTACAAGCGGGTAAAAGACTGGTACGAACGCCGCCTGGGCATCGAGGCAGACGCTTCCGGCAGCGATCCCGGTCGGCTCTGCATCGTCTCCTACGATCCGGGACTCTACCTGTCTCGCCGCTTCGAACCCTGGCTCAGAGGTGAGGGCAGTCCTCCCGAAGGATTACCGGAGATGGAAGCGATCGTTCCCAGCGAAGTGGCCCGCCTGCTCGCTTCCGCCCGCAAGAAGACTACCCGTAAAATGGTTTATGCCGAGGGTAACCGCAACAACTACGTCCACCTCTTTGCCTGCCATTGCAATCGTCTGGGCATTCGCCGGGAAGAAGTAGAGCGCTATGCCGCCGGATCGTTTGCCGACCTGTCCGGAGAAGAACGACTGCAGGCTGTCAGCAGTGCCTATGCACATACCGAACAGTTCGCGACACGGCCTGCACCGGTCTCTTCCGGGCGTGGAAACGGCTTTGTCACCCAGATACAGGAATACCTGACCGAACATTTCGAATTGCGTCGTAACGTCGTTCGCAACAAGGTGGAATATCGTTCCCGAAAAGGCGGAGAGGGAGCAGCCTTCTCGGCAGTGACCGACTACTGGGAAAACTCCCTTTGGTGTGCCTTGCAGAAATCCGGTGTGTATTGTCGCCTGTCCGACCTGCGCTCAGTGATCCATTCCGATTTCAGTTCCGAATATCATCCCTTTCAGGATTATTTCGATAACCTTCCGGAATGGGACGGCGTAAGCGACCCTATCGCTTCTTTGGCGGCAACGGTCGACACGACCCGTCCGGAGTTTTGGGCAAAATGCCTGAAGAAATGGCTGGTGGCAGTTGTGGCATGTGCCATCGATGAGCGGGAGACGAACCACTCGGTCTTGTTACTGAGCGGAGCACAGGGATTGGGCAAGACTACCTGGCTGCGCAACCTGGTACCTCCCGCACTCAGAGGCTATATGTATTCGGGCAATCTCGACCCGACTGACAAGGACGCGTCGCTGATGATGAGCGATTGCTTCCTGGTAATCCTCGACGAACTCTCGGGGCAGAGTAAGATGGAGCTGAACAGGATGAAGGCGATGATCACGAAAGACGCGATCCTCGAACGCCGTCCGTATGCCCGCAATGCGGAGTCGTTTGTGCGCCGTGCCTCCTTTGCCGCCACGGTCAACGACAGCCAGGTGCTGACCGACCATACCGGTTCGCGCCGTTTCCTTTGCTTCGAGACGTTGCGCATCGACTATACCTCGGCGGTCGATCATAATGCGATCTATGCCCAGGTGCTGGCACTCTATCGGGCCGGCTTCTGCTACTGGTTTGCCAACAACGACATTGCCGAGCTGAACGACAACAACGAGACTTTCCAGCAACTCTGTCCCGAAGCCGAGTTGTTGTTTACCTACTTCCGCAAACCCACTCGTTTTGAGAACCCGCTTTTGCTCTCCGCCAGCGAAATCCTGACCCGAATAGCCGAAAGAACCCGCTTCCATGTCACCACAACAAGCGTAATTCAGCTCGGAAAAGTGTTAAAATGCTTCGGCTTTACGTCCGTTTTGAAGCACGGAAAGCGTCTTTATCATACCATTGAACTGAATCATGATCAGGTAGTAGCCCGTCAAAAGGGTTTTGGGTGCGATTCGGAAGGATTGGAGAAGGAGATTGATAATGAGCGTGATATGTTGGTAAATGCCTCTGAGCCGAAGTTGCCGTTTTAAGAAATGGGTGGAGATGGGTGGAGGAAAAATGCTATTTTCCAAACTTTTGTATAATATGTTCCTTGTTCTTTTTACGACACCTTCGTAGATGGGGCAAGGAACATACTTTTTAGAAAGTTTCAAAAAAGGGGATTTACCTCCACCTATCTCCACCCATTCCTACTGAGTGCAGCAGCCATTTCCTGTGGCTCCGGCACTCACTGTCAGCAGCTCCGGCACCCACCGGAAACAGCTGCGGCAGCCGGCAGAAACAACTGCGACAGTCATTTCCACACCGTCTCAAGGTTCTCCCAGGTGCAGGATGATACATTCCACCTGTTTGGGGGTAAAGCTCCGGGCACCGGTATGATAACCCAGTTCGATCAATTTCACCTTTAGTACGCCATGATAGTTTATCCATCGCCAAAGTTGCATGATAGCACCCCGCCGGCTGAGATGCGGACTGTAGAGTTCCGCCAGTTCGCCTACTCCGTAGGATCGTATAATGAAGGTAGACTGTTCCATAAAATACTGACTTTTAATACTCTAAGATACGAATAATCAATGGGTATATCAAGTTTTACAGATGTTTTTTGTGTTGAAAAACAAAAAAGGGGATGCGTCCGGTAAATATTGTCTTATTTATCGGAAATAAACTGTCGCTTCGTCACACCCTGTCACCTCCTACATCAATGTCCCCTTGTGGCTGTCGTATCTTTGATATGTAGTTAATAATCAATTAAAAACAGCAAAGTTATGGCATTGCAGTATCATTTGGTTCTTCGGAAGAACCTCAGTAAGGATGTAGAGGCAGGAAAGGAGAAACTCTACTATGCACAGACCCGGGCAACGGGGACATGTACCTTCGAAGAGTTATGCGCCCTGGTGGCACAGAGTTCCACGGCGTCGAGTGGCGATGTGAAGGTGGTGATCGATCGTGTGATTGAGTTTCTTCTTCTGTTTCTGGCACGCGGTGAAGTGGTTCAGTGCGGCGAGTTCGGTACTTTCTAGTTGGTACAGACCAGTTCGGGAAGCCCTACGACCGAAGATTTCTCTTCTGCCCTGTTGTATCGGGCACGTCTTCGATTTCGTCCCGGCGAGAAGCTGCGTAATCTGATACAGACGACTAAGGGCGAGCGTTTTAAATTGGAGGAAACAAAATCTTCCGGATCGGATAATGAGGACGACCGTCCTGTTATCGAGTAGTGACTCTTTGAAGAGCATGCGCATGGACAAGCAGTCATTTACCCGCAAGTACCTCCCCGCCGCACGGTTGGCGGGTGAGCTGTACGGACTGAATCCGGTGGTTATCCTGGCTCAGTCTGCGATCGAAACCGGCTGGGGCGAGAGTGCCCTGGCTACCCTCTACAATAACTTTTTCGGACTGACGGGCTATGGTGTCGCCAATGCTTACTGGCATGGCGGGAAGACGGATCTGGATAAGCCGGACGGACTGCTGTTCCGCCGTTACGACAGTATCGAAAACAGTTTTCTCGATTTTGCCCGTCTGATAGCGACAGTCTACAAACAGGCGGCAGCCGTGAGCCATTATCCGGCGGCGTATGCCCGCGAGATTGCCTACAGCCGGTATATCAGTGAAGTAAACGGGGACAACCGGGAGGCCTATTGCCGGATGCTGGAAAGCATTTCCCGCTCGTTGGTTCCCATAGTGTATAATCTAAATAATGAAAAGGTATGAGCGAAAAAGAAAACAACAGCAAGGTGAGGACGATCCTCCAATTTATCATGGAGTTATTGGGGTTTCTGTTAGGACGAAAGAAGTAGTGTCGTCGGTAGGGGCGGTTCGCGAACCGCCCCTACCGACGACACAATGAAACAGGCCGTTTCCATATCATTTAACACGAATGTTTGGAGTTTTTATGTATATTTGCCTGTCTTTCTTTCAGAAAGAATTAAATCATACAGAAAATACAAATCAAGTAGACTCTCATAAATGAAAAAATGTAATGAACAGCAAGCAGTTTCCCGTACCCTCACTCTTTGTGGCGCAATGGTAGCCTCATTGTTTCTCTGGGGATGCAGCGGAGCAGGTGCAACAGACGAATCATTCGAACGGTCGGATTATTATACCCGTGGCATCGGCCAGTATCCCGGTAACCCGAAGGAGGATTTTTCACCCGAACTGGCTCCGGACCGTACTAACTACAGGAATATTGCCCTCCGGCGTTCGGCGTTCAACTCGTCCAGTCACGATTATAACCTGACGGCACAGTTGGCGACAGACGGTATCGTGACCGATCAGCAACCTCAGTATCTGATCCTTTCTTCCCCGTCGGGCGAAGCTCCGCGGCGTGAGCGTGAATGGATGATCGACGAGGGACCGTACTCACGGAACACCTTTGAAGGAGCGGATACCTGGTTCCAGTTCGATTTGAACAACTACAACCAAACGGCCGACGAACTGCGGTTGACAGGTACGCTTATCTATGATGATAAAGTTGCGGCTGAAGGCTACGAAATTCTCTGCCAAATACCTCAGGGTGATGGAAAATGGGTTGAGGTGGGCCGGCTGAGAGGCAAAGGATTGCCCGGTGAGGCGGTGCGCTACCGTGTGCCGGTGACAGACCCGAACAAGCAGACGGAACAGATTTCCATGCCGGTACGTAAGCTGAGTGAAAGTATACCTTTTGGTAAAGAAGGGTTGACGCTGGGAAAACGCGTCAATTTTTCCACGATGAGGGTAGTATTAAAGATGTCGGGTGCCCACAGTTGGGTATTTACGGCTGCTGATTTCTATAAAGACGGACAGTTGGTGGAAATGAAACCATCCCAGTTCTTCAACAGTGCCTGGATGAGTGCTACGACTGGCGAAGAGTGGCTGTATGTGGATCTGGGCAGCCGTTCCGAATTTGATAAGGTGATCCTGCATTGGATCAATAAAGCCGTAAAAGGTAAAGTACAGGTTTCTGATGATGCCAAACAGTGGACGGATGCAGCCGAACTGCCCGGCGGTGAGAGCCTGAGAGATGAAATAGCGTTGGGCGGCAGCAAGAAAGCACGTTACGTACGTGTCCTGATGCAACAGCCTGCCAACGACAGCCGTTATATCCTGAGTGAGCTGGAAGTGATGGGTAAGGGCGGATTAATTCCCCAGCCTGTTGCCGCTCCGGCCGTATCGCAAGGAAAGATCAACCTGTCCGGCGGAAACTGGCAATTACAGCGGGCTTCCGAAGTGACTGCCGCCGGTGAAAAGATATCCACTCCGGATTTCAAGCCGGAAAACTGGATCGTTGCTACCGTGCCGGGTACTGTCTTGAGCAGTTACAAGAATATCGGGGCTATTGCCGATCCGAACTATGCCGACAATCAGTCGATGATTTCGGAATCGTTCTTCAACTCCGACTTTTGGTATCGCGACGAGTTTACCGTACCGGAAAATTTCAAACAGGAACGTATCTTCCTGAACTTCGATGGTATCAACTGGAAAGCAAACGTTTATGTGAACGGTAAGAAGGCCGGCCGTATCGAGGGTGCCTTTATGCGTGGCAAGTTCGATGTGACGGATGTAGTCGTTGCGGGTAAGAACGTGGTGGCTGTAGAGATCATCAAAAACGAACATATCGGTGCCATCAAGGAAAAGAATGCACAGAGCACGGACTTCAACGGAGGTATCCTGGGTGCTGACAATCCTACTTTCCATGCAACGATCGGCTGGGACTGGATCCCGACGATGCGCGGACGTAATATCGGTATCTGGAACGATGTGTTCCTGACGACTACCGGAAAAGTGACGGTAGCCGACCCGCTCGTGACTTCCGTATTGCCGTTGCCCGACACGACCTCTGCCACACTGACGGCGGAAGTGATCGTGAAGAACCATGACGCGAATGCCGTAAAAGGTATGCTGGAAGGTAAGGTAGGCGATATCACATTCCAACAGCCGGTAGAACTGGCGGCCGGAGAGGAAAAGACGGTAGTCTTCGATGCAAAGGATTTTGCTCAGTTGAAGATGCAGAACCCGCGTCTGTGGTGGCCGAAAGGGTATGGCGAGCCCAACCTGTATGATGCTAATTTCACATTCAAGATTGACGATAAGGTATCGGATGCGAAAGACTTCAAGGTCGGTATCCGTCAAATGACATTCAATGAAGATAATCATATCCTGAGCATGTTCATCAATGGCCGTCGTTTCATCGGTCGCGGAGGAAACTGGGGATTCAGTGAATCCAACCTGAACTATCGTGCCCGCGAATACGACATTGCCATCGCTTATCATGCCGATATGAATTTTACGATCATGCGTAACTGGGTCGGTATGATCGGCGACGAGGAACTGTATGAGGCATGCGACCGTCACGGTATCATGATCTGGCAGGACTTCTGGCTGGCGAACCCGTCTGACGGACCTGATCCGTATTATCCGGAAATGTTCATCGCCAATGCCGAAGATTATGTGAAACGTATCCGCAGCCATGCGTCTATCGGTATCTATTGCGGACGTAACGAAGGCTTCCCGCCCGAGCAGCTCGATAAGGCTTTACGCCGGATCGTCAAGGAAGAACACGGGGATATCCATTATATTTCCAGCTCTGCCGATGAGGTGGTGAGTGGTCACGGCCCGTACCGTATGCTTCCGGCGAAGGAGTATTTCACGCTGAAGACCGGCAACGACAAGTTCCATAGCGAACGCGGTATGCCGAACGTACTGACCTATGAAAGTATGCTCCGTACCTTCTCTCCGGAAGGTATCTGGCCGCAGGACAACCAGTGGGGTATGCACGACTATACCCGCGAAGGTGCACAGGGTGCCACTTCTTTCAACGAGATCATCGCGAAAGGATACGGCGAACCGCAGAGTGCCAAAGAATTTTCCGAACTCGCCCAGTGGGTGAACTACGACGGTCACCGCAGCTTGTTCGAATCCAGAAGTCAGAACCGTAAAGGTCTGTTGATGTGGATGAGCCACTCTTGCTGGCCTTCCATGGTATGGCAAACATACGATTATTATTTCGAACCGACAGCTGCCTACTTCGCCATCAAGAAGGCTTCCGAACCGCTGCATATCCAGTGGAATCCGGCTACCGACGAAGTGGAAGTGGTCAATTACAGTGCCGGTGCGCATAAAGGTCTGACGGCAAAAGTACAGGTGTTGAATATGGATGCTTCCGTAGCCTGGGAAAAAGAAGTGACGATCGACAGCAACGAAGATACGACTAACAAATGTATTCAGCTGGAATTTCCGTCCAACCTATCGAAGGTTCACTTTATCAAGATGGCTTTGACGGAGAATGGCAAGGTCGTTTCGGATAACTTCTATCACAGAAGCCTGGAAGAGAACAATTATCAGGAGTTGCGTACGCTTCCGGCGGTGGCTCTGAAGTCGGATGTATCCACCGGCAAAGAAGCTGACGGCACATGGAACGGTACGGTAGTCATTGAGAATACAACTTCTACTCCGGCTTTGATGATCCGTGTCAATGTCGTTGGAGAGAAAGACGGCGAGCAGTTCTTGCCGATGTTCTATTCCGATAATTACTTTGCCCTGCTTCCGGGAGAAAAGAAGGAAGTGAGCTTCCGTTGGAAAGACGAAGATACTCGCGGCAATGCGCCGAAGGTGGTTGTTTCGGGATATAATGTAAATTAGTTGACAGTTGACAGTTGACAGATGACAGTTATTCCGGCTTTCAGCCGATTTATTAACCAAGTGCGAAGCCAAACTGTCACTTGTCAACTGTCAACTGTCAACTGAAATTTTATCTGCCGTATAGGTGTTTTGCCGAAGGAACGAATATGACATTCAGTTCGGGATCGGGCATATCCGGATCTAACGGGAACATCGGGCGAATGATATTCTTATACGGAAGTTTCTGGAAATCCTGGTCCACTCCTCCGCGCGTCAGAGCCATCACCCAGTCCGCTTTCATATTGTACCATTGGTTGACCAGGTATCCCTGTTTTACCATGACGATATCCATTTCACGGGGATCTATTCCGGTGCCCTCCAGGTTAGGCGTAGGGGAAGAGGTTCCCACAACTACATAAATGCTTCCTGTCTTGATAATGGCAATATTGTTGCGTCTTCTGTAAGGAGCATTGTCGGTTGCCTGCGTCTCATCCTGTGCAGGACTGACATATACGACCGTACCCGATAGTTTTACAGGCGGTTCGTAGGAGTTGTCCGTCATAGCGCCTACATATCCTTCGGCCTGACCTCCGATACCGGCTTTCCGTGCGGCTTCGACCATCTCGTCTCCCGGAATGGAACAATAAAGCAGGCTTTTTCCGTTGGGCGACTGAAGTTCCGGACGTTTCAACACCCGTGCCAATGTCCATGTAACCTCACCTGATCCGCCACCGCCGGGATTGTCTCCCATGTCGCTGATAAAGAAAGGTTTCTTGTCACTGACTATAGCCACGTCCAGACATTTTTCGAGCGAATATCCGGGAGCTTCCAGCGTAAACTGGCGGCGTACATCCCAGAATTTCTGTGCCAGTTTCTTAGCTCCGGCTTCCACCTGTGCCTTGTTGTCGCCGTATACCATCACTACACCTTGATTGCGGCGGTCGTCTCCCCATACATAACCGATCCAGATACCGGCATCGATCACACCCGGCATGGCTTCCACTTCGGGTACCAGGGCATAGAGCGATTTGGCAGGTTCGGCACGCGTGCTCGACCATTCTCCGGAAACTAATACGGGAACAGCTACCCAGGCTTTATATGCCGGACGTCCTTTGCCGGAAGCCAGGCGGTCGAGCAGATTGACTACGCCACGGCGATGCGATTCGCGGGAATCGTCATGGGGAGCCTTGCGGTAGGTCGTGATCAGGTCCGAGTTGAGGGCTACCAGCCAGGAAGCATTGCCGTGGAGGTCCATCGTTGTCGTAACAAGGACATCGTTTCCGATAAGGCTGCGTACTTTTTCCATAAACTCGCCTTCCGGGTCGGCAACACCTTCCACGCTACAGGCTCCGTGATTGTAAAACCAGAAAGCATCGTAAGGCATGTTTGCCTTTATGATTTCGAGTGCTTCGTTGACAAAGGCTTCGTATGATTCACGTGTAACGGGACCTCTGCCACCGCCCCTGCCCATCAGGGAGGGAAGCCATGTCGCGGCTTGTCCCATAGCGGAATCCGGGCTCAGATAATCCGGCAAGGTAAGCGGTCTCCCGACCAGCGGTTGCCTGTTTGGCATAAATACACTGTTCTCGATTTGTATACCGGCAATGCCGATACGTGGTTTTTTTTGCTGTGCAGCGGCATCGTTGGCAAATGACACTACGAACAGGCAAAGACTCAGGAAAAGGAAAACTTTCTTCATGGTGCGTTTATATTTAAATAGTATGACAAAATGCAAGATATGTGTTTTTACTGAAAACTGGCTTAAACTTAGTGGAAATATATGAGAAACCACTCAATGTCGGGGGTAAATTATTACCTTGAAGGTTCGAATGCGAATATAACTCCTTTGATAATCGGATTACAAATAATACCTTTGTAACCAAGAAGCAAAAAGATAAAAAATATGGCTGATCAAAAAGTAGTGATTAGTAAGGATCTGAAAGCCGACTTGCAGGAGTTCCTTACTTCATTGAATTACGATAAATTGTTTGTTCTTACCGATACGAATACACAGGAAAAGTGTTATCCGCTGGTGCAGGATGTACCGGCATTAAAGGATGCTCCGGTGATAACGGTCGATGCAGGTGATACGCATAAAGGACTGGAAGCCTTGTCTGCTATCTGGATGCGTCTTTCCAATGAAGGAGCTTCCCGCAATTCTCTGCTGGTAAACCTGGGAGGAGGAATGATCACGGATATGGGCGGTTTTGCCGGGGCAACATTCAAGCGCGGGCTGAAGACGGTTAATATCCCGACAACGCTGATGGCTTCAGTGGATGCTGCCGTAGGTGGAAAAACGGGTATTAACTTCAATGGCCTGAAGAACGAGATCGGTTCTTTCTATCCGCCCGAATGTGTGTTTATCGACTGTGAGTTCCTGCGTACGCTGGACCGTAACAACCTCTTGTCCGGTTATGCGGAGATGATCAAACATGCACTGATCAGTTCGATGGATACCTATGCGACGGTGATGCTGTTCGATCTCGACCAGAAGATGGATTATGCTTTCCTGAATAAGATGGTGGCGCAGTCTGTTGCCGTGAAGGAACGTATCGTGGCAGAAGACCCGAAAGAACATGGTATCCGTAAGGCTTTGAACTTCGGTCATACCATCGGGCATGCTTACGAAAGTCTTTCTTTTAAAAAGAACCGTCCGTTGTTGCACGGACATGCGGTAGCTGCCGGTATCATCAGTGAATTGTATCTTTCTCATAAGCTCTGCGGTTTTCCGTCAAGCAATCTGAGCCAGGTCATTCAATATATCAAGGAGTATTACCCTCCTTTCGTCTTCGACTGTAAAGACTACGAGACTTTGTACGAGCTGATGACTCATGACAAGAAGAACGAGGGGGGTATCATCAATTTTACCCTGCTTTCGAAAATCGGTGAAGTTCAGATAAATCAGCAGGTGACAAAGGAAAAAATACTGGAGTCATTAGATTTTTACCGCGAAAGTTTTGGCGTATAAAGGAAAAATCTTACCTTTGCAGCCGTAAAACAAAACGGGGTGTAGCTCAGCCCGGTTAGAGTACGCGTCTGGGGGGCGTGTGGTCGGAAGTTCGAATCTTCTCACCCCGACATTGCTGAGCAAAAGGAGTTAAACGATAAGTTTAGCTCCTTTTTTTGTGCCCGTTCCTTGAAAATACTTATCTTTGGAAAAATACGAGAGAGTTATGAAAAAAGTTTATCTGTTATCCGCATTCTTGTTGGCATGTTGTCTTTCCTGTTCAAAAGATGATGGTTTGGACCCGGAGCCTCCTGTTGTTGTTCCCGAACCGGAGCCCGATCCTGAACCGATTGTCTGGAAAAATTATATATCTTACCTGGATATAGTGAAAGATAGTGTTTGGGCGGATGGGAAAGGTGAAACTTTTCTGGTGAAGAACTCTTCTTTTTCGGCTTATGTAATAAAAGATTCTTACCGGCTGAAGGACGGTATCTATCCGGGGTTGGTGGTCGATGTCAATCCGGACAGAATTCCTACATTGAAACCTGTTCCGGATGTGGAATATAATCCGATAACTTTTGGCAGCTGGCCTTTTGTTGGTGCTGTTACTACAGAGCATCCTGCCGAGTCGATGTGTACTGAAATGAAAGAAAAAGTGTTGGCAAGTAGCGGCCAGATAAATTCGTTTAGTAGCTCTTCAGGGCGCGATTATCATTCAGCAAAGGAATTATATATGCTGTTTGCCGCTGAAGGAATCAGGATGGATAGTATCATGAACGGTCGGAAATATTCAACCCTGGAGATGAAAGAAAAGCACGGGGTACTTTATAACTTTAAATATACGGCATTTACTATCGATATGGATTTGCCTCAGAATGGGCAACTGCTGAAAAAAGATCCGGAGGATTATACGTCCCTGAAATACGTCAACTCGATAAGTTATGGGGTTATAGGATGTATGACGATCGAGTCGGATAGTACATGTAGTTCCATCAAAGCGCTGGTAAACAAGGTGAAGGATGGGGAAGAACTGACGGAAGCCGAAAAGACACTTGTCAGGAACTTACATGTGCGTACGGCTCTCTTTAATGCGGGAGGTGGTAACGGTACTTTCTCGGATGAAATAGGTCCTGTTTTGCAGGCAACCCAGGGGATGATCAGGGAATTTTTTCATCCCGGAGACCTTAGACCGCATATCGGAATGCTCGATATCCATTTTGCAAATTATAATGATCATGGTGTGGATGATGTTATATTGCGTATAGACGCTCCTGTCTCTTCAAAAGAGTAAGGTTTCGGTATAAGTAATTGGAATGGTTTTATTTACCATAGCGGCAGTCGGTCCAGGATCTGTATTTTCATCTCTGCCTCTGAACTGGCACCGACAAAGCCCAGTCCGCCAACCACATTCTGTGGGACGATGACCGGTTCCATGAACGTATCGTTGTAGTTTTCTGAATCCAGGCAGTTCATAGCACGCATATAGCGGTAGTCCGCTTTGGTAATACTGAGGATATGGACGATGGCATCTGTTTGGATACGGACGGCTTCATATTGGTGGTTGAAGTCGAAGAAGCGAGCGTAGACATTCAAGGTATAGGAACCATTCTCGAAACGGCTGTCGGTGAATATGTTGCGTACATTTTGTACGGTCATGTCCAGGATGCCGAACTCTTCGTCGTCGGCAGTAGTCATGTGGCCATCGGTCAGTACGATGTCTTCTTGGTTGATGATATCTGTTTGCCTTCTGTCGAAAGGGGGGAATGTGTCTCTGATACCGGTCTTTATATCTGCTGTATAGGACTTTTCTTCGATTGCCAGCTGGTAATAGTTCTTTTCGCCGGGCAGGTCATCGAACGTGATCCTGTATCGCATACATTCTGTCATATAATATCCTACTTTTATTTGCGTGCGCAACGTGTCTATCCGGATGATCTTTTCGATAGGTCGGGGGATTTCCACTTCTGCCCATGCGTTATACTGGCCGTCTTCGGCTGTTGCCTCCAGGCGTACGCGGTCGCCGGGATGGAAAACGGTTTGTAGGCGGCATACTTTCATACTGTCTCCATTTGAACTCCATAGCGTTATTTTGGATTCAGCCACTTCCTTTTTTTCGTTGTTGACATAGACCGTGACGGAGCCATTGCTTACCAACGTCATATTCTCACTGTCGATTATATATAGCTGCACTTCGTTTTCCTCTTTCTCTGCTTCCAGGATGGCATTCATCAGTAATTGTGGTTTCTGGTACTTGTCGTTGAACGGTATTTCGTTCTCGCAAGCGGAGAAGAGCGTGATGCCGAGTATGAATACGATGAATAAATGCTTTTTCATATCCGATGTCTTTTAAAATTTGAATGTATAGGTTACTGCCGGGATACAAGGCAACAGGGTTTGCTTGATCAGTTTTGTGTTGCGGGTCCATTTGGTCTGCATGATGCCATGTTCGTCCATGTAGTCCTGTCCGATAAGTTCTTCTTCTTTATAGACCAGGTTGGGGGTCATGGCATTGTAAGCGTTATAGACCGACAGGCTCCAGGTTTGTGTGCCCCGGCGTAGTTTCTTGTGGAAATTGATACTTAGGTTTAGCCGGTGGCTGACCGGTAAACGGAAATTGTTTCGATGGGCGATATAGTCTATCATGTTTGCCTGCCAGATTGAGGAGAGTATGCCGGTTCGCTGGTCGGCAATGGTAGCGGTCCCGCCGGTGTTGAATATCCAGGTAGCCCCGACATCGATCCGGTCGTTGAACTGGTGGTTCAGGCAGAGATTGATGTTGTGGTGACGGTCGTATTTATAAGGGAAACGTTCGCCGTTGTTGATGCTGCCGTCTTTGAACCGGCGGTCGCTTTTGGCGATGGTATAGGCCAGCCAGCCGGTCGTTTTCCCCATGGTTTTCTGTGCCATTATTTCTAATCCGAAAGAGCGTCCGCGACCCATTTCGACCTTCTCTTGCCAGCCTCCTGAGGTGCCGAAAAAAGAGGCACCGTCCTGATACTCCAATACGTTGTGCATATCCTTATAATATCCTTCGAGTGAGAACTCCCAGCCTTTTACTCCGGTATAATAGCTTCCTGCCGCATATTGATAAGAGCGCATCGGGCGGATCTGTTTGGTTACAGGTACCCACAAATCGGTCGGTAATGAAATAGGCGAGGAGCTCAGTAAATGTACGTACTGCTCCATTTGGGTGAACGAGCCTTTTATCGCCCAATCATCGGTGAGACGGTAACGGGCTGACAGGCGGGGTTGGGCGGAGAGATACCCTTTTCCTTGCGTATAGAACAGGGAGAGATGCACGCCTGCATTGAAACTTAATTTATTGCCGATATTGAAATTGTCTTCTGCATATAACGAGCATTCGTGACCGTGAAGATAACTGTTTGAAGAATCGTTGTAGACAGTATCCTGTGCTGTCGATCCGTTTTCGGCTTCCTTGACACGGGAAGTCGTGACCTCCGGACGGAATGTATGATAGAGGTAAGCTCCGCCGAATTTGATATGGTGGTTCGGTGCCGGCGTATAATCGTAGTCTGTCTGGAAACTGACATCATGTATGCCGGAGCGATAATCGGAGTTATATACATAGGATTCGTTATGGTCGGGTTTCGTTTCTTCGTGTTCATTCTTGCCGGTGACTTCTCTTTTGTAACTGTCTGCCATCGACATCTGGTAATGGTTGTAAGCTACGGTCGTATTGCTGAACAGTTTGTTGTTGAATACATAGTTCCAGCGTCCGGCAGCGATCGTATTGCCCCAGTTGAAATTGATATCGCTGTTGTAGAAATACATGCGCGGACCGCCGTCATATCCGTCGTATTCCTTGTCCTGCTTGTAATCGTAGTGGTCTTTTCCTTTGTAGAAACTCAGGAATAAACGGCTGCGATCAGAGAACTTGTGGTTCACTTTGGCATTGATGTCGTAAAAGTAATAATTGTATTTCTTATCGTCCGGCAGGAACGGGCGGGCTATCAGGTCCAGATACGTGCGCCGTCCTGTCAGGCAGAAAGATGTTTTATCTTTCTGTATCGGTCCTTCCATATGCAGTTTGCTGGTCAGCAGGCCGACACTGACTGTTCCGTGATAGTTCTGCATATCGCCGTCGTTGGTGCGGATGTCAACGATGGATGATAGCCGTCCCCCGTAACGTGCCGGGAAAGATCCTTTGAAGAGAGTGACTTTCTTCATGGCTTCCGGTGTGAAGATAGAGAATACACCCAGCAGATGGTCGGCATTATAAATAGGAATGCCATCCAGCAGGATCAGATTTTGGTCGGGACCGCCACCGCGCACATATAAGCCGCTGAATCCTTCTATGCCAGCCTGTACTCCGGGCATTAACTGGATGGTTTTCAATAGATCGGCCTCTCCCAGGATTGCCGGGGTATTGCGTATCTGCTTCATCGGTATGTCTATTGCTCCCATGCCAGTGGAATGGATACCGGCTTCCCTTTTTTCTGACAGGACGACTACCTCCTCCAGTTGATTGTTCGTCTGTAAGCGGATATTCAGTAATGTATCTTTCTCCAGTCGGAACCGGCATGTCTGCTGTTCGTATCCGAGATAAGAGAAAGAGAGTTCCGTTGCCCCTGCCGGTAGTGTGATGCTGTAAAATCCGAAAGGATTGGTGGAGGTTCCTGTCCCCTGGTGTCGTTCGAATATGTTGGTACCGATCAGTGTCTCGGAAGAAATGCCGTCCGTAACGTAACCGCTGATCGTGTATTTTAGATTGGCAGGTGTTTCCCGTTCCTGTAGCAGAATATGTTTTCCTGTCACTTTGAAAGTGACTGCTTCGTTTTCGAATGCTTTCCGGAGGATCTCGCTGACGCTTTTCCGGGACATGTTCAATGTGACAGGCTTTTTAAGATGTATATTCTCCCCATAGATAATGGAAAAGCCGGTAGAGGCTTCCAACTGCTTTACGAATGTATTTAAAGAAGCATTCTGAATGCTAAAGTTAAGCCGTTCTTCTTTGGTTTGCGCATGGAGAGAGCTACTTCCCAGCGTTATCCACAGCAAAAGTAGAAGGCTGATGCGGGAGAAAAAGCTATTCGTGAAATGGTTCATAACTTAGTTAAGTTTACTACTGATAATGATCGTATCGTTTGTCTTTGTGTAATTAAAATGGGCAGCCCCTTTTAATAGGCTAAGTATTTCTTCCAGGCTCTCGCCATTAGTGAAGTTCGCCCGTATGCGGAAACTTCTGAGAGCCGGGTCGGTGATCTCTATTTTCAGATTGAATGCGTGCGACAGCTGTCGGGTAATTTCTTGCAAAGGCAGATAGTCGAATTGGAAATGGCCGTTGCGCCAGGTGATTTCGTTGTCACTTTCCTGGTTTACTTCATGAGCTAAACATTGTTTTGCCCGGTCGTAAACGGCACTTTCATTGGGAGAAAGGATAAGTTGCTTGTTTTCGCCCGGAATACTGACTTCAACGGAACCTTCGAGCAAGGTCGTTTTTATCTCCGGATCGCTGGGATAGGCTTCTATATTAAACCGGGTGCCCAGTACCTCTACGTCGATGGCTTCTGCTTTGACGATAAACGGATGTCTTTTATCTTTCTCCACATCGAAATACGCCTCACCGGTCAGTTGTACTTCCCTCTTATCCCCCCTGAAACGGGTAGGAAAGCGAAGTGTGGAATAACGGTTCAGCGTGACCACGGACTGGTCGGGGAGTGTGATCTCCTGTATTTCCGCTAATGTTGAAATCGTTTGCATGGTTGTGGACTGTATATGGTCGTATGTGTACCAGCCTGCTATACCTATAAGCAGGGAGGCTGCCACACTTCCGGCTATCCGGAGAAACTTTCTCCTGCCCGTTACCGGGAAAAGGCGTTTTTCCAGTATTCTCCAACTGTTTCGGGCTGAGAAACGTCCTCTCGGCGATCGGGTGGAAGCAACCAGTTGATCCAGTACTTTGTCAATATCTTTGTTTGCAGATGTCATTCTTTCTTTATTTGATGATCGGTTTCACAAATAAAGACAGGGGAAGGTCGCAAAACTCACTATGCTTGTTTGGTGAAAAGAAGTTAATGTTCTGAATTGTCTTCGTCAGTATTCAAATAACGCGATAGCATATCCCGCAGTCGGGTAACCGCCTTTTGTAATTGTGCATCTACGGTATTGGTGCTGATCTTCAATTCCCCGGCTACCTGGGCGTAGCTCTGTTTTTCTTCCCGTATCCGGATAAATATTTCCCGGCAT
This sequence comes from Parabacteroides chongii, assembly GCF_029581355.1. Lineage (NCBI taxonomy): Bacteria > Pseudomonadati > Bacteroidota > Bacteroidia > Bacteroidales > Tannerellaceae > Parabacteroides > Parabacteroides chongii. The sequence continues at coordinate 653,818 of NZ_CP120849.1, read as the reverse complement.
TTTTCCGGCAAACGGTCCAAAGCCTTGACGTAATGAGCGAAAAGTTCTTCAGAAATAAGGGTTTCCTCCGGTGAATATTCCTGGTCGGGTGGGGTTTCGGATATTTCTTCTGTTATGTTTCTGCGGCGTTGTTCTTTTTCCAGATAGTTCAGGGAGGCATTTTTTACTGTGACAAAGAAGTAATCTTCGAGGTTGGCAATGGTGTGCAGGGATTCCCGTCTTTCCCAAATTTTCATGAACACGTCAAGTACGACTTCCTGGGCCCACTCTTCTGTTTTCAAATAATAGTAAGCGATACGGAAAAAGCGGTCAAAGCACAAATCGTAGAACTTTCTCAGGGCTGTCTGAGAATCTTCTTCCTGCATTTGTCGTAAATATTTTCTGATCTCTTGCTCTGTCATGCAATTTTTACTCTGCTCCGTGGTTGCAAAGATACTTTTTAATCAATAAGTATACCCGACTGTGATAAAAAAAGGACTTATTTTGAAATAAGTCCTTTTCTATTTATTATTTATTCATCTTTTCCAATAAAAGAGAGGCACATTTGAAATGTACGATTGTTCGTGGTGTAAGCTGGATTACATCGCCGTTTCTGGGATTTCTTGCCGGACGGCTTGTTTGCAGACGCGGTTTGAATGATCCGAATCCGGGGATGAAAACACGATCACCGGCTTTTGTCTTTTCTGCGACCATTTCGGTAAAAGCATCAAGTATAGTTGTTATATCCTTTTTGCTTATAGCTGTTTTTTCTGCTAATTCATTAATTAATTGACTTCTGTTCATAGCTTTATTTTATTAGTTATTAGATGTTTGTTCTATTTGTTTTGTTTCGATCATGCTCTTTCTGTACTCTAAGGGAGACATGCCCGTATGTTTGCGGAAAAATCTTCCCAAAGACGATTGGTTGGCAAAATTGGTCTTTATTACAATTTGCTGGATGTTTAGCGTCGAATCCCTCAATAATGCTTTAATTTCCAGGATGATATACTCTAATATCCAGTCTTTGGCGGACTTGCCGCTGACTGTCTTAATCACGGTTGTCAGATATTTAGGAGTGATGCACAACTCTTTGGCGTAGAATGCAACTTCCCGGTTTTCTTTGTAATGCTTCATGATCAGATAAAAGAATTTATCTGCAACTTCTTTTTTATGAGCATCCATGGTCGGAATATGCGGAAGTGAATTTATCTTATATGAATTATATAAATCCAAAAAGAGAATCCGGAGTATATGAATGACTGATTCTCTCGGGTACAAATTGGATGGCGATAAAGCTTTCGTATATACCATTTTATAGTAATTCCCAAAGTTGTAACAATCACTATCTGTTAATGGATAATGAAAGTGGCTTCGCATATAAAAGAAGAAGTGAGGCGAAAATCTGTGGATACCGCTCAGTACGTCATTGAATAAGGACTGGGAGATCGAAAATGCACTTACGGTGAAATCATCGCTTATTGCATTAACAGATAAAAGTTGTCCGGGAAGAAAAATGGCCAGTTCATTTTTTCTCAGAACATGTTCATAATTGTGCACTTTGAATGTTGCATTTCCTTCGGAGCACAATATGACTATTCCGCATTCTGTGTACGATGGATACGGAGTTATAGGAACTTGTTTGACATTCTCATAGATTATTAAATCATTTTTTATAGAATAACTGGTGTCATTATTTCCTACATATAGTTTGTTTTCATTTAAAGACATCACCCTATTTTATTTCGTGTATAAAAATAAAACATCGTTCCTTATGATATTTGGATTGTGGAATTTTGGTATGACAATGAAGAAATATGGCACGTATATTGACATTTTTTTATTGATAGTGCCTTGTTGAACAATATAAACCAGTATATATAGGTTTTTGTTCATGTATGATATCCTAAAAAATGTTGTTGTAAGATATGCCTTTTCCAACTCTTTATTCAATGCGGCGGAGTAGGAAGAAAACCGGGTCTTTTGACGAATTTGAAGATTCTATGAAATTAAAGGCTTGAAATTGTATGAAAATAAGAAGATGTTTGTATATTTAAAGCTGTAAAGAAACAGCAGGTACAACTTACTTGTTCGTTCAGTAGTTATTAATAAAAAGCAAGTATAACTTTAAAGTCAAACATCATGGGAAAAAATCTGATTCACAGCAATGAGCTGCATCTTATCGACAAGAAAGAAATTCACAATGCAGCCAAAAAAATGGTAGAGTCTTTAAACTTGGCAGCCGGATCGACTGGTGGTTTTGATATCTATAAAGTAGTTGAAACCTATTTTACCGATTTGGACAAAAGACACGAAATTAATCAGCTGATAGGTATCGGTGAAGACTGTGCTTATTATGGTGCACAAGAACAGGCAGCTGAATGCGAAAAGGCAGAAGCTGCCAATGGGTAAGCGAATGTTTATTTAAAAATAGAAGGAGATACTTTTTAGAAAAGCATCTCCTTTTTTTATGTTGTGTTATAGAGCGTTTACCATGTCAGCGCCGGCAGGAAACTGGAAAGAACCGCTTTGAGTTCTTTGATGTTGATCGGTTTGGTCACGAATCCGTTACTTCCGGCCTGACGTGCCGATTCCATATCATTTTCAAAGGCATAGGCCGATTGCATAATCACGGGGATATCCTGATCGAACTTTCTGATCTCCTTCAGGGCATCTATACCGTTCATTTCCGGCATTTTGATATCCATAAGGATCAGGTCTGCATGTTCTTTCTTATATATCTCCAACAATTCTTTTCCGGTCTTTGCATGAAGAACATTACAATGTTTCTTCAGTATAGTTTTTAGTAATAAGAAATTGCTTTCTTCATCCTCTGCGATGAGAATTGTTATGCCTTTGTCTGTTGTATTTTCTTCCATAATATTTATATTGGAGTAATATCAACAAAGTTCTGTAATTAATTTAAATTACGCAAGCAATAGGTGCTAAATATTATATGAAAATCAACAAATACATGCGTTGGGGACAAAGATGGGCCGTATCGGGTTGGTTATAAAGAAAAAGGAGCTGTTTTTGAAAACAGCTCCTTTTATATTTGTTATCAGTAAGACCTGATTATTTGCCTGAAAGTTTTTCTTTCAAAGCAGCCAGTTCTTCAATGTCACCCAGTGTAGTTTTTTCAACCGGACCAGTTACCATTGCAGAAGACTCTTCGTTCTTGTTGTTGCGTCTTGCAGCCGGCTTTTTGTCACCTGCAGGAGCATCTTTCTTTGCACCCTTCTGTTCATCTTCGAAGATACGGCTATGAGAAAGGATGATACGTTTTGCTTCTTTGTTGAATTCGATTACCTTGAACTGCAGTTTTTCGTCAACAGCAGCCTGAGAACCGTCTTCTTTTACCAGGTGTTTCGGAGTTGCGAAACCTTCTACACCGTAAGGCAGAGAAACTACAGCGCCCTTATCCAGTACTTCAATGATTGTTCCTTCGTGGATTGAACCTACTGTAAAGATCGTTTCAAATACATCCCAAGGATTTTCTTCCAGCTGTTTGTGGCCTAAGCTCAAACGACGGTTTTCCTTGTCGATTTCCAGAACCTGAACTTCGATTTCTGCACCGATCTGAGTGAATTCGCTCGGGTGTTTGATCTTCTTAGTCCAAGAAAGGTCAGAGATGTGGATCAGTCCGTCTACGCCTTCTTCGATTTCTACGAATACACCGAAGTTAGTGAAGTTACGTACTTTTGCTGTGTGGCGTGAACCAACCGGGAAACGAGATTCGATATCTTCCCATGGGTCAGCTTTCAGCTGTTTGATACCCAAAGACATCTTACGTTCGTCACGATCCAAAGTCAGGATAACTGCTTCGATTTCGTCACCAACCTTCATGAAGTCCTGAGCAGAACGCAGGTGCTGAGTCCAGCTCATTTCTGATACGTGGATCAAACCTTCTACGCCCGGAGCGATTTCGATGAATGCACCGTAGTCAGCCATAACAACTACTTTACCTTTTACCTTGTCACCAACCTTCAAGTTAGGATCCAAAGCATCCCAAGGATGCGGAGTCAGTTGTTTCAAGCCCAAAGCGATACGTTTCTTTTCATCGTCGAAGTCAAGGATAACAACGTTGATCTTCTGATCAAGCTGAACGATTTCTTCCGGATGAGAAACACGGCCCCAAGAAAGGTCTGTGATGTGGATCAAACCGTCTACGCCACCCAGGTCGATGAATACACCGTAAGAAGTGATGTTCTTAACAGTTCCTTCCAGTACCTGTCCTTTTTCCAGTTTAGAGATAATGTCTTTCTTCTGTGCTTCAAGCTCTGCTTCGATAAGAGCCTTGTGAGATACAACAACGTTTTTGAATTCCTGGTTGATCTTCACGATCTTGAATTCCATTGTCTTTCCTACGAATACATCATAATCGCGGATCGGTTTAACGTCGATCTGAGAACCCGGTAAGAATGCTTCGATACCGAATACGTCAACGATCATACCGCCCTTCGTACGACATTTGATGTAACCTTTGATAATTTCGTCTTTTTCAAGAGCTTCGTTAACACGATCCCAAGAACGTGTAGCGCGAGCTTTCTTGTGAGACAGGATCAGCTGTCCTTTTTTGTCTTCCTGGTTTTCGATGTATACTTCTACTTCGTCACCAATTTTCAGATCCGGATTGTAACGGAATTCCGCCATTGATACAACACCGTCTGATTTGAAACCGATGTTCACTACAACTTCACGTTTGTTCATTGCAGTAACGGTTCCCATAACGACTTCCTTATCCTTTACAGTGTTCAGGGTTTCGTCATACGTTTTTACAAGGTCGTCCTTGCTTACGTCACCGTAAGTTTCCCCTTTTTCATAGGAGTCCCAGTTGAAATCTTCAACCGGCTGAATGTTCTTTAAATTTTCCATTCTCTAATTGTTAATACTTAAGTTTGTTTTAATTAGTAAGTTAGACATTATGTTGTCATATCTCAAAAATCGGGGCAAAGGTAACGCTTTTTTTCTGATAGACAATAGTTTTACTCCTGAAAATACGTTTCCCTTATCTGTTATTTCTCTTTACGGAATGCCTTCCTGAATTTATAATCGAGGAACAGGAGTAACAATGCCAATATACCGATATAGAAATAGAAACCAAAGGCGGAGATATCAATTTTCGGCCAGTTCATCTGCATCCCGGTCGTTTCCGGTAACCCTATATAATAAAGAATAGAAATGACAGCCATCCCCAGCATCCCCAGCGAAGCAGCAATGACTGCCGCCAGCCCGAATCGTTCGTTACGTTTCCTGGCTTTAACCGTTTCGCCGGCTATCTGTTGCATAATTTTCAGACGGAAGGAAGCCGGCAGTTCTTCTTCCGGCATTTGCCTGAACAGTTTCTCCAGTATATCCGGGTTCTTTTTATGATTGTCCATCTTTATTTTTCCTCCATTCCTTTGATTAATAAAAATAACTTTTTCCGTATGCGGTGCAGTTTCACTTTGATGTTGGATGCACTGAAACCGGTAATGACGGTTAATTCTTCCACCGTCTTTTCTTTCATATAAAAAAGTAGTATCAATGCTCTTTCGTCCGGTGGGAGCAGGGTCAGGGCTGCTTCCAGCCGGTCGAGTTGTTCGGTCGGGGATACGCTCCCCAGCAGTTCGCTGACAGCCTCTTCCGATACGTTGCTGATCTGTGGCTCTTCGATGGCAACGAATTCCTGCTTCTTCCTGCGGAGTTCCGATATAGCCGTATTGTAAGCTATACGGTAGATCCAGGTGGAGAAGCTGCAATCGGCTTTAAACGACGGCAAGTTACGAAATACTTTCATAAATACATCCTGCGCCAGTTCTTCCGCATCCTCCTTATTACGTACCATTTTAAGGATTAACGAATGAACCGGACGGCTGTATTTATCCAGAAGGCAGGCAAAGCAACCTGTATCTCCCGCAACTATTCTTTCTATGTAATATGCGTCGCTATACAACTCCATCCTACCTAATGGACGCAAGTTCGGCAATTTGGTTACAACTTACAACAATAAAAATATTAAAATCACCATTCATTATTCATTTTTGTGATTTATCTTTCTGATAATAAGAAGATTCATGGTATGGGTCCCAAAGAAAATTAAGGAAATGGATAGTCTTTCACTGATTGCCGGTTATGGACCTTTAAAATGGGAAACATTCATTCGATAAAGGATTGAAATATTGTTTGTTATCCTATCGAATGAATGTTATAAATGATTTTTCTGCTTAAACTTTTATTTTTTCTCTTTGACGATCAGTAACCAGCCTTTTTTGCTGCTGACCGGAATACTTTCATTGATACCGAACGTATGTTCTTGCTGGAAGTCTGCTATTTCAGGAGCATATAGTATGGCTTTTGACGGATCGATACCCAATGTTATCCAGTTGTAATCCAGCTTGATGGTCTGATCTTTCGTATCAAAATTACCAATAGCCAATAATGTTTCCTGAGGTTTTACATATACCGTGACTTTAACGTCCGGATGGTTAGAGCGTACCGGGCAATCATTGTCCCAATAGCCGAGCATATTTGCTTCGGTGATACCGAAGGATTTCCATAAAGCCCATACCGGTGCCGGTGAGAACTGACCGTATGAATGACGGGCTGTTGTGCCGTAAACCATACCGAGATACCGGTTGCCTCCATCTTGTAACATTTCGCTCATTTGTCCGAAAGGAATACCGGAGAAAGTTACGAACCATTCGTCGGGGCGCATCTGGTTGTATTTGAAGCTCTCGCCAAACCAAAGACGATCCACATACGGGAAGAAGTCTGTGTACTGGTTGGCTGGTCCGATTGAATAACCGGTATTTGAGTGGAGGTCTATCAATGCATTAGGACGATATTGTGCCATGATCTTTTTCATTCGTTTCATTACAGTACGGTCGAAGGACACATCATCCATATAGATTCCGTCTATCTGATAGTTTTCGAACATCCAGCGCAATCCTTCCAGATAATAATTTATCCAGCGGGAGAAACCATTTAATACGAGGGCAGCATCCGAGTGTTGTCCGGGCAGTTCCGTATACCAGGCAGCCTTGTAGTCGTCGATCAGATGTTCGCAATGCCAGGGGAGGCCGTAACCGACTCCTGCAACGAATATTTCGTGGTTCAGGCTTTTTAATGCATATATTTCGGTAGCATAATTAGTCAGTTCCCGGATCGTGTAGTAAAGTTTCACTTTCCGATTTGCTTTATGCTGCTCATTAATATATTCTATAAGGGAGTCGCGGACAATGAACGGATAGTTAATTACCGGGTTCAGGTTCTGCGAGTGGTGGATGTTGGCAACGTTGGCTCCTTCGGTGGCAGCCTGTGCGAAACCGTTCGGGTTGGCATGATAATACCTTTCGGAGAAATGTTTGGACGGGTTGGCGGGCTTGACCGGAGTGACCAGTAATGCGAACTCAAAGTCTTTTGGAACCGAGCCGAGCGTATCTTTTCCAGTCTGTGCGATGACTGTTGTTCCGTTGACGAGAATATGCCCGTTCCCGTTGTTTGACCATACCGGGGTAGGTGCCGGTTTATAGTCGTTGATCAGCGGACCGTGGTAAGTGCCGCCTCGGAATTCTACATGTAGTCCGGACTTTGGACCTCCCATCCAATAACTATCCCACGGACCTTTCCAGTCCCATGTATAATGTTCCGGGCGTTTTCCGCCACTATAACCGGTTCCCATGAAATATTCCGAAGAAACGGAGGCATAATCGGTTATCAGTTTGATGTTATTTACGATCATTTCGTGTGCGGCAGAGACTTTCAGGTGGTAACGGATGTATCCGTCGTATTCCATATAAGCCTTACAATCGAAGCTGATATCGTTCTGAGTGGAGGATGCAGTCCATGAAACCAAGCCATCTACTTCTTTTTTTATGCGGATGTTTTCACTGTTAAAGGTAACGGGACCTTGTGATGTCTCGACGATGAAACTGAATGGTTTTCTTATGATCGGTCGGTTATTTATTTCGATTGCTTCCGGCAGTCCGTTCCCGTCTATTGTCAGATATTTATCAGTAGCGGTGATTCGGTTGTCGGTTACCTGCATTGCAGTGTAAGGTGTTACCGGCAGATTGTCGGTTCCGATCGTGGAGTTCAGCCATCTGAGGCGTGAATGACGCCAGAGTTCTCCATCTCCTTTGTCAGTCAGGAAATCATTAGTTACTTGAAGGTTTATCCGGATTGTCTGGGGGGCTGCATTATCGGAGGTCAGGGTTACTGTACCCTGATAATTCCCCGGACTGGCATTTTCCGGTATTTGTAGTCCGCACCATAGTGCTTGTATATGACCGGCGGGAATATTTACCGTGAATCGGATCGGATTACCGTCCCAGTTGATGCCTTCCTGGTTGAAACAGGTTGCTTCCGATGCCCGGATGATATGGCTGCCGGAAGCGAAATCACTGAAGGAAAGCCGGATATTGTTCAGCTCTTTTTGTGCTGCCCAAACACCAATTTGCCAGGTATAGTATTCGTTTTTGGTTGCCATACCGGAGAATTCGGAAGAAGAACCTTTTTCTATCCATCGTACCGGAAGCCTTTTGGACAGGCGGATCGGAAATGCTCTGTCTTCCGGAAAGATAAGGAAGCCGTCCTGAGCTTGTTTTGCTAAGACTTGTTCCTCTTCGCTGGTAGCGATGAGTCCCATCGGGGTGAAAAAATCGAATTCCGAACGGCTTTCGAATTGTTTGACTTTAACCTGCGGGAGGGTTGATTGGTTTTTATTGACATTTGCTTTCCAGTCGGTATCGGCAATCTCTTCCGGTGACAAATAATCGTTCCAGGGTTTACCATAACGGGCATCGTCAGATCCTTTCCTGAATTTATAAGGCAGATAATAGATATAGTATTCGCCTGCTTCCCGAGGTTGAAAAGCTATTTTCCCTGTTTCCGGAGTGAGTTCCAGTACGGTAACGTTCCGGATGTTTTCTCCTGTCCGGGCATTGGTGACAATAATCCGTTTGGTTTCCGGCCGCATATCCGGTCGCCGCCAGGGGAGGGTTGCAATGACAGCGTCGGCTTGTATGTCACTGACCAAAACGACGGCGCGATGGTTTCCGGATCCATCCACGTCCCAGGGTGTTTGTGTGATGACAAAAGGAATACCGTCTGGCGAAAATTCCTGGTACTGGCTTTTCCCATCCGGGAAGGATGCCCGATTCGAGCATCCTCCCAGTGTGGTGATCAATGTGATCAATAAAAGAGTTTTTTTCATAGGATTTATTATTAAGTGCATAGATCTACCAGAGATGATAGGTATTAATATCTTTCAGAAAATCGATGTTGAAGAGTTCTTTCTTTGCTACTTTTACATCTGATTTCTTCATATGTTCGATCAGTATATCCCGGGTGGTGTACGCTTTATCTATTTTGTTGTCTTTGATGACGACATTCCGGCAACCATCCAGCAGGAAAGCGGATTGTTGCCAAGCGTAGGGCTTGTAAGTATATGTCTTTATGATTTCATTGCCGGTGAATGAAAGATTTCTTACGGAACGAGCACGTACGAGCGGTGCGTCGAAGACCTTAAAGACATTATCCCGGATGTAAATGTTCTTATGATACGGTTCGGCTTGGGCATCTTGCGGTTTATGGGAAGGTGTGATGGTAATAACCGCTTCCCCCCATTCGCCACGGCTTCCGTGAGCATTTCCGGAAGTGAGGCAGTCTTCGAATACATTGTTTCGTATCTGCATATTGTTGTTTGCTCCCGATTCGTACCAATAATCCATGTCACCTTCAATAAGAATAGCTGTTCCTGCACTGCGGAAGTAGTTGTTCTCTATAATGACTTCTTTCGGTGTCGTTACGAGAATCCCTCTTGCCCGGTGTCGTTTTAGTATTTTGCAGTTCCTTAACTCCAGACCTGCTGCCCAGGTTTTATTCTCCGTGAAGTCACCAACCTGGATACCTTTTGGAATAGGTTGGGTAAACGAAATCTGAAAGCCGGTGACTTTACCGTCTTCTTTGATCGGGGTGATGGATTCTACGATACGGACTTCTTCCCGTTGGGCTGTTTCGTGTTTAATAAACCACATCTCATCGTTCGGGGTGGTATATCGTCCGTCTGTTTTTACTTCGATTGTCTTTTCATCTGGAATGTTCATGATAATGACACTACGGCCATGCACGTTGATAAAGTCGTCTCCCTGCCCGGTATGTGCACAATTCTCCACTTTAATAACTCCCTTACAGTTGACGAAGTGTGAAGCGTCAGCAATAATGCTGAATACACGACCTTTGGCATCGTTTACCATCATGGAGGCATTATCCATTGTAATATTTTCCGTCCGTTCTCCCAATACGCCGTGGCTCAGACAATGATAAATCTGAAGGTCTTTCAAGACAATGTCCCGGCTGTTCCGAATATGGAATCCGACGATGGCGTAACGGGCATGAAACAGGGAAACGAAGGTACCACTTTCGGGTTTCATAGGTGTTTTCCCGTGAAAGCGTACGATTCCTCCCCCCAGTTCTTCGGCTTCCTGTTCGAATATATTACCAAGCGGGCTATCCCAACTATTGTAGACGATCTCTTTGTTTGTTTTGTCGTATAGATTATTGTATACGTTCAGAACCGGAAGCTTCCAGCCTTCGCCGAGGAAAAGAATTTTTTTGTTTTCGATCACATAAGGATAGCTTTTTCGGTCTATTTTTACATCTAGATATGTATCTGTCGACTTAGTAATTTCCGCTTGGGATATCAGTGGCCTGTCCCAGTCGACCGAGAAGTTTTTGAATAGGATATTGGAACAGGAGTCGACATGGGCTATTTCCATCCAGCCGTGGAATATGAACTCTGAACCATTCCCGTCTATTGTCAGGTCATTCATCTTTTGCAGGTCGAATCCGATACTGTCAGTCTTGTCTGCATAGCGGGTAGGCCAGAAATCATAGCGTCCTTCGGGAAAGCTGATGACTATGTCTGATTTATCTTTACAGTATTCCAACGCCTGTTTTACGGCAGGCATTACATCGGTCTGTGAGTTTGGTATCGCACCGAAACGAGTGATTGGTATTACTTCCTGTGCTGATGCCGGGATGGTGGCCAAACTGATCAGGAGGAACCATAAGAATTTGAGTTTCATGATCGTAAGTTTAATGAATTTAGCAAAGAAGTTGCCTTAAAGGTAGTTATGTTTCTACAGAATAAGGCAACTTCCGGTGTGATATTAGAATTTTATCAGAAAGAAACCGATATTGTCCAGGTCTGTTTGGTAGTACGGTTTCCGGCTATGAGCGTGTAGCTTACCGGACTGGAAAAATCTGTGTAGGTTCCCATGATCGGCTCGATCACAACACCTTCTGAAACGGCGGCGCGAGGAACGAGCCTGTTTAGGCTTGTTCCCGGAGTTGCCTTGACGGTGATGGTACCGGTTTCGCTGTCTATTTTACTTTCTATGACTACGTTTTCCCCTTTTTCATTCAATAAACTGAAAGCGGTGATATCAGTCTTGTTACTGTCGCTGGAAGGATATGCATACAAATCTGTTTTGTCGCATGATGTGCCCACGACAATAAGGAATAGCATGATTATATACTTGAAGATTTTCATAATTCTAAGATTTAAATTACCAACCTGTATTCTGTGTCATATTCTTGTTATTCCGTAATTCGACTGCGGGGATCGGCCACAGGTAATATTGCGGATAAGTAAGATATTTTGTCTGCATCAGGATCGATTCCTGTCCGAATGTTTCACGGCGATATCCGTAAAATTCAGCACCATACGGCATTGTCCGCTCATATTCATGCCAGCGTTTGTAATCCCATACCAGTACATGTTCGGCCATCAGCTCGATTTTCCGCTCATGCTTGATGATCTCCAGCATCTCGTTTTTATCGGAGCAGGCGATGGCAGGCATGTCGACTCTTTCTCTGACCATATTGACATATTTGACGGCTTCAGCCGTTTTGCCGGTTTCATTCAGTGCTTCGGCATATAGCAGGAGCATGTCGGAATAGCGTACGAGCGGGTAGTTGTTGTCGCTGTTTCCGTAATAGTAAACCGGGTTGAAATTTGTCGGGTCTACCAGCTTTTTAAAGAAATAACAGTCGTTTTCCCAGTCGGGAGCAAAGCTACGGTTGGCAGCTGCCCAATATTCACCGGGCTTTTGTAAAACCCCGTTATCGTCTTTATAGATATTGGCATTGAAGAAAGTCGCATTGAGGCGCGGATCTCTGTCCTTAAATTCCTGTTGAGGGTCATAGTCCGGACATTTACCTTCCAGCGGACTTCTCTGCATTTTGGTATTCCTGTATTCGTTCATCTCCTTGAAACTGATACCATGTGCCTGGAAGCCATGTTTACATTCATACATATCGATGTAATTCTGTTGTGCCTGCTGACCTTTCCAGCCAGGTCCGGCAAATGAGGTACTGATATTGTTGGGATGTTTGTCTTTCATGAACTGGTAAGAGAAAATGACTTCCTTGTTATCCGTTCCTTCATTGGCTGCCCAAAATATCTGGGTAAAGTTCTCTACCGGGTCCGCATCTTTCTTGAAAAGTTCGTATTTACCGCTTTTAACAATTTCCTTTAAAGCATCGGCGGCAACCTGATAATAGTCTTGCTTTCCATAAAATCCGGCGTAATGCATGGCGGCTCTGGCTTTATAGGCGTAGGCAACATATTTATCAATACGTCCGTGGGCTCCGTCCGACTGTTCTTCCGGTAATTCGCTGATAGCCTTGTCCAGTTCATTGATGATAAACTCCATGATCTGGTCGGTTGCATCCCGTGCCGGCCATTCGTCGGCAGAAAGTGTTTGGGTGATCAGCGGGACATCGCCGAAACCTTGTACGAGACGAAGATACAGGAATGCACGTATGACGCGTGCCTGACCACAATAATCGTTGTATGTCTTCTCTGCCAGCTGGTCTTTTACTTTTTCTACATTCTCAAAGAAGAAGTTGCAGTTACGGATGAATTTGTATTTCTTTTTCCAAAAATCGGCCACCCAACCATTGTCAGCTGTCAGTGTTCCGGTATTGAATGCATTAAAGCCGAACTCCCAGGGAGCTTTCAAGTACATCAGATCCGTACATAAATCCATGTAGGGAGCACCTCCGGGTTTAAATTCCCCGCTTCCGTCAAGCTCATAAAAGCATTCGTATAAACCATTTACGGCATATTCGGCATCACTTCCTTTTTGCCAGTAAGATGATTCAGACAAAGTAGTAAGAGGCCCTTTGTTCAGAAAATCGTCGCAGGAAGCCAGCAATATAACGAAGAAGAATAAAAATAATCTTTTCATGACTTGTACCAATTAGAAATTAACATTAAGTCCTATCGAATAAACTCTCAGAGTCGGATAGATATCCGGTTTCATATCTCCTTCCGGATCGTATCCGTCTAGAAAATCGGGAGCAATGGTAAACAGGTTGGTACCTGATACATACAGGCGCAATGTCTTTACCCGTATTTTAGAGGTGAAAGATTGCGGGAAGTTATATCCGATCTGTAAGTTTTTCAACTTTATATAAGATGCACTCTTTACCCAAAAGCTTGACATCGGATCGGTGTTGTGGCTGTATTCTTTCCGTAAACGAGGGTACAGGGCATCTGCATTCCGATTCTCTTCCGTCCAGCGATCCAGCTGGTTGGCATCAGGCGACCAGAAATTGTGGAAAGAGGTTCGGGTATTGCCGGATATCTGTTTATCCACATTAAAGGCTCCCTGGAAGAATACTTGCAGGTCGAATCCTTTATAGCCGAGTCCAAGATTCAAACCGAAACTGTTCTTTGTATTCCAGTTGCCTAGTTTTACGTTATCCAGGTAATCCAGTCGACCGTCTCCGTTCTGATCTTTATACATCAGGTCTCCAAGGGCTATCTGCGGAGCTACGTTTTCCAGTTTTTTGTATTCGTCCAGTGTTTTTTCGTCGTTGATGATACCGAGACACTCGTATCCGTAATAGTTACCGAGTTCCTCGCCTGGACGATATTCCGTACTGAATGCGGTTGCACGGTCTTTCAGGTCGATCACCCAGCTGTTCCAGCCTGTCAGTGAGAAGCGGGCGCTGTAGGTGAGGTCTTTCGTGAAATTACCGTTTGTTCCGACTGATAAATCAAATCCGTGACTGCCTATCTTGCCGGCGTTGACCGTTAGGTTAGCATCCGGTGCACCGATCGTTGTGGAAATAGGGACTGTTAGTAATACATCGTCTGTATTTTTCTTCCATAAGTCGATTTCAAACGTATATTTACCGTTTAGGAAGCTACCGTCCAAGCCTAGATTGTAGGAAGTGGTCGTTTCCCAGGTCAAATCTTTGTTGGCAAATTTTGCTGGTCGGGTTCCAAATACCAGTTTATCGTCGAAATTGTAATAAGCTCCGGATTCAACGCCAGGGAACCATAGGTACAGTCCTACTTTCTCTGCGTTACCTAACTGTCCCCATGAAAGACGGACTTTCAGATTGTCGATAAAGTCGTATTTACTCAGGAAACTTTCCTTACTGATATTCCATCCTAGAGAGAAAGAAGGGAATAATCCCCATTGTTTGCCTGGTGCGAAACGGGAAGAACCGTCGTAACGCAGGTTCGCTTCGAACAGATATTTGTTCATAAAAGTATAATTGGCACGACCGAAGAAAGAGACGAACGACCATTGGTCGGCTTCACCTTCATTGGTTTGGGTAGAAGCGTCGCCGGCATTCAGTTCCCATAGAGAATCATTGATAAAATTCTTTCTATAGCCTTTTATAAAGTCGCTGCGCAAGTTCTCCTGTGAGTAACCTCCCAGTATTTTGAAGAAATGGTCATGAATCGTCTTTTCATACGTTGCTGTTAATTGCAGATCGTATTTCATTTCTTTATCCCAGTTCTCCTGTAAAGAGGCTGGTCCTGACTGGGCTATCTCCTGTTTTAACGGGTCCCAAGAGGTCCAGCTACGGCTGTAGCTCTGGCTGTCCGACCATGAATAGCGGTAACTTCCCATCGCTTTGAGCGTCAGACCGCTTATGGGCTGGTATTGCAGGCTGGCCATTGTGTTCAATGTGTTCCAGTAGGTTTCTACCGGACCATATTCATTGATACTTTTTACCGGGTTACCGGTATCCCAAAGGTAACGTCCGTCTGCAAAGATCATGCTTCCCCAATTTCCGTCGGAATATTTTTCCTGTGCTGTGCTGGATGCAGCCAATACATTTGAAAATGTTCCCGACAGACCTCCGTTATCTTTATGGGTACGGATATAGTTCGACATGAACTGGAATTGTATTTTCTTGGTAATGTCGCTGGTGATGTTGGCACGCAGGTTCATACGGTCGTAATTGTCTATTTTACGGACCATCCCTTTTTGATCGACATATTCGCCGGAGACATAATAACGACCTAGTTTTCCGTTACCACTAACACTTAGATGGTTGGTAAAGATCGGGGCAACTTTCAGTAAAGTACGGTCTTTCCAGTTTGTATTCCCGTGGAAGTCGTCTGTCTGTCCATTCTTGAACATTTCCAGGTCTGTGTCACTATAGACATTACTTTTACCGTCATTCCGGTGTACTTCATTGACCAGGGTGGCGTATTCGTAAGCACTCAGTGTCTTTGGAAATTGTGCCAGTGTTTGGAGACCGACGTAACTGTCGAACTGGATCATCGGCTTGTCATCATCGATACGTCCTTGTTTGGTGGTTACCAGAATAACACCGTTGGCAGCTCTGGCTCCATAGATGGCAGAAGCAGCTGCATCCTTCAACACGGAGATTGACTCGATATCGAAAGTCGACAGATGCGACAGGGTTCCTGATGGGCTGCCGTCTATAAGAATTAGAGGTTCGGTTCCTCCATCGATTGTTCCCAATCCGCGGATCAACAGAGAGGCTGCCTTATCCGGTTCACCGGAACTTTCATTGATGGTCAAACCCGCAACTCGTCCTTGTAGTGCTGAATAGATACTTGGGCGCGGAATATTTTGCAATTCCTTGGTATTGACATTGGTCACAGCGGCAGTCATACTGGATTTTCGTTGGGTTCCATAACCTACAACGATAACTTCATCAAGCTTACCCATGCTTTCCTGCAGTTGAATAGAGACTGATGTTTGGTTGCCGATGGGGACTTCCTGCGATGTATATCCGATATAGGAGATTAGAAGTGTTGCGTTAGCTGGTAGGGAAAGAGAGAATTTACCGTCCAGGTCTGTTATTGTCCCGTTAGTAGTACCTTTTTCTACGACATTTGCTCCGATAATCGGATCACCGTTCGGATCGCTGACGGTTCCTGTTATTTTCTTTTGGGATTGCTGCAGAATTGAGGGTTGCGTTCCTTTACTCTGTTTCGACAAGATGATGTAGTTGTTTTCAAATTCATATTTTACATCTGTATTTTTAAAAACATTACTTAAAAGCTCTGTGACTTTATTGGTCCCGGCTTTTATATTTGCGACTCTCTCTGTTTCGATTTCCCGGTTGCTGTATACAACCAGGTACTCAGTCTGTTCTTCTATCGCTTTCAGAAATTGTCCGACGGTGATATTCCCTGATGCAATCTTTATTGTAACATTTTGTGCATTAGAGTTTATGGACATAAGCTGAAATGTACAGACAAATAATAGAAATAAGGAAATTTTCATGATTTTAGACCATTTGTTATGGTTTATTCTAAATAACAATAGTGCTAACAAAGGATTTCTTTTCATATCTTTGCTCTGTTAAGTGAATACTAAAATTAAAACTCGTGTTTGCTTTTCGTAACCGGCGGGTGCTGCTACACTTGCCGGTTTTTCATTTGTCATTTCTTCATAGGCATTCTTTTTAATTGTTTATACTATTTACTTGTCACCTGGAAATTATAATTGTATTCTTTTCCGGTTCTTTCTTTATTTTGAATTTATGTATTTTTTGGATGATTCGTAGAATCTCATCGACTCCGTCCAGCTGACGGAATTTACCGGTATATTCCCTGGCTTCCAAAGAAGTGTCGCTGACTATGATGTTTATGTCGTAATACAGTTCCAATCTTTTTGCTATGTCTCCGAAAGGTTCGTTTTCAAAATTGTATATTCCATCTTTCCAGAGAAAGTCTGACGGGTTCTTTATTTTTTGAACCCGCATGACACCATTTTGGTAATAGACCTGTTCATTTGGATTTAATCTGATATTTTGTGTTTCTTTTTCCGGTTCATAAACAAGAATGGAGCCTTCTATTAAACTAGCACACACATAATTTGTTTTCGGATAACAGTAGACATTGAATTTAGTCCCTACAGCCTTGATGTCTATCCCTTTTGTAGATACTATGAATGGCTTGTCCCTATCTTTGGCGATATCAAAGAATGCTTCTCCTATAAGAGTGACTCTTCTTTCTTTCCCTTTGAATTCAGCCGGGTACAGAAGGGTTGATCCGGCATTTAACCAGACATCTGTCCCGTCATTCAATGTGACACAAGCCCTTTGTCCTGAAGGTACATATAATTTATTGGGATTGACGGAGGATAGCGATTCATTGTAGTAGTAGGAACCGAACCAGCTTCCAGTAAGCATACATATAATTACGGCGGCGTAGCTGGCATACCGTAAAATTGTTTTTCGTATTATATGTTTTTTCTTATAATGTCGGAATTTCTTGTAGAAGCTGATGCCTGCTTTTTCGTCATCTTTTTGGGGTGTGATACTGAACAATGCGTGTAAGTTCTGCAGTTGGATAAAATCTTTTTTTAGTGATTCATTCTCTTTTACCGCACGCAAAAGCTCTAACCGTTCATACGAAGTCAGTTCTCCCTGGAAATATTTCTTTATTTGTTCGTTCATTTTCTGCTGATATATAAGAAAACGGGCGAGCTAAATATTTCCGCTAAAAGAAAATTTGATTTTTTGTTATTTCCTGATTACAACTTTATAAACTGCAAAGAAAAAGTAGTAAGGGAAAGTAGTCTTTCAACTCTTCCCGTAACTTTTTATAAGCGATGCCGATTTGAGTTTCAACAGTGTTGACAGAAATGTTTAATTCCAGGGCAACCTCTTTCTGCTTTTTCCCTTCAATCTTGCTTTTGATAAAGATTTCCCGACATCTTTCCGGCAGTGAAAGAATGGCATTATTCAGAATGGTTTCGATATCTTTTTCATTAAACATATTATGGTCAAATATTTCCAATGAGTCGAACTTCATCTGCATGGTCAGCCGATATTCTTCTTTGAGCTGGTCTGAAGTTTCTCTTACGACTATTTTATGGCGCAGATAATCGATACACTTGTTTTTTATTGCAGTGAAAAGAAATGCCAGAATATTTATGTGATAGGAAAGGACCTCTCTGTGTTCCCAAGCCTCCATAAAAACATCATGGACAATGTTTTCCGCATCTTCTTCCGATTGAATATATTCCAGGGCAAATCGTTTCATTTTTGGGGAATAGGTGATGTATAGCTGCTCAAAGTTCAATTGATTTTCCATTTTTATCGTATTATCTGCTTTTCCGTATGCAAATTTAAATAAAAATGCTGGAACAACCGAGAGAGATGGGAGAAATGACGCTAAAAGACTTTGTACCAATGTCGTTACGGTGTCAGATGAGGTCAAACCGAAAAAGCGGAAAATGCAAGGAAAAGCAGAATATAGCAGGAGAACGGTTTGCAAATCATTACCCAAGAAGATGTAAGATTTAATACATGTAGGACGCTATTGCACCGTTTGTCACTGTTTTGCGTAGCAAGGTTTAACTCGTTGATATTTAACTTTGCAAACAAAAACGAGTATGGCAAGAAGTACATTCAAAGTGCTGTTCTATGCGAACGGCAGCAAGGAGAAAAACGGTATTGTCCCCATCATGGGACGAGTGACAATCAACGGTTCTGTGGCACAGTTCAGTTGCAAGCAGACCATCCCGAAAGCACTTTGGGATGCGAAAGGCAACCGAGCCAAAGGCAAGAGCATTGAAGCGAGGGACATCAACCACGCTTTGGACAACATCAAGGCGCAAATCATCAAGCACTACCAACGCATATCTGACCGAGAGGCGTATGTTACGGCAGAAATGGTGCGCAATGCCTATCAAGGAATCGGCAGCGAGTATGAGACATTGCTCGGAGCGTTTGATAAGGACAACGCCACGTTTCAAAAACGTGTGGGAACAGACCGTGTAAAAGGAACTTACATGGCAAGGGTTCGTGCAAGAAACCATGTGGCGGCATTCATCAAGGCGAATTACAAACGAAGCGACCTGTCTATGCTTGAACTGACACCCGACTTCATCAAGGAGTTTGCCGTATTCCTTTCCACTGACAGAGGATTGCAGAACGGTAGCATCTGGACTAACTGCATGTGGCTGAAAGGTGTGGTCATGCGTGCGCACTTCAACGGACTGATACCGAGAAATCCGTTTGCGCAGTTCCATATCAGTCCGAACATAAAGGAACGTGAGTATCTGACGGAAGAAGAACTGAAAACATTGATGACACACGAATTTGCGGATGCCAAACTTTCCTACATCCGTGACATCTTTGTCTTTGCCAGCTTTACCGCACTGTCATTCGTGGATGTCAAGGGACTGACCACCGATGATATAGTGGAGGTGAACGGAGAGAAGTGGATATTATCCAAACGGCACAAGACCAAAGTCCTGTTCAAGTGAAACTGCTTGACATCCCTTTGCAGATTATCAAGCGTTACGAGGAGTTCCAAACGGACAAGTCCGTTTTCCCGAATCTGAACTATTGGTCTATATGCAAGCCATTGAAAAAGATGATAAAAGAGTGCGGAATCACAAAGGACATCTCATTCCATTGTGCGAGGCATGGGTTCGCAACCCTTGCTCTAAGCAAAGGTATGCCGATTGAAAGCGTCAGCCGTGTGTTAGGACATACGAACATCGTTACAACCCAACTCTATGCGAAAATAACCACGCAGAAGATAGACCACGACCTTACAATGTTCGGTGACAAACTGAACCAATCTTTTGGGAACACAACAATGGCATAGGGCTATGGAAAGAAGTACCATCACAATAGACGAGTTCGGCAATGTTATTTTGCCAAATGACACAACCGATGTATGGATGAACGAATCCGAGTTGTTGGATTTGTTCGGTGTCACCGCCCCGACCGTTCGGGCAGGGATAAAGGCTCTTTGCAAAAGTGGCGCATTGAGGGAGTACGAGATAAAGCGTACCATACGCCTATCCGACAAGTGCAGCATGGAGTTTTACAACCTTGAAACGATAATTGCCCTCGCTTTCCACTTCGGCACATTCGGAGCAAAGCGGGTGCGCAATGCCATCATGAAAAGGCTGTACTTGCGAAAAAAGAAACAAACCATCTTCTTTTCGTTGGGCAATGCCGAAATAGTCAAGCCCAAATACCTCTCGTAGATTGGGATGAGAGACTGACGTAATGCAGTCATTAAATCTGTACGTCAGCACAACAATACGACAGATACTCTGATTTTTTCTCCCGAAAAGCGAAATCCGACCATTCGCATTTCGGGAGTTTTTGTCTTTCAATCCGACTCCATTGACAAACCTTTGAAAGTTTTTGTTCCGAGGGGCTTTTTCTATATTCTGCTGTATTTTGCGTAACAACCTATTCATTAAATGATTATACTTTTGTGGCTGGTATTTTTCAAACTTAAAACCATTTGATTATGTCAGCTAACAAACAACAAGACAACCACAAGCCGCCATCAGATGGCAGCGTGGCAAAAGAAGAGTTCATCCGAGTGGGAACATCGCTCTACAAGATTGTGGAGCAGCCGAGACTGAACGGAGGGTATGTAAAGAAACGCATCGCGTGGAACAACGAGACCCTGCGCCAAGACTATGGCAAGGACTACATCGGCAGCGTTCCCAAGTATGACGGTTTCTGCACCGTACCCGAACACATCGGCTACCGCCCTGTGGTCGGTAAGTTCCTTAACCTCTATGAACCGATAGACCACCGACCAAAGGAGGGTGATTTCTCGCACATCCAATCATTGATACGGCACATCTTCGGAGAGCAATACGAGTTGGGGATGGACTATCTGCAACTGCTCTACCTGCAACCCATCCAAAAGTTGCCCATCCTGCTGTTGGTATCTGAAGAACGCAACACAGGCAAGAGTACGTTCTCAACTTTCTGAAAGCCCTTTTTCAGAACAATGTCACGTTCAACACCAACGAGGATTTCCGCAGCCAGTTCAATTCCGATTGGGCAGGAAAGCTCCTCATCGTGGTGGATGAGGTGCTGCTCAACCGCAGGGAGGACAGCGAGAGGTTGAAGAACCTCAGTACAACCCTATCCTATAAGGTGGAAGCTAAAGGCAAAGACCGTGACGAGATAGCGTTCTTTGCCAAGTTCGTGCTATGCTCCAACAACGAGTATCTGCCCGTAATCATAGATGCAGGAGAAACACGCTATTGGGTACGCAAGATTGAACGCTTGCAGTCCGATGATACCGACTTTCTGCAAAAACTGAAAGCGGAGATACCCGCTTTTCTTCATTTCCTGCAACACAGACAGCTATCCTCCGAAAAGGAAAGCCGTATGTGGTTTGCCCCATCCTTGCTGCATACAGAAGCCTTACAGAAGATAATCCGCAGCAACCGCAACCGATTGGAGATAGAGATGCAAGAACTTATCCTTGACATCATGGATAGTGTTGGTACGGATACTTTCTCTTTCTGCTACAACGACCTTCTTCTTTTGCTGGTACACTCACAGGTAAAGGTGGAGAAGCACCAAGTCCGTAAGGTATTGCAGGAGTGCTGGAAATTAACTCCTGCACCGAATACGCTTACTTACAACACCTATCAAGTGGACTATACCCGAGAGTGCCGCTATTCTCCCATACGGAGGATAGGACGGTTTTATACCGTAACAAGAGAACAGTTGACAACACTCTGATTATTTTGATAAAATGATGAATAAGGATATAACTACACTGATATATAAAGGTTTGTACTCTCATCAAACATTCATCAAAAACATCTTACTGATGAAAAAAGGAAACAGGTCAGGCAGACCATACGCTATATGGCAAATGATGATTTTCTCTTTTGGTAAGTGCTTTGATGAAACTATGATGAGGATGTATAATATTGTTATCCAATAGTTTGTCATACACATTCATCAATTCATCGGTTTTACAATCATCATCAAACCATAGGAAAATTATGAACATACAGGAAGTAAAGAACATACGCATTGCAGACTATCTGCAAAGTTTGGGCTATACGCCCGTCAAACAACAAGGCAACAGCCTTTGGTACAAATCACCGTTGAGAGAAGAAAAGGATGCCTCTTTCAAGGTAAACACCGAGCTTAACAAGTGGTACGATTTCGGACTTGGCAAGGGCGGCAACATCATCGCATTGGCAGAGGAACTATACGCAACCGACTATGTGCCTTACTTGCTCAATAAGATAGCGGAGCGAGTACCGCACATCCGTCCCGTATCTTTCTCTTTTCGCCAGCAGTCATCCGAACCGAGTTTCCACCAGTTAGAGGTGGGAGAACTTACCCATCCTGCATTGCTCCGTTACTTGCAGGAAAGGGGCATAAACACCGACTTGGCAAGATTGGAATGTAAGGAACTGCACTTCATCCATAACGGCAAGCCCTATTTCGCCATCGGCTTCCCGAATGTGGCTGGAGGGTTTGAAGTGCGCAACCGTTTCTTCAAGGGCTGCATCGCACCGAAGGACATCAGCCATATATGCCAGCAGGGAGAACCGAGAGAAAAATGCCTAGTGTTCGAGGGTATGATGGACTACCTGTCATTTCTTACGTTGCGGATGAGGAACTGCCCGATCATACCCAACCTTGATGGGCAGGATTACATCATCCTTAATTCGATTGCCAATGTTTCCAAAGCCATAGACGTGCTGCATAGGTACGAGCGCATCCATTGCCTGTTTGACAATGACGAGGCAGGAAGAAATGCCTACTTGGACTTGGCGAGAGAGTTCAGTGGTCGCATCTGCGACTTCTCCGACAACTACAACGGACACAAAGACCTGAACGCTTACCTGTGCGACAAGCCCATGTCCCAATCGGAAAAACCGATAACGGAGAAGAAGCAAGTCCAATCCGCAAGGCGGATGATACAGCCACCGAAAAAGAAAGGGTTGAAGATGTAAGGGGATGCTTGCAGCGGTACGGATATTTACCGATGGAAAATACCGTAGCTTATTAGGGAATTTTCCGAGCCGCATTGCAAGCAACGCTGAAAATTCCCCAATAAGCCAAAGAGGTTGCACCTCTCTGGACTCTCCAAGACCAACGGCAACAGCCGTACATAAGCAATAATCAAACGATGTTTCACAAGCAGAATAAGAAAGGAATTATATATGGGATTCGTAGTATTACACATGGAAAAGGCGCACGGTTCCGACAGCGGAACGACCGCCCACATCGAGCGTTTCATCATACCGAAGAACGCAGACCCCACACGCACACACCTTAACCGAAAACTCGTCACATACCCCGATGGAATAAAAGACCGCACGGCAGCCATTCAAAAGAGATTGGAGGAAGCAGGACTGACACGCAAAATCAGGAACAACCAAGTTCGGGCTATCCGTATCAATGTGTCGGGAACGCACGAGGATATGAAGGTATCGAAAAGGAGGGCAGACTTGACGAATGGTGTGCCGACAATATGAAATACTTTGCCGACCTGTTCGGCAAGGAGAATATCGTGGCTGCACACCTGCACAGGGACGAGGAAACGCCACACATACATATTACCCTCGTTCCGATTGTCAAGGGAGAGCGCAAGCGCAAGAAACGTGAGGAACAGGTAAAGAAGCGGTATCGAAAGAAACCAACCAATGCCGTCCGCCTGTGTGCCGATGATATCATGACACGCTTGAAGCTGAAATCCTACCAGGACAGTTATGCCATAGCGATGGCAAAGTACGGTCTGCAACGTGGCATAGACGGCTCACAGGCTCGTCACAAGTCCACACAGCAGTATTATCGGGACATACAGAAACTTGCTGACAGCTTGAAATCGGAAGTGGTGGATTTGCAGGAGCAGAAAACCGAAGCGGAGCAGGAACTCAGACGAGCCAAGAAAGAGGTGCAGACCGAGAAACTGAAAGGCGCAGCCACCACAGCAGCGACCCACATTGCAGAAAGTGTCGGTTCTCTTTTCGGAAGCAACAAAGTTAAGATTTTGGAACGCAGAAACGAGGATTTGCAAGACCGCATCCTCGAACTTGAAGAAGAAGCTCGACACAGGGAACAGCAACAGGCAAAGCACATACAGGAGATAACGGATGCTTACGAACAGCGGCACCGCAAGCTGTCCGAATTCGTGGATTATGTCAAGCACTATTTCCCGTATGTGGAGAAGCTGATGCCAACCATCAAATTTCTGCGTGATACGCTGAACTTTGGCGATGCCCTCATCAGAAAGTTATGCACGTTCAAGGATGTTTCCATCAAAGGGGAACTCTATTCTTGTGAGTTTAACCAGCATTTCAAGGCAGACAAAACGATATGCTCACTGAAAGAGGACAAGGAGGGGAATTTCAACCTCCACATAGACGGAGTTTCACATGTCAGTTGGTTCAGACGGAAGAAAGAGGAGTTTATTGAGAAGCTGAGACCACAAGCAAGGAGACAAAATCGGGGTATTAATTTGTAAATCAAAATAAAGTCCGTGATAGTTGAATGACATATCACGGATTTTTATACTTTTGTATTCGGATTGGGGCAACCCTTTTCAAAGACATACGAGAAAAAAGAAGAAGCGTTATGCTTATCTTGTACTTGAAAACGTAGGAAATTTTCAATCTGAATACAAGGATAGCATAGTGGTTCTCACGCTATAGCGTGGGCTGCTATTGTTACATCTGTATTCAAGGTTTCCTACGACCTTCAAGTAAGAGTGTGGCATACGGTTCACGCTTATTTTAACAATTTAAACGTATCTAATTATGAGAGTATTAAAGAGAACAAGTGTATGTTTAAAGTGCATACTTGTCTTAACATTACTATTGTCTGTGCCAACCTACACAAATGCTCAACTAAAAAAAGTTGCTAAAATCGAGAAAGTGAAATCTTTTACAAATGGTTCTGTGGCGCTAAATAAAACAATTATAGATGAAGTAGAAGTGTATTCTGTAACTTTACCTAATAATTCAAAATATCATCAACCAATCGTTTTTTTTCTTGGCAGTAAAGATGAGATGATTAAAAATTTGAAAGACCTATCAGAAGCCTTAGAGACAGGAACAAAGGGTGAGGTCTTTGATTTTACGGTATGTGGAAAAAAATACCAACTTTCTTTTAGTCGTTCATTAGGACAAAAGTGCTTCAAAATCTGGGAGCCTATAAATGTATCAAGCGATTATGGTCGTTTTTTCAAAGCAACGATGGATGACATATTAGAATATATAGAAAACAAAAATTGATTAGCAGTCTAAAAGTATGAGCGATACAAAGCTTTTGTCATTATCAGAAATATTCAACAATAAAATTTTTCGTATTCCTGATTTTCAACGTGGCTATTCTTGGGAAGAACGCCAGTTAGATGACTTTTGGGAAGATATCCAAAACCTTAGCCCCAATAAAATACATTATATTGGATTATTGACAGTAGAACCAATAAATGCAAATGAGGTATCCAATATCGAAAAATGGAAAGATGATTTATGGCTTCTCAAAAAGGGGCTGTCCGCATATTATGTAATAGATGGACAGCAGAGATTGACTACTTTAATTATCTTATTGCATGAAATTTTATGTACGTTTAATGACAATGAAGGCATTAATTACGGACAAAAGAGTGAATGGATAGACCGTTTTTTGTATCGTTCTTACAACCAGCTATATAAGTCTTTTGTATTTGGATATGAAAAGGATAATCCAAGCGATGAGTATTTCAAGACAAAGATTTTAGAACAAGAATCCTCTGCTGCAGACAAGTATCCCGAAACATTGTATACAGCAAATCTTATGTTTGCAAAAGAATATTTCAAAAATAGACTTAAGTCATTGAGTAAAGAGGATAAAGAAGCTATCTTTGATAAGGTAATAAACAGGTTGAAATTCAATTATTATGAAATAGATGACTCATTAGATGTATATGTAACATTTGAGACAATGAACAATAGAGGAAAAGATTTGTCTCATTTGGAACTACTAAAAAACCGTCTAATATATTTGTCCACTTTATTACATGAAGATGATGAAACAAAAGGACGATTAAGAACAGATATTAATGAAACATGGAAAACCATATATGAATATTTAGGTAAAAACAAAGATAATCCATTAGATGATGATGACTTCTTGTTTAATCATTGGATAATGTATTTCACATACGATAGAAGTCAATCTGATGTGTATGCCGAGTTTTTACTTAAGAAAAAATTCACCGCAAAAAATGTATTAAGTGGGAATATCTCAATTAAAGATATAAAAAATTATATCGACAGCCTATCTAAGTGTGTAAAACAATGGTTCTACATATTTAACATCCAATATTCTAACCATTCAGATAGAATAAAAGAGCACATTCAGAAGTTAGAACGAGTTGGCTGGGGTGCTTTCCCTCCAATGATAATGGCTGTATTTACCAAAGAAACCAATGAGGATTTAATTTGGAATTTTTTAGATGCTTGTGAAAGATTCAATTTCTTGGTTTTTGCTGTATCACACCGTTCTTCAAATACGCAAAATAGCAATCTTTACAGAAAGACAAGAGAGTATTATATGGGACAGTTGGATATAGAAACAATTACGGCAGATATTGACTTTTTGACGGATGGGGAAGACGATGAAAACTATTATGGATGGTTTGATTTGGAAAGATTCAAAAATCATATAAAAGAACTATTCTCAAAAAATGATAGAGAAGGCTTTTATTCATGGAGCGGACTTAGGTATTTTCTCTATGAATATGAATTGTACCTACAAGACAATGCTAATATGAAAGTCTCTTGGGAGGACTTTAACAAGAGAAAGAAAGAGGATACAATTGAACACATATACCCACAATCACCTAATGATATTTATTGGAAAAATCGTTTTGGGCATCTTAAACCTTCAGAAAAACGTCAGTATTTGAATTCTTTGGGAAATCTATTACTATTAAATCGTTCTAAAAATTCAAAGTTGCAGAATTACGATTTTGACAAAAAGAAATGTCTGCTAAACAAAGACGGAAAAGAAATAGGATACTATAATGGCTCGTATAGTGAAATTGAAGTTTCTAAACATAAAGAATGGACTCCAGATGAAATAAAGAAGCGTGGTTTGTTGATGCTGCAATTTATGGAGGAACGGTGGAAATTTAGTTTTGATAATTGGAATATATCAAAAGAGGATATTCTATTTCCTTAACTGACAATTATTGATAATTATTGGGGTGGACATTTGCTGTTTCCACCCCAATATCATATATTTGCACCACGAGCTATTGCTTTGAAGCAAAATGAGGAAGAACGCAGCAAATGTCACAGTTGCCAAGTCATTACCTCAAAATTGGGTAATTCTCTCAAAGTCCTTTGTATAAGGAACTAACAAAGGTATTCCAAAGTTACGAAAATATCTTTATGAATATGTATTTCTTTTTTCTTCTCAGACTGTAACCTTTTTTTCTTTACTGCGTCAAACTAGTAAACGAAATTAATTAACAACTAAAAAATTACAGTTATGATGAATTTTATAATGATTCCGCTTATTATCGGAATAATTTGTGCCGGTATTTATGGTTTGTTTGAATTGTTTGTACGGAAGAAAGAACGTTTGGCTATTATTGAGAAGATAGGAGATAAGCTGGAACCTTCTGCCTTTGATGCTAAAATAGGTTTGCCCCGTTTGAGTACTAATTTATCTTTTAGCTCGTTAAAAGCTGGCTGCCTGTTGGTTGGAATCGGCTTGGGTATATTGTTCGGATTCTTCTTGTCGATATCTACGGTGGCATGTGATAATTATGAAATGCGAAGTGCTGTGTATGGAGCATCGGTTCTGCTATTTGGCGGTCTCGGACTAATTGTTGCTTTTATTTTAGAAATGAAACTTTCGAAGGACAAAGATAAATAATTTAGGGAGTTGCAATCAATTGTTTACTTTTGATAAATTATTCATCCTTGATCTGAGTGATTATGAAGAAATAGTAGAGAATAACATTTATCTGCTATTCTCTACTATTTCTTATTTGATAATCATAGTCTCTTTTATAAGTAAATCTCCCCGAAAAACTCCGGACGATGGAAATCCGGTGCCGGAACATCGATCGGACTCCAACTTACGAAATGCGGAAATTCTGTATCGTCTGCGCATTTATAGAAGTTACCCAGTATTTTTTCCGGCAGGTTATTCGGATCGAGCCCCATCAGCTGGAATGGGATGGCAACTACCAGTTCCCAGGAGTATACCCCTTTCTTCTCGGCAAACGGTTTGTGCTCCAATGTGGAATATCTGCGGATGGATGCATACTCGTCGGAGTTCAGCGATCTTTTGATATCGCGTGATTGGCGGCGTGCTGCATCACAGGTGCCGATACAATTGAATTCAAAATTCATATAGTTGTGATCTTCTATGGTTTTCATAAAAAACTCTACACAACTATCGGTATAAACAGGTGATCCGTCTGTGCTGTGTACAGCTTTCAGGGAATTGCCTTTTACAAAATAACGAATATATAAATTCGTGTCTGTTCGAGCAATATCAAAGGCTACAATTGGTTTGTAAGGATATTCTTCCCAATTGATCACATCGATATACTCTCGCTGGGCCTTACTCTCCAGCAGATATCCTGCGGATGATAAATCCAGTACATCCAGCGTCACTAAATACGGTACTTTAAGCTTCTTCATGTTAATTATAGATTTGGAGCAACGGCAAATGGAAATATGAGGTGAGGAGCACGGATAATACTCCTACAATAGCCAAAACAATGATGACTGTCCCTACAATCCGATTCAATAACCATATTCCTCGTACATTAAACCATTTTTTCAATTTGGCAACTATATATGTGATTCCGAACCACCATAAGACGGCACCTACACCAATGCATGCAATCCCCCCCAATAACATCCAAACGGAATGATCTGGTAGCACAAATCCAAAGCGTGCAAACAAGCCTATATATAGAAGCACGATTAAAACG
Organism: Parabacteroides chongii; assembly: GCF_029581355.1. Classification (NCBI taxonomy): domain Bacteria; kingdom Pseudomonadati; phylum Bacteroidota; class Bacteroidia; order Bacteroidales; family Tannerellaceae; genus Parabacteroides; species Parabacteroides chongii. Next base: position 624,819 of record NZ_CP120849.1, on the reverse strand, counting down.
TTGCTAAAGGTAAGAAGAAAAGCTGTAATAAAATCCTGTGTGAACGATAACTTTTTTTCACGTTGCTTTTTTAAGTTTTTTACAGGATTGGATTGGTATATATAGTAACCGAAAAGTCCTAAGACAATACTGCCCATTAGCTGGAGAGGAGCCTGGTTGGCTTCTACGAAATTAACGACAACTCCCATGCCCAAACAGGTAAGAGTTGCGTATATGACATCTGATAGGGCTGCTCCCAGACCGGTAACGAATCCGTGCCAGCGTCCTTTATTCAATGTTCTTTGTATACACAGCATTCCGATCGGACCCATAGGGGCTGATACGAGTATGCCTATCACAATTCCTTTACTAATAAGTCCCAGCATTATCTTTTATTTTCTGCCCAATTGACTGCAAAGATAGTGTCTATTCGTTGATAAAAAAAGGTAAAAACATAAAAATGGTCTGGAACAAAAGTCCCAGACCATTGATTTATAATTTGACCGGGTTATCCGGATTATTTAGGTTTGACAGTATTGTTACGTACTCCTTTCAGAATTCCCTGCAGTTGATAAACGATTTCCGGACGTTTTTCTGCCAGATTATCCTGTTCGCCGACCTGAGTCATGTCGTATAGCTGAGGGGCTTTCGAGTAGCCAGTCTCGATCTTTGGTCCCCAGGGTACCATTTTCGGTCCGTCGCTGGTTTCAATATACTTCCAGTCTTTCGTACGGACTGATAAAGTATGGTCGGATGCCTGTTCGATAACCCATGGGCGATCGGCATTGTCCGTTCCCAGCAAGGTTCCCAAATAATTGTAACTGTCAGGAGCTGCGCCTTTAGGAAGTACAGAACCTGTCAATGCGGCGAGTGAAGCGAACCAGTCTACCTGTGACATTAAAGCATCTGATACTTCCCCTTTTTTTACTTCTTTCGGCCAGCTGACGATTGCGGGAATACGTGTTCCGGCTTCGAATGCGCTGTATTTTCCTCCGCGTAACGGACCACCTGGTTTGTGGTCACCCAACAGTTCTTCCGCCTGGTCTGCATAACCGTCATCTACAACCGGACCATTGTCGCTGGAGAGGATAATCAATGTATTTTCCCTTAACCCTAATCTTTCCAGTTCGTCCAGTATTTGTCCGACACTCCAGTCGAACTGTACGATGGCGTCGCCTCTGAGTCCCATTGGATTTTTTCCTCTGAAACGTTCATGAGGGAAACGAGGTACGTGTACGTCATTTGTGGCGAAGTACATGAAGAATGGTTTGTCCTTATTCGCCTTGATAAAGTCGAGGGCGTGGGTTGTGATGGAGTCTGCCAGGTTTTCATCTTTCCATAATGCCTTGCCTCCGCCTTTCATATAACCGATACGTCCGATACCGTTGACGATTGCCATATCGTGGCCATGACTGTGTTTCAGATTATAAAGCAGTTCCGGATGGTCTTTGCCCAACGGCTCGCCTTCAAAAGGTTTCTGATAGCTGACTTCGATAGGTGCAGACGGGTCGTAGTTGGCTACTTTTCCGTTTTCTATGAATACACAAGGAACACGGTCGGCTGTAGCAGCCATGATATAGGAATAATCGAATCCAAGATCAGCCAATGCGGCAGGCAGAGGGGCATTCCAGTCCTGTTCGCCTGTTTTATCGCCCAGTCCCAAATGCCATTTGCCTAAGGCAGCAGTTGTATAGCCTGCGCTTTTGAACATATCGGCAATGGTATACCGTTCCGGACGGATGATTATTCCGGCATTTCCGGCAGCAATGTCTGTTCCCGGCCTGCGCCATGCATATTCTCCGGTAAGCAGCGAGTAACGCGAAGGCGTGCTGGTAGCCGCTGTTGCGTGAGTGTTCGTAAAGCGGATGCCACTGTTTGCCAGTTTGTTGACATTGGGTGTTTGTACGCGGGTCGCGCCGTAACATTCCAGGTCACCATAACCCAGGTCGTCAGCGTAGATGAAAATGACATTCGGAGTTTTTGTCTCTTTTGCCTTTTGAGCATGGGAGATAGTCGGGGAGACAAGGAATGCTCCCAGTCCGAGACCGATTAGTACGTTTGATTTCATGATATTTTAGGTATGATAAATTATTATTTCAGGGTTTAAAGGTCTGCTTTTTTTGTGAATAAAACAGACCTTTTCTTTATAAAAATCGAAAAATACATTTTAACTGATAAAAATAGTTATTCAAACCAGTTCAATTCAGGTATTGATATCGTATCTGATGTTGTTTTTAGGATCTCGATCTTGACAAATTTTGCTTTATGGGATTTGAATGATACAACTTGTTCAACAGGATTGTTGACAATATTGCCAAAACGACCTTTTGTGACCGGGTTTTCCCATTTTTCACCATCTAGACTAAAAGAAATGGCATATTCTTCTATATGTCCAGCATTTAGGGTTTTATCTGGAATATATGAAAAAGTTTTCAGTTTATACTCTTTATTTAACTGTATGATAAATCCAGCAGGAATTTTTTCGATAGTTCCTTCAAAAATACTACTGGGATTGTTGTCTATAATAGAAGTTATTGGGCCGTTATTTTCTTTTACTCCATAAGAAGAAATTGTCCAACCATCATTTTTCAGTGGTTGTGGATTGATGTTGGTCGTATTTTCCTTGGGAATAGGTGGAAGGTAGTACATAGAAATATTCCCTAATGAAACAGATATTCTACTATTGAGAATGCGAATACGAAAACGGTCAGTATAAATAGGCTCTGACAAACGAATCATTTTACGGAATCCAATAGTTGTGCTATGAGCTATTTTTATCCATTTATTATCTATCCAAGCTTCAATTTCAAAGGCTTCAACTCTTTGTCCATAGTCTCGGATGTTTTCTTGTAGTTTGATGATATTAAGTAGTTTAGCTTGTTTTAATTTTATTTCAACTTCAGCATTAGTTATTCCTTTTGGAGTTTGCCAGGATGTAAAAGGATCATCATCTGTTAAAACACCTGTTTTTGAATTCTTTTCCCATCCAGACACAGCGATAGCTTCAGCATTTTTAGCAAAATCTATTTCTTTCATTTTGGTAATGATTTTACCAAATTCGATTAATCTGTTTGCATCTTTTTCTGGGATTTGTCCAGTTTTATCCGGTGACAAATTAGGTAGAAGATTTGAGTTTTGTCCAATGGTAGAGAAATAGCTATTTACGAGGTATTCCAAAGATTTTGTTGTGTTATCATCATTCGAATTGTAAAACCATCCTTTTCTAAGAGGAAGTCCACCTCTTGATGGATACCATACAAGTCTTTTTTTTCCTGTTAGATCATCTATGCTTCCCAGATTTTCAGCTGTTGCATGAAGCCCTTTTACTTCTCCTCCAAACAAAAGATTTTCCTCATCTATTCCTTGTACAGACCATTCGGTTTCACGTCCTTGCCCGGCTTCATTACCTACCCATCGTATATCAGGAGCTGCTCCGGATAGTAAAATGTCTGGTTGTATTTCTCGTGCTTTTTGGAAAATACGTTCCCAATCAAAGTCCATATTTTTTCCACTCACGCTACTATTAACTCCTGCTCCATCAAACCAAAGCAAGTAAACTGGACCATAGTTCTTTAATAACTCTTCTATCTGGTTTACATAATAATCATTGTAAGCATTTGTACCATAGGTGGGTTCATGCATATCCCAGGGAGATAGATAAATACAAAACTTCATGTCGAGCTTTTTGCATGCTTCCGATACTTCTTTTACTAGATCTCCTTTTCCTTCACGCCATGGAGAGTTTGCAACAGAATGGTTAGTAAATTTACTGGGCCATGTACAAAATCCGTCATGGTGTTTGGCTACTAATATGACTCCGGTTATACCTGCATCTTTGAATGTTTTTACCCATTTTTCTGCATTTAGCTCAGAAGGGTTGAATATGGCAGGATCTTCTGTTCCGGTACCCCATTCACGTCCTGTGAATGTATTCATTCCGATATGTATAAAACCGAGCATTTCACGTTCCTGATAGTCTAATTGTCTGTACGAGGGGCGTACCTCTGTTGATAATTCGATGATTTTTTCACGTGAAGCGTTTTCGGGAACAGAAATAGCTGTACCTTCTTTGGAGGTCTGAACCGGATTAGGAGAGCAGGCACTGAATAAAACTATAATTATAATGAATAAATATCTCATAATCTTATTTATTTTATTAAAATGAAACCGGAGAAAGATAATAGTAATTACAAGTATCTTTCTCCAGTTTTTTGATTATAACTATCTTAAATTGGGATTAATGTTTTGCTCGGATTGCGGTATTGGCCATTTGTAGTCTTGCTGACGGAAATTCCATTTGTTGACATACCATCGGCCATATTTGTCTTGATTATTATCACCATCTACTTTGCTGCGTCCTGGGAAAGGTGCACCGTATATTTTACCTTGCAATACTTCATGTGCTATCCCCCAGCGGAGTAGGTCCCAATAGCGAATGCCTTCCATGGCAAATTCTACACGACGCTCGTTGCGGAGGATCGGGCGCAACTTATCCGGATTTGTTTCGGTGACAGGAGGCATATTTACTGAAGAACGACCACGAACTGCATTGATTGTTAGGTCGAGTAGTGAACGATCAATAGGCTCTCCTCCTTCCAATTTTGCTTCTAGGTAACTTAACAGAATTTCCGGATACCGAATGATTGGGAGGTTAACCCCATATCTTCGGAGGTCTCCATTATATGACTCATCGAAATATTTTCGCATCATAAATCCTGTTTGGGTTGTTTGTCCGCTTTGTGTTGCGTCTACTCCACCGCGATCCGGATGTGAGCTGTAAGTGGTTCCTTTGAATGTCGCACCGTCGTAATAGATTGTGTAGTCTAATCGTGGATCTCTATTTTTTCCTAAATTATTCTTATCATATAAGGGACTTTCATAGCTGAAATTAGATCCATCCGTAAATTGATAAGCTTCAAACAAACTCCCTAAAGGGTTAATAATGCACCATCCCAGATCTTTTACAGGATAAGCGTGCTGAGGTAAACCACAACCTGCAAGGTCTGTTAGATATTGTGCTCCAATGATAATTTCCGGACTACCTTTTTGAGCTGGATAAAAGACTTCATTATAATTGTCTTCTATCTTGTTTTCTCCCATATTTATAATTTGAAGGAATGTGTTTGCTGCTTCTTTATATTGTTTTTCTGCTAGATAGGTTCGCCCTAAAAATGCATAAGCAGCTTGTTGAGATGCACGTCCTATCTCTGATGCTTGAAGTTCTTTCCAAGCTGGTAGATATTCAGCAGCTTCTTTAAATTCTTTTTCAATGAACGAAATGATTTCTTGTTTAGAAGCTTTTTTCACATTATTGGCTTCTTCTTTCGTTAGGACAGAAGTGACCAATGGTACATCTTGGAAATACTGTGACAAATAGAAATATTGTACAGCTCTTATAAAACGGGCCTCCGATTTAAATCGGTTTACTGTTTCTTGAGAAGCTGGAATCTGATCAATTCCCTCCAGGAAACGATTACAACGAGATATTTTAGCATAAGCATTACTCCAATAATTGGAAATAAATCCATTATTTGCAGTGAAGTTACCATTAACCATTTGAAAAAAACCTGAATTGTTTCCACGACGATCGTAGGCATTATCGCTGGCGAACTCTAAAAAGAGCACACCGCTATATGACCAAAAGTCTGTTGGACTATACTCTTCTGAATTAAAAAGAGTGTTACCTCTGTATATTCCGGTCAGTGCTATTAATGCGTTTTCTTCGCTAGTCCAAAATTCATTTTCCGCGAAATTATCCAAAGGGTTGCGGTCTAAGTTACATGACGTGTTAAATAAGAAAGACGCCAATATGTATACGATATAAAAATTTCTATATTTCATTTTTTTAGAATTTAAGATTTACACCAAATGTATAGGTTGATAGAATAGGGTAGTAAACACCATTACCATTAATTTCCGGATCCCATCCTTTTCTATATTTATTCCAACTACATGGATTTTCTGCAGTGATGTAAAAACGTAGACGGGAGATTCCTGCTTTCTTTATGATGGAAGATGGTAACGTATATCCTACTTGAACATTCTTTAAGCGAATATAAGAGGCATCAAGAATCCAAAAGTCAGATGTTAATGTGTTAAATGCTTCTGAACCTGTGACTTCCTGCATTCTTGGATAAACCGGATAGCGTTGAGGATTGGCCGGATCAAAATGTCCTTCATCTTGCCATGTTTGTACATTCCCGTCTCCGCACAATGCCCATCCTGCAAATCCATTGAGCAGCCCTTTTACTCCTGCTACTCCCTGTATTTGTAGGGATATATCAAACCCTTTGTATTCTCCTCCTAAATTTAATCCGAATGTATATTTAGGAATACGTGAGCCTAAATATACACGGTCGTAATTAGGATCAACTTGGCCATCAGGGACACCGTCCGGACCACTGATGTCTTTATAGCGAATATCTCCTTTTTGTGCTTGAGGCAATAATTGTGAAACATCCGCCCAGTCTTTAACTTCTTCATCACTGATGAAAACCCCATCGGTCAGATAGCCGTAGTACATTTCCATTGGGTATCCGATAAATAAATCACTACCATTTCCCACCATGCCGTTTAACTGCTCAACGTTTCCTACACCAAGACTTTTTACTTTGTTGTTAATGATACTGAAATTTGCGTTCACGTTATAAGAGACTTCTCCAATCTTGTTTTGATGCCCAACTTCGAATTCCCAACCGGTGTTTCTTAATTTACCCGTATTCATTACGGATACTTGTTGTCCCAATACACTGGATACACTTCCACTCGGTTTGTATAGAATGTCGTAAGTATTCCGGTAAAAATAACCTGCATTAATGTTGAGCAGCCCATTCCATAAATTACTTTCAAAACCAGCATCATAAGTTTGGGTTTCTTCCCATTTTATAGTGGGGTCAGTTGCTGTAACAACGGCAGCTCCTAATGCAAAATTATCTCCGAAGGGATAGTTTCTGCCTAATTCAAAAACTGTTTGCCATGGATAGTTTCCAATATTTTGGTTACCCAATTTTCCCCAAGAAGCTTTTAGTTTTAAGTTTGAAATCCATTCTAGACTTTCATTTTCCTTGAAAAAGTTTTCTTCAGAAATTCTCCAGCCAGCTGCTATAGAAGGGAAGAAACCATATTTCTGATTAGTAGGGAAACGAGAAGAGCCATCGTACCTAAGAGTCGATTCCAACAAATAACGTTCTGCAAAATTGTACCTGATACGTCCGAAGAGAGATTGAATAGCCCAGTCGTATCCTCCTCCTCCTGATTGTTGATTATCAGGTGAACCAGCATTTAAATAAGGTAAGTCGTTTCCTGGAAACTTGTCTCTATATCCATTTAGTGTACGATAAGACTGATCTTCCCAAGAATAACCAATTAAAGCTCCAATGGAATGATTGTTGATTTTTTTATTATATTCAGCAGTTGCTTGAAATGTTTTATAAATAGTTTTCAACATTTCATGCTTTAAAGAAGAGGTTCCAATATTTCTACCTTCTAGGATATAAGAAGCTCTATAAGTCCGTTGTTCTTGATTTTGATAATTAAAACCTCCTATGGCAGAGATTTTTAGATCGCTAATAGGACTATAATCTAGGCGAATATTTGCATTTACTTTGAAATCAGGTTCTTCGAAAAAGGATTGCGTATGTAAAGGTGTTGCGGGTGTTCCTTCTGATTTATTCCCTAAACCTAATTCTCCGTTTGAAAGAACTGTGGCCCATAACCCTGGATAACGGATTGCTGAACCTACCATATCCAGCATATTACCTGAACTACTTGTAGTCGGTTCTTTCCGTGTTGCATAAACTCCTGATAAGCGTGTTGTTATTGTCAAATTAGATGTAATATCCGTGACGAGATTTAATCGTGTATTGAAACGTTCATAACTATTTTTTTCAATGATGCCATCTTCATGTAAGTAGCCTAATGAAAGGAGATACCGATTACTGGAAGTACCTCCGTTTAGTGTTAAATCATGACCTGTTTGTATTCCTTTTCTTGAAAAAACTTCATCCAAGTAATTATGATTACCGTATTTATCTGGATTACTGCCATTTTTCATCATTTGAATTTCATCTTGGGTATAAAAATCTGTACCTCTTGCTTCATTCATTAATTCTGCATATCTCCATGTGTCTACAAATTCAGGAAGTTCTGTTGGTTGGTTGAATCCTACATAGCCATTATAGCTAATACTGATTTTACCTTCTTTACCTGTTTTTGTAGTTACAAGAATTACTCCGTTTGCAGCACGAGCACCATAAATTGCGGCTGTAGAGGCATCCTTTAATACAGAAATGCTTTCAACATCTTCAGCGTTGACATCATTGAGTGTTCCTGGTATACCATCGATTAGAACTAATGCATCTGCTTTACTGGAATCATCTCCACCAAAAGAAGCTACACCACGAACGCGTATTTCAGCCCCATTGTTTCCTGGTCGACCAGAACGTTGGATGACAGTAACACCGGCCATTTGCCCTGCCAATGCATTTGATAGCATTGATGTTGGTCGATTAGTTACTTTTTCACCGCCTATTTGTGCAATGGAACCGATTACGTTTACCTTTTTTTCTGTACCATATCCAACAATGACTACTTCTTCCAATGCTTGTGAGTCTTCTAGTAATTGGATATTATAGTTTGTATTGCTATCGATCGTGACTTCTTTGGTTAGATAACCGATGTATGATATTTGTAGCTTGCTACCTTGCGTGGCTTCTAATGAAAAATTACCGTCTAAATCTGAGATAACTCCATTTGTTGTTCCTTTAACTACAACATTTGCTCCAATTACTGGCAGCCCTGTTCCATCAAGAATAACTCCGGATATTTTTTTAGGTGCATTTTTCGTTGAGCTTTGTAAGGAATTTCCTGTATTTTGGGGAATAATAATAATATGTTTCCCTTCTATACGATAAGAAAAATCAGTGTCTTTTAAAAGACTTGTTATAACTGTCGACAAAGCTTCTCCCGTGAAGTTTTGATTAACAGGTCTATTAACATCTAATTTTGTTTGGTTGTAAGCAATACTAAAACCGGTCTGTTTCTCAATTTCTTCGAATACTTTCAGAAGAGTTTTGTTGTTACCGGTGATAGTAACTTGTTGACTCTGTCCCCAACAAATAGTACTTGTAAATAAGGCTAATAATACTGAAACGAATGTTTTACGGAAAATTAAGAGCATGTGTTTACTCTTGTGATAGTTTATTTTCATATTTTTGCATATTAAATCAATGATTACTATATTAATTTTAAGACTATTAGATGATGATTGTTGATTTCAGGGGTCCGGAAAAGGTGTCGCAATTTTTTTCGGTCCCTTTTTTCTTCATTAGGCTCCTTTCTTTTTATGTGAATAAACTGTGATAATATTATCTTCGATCTCATATTTTAAGTGACCGACTGTAAGTGTCAATATTTTCATGATGTTATCAATGTTTTCATATTGTTGAAATTTGATTGTGTACAGATCAGATGTGAATAAACGTGGATTTATTACAAATTGAACTGCATATTCACGTTGTATTGTTGCTAGTATTTCCTTGAGTGGCTGATTGATAAAATTGAGTTCTCCTTTTGTCCAACCGGAATAACTGGAAGCATTAATTGATCTTTTCTCAAACACACCTGTCTTGTGGTTGTATTCCAATTGTTCGTCGGGTGATAAAATGAATGAGTTTTCATCTTCTATGATCTTTTCAACTTTCACAGCTCCGTTTTCCAGCGTAGTGATAGTTTTGTCGCTTTCGGAATAAGCTTGCACATTGAATTTTGTTCCAAGCGCCTCGACTTGTAGGTAGTTTGTATTAACAATAAAAGGATGCTTCTTATCTTTTTGTACATTAAAATTAGCCTCTCCAATCAGGAAGAGAGTTCGCGTTTCTCCTTTGAACTCTTTGGGATAGATAAGAATACTTCCAGAATTGATGTTTACTATTGAACCGTCAGGTAATATTAATTCTTGTTTTTTTCCTTCGGGAACGAAACATTGTACCATCTCAGGGGAATGTATATTATGTTGAATGTATAAAAATGAGCCGACAATAGATAATAATGGAATAATCAGGATAGCGGCAACTCTCAATAGCTTATATAGCAGACTATACTGTTTCTGTGGAGACTTCTTTAATCCTATTTTTTCTTGTGTCGCTTTCAGTGAGCGGTAAGTTTCTGCCGTACCTTCCGTCGGATATTCTTCCCAAATAGAAAAAAGTACTTCTTCCTTTTCTTTCTTTTTGGAAGGAGCGATCAACCAGTGCCATACCTTATTCCGGAGTTCCGGATCGAAAGTGTGATTGACCAGATTATGTAATATTTTATATGTTTTCGACATGTGTATATGCTTTCCGTTTATTATAGGATACGTGAAGCGGGAAACACACACAGTCAAAAAGAAACTTTTTTCAAAATAATTTTAGATGATATTTCCCCAATAAGTGATTATAAAGAAACCGATAAGTTTGCGGATGTCGGCCAGTGCCAGTGTTAGGTGATTTTCGACAGTCCGTTTACTGATCGCGAGCCGTTCTGCTATTTCTTCGTTGGATAATCCTTCCATACGGCTCATTTGGTAAATCCGTTTTCGTTGAGACGGCATTTTTTCAACAGCAATAGAAATGAGGTATTCCAGCTCCTTTGCATATATTTCTTCTTCAATGCTGTCATTATTAGTAGGGAATAATAAGGAACGCTCGGTCTGCTGTTCCTGATAGTCTTTAAATAACAGACTACGTTCGATATGGCGGAAAACGGTATTTTTTGCTATGCGGAACAGATAAGCGTTCAGGTTATCGATACAGGTTAACCGCTCCCTGTTTTGCCACATGGATACAAAGATATCCTGCGAAATATCCTCAGCCTCTTCTCCGTTTTGCAGGATTCCGCTGATGAATCCTTTTATTCGTGGAAAATAATGCAGGAACAATGCTTCGAATGCTTGTTCATCGCCCTTGCTGACAGCTTCTATGTATCCTTTTTCGGTGGCAGAATCCATTATGATGTTTGTGATTTCTTTCTTGTGACAAATATACGATAAATATTGGTAAGGCAACTTTATATTTTTTTTAGGAATTTGTTTTGTGATTGAATAATAAGGTGTACTTTCGTGGATAACTATAATATTATGGATAAAGACTTCAATTACGATTTACTGCCGCATGATTTTGCACATTGTCTGAATAACACGTGTAAACTGGCCAATGAGTGTCTTCGTTGTAGAGCAACACAGTATATACCGGCGGAACGCAGAACGGTTACTATCATTAATCCGGCGCAAACTAATCCTGCAAGTGAAGAATGTCCCTTCTTCAAGCTCGACCAGGTACAGCAATTTGCTTTGGGTATGACCAATTTGTTGGCGCATATACCCCATAACGATGCGGTTGTTATCAAACAGCAGATGCTGGCTTATTTCGGACGGACACATTTTTACCGCCTTTGGCGTAAAGAACGTTTTTTCACTCTCGAACAACAGGAATATGTTCGCCAACTATTCCTTAAACGAGGTCTTCAGGAGGCTCCGGTGTTTGATGAATATGTCGGACAGTACGAGTGGTAAAAACTAGATGCTTAAAAGTGTTTCACCCTAATGGAACAACTGTTTCTTCGTAATGAAACAAGTGTTTCACTAGGGTGAAACAAAAAAGGCAGTGTAGTTTAACGATTTTAGTTGACTACTTTCTGTCCAATCTATAAAAAGGGTTGACTCGGTTTATAGTTAGTAATAAAAGGGTTGTCCCTTTGGCTGTAATAGTATTTTCCTTTCTTGAATAATGAGCATGAATGATGAATCTTAAATAGAGAAAAGATACGGATGTAACATACGACAGAGTTCTCTAAGAACTGTGTCGTATGTATATTTACCATTATACTGTTTCTCTGTCACTTATAATGACTGCTCAATAACAACAAACCTGTTTTTGACTAAATTTTCATTTAGTTTGCACAATCTTTTATTATGCGTAAGTTAACATATATTGTATCGACAAGTAGGGATTAAATGCTGTATTTGTATTTAAATTGTTAAAATATTGGCTTTTTACTGCTTTTTTGACGTAAAATAACGATATATAATAAAATATTAATACTTTTGTCGAAAGTGTTTAGTAATAGAGTTCTTAGAGAACTATGTCTAAAGATTTAAGAAACGCCAAATTCTAAGGAACTTTTACTAAGCTTTGTATTAGAAAGAGTGTAGATTAATTTAATTTTTGTGTGTTTATGGTGAAAAAATCAAAAATGGCAAAAGTTCTGCTGCTTTCCGTTTTGTTTGGAACGACGGGATTAGCCAGTACAGCAGTAAATCCATTTATTTCTGCTTCGACGATAGCACAGCAGAATGGAAAACTAACAGGAGTTGTGAAAGACGACATGGGACCCGTTGTTGGTGCTTCCATCGTTGTTAAAGGTACTACAAATGGTACAATCACAGATATGGATGGTAAATTCTCTCTCGATGGTGTGTCTAAAGGTACTGTGTTGGAGGTCTCTTTCGTAGGTATGGCTACGCAGACAATCACTTGGGATGGTCATAGTGCGTTGAACATACAGTTGAAGAGTGATACTCAAGATCTGGATGAGGTTGTTGTTGTTGCTTATGGTACAGCAAAAAAGTCTTCATTTACAGGTTCCGCATCAGTTGTCAAGGCCGAGCAGTTGGAAAAGATTTCCGGTTCCGGCTTTGTTGAGTCGTTGCAGGGTATGAGTGCTGGTGTAAATGTGTCTAATAATGCAGGAACCCCAGGTGCCGATCCGCGAATCCAAATCAGAGGTATCGGTTCTATGTCCGGTAAGACAGTGCCTTTGTATGTTGTTGACGGTATGCCCTATGATGGCGCGTTGAATTCGATTAACCCTTCAGATATTGAATCTATGACCGTGCTGAAGGATGCTGCCGCTTCTTCCCTTTACGGTTCACGTGCTGCAAACGGTGTAGTAGTTATCACTACGAAGAAGGGGAAACAGGGAAAGCCGACAATCAGTTTCCGTGGATCCTGGGGTACTTCCGACCTGGCTGTGCCGCATCCAACCAAGGCTGATCCTTATCAGCAGATGACTACTGTCTGGAGATCTATTTATAACGACCAATATTATAAATATGGTAAGAGCATGCAGGAAGCAGGAGATTTTGCTTCTCAGACTATGCTTTCGCGCCACGTCGTACCCCGTACAAATTCAAAAGGAGAGACTGTTTATGTCACACCGTTTAAATGGATAGGTGATGTTTCCAAATACGTGTTGCATGATGGCCAGGGTAATTGCTGGGCCAATCCTGATTTGGAGATGGTTTGGGACGAAAAGGACTACGATTGGTATGATGCTGTTTTCGATAAGAAACTTCGCCAGGAATATGGCTTGGATTTAAGCGGGTCAAGTCAGAATGGCAAAACGCAGTATTTTACTTCTCTTGGTTTCCTGGATGACAAGGGATATGCGAATAATGACTTTTATAAACGTTATTCATTCCGTGCGAATGTAACTTCAGAAGTCAACAGCTGGCTGTCGATGGGAGGAAACGTAGCCTACTCGTATGCCCGTAAGAATACGAGGGGATACGGACGTGCTTTGGTATTCTCCAATACGATGAACTCTCCTTGGTTGCGTAATGCAGACAACACAGCTTGGTGTGTTTCAGAGAAAACAGGTGAACGCATGTATGACTATGCTAATAATAACGCATATTTCTTTGGAGAGAATCCGGTAGGTCGAGGTGATTACTGGAATAATTCGAATGATGAAAGTTTTAACAGCAGCGAGTTCTCAACGGTGTCTGCTAAATATTTTGCAGAAGTAAAACTTCCATTTGACTTGAAGTTTCGTACAGGTGTTAATTTGGATGATAACACAATGAATGAATATGGATATGATTCTGCTATTCATGGTGACGGCGGACAGCTTGCCCCTTATGGCGTGACAGTCAAGACAAACGGTGGTTCGGCTACGCGTAAAACAACAAAGACAACTTCCATAACATGGAATAACCTGTTGACTTGGGATAAGACATTCGGCGATCACAATCTTAATGCGATGCTTGGTCATGAGTATTACCACTTCAATCAGCAGTATACGGAAGCTTACGGTGAAGGCATCATGCAATTGGGACAATATGAATTGGCTTCAACCACAATGAATTGGAGCAATACTTCAAACCGCATACGTTATGCGTTGCTGTCATTCTTCGGTAAACTTGATTATAACTATGCGAATCGTTATTATCTGTCTGCTTCTTACCGTCGCGACGGATCTTCCCGATTCAGCAAGGATAGTCGTTGGGGTGACTTCTTCTCTGTTGGTGGTTCCTGGCGTATCTCCAAAGAAGCGTTTATGGAAGGAACGAATGACTGGTTGGATAACTTAGCGTTGCGAGCAAGTTACGGTACTACCGGTAATGATAAATTGTATAGTAGTGGCAATGAGATTTGGTATGCTTATCAGGCTTATTTTACAAGCGACAACCTGTATGGTATGCCTGGCTACAAGCCATCGACGATTGCTACTCCTAATTTGAAGTGGGAAAGAAACAAGCAATTCAATGTTGCCGTCGACTTCAGTTTCTTGAGTCGTTTGAGCGGTACCGTTGAGTTCTACACTCGTAATTCTGCCGACTTGCTTTATTATAAAGAATTGCCTCTTTCTGCTCAGGTAGGTGATGCAAATGGTATCAATACTAATTTGGGCAATGTTAGGAATCAAGGCGTTGAAATTACCTTGAACGCTACTGCAATAAAGAATCGTGACTTCGAATGGACAATCGATTTCAACTTCTCAACTTTGAGCAATAAGGTTACTTATTTGCCAAGCGGTCCTTACAATTATTCATCCCGTGCGGGTTATCGTATGGAAGAGGGTAAATCATTGTATGAATTTTATATGCCGAAAAATGCAGGTGTCAATCCGGAGAATGGTAATATGCGTTATTGGATCAGAGATGGCAAGGACGGCTGGAAAACAACCGAGAATTTCTCAGATGTGACTACTGACGATTATCAATGGTTGGGCTCTTCCATTCCTAAAGCGTTCGGATCTATCACCAATAACTTTAAATGGAAGGACTTCGATGCATCCATGATGTGGTATGCTTCTTTCGGAGGAAAGATTTTCGACTATGGATGGCTGGAAGGTACAACTGTTCGTAATGGTTGCGGTCTTTTTTGGGATCAAGTCGAAGGCAAGGTTTGGGAGAAACCGGGTGACGAAGCATTGTTCCCCCGTTGGTCAGGAGATGATTATTCAAGCACACGTAAAACAACGGATTTTTATCTGTTCAAAAACAACTTCTTCCGTTTGCGTAACCTGACTGTCGGTTATACTCTTCCAAAAGCATTGACTGAAAAATTACATTTGTCTCATTGCCGTTTGTATTTGACGGGCGATAATTTATTTACATTAGGTTCTGCGGCTAAACGTCATACGGATCCTGAAACAGAAATAGATGGAGACAACTACAATGGTAACTCAGGCGGTATACAAACAGCAAGACGTGTATTCATGGGTGGTATTCAAGTTTCATTTTAATTAAAGTAAGATTTCGATATGAAAAAGATATATAAAACATTAGGGGTTCTTCCTTTAGCCTTCTTAATGTTGTCGTTAGGTAGTTGTAACGATCAACTTACGACGGATGATGCCCAGAGAGTTTCTTCAGAAACTGTACTTTCAAGTACGACAGGATTGAATATGGTGTTAAGGTCGGGGTATTATGGACTATTGTTGGGTGGTAGTTCTTATTACGACCAGGTGACAGCTAACTATACAGGTATGCCTGGTTTGGCTATGCATTATGATGTAGGCGGTTCGGACATTCTTTGTACTGGTAATTATGGCGGTGCTCCGGATGCATCTTATAAATATCTTCAGGATCGTACATTGGCTACAGGTCATGCTCACTATTTGTGGAGTAAAATGTATAAGATCATCAATGAGGTGAACCAAATACTTGATGCGCTTCCTGACGCTACAGGCAGCGAAGAGGAAAAGAGCAAGATTGAGGGACAGGCGTTGGCTATGCGTGGTATCAGCTATTTTAACTTGATTGTCAATTACCAGCAGACATATGCTATTGCTAAAGACAAGCGAGGGGTTATTTTGCGTACTTCAGCCAGTGATCCGGATGAAATGGGATTTTCCACCGTGCAAGCATGTTATGATCAGATCGTAAGTGACTTGAGCGGGGCTAAGGCTGCTTTGTCAGGTTTTAAGCGCAGTGAAAAATGGGAAATTGATGCAAATGTGGTTTCCGGTATCCTGGCACGCGTTTATCAGGTTATGGGAAATTGGCAAAATGCGCTTGCCGAAGCTTCGTCGGTTTATCAAAACTATGGTACACTTATGACGAAAGAGGAATGGTATGGCGGCTTCGACGACTTGGTGGCTAATAATTGCCAGGAGTTGGTTTGGGGCGTTAAGTTCACCAACTTGAGTAACTTGTCTACTTGTACATCATTCAATTTCTGGTATAATCAAGACCCCAGTTATGGTGAAGGTATGCAAGACGGTCCGATCTACAACTTTATAAACTTGCTGGTAGACCAGAAATATGTGGATCTGTTTGATGAAACAGATTACCGTGGAGCACGTTGTGACAAGACGGCTGGTGTAACAGATGAAGATGAAAAGGCTGTGATGTTTTGGCATCGCACAGGTAATGCCGATCCTGAAATAAATACTAAATGGGCTTACAATAAAATAAAGTCTTATGGTGATGGCGGTGGCGCAAAACAATCGCATTCATACGATATTGATTTTCCATTGATGCGCGGTTCGGAAATGTTGCTTATCATGGCTGAGGCAGAAGCCAACTTGGGTAATACGGGACAGGCTTTGACTTATCTGAATACGCTTCAGGCAGCTCGTGAAGCCAAACTGACTACTGCTGCCGACAAGCAAACATTACTAAATTCTATCTATGTGGAGCGTAGAAAAGAGTTACTGGGTGAAGGTTTGACTGGTATATACGACCTGCTTCGCTTGCAACAGCCTTTGGTTCGTTATGGTTCTTCTGCTTCTAATCCGGGAGGACACTTCGCTTCCGGTTTGGGCAATTTGGATGGTTATAATGGCTCCGATGTGGAACCGAAGGGTACATTGCCTTCAAACGATTATCGTTTTATCATACAAATTCCTCATAAGGAGTTTTCTAACAATTCCGTAATCAGTGAGGCTGATCAAAACCCGTTCAGTGGGCAATAAAGTACATGGCAAATAGCATGCTCGCTAACTAATATAAAAGGACTGTCTATGAAATATTGGGCGGTCCTTTTACTTTAAAAATATCCGGAGAACAAGTATTGACTCATTTCCTCTCTGATTTTGGATAGAGGAGTCCAACTTATTTCCTATCTTTGTGCTCTGTTAGCGAGAGGGTAACTTCTCCGCGAATTATGGGACGGAAATCCGTCGCGACACAAAGAATACTTAAATAAATCGACGATATGATTCTATTCTTTCAATCTCCAACAAAGACGGTGCTGGCTGTTGAGGCGGCACATGCTTTCTCTCCTGAAGATGTTCAAAAGCTCGTTTGGTTGTTTAGTGAAGCAACTCCCGTTCAATCGGAAACATTGGATGGCTGGTATGTTGGTCCCCGCCGGGAAATGATCACCCCGTGGAGTACTAATGCCGTGGAAATCACCCAGAATATGGGATTGAGCGGTATCTCACGTATCGAAGAATACTTCCCTGTATCTTCCGGTGAGGCAGACCACGACCCGATGCTGCAACGCATTTACAACGGACTGAACCAGGATATCTTCACGATCAGTAAACAACCGGATCCGATTGTTTATATCGAAGATATTGCAGCTTACAACCAACAGGAAGGGCTGGCACTGAGTGCTGAAGAGGTGTCTTACCTGAACGAAGTAAGCCAGAAGCTGGAACGTAAGCTGACCGACAGCGAAGTGTACGGTTTTGCACAGGTAAACTCGGAACACTGCCGTCACAAGATCTTCGGCGGTACATTCGTTATCGACGGAGAAGAGAAAGAAAGCTCTCTCTTTAACCTGATCAAGAAAACATCGGCAGAAAACCCGAACAAACTGGTTTCTGCTTATAAAGATAATGTGGCTTTCAACGAAGGTCCGGTGATCGAACAGTTTGCTCCGGCAAGCGGCGATCAGCCTGATTTCTATGAAACAAAGGAAATTAAATCGGTTATTTCCCTGAAAGCTGAAACACATAACTTCCCGACAACGGTTGAACCGTTCAACGGTGCTGCTACCGGTTCGGGTGGTGAGATCCGTGACCGTCTGGGCGGAGGTAAAGCTTCATTGCCTATCGCTGGTACAGCCGTTTACATGACTGCTTATCCGCGTACGGAAGGTGCCCGTGAATGGGAGAAGATACTGGACCCGCGCCCCTGGTTGTACCAGACGCCGGAACAGATCCTGATCAAGGCTTCCAACGGTGCTTCCGATTTCGGTAACAAGTTCGGCCAGCCACTGATCTGCGGTTCGGTACTGACTTTCGAACATGAAGAGAACAATAAAAAATATGGGTACGATAAAGTGATCATGTTGGCAGGCGGTGTTGGTTATGCCAATATGCGCGATGCTTTGAAGGGTGATCCTCAGCCGGGTGAAAAGGTCGTACTGCTGGGTGGTGATAACTACCGTATCGGTATGGGCGGTGGTGCCGTATCTTCTGTAAATACAGGACAGTACACCAGCGGTATCGAGTTGAACGCCGTACAGCGTGCCAACCCGGAAATGCAGAAACGTGTATCGAACGTGATCCGTGCGATTGCCGAATCTGACAACAATCCGGTAATCTCTATTCACGACCACGGTGCAGGCGGTCACCTGAACTGTCTGTCTGAGTTGGTGGAAGCTACCGGCGGACATATCGATATGAGCCAGTTGCCTGTTGGCGACCCTACGCTTTCTGCTAAGGAAATCGTAGGAAACGAGAGCCAGGAACGTATGGGCTTGCTGATGAAGGAAGAAGACGTTGCCCGCGTACGCCGCATTGCCGACCGCGAACGCTCTCCGATGTATGTAGTAGGTGAAACGACCAACGATATGAAATTCGTATTCGAGCAGGCCGACGGTGTGAAACCGATCGACATTAAGCTGGAATATATGTTCGGTAAACCGCCTAGAACAATCATGACAGACCATACAGTGAGCGAAACTTATGCTCCTGTGGTTTACAAAGATTCAGAAATACATCATTACCTGGAAAACGTACTTCAGCTCGAAGCTGTTGCATGTAAAGACTGGTTGACCAACAAGGTAGACCGTTCCGTAACAGGTAAGATCGCCCGTCAGCAGTGTCAGGGTGAATTGCAGTTGCCGTTGAGCGACCTGGGTGCCGTAGCATTGGATTACCGCGGAAAGGCAGGTATCGCTACTTCCATCGGTCATGCTCCGCAGGTAGCAATGGTCGATCCGGCTGCCGGTTCGGTAATGGCTATTGCCGAGTCGTTGACCAATATCGTATTTGCTCCGCTGGCCGATAAGTTGGCCGGTGTTTCTCTGAGTGCCAACTGGATGTGGCCGTGCCGCAACGAAGGCGAAGACGCTCGTCTGTACACCGCTGTTCAGGCTGCTTCTGATTTCGCTTGCGAACTGGGTATCAATATCCCGACAGGTAAAGACTCTTTGTCGATGACACAGAAGTATGGCGACGACAAAGTAATTGCTCCGGGAACAGTTATTATCTCGGCCGGCGCTGAGGTAAGCGATATCCGCAAGATTGTTTCTCCGGTATTAGCTCACGAAAAGAATTCCTACATATATTATATAGACTTCTCGTTCGATACGATGAAGTTGGGCGGTTCTGCTTTTGCACAGGCATTGAACAAGCTGGGTAATGAAGTGCCGACCGTGAAGGATAGCGAATATTTCGCAGATGCGTTCAACGCCGTACAGGATGCGATCGAGAAAGGTCTGATCCTTGCCGGACACGATATTTCTGCCGGTGGTATGATTACTACCCTGCTTGAAATGTGTTTCGCAAACGTAGAAGGCGGTCTGGAAGTCAATCTGGATAAGCTGTCTGAAACAGACATCGTGAAGATCCTGTTCGCTGAAAACCCGGGTATCCTGGTACAGGTGAAGGACAAGAAGGCGTTCGAAAAGCTGATGGAAGAAGCCGGTGTCGGTTTCGCTATCATCGCCAAGCCGACTGCCGAGCGTCATATCCTGGTGGAAAAAGAAGGTGTTCAGTATCACTTCGGCATCGACTATATGCGTGACGTATGGTACGAATCGTCTTACAAGCTGGATATCAAGCAGAGCGGTAGCGTATGTGCAGGTAACCGTTTCGAAAACTATAAGATGCAGCCGCTGGAATTCAAATACGGCAAGAACTTTACCGGTAAGCTGGCTGACTACGGCCTGACTGCCGACCGCAAAGGTAAGAGCGGTATCCGTGCTGCTGTGATCCGTGAAAAGGGTTGCCAGTGCGAACGTGAAACATCTTACGCATTGTATCTGGCCGGTTTCGACGTGAAAGACGTTCACATGACCGACTTGGCTTCGGGACGCGAAACACTGGAAGATGTGAATATGATCGTATTCTGTGGTGGTTTCTCCAACTCCGACGTTTTAGGTTCTGCCAAGGGATGGGCCGGTGGTTTCTTGTATAACGAAAAGGCAAAGAAAGCATTGGATAACTTCTATGCACGTCCCGATACGTTGAGTCTGGGTATCTGTAACGGTTGTCAGTTGATGGCTGAACTGGGTGTGGTTTATCCGGAACACGAAAAGAAACATAAGATGTTGCATAACGACTCTCACAAACTGGAGTCTAACTTTATCTCTGTAGAGATTCCGAAGAACCATTCAGTGATGTTCGGTCCGATGAGCGGACAGAAGCTGGGTATCTGGATCACACACGGAGAAGGAAAGTTCAGCTTCCCTTACGAAGAGAAAGAATATCATATTGCTCTTAAGTACAACTATGAAGGCTATCCTGCCAACCCGAACGGTTCGCCTTGGTCGGTTGCCGGTGTCTGCTCACACGACGGACGCCACATGGCTATGATGCCTCACCTGGAACGTGCTTTGTTCCCATGGCAGTGCGGTTATTATCCTGCTGACCGTAAAGGTGACGAAGTAACTCCGTGGATCGAAGGTTTCGTAAATGCACGCAAGTGGATTGAAGAAAACAAGAAGTAAGAAAAAGAGAAATACTTTATAATAAGAATGAGAGAGTGGATTCCGGTTAGAGGAGTTCACTCTCTTCGTTTTTAACTGGTAATGAATTTACTCAGAGCGTCAGCTCTGTCCTCCCGGGCTTGCCCCGGGACAAAAAAGGTGAAACCTTATTCTATAACTTTTCTATCTCTTCTACCGGCAGCCCTGTACATTTTGCTATATCGGCTTCCCCCATTCCCATACGTTTCATGTTAGCCGCCGCTTGGCGTAGAGCTTCGACCTTTCTGGCTTCCCCTTCGGCAAGTCCTTTAGCCTCACCCTCAGCAAGACCTTCAGCTTTCCCCTCAGCGAGGCCTTCCATGCGGCCTTCCCATTTGGCTGTGTCGAGGACGTCGTTTTGGATCATGATTGTGTCCAGATGTTTATCGTAGGCATGACGTTCCTGTGTAGACATGGAGTAATATTTCAGTTTCTCTCGCGCTTCACGAAGGCCGGGCGCCGTCGTGTCGGGACGGATCGTACCGTCCTTCAGGTACGTGATCCACTCGTCGAGCGGCGTGGTGGCCACTTTGTCGAACTCGTTCACCCGAACCAGAATGTATTCAGGAAAGATCTCGGCAGGCAGGCGGGTAACGACGGCGTCGCGGTCGCGGGTGTTGATACGCAAGCGGTCGCCGGTATGCACGCCGATGAAATGGTTCTGGCCATGGTAGATATAGTCCGATCCCACACCCAGGTCAAAATAGAGGATGCTGATGGAGTAGACTTTCTTTACTTTCTGATAGCCTTCACCCAGCGAGATATGCTCGGTAATGGCTTTGGCTACGCCGTAGAGGATACGTTCGAGGTAATGCACTTCGCGGGTATTCTGGATTTCGACGATGATAATTTCGCCTTTACTGTTCAACGCTTTGATATCGACACGATTGAACTTGTCGTCGGCACTCTCCTGATTGCCTTCGCTTTCGAGTATTTCGAGGATCTTCACCTCTTCACGCAGCATGACGGTCAGGAAACCGTTGAGCACACCGAAGTTAGCCTTTTGGCGCAATAAACGCTTTACGGCCCAGTCAAATCGAATATATCGATCTTGCAACTCTTGTTTTTCAGTCTCTGCCATAGCTTTTGAATCTAATTCTTTCATAATTAAGTGTTTTATGTTAGTAACTTTGCAAATATACATAATTAATATAGGAATATACATCGTTAGTTCACTATTTATCAGATTTGAATATTACTTTTCCATCAAGGGAAAAGTAGGTTCAAAACTTTCTACTTCCGAGCGCGAAGCCCAATTGTCAATTGTCAATTAAAATAATCTCCTTTCTTTTTTGTCCGAAGGAAATAATCTATATCTTTGTCGCACCGCCTGTTATTGGGCGGCGACCAAAATTTATACGCTATGGGAAAGTTTATCAATCCTTTCACCGGATTTTCGGGCAGGAGGTACACAAAGAGTTATTAATCGATTTCTTAAATCAACTGCTGGAAGGCGAACGCCATATCAGCGATATCACCTTCCAAAACCCGATCCTCCAACCGGAAACGATCGAAGATCGGGGAGTGATATTCGATATTCATTGTAAGGATGATAAAGGCGGTTGGTTCGTAGTGGAAATGCAGAACGGAGCCCAGCCCTACTTTTACGACCGGGGTATCTATTACTTATCGCGGGCAATCAGTAACCAGGGGGAGAAGGGTAAAGACTGGAAGTTTAACCTCTGCCCGGTATACGGTATCTTCCTGTTAAACTATAAGATGGGAATGAACTCCAAATTCCGGACAGATGTTATATTGGCAGACCGTGATACCGGACAGATGTTTAGCGACAAGATCCGGCAGGTATATCTGGAGTTGCCCTGGTTCACGAAAGAAGCTGATGATTGCGAAACAGATTTTGAACGTTGGTTATATTTATTAAAGCATATGGATACATTAGACAGAATGCCCTTCAAGGCGCAAAAGGCCGTATTCGACAAACTGCTCGAAGTGGCGGATGTGGCTAATCTGAGCAAGGACGAGCGTGTCTTGTATGACGAAGCCCTGAAGCGTTACCGCGACTATAAGAATACGATCGACTATGCCGAGGAGAGAGGGATAGAAAAAGGACGCAAGGAAGGCGTCTATTCCGTGGCAAAAGCTATGAAAGAGAAAGGTCTTTCTCTCTTGACAATTGCAGAGGTAACCGGCCTCAGCGAGGCGGAGATAAAAGCATTATAATATTCATAATAAATAGGTTACTAAATAAGGCTGCTTCATTCGAGGCAGCCTTGTTTACGTTAGAAATCGGTTCAATTCTTTCTAATCTTGATGCATATTAATCCGCCAACGGGAATATAGTAAAGTCTTGTATGTGGAAATGAACGACACTCATCGGACACTTTCCCTGGAAGGCTTCCATTTTATAGGCTGCTGTGTATCTTGTCGTGTTTATCCCCAAAATCGGGGAATATGTTGCATAAATAGTGCTGTTTTGTTCTATAACCCATGTATTTTGGAAAATTATAAGCGTTTTCTCTTGTTGATTCGAAAAACCTCTTTACCTTTGCAACAGATTCCGTAGCGGGCAGCGGCTCGCGATAAACGGTATCGATTACATATTGTAAGCATTTTACGAAGATTATTCTTGTTCTAAAAATCTGGAAAATTTTTAAGCATAACGGAATAATGGACAGTAAATGCTTGCGCTTATTACGTATAAGTTCACCTACCATTTTTATGGGAGGATTGTTATTATATCGTAAAGGCGCGGGCTGTTGTTCTATTATTGTTATGCGGGCTTTTCCAGATGCCTTAGAGCAAATAATAGACAACGCCCGCGTTTTTTTATGTCCGTTCATAATCATTCGTGGGGTTGTTTCCCTTTCGTAAAATTAGTTGTTGGTTTTTTTACTCTATTTTATAAACAATTAATTTTAAGATTATGAACAAAAAGTTTTCTACGCTACTGGCAGCGTTCCTGGTTGCCGGTTTTTCTTACACGGTAGAAGCGGGGGTGGTGAAGGTGACCGACCCTACAAGTGGAAGATCTTATCTGATCGCCGCAGATGGTTTGAAGGATGTATCGACTAATGCTGTACTTCAGTTATTGCGTTCTACTGATGATATTAAATCAAATGATGCTTCTTCCGCTGCTGTACCGGTTGTATCTAATGATGCTCAGTGGATTTTCTCTGGCTCTCTTTCTTCTTTTACTTTGAAGAATGTAGGGAAGGCTGAATTTATGGAAGATTATAGTTCTACAGCTCGTTTTACAACAAATGGCTATAACTATTCTTATTCAGAAGATCAGATTATTCCGAATGGTGAAACTGCTAAGTCATTGCTCTTGACGACAAATGCTGCTGCAACCTTTACTGCAAAAGCTGCTGCAAATAAGGTTTACTTCTATGCCGTTACCAAAAAAGTAGCAGATGTAACCCTTACCCATTTGAAGTTTAATGGAAAGTGGTTGATTGCAAAGAATGCTACAGATGTAGAATTGGTGGATGATGCTACATTGGAAGCTTATAAAACGGCTAATCCAGAAGCTGCTCAGTGGAAAGTTACATCTGGCGATGGAAAATATGCGTCTGTCTCTCAGACCGGCAAATTCCTTAAGGTTGCTACTGGAGGCGGTTTTGCATTAGATGCTACAGCCCAAGCTACTGTCTTTGAAGAAAACACTGCAGAAGGCTTGTTTGGTGCAACAAGTACTTCTTCCAATGTATTTGAACAATTGATCCAGACAAACACTGGTGTTATTCTGTTAAAAGAGACTCCTGCCGATACAGATGTAAAACTGACACTGGAACGTGCAGAAGTAACTCCTTCTGCCGAAGCTGCTGCTTCTATTACTGTAGATGGTATAACTTATGATTTGACAGAAAGTATTTCTAATGAGTATTATTTATTGACAAGTAAGACTGCTGTCAGTGCTTATTATATTTCTCAGAAAAATGATAATACGGTACCACAGGCTGTAGCAGTATCTGTTGCTCCTGATAAGTATGCTTATTGGAAAATGTCAGGAAATAATGTTGATGGCTATACTTTCAAAAACCAGGCAGGCGTTACTTTAAAGGTGGATGGAGTTTCTTCATTCAAATCAGAGAATGCATATAACAATGGTTTTATTGTTTATGGCTTAGGTACTGATGGAACAACAAAGAACTATTTGAAATTTGTTGTAGGTGGAACATTGTCTCTGGCTTCAGGTGCTACAGGTAATGATAACGTTTTCGGTCTTTACAAACTGGGCGATCTGCCTTTCTCTGCCGGAGAACTGACAACAGCTTACAATACTTACTTCGACCTGTTATTGAAAGATACAGAAAACGGGACAGATGATTTGGAAGGTAATCCGTTTGCTGATTACAATCTGGTGCCGATGATGATTGAAGATGTAAAAGATGCCGTTACAGGTGCACATTTGTATTATGACTTGAAGGAAGCTACAAGCACTGAGACTTCTTACTTATTCAAGAGAAGCGATGGTTTCTATATCGTATTGGATCTGGATAAGACATGGTCGAAAGCCGGTATCAGTAATCATGTAAATCAGGGTGGTTACAAATTCGATATCTTATCAGCTGAAAACATGAATAAGTATATCAACGGTGTAGCTGCAACTGAATTGCAGAATCGTAACCTGGCGTATAAATTCCAGGCAACCCACGCAAATTTACTAAATGATATCAAATCGATTTCTGTTATCGACAAAAATAACAAGTATAACTATCTGGTGACTTTCAATGCAAATGGAAAAACTTACCTGACAGTTAATAATACATTGAAGAATGGTGTTTATGCCGCTCTGCAGAAAAAGACTTTGGTTCATGGTAGCGATAAGGAGAACAATCCGCTGAATGATCGTTATGTAAATATATCATTCGTTAATCACGAATCGATCAAGTATATTACTGAAAACAATTCCAGAGCGATATTGAATGGTAAAGTATTAGGTATGGATCGTCCGGGGGCTAATCCTATGCCGATGGATGCCGCTAAATTCCTGGCAGGCAAACCGGAAGGACAATGGTTTGTTCGTATGACTAACATCGGTAACAAGACTGCCGAAGAATTGAAGAACGGACAGGAACTGGATGCAGACAATGATGTTGCTTTCACATTTGTAAACCGTGAAAATTCGAACGTTACTTACGAGGTTGCTCGTATGTTTGCATTAGGTGACAATAAGTATGCTGTTGAATACAACTACGGTACTTCTTTCAGTCAATATGGTGCAGGCCGTGATACATTGTCTATTACTCCGGTCGATATAGATATGAATGCCCGCCAGATGGATGGTTACAGAGACTACAGTGACGAAGAAATTCTGGATGTGGAATATCGTTTGGCTGTTGCGTCTACAAGTGATGTAAATTACTATGTAACAGAAAATCACGCAGGTCGTCATTTGTTAGGTTTGAGCAAAGACGTAGAAGATGCAACAAACTGGAAGCTGGTACGCATGGATCGTGCACGTCAGATGGATAAAGACGGTTACTTCAAATATGCTACCGACTCTGTTTATGTAGTTAATCATCCGCAGTATTACAAAAACGGTAAATACTATGCAAGCAACGATACGGTTGCCATGGTTGCTTATGCTTTGCAGAATACAGCGAACGGTGAATATATGACTTATGAATCTCCTCAGAAAGAAGACATCTTGTCAATGGTTTGCTGGCCTAACTCTGAAAATTATGTAAAACATTCTACAGACAGAGTTGCTAACGAAGGTTTGTTAAATAGTGTCTTCCGTTTCGTTATTAAAGAAAAGGCTGACGGTAAAGTTAATTTACTGGGTGTAACCGGCTCTGAAACAGGTAATGCTAACTACTTCGTTAATTTGAATAACAAATTGTATGGTGCAACAACCGAAGGTAATGGTGCTGTTCAGGTAGAAGGTGCTTATACACAGATTAACTCTAACGATTTATTTGATATCCAGAAGGTAGAAGCTCCTGAATATCGCAAAAAAGCTCAGGGTGATGTAATTCGTATCTTCCGTGAAGAGAACGATCATGATGTAATGTATGAAAATGCTGAATTCCTGAACTTAGGTAATATCTCCCAGTTGACAGATATGACTCCTGGTTTGTATGTTGATACAGCTTATGTAAGCCGCGGTCATAACAATCGTTATCAGTATCTGCTGGTGGTTAATCCGAAATATGTTCCTGAAGAACCTTGTACAATTCCTGGTCACCCGACTATTCATCCGGATACTACTTATGGTCGCTTCCTGGTTAACTTGATCGACTCTGCTGTTTATACTAACAAGTATGGTGAAATTCATGCTAATAAATTTATTAACGATAAGGAAGCTGATGAAACTTACGTTAAGTTAGGATTTGTTTGGGGATACCGTACAGGTGATAATCTTTACCTGACCGAAGGGCAGAACTTCAAGAAAGTAAAATCTGTTATCGACCTGAACAGCCGTGACTTTAACATCGCCAAGTTTGCATTCCGTTACGTAAATGCTGCTTCTAACGATGAAAACGGAGCATTCAAGATCCAGACTCGTTACGTAGATTACAACTCTGCAATCAAAGTAAAAGATCAGAAAGACCGTCGTGAAAACAACAATGGTTATCTGAAGACTATCAATGGTGTGGTAGTTGTTACTGAAGGTGTTGCTCGTGGTGAAGAATTCAACCTGGCTGCAGAATCATCTGCTCCTGTTGCTAATGAAAACATCGATGCATCTGCTGTATCAGTAATTGCAAAAGAAGGTGCTGTCATCGTTAAGGGTGCCGAAGGTAAGAAAGTTATTATCAGTAACGTACTTGGTCAGACAATTGCTAACACAGTGATCTCTTCCGACAATGCAACAATCTCTGCTCCTGCAGGTGTAGTAGTAGTTGCCGTAGAAGGCGAAGCCGCTGTAAAAGCAATCGTAAAATAAGCAATTTTTTATAATCAAATAATTTTAAATTGACCGCGTATCGTAGGGGCGGTTCGTGAACCGCCCCATGATAATTACCCCGCGAGGGCGAACAAGCGATCAGTATTAATACTAATAATAGTGAAAATAAAGTTCTTCTGTTCTGACTCCTGTGAAGGGTGACGACAGGCAAAACAAGTTTCCTCCGGAAAAGCTCCGGGGGAAACTTTTCTGTTTATCAGCGAATTGTTCTCTTCTTACGGCAACTTCCCGGCTCATTTTAATATTCCGTTGCAACTTTTGAACCGTTGAAATCATCATATAGGTCTGGCTGATCTGACACCTTATGGGACCGATATGCGACTGGGATTGAATATCGGTGTTGCCGGTGAGTATCGTTTCTCGTCGTGTTTTGCGGTTTGGGAGACTCTATGTATGATGATACATCTAACAATGGCGTGATACAAATCAATGTCGGTTGGTATTTTAGTCTGAAATAAGAACTTCACAAAATATTTATTCGATCAAAAGCTTTGAATCCGGACAAAAGCAGTATGTTTACAATGTAAATGCAAATACCGGTGTTTTTAAAAAGATAAAACAATGAAGAAAAGATTAATCTTGTCCGTGCTGCTTACCGCTTTCCTTTGCGGAAGCAGCGCATTTTCCCAGACGAAAGTGATCGCCCATCGCGGCTATTGGGACTGTGAAGGTTCGGCGCAAAATTCTATCACGGCGTTGAATAAGGCACACGAAGTAGGTGTTTATGGTTCGGAGTTCGATGTTTTGATCACAGCAGACGGCATACCTGTTGTCAACCACAATGACAGTATCCAGGGATTCTGTATCGAAACCTCTCTGTATGAAGAGATAAAAGATTTGAAACTAAAAAACGGGGAAGTACTTCCTACCCTGGAAGATTACCTGATACAAGGCAAGCAGAATAAAGGTACGCAACTGATTCTTGAAATAAAGCCTCACAAAAGAGTAGTCAATGAAGACCGGGCGGTAACGGCTATCCTGGCCCTGGTACAGAAATATCAACTGGAAGACCATGTGGAATATATCTCTTTCAGCATGAATATCTGTAAGGAGGTGATCCGTCGTGCTCCGGCTGCACAGGTGGCTTACCTGCGTGGTGAAGTTTCGCCGGCCGATCTGAAAGTCTTAGGATTTACCGGTCTGGATTATCATTATAAGGTATTCGAGAAAAATCCAACCTGGATTCAGGAAGCAAAAAATGCCGGGTTGACCGTCAATGTCTGGACCGTGGATGATCCAGTCGTGATGCAGTCGATGATCGAACAAAATGTAGATTTCATTACGACCGACAAACCGGAACAATTGAAGGAAATAGTAAAGAAAAACAGATAGTATTAGATCATACACATAAAGATCGAACAAATAGCTTTCACCTTTCACGGCTTCCAAATGTTTGTATATCATGAAGTTGTAGTGAAACGTACTCTTTCGTGGAAAAAGCCTTGCAGTTTTCGCCCGCTACACAACGGAAACTGTCCGGATTGCAATGGGAGGCGGATGATGGATAACTGCCGCTGCCGAAAAGGACAGGTCTTTTGAAATGTTAAGACAGGACTTTTGACTTTAAAACAAGGGACTTTTGAAATCAAAAGACCTGTCTTTTTTCTGAAGAAACAGTTTTGTTTGTGTGAAACGGCTACCGTCACTGCAATTTGCTGTTTGTTAGCAAGATACACAAAGGTGACAGGTGAAGGGTATAGAGATCGGAGTGACCAAAGGACTAAAGGAAGGACGTAAAGAAGGCATTTATTCCGTAGCAAGAGCCATGAAAGAGAAAGGTCTTTCTCTCTCTCTTGACTTTAGTCACATCACGGTGTGTGTGAAAATCGGATTTGTGTGTTAATTAGGGCATTTGGTGCTGCTTTTGTCCCATTTGGATAAGATACTTTGATCGGATAATTAAAAAAGCTGAAAGTTTATTTATCATTAGAAAAAGTATTTATATATTTGTAACGATCAAAATATTAGATAGTTAACTATGTGCTGTCGGACCTGCGTCCTATGAAAATCAGGATAACAAGGAGAATTTATATAGAACTTTATTTTAGTATTACTTAAATTATTGATTTATGAGTAAAACAATTACTTCGTTAATTGCCAGTCTGTTGCTGGCTTTCAGTGTTACATCGAATGCATTGGCTCAGATAAATGAGGGAGGGCATAGAACTCTTTTTCGCCCTACTAATGTAATGAGTGCAGAAGATGTTGACAAAGGTGTAAATCATTTCGAAACAGGTAAGTGGTATCAATTGGTAAATGAAGAAGGTAAACTATTGGTACAGTATCGTCATTTGGCTTATGTCGGTGATGCTTCTAATGCATTGATCTTGAGGTTGGAAGAACCGGGTAGTGTTCCTGTCAACTATTCTTTATGGTCAATTAAGGTATCTGAAGATGGGAGTAGTGGGAAAAACTTTGTATTTGTCAATAAAGAAACAAATATGGAATTGGAGTATGGGCATGTAAAGGCTTATACTCAGGAAATGCTTGACAATAGTTACTATGGCGCTAAATCCTATCTTGGCGGTTGTATACAAAATTGGACCTGGTATTCAACAGATAAGCAAGTGGATGATTTTGATTATGCACCTTTATATTCTTATTTCAGTAATCAGGACTCGGTTGTTGTTTTACAAGAGAATATACATTCTTATGGAGGGGAAATCTTGGCCAGAAAGTTCTCAAAAAAGGAGGCCGGTGATAATATGAGCGATATTCTTAGTGATATTGTTAAAGTAAAACCGATCCTGGCAGGAGGTATAATTTTAACTGCCAATCTTGTAAATGAGATGGTGGATTTTCAGTATAGATATCCGTGGTTAGGAGCAACTAATACAGTACAATTTGATGCAACAGTTAGACCAACTGTAGAAAGTCCGTTATTAAGTAATAAATTTGTAGCGGTGGATAACGATGGTAGTTATTTTCCGGGAATAAATAATGAAGATGTAAAGTTAGGGCTTGAAAATAATGAAGGTTGGCAATATGTGAGATTGCAGGTCCCGGGTGAAATGGATGAAGAGGGAGATTATGAATCTTATTCTACTTTATATGTAGGAACTGAATACTATGAGAATAGTAGCAAGGAATTGAAGTTGGAACTTATGAAGGAAGATCTTGATGCTGCTAATATGCCAACTGATATTCCTGGTTTAACGGAGAAAGCCTGGATTGCCCGCTCTCTTTTCAAATTTACTTATTATCCTTCTGAAGATAGTCTGGTGATTGAACCAATGAATGCTTTACAAAGGGATCCGACCAGCAATACGTGGGTAAATGCTGATTATGCATTTAACTCGACCAATAATGACCAGGTAGCCATTAGGGCGGCAACAGGTGATGCTGCTCCTGAACATAACGACACCTACGGACCGGTTGTGATCCGTTTGGCTTATCTGACTGGGGGATCCTCTGTTATCACTGCTAAAAATGCAGAATTAAATGGTGGTTATGAATTCCCCGGTTCTCTGCAAACCCGTTTCATCTTTAAAGATCGTAACTTCGGCTACCTGACACGTACTACGCTGCCGGAAGGGTTGTATTTTATCAAGAGTACGGACAATGGTAAAAATGTTGTAGCAAACTTGCAGGGACGGCTGATGTTCGATGCTTCGGAAGATGATCAGAATTATGACGATATGCCGGCCACAATGTGGGTTATTAAGCAAACAGGCTGTGGAGACAGGGCAACTGTCGCTATTTATAACCGTGAATATGCATTCGATTATACCACTCTGTATGACAGAGATGATCCATCGGTAGACCTCAGGATGGGATATGAGTATGATAACTGGAATATATGCCAGGAAGAGATGCCTGTTTTCGAAGGTCAGTTATATAAAGACAAAGATGGTAATATATTCCTGATCGATGAAAATTATCAGGGATTTGAGAAAACAGGCTGTAGTTACGGTTGTAACTGGATGCTGAATAATCTGGATAACTATAGCTTTATTCCGGTAACGGATGAAGAGGCACTGGCAAGTGAACATCACGGTTACAAGCATCTTGATCAGGAATCACTGCTTTATACGAAATATCGCTTAAATTATAACCTGTTTGCGAACGGTAACCTCTATCTGAATGTTGTAGATAACACATTTATGCCGATAGAGAGCCAGTCTACCACTTATGAGCTGGAAATTGCTCCGGAAGACTTTAAAGCAACTGATTATGAGTTCGGTTACGGTGTGAACATTGCCGGTTTGCCGCAATTGTCACGTACGGCTTATGTGTTGAAAGTCAGTGATAAGAATCTTATTGACAACGATAAGATGTATATTGCTTTGGTGGAAGAGTATGGTAAAACAGCCCATTATCAGCCGATGAGCCGCGATGATATTGAAGCTGGTAAAGGCAAGTTAGGTGTGTTCTATCTGAAAGCCGACCAGCGCAAAGAAGATGAAAAATGTTATATCTTGATTGATATCTTTAATAATAAGGTGAACGATTGTAATGAATGTCCTGATCCAAATCCTGTCCTTCCTAGCAGTATACGCTTACGTAATACTCCGGATCCGGGTGATGAAGACTGTGATGAGTGCGAAGAATGCTACATCCCGAAATATTCTTATGCATTCAATGGCTGGAGACAAGCTCATTGTATAGATGGTGTCGGCAGACTGAGCATTACAAAACTGGATAAGGAGCCGGAAGATCGTTCGTCTGCTTTTGCAGTGATCACTGACAACCGTCCGTTATATATGGATTTGGGTGAAGAAGGTAAGAGTGTCAATATCTTCCGTGGAAGAGGAACAGGTTCTGAATATCTGTTCGAAGATACTAACAACCAGAGCAATGCTCCGCAAGTTGTTAAGGGCTTCGGTTACCTGGGTATGACTGCTGAAAAGATCAAACCGATCGGTGACGGTAAAACAACCGCTCTGTATGCTGATTACGTGGTAAGTTCTACAGACCGTATGCCTCAGTATCTGTTTGTTGTACGTCCGGATTCTGTGAAAGACGGAAAATGGTGTGACGCACACGGATACAATCCGGGCTGTGAGCATGAAGGCGATTATAACGGTTATTTGGCAGGCAGCTTCCTGATCAACCTGACTGACTCTGTTCAGGGCGGAACTAATATGTTGAACAATCCTGACGTTTACAAATGGCAGTCTTACACTCGCCTTGGATTCGTAGAAGGTGTTCACCAGGTAGAAGGAGAAAATGAATATCTGTATATCCTGAAGAACGGTCTGAAGTTGGCTGATCTGAAGAATAAAGACGGTGTTCTTGATCCTCGCGACCTGAATGATGCCAGCAAGTTCGAAAAGAAAGACCTGACAGGCTTGCACAAAAACTATGCATTCTCTCTGCGTTACACGGATGATGACCATAAAGATTTCTTATTGGAATCTAATAAGGAAGGTGTATCACAGGTAGCATCCTTCAAGGGTGCATGGGTGAAGATCCACAACGGAGTTCCAGTATTGGCAGAATACGAAGTCGATAACGGCAATCACCAGGATGATGACGATAAGATGAAAGAACTTATCAACCAGTCTCAGATATTCAATCTGGAAGAAACGGATGATTTTGCAACGTCTAACGATGAGATCTCTGCATCGGAAATCCGTATTGTTGCCGGTAAGTCTTCCGTAACGATCCAAAATGCAGCCGGAAAGGTTGTTTCTATCACGAACGTATTAGGTCAGCCTCTTGCTAAACAGGCTATTGCTTCCGATAATGTGACAATCCCTGCTCCGCAAGGAATTATCATTATCAGCGTGGAAGGAGAAGCTGCTGTTAAAGCAATTGTTCAGTAAAGTATGAACAGGTTATCCTTCTGACACAAGGGATAGGATAGCTTTGGAAAACAATAAAAAAGAAGTCTCCCCGGTTATTTACCGGGGAGACTTTTCTGTTTATCAGCGAATTGTTATCTTCGTGCAAAATTTCTAACATAAACAAATAATAATGAAAAGAACACTGCTAAGTCTTGCTACAGCCGCTTTGTTGTTTACCTCTACGTCTTGTGCTGACAAGACCTGTGCGACAGCGGACAAAGAACTCGCCTTGATCCCCGTGCCACAGGAAATGACTGTCGGTTCGGATTGTTTCACACTGACCCGTAGAGCTGCAATCACGTTGGATACTTCTAACGAAGAGCTGAAAGGTATTGCCCGGTATTTTAATGAGAAGATTGCTCCGGCAGCCGGTTTTGAACTTCCTGTTGAGAAACACGGAAAGATCGAGTTCAAACTTACAGACGATGCTGCATTGGGTGATGAAGGATATCACCTGAAAGTGAAACATGGCGATATTCTCTTGACTGCCAATAAGCCTGCCGGTATTTTCTATGGCGTGCAAACATTGTTGCAGATGCTTCCGGCTGAGATCAAAAGTACGACTGAACAACCTAAAGATAAGAAATGGACGATTCCCTGCGTCGATATTATTGATAAACCTCAATTCGCCTGGCGTGGGATGATGCTGGACGTCAGCCGCCACTGGTTCAATAAAGAAGAAGTCATGAAGTTTATTGATGAACTGGCAGAGTACAAGATGAATGTTTTCCATTGGCACCTGACAGACGACCAGGGATGGCGCCTGGAAATAAAGTCATTGCCGAAACTGACGGAAGTAGGAGCCTGGCGTGCTGACCGTGTAGGCGACTGGTGGGGACGTGAACGTGCGCAAAAAGGAGAAGAAACAACTTACGGAGGCTTTTATACTCAGGAAGATGTGAAGGAAGTACTGGCTTATGCAGCCCAGCGTTTTGTTCGTGTTATTCCGGAAATAGACGTGCCTGGTCATGGGGTTGCCGCTTTGGTCGCCTATCCGGAGCTGGCTTGCATGAAAGCACCGGATGCAGTGAATGTAGGAAATAAATTTTATGGAGAAGATGAGAATACACTTTGTATCGGTAAAGAATCGACTTTCGAGTTTATGGATAAGGTGCTGACGGAAGTGGCGGCACTTTTCCCCGACGAATATATCCACATCGGCGGCGACGAATGCTTTAAAGGTTTCTGGCATAAATGTCCCCGTTGCCAGGCTCGTATGAAAGCGGAGAATCTGAAGAATGAAGAAGAATTGCAAAGTTACTTTATCCACCGGATGGGTGATCTGCTGAAATCGAAAGGAAAGAAACTGGTCGGCTGGGACGAGATACTGGAAGGCGGTCTGGCACCCGATGCCAATGTGATGAGCTGGCGTGGCATGGATGGTGGCATCAAATCGGCTAAAGCTGGTCATCATGTGATCATGACACCGACGCAACATTGTTACCTAGATTTGTATCAGGGAGAGCCTTCTGTAGAACCCGCCACTTATTCCATGTGCCGTCTGACGGATTCGTATAGCTTCAATCCGGTACCGGAAGGCGTTCCGGCTGAAATGGTTCTGGGCGGACAAGGCAACATCTGGGGAGAGGCGATTCCTACTTTCCGTCATGCAGAATATATGGCATGGCCGCGTGGCTGGGCTTTAGCGGAAGTGTTATGGAGCGGTCCGGCACAAACTAACTGGGAGAAATTCTGGCCGCGTGTCGAACGTCATTTCGTACGTGCCGATCAGGCAGGTATCAATTACGCCCGTAGTATGTATAATGCGATTGTCACCCCGTATCTGCAGGATGGCGTGTTGCAGGTGGAACTGAGCAGTGAGATTGCAGGAACCGATATTTACTATACATTCGATAATACGGATCCGGACTGTTTCACTCCGAAATATAGTGAGCCGTTGAGTATCCCGAAGACTGCCAGCAGATTGCGTGTTATCACCTATCTTAACGGTAAGCCGTCCGGCAAGCTGATCTCCCTGACTATAAAAGAGCTGGAGAAGCGTGCCGAGTCTGACAAAAGAACGGGACATGGTAATCTGACTGTTGACTAATAAGGGTTTGGCGAGTCGTTTGTAGTAAGTTTGTAATAGTTTGTTTTCACCTTTGTAACAAGGATGAAACATATGTGAAACAGAAAAGCGTTTTCTTTGCAACCGGAAACAGTGATGTAACACATTTTTCACCGCAACCAACAAAGTCAGGAATGAAGAAAATGAAATTAACGGCGCTTCTCCTGTTGGCGCTTCTCCCCCTTTTTGCGGGAGCACAGAACATGGAACAATTAGAAACCCGCATCGACTCGCTTGCGGAAGAGACAGCGACGCTGGATAAGATAGTGAAAGGGCTGAGCAAGTTTAAAGTCTCAGCCTATATTCAGGGGCAATACCAATATGGACAGGAAGATGCCACCCTGAAAGTCGGCGATAAGAACGAACATGAAGACAAAGGTTTCAACCGCATCGGTATCCGTCGCGGACGACTGAAGTTTGAATACAACGACGGTATCGGTACCGGAGCCGTACAGATCGAAGCGAACGACAAAGGTGTCAGTTTCCGCGACTTGTATATCGGCATCAAAGATCCTTGGACGAAGCGCAGCCAGCTGATGGCGGGTGTTTTCAACCGTCCTTTCGGTTATGAGATCGGTTATTCGACCAGCGGACTGGAATCTCCCGAACGTGCCACGATCATTCAGTACTTTTTCCCGGATGAACGTGACCTGGGAGCCATGCTGACTCTCCGTACTAAAAAGGAAAGTCCTTTGGCTTTCCTTCGTTTGGATGCAGGTCTATTTGCCGGTAACAGTATTAACCGTGAAACCGACAGCCGCAAGGACTTTATCGGTCGCCTGGGTGCAGAGAAAGCAATCGGCAACTGGGGAAAGTGGGGAGCCGGCTTCTCTTATTATAATGGTGGCGTTTACAATCCGACAACGGATGCATATGAGATGGTAGACAAACGCTTCGTCAAGGTAGACAAAGGGGAAACGGGTACGTATATGAAACGTGAATATCTCGGTTTGGATGCCCAGTTCAGCTATCTGAGTTCATGGGGTATGACTACTCTGCGTGCGGAAGGTCTTATCGGTACACAGCCGGGGATTGCCTCCAGCAGTAAGAGTCCCAATACCGGTACGCGTCCGGAAAACCTGCCGGAGAATGCTTTGTTCAAACGCCCGTTCATCGGTTATTTCTTCTACCTGGTGCAGGACATCGGAACTTCTCCGTTCTCTGCCGTGTTCAAGTATGACGTATACGATCCGAACACCAAACTGAAAGGCAACGAGATCGGTCAGGAAAACTCCAATACCTCCAAAACGGACCTGGCACAAAGCACATTCGGTATCGGAGCTCTCTACCGCTTCAACAAACATATCCGCGTACAGGCTTACTACGAATTTAACTTCAACGAGAAAAGCGACTTCGTAAAAGGCTATGAAAAAGACCGCAAGGACAATGTGCTGACGGTTCGTTTGCAGTATAAGTTCTAAAACAGGTCGGAATGTGAACCTGTCCGGACTAATTCCAGTATTTTCAATCCATGATCGATTGAATAAATAAGAAGCCAATCAGGTGTAATATGACACTCTCTGAACCCGGAGTAATCTCCGCTCAGAGAGTGATCTTTGTTTTTAACAGGTAATGCTTCTCCTTTGCTCAGGATGGAGATCACTTCGTTTAACTTAGACTCGTCAAGGTTTCGTTTCCGGGCTAGTTTAAGGTCTTTCAGATATTTCCGGGTAAATTCAATTGCGTACATGCTCACTTTACTTTGTTAAGGTAATCGTTGAAATCGTTGCATTTAATAGTATTCCCTTTTTTTATATCATCCATTGCTTTTCGGGTTTCGGCATTTGGTTCCTCTTTTTTTACTGTAATGTGCTTTATTCCGCGTAGCAAGGAAAGGGCTTTTTTTATATCCGGCAACTTAACCGAATCGTCTAATGTAATAATTAGCTGTGTCATGATAAACTCCTTTCTTTTGTGAATTGCAAATATACGTTTTTGTTTCGGAAAAACAATATCACTCTCATCTTCATACAAATGTAATACCTGTTTCATGTCGTTGAAATACTCTTGTGCTTACTTTGCAGTAAGAAAATTAATTCAATAAGAGTAATGAAAAAGACGATTCTTTTGGCTGCTATGGCCATCGGTTTATTTACAACAAATGTATTTGCACAGAAGATCAAAGGAAGTGATACTTGTCTGCCCGTCAGCCAGACGGAGGCCGAGAATTTTATGAATAAGCATAAAGGCACTAAAGTGACCGTAACGGGTGGCGGCTCGGGTGTCGGTATCTCTGCTCTCATGGAAGGAACGACCGATATTGCGATGTCTTCCCGTAAAATGAAATTCGATGAAAAAGTTCGTCTGCAGGAAGCAAAGAAGAATGCAAAGGAGGTGGTGATCGCTTATGATGCCCTGGCGGTAGTCGTTCATCCTTCCAATAAGGTAGACAACCTGACCCGTGAACAGCTGGAAGGAATCTTCACCGGCAAGATCAAGAACTGGAAAGAAGTAGGCGGAGTCGATATGAAGATCGTTGCCTATTCGCGTGAAACTTCTTCCGGTACCTATGAGTTTTTCAAGGAAAGTGTATTGAAGAACAAGAATTATATGAACGGTATCCTGAGTATGCCCGCGACAGGAGCTATCATCCAGTCGGTAAGCCAGACAAAAGGTGCTATCGGCTACGTCGGACTGGCGTATGTCAATAAAGACGTAAAACCGCTTCATGTCTCTTACGATGCCGGAAAGAATTATGTGGAACCTTCTTTTGCCAATGCAAAGAATAAGACCTATCCGATTGTCCGTCCGTTGTTCTACTATTACGAGGCAAAAAACGAAGGTCCTGTGAAACCGTTCATCGATTATGTATTGTCTGCTGAGGGACAGGAAATTGTGAAGAAAGTGGGTTATATCCCGGTTAAATAGTTTAGTCTTTAAAGGTTTTGCTTTGGTTTTAGTCGTAAAGGACTGATGTTATTGCACAAAAAAGATATACCTGTGCAATAATATTGGTCCTTTTTGCACATCATTTGGTTTATTGTGCTACCTTTGCTGCGTATTTATAAACTATATAAACTTACATGAAGACATTAACAATCGGAGATCTCAAACCCCGTTTCCCAATTATCCAAGGTGGGATGGGCGTAGGAATATCTCTATCCGGCTTAGCCTCGGCCGTTGCAAATGAAGGTGGGATTGGCGTTATCTCCGCAGCCGGTCTCGGACTTTTATATAAGAAATTATCTCCTAATTACACTGAAGCCGGCAATTTGGGCCTGGCTGAAGAGATCCGTAAAGCTCGTGAAAAGGCAAAAGGTATCATCGGTGTAAACGTAATGGTAGCCTTGTCAGACTTTGCCGAACTGGTGAAGACAAGTATCGCCGAAAAGGTGGATATTATCTTCAGTGGTGCAGGTCTGCCGCTCGACTTACCCTCTTTCCTGAAGAAAGACAGTGTGACGAAGCTCGTGCCCATCGTATCGAGTGCACGTGCCGTACGCATCATCTGCGAGAAATGGAAAAACAACTACGACTACCTGCCCGACGCTGTCGTGCTGGAAGGTC
The DNA here is from genome assembly GCF_029581355.1 of Parabacteroides chongii. Lineage (NCBI taxonomy): Bacteria > Pseudomonadati > Bacteroidota > Bacteroidia > Bacteroidales > Tannerellaceae > Parabacteroides > Parabacteroides chongii. The sequence continues at coordinate 585,468 of NZ_CP120849.1, read as the reverse complement.
CGAAAGCCGGCGGTCACCTCGGTTACAAGGAGAACCAGCTGGAAGACGAACATTTCTCACTGGAAGAGTTACTGCCGCAGGTAGTACACGAAGTTTCTCTCTTCGAAGAGAAATACAACAAGAGTATCCCGGTAATTGCAGCAGGAGGCATTTATACGGGTGAAGATATCAAACGCATGATGGACCTTGGAGCATCGGGCGTTCAATTAGGAACCCGTTTCGTCACGACTACCGAGTGTGATGCTTCCGACGCTTTCAAGGAAAGCTATATTAAAGCGGAAGAGAAGGACATCGAGATCATCAAGAGCCCGGTCGGTATGCCCGGTCGTGCGATCCATTGCAACTTCCTCGAAAAGGTGAAAGCAGGGATCAAGCAACCGAAAGCGTGTCCTTTCAACTGCATCAAGACGTGCGACATTTCGCGAAGTCCTTATTGCATCGTCACGGCTTTGTACAACGCTTTCAAAGGAAACTTTGAGAACGGATATGCCTTTGCCGGAAGCAATGCTTGGAAGACCAGCCGCATCATGTCGGTACGCGAGACGATCAACGAACTGATCAACGAGTGGAAATCGAAAGAATGATTTTTTCTACTTATATGAATATAAAACCCCGGTAGACGTGATGTTTACCGGGGTTTTATTATTTTAAGGGCTGTAACTAATACGACCTTTTTCGCTACCGATGCCGGGTCGAAAGATTCATTTTCATTGTTCTTTCAGCCAGTTGCTCAACCCTTCCTGGTTTTCGGCTGCGGCTTTGACACCAGCATTGGCAGCCTTGCTGAAATATTCGAGTGCTTTCTGATACTCTTTTTTCTTGGCGTAGGCTACACCGAGGTTGTTCCAGGCTTCCGGTGTGTTGATCTTTTGCAGACGTTCGATGCCGGCTTCAGTAGCTCCGCGTTCGATCTCAAGAGCGGCAGTATTCTGCTGTGCAACCGGATCGGTCGGATAGAGGCGTACGGCAATATCGAATACCTCTTTGAATTCCGGGCTGTCTTTCGGGTACGTATTGGCTACCACGAACATTTCGTTCAGACTCAGATACTGAGGTTTCGTCTTGATTACCTGTTTGGCTTCGTTCACATCGAACGGACGGGCAATGTAAGCCAGCGTATAGTCGATACGACGCAGGGCAGGATAATAATCGTCCAGCAACATGCGGTACGTACGTCCTCCGTTCAGGGCTTTGAGCTGTGCCTTACGTTTATTGATGTCGGAGATATCCAGTACTTTCAGGATTTCATCGCGGTCGGACAGGTTGGATGCTTTGATCGTGTTGCGCAAACCGATCCAGTCTTCACCTTCCCAGTTTACCTTCATCAGCGACGGGTTCATATCTTCCTTATCTTTCATGTAAGCGGCAAATGCCTTGGCACGGCTTTCCGACAGTTTCATATTATAGTCGTAGCCGCCTTCCGGTGAAGCATATCCTGTGATATTAAACTCTGTGAACTTCAGGTTCTTGTCGTTACGTACTTCATTGACGATCTTATTTACGCTTTTCAACTCGGCGGCGTTATTCTTGAAGTCATGCAGCAGGACAGATTTGCCCACTTCGAAGTTCAGATAAGCCGAGTGTGTTTCACTACGCTGTTTTACCGGTTCTGCCGGAGGAGTCACATAACTCAGTTCGTAAGTCGGTGCAACTACCGGAGGCAATATGCGTGACGACAGCGGAGTGATATTGCTGGCTACATCACAGGATGCACATCCGGTGGTATTCGCCTGCATCACGAGCGAGGCGTTACGCATCCAGCTTTCGTAAGGTACGGTCAGCGTCATAGGGATCGATTCCACTTCGTTTTTCTTGTGGCGGAAGATCACGGTCGGTGTCTGTGCGAACGGTTCGGCACCGAAAGACATCTCACGGTTGAGTGCCTTCATACGTTTCTTGCCGGTAATGACAAACGGGTCGAACTTGACTGTATTTGCTTTGTCTGCCGATTGAAGCACCGGGGTGATGATTACCATGTTCTGCGATTTCAGGTTCATGTTTGTGAGGTTGGCAGTCGTCGACAATACAACCTCGCTGCCTTCTTTCTTTATTTGCAGGTCGCTGTATGCTATACCGTCCGGGCTAACAGTCTGCGCTTGCATGCTTCCATACGTGGTGCACAACAAAACGGTAGCAATATAAAATAAATTCTTCATTTTACTTACTTGATTTTAGTAGTTGATAAATTAGTGGATAAAATAGATAAAGGAGATAGACGCTTTCGTCACACCCCAGTAATTGTGGTTACCTGTTCGAAGTTTCGGCATGTCTTTGCCTTTTGCGTATTCGTCGTAATGCATACGGGCGTAACCGGCACCGATCTCACCTTCGATACCCCAACGTTTGTTTAGGATCCATTGATGACCGATACTTACTCCGCCGCCATACATATAACCGTCGTATCGATGGTCGCGCAATTTCTTGAACATGTCGAACGGCAGCTTGAATCCGGCTACGTCATATTGTCCGCCCAGTGCGTGAACTCCGATGAACGTTCCGTTGAACTTTTCGCAAGTCCAGAACCGGACACCTGCATGGGCAAGCCAGTGCTTGAATTGTTTGTCGTTACTAAACTCAAATGGGTTGTAACCCGCAGAAAGGTCCATTGTGACCTTTTTTCCCAGTCCTACTTCCAGACCGAGGTTTGGAGTGGCGGTGGCATCGTAGACGATATTATTCTTTAATGCAACATGCTGTGCGCTAGCATATAAAGAAAGGAATAACGTTGCTCCTATTAAAAAGAATTTCTTCATATGATATTCATTATTGGTGATACTCATCAATGTAACATGCATAGATACGCGAAAGTTCGTAGTAGTTAAAAAAAAAGGGTGAATAATTAAGAATAATTAGGGTAAATAGGGGGAGTTGTCTCCGTTATTTCCGTCATTCTTTTAAAGCCCAGTTTGGAAAAACTCCCCAGGAGTATAGAGCCGGATAAATGAGTAGGCACCGGACAAAAAACCGACAGGCATCCGTTCATCAACGGGTGCCTGTCGGTCTTTTAACGGATGCTGGTCGTTTGGATCAGCTATGAGGTCTTTATTTTTTCAATTCAGCAATTCCTACTTCAGAGATGGAAGCATTGCCGGAAGTGATTACGATTCGGATATCACTGGCTGTTGTACCTTTGAACCGGTAGTTTTTCAGCTCGTTGGTCGCTTCAATCTTTCCCGAATAAACGGTCAGGAACTGGCCGCCGCCACTGGAAAGCTGTATCTCGAAAGCGGCATCCGTACTCTTTTCTTTCCATGCGATGGAGATACGGTTGGGAGATGCATTGTTTTCAAGGGCGAATGTAATGGATTCTCCTTTTCCGGCACTCCAGGCGGTTGAAAAATTCTTATCCAGGACCTGTACCGCTGTTTCGGGCGAAGTACTGGCATTCACCGATTTACCAAAACCGGAAGTGGTGGTTACGCCCGAATCGCCTTTTCCATATTTTATCACGCGGATACGTTCATTCAGCCGGATATCTTCTGACGAGGCTCCTACCATAATCTTGAAATCTCCCGGTTCAACCACCCATTGGTTCTCTTTATTATATAACTGTAGTTCGCGGGGATGGAGGATGAAAGTGACTTCTTTGGTTTCTCCCGGTTCCAGCCCGACACGTTCGAATCCGCAAAGTTTCTTTTCGTAGGTCGTTACGGAGCTGAGCAGATCGCGCACATATAATTGGGCAACCTCGTCACCAGCCCTTTTCCCCGTGTTCGTGATTTTGCATTTGACCGTCACTTCCTGGTTTGGAGTGATGACAGCCGGGTGCACAGTGATGTCGGAATATTCAAAAGTAGTATAACTTAGTCCGTAACCGAACGGATAGAGCGGACCGTTTACACGTGACATATTTCCTTTCATACCCGGATTATGCCCGCCGTCTATCTGTGCCGCAGGTTTACTCGGGAAGTTAAATGGTATTTGTCCGACTGTCTTCGGGAAAGTGACGGTCAGTTTACCTCCCGGGTTATAATCTCCGAATAGGGCATCTGCAACGGCTATACCGCCCTGTGAGCCGGGATACCATGCTTCGAGTATGGAAGGAATGAACTTGTCCGCCCAGTTGATTGAAAGCGGACGACCGTTGACCAGTACCAGGATAACCGGTTTTCCGGTGGCTGCTACTGCTTCCAGTAATTCCTGTTGCCGTCCCGGCAGTTCCAGGCTGGAACGTGATTTGTTTTCTCCGCAGGTCCGGGTGCCTCCACCCAGAACTATGACAACGGCATCACTTTTTCGGGCGTTTTCTACGGCGAGGTCGATCTCTTTCTTTTCCTCATCACTGAGCGGGAAACGCATCAGTTCAGACTCCGGCCAGTTTGGGTCTACCAGGTCGCATCCTTTTGTGTATAGAACTTCCGTGCCGGGTTTGACCTTGTTGCGGATGCCATCCAGGACAGTTGTGACTTCTACGGCTAACGGGCCATAATGGGTCAGGGCAAAAGACTTTTCATCGGCATTGGGACCGCAAACGGCTATTTTGCTGATTTTATTCGCATCCAGAGGTAGCAGATTGTCTTTATTCTTCAGTAAGACCAGGGATTCTTTTGAAGCCTGTAAGGCTATTTGCTGATTTTCCGGGCTGTTCACTTCTTTGTCGGCTTGTTTCAGGTCGGTCTGGTAAGGATTGTCGAATAGTCCGACAAGGAACTTAACCCGCAGGATATCACGGACACGGCTGTCGATCGTTTCCATGCTGATAGCTCCCTCTTTGATCAGCTTGCGCAACGGCAGGACATAAGAATCGGGCGAACGGAAGGTACAACGTATGTTCAAACCGGCTTCAACACTTTGAAGAACGGCTTCTTCCATATCTTCTGCCGTATTATGTTTGGAATACAGGTATTCTACGGCATCGCTGTCTGATACCACATAGCCGCGGAATCCCATTTCACCCCGCAGACGGGTTGTCAGCCAGTAATAGCTGCTTTGAACGGGAAAGCCGTCGTAGTCATTGTAAGAACTCATGACTCCTAAGATTCCGGCTTCGCGAATTACCCGTTTGAATGGATAGACATGGATATTTTCGACCTCGCGCGGTGACATCTGCGGATCGACGCGCGACATCCCTTCACGTCCTCCTTTGTTGTTGCTGTAAGCTATATAGTGTTTTGACGTGGCAGCCACCTGATGGTCCTGTTGCATTCCTTTAGCCATCTGGATACCCAGTTCGGCTACCAGATAGGGGCTTTCTCCGTATACTTCTTCATAGCGGCCCCAGCGTTGGTCGCGTCCCACATCCAGGATGGGGGCATAAATATTGGTGTAACCCAGCAGGCGGCCTTCACGTCCGGTGATATAACCGATCTGGCGGATCAGGCTGCGGTTCCAGGTGTGACCCAATCCCAGCTGAGTCGGAAAATTGGTCGCTTTGAAACTTTCAACTCCTCTGATCCCTTCGTTCGTAAAGTCGGTAGGGATACCGAGGCGTGTTTCTTCGATAAAGAAACGCTGTACTTCATTCAAAGCCCATGCGTGGCGTGAAGCCGGCCATACGTATGGATTGTCGGATGGCGGCAATCCCCATTGCTGGAAACCGTTCAGATGTTCGTCGATGGCACCCATGCCGTCTTTCCACAACTGATTTTTCCATTCAGGGGTGGGCAGGTCGTCTTTCAGTACCCGTTTATAGCCGTATAAGGTTACCATCTGGCAGGTTTTCTCTTCGACCGTCATCTGTGACAATAGATCTTCGATACGGTTGTCGAGTGGAGCCGACGGGTCTTCGTAAATGTCTTTCTTGCCATTTTTGTTGAAGTCGATCCAACCTTTATGGTAAATAGCCTTGTTTGTTACTTTGTAAGTGTCCGGGATGCGGATATCTTGTAATGCTTTCTGCTGGGCCTGCAGGCAGGGAACAGCAGAAATCGTGAGACATAACAGCCAGGAAACAGTCGGTTTGTGTATCATGTTCTAATCTTTTAATATGCGTGTTCTGAATTGGTGGATTGCTTTCCGGAAACGGTCTGTCTGTTTCCGGTATCTGGTCTGGGAGGCGACATTTGTATTCTCTTCCGGATCGACGGAATGATCAAACAACATTTCTCCGGCGGACCGGCGTTCTTTGTCGGTCCATTCGGCATAGCTGTAATTACCGTCGACTACATTCGTCCCTTTTCCCCATTGGATAAAGGCAAATGCTTTTCCTTTACTTTCCGGATCTTTCAGAAGCGGGAGAAAACTTTTACCCTGTACCGACTTCGGACAACTTATTTTACATGCCTGGCAGAGGGTAGGATAGATGTCGACAAATTCAACTATGCCGCGGGAAACTCCGTCGGATGTTCCGGGCATACGGACGATCAGGGGAGCCCGTGTGGCATGGTTCATCAGATTGTGCTTTCCCCAGAAAGTATGTTCACCCAAATGCCATCCGTGATCACCCACGAGGACGACGATGGTATTATCGGCCAGTCCCAAATTATCCAGCTCATCCAGAACCAACCCGATCTGTGCGTCGACGAAGCTGACACAGGCATAATAGGCATGCCGCGCTTCACGGTGAAAGTCGTCACTGTCAACATTCCCGGTCTGTGTGTACTGGAAAATCTCACGTGAACTGTACACCTGCTTAGGCAGGTCTTCCGGCAGATAACGGTTGTCGGCTGTAACGATCTCCTCTCGTTTGTATAGATCCCAATATTTCTTAGGTGCGTTAAAAGGGAGATGGGGGCGCCGGAAGCCTACTGCCATGAAAAAAGGTTTGTCACTATTTTGCAGGCGTTGTAAGTCGCTGATAGCTTTGCGGGCGATTTTGTTGTCTTCATACAGACTGTCGGGTACATCAGCCGATTCGCAATACGGTCCCCGGTTGTTTTTGGGGTTCAGGTGCTTGCCTGATTCATCGTTCAGCCATAATTCCCATTTGTTATATTCCGCCCAGTCTTTGCTGTTTGGACTGATAGCCCAGGGTGCCTCGCTCCACGTACCTTCATGATCGTCGGTATTATGGAATACCTTACCGGTGGAGGTGGCGTAATACCCCTGATCCCTGAACGTTTGTGAGATGGGGATAGCCCAGGGAGCGTCTGTCTGTGCGTAGGTGTCGGCATCGATGAAGCGTTCCGGGAATTTGGGATATACACCTGTCAGAAAGCTGGCGCGGGAGGCTCCGCTGACGGGTACATTGCAGTAGGCGTTTGCAAAGACTGTGCTGTTTCGCGCTAACCGGTCGATATTCGGCGTTTTCACTTGTGGAGCTCCGTAGCATCCCAGTTCCGTCCGCAGGTCGTCTACGATCAGGAAAAGCACATTCGGCTTTTTTGCCTGAGCCTGTGCTGCCGCGAGGGCTGCACAGGAGGCGAGTACTATTAATCTGTCTGTCTTCATGGTATTTTATTTTTACCAGTCCGGGTTATTAGGCGCCAGGGCCGGATTCCGTTCGATTTCGAGGCCGGGGATAGGCCATAGATAATCTCTGTCTGCAAATATACGTTTATATTTTTCAGCTCCGGTCAGATCACAGTAAGTAAAGTTAAGTTTTTCTTTGGCTATACCCCATTTAAGGTGGTTCTGTTTTATCTGTTTATATCTTTAAGCTCTACCAGCTTGTTCACAATGGCATAAACCGTTAAGGCGCTGGCACTATGTACCTGTAGTTTACGGGCGATATTTCTCCTGTGCGTAATAACGGTGTGGGTAGAGAGGAAAAGACGGTCGGCAATTTCACGGTTGGTCATGCCTTTGACCACACAGACGACAATCTCTTTTTCGCGGGTACTCAATGTTTGTTGTTCATCCGATTCATCGCCCTCTTCTTTTTTTGTGTGCAGGCGTTCCAGTTTATGCTTCAGTTCGTCGGCACTGTCGAAGATGCTGATCTGATCGTCATAATAACGGGTAAGGGAATGATCCGTGAGTGTATAAAGCAGCGCGAAGCACTTCATATCCGGGCATCCGGTCATCTCCTTTAAATGAGGGATCGTGAAATAACCCGGAATAGAAGGATTGATGATAAGAATATCCGGTTGGTGTGTCCGGAGATCCTCGGTAAGCGATTCGATGGTAGTTATTTCCGATACCTGGATGCGGAGACCTGGCAGGTGTTTCAGTATTGTCTCCAGGCCGCTACGGACAATAGCGGAAGGTTCAGCAATAACGATCTTCAAATAGGCGCTCATAGGTTGTTATTTAATTGTTTTTTCTAATGCAAGTATGGCAGGCATGAAAAGATAGTCTTCCACATGATTGTGGGAAGCCAGGTCCTGTTCCGTAGCAAAGATGTCGAACAAGACGCTGTTCAGTAAATTACTTCCGGGTCCCGGGTAATATTTGATCAGGATATTCTTCAGTTCGACAATTTTCATTTCTATCTGGTCATGCCGTTTCCGGAAGATAGAGATGTTATATTTCGGATCCTTTATCCCTTTCAGCAGGTCACGGACATACGGGAAAACTACTTTTTCTTCATATGACATATGTTTGTTTACCTCTTCGGCATATTCATCGAAGAAACGTTGGATAACGAAAGCAACGTCCTGCGGACATTCGCCGATCGATTCCAGAAGTTTTCTGCGCAGATGCGGAAGACGGAAGTTCAGGAAGTAATCGTGTGCATTATGGAGATAGGTGATCAGTGCCTCAATAGACAGACATTTGTCTACATTCATGACCGGGGCGGATACATCTTGTGTCAGGAAGTTGACGACTGTGAGAAAGGTACAGGCGTCGACACCATTTTGACGGCATACTTCTCCGATATTCTTTTCGCCGAAGCCCAGGGCAATGCCAAAACGGCTCATAACAAGAACCATCGGATAGTTCTCGCATATAAGATCACTCATTTTGTCGGTTTCCCTGTATTTTCCATTTTTATACATAAGCTATAATCGTCCTTTTTTGTTTTGGTGTTTGACTGTTCAAAGATACTTCTTTTTTGTCAGCCAATAGATACGTTATTATTATTCTATATTTGTTAGTGCTTTTTGGTTAGAATGCCGGATACTCCGGTTCATCGACGGCAACGACTGCCAGGCATTCTATTTCAACCAACCATCCGGATCGGCATACCGGGGCACGGACGATCAGGTGAGGCATGTTCCGATGATGGGTTTCCATATACTGTTTAACGCGGGCGAAATCGCCGGTATCCCGTATATAGACGATGGCCTGCATGATATCGTTCTGGTCGGCACCTGCTTCGTTGAGCAGGGCGGTGATATTTTCGATCATGCGTTCGGATTGTTTGATCACATCCCCCGGATGGACGATTTCGCCATACCGGTCGATGCTAGCCGTACCGGATACGAAGACATGGCGGCGGTCGCCATAGGTGATGGCAACGCCTCTTTCAAAAGTCACTCCGTATTCATAAGTCCGGCTCAGATGGTCGGGGGCATATAAGTATTGGATTTGTTCCCGCCCGATACCCGATACGGCATACGTATCCATGGTAACGAACACATTCGTGTCCTGATAACGGCCTTCAATGCCGGTACTGGCTATAAAATGAGTATTTTCCGTCAAGTTCTGTGTCGCGAATACCTCCTTGCGGGCTTTGACTACGCCCGGATAATTCACGTCGACGTTCTGTACGAATATCCAGGTCCGTATGCAGTTATTGGCTAGCGTGCAGTTGGCTGCTGTCAGTTGCATGATATAATCGCGGAAAATAAGGCGTGTCTGATATTCCGAATTGGCAGCCCGGTTGCATAGGTTGGCACCGAACAATTGGCGGTAACTGCCGTGACATGCTTCAAACAGATTACTGGGAAGAACCTGTGTCTGTACGCCTGTCTGGAGCCATGCCCAAAGAGCTATTTTGGTCCCGTTCACGGGAGCCTGCTGTACGATGGATAAAGCACAATACGGATTGGAGCGTTCCTGTTCCATTAACAAGGCGGTTTGATTGGTAACGTCACTCATAAAGTAACGGCGGAATACCGCTGTCGGGTTACCCGGAAGTTCTTCGACACATTGGGTGTATGCCTGTAACAGATTATTTAATTGGGTAGGATAATCTTCCATATAATCTGTCTGCTGGAAGATGACATGATATTCCGTGATTCCCTTTTTAGTTTCGAATGAGGTGATCTGTACTTCTGTTTTGTTGTATTGTTTTATTGTTAACTCCATGGTATCTGATATCTATTATTGTTTCTTTTTCCAAAGATACAGTATATCAGTCTGAAGCCAAATTTTGGAGTGTGAAAAGAAAATAAAACTGATTTGTCATGCTTTTTTTATTTCATTCAGTTCGACCAGTTTGTTCACAATGGCATATACAGTCAGACCGCTGGCACTGTGGACCTGCAGTTTCCGGGCGATATTCCGCCGGTGCGTGATCACGGTGTGGGTGGATAGATATAAACGGTCGGCGATTTCCCGGTTCGTCATACCTTTGACAACACAGACAACGATCTCTTTTTCCCTCGAACTGAGTGTCTGCTGTTCTTCCTCCTCTTCTTGCGGCTCAGTAGATGCTTCTTCCGCATTCAGCCGCTCCAGCTTATGTTTCAGTTCGTCGGGACTGTCATAAATATTGATCAGGTCGTCATACGGGCGGAGCATGGCTTGATCGGTCGCCATGCAGGCGATAGCCAGGCATTTCATTTCGGTGCAACCGCACTCTTCTTTCAGATGCTGTATCCCGAAATAGCCGGGAAGTGAAGGGTTGATGATCAGTACTTCCGGCCGGTGCATGCGGAGGCTTTCCACCAGGCATTCAGCCGTAGCTATTTCCGTCAGCTGGATATGCAACCCGGGCAACCGTTTCAGGATGGTAATCAATCCGCAACGGATAATGGAGGAAGGTTCTGCAACAGCTATTTTAAAGTTAGTGCTCATAAAGCAACGGTCATTTGATTGTTTTTTCAATGGCTAGTACAGCGGGAACGAAGAGGTAATCTTCTACCCGGTTATGAGAGGCCAGATCTTGTTCGGTGGCAAAGATGTCGAACAGGACACTGTTCAGCAGGTAATTGTCGGGTCCGGGATAGTATTTGAGCAGGATATTTTTGAGCTCCACGATCTTCATCTCTATCTGGTCGTGCCGTTTGCGGAAGATACTGATATTGTATTTGGTATCTTTCATCCCTTCCAACAGGTTGCGGACGTAAGGGAAGACGATCTTTTCTTCGTACGACATGTGTTTATGGACCTCGTAAACATAATCGTCGAAGAATTTGGTGATAGCGAAAGCGATGTCACCCGGGCAGCCGGTAATTGCTTCCGTCAGTTTGCGGCGGATATGAGGCAGCCGGAAGTTCAGGAAATAATCGTGCGCATTATGCAGATAGGTGATCAGCGACCCGAGAGAAAGGCAGTTGTTGATCTCGTTGATCGTGCCTGAAATCTCTTCCGAGAGAAAATTGACAACGGTAAGGAACGTGCAGCAATCCACCTCGTTCTGCCGGCATACATCCCCGATGTTTTTCTCCCCGAATCCCAGGTCGATACCGAAGCGGCTCATTACGAGAACCATGGGATAGTTCTCGCAAATCAAGTCGCTCATTTTATCTGTCTCTTTGTATTTTCCTTGTTTATACATGTTGTTGTATTTATGGTGTTTTATTTATAAACAGGGGTATTGCGGAAGGTCTGCCGGAATAACGGCAATACATTCCGTCTCGATCAGCCATCCCGGACGACATACCGGTGCCAGTACGATCAGGTGCGGCATATCCGGGTGATGGGTGCGGATATAACGGTTTACTTCCTCGTAATCTGCCGGGTCGCGGAGATAGACGATAGCCTGCATGATATCGGCTACGGAAGCTCCGGCCTCCTGCAACAGGACGTTGATGTTTTCCATCATCCGTTCGGTCTGTTTCAATATATCTCCGGGGTGAACGATCTCTCCCCGGTTGTCGATACTGGCTGTTCCCGACAGGAATATCTGTTTCCTGTCGCCGTACGAAACGGCTGTGCCCCGTTCAAAAGTGACGCCATATTCATAGGTCGGATTTAAATGGGTAGGGGCATAGAGGAATTGTATCTGTTCCGGTTGCAGGCCGTCTACTGTATAGGCATCCATCTGCACCAGCACTTCCGGGTCGGCGTGACGGCCTTCTATCCCGGTACTGGTTATATAATGTGTTTTCTCCGTCAGGTTCTGGGTGATGAAAACTTCCTTGCGGGCTTTTACGACACCTGCATAGTTTACATCTACATTCTGTACGAAGAACCAGGTACGGATGCAGTCGGCAGCCAGCGTACAATGCTGTTCGGTCAGTTGCAACACATAATCGTTCAATAACAGGCGGGTCTGGTATTCAGAGGTAGCCGCCTTATTGTGTGCACCGCCGGTCCAGAGGTGGCGATACTTATTATGAGATGCTTCGAACATACCGGAATTGTAGGTTTCTGTAGTCATATCGGTTTGCATATAAGCCCATAGTGCTATTTTAGTACCGTTTAGCGGAGCTTGTTGCACAATCGATAATGCACAAAACGGGTTTTCGCATTCCCGTTCCATCAACCGTTCCGTCTGATTCGCCGCATCACTCAGGAAATACCGGCGGAATATAGCAACGGCTTTACCGGCTTCTTCTTTTGTTACTGTTTCGTATGCTTTTTGTAATTTATCCAGCTGTTCTGTAAACGGCAATGAAGGGGTGGTAACGGAAAATAGTATATGATATTCCGTTACCCCTCCCTTGCCTTCAAAAGAACAAATTTGAGCGTGTATAAAATCTTGTTCGTATGTTTTTGTTTTGAATGCCATAATTATAAATTTATTCTTGGGCTCCCCTTTCGATCCAACTCTTCAAAAGAGAAATCTTTTCGGGTGAACCGGATAACAAATCATTATGATAATGGTTGCTCGCCCCTTCTGTCAGTACATCCATGATGAAGCTGTTATCTGCATCGCCTGGCTTTACAAGCATTTTCCCTTCATTCGAAGAGTTCGCTTTTATATTGACCAAAGCACTGTAACTTTTTCCTTCAGTCAGATATAGACCATCTGCAGCACTGGCCCCGGCCCCATGACAGCCGGTACAGCTAGCATCAAAAATGCTTTTTTGTATGCCATTGAATAAACTCGCATTGACCGTACCTATATCCAGCTTTAGCGTATCGGATGAATCCGTAAAATCCGTTTGATAGAAACTGACAATACGCTTTCTCAGTTTATTGATAACACAAACTTCTATCTGGTTGACTTCGTTTGAAATGCCTTTTAAAATAAGGTCCATCGAACCATCGTCTGCGGTTTTCACTGTTTTGGCGACCGCAGCATATTCATCATCCTTTTTAAATCCGGCGACAACAATCGTATAATCGCTGGGCCAGGTTTGAACGCCCAGGATAATAGCTGTAACCCTGGCTATGCCTCCCTCTATCTCTACGTGTCTGCCCTCGTCGTAAATTTTGCCGTCATCGCAGGAAGCGAAAAGACAAGAGAATAGTAGCGCATTGATTATGAATGAAAAAAACTTTCTATTCATGGTGTGACAATTAGAATGTATATTGAAGCAAAACTGTTCCTGAATGCATAGCTAACCCTAGATCATCGTTATCACGATCAAGCTGTGTGTCATGTCCCGTACGTCCGATGAACTGATACATTGCCTGTAATTTCAGATTACATCCAGTAAAGAAATAGTTGAATCCGACTGCGGGCATATTCAGGAAACCGTTTGTGTCAACTCCGTTGCGGTTAAAGAAATCGTAGCGGGCCGTCGCTTGCAGGCGATTGGTTAAAAAATAACCGCCTTGTACATATCCGCCCAGATAGTTATAACTTTCATCTATTTTCTGTCGTTTGGTGAAACCAACGTTCATATAATAGAGCTCCGCTCCCAGATAAAGACGGTTTTTCAACATGGCAAATTCTGCACCGGCACGGTAATCGTTTGTACTTTCATTTTCGCTTTCTACATTTAAAGATGTTGATAGGCCGAATAATATTTTATCTTCTTTCAGACGATTGGGGTTTCCTTGATTAGACGGCATAACACCTTTTGGCATGTAAGTAATACGTCCGGCATATAATAAAGAAGGGATATGCCAATCATCGCTGAATGTTTTTGAAGCCACGTTTACGGAGCTGCCTGTACCATTAAATATACCTACTTCATAGCCGAATTTTTCTTTGATTAATCCGTGGACTTCTACACCCAGGTCAAAACCTGTGCCGATGTTGGGAGTTACGGCATTCAGTGAATAGGGCAGAATGACAGGTGCTGTCAGTGAAACAGGAAGAGTAGGCATCAGTGTCTCTCCTAATGTTGTCAGATAAGCATGCGCGAACGGTGTTTTGAACTTACCCACGCGTATGGCAAAGCTTTCTTTGAGTTTTACGTCAAACCAAGCCTGTTGCAGAATACCACCTCCGCTTGCGGCTGCATTGATAGACAGGTTGAATGTAACCATATTGAACGCTTTTCCTGTAAAACCGAGAATGGCGTATGGGATGGAAAAACCGGAATTTGCAATGTTGTCTTGATTATAAGCAGGATCCAAACCTTCATCATCGTAATAATTGATATTTGCACTGGTTTGAACGAGCATATAAGGCTTAAAAACGAAATCGCCTTTTTTAGTACCGATAGTGAAACCTTCTTTGCCGGACAAAGATACCACCCCGTTTTCCGTATCTTCTTCGTGCTGGGCCAGTACTGTTAATGGTAAGAACAGTAATGTAATGATTGTAGTTATTAGTTGTTTCATCTTTGTTGTCTTGCTATTATAATGAATTGATAAATGTGATTAACGCATCACGGTCTTCTTTACTCATTTTCTTGAATAAATTCTTGGATGCCTCTCCTTCACCTCCGTGCCACATGATGGCTTCAACCAGGTTGCGGGCACGTCCGTCATGGAGATAGTAAGTATGTCCGTTGACTGTTTCTTGAAGGCCGATTCCCCATAAAGGAGTGGTACGCCATTCATTGCCGCGTGCCAGGCCGCTGACATAGTTGTCGTTCAGTCCAACTCCCATAATCTCAGATCCCATGTCATGCAATAGAAAGTCGGAATACGGATGGATGGTTTGTCCTCCCAGCCAGGGTAATTGTGTCCCATTCAATAAGGCGGCACCGCGTGTCTTGGTGTGCAGCGTTGTTACGTGGCATAGGTGACATTTGGCTTCGTAGAATTTTTGTTCTCCTTTGATTACCTGCGGATCATTGACGTTTCTTCGGGCCGGAACACCCAGGGCATGCAGATAAAGGTCCACATTTTCCATCTCTTCTGTCGAGACATCCAGTTGATCATACGAAAGGCCCATCATGCTTCCCTGATCCATTTGTATCTGTCCTTCGCAG
Organism: Parabacteroides chongii; assembly: GCF_029581355.1. Classification (NCBI taxonomy): domain Bacteria; kingdom Pseudomonadati; phylum Bacteroidota; class Bacteroidia; order Bacteroidales; family Tannerellaceae; genus Parabacteroides; species Parabacteroides chongii. The sequence goes on along the minus strand of NZ_CP120849.1, from coordinate 570,259 downwards.
ATCTCTTCCGGATAACGACTGTTTGTTACACCCATATCGCTGGAAAAACCGAGTTCGATGGTCAAGTCTGCGTGCTGTGCCTTATTGCCGGACAGGCCCAGACGCATGACGCCTCGTTCGGAAATATAGTTGCAACGGCCGCTGATTCCATATTCAGGATAATTACTTTTTGCAGCAAGTGCTTCGATCTCTGTCGGATCGAGTGCCATCATCTGCCCCATGCCGACATGGCGTAAAGGAATACGTACGGTACAGAACAGATCCTTTGGAGCGATACTGTCGGCATACCATTCTGAAATCGAATATTCAGGTTTACATAACTCGTATGTTTCGCCATCAGGAAACGAGAACGTTTCGTATGTATATTCAACGGAAAGTTTACCTTCCGGCTTTACGCCATATATGGCCTGGTCGTGCAATACACGGCCGTAGTTTTTGAATTGTGCCCCGTTTCTTTTGGCGATATAAACCAGCATGGAAGAAAATCCGTAGCTTCCGGAGCCTCCTTCGCTCCATAATGTCGGCTTGGTTCGTCCGGCATTACGATGGCAGCTTCCACAGGAATAACCCGCATACACCGGGCCGAGGCCACCACCTGTGCCGTTACTACTCGTGCGTACGTCGTCATACAATCTATCTCCATTATTAAACCGGGTCGAATATTTACCTGATACCCAGTCTGCTTCTGTGTCGTATGCTACGGATGAATTGAGGAAGATAGTCGAAGTTCCGGCTGAGAGCGCATAATTATTAGGAACTTCTACATCATCCATATCTATCCCTTCTTTTTCGCAGGAACAGAGTGGAGCTAGGAACAACAGAGGAAAAAACAGATGTCGAAATTTCATATTGATTTTTCTTTATTTTTGATCAGATCTTATTCGTTTGAAATCCATTGTCAAACGTTCCAAAGCCTTGGAGTAGCCAGGTCGCATAACCGGGCTACTTCAAGGCATTATAGTAATAGTGAAAAAGATTCACCTGGTTATTTTTTTAGTTGTTTACTTTACGCGGTTTTCCGTCTTTAAACAATAGGTATTCCAAGGTGTGATAACCACGTACATTCTGTGCAGCTTCTACCGAAGCACTGTCGTCGTCTTCATCCCATTCCATTTTGTCGAAGTTACCTGATTCCAGGATACTAACAATCATATTCTGGTCTAAAGGCCAGCTATCCATGTTAGGATCAAGACCCTCTGTGTCAACCGGACCGAACAGGAAGCCTTCGCTCTTTTCCCATGGTTCGCGAGCAACAAGCCATGCTTCGCTGGCTGCATCGAAATTGCTATTGCTCGGACTATTCTTGAACTGTTTAACAGCTTCGAACAAGGCTGCATTCTTTTCCATCAACGATTTGTAGGTCGGCAACACTACGTAGTCTGTGTATTGAACCAGGATTGCTTCCAGCTTGCTGTCGTTCGGTGTATTTTCATAGGCAGCACGTACGGCAGCTTTTACTTCTTTCAGAATATTTTCCAATGAAAGACAAGCTTCCTGAGCGGCTAATGCTTCATCACTGTTGATGTTGTTGCGGAAAGGCTGCGGGATATTCTGGATAGCTTCGGCTGTCGCATGGATGGCGTCATTCAACTTCTTGTTCATATCGGCATCCATTGCCTCAACCAATTTATAAATAGAGCTTGTCTGAATATCATTTTGGTCGTTTGCATCGTTGGCAGAAACCGTTCCGTAATAAGAGTTACGGATTGACCAGATGTTATTGGTATAGTCGTCGCGTGAATGCCAGCTATACCATGATTCTACGGCATAAAGTGCACCTTCTTTATCTCCTGAATTATATTTGTCAAGAGGGTCACCAATCTTTGCACTACCTACTTCGTTGGCGATTTCGGCGCATTTGTCGAAAATCTGTTCGATACCGTTCAATGCCGTTTTGATGCTTGTCTCGCCTCCGATATTATGTTTCTTGAATGCTTCTGCATAAGGACCAGCCCCTTTGTAGTCTTCATTCCAATATTTATATAAATTGGCAGCATCATTTTTAAGCAAGCTGGCAACGTTATACATGTAATTACCCCATGCCTCCGCATTTTCAGCAGAGTAGTCAAGATCTGTCGGTGTTTCCGTTTGAGGATCGTCGTCATCGTTTGAGCAAGCACTGAATGTCAGGGCTATACTTAACATAAATGCAGCAAATGATAAAAACTTCTTTTTCATTTTCTTCTGTTATTAAAATAGATTTATATTATTTCATTCTTTATTTGTTGATGAACCAGCCTACATAAGCAACTGCTAAACTGAACTCGTTTTCGCTGTTGTATTTTCCTCCGCCGATTTTGCGTGTTGTATAATCAGCTTTAACAACCAGGTTGGGGAGTGCATACCAGTTAACTCCGGCAGTCCACATACTTACTTTATCACGAAGGTCCATGGTCTGTTTACCTTCGCCCTTCTCTTGCGGATTGTAATATTCGTAACGCGCAAACGGATAAATTACCGGGACTTTCTTATTCTCTTTGAAGATAGAGCGAAGGTTAACGCCGACTTCGCCGGCATAGCTGACTGCATTTTTAGCAACCGGGGTAAGACGGCTGTAAGGAGATGTATTACTTTGTGTACCTATTTTGCCGGAAAGAGCTTCGGCATTGCTTAAGCTTCCGTAAATCAGATTTCCCCGGGCTGTTACATACTTGTTTTTGTACTGAAGGTCTGCCGTGTAAATGCGTAGCGGACTTTTTCCTATACTGACAAATGTGTGCGGTTTATCAGAGTTTGCACCTACGTTGTTACAATAATAGAATGAGGCTCCGACTCTTAATCCGGGAACGCCTTCGTAATTTAAACGACCTACGTAAGCAGGAGAAGTAAAGTTGTCTGTTTCGAAAATACCTTGTTTGCCTCCTGCAACCCATTCGTCGCGCGAGAATCCGCAGGCATTTAATCCGGCAACAACCAACGCTTCATAACTGAAGCGAGTATAATCCCTACCGAATGTACCGAACACTTCGATACCGTTTTCATGCCATGTGGAGGGGATAAGCGTTGCTTCTCCTTCAGGGCGGGATGTACCGAAGAAGTTGATAGGTTCATGATGCGCGTTCGTTAAACCGACCGGAACGATAATATGTCCCACCCGGACATTGAATGCGGGGTGGATTAACCGTGTGATATGAAACTGTTCCAGTGCCACTTCGCCACCTTTTTCGACTTCAGTTTCATATTCTCCGTTTTCTGTATTTTCAAGTTCATAAGCAGTACCTGTACCACCCGCTTCGAATTCAATTTCTGCCCCTAATATCCATTTAGGATTAAATTTATAGTCGAAAGCTACAACGAAACGAGGGATAGAGATTGAGTTTCTGTTTGTTTTTGCATTTCCATTATTCCCTCCGTAAAAGCGGTTGATACCATAATCCATAAAATTCGCTAGGATTTCACCATAACCGCCAAATCTAAATTTATCATAACCGCTGGCATAAATCTTTGCCGATTCATCTGCCGCTGTTGACTCTTCGTTGCTCTGTGCAAAGGCTGTTGCACAGGATCCAAGTAGAGTGATAGCCAACAAATTTGTTAATTTTCTCATTGCCTTTTGAAATTTTTGGCAAAATTAGGGCGGTTAAAAAGTATGCGCAATCGCGTATAGTAGGTATTAATTACCCGATGCTACCTATTTGTGGGTATTGTGTGGTGTTTTACTGGAAAAATGCTGTAAAATCCCTATTAATGGTTAGAGATGAGTAAGTTTTACATATATATAGGTATTGCAGGTACTTTTATATGACTTTACCTTTGCATCATCAATTAAGTTTTACTATTAGTATAATCGTCCTGACCGAAACCGAAATTGTTGATTTTTATGTACACCTATTATTTATAAGGTAAATACCCAAATGAAAGGGATTTTTTATTGGTTATTCCTTTCATATAAAAGATGAGTCATTCTGTGAAGAATGGCTCTTTTTTTATTTACAACAGATACCCATTCTTTTCTTATTCTTTATATCTTTGTTTTCTAAAAACTAATCGTTCGATAGCCGTTCTTTATTCATTCGACTAATATCGAACGAATAGATGACAGCCGTTGAACGAGTAGAGAACGGCTATCGAACGATTAGTTTTTAGTGAGAAAAGAATTTGTTACTTTAAAATAATACCATATAATCTATGAGCGCACAATATGATCTGTATGAAACGCCTTCACCTAAAGGGAAGGAGGACAAGAAATCACTGCATGCCCGCATTTATCCTAAAAAAACGTATACGCGTGAAGAGTTTATTAGACATGTGGCTGCCTATGAACATTTGCCGAAAAATGTGTTGACCGGAGCACTTGATGCCATTGTTGACGACTTACGTTATCTGCTTGCTGAGGGCAACATCGTGGAAGTGGGCGAGCTTGGCTTTTTTAGTACTTCGCTGAAGTGTCTGCAGGAAACGGATGACGAGGAAGAAAAAATCAGGGCGGAATCAGTCACCTTCCAAAACGTACATCTAAGGCTCAGCAGCGAGTTTCGCAAAAAGATCAGCAGTGAGATGAAGCTGGAACGTGTGCATTCCCTTTCGCGAAAGAAGAAGAAAATCACCTCTACTGTGGAAGAAAGAAAGGAAAAGCTGGTGTCTTTTCTCAAAATAAATATCTGTATCACCCGAAAGGAATATATTCAGCTGAGCCAACTGACTTCTTACGGCGCTATGAATGAGCTGAATGATTTCATTAGCCGGGGAGTGCTTCGCCGGCGTGGCTCAGGCAAGTCTGTGGTATATGTTGCCGGCGAGAATCTGGATATTCTTTAATATAACACAGAATAGGTAGCCGGCACCTCTTTTTTTACTCAGTAATAGGTATTGTGCACTTTTGCGGGCTGCCCTATCTTTGCAATGTAAAAAGAAAGTAACACTATTAGTATAATCGCTATATCAAAACCTTTTTGCTAATTATGTAAGCATATAAGATGATTAAACGTTATGTCGGAATGTTTTTATTGGTTGTTTCCGACATAAAAAAGGAGCTTTCCTGTGAAGGACGGTTCCTTTTTTATTTCTTATTCGAACAATCAGTCATCCGACAGCAAACGAAGATATCACGACATCTTCGATCAGCATAATCGCTAATGACGGTGCCGTAATTGTTAAGGGTACTGAAGGCAAGAATGTAGTAATCACGAATGTACTTGGTCTGACAATTGCTAACACAGTCATTACATCGTTTTGAAGCTACATTTTTCGTAGTTTTGTGGTAAAGAGTAAATGAAATGAGAATACAACGTAGGAAGGTGATTGATGAAAATAACATTTGGAGTAACCATGCAGAATTGAAGCAAGACTTCCCTTCCGCTGACTATGTAGGAGAAGGTAGATATGTGTTTAATATAAAAGGTAACAATTACAGAATGGTAGTTATGTTTAAAATTCAAGTCACCTCTTATTGTATCAATAGAAAAAGAGTTGAAGAAGCGTTCTTTAAAACAACGCCAGGCAGCTGCTTACTTAGATGTAAAAGAATCTACTTTTAGCCAGATAATGACAGGGAAACGTCCTATTTCTATGCGAATGGCAAAACGTTTGTATGAGAGATTAAATATTGATCCGGTATTGATAATGAAGTTTGCGTAAGGGAGAACAAAAACGGACAAAACAAGATAGGGTTAGCGATCAGCTGGCGGATAACAACAAAGGCTCTCATTAATTTTTTAAGGTCACAATTTGTGATCTTAAAGATTCATATTCATCTTTTTTTGTATTATTTATCATACCATGCCCAGTGATACCTAAAACAAGCGATACACCCTAGTTATAGGGCCTTTTTAGTAACTATTTGTAGTGATTTTGGCTGTTTGGGAGACATCCAGGTTGTACAATAGTTTTTAGTCACCTATAAAAGCAGTACCTTTGCATCGAAATTAAAACCGAAGTAAACAAAGATAGGTATGAAGTTTGAAAACGAGAACTGGGCGCAGTTCAAAGGCGAAATTTGGAAAAGAGAGATTAATGTAAGGGATTTTATCCAGAACAATTATAAACCTTATGAAGGGGATGATTCTTTCCTGAAGGGCTCCTCGGATAAGACGAAGAAAGTTTGGGATAAACTGACCGAAATGTTTAAGGTAGAAAGGGAGAAGGGTGTTTACGACGCTGAAACAAAATATCCTCAAGGCATAGATACTTACGGACCAGGTTATATTGACAAAGAAAACGAAGTAATTGTCGGCCTGCAAACCGATGCCCCTCTGAAACGCGGTATTTTCCCGAAAGGTGGTATTCGCATGGTGGAAAACAGCCTGGAAGCTTACGGCTACAAGCTGGATCCGATGACAAAAGAAATCTTCACAAAATATAGAAAGACGCACAACGAAGGCGTTTTCTCTGCTTATACGGATGAAATGATTGCAGCACGTCGCTCCGCTATCATCACCGGACTGCCGGATGCTTACGGACGCGGACGTATCATCGGTGACTACCGCCGCGTAGCATTGTATGGTACTGCCATCCTGATTGAAGAGAAAAAGAACTATCTGAAAAGACTCGATATTCAGGAACTGACGGAAGAGATTATCCAGAGCCGTGAGGAGATATCCGAACAGATCAAGGCTCTGAAAGCCTTCGAAAAGATGTGTGCCGGCTATGGTTTCGATGTGACTAAACCAGCAAAGGATGCACGCGAAGCCGTTCAGTTTGTCTATCTGGCTTACCTGGCTGCTGTAAAAGACCAGGATGGTGCGGCTATGTCGTTGGGACGTACTTCTACTTTCCTCGATATTTATATTGACAAAGATCTCCGTGAAGGTAAACTGACGGAAGAAGAAGCACAGGAGTTGATCGACCAGTTCATTATCAAACTGCGTATTGTCCGCTTCCTGCGTACCCCGGAATATAACGATCTGTTCTCCGGTGATCCGGTTTGGGTGACTGAATCTTTAGGCGGGCAGGGTGTCGACGGCCGTTCTTTGGTAACAAAGACATCTTACCGTTACCTGCATACATTATACAACCTCGGTCCGGCTCCGGAACCCAACCTGACAGTGCTGTGGTTTAACAATGCTCCCGAAAACTGGAAACGTTTCTGTGCAAAGGTTTCTATCGATACTTCTGCTATCCAGTATGAGAACGACGATCTGATGCGTCCGGATTATGGCGATGATTATGGTATTGCCTGCTGTGTATCTCCGATGAAGATCGGTAAACAGATGCAGTATTTCGGTGCACGTGCCAACCTGGCTAAATGTTTGCTGTACGCGATCAATGGAGGACGTGACGAACGTTCGGGCGTACAGGTGGCTCCGAGATTCGAGCCGATCACCAGCGAATACCTCGATTACAACGAAGTAATGGAGAAATACGAACAGATGATGCGCTGGCTGGCGAAAGTATATGTCAATGCTCTGAAGATCATTCATTATATGCACGATAAGTATGCTTACGAAGCATTCGAGATGGGCTTGCACGACGGTCATGTGGAACGTATCCGCGCGACAGGTATTGCCGGTCTTTCTATCGTTGCAGACTCGTTGGCGGCTATCCGCGATACGAAAGTGAAGGTGATCCGTGATGAACGCGGACTGGCTGTCGGCTTTGAACGTGAAGGCGATTATGTTCCTTTCGGAAATAACGATGACCGTACGGACAGTATTGCCGTAGATATTACTGAAATGTTCATGGAATATCTGCGCCAGCACCAGACATACCGTAATGCTACTCCGACACAGTCTATCCTGACCATTACTTCCAATGTGGTCTATGGTAAGAAGACAGGGGCTACTCCTGACGGGCGTGAAGGCGGTACGCCGTTTGCTCCGGGTGCCAACCCGATGAACGGACGCGATACCAAGGGGGCGATCGCAGCGCTGGCTTCTGTTGCCAAGTTGCCGTTCCAGCATGCACATGACGGCATCTCTTATACGTTTGCCGTTTCTCCTGCTACTTTAGGTAAAGAACGTGATACCCAGATCGCCAATATGGTTGGTTTGCTGGACGGTTACTTTACTCCGGACGGCGGACAACATCTGAACGTAAACGTATTCGACAAGGAATTGCTGCTCGACGCAATGGATCATCCTGAAAAGTATCCGCAGCTGACCATCCGTGTTTCCGGTTATGCCGTAAACTTCGTGAAGCTGACACGCGAACAGCAGTTAGACGTAATTTCAAGAACAATCAATCACTCACTTTAGCAATTAACAATTGACAGTTGACAATTGACAATTAAAAAGGGTTTTACGTATCCTTTAATTGTCCATTGTCCATTGTCCATTGTCAATTAGATAGTTATGAAGGGGAAAATTCATTCTTTAGAAAGTTTCGGGACAGTCGATGGCCCCGGTATTCGTTTTGTTGTTTTTATGCAAGGGTGTCCGCTTCGTTGCCTCTATTGCCATAACCCGGATACCTGGGATAGCAGGGGAGAAGCTAAATACCTGTTGACACCGGAAGAACTACTTGCCGAAGTCTTACGTTACAAGAATTTTATAGCTAAAGGAGGGGTGACTGTCACAGGGGGAGAACCTTTGTTGCAGGCAGAGTTCCTTACTGCTTTTTTCCGTCTTTGCCGGGAAGCCGGCATCCATACGGCACTGGATACCTCCGGTTATGTCTGTATACCGAAAGCATTGGAGGTTTTGGAATATACAGACCTTGTCCTGTTGGATATAAAAACGATCGATCCCGAATTACATCCTCGGTTGACGGCTGTAAAACTGGATAATACATTACGCTTTCTGGATGAACTGGAGAAACGGGATGTTCCTGTATGGATCCGTCACGTCATCGTTCCCGGATGGACGGATAATGACGAAGCCTTGGGTAAACTGGCGGAATATATCAGCCGTTATAAAGTGGTACGGAAAGCCGAACTGTTACCTTACCATACAATGGGTGCTTACAAATACGAAGCACAAGGGATGGAGTACAAATTAAAAGACGTAGAACCTCTGTCTGCCGAACGTCTGGCAAATGCAAAAGAGATATTTAAGAAACAGGGTATAACCGTGTAACCCTATTCAATCCGTTCCCTGTGAATTTTTGCCGATAGGAAGAACATAGTTTTGTCCCATATTGTTACTCAAATAAAAGTAAGAACGAATATGGAACAACATCATCACGACCATCATCATCATGAAATAACCTCTTTGAATAAAGCCTTTATCATCGGTATTACCTTGAACCTGGCGTTTGTTGTAGCCGAGTTTGCAGCGGGTTTCTGGTATAATTCGCTGGGGTTGCTGTCTGATGCCGGACATAACCTGGGCGATGTTGCCAGCCTCGTACTGGCTATGCTGGCTTTCCGGCTGGCAAAGGTACATCCGACCGCCAGTTATACTTATGGATATAAAAAAAGTACGGTACTGGTCTCCCTACTGAATGCGGTCATTCTGTTGGTCGCTGTCGGTATCATTATAGCTGAGAGTATAACGAAGCTGCTTCATCCCCGTCCGGTGGAAGGAGATGCTATCGCCTGGGTTGCCGGGATCGGTGTCGTTATCAATGCGGTTACGGCGTGGCTTTTTATGAAAGATAAGGATAAGGACCTGAATGTGAAAGGGGCTTATCTGCATATGGCAGCGGATGCGCTGGTGTCTGTCGGTGTCGTTATTTCCGGGATTGTCATTGCACATACCGGCTGGTACATCATCGACCCGGTGATCGGGCTGGTCATCGCTTTGGTCATTATCTATTCTACCTGGGGATTGCTGCGCGACAGCCTGCGTCTTTCGCTGGACGGTGTTCCTTCCGGAACGGATATCGAAAAGGTCGAAAAAGCCATGCACGCCGTGGAAGGTGTGAGAGGGGTCCATCACCTGCATATTTGGGCGATCAGTACGACTGAAACAGCCTTGACCGCCCATGTTTCGATCGACGATCTTTCAGAAATGGAACGTATCAAACAGGAACTAAAACATGAGTTGCAGCATGTCGGCATACATCATGCCACCCTGGAGTTCGAGACCTCGGAAATCAAGGGTGAAAACCTCTGCTGGCCAGATTGACTCTTCTTGTTAATAACTCTGAAATGCTGATACTCAAAGATTTTGTCTATGAGTGCATAAAACCTTTCGATTGGATTTTTTGTTCTTACCTCGAATCGGCAACTTATCTTTGCATCAGAAACAAAACAAAATAGTAATAACGATTAAAATAAAAATTCTATGGAACCTATTATCAATTCACAAGCACCCGAGTTCAAAGTACAGGCATACCACAATGGTAAGTTCGAAACTGTAAGCAGCGACGATATCAAAGGCAAATGGGCAATTTTCTTTTTCTACCCGGCTGACTTTACTTTCGTTTGTCCGACTGAGTTGGTAGATATGGCTGACAAATATGACCAGTTCCAGGCTATGGGCGTAGAGGTTTACTCTGTAAGTACAGATTCACACTTCGTACACAAAGCATGGCACGATGCTTCTGAAACGATCCGTAAGATCAAATATCCGATGTTGGCTGACCCGACAGGCGTATTGAGCCGTGCATTCGGTGTCATGATCGAAGAAGACGGTATGGCTTACCGCGGTACATTCCTGGTTAATCCGGAAGGAAAGATCAAACTGGCTGAAATCAACGATAACGGTATCGGTCGTAATGCAGACGAACTGCTTCGTAAAGTAGAAGCAGCTCAGTTCATCGCTGAACACCCGAGTGAAGTTTGTCCTGCCAAATGGAAAAAAGGCGGCGAAACATTGAAACCGAGCATCGATCTGGTCGGTAAGATCTAAGAAAAGCGAAAGCTTTTCTTAATTGAAAATTGAGAATTGAAAATTGAAAATGAGTCTTTGGTACAAGGTTTTCAATTCTCAGTTCTCAATTCTTTTTTCAGGGATTAATTTTCAATTTTCAATTTTCAACTTTCAATTTTCAATTAATATGTTAGATGCATCAATGAAAAATCAGTTATCCGGCATTTTCGGCGGATTAACGAACGAATATATTTTTGACGTGCGGGTTTTTCCTGAACACGAAAGCCGCAAGGAACTGTTGGAACTGCTGAACGATGTAGCAGATTGTTCCGATAAAATCTCTGTACAGGTAGCCGATGGCGACGGTTTGGAATTTTCCTTGTTGAAGAACGGTGAGAAAACCGGGATAAAGTTCCGCGGTGTTCCTAACGGACACGAATTTACGTCTCTCCTGCTGGCACTTCTGAATAGCGACGGCAAAGGTAAAAATATCCCCGACGAAAGTATCTGCAACCGTGTGAAAGCTCTGAACGGTCCGGTCAAACTGACTACCTATGTCTCTCTGACCTGTACCAATTGTCCGGACGTTGTGCAGGCTTTGAACGCAATGGCTACACTGAATCCGGAGATCACGCATGAGATGGTAGACGGGGCGATCAACCAGGAAGAAGTGGAAGCCATGAAAGTGCAGGGTGTCCCTTCTGTTTTTGCCGACGGCAAACTGATCCATGTGGGACGGGGTGATTTCGGTGAACTGCTCGGTAAGCTGGAAGCTCAGTACGGCGTGAAGGAAACAGACTTGCCTGTTGTTGAAAAGAACTACGATGTGATCATTGTGGGCGGTGGTCCGGCTGGTAGTGCGGCTGCCATCTATACGGTGCGTAAAGGCTTGAAAGTAGCCGTTGTTGCAGATCGTATCGGTGGTCAGGTGAAGGAAACGGTGGGTATTGAGAATATGATATCTGTTCCTCAGACCACTGGTCAGCAACTGGCGCTCGACCTGATGTCGCATATGAAAGATTATCCGATCGACATCCTCGAACATCGCCGTGTGGAGAATGTGACAATAGAGGGCCGTGATAAGATATTAACGACTTCTACCGGCGAGAAATTGATTGCTCCTGCCGTGATTGTGGCAACCGGAGCGAGCTGGCGTCGTCTGAATATCCCTGGTGAAGCGGAATATATCGGACGTGGTGTCGCTTTTTGTCCGCATTGTGACGGACCGTTCTATAAAGGGAAGCATGTCGCTGTAGTGGGTGGCGGTAATTCCGGTATCGAGGCGGCTATCGACCTGGCTGGTATCTGCTCGAAGGTAACAGTGTTGGAATTTGCCGATACGCTGAAAGCCGACCAGGTATTGCAGGATAAACTTAGAAGCCTGCCCAATGTGGAGATATTCATGAATTCACAAACTATGGAAGTATTGGGGAACGGTGAGAAGGTAACCGGTATCCGTGTCAAGGACCGTCAGACGGATGAAGTACGTACGATTGAGTTGGATGGTATATTCGTTCAGATAGGTTTGGCTGCTAATAGCGGTGCTTTCCGTGAGGTAGTGGATACGAACCGTCCGGGTGAGATCGTGATCGATAACCATTGCCGTACCAGTGTGCCGGGTATCTATGCGGCAGGCGATGTTTCAACTGTGCCTTACAAACAGATTATCATTTCGATGGGCGAAGGGGCGAAAGCGGCACTGACTGCTTTCGAAGACCGGATGCGCGGCATGTTGTAACGTAACGGTATATATTATAAAAAGAGACCCTCAAGCTATGGACTGAGGGTCTCTTTTTTTTATAAGGACTTGGCAGGATATAAGGCTTCCCACCATTCCGGTTGTTCTTTCAGCCATTTGGCGAACCAGGCGTAGATTGTATTGTTCCACTCGGCACGTTTCTTATAGTCGAAAATCTGATGATTTTGTCCTGTCACTTGTATAAAGGCGGTTTCCTTACCCAGTAGTTTCAGGGCGGTAAACATCTGGATACTTTCTCCGACAGGCACATTCGTATCGACGGAGCCATGCAGGAACAGGAGCGGAGTATTGATCTTATCTGCATGGAACAACGGACTTTGTTCTACATATATATCGCGGGCATTCCAGGGGTAACTGTTTGCCGTTGCCAGCGAACTGTATGAATAGCCCCAGTAACCTTCTCCCCAATAACTTGTAATGTCGCTGATACCGGCATGTGAGATAGCTGCGGCGAAGATATCTGTTTTTGTTTGCAGGTACTGTGTCATGAAACCTCCGTAAGAAGCACCGATACAACCGATCTTCTTGGCATCGACGAAATTATGTTCTGCACAGAACTTCTTTGTCCCTTCGATAATCTCATCACCGGTACGTTTCCCCCAGGCGTTGACGTGGCGTGCTGAGAACTCCTGTCCGAAACCGGTTGCTCCGCTGGGCTGGATAATATAAACGATATAGCCCAATGCAGCATATGCATGTGACGGATAACGGTTTTCCAGCGAACGTTCTGTCGGGCTTGTTCCACCGTAATAGTTGACGATCAGCGGATATTTTTTGTTCGGATCGAAATGAGGAGGCAGGTAGTAACGTCCGTAAATCGTATCACCGGCAGCAGCTTTAAAATTCCAGTCACGAACTTCTCCCAGCGTGATATCTTTGAGTATGTCTTTGGAAAGGTCTTTCAGGCAGACAGTCGTGTTCTTTTTCAGGTTTACTGAGTAAAGACGTTGCGAATTGGAAGCACTTTCTCCGTAATAGACCAGCTCGGGAGCTGATTCGGCTAGTGTGAAATCAGAGAGTATATCTTCTTTTAGCGGGATCGGCTTGATCTTGCCGGTGGACGGATTGAGGACATACAGGCGAACGCAATCTTTGTCTTCTCCCTGCAGATAGATTTGCTTGTCATGTCTGTTCCAGGTAAAATACTGAATGGATGGGTTAAAGTCCTTGCTGACGGGAGATACCTGTTTACTGCCTAAATCATAAATGAACAGTTGACCGTCGGCAGTGTTGGATGTTTGTCCCGGTGCGATATTCAGCCCGATGCCGTCAAAGGCTTCCCCTGAACCTTCGATAGCCAGTAGCTTTCCGTCCGGAGAGAAAGTGGCGCGGCCGATAAACGGATCTTTTAGCAACGCTTCCGTTTCCATCGTTTGCAGGTCCATGCGATAAAGGGTGGTGATGCTGAACGGGCGTTTGGTCAGTGTGCGCTCCTGGCTTGTGAATAGCAGGTAACGGCCATCCTGTGAAATATCATTGAGCGAAGTGGAGTTATGCCCGTAAGTCAGGCGTTCGAAAACTCCTGTCGCCAGATCGTATTTGTGGAGGAAGGAACGGTTGCGCCATCCCGGTTGACGGTCGTCGGGGACCAGTATCTCTTCCATATCCTTATCTTTTTTAGGACCTTCCTCAGATACGGTAAACAGCAGATACTCTTCGGTCGGGGAGAATATGAACCATCCGTCAGGCAAGTTGGAGGAAAGTACATTTTCTGTTTTGGTTACAGGATCGATACTTACCAGTTCTTTGCCCTGCAAGCCGTTACGTGTATAGTAGAGGAGGTTGCTTTGCGGCATCCAGCTGTAATCGTTGGAACTGCTTTCGATCAGGACCTGTCCGCTGGCCCGGTCGGTAACCTGCTGGAATGATTCGGTTTTACCTCCGGGAAAAGTGGTCTGGTAAGCTGTCAGCAGATATTTCCCGTCCGGAGAGAGGCTGACGGAACGCATGCGTGTCCCGTCGAACACATCGCTGATGGTATATCTTTTTTCCGGATCAGTCGTAGCCGTAACAACCGCTTCTGCTTCCGTTTCGAAAGTGACTTTCAGAGAATCTGTTTTATCTTTTTCCGACAGGTATTTGATCACGACTTCATAGCGGTGAGGTTCCAGAGTCAGTGCAATCTTTCCATCTGCGGGAGTCTGCTTTTCATTATTTATATAGACTTCGTAGGTTTCCGGTCCTTTTATCTGCAAAGACCCTTTTACATATCGGTCGCTGTTCAGATAGAAAGAAGCCAGTCCGATATGGCAAGCCTGACTAGTACCCGGCAACATACTTTCCCCGTTGGTATCTGTCTCCAGGAATTGTGCGCTTTGGCGGACATTACTGAACGGAATGGCTGTTTTCAATAATTCTTTTTCTGTGAATTTCTTGCTGTTTACGTCGAGGCTGTCTTGCAGGAACGGCTTTTTAACTTCATAAGGGCCGGCATATCTGAACTGTTTCACAATCACCTCTTCGGCAAACAGATTATAGCAGGAACAGATCGCCGCCAAAAGTAACATGTTTTTTCTCATGGCGAATAAAATTAGATATTTGGTGCAAAGGTATTTATTCCTTGGATGATTTTAAACAAAAAAGCCGATTAAAGGTTGCATCGAAATGATGTAATCCTTTAACCGGCCTTGTATTGGTGTTTTTATATTCTATTGAATACTGATTTCGTCAACGAACAGATAAGCAGGATTGCCTGCACCACCATGCCATGCAGGCAGTTTGTCGCTCTTGATGATCACTTCTACATAACGGGCTTTTACCGGTGCAAAGGTAACTTCCTGCGGGTAGATGCCGTCTTTGTCCGATTGCTTTAATGAAGGAATTGTTTTGGACACTACTTCCTTGAAGTTCTTGCCGTCTTCGGAAACCTTGACGGTAACTCCGGCAGCCCCCATGATCCAATCGCCTTTTACCACATTGGTATTGAAGGATACTTTGCTGATTTCAACCGGCTGTTTCAGGTCGATCGCCGCATCCAGGTCTTTTCCCTGGAAGCCCAACCAGCGGCCAGTCTTGTAGTTGCTGTCGCCGATCAGGCCGTCTGCCATTTCGGGACCGCCTTTGAACTCATATCCTTTGCTCGGTGCAACGCGCAACGTAACCGGCTTTGCAGTCGATTTGCTGAACGTGATCTTTTCAGAGAATACGCGGCTGTTACCTGCAGGACGTACTACAACGGCTTTTATCGTCGCATTTTCCTTGATCTTTACAGGTGCTTCGTATTTATTGCTTGCGCTTGTCGGCTCGCTGCCGTCCAGTGTGTAATAAATATCGCCGTCGCCCATGGTCGACAGGTTGACAACGATCTCGCCGTTTTCCGTATCGGTCGTAAATTCGGCATGGATGTCGAAAATATTCTTGGCGTAATTGTATCCCAGGCGGTCATACAGTTTAGTCATGCGTACCAGGCGGGGCAGGAAACTCTGATATTCCTTCTTGCTCGGGTCTGTCCACTGCACTTCTGCCAGAGCAGCCATACGCGGCATGACCATATATTCAACCTGTGAGAAAGTCGGGATATATTCAGTCCAGAGATTAGCCTGTACGCCGATCACATATTTCTTATATTCATCCGGGATACCGGCAGTCGGTTCCAGTGAATAAACCCGTTCCAGCGGCAGGTAACCACCGATAGCCATCGGTTCGTTTTCCGTATCGGTAGACTGGTAATAGTCGAAATAAAGATACGTATTCGGGGTCATGATCACATTGTGGTGTTGTTTGGCTGCTTCGATACCGCCATCCACGCCACGCCAGCTCATAACCGTAGCATTCGGTGCCAGTCCGCCTTCCAGAATCTCATCCCAACCGATGATATGACGGCCTTTGCTTTCCACGAATTTTTCCATCTGCGAGATTATAGAGCTCTGCAAATATTCTTCCGCACTGTGCTTCTTGTCTCCTTTGATGCCTTCCGCCTTGATTCTTGCCTGACATTTCGGACAGGTTTTCCAACGTACTTTCGGGCATTCATCACCGCCGACATGGATGTATTCGGAGGGGAACAGGTCGATCACTTCTGAGAGCACATCTTCCAGGAACTGCATGGACTTGGGGTTTCCGGCACAGATCACATCGTCAGAAATTCCCCACTGCTGCCATACATCATACGGACCGCCCGTACAACCCAGTTCCGGATAAGTAGCCAATGCAGCCTGCTGGTGTCCCGGCAGGTCGATTTCAGGGATAATCGTGATAAAACGTTGCTGGGCATAAGCGATCACGTCACGGATTTCGTCCTGTGTATAGAAGCCGCCGTAAGGTTTGCCGTCATATTCTCCGGTGTTATGTCCGATCACGGTCTGTTTGCGCTGGGAACCGATTTTTGTCAGTTCCGGATATTTCTTGATCTCGATACGCCAGCCCTGGTCGTCTGTCAGATGCCAGTGGAATGTATTCATATTGTGCAGAGCCAGTATGTCGATATACTTTTTTATTGAATCCACTGTGAAGAAATGACGGGAAACGTCGAGATGCATGCCGCGGTAGGCAAAACGGGGATAATCGTTGATCGTTACAGACGGCAGTTCGATATTCATTCCTTCGGCAACAGCCGGGATCGACTTGCGCAAGGTCTGTATGCCGTAGAACACTCCGGCTTCGCTGGCACCAGCCAGTTCGATACCTTCGGGAGTGACTGTCAGACGGTAACCTTCCGGGTTGGAAATGCTTTTGTCTATCGAAAGATGGATCGGTTTCGAGCCTTTTGCCGTAACGACTTTCGGAGCATAACCGGTTGCTTCTTTAATATAAGCAGCCAGAAATTCGCCAGCCTGTTTCAGCAGATCATTCCCTTCCGGATAGACAATCGATGTAGAAGGTGTTAACACAAAAGAGCCTCCATTGATCATGGATACTTCCTGGGGCAGGGGAATAATCCCGTAATCGCCTTTAGCGACTTTTCCATCGGAACAGGCCATCATTCCGGCAAAAGCTGCACAAAGCAGCGTCAGTTTGCTTAGTTTATTCATGCGTTGTATAAAGTTATAAATGATAATGTCTTTTTCTTGTATTTATGATCTGTCTTAGATATTGTTCCCAAAGATAGTAATTTATTTTATTTCTGATATAAATTAGCTTGTTAATCGGTACTGTTATTGTATTTCTATCGTTTTATCTTTCTTGAAGAAATCGTTTATTTTCTTTACTGTACTACATTTAGTATAAGCATCGTGACAATAAATGAGTGCTTGTCCTTCACGGGCTGCTTCTTCCAGTATGCGTATTTTTTCCTGATAAGATGTAACGGGAAAAGTGTCATAGGCTGAAATCCAATCCGGGGAAACGCTTGCTGCCAGGGGAATCACATCGCCTATGAAGACAAAGGTTTGTTCCGGCATCCGGATATAAGGAGCGATCTGTCCCGGTGTGTGTCCGTCGAAAAGACGCAGGTCGATACCCGGACAAAGTTCCGTGTCTGTATCGATGAGGCGTAACAGCCCGTTATCGGCTATCGCCTGCATGTTCTCTATAAAATAAGAATCTTTTTCCAGAGCGTTCGGATGGAGGAAATTTTCCCACTGTTTGCGGCTGACCCAGTAAGTGGCGTTGGGAAACGCCGGGAGTATTTCTCCCGTTTCTTCATTTTTCAGGGTCGAATAGCCGCAGTGGTCAAAATGCAGATGGGTAAGTACTACATCCGTCACCTGTCCGGCCGTGATACCTCTTTTCTGCAATTCTTCCCCCAGGTCAACCAGGTCGAAGAAATTATAATAGCTTAACTGCTTCAAATGCTTGGTGCCTGCTCCGTTGTCTACGAGGATCACTTTTTCAGGAATGTTTGATATTAGCAGGCTCCTCATTGCCAGGACACAGCCGTTCGTGTCGTTGCTTGGATAGCGCCGGCTCCATGCGGTTTTCGGAATAGCTCCGAACATGGCTCCGCCATCTGCGTAAAAGTAACCTGTATCGATTATCTGTATATTCATTTCACTTTTTTTGTGTCAAATATAAGCCTATTTTTTCTATTACTGGTATGGTGAACCTTGATGAAATTGTGTACATTTGCGACAAAATCTAAGCGATGCGAAAAGTTCATTTAATCTCCGTAACCGAACCTCTTGTGCTTGACCTGGCTTTGGCTATTCATGAGAAGGGATATGAAGTGAGTGTTTCCGGTGATGGTATGACGGAAGAAGTGATAGCGAAGCTGCACACTGCTGGTTGTACATGTCATGGAAACGGATGGTTTCCGGAGAGATTAACAAAGGATAATAATTTTGTCGTTTTGGGCGCCACTGTCAAGCAGGATAATCCGGAACTGATAAAAGCTAAGGAATTAGGGTTATTGATTCTCTCTATACCTGAATTCATATTTCAGCGGACCAAAGAGAAAACTCGGGTAGTCGTTGCGGGAAGCCGCGGAAAGAAAACGGTTATCTCGATGATCATTTATGCCCTCCAGCGGCAGAAGATGGTTTTCGATTATGCCCTGACCAGCGAAATCCCTTTGTTGCCGAATCGTGTGCATATGAGCTACGAGGCGCGTATTGCCCTGATAGAAGGCGATGAACATGTTACATCGGCATTGGAGAAACGTTTCCAGCTGGAGTTTTTCCGTCCTCACATCGCGATACTGACCAATCTGGCCTGGACACCGGAAACGGATCACGCCAGCCCGGATGCCTATTACGATACATTCAGGAATTTTACGACCTTGATCGAACGGGAAGGGAAGCTGATCTATTTCGAGGGGGATCCGGCTGTGAAACAGTTGGCTGAAGAGGTGCGTGAAGACATTACCGCTATCTCTTACGGTGCGCATCCTGTGATCGAAAAGGACGGTGCCACTTTCCTCCAGACCCGTTACGGCGAATTTCCGATACAGGTCCCGGACAGTTATTTCCTGACGAATCTGAATGCTGCACGCCTGGCATGCCGCCAGTTAGGTGTTAAAGATGCTGATTTTTATCGGGCGATATCCGAATATAGTGTATCTTTGTAGCTATGATTGTAGCGAAACAAAAAAGAAAAGAAAATATAGCCGAGTATTTGTTGTACATGTGGCAGGTGGAAGACCTGATACGTGCCAATCAGTTTGATCTCGATTCGATCCGCCGGACGGTGATTGCCCAATATGACCAGCCGGAAGAGGTGAAAGAGGAGATTGCCAAATGGTATGAGGAACTGATCGATATGATGCGTAGCGAGGGTGTCATGGAAAAAGGACATATCCAGCTGAACAAGAACGTGATCATAGCCCTGACCGACCTGCACCTGCGGCTGTTGAAGTCGCCTAAAGAGATGATCTACGGGGCGGCTTATTATAAAACGCTTCCTTATATAGTACAGCTCCGAGCAAAGTCCGGGGGGGAAGACTTGCCGGAACTGGAGACCTGTTTTAATGCAATCTATGGTTATCTGCTTCTTCGTATGCAGGGGAAAACCGTCAGTCCGGAAACACAGGAAGCGATTAAACAGATCAGTTCTTTCCTGGCTCTTTTAGCCGAGAAGTATCGTGAAGATATGAACGGAGAATTGAAATTAGAAGATTAACGAAATGAAAACAGTATTAGTAACCGGTGCCAACGGGCAGCTGGGCAATTCTATTCGCCTGCTGGCAGAGAACCATCCGGGATATAATTTCCTTTTTACGGATGTCGATACGTTGGACATTACGAATCCTGCTGCTGTGCGGGGGATGATAAAGGATAATCAGGTTGATTTTGTATTAAACTGCGCTGCCTATACGGCAGTCGAGAAGGCGGAAGAGGAGGAAGCCCTGTGCCGCCGTATCAATGCTTTTGCTGTCGGTGTGCTGGGAAAAGCGGCACATGAAGCCGGAGCAAAGATGATCCATGTCTCTACCGATTATGTTTTCAGCGGAACAAGCTACCGTCCTTATGTGGAGACAGACGTTACTTGTCCGATTTCCACTTACGGGCGGACCAAGTTGGCCGGTGAAGAGATCCTGCAGGAAGTTTGTCCGGATGCAGTTATTATCCGTACGGCATGGCTTTATTCTGAGTTCGGCTCTAATTTCGTAAAGACCGTACTTCGTTTGGGTAAGGAGCGTGACCAATTAGGCTTTGTCTTCGACCAGATCGGAACGCCGACCTATGCGGGTGATTTGGCTGCTGCGATTTTGGCAGTGGTAACAGCCGATGAGCGGAATGCTTTCGTGCCGGGAATCTACCATTTCTCGAACGAGGGTGTTTGTAGTTGGTACGATTTCACGGTAAAAATCCTGCAGATTGCCGGAATCGATTGTCATGTATTGCCGATCGAAACGAAAGATTATCCGACAAAGGCAGTACGCCCGCCTTATAGCGTGCTGAATAAGAAGAAGATAAAAACAACCTACGGTATCACTATCCCGCATTGGGAAGAGAGTCTTCGCCTCTGTATGGAGAAACTTTAGGGTGTTGATAACCCTGTTGATATGTTGAGAAGTATGTTGATAACTCTGTTCATAACCCTGTTTGAAATAAAATAAACGATATAAAAATGAGTCAGTATTCAGAAGAGATTAAAAGAAGAAGAACGTTTGCTATTGTCAGCCACCCGGATGCCGGTAAGACCACATTAACGGAAAAACTGCTGTTGTTCGGTGGTGCGATCCATGTGGCGGGTGCCGTAAAATCCAATAAGATTAAGAAGACGGCAACCTCCGACTGGATGGAAATAGAAAAACAACGTGGAATCTCCGTTGCAACCTCTGTGATGGCTTTCGACTATGAGAATCATAAAGTAAATATCCTCGATACACCCGGTCACCAGGATTTCGCCGAAGATACGTTCCGTACATTGACTGCCGTAGACAGTGTTATTATCGTAATCGACATCGCCAAAGGTGTGGAAGCACAGACCCGTAAGTTGATGGAAGTCTGCCGTATGCGTAAAACGCCGGTGATCGTGTTTGTCAACAAGATGGACCGTGACGGTAAGGATCCTTTCGACCTTTTGGATGAGATTGAAGAAGAATTGCATATCAACGTGCGTCCTTTGAGCTGGCCGATCGACATGGGACAGCGTTTCAAAGGGGTATATAATATATATGAACAGAAACTTGACCTTTACACACCGAGCAAACAGTATGTGACGGAGAAGATCGAGTTTAACGATATCAACAGTCCCGAACTGGAAAACCATATCGGCGATACGCTGGCTGAAAAGCTTCGTTCGGATATCGAACTGATCGAGGGTGTTTATCCGGAGTTCGATGTGGATACGTATCTGAGAGGGGATATTGCTCCTGTCTTTTTCGGTTCTGCCTTGAACAACTTCGGTGTAAAGGAATTGCTGGATTGCTTTGTCAAGATCGCGCCGTCTCCCCGTCCTATCCAGGCTGTGGAGCGTGTCGTTGAACCGGAAGAGGATAACTTTACCGGCTTTGTTTTTAAGATACATGCGAATATGGACCCGAACCACCGCAGTTGTATCGCTTTCGTAAAAATCTGTTCCGGTCGTTTCGAGCGGAATGCTCCTTATAAACATGTCCGTTTCGGTAAGCAACTGCGTTTCAGCAGTCCGACGGCATTCATGGCTCAGAAGAAAGAGACGGTGGATGAGGCTTTTGCCGGTGACATCATCGGTCTGCCGGATACCGGTAACTTCAAGATCGGTGATACGTTGACAGCTGGTGAAGAGCTTCACTTCAAGGGATTGCCGAGCTTCTCGCCGGAAATGTTCAAATACATTGAAAATGCGGATCCGATGAAGGCCAAGCAGTTGAACAAGGGTATCGAACAGTTGATGGACGAAGGGGTTGCACAGCTCTTTACCAACCAGTTCAATGGTCGCAAGATCATCGGTACGGTAGGACAATTGCAGTTTGAAGTAATTCAGTACCGTCTGCTACATGAATATGGTGCTCAATGTAAATGGGAACCGATCAGTCTTTATAAAGCCTGTTGGATCGAAAGTGACAATCAGGCTGCCCTGGATAATTTCAAAAAACGTAAATCGCAGTATATGGCGCTCGACAAAGAGGGGCGCGATGTCTACCTGGCTGATTCCGGCTACGTCTTGACAATGGCACAACAGGATTTCCCGGATATCAAGTTCCATTTTACGTCGGAATTTTGATACCCCCAGTTGCACGATACAGAAATAGCATTTCTGTATCGTGCAACTGGGTATGGGGAAATGAATTGTTCCCTTATAGGGTATCAGAGGATAGGTTATAGGGTATCCGATGATGGGGGGGAGGGCGTTTATATATACCCTATACCGTGTGAGATTCTTCTGAGAACGAGGTTTATAATATTCCTTTTATCTCTTCCAGGCTTTTAACCGTATAGGTTGGAGTAAACTCCTGGGGAGGTAATCCCTGTGGATTGAACCAAAGTTGGTCTATTTTGGATTGGTGGGCACCGAAAATATCGGCTTCGAAACAGTCGCCGATCATCAGTGTTTCACTACGGCGTGAATTGGTATTGATCAAAGCGAAGTCGAAAATACCCTTATGAGGTTTTTGTATGCCGGCATCTTCTGAAAGGATCATCCGGGTAAAGTAAGGTGCCAGTCCGGAATTGCGGAGTTTTTTGTCCTGTACTTCGCGGAAACCATTCGATAAAATATACATGCGGTAGGATGGGCGCAGGTATTCCAGCAACTCGATCGCTCCGGGAACCAGTCCGGTCTTGGTTGTCGTACGTTGCAGGAAATCGTTGTTGACGGCAAGCACCGATTTGGTATCTTCAATACCCAGTGGACGGAGCACGTAACGGAAACGGTCGACAATAAGCGTCTGACGGTCGATCTCGCCTGCCCGATATTGCTTCCAGAGCAACTCGTTGTGCGGCCAGTAGATATCGAAGAAAGCCTCGAAAGAGGCGTAATACCGATCCAAGTGGTGATCGGTATAAATCTCTTCGAGGCATTCTTTATTATTGTGGTACGTATCCCAAAGGGTATCGTCTAGATCTATAAAGAGGTTTTTGTATTTCATCATCCTACTTCAATAACCAGATATTTGCCCAGGCTCCAAAATGTTTTCGGGTCTGTGATGTTCAATGTCAGATTACCGTCTTCGTCTTTTACGAATTCGTAAGAACCTTCCGGGTGATTGGATTTCAGTTTGGCTTTACCGGCGAACAAAGGTATTTCCTTCACTTCGCGGATGTCGACGGAGATAAAGTAATCTTTGTTGAAGCCACTCTGTAATACTTTTGATTTAGAGAAAAGACCGCCGCCGGAAAGGATTTTCTGGTCCTTCAGTTCTTTGGCAGTACCGAAGCAATAGTAAGCCGTGTTGAGTGCCTTGTCCTGTTCACCTAACTTTTCCGATTGGGCGGCTGCGGTTGTTGCCAGGTTTTCCACATCTTCATTCAGGGAAGAAACCATTTCATCCAGTTCCTGGATACGGACATTTTTCTTTGCCAGGTCTTCCTGCAAAGCGACGATCATGGTTGCTTTCTGATCCAGTTCGGAAGAAAGACGGTTGATCGTTTTCTTTAAAGCAGCAGATTGTATACCGCTCTTTTTCAGTTTTTCTTCGAGCTGGCTGATCGTTTCTTTATTCTTTTTCAGTGTTTCGCTGATCAGCTGCATGTTCTGCTTGATCTGTTCGCGGTTACTTTTACTGAACTCTCCGCCGCTTTGCTGCTGGATATTCAGGTAGTTTTCTGCATCGCGGATAGACTGTATGTCTGCCTCTACATCATTTAATGTTGTGAGGATCTCGTTCATCTCGCTGGTCGCTTTCGTATTCTCGATTTTCAGAGAGTCGTTTTCGGCTTTCAGCTTTTTGTATTCGGCCGAATTTTGTCCGCAGGATACCAGTAATGTTGCGCAGGTACAAACTAATAATAACTTTTTCATTTTCTTCTTGTTTTTGAATTAAACATCTTTTTCTGTCTCTTTTTCCTTTTTATCTTTTAAGCCTGCTAATACTATAACAATCTCACCTCTCGGTTCGTTCACGGTAAAGTGTGCTATAACCTCTTCCAGGGTTCCGCGGACAGTCTCTTCGTGTAGCTTGGATATTTCGCGTGACACGGATACTTGTCGGTCGGTCCCGAAGAATTCGGCTAGTTGGGTTAGCGTCTTTACCAACCGGAAAGGGGATTCATAAAAAATGATGGTCCTGTATTCGACGGACAACTCCTTCAGGCGGGTCTGGCGACCTTTCTTCTGGGGTAAGAATCCTTCGAAACAGAATTTTTCGTTCGGTAACCCGGAGGCTACCAGTGCCGGAACAAATGCGGTTGCTCCCGGCAGACATTCCACGTCGACACCCTGGCGTACACATTCCCTTACAAGCATGAAGCCGGGATCGGAGATGGCCGGTGTCCCGGCATCCGACACAAGAGCGATGTTTTCACCGCCTTTAATACGGGAGGCGATCTGCTCTACGGTCTTGTGTTCGTTGAACTTGTGGTGTGATTGCATTTTGTTTTGTATCTCAAAATGTTTCAGCAGAATACCGGTCGTACGTGTGTCTTCGGCCAGGATGAGATCGGCTTCTTTCAACACACGGATGGCCCGGAAGGTCATATCTTCCAGGTTGCCTACGGGAGTCGGTACAACTGTTAACTTTGCCATAATTTTTTTTGGTTGACAGTTGACGGTTGACAAGTGACAGTTAAAATGCAGTCCTTAAAACTGTCAACTATCACTTGTCAACTGTCAACTAATTAAAGGAATCGTTTCTCCAACAGCTTGAGGAAGTCGGCTACAGCTTCATCCTCAATATTCCATTTCAGTTCGTTATTCAGATAGGTTACCGATTCTTCATACGAGTGGATATCGTTGAGGTCGGTAATCGCTTCGTTCATTTTATCTTCATTGCCTCCGAACAGCTCACGGCGGAAACGGAAACGATCGTTCAGGCTGAACGCCTTGCGGAAGTCGGACAGGTTCTTCTTTTCCAGTATATCGCTCAGGAAAACCCCTTGTTTATCTGCCACCACCGTTTTATGAGGTGTTTCCGGAATAATCTCCTGCTTTTCAACGATGATTTCCCTGGCCGGTTCTGCTTCGGGTTCTGCTTCCGATTCTGTTTTCGGTTCCGGAGTGCTCACGTTTTTTTCAGCCGGCTCTTCCTTCACTTCCGGTTCCGGCATCACTGTGGCGACCGGGTTGGGGAGCGACTGGATCAAAGCTTGATGGGCTTCCATTTGTTTACGTAACATCTCGATCTGCGCCGTTTCCAATGAATGAAGGTCATTCAGTATTTTATGTGTCAGATTGAATGTCTGGCTAAAGAAGGATACCGGATATACTTCTGCATCGCGCATACCGGCAATCAACGTTTCGAGTTCCTTGATGTCAAGTAACAGATAATCTATTTTTTCTTTATTTGCCATTTCTGAATTTATGCTTAATGGGAGGCGTAATAACAACGTCCCGATTTATATTGCAACAAAAATAACTATTTCTATCAATGTAACGTACTTAATATGTAAAAAAGTGTACTGTCACTCAACAAATTCATCCGGTAAATTAACTAAATACAGCCGGTGGGTGGCGCGGGTAAAGGCGGTATACAGCCACCGGTAAAAATCTTCTCCCAGCATTTCCTCCGTCATATAGCCGATATCGAGGAAGACGTTCATCCATTGTCCGCCCTGCGCTTTGTGGCAGGTAATGGCATAAGCATATTTTACTTGCACGACATTATAGTGAGGATTGGCTTTCATCTTTTTCATTTTGCCTGCCTTGGTGGGAATATCGTCGTAATCTTCCAAAATGGTATAGAAGAGCTTGTCGTTGAGCTCTTTGGGAAGAGCGGGTGAATCGGTCTGCAAGGTGTCGAGTAGGATCTTTATATCCAGTTCGAGGTCATAGTCCTGAAAACGGACGGTCACATCGGCAAAGCGAAAACCATAGAGTTCGCTTGTACGTTTCACGCGTAATATCTGGACAATCTCGCCGTTCGCTATAAAATCCATTTCCTTACAATCGTTGGTCCAGTAATAGTTGTTTTTGGCAACCATCAGCCGGTCACCCGATGACAACTCTTCTTCTCTGTATAGTATCCGGTTGCGTATTCCGTTATTGTAAATTGTTGCCCGTTTATTAGAACGTGTGATAATCATTGTTTCTTCGATTCCGTCACGGCTGTATGCCGATGATATTTCCTCGATCAGTTCGTCTCCGTTGACCTTCCTGAAGTCTGTAAAACCTTTCAGGTGGAGCTTGGGGTATATCTCGACCTCGTTGTTTCGCAGTGCATCCCGTAAGCGGGTGGCATTGAGTAATATCCCTGAATCTCCGCTTTGCCGGACAACCTGCGTCAGGGTGATTTCTTCTACCTGCAGATTATAGCCTCTGAGTATTTCCGGGTTCAGCGCCGGACTTTCCGTTTGCATGACCGGCGGTAGCTGTGCCACGTCGCCCATCAGGATCAGCCGACAGTTTTCACCCGAATAGACATATTGTATCAGATCATCCAGTAACCGTCCGGTCCCGAAAGAGATCGAATCGATCCCGTCATTCGAGATCATGGATGCTTCATCAACAATAAATAACGTATCTTTGTGTAAATTATCAGCAGGCATGAATCCAGTCGGTTCGTTGGAGAATGCTTTTTGACGATATATCTTTTTATGGATCGTAAAAGCTTTTTGGCCGGAATAGTTCGAAAAGACCTTAGCTGCCCTTCCGGTAGGAGCGAGCAAAACTGTTTTTTGTTTTAGCTCGTTCAGGGTTTTGACCAGGGCACCGACCAGCGACGTTTTTCCAGTTCCTGCGTATCCTTTCAGCAATAAAAGGGTGTCTGATTCGGTTGAAAGCAGAAAATTCGTGAGTGTTTTTAGGGCAGAAAATTGGTCTTCCGTCGGATTATGTGGAAAATTTTGTGTAATTTGGCGGCTTAAATAACTATTTATCATTTTGATTGCAATAATTTTGGTGATAAAGGTAGTGTATTAAATATTCTTTTTTAAATTTGCCGAACGAAATAAATTCAAAAAAACAATACAAACCATGAAAGTTACATTAAAGATTTTATTAGCTGCTGCAGTTATCCTGCTAGTTTACATGTGCTACAGAAGCATTATGACGCCGATCGAATTTAATAAGGAAAAAGATGTGCGTGAAAGTGCTATTAAGACTCGTTTGATCGACATCCGTAAAGCTCAGATCGAGTATAAGAATGTGTACAAAACGCATGCAGGTAGTTTTACCGACCTGGTTAAGTTCCTGAAGGAAGATAAACTTCCGTTCCTGATCAAGGAAGGTGTCTTGACTGACGAGCAGCTGGAAAAAGGTATGACTGAGAAAGAAGCTGTAAAGAAAGGTTTGATCAGACGTGATACTATCTGGGTGGTTGCAAAAGATACATTGTTCGGTGCAAACTACAATGTAGACGATTTGGCAAATGTTCCCGGAACAAGCGTTAAGTTCTCTATGGACACAGCTACACTGACTTCTGGTTCCGGTTATACTGTAAAAGTATTTGAAGCAGGCGTTAAGTATGACGATTATTTGGGTGACCTGGACAAACAGTTGGTTACAAACCTGAAGGACAAAGCTGATAAGCTGGAAAAATTCCCGGGTTTACGTGTTGGTTCACTGACTGAAATTAATAACAACGCAGGTAACTGGGAATAATCGATTGCTTATGGCTATCAGTATTCCTGATACGTTGACTGCAGATAATTCTGGAAAATACATAATGTCCATCCGGCTTAGGTCGGATGGACTTTCTTTTTCAGGATACAGTCCTTCGGAGAGCGAAAGTTTCTTTTATAGAAATATAGAGTTCGACCGGACGAAGCCTTATATCTCTTCACTGAAAGAGTTTTTCTTCGAGCACGAGTTTCTTACATATTCGTATAAACGGACGAACCTGGTCTATGTGTCGCCTCAATATACGGTAGTTCCTGAGGAAGTCTTTACGGAAAAGCAGAAAACGGATCTGTTATCGTTTACCTTTTCCGCTCCTGAGAATAAATGCCTGCATAATCCGCTGGCGCACGAAGCTGCGGAAGTCGTGTTCGGTATGGAAGAAGAGGTGTATGAGTTCTGTTCCCGTTCACTGATCAACCCCGCTTTTGTCCATCATATCACACCTCAGCTGGTTTTGTGGAAACAGCAGAGCCGTGCGTTGATCCCCCGCCAGATGTATGTGGTGATTCACCGGAAGATGATGGATGTGGTTTGTTTTGCCCAGGGAAAGCTGCTTTTTGTAAATACTTTCGGGTATGATAAGCCTGACGATATCCTCTACTATATATTATATGTATGGAAACAGGTCGGTATGGATCAGGAGAAGGACCAGCTTCATATCTATGGAGGTGTTTCTCTGCGTAACAGTATGACGACTACGTTACGAAATTATATACAATATATCAGTCCGGCTGAGATACCGTCGGATGCTTACTTGTTGGGAGCCGAAGTCGTTCAGGCTCCGTTGGATTTAATAGCTTTATCTGTATGCGAATTATAAGCGGAATATATGGGCGTAGACGTTTTGATGTGCCGTCTTCTTTCAGTGCACGACCAACGACCGATTTTGCCAAGGAGAATCTTTTTAATGTGATCAACAACCTGACCGATCTGGAAGGGGCTGATGCGCTGGACCTGTTTGCCGGAACGGGAAGTATCTCGTTCGAATTGCTTTCAAGGGAATGCAGAAGTGTTACAGCCGTGGAAAAAAATAATGCCCATGCTTCTTTCATCGCCAAGGTTGCAAAAGAGCTGAAGACGGAATCTCTTCACCTGATTCGTGGTGATGTGTTCCGTTATCTGCATTCGGCTCCGAAACAGGGGTTCGACTTTATTTTTGCTGATCCGCCTTATGCGCTGAAGGAACTGCCGGAAGTACCAGAGCTGGTTTTTGAACGTGACCTGTTGCGAGACGGAGGTATATTCGTGATGGAGCATCCGAAAACGAATGATTTCTCTCATCTTCCCTATTTTGACCAGCAACGTGTTTACGGCTCCGTCAACTTCAGTATCTTTATTAAAGAAGAAAAGGCTTAAAGGAGCGGGGAAAACAGACGCATGAATGACTCGGCAAGCCGTTGTTTGACGGGCCGTTTCAGCCAGCGTGACGGGATCAGCCGCTCGCAACTGTGCATGTCGTGCAGGAATACCCGCTTCATCTGCATGGCAAAAGAGGGTTCGTATACGAATGCGTTTATTTCGAAATTGTGCTCGAAGCTGCGGAAGTCCATGTTGGCTGAGCCGATGCAGGCAAGCGCATCATCAGTGATCATCAGCTTGGAATGCAGGAAGCCCGGCTCGTAAAAATAAACTTTCACTCCAGCCTTTACCATCTCGTCGATAAAAGAATGTGTAGCCATATTGGCGGTGCGGGTATCCGAACGTTTAGGCAGCATGAGCCGTACGTCGATACCTCCCAATGCCGCGATCAGCAGTGTCTGGTTCAACCCTTCGGTCGGAAGGAAATAAGGAGTTTGTATGTAAATGTATTTTTTGGCATTCGCGATGGCAAAGATATATGCCTGGAGCAATGTGCGCCATTGCCCGACCGGCCCGCTTGTCACTATCTGCATGATGTTGTCTTCATTATATATCTTTGCAGGCGGATAAAATATCTTGTCGTTCAACAGTTTCTTGCTGACAACATACCAGTCGATCAGGAAAGCGGACTGTAGTCCGTGTACTCCTTTTCCGATTATCCTG
This sequence comes from Parabacteroides chongii, assembly GCF_029581355.1. Taxonomy (NCBI): domain Bacteria; kingdom Pseudomonadati; phylum Bacteroidota; class Bacteroidia; order Bacteroidales; family Tannerellaceae; genus Parabacteroides; species Parabacteroides chongii. The sequence goes on along the minus strand of NZ_CP120849.1, from coordinate 540,331 downwards.
AAATGAGTGTCGCGCCAGATACCCCATTCCGTTCCTTTCTCATACCGGTCGGCAATGTTCATTCCTCCCATATAGCCGACCTGTCCGTCGATAACAACGATTTTCCGGTGATTTCGGTAATTGACTTTGCTGGTGAAGACCGGAAAAGCTACCTTCAGGAAGGCATGCACTTCGATACCTGCATCCTGCATCTCGTCGAAGAAACTGTTTTTTACGTTCCAGCAGCCGACATCGTCGTACAATAACCGCACCTTGACACCTTCTTTTGCTTTTGTGATCAGGGCATTTTTGAATTGTGTCCCTATTTCATCATCGCAAAAAATGTAATATTGGATATGGATATGGTGAGTCGCCTCCTGGATATCCTTCAGCAGGTCTTTGAATTTATCCGCTCCGTTCGTATAGATTTTGATCTCGCTTCCGTAAAGGAGGGAGGATTGATTGTTGTTATTCAATAGCGTGACCAAAGGTTGGTATGGACCGGGAACGGTACAGGCATCCTGCGGAAGTTTTCCCTCCTGCGGACGTTTCATAATACGTTTGTAAGTCCTGCGTGAGATGATACGCTGCTTCCTGTTGTCCTGCCCGAAGAAGAAATAAAAAAGCAGTCCGATACCGGGAGCCAGTAATAACACGATGACCCAGGGGATGGTTTTTAAAGGATTCCTGTTCTCTGCGATGATAACCAGAACCAACCCCAGTATGGTGATGGAGTACAATATGATGAATATTACTCCTGCAACCCATTGTATGTGTATGGCAGCCAGCATGAATTTTAACTTTGTTATAAGTTGATAAAGGTAGTAAGGTAATTTGTAAATAACAAATCTTTACTACATTTGCCGGATATATCAAAAGAAAGAAGATGATCACATATATTATTATCGGTATAACCGTTTTAGTTTCCTGGCTCTGTTTCAATAATGTGGAATTATTCCGTAAACTGGCGCTGATCCCTTACCGGACAGTAAAGAATAATGAGTGGTACCGGTTGATCACTCACGGATTCGTTCATGCCGATATGACACATCTGCTGGTCAATATGTTTACGTTCTGGTCGTTCGGAACTTATATAGAAAAGGTATTCGGTTATCTCGGGTTCGGAGCATGGGGATTCCTCGGACTGTATTTTGGTGGAATGATTTTTGCATCCTTGTATGACCTGATCAAACATCATAATGATCCTTATTATGTGTCCATAGGTGCGTCGGGTGCGGTATCGGCAGTACTGTTTTCTTATATATTGTTCGATCCCTGGAGTAAGATACTGTTATTTGCGATCATTCCTGTACCGGGAATTATTTTTGGAGTAGTTTATCTGGCTTATTGTCAATATATGGCTAAACGTGCAGGGGACAATATCAACCACAATGCCCATTTTTACGGGGCAGTCTATGGTTTTCTGTATCCGGCTTTACTTAATCCTTCCTTGTTAAAAGCCTTTCTGTCGCATTTCTAAATAGTCGTTTTTCTGTACATAATTGTATTCAAGTGTTTGTTTTGTAAGGTATTATTTATAGATTTGTAGAAATATCTCAATTTCTCTAATACCATAAGACAGACACAATGAAAAGAAGAAACTTCATCAGAAGCGGAGCTTTGGCAATTGCCGGCTTCACCATTTTGCCCCGTCACATTTTAGGTGGAACTAATTTTGTTGCTCCCAGCGACCAGATCAATCTCGGTATTATCGGTTGCGGAGCACAAGGACGTTGGACCCTTGGGCCGGAATTTGCCCGTAGGGCCAACCTGATCGCAGCATCCGATTGCGAATCCCGCCAACTGAATGCCATGCAGGCAATTGTTGAAAAAGAAACCGAAAAGGCTAAAGGGCAGGCATATAAAGGATTTAAACTGTATGCCGATTACCATGAATTGCTGAACCGCAGCGATATCGACGGGGTGATCATTGCCACGCCGGACCATTGGCACGCTGTCCAGACCATCGAAGCCTGCCGTGCCGGTAAAGATGTATATGTAGAAAAGCCTATGTCGCACAGTATCGAGGAAGGACGTGCCATGGCAGATGCCGTTGCGAAATATAACCGCGTATTGCAGGTCGGTAACATGCAGCGTTCCTGGCGTAACTTCCGCCATGCCTGCGAGTTGGTCCGTAATGGTTATATCGGTGAGATAAAAGAGGTGAAAGTCTCTATCGGACCTCCTCCTGTAAAATATGACTTGCCGGCACAACCGGTACCTAAGACGCTAAACTGGGATATGTGGATCGGTCCGGCTCCGATGAATGTCTATAATGAGGAACTGGCACCGCCTATGGAGCGGAATATGTTCCCGAACTGGCGTAATTACCGGGAATATGGCGGCGGTATGATCTGCGACTGGGGTGCTCATATGTTTGATATTGCACAATGGGCTTTGGGTATGGACGATTCCGGACCAATCGAATTTACTCCTCCCGATGAAGGCGAACTGAGACCGCTTAGTATGCGTTATGCCAATGGAACCATTATGACACACGAGCCTTTCCGTAAAGCAGACGGAAATGCAGTCCGTTTTATCGGCTCGGACGGTGTGATCGATATCAGCCGTAGCTTCCTGGATACGATTCCGGCAAAACTGCAGGATGAAGTTATTGGTGACGATAAGATCAAACTATATAAGAGCGACGATCATTATAATGATTTCCTGACGGCGATGAAGACCCGTAAGCAGCCGCTCAGTACAGTGGAAATAGGACATCGCACCGCTTCCCTATGCCATATCGTCAACCTCTGTTATGAATTTGACCGTAAACTGGTCTGGAATCCGGAAAAAGAGGAGTTCTTTTTTGACAACGAGGCTAATAAGCGGAGGGGAAATCCGATACGTGAACCGTATAGCCTGAAAGTATAGTATATATAATAATGTATAGGAAGAAGGCTAAAGACTGGTTCCAATATTTGTATTAAGGGACGCAGACTGCGTTTTCTGCGTCATCTGCGTCCCCTAATAGTTTGTGAGCATATCTGTTTTTACGAGTATTAGAATCGTGGAGGAGGTCCGCCCGGTCCGCCATGTCCTCTGCCTCCGGGTCCGCGCATATCGCTGGCAGAAGCTCCGCCTTTAAAGATGCTGAACCTGTAAATAAAGTGAACCATAAAGTAACTGCTCAGTGTGTTGTATTCCGAGTATTGGGTATAATTGGCGGTTACACTTTGGGAAATATTACTACGCTGTTGCAGGATGTCATATATCTTGAAACGCAATGTCGCCTGATTTCCTTTCAGGAAAGATTTGGATGCTGATGCGTTCCACAGCACTTCTTTCTGTTGGTATCCGGTAGCATAACCGGAGTTGGATGACCAGGTGATATCGCTTTCAATCTTGAAATCAAGCGGAAGGTAAATGGTCGTTGTCCCGCCGACTCCGTAGTTGAAAGTATTTTGATCATTCTGGTTTTGCAGGGAGTTATTCGTACTTCTGTAGCGTATGTTCCCATTTACTCCCAGGTCGATATAGTCGGAACGGAAATCGATGCCGGCACGCTCCATGGCTGTGAAATCCTTGTTTACATTCTTCTCATCGTTGATGAAACCGTTTGAATTGGCGAACGAAGCCATTGTCATGGAGTTGACCGAGAATTTCTTATTCTTCAACGGCGTATTGAACATGACACGTACATTGCCATTGTAGTTTCCGTTCACATTCTCATAAGTCGTCATCTTTTTACCTGTTTCACCGACATAGATGGATTTGGTAACGATATCGTTCACCACATAATTGGCATTCAACATCACCATGAAAGCTGTCTGTTTATCCGGTATAAACTTTTGGTAACGGGCAAACAAGTTATTGGAATAGGTCGGCTTCAGGTCCGGATTACCGGTAACTGTATTCAACGGGTCGGAAATGTCGGCTACCGGCTGCAATTGCGTCATGCTCGGCTGGCTGGTACGACCACGGTAATTGATACGCAGATTGGTTCGTTTATCAAACCGGTAGTTGAAACGGACCATCGGGGAAACATTGACCACATTACGGGTCAGCTTGGAAAGGGTAGAATCACCAACAAAGTTCTCACTTACGCTGTGCGAGGGCTCCAGGTTCATACCGATCGTATAGTCATAATTCTCACGTACAGCCTTGAACGCCAGGCTGGCTTGCTGGTTTATAAAGTTATTACGGTAGCTTTTGCTGTATGCCGTATCCAATACATTATACTCTTCGCTTCCCTCTTCTCTGGTATATGAGTTTTTCAGAGATTCCTGCTTGTTCTGACTGAAGCTGTAAGTCGCTTGAATGAAATTATTGCGACCGATCGGTTCGACCCAGGACAAGTAAACGCGGTAATTGAAGCCTTTGTTGTCATATCTGAATTGTTGGTCGATCAACTCGTTTTGTTCGTTTCCGAGGAAATATTCCGTATTAGAGTAGTTCAGTCCTTTGTTGTAAGAGTCGCTTAATCTTCCGTTTAATGAACCGCTGAAAACACGTCCTTCATCGTTCAGCTTCCGGCTAAATTCCAGGCGGGCGTTGATATTGTATCCTTCCCCGTCGGACAGGTAATCGGATTCCCCGAGATTGACGGTATCTCCCCGGTTGGTCAGCGTGTTGAATGAACCGGACTCCCGGTTGTGGCTATTGCTATAGCTGAAGCTGGGTTGGAAAATGATTTGGGTGGCTGTATCCGGTTTCCACTCCATGCGAAAGTCGGCACCCACATTGTCACTTTTCGTATTGTTATTGTTGATCTCATTATAAACAGTTGAGCTGTCGTTCGGCAGGATATTTGTACGGGTGGTTTTACTGTCTGCTTCATTGTCGGAATGAGAATAGCGTACGTTACCTCCCAAAGTCAGTTTCTTGCTGAACTCTTTGCTGAAGTTCATACCTACATTTCCGGAAGTCGTGATACCGTTTCCGGCTCCTCCGCTTCCCATACGTCCGCCCCGTCGTCCGCCCATACCGGAGAACATGTTGGAAGCAATATCGGAGAATCCCATATTATTCGTATTGTTCAGACCCCCCATCAATGTGAACTGATCATTGTTAATAAAGCGGTTGACCATGAAGTTTCCTTCATATCTGTCTTCACTGCCGTATCCGGCAAAGGCATTCCCGAACCACCCTTGTTTCATCCCGGGCTTTACGGTCAGATTGATCACGGTTTCTTCTTCCCCGTCATCAAATCCGGTCATCCGTGCCATATCACTCAGGCGGTCGAGCACCTGTACCTTCTCAACCATTTTGGATGGCAGGTTTTTAGAGGCCACTTTCGGGTCGTCGGAGAAGAACTCTTTCCCGTCGATCAGGACTTTCTTGATCTCTTTTCCGTTGACGGTGATTTTTCCTTCACTGTCCACTTCCACGCCGGGCATCTTTTTCAACAGGTCTTCCAGTACGGCACCTTCGGTCGTTTTATAAGAGTCGGCATTGTATTCGACGGTATCGTTTCGCATCACGACTTCGGGTGCCTTACCGATGACAACGGCTTCTCCCAGCTGAATCGCTCCGTCACTCAGTGCCAGCTTGCCCAATTTGACCGGATCTGTCTTTCCCGTGATACGTATGGGCTGGTATAAAGGATCGAAACCTACAAAGCTGACATGCAGTAAATAACTGCCGGCCTTGATCCCTTTTAATGTGAAGTTCCCGTTGCGCGAACTGGCCACACCTCCGATCATTGTACTGTCTTTAACATTCAATAAGCGGACTGTGGCCTGTTCGATCGGCTCGTTGTTCCCCTCTTCTATCACTGTACCAGTGACATCAACTCCTCCCCGCTGTGCAACTGCCGGCAACGAAAAAAGAATAAGAAATAAACATAGTAAGTATCTTCCCGATTTCATAACTAATATATTATCTGTCTATAACAAATGCTGCTCCGGACTGGTTTCCGGTACGAGAAGATAGACATCAGGAAAGTGATTAAGTTTAAAAAAATAAGTTGTGATTTCGATTTATTAACTAACCGTGTCTTTCCGAAATATTGTATACCTTTTTGTAAATTTCCTTAGCTGACTTGAATTTGTTGCCGGGATAATCTGTTGCCGACGCCCTCGACAGCTTTGCCGACGCTGTCGACAATTTTGCTGACGTCGTCGACAATATTGCCGACAGTGTCGGCAACAACTTTCCTGCAAAAGAAGATACAATTTTCCTGCTCGTATTAATGATATTATAGAGATAGGAACGAAAGAAGAGGTAGATAATCTTTCAGTTTGACACGAAGAATTTTCAGCGCCTGGCTGATCCTGTATTCAACGGTCTTGATAGAAACGCCAAGTTTATTGGCTATTTGACTATTAGTAAGTTCTCCGAAGCGGCTTAAGGCGAAAGTGTCGCGGTAGGTGTCAGGAAGTTCTTTAATTGCTTTGTTAATGCGTTCTGTCAGTTCATTTATAAAATAGTAATCAGGATCTTCAAACTGATTTTTAAGTTTGTCATAAAGTATTGAATGTATTTTCTCATGATACAAATTCTTTTGAATCGCATTCAGGCACCTGTTTTTAGCAGCAATGAACAAATATGATTTTAGGGATTGGGTAATAATGATATTCTTTCGATTCTCCCATATAAAAAGCATCAGGTCCTGTACGAGCTCTTCGGCATCTTCATCTGATACATATTGGGAAATGTATTCGCATAAAGGAGAATAATACTTGATAAATATTTGTTTATAAGTATCTGTGTTACCTTCTTGTAACTGTCTAACTAATAGGAAATCATTCATTTACTAATATTTATTATGAAGGTTCCGGACAAAGATAATTGATAATTCTAATTTTATTTAGAAAAAAAAGGAATATGTATAAAATTTTTTATGATATTGTTTAGGGTAGAAGAGGGGAGCTTTTGTCGTATATATAGAAAGAGATAAAATGGAAGAACAGAGAAAACATATAGAAGAACCGGATGCTTCATTATTGTTGGCATATATTCGGGAAAAAGCTTCGTCTGAAGAACAAGCTATTGTTGAAGCCTGGTTACAGGATAGAGAAGAGAATGAGCAAACGTTGTTGCAGATAGCTCGTATTTATCATGTGCAATATACACACAGGCGCATTGGGCAACGTGATTCTCTTAAAGCTTTTGAGTTGATGCAAGAGCGAATTAGACGGCGTGTATGGCAGAAAAATATTTATCGTTTTTCTACTGTTGCTGCTTGTATTGCTGTTGGATTCTTTTTGTCTACTCTTCTTTCATGGTGGAATATAACAAATGATGGGACGGGGGTACAAATGGTTACTGTCCGTTCAAATCCGGGTATGCGTACCAGTTGTAACTTGCCGGATGGGACAGTGGCTTATTTGAATTCCGGATCTACGCTAGTTTATCCGGTTCCGTATGATAAAGATAAAAGAGCAGTAACATTGGATGGAGAAGGTTATTTTAAAGTAACACATGATTCAGAAAAACCCTTTATCGTGAGTGTTGCCGATGGTAAAATGAAAGTGATAGTACTGGGTACTGAGTTTAACTTACAGGCATATCGGGAAGAAGGAGTAATAGAGACAACCTTGGTTTCTGGAAAAGTGAATATTGAAGCAAAAAAAGAAAATGGAACTGTGGTGAGACAAGAATTGTCTCCTTCAATAAAAGCTACATATAGTCTTTCTACCTGTAAGATGAATATGGAGTCTGTTAATACCGCATATGAAACAGCCTGGATAGAAGGAAAATTAATGTTTTATAATTCTCCTTTACCTGAGGTATTACGCGATTTATCTTATTTCTATAATGTGAAATTCGAAGTGAAGGATCCTATGATTAAATCTTATTATTTTACCGGGACATTCATCGATAAACAATTGTCACAAATATTGGATTACCTGAAAATCTCATCGGGAATAGATTATAAGATCAGGCAGATCACCGGAGATGACAGCCAAGGTGTTAATCATACAGTGGTGGAATTAACCAATAAGCGGAAGTAGAAGTGTAATATAATAATGTATAATCATAAAAAACAGAAAGCCTATGGAATAGAACGATTATTGCAGACCTTCTTATTGAAAAACATACGGAAACATGTTACCAGCATCTTCCCGTATGAAATATTCGATAGCCGGTCTATAAACAGACTAAGGAATTTATTTTTTAATCTTAAATCATTTACAAAAGTATGGTAAAGAATTATTATATCCAACAGGATAGGGAAATTTGTATCCTGAATTTAGTACCTAAAATAACAAGAACCATGAAGTTAACCTGTTTATTGTTATGCTTGTCTATTGGTATGGCACTTGCCTCACAGTCCTATGCGCAAACGACTAAAATATCCGTTCTGGGGACAGAAAGGACTGTTGCAGAGGTTTTGGAAGAGATTGAACAGCAAACCGATTTTCAATTTTTTTATAATAACAAAATCGTAGATGTCAACCGAAAAGTTTCTATCGATGTACGGAATGAAGATGTGTTTGTTATATTGAGCCGTTTGTTCAAAGAATCGAATGTTCGGTATAAAGTGATAGATAAGGATGTAATCCTTACAACTATCGATGTGGTCGGGGCTGACCAGGTAGGTAAAAAAGTTAGCGGTAAAGTGACCGATCATTTGGGAGATCCCGTTATAGGTGTGAATGTTGTTGAAAAAGGAACGACGAACGGGACAACTACTGATGTGAATGGCGCTTATTCTTTGATGCTGACCAGTGATAATGCAGTTCTTCAGTTTTCTTATATCGGATATACGACAAGGGAAATTGCGGTGGAAGGAAAATCGGATGTTTCTGTTTCGTTGCAGGAAGATAGCCAAGCATTGGAAGAGGTGGTAGTGGTTGGTTATGGAACCACCAAGAAGGTGAACCTGACCGGGGCTGTTGCTCAAATTGATAATAAAACAATGGAAAACCGCTCTGTAACGAACATAGGCAAAGCTTTGCAAGGAGTAGTCGGAAACTTGAATATGACAGTTTCCGGGAATGGTGGAGCTCCCGGCTCGACGATGGATTATAATGTTCGTGGTACAACGAGTCTTTCCGGAGGATCTCCTTTGTTTATCGTAGACGGAGTTCCGGCGGATAATATCAACAACATCAATCCTGCAGATGTGGAAACACTGACAGTTTTGAAAGATGCGGCTTCTGCAGCTATTTACGGTGCGCGCGCAGCTTATGGTGTTATTTTGGTAACAACTAAAAAGGGGGCTAAAAATGAAAAAGTGACAGTCTCCTATAATAATGTAATAGGCTATAATCATGCAACATGTATCCCCAATCAGGTCAACTCGCTCGATTTTGCCAATGCGTATAACATAGCATCACTAAATTCAGGTCAGTCTCCGATGTTCAGTGAAGAACATATTGGGCGCATTAAAGCTTATATGGCAGATCCGGAACATTATCCGTCAAACATACCGAATCCGAATAATACGGATTACTGGTCGTATGCTACGTTGGATAATGATAATGTAGATTGGTTTAGGGCATTCTTTAAACCGGGATCATGGAATCATAAACATGATTTGAGTGTAAGAGGTGGTACGGAGAAATCCAATTATTATGTAGGTGCTGGCTATTATAAGGAGAATGGATTGCTACGATATGGAAAGGATCGTTTCGAACGCTTTAACCTGACGAGTAATTTACATTTTGAACCCTATAAATGGTTGCGTGGAGATATCAGAGTTAAATTCAGCCGAGATAAAAACAATACAGTTTCAGAGGCTTATAACGGAGATATAGGTAACTGGGTACATTTGGCAACAACCAGATATCCGAACTGGTCTTTGAAAGATCCGAACGGGCATTGGGCTTCCACATCCCATATTTACAAACAAATAGATGGGGGGCGTACGTTAGACAATACCAATGTCTTTAGTGCAACAGGTGCTTTGGAAGCAGAACCAATTAAAGGGTGGAAGATAAATGTAGATTATACTTACCGGAATACAGCAAGGAAAGAGTCTACTCATGATAAAGCGGTAATTTGGGAATATACGGTTTCCGAACTTCCGGTAATGGCCCCAAACCATGATGCTTTTTCTACTTTGCAAGCTCAAACTGATTATAGTTCATTTAATGCTTATACTTCTTATGAACATTTGTTTGGCGATCATTTTATGTCGGTTATGGTTGGTCAACAATTGGAGTTAAGCAAATATGATTATTTGACTGCTATGCGTCGTAATTTGATAAATCAGGATATTCCTTCTTTATCGACAGCGATCGGTGAACAGACAAATTCCCAGACAATGACGCATTGGGCTAATATGGGTACTTTTATCCGGGCCAATTATAACTATAAGGAAAAATACCTGATCGAGTTTAATGCCCGTTATGATGGTTCCTCTAAATTCCAACGTGGCGACCGTTTTGGATTTTTTCCGTCGGTTTCCGTCGGTTATAATATAGCCAGGGAAAACTTTTGGACAATCGAACATATTGTGAACTCGTTGAAATTGCGAGCTTCTTATGGATCGTTAGGTAATCAGAATGTAGGTGATTATTTGTATCTGAGTACTGTGAATGTAGGTAATAATTATGGTTATCTGATAGACGGTGTACGTCCGAACTATCTGGATGCGCCGGGCTTGGTCAGCCGTAATCTGACTTGGGAAACAGTTTCTACCATTGATGTCGGCGTTGATGCATCCTTCTTATCGAATCAGCTAAATTTATCGTTTGACTGGTATCGTCGTACGACAACAGATATGTTTGGTCCTGCCAATGCTTTACCTGCAGTATTGGGTGCCAGTGTACCACAAGAAAATAATGCAGATTTACGTACTTCTGGTTTTGAATTGAATTTGGGCTGGAGAGATCAGATAGGAAGTGATTTTTCTTATAATGTGAATTTAGTTTTATCAGACTATATCTCCAAAGTTACAACTTACAATAATCCTACAAAGATTCTGTCAACCTATTATGAAGGGCAGACGATCGGAGAAATCTGGGGATATAAGACCGCTGGTATCATACAGACGGAAGAACAGTTGAAAAAGATACCCGATCAGTCGTATATCTATGGGAACTGGACGATTGGAGATGTGGAATACAAGGATTTGAATAATGATGGAAAAATAGATAAAGGTAAAAATACAAAGGATGACCATGGAGATCTGGCTGTTATAGGAAATACAACTCCTCGTTTTAGTTATGGTATTTCTTTAGGAGCGCAGTGGAAAGGTTTTGATTTGAACATTTTCCTGCAAGGGGTAGGAAAACGTGATTTTTGTCCTCCAACAGGTGGTAATAGTGGAGTTTTCTTTTGGGGATTCACAGGTGGATTTGGTTCAAATATGTATGAAGAAACATCTGATTTTTGGACTCCTGAAAATACAGGCGCTTATTATCCGAAGCCCTACAATTCTTCAGAAGTATATAAAAACCAACAGCCGCAAACTCGTTATTTGCAGAATGCAGCTTATTTACGCTTGAAGAACTTCCAGCTGGGTTATACAATTCCGCAAACGATTATGTCGAAGATCGGTTTGCAGCGTATCCGTATGTTTGTCAGTGGAGAGAATTTGTTTACGATCACTTCTTTACAGAAAAACTTTGATCCCGAACTTTTGAACGGAAGTTGGGGAGCCGGAAAGGTTTACCCTTTGACGAAAACATTCTCTTTTGGTTTTAATGTTGATTTTTAAATTGAATTGTTATGAAAAAATATAGCTTATTTATTGTACTGTTAGGACTGCTCATTACATCTTGTGAAGATTTTCTTGACCGGGACCCGCTGGACAAGATAACAGATCAGCAGATGACATTTTCGGCAAAGGAAATGGAACTTTATGCCAATAAGTATTATGGAAACTTTCCGGTATTAGGGGGCGCGGATTACGGACCCTATGAGAGAGATAATGCCTCAGATAACTTGGTTTCCGGGTCGTATATTTTTGATGCACAAATATCCGGAACGATTACAGTTCCTTCTTCCGGAGGCGGATGGGACTGGACAATGCTCAGAGGACTGAATTTCTTTATTGATAACTACCATAAATCGCAGGATCCTATTTCTGAAACGGCTCCTTATATTGGTGAGATTTATTTTTGGCGTGCCTGGTTTTATTATGATAAATTGAAACAGTTTGGTGATCTTCCCTGGATTGGAAAAGCTCTGTATGCAGATTCGGAAGAATTGTTCGATGCTAGAGTTTCGCGAACGGTAATAGCAGATTCTATTATTGCAGATCTGGATAAGGCAATCAGTCTTTTGCCGGAAAAGAGTGTGGCTACTTCCGGGCGAATTCATAAAGATGTGGCTTTGTTGTTTCAGAGTCGTGTAGCTTTATATGAAGGTACATGGGAAAAATATCATAACGGAACGGCTTTTGGCGTTGCAAATGCGGATCCGGATCGTTTTTTCCGGGTTGCGGCTAATGCTGCACGGGCTGTGATAGATAAGGATGTTTATGCAATAGAACCGGTAGGAGGAGATAAAAGTAAAGGTTATTGGAGCTTGTTTAACCAGACAGACTTATCTACTAATAAAGAGGTTTTACTTTGGAAAAAATATGATATGGGATTAGGAGTCTATAATAACAGTCAAAGTATTTGGGGCGTAAGTGATAATAATACTGGAGTTTCCAAGTACATGGTGGAAGCTTATCTCTGTTCAGATGGTAAGCCTATCAGTATCAGTCCTCTTTACCAAGGAGACGATCTGGTGGAGAAAGAGGTACAGGATAGAGATCCCCGTTTAAGACAAACGATTTATCAGAAGGGGGATCCTCGCGTGATAGTGAACGGACAGGTGAGTGGTTCTTTTACTGTACCGGATATGACCTATGATTCCCGTTTGAGAAATACCACCGGCTATCAGTTATATAAGGGATGTGATCCAGCAGCTGTACATGAAGGCGGGTATATTACCGCAAGTATTATTTTCCGATATGCGGAGGTTTTGTGTAATTATGCAGAAGCCAAGGCTGAGTTAGGTGAATGTAGTCAGAATGATTTGGATATTTCGGTGAACCAGTTGCGTGACCGGGTAGACATGCCTCATATGACAGTTAATGTCGGTTTTGTTGATCCGAAGTGGGATTTCCCGGAACTAAGCCCGCTATTGAATGAAATACGTCGTGAGAGGCGGGTTGAATTTGCTTGCGAAGGATATCGCTTCGATGATTTAATGAGATGGGCGGCTGCTGATTTGATTAAACGTCCTATGTTAGGAGCGAAGATGAAACAATTTGCAGATATTAAAGATCAGTTTAAACCGGTTCTCGATCCAAGTGCAATACCTGTGAATGATGCAGGTTACATTGCTCCTCATTGGAATAGTCCGGCAAAGAATGGCTGGCAGTTTGATGAAAAGAAAAATTGGTTGAAGCCGTTACCTTCAAATGAATTAGTTCTAAACTCAAATTTGGAACAAAATCCGGGATATTGATATTCAATAAAATATATAAAGGGGGATTTTTATATATATCCTCCTTTATATTCGTGACATTTTTTCTCAAATAGTAATATATGAAAAATATGAATTTAAAATTATTATGGTTTTGGGGGCTTTTTCTTTTGTTATGTGGCTGTGTAGAAAAGAAAACGGTATATTTTTGTGGTAGTGAGCAGAGTGAAGTATTTCAGTTGCTTAAAGACGAGGGATTCAAACTGGAAACGTTTGACTCTCCGGAGGCAATGATAGAAAAAGCGACCAATGGTTCAGCTGCTGTTATCATTTGTGATACTTATCCGGTGTCTCCTCTTAAAATAACACAAGAAACATACAAATTGGCACAACAGAAGAAGATCAGGGTTTATCTGGAATATCCGGATCTGTTGCCGGATATGCATATTGAAAAAGAAACTTTTCATGCATCTTTGGAACGTGGAGTGATTACCTGTGATAAACTGGAGAACCTGAAACCAATGGATATTATAGGGATTAATGATTGTTATACCCGTGTGGCAAAGGTGGATGATCCCTTGATTGTGCTGGCCCGTGTCGCAGGTTTTGATCAGGCTGAATATGGAATAGAAGATGTAGAGAGCTATCCATTATTATGTGAGAGAGAGAATATGTTGATCGCATTTACGAAACTCAGTAATTTTCGGACAGGTCGTTACGAACCTCTTGCCTCCTGGCAATCTATATGGAAATATATCATTTCATTTGTAACGGATGATTCAGATTTTACCTTTTTAACAGAGTGGCCTTCTGATGTAAAACCGACTTATAGTAAAGGGCTATCTCTTCCGACCGATGCAGGAAAGAATATGATAAGCAGAGGTCTGGAATGGTTTTTCAATGGTCGTTTCTTCATTGATTCGTCATGGAAAGAACTACAATTGGAACGGCAGGGAGATGGATTAATGCCTGTAGCCCGTGCACTTCCGACTGATAGTAAAGTCGGAAATGGTACAATGGGGATTCTTGAAGGTCATGCCTCCAATATCTATTATGATGGGGAACAAGATTTTCGGTATTGGCTCAGGGCTGATGTGCAGGGAGAAGTAGCGTTTGCTCTTGCTTCCGGTGGAAAGTTGTTGAATAATCCAACTTATGAAGAGGTTTCAAAAAATTTGATGGAGTATGTTTTGAAAAATTCAGCATTTAGAGCTGGGAAAAGGATAGACCCTTTTAGTCCGGTTTATGGATTGATTGGTTGGTCCGATACTCATCCTTATGTTTTTTATGCAGATGACAATGCCCGTTTGGTACTTGGATTGATCGGTGCTTCAGCTTTTATGGATTACGATCGGTGGAATAAGGAAATTGTAGAGAATATACTGGCTAATTTCCGCTTAAGTAATGTAAATGGTTTTTTCGGTAATGGTGGTCGCTTGGAGGAATCTCAGGTTATGGAAAAGGGATGGCGATATTATGCAAAACGTCCTGAACTCGTGAATCCTCATCCTCATTTTGAGTCTTGGATGTGGGCCTGTTATTTATGGCTTTATGACAAAACAGGCTATCAGCCGCTGTTAGAAAAAGCAGAAAAAGCTATCAGGCTTACAATGGAAAACTATCCGGATGGTTGGAAGTGGACAAATGGAATCCAGCAGGAACGAGCACGAATGATACTGCCGTTGGCCTGGTTAGTACGGGTAAAGGATACTCCGGAGCATAGGGAGTGGCTGGATCGGGTAGTAAGTCGTTTGCTGGAGAATCAACAGGCATCAGGTGCGATCAGGGAAGAGTTAGGAAATAGTAGTACAGGTACCTTTGGAAAAGCTAAATCTAATAAGGAGTATGGTGTAACAGAAGCTCCGCTTATATCACATAATGGTGATCCGGTGGCGGATATGTTATATACTTCAAATTTTGCTTTTTTTTCGTTGAATGAAGCTGCAAGAGCGACAGGTAATTCTCAATATAAAAAAGCTGTAGAAAAATTGTCGGATTTTTTGATCCGTATTCAGGTAAAGAGTGACAGGTATGCTCATTTAGATGGAGCCTGGTATCGTGCTTTCGATTATGACCGGTGGGATTATTGGGCCTCAAATGCTGATCATGGTTGGGGGGCATGGTCTACTTTGACCGGTTGGATTCAGAGTTGGATTATTGGTACGCAGGTATTGATTGAGGATGATACCAGTTTTTGGGATAAAACAAAAGATGTTGCAGTGAAATCTTATATGGATGAAGTGCTACAAACAATGTTCGAAAACTAATAAAGTGAGTATGAAAACGAAAATAAATTTTGGTTATCTTATTTTTCTTTCTGTGGTAGCAGCTTTGGGTGGTTTCCTGTTTGGATATGACACAGCTGTTATTTCCGGGACGATTGCTCAAGTCACCCACTTGTTTCAGTTGGACTCGCTGCAACAAGGATGGTATGTCGGATGCGCACTTGTTGGTTCGATTGTCGGAGTTCTTATGGCTGGTATATTGAGTGATATGACGGGAAGGAAACGAACAATGATTTTTTCTGCCATTTTGTTTTCAGCCTCTGCTATTGGTTGTGCGTTCAGCACAGATTTTAATCAACTGGTCGTTTATCGCATCATTGGCGGTGTTGGCATTGGCATAGTATCTGTTGTCTCTCCTCTTTATATTTCGGAAGTATCTGTCGCAGCATATCGTGGGCGGTTGGTATCACTTTATCAAGTTGCAATTACAGTCGGTTTTTTAGGTGCATATCTTACTAATTACATTTTATTACAGTTTGGGAAAGGTGATATTTCTTTAATGGCATCATGGTTAAACCGTCTGTTTATAACGGAAGTTTGGCGGGGAATGTTGGGTATGGAAACTTTTCCGGCTTTGTTTTTTCTTGTGATTATTTTCTTTATACCTGAAAGCCCTCGTTGGCTACTTTTGAAAAGGAGGGAAGCGGAAGCTTTTTCAGTTTTTTCTGAAATCTATCGTGATGGGGGAGATGTTAAGGCGCAGTTGAATGAAACATTATCTGTTATCCGGTGTGAATCAAAATCCGAATGGGCTCTGTTGTTTAAGCCGGAAATCCTAAAGATTGTGATGATAGGTATCTGTATTGCTATTTTGGGACAGTTTATGGGAGTGAATGCTGTTCTTTATTATGGACCATCGATTTTTGAAAGTGCGGGCCTTTCCAGTGGAGATTCTCTTTTTTCTCAGGTACTGGTCGGACTTGTTAATATGCTGACATCTATTCTCGCACTGATAATAATAGATCGGGTTGGGCGAAAAAAAATGGTGTATTATGGAGTGTCAGGAATGATTGTATCCTTGTTGCTTATCGGTGGTTATTTTATATTGAATAGATCAATCTCTATATCCAGCCTTTTTTTATTGGTATTTTTCTTGTGTTATATTTTTTGTTGTGCGATCTCTATTTGTGCTGTGGTATGGGTGCTTCTGTCGGAAATGTATCCTGCGAAAATCAGAGGACTAGGCATGTCTATCGCTGGTTTTGCCTTGTGGGTAGGAACTTATTTAATAGGGCAACTTACACCTTGGATGCTCTTGACTTTGACACCGGCGGGAACATTTTTCCTGTTTGCGGTCATGTGTGTTCCTTACATATTAATAATATGGAAATTAATTCCGGAAACAACCGGTAAATCATTGGAAGAAATAGAACAAAACTGGATAAAGTGAAAAAATATGCTACGTGGTAAGACGGGATAGTGATTATCGTAGTAGTTTGGCTAGTTTTAGAATTAACAAAATCGGTATTAGTTGCTGATTTATATTGTAGTAATAGTTATGAAAAATATTTCAAGAAGAAATTTTTTGAAGACAAGTGCTGTTATGGCAGCAGGTCTTACCATTATTCCAGGTTCTGTATTAGGCAGAACTTACGGACATATTGCCCCGAGTGATAAATTGAATATAGCTGGTATTGGTGTCGGTGGTATGGGACGCCGTAATCTGGCAAATATGAATACGGAAAATATTGTTGCACTCTGTGATGTTGATTGGCATTATGCCGATAAGACTTTTAAGGATTATCCAAATGCAAAACGCTTTAAAGATTGGCGTGTGATGTTTGACGAGATCGGAAAGTCGATTGATGCTATCATGGTTGCAACTCCAGATCATACGCACGCCGGTGTAACAGCTCATGCCATAACATTGGGTAAACATTGTTATACACAAAAACCGCTTACTCATTCTGTTTACGAGTCACGTTTACTTACCAAGCTGGCTAAGAAATATAAGGTGGCTACACAGATGGGAAACCAGGGTAATTCATTTGATTGGTGTCGTCAGATTACGGAGTGGATACAAGCAGGTGCTATCGGTGAAGTGTATGAAGTCCATTGCTGGACTGATCGTCCGATTTGGCCACAGGGATTGATACAACCCAAGGATGCTGCCAAATGTCCGAAGACTTTGGATTGGGATTTATTCATTGGGCCGGCACAGAAACGCCCATATAATCCGGTTTACACCCCTTGGAACTGGCGTGGCTGGTGGGACTTTGGAACAGGAGCGTTAGGAGATATGGCCTGTCATATCATGGATCCGTTGTATTGGGCACTTGAGCTTAAATATCCGACCAGCGTTATCGGTAGTTCTACATTGAGTAATTTGTACTCTCCTCCCCATGCTCAGGTTGTTACTTATACTTTCCCGGAGCGTCCGGCAAGAGGAAATGTAAAAATGCCGGAAGTAAAAGTTTACTGGTATGATGGAGGGTTGATGCCGCCTCGCCCGGAAGAGCTGAAAGACGGACAAATGATGGGTGATGAAAACGGAGGTATTATCTTTATCGGTACGAAAGGTAAAATCATGACAGGCTGTTACGGGATGAATCCGACTTTATTACCTGTCTCCGATATGGAACATTTTAATCAACCTAAACCTACTATTGCCAGGATTAAAGGTGGTAATGGAGATATTTGGTCGACAAATGCCCACGAACAGGATTGGATACGTGCATGTAAAGAATCTCCTGAAAACCGAACGGAAGCTTCTTCCAACTTTCAGTTTTCCGGTCCGTTCAATGAAATGGTTGTGATGGGAGTCCTGGCTGTACGGTTATCTGGATTGCAAGGATTACACCGTGGATTGCAATGGGACGGAGAGAATATGCGCTTTACCAATATCTCTTCTACAGACAAAATAAAGATCGTTACGGTAGATGATTTCAATGTAATAGACGGTGATCCTCGTTTCGACCGCCGCTTTGCTGAATTTAATGCAGCAGAAATGGCAAACGAATGGATCAGGCACACTTATAGCAATGGTTTTTCCTTACCGGATATGCCTAAATAATTCGAGAAAAATAAGTCAATCATGAAAAAGCGATTATTCAATATGTTATTGTTTCTAGTTTGTGGTTTATTCTTCATTTCCGTGCAAGCACAGACTAAAGCAGAAAAAAACGGCTGGCGTTTGGGGATGCAATCGTATAGTTTTCATCTGTTCTCATTGGCAGAAGCATTCGATAAAACACAGGAATTAGGTTTGAAATATATAGAAGTATATCCTGGGCACAAGTTGGGAGGTAAGTGGGGTGACCTGGTGTTCGACTTTGATTTGGATACCCAAACTCAAAGGGAGTTGAAAGAACTGGCCGCTTCTAAAGGAATAAAAATTGTTGGAACCGGCGTATATGTTGCTGAAAAATCCTCCGACTGGGAAAAAATGTTTCGTTTTGCTAGAGCGATGGAAATGGAGTTTATAACCTGTGAACCGGCACTCGACGACTGGGATTTGGTAGAAAAATTGTCGAAACAGTACGACATTAACATATCAGTACATAATCATCCTCAACCATCTGATTACTGGAAACCAGAGAATTTATTACAGGCTATCTCTTTCCGTAGCCGTTCACTCGGTTCGTGTGCCGATGTTGGACATTGGCGCAGGGAAGGACTTGATCAGACAGAATGTCTGAAAAAACTGAGTGGGCGCATTATATCCCTTCATTTTAAAGATATAGCAATAAAAAAGGTTGGAGAAGAGGGGCAGCACGATGTGATCTGGGGGACAGGTATACTTGATGTTAAAGGCATGTTGAAGGAACTGAAGGCGCAAGGTTTCAAAGGGATATTCTCGATTGAATATGAATATAACTGGGAAAATTCTATTTCTGATATAAGGGAATGCATAACTTATTTCAATAAGGTAACAAATGAGATATTTTAGTATTTAAGGAATTGTTTAATCGTTTGTACTTTATGATGAATTGTAAAAACTGGAATGTTTATTTGACATTCCGGTTTTTCGTTTTTGAGTATCTGTATTAATATTTTATCTTTGTAAAATTGTTGAATAAAGAATTTTATTCTGAAGGTGCGATTAATTATTATCCAGTATTAAATTTAATTCTAT
Organism: Parabacteroides chongii; assembly: GCF_029581355.1. Lineage (NCBI taxonomy): Bacteria > Pseudomonadati > Bacteroidota > Bacteroidia > Bacteroidales > Tannerellaceae > Parabacteroides > Parabacteroides chongii. The sequence goes on along the minus strand of NZ_CP120849.1, from coordinate 520,735 downwards.
GAAAACAAACTTGTTAATCTCATTGTTTTTAGTGCTTCTTTGTGCCTGCCAGGCTCCACCCGTTGAAGAGTATGCGGTTATTCCGCAACCTCAGGAAATCAGTTACACACCGGGCTTTTTCAAGATGGGGGGAGATCCGGCTATTTCTTATTCCGGTGATTTGAACAATGAAGCTCAATTGTTACAAGCGGTTCTTTCCTCTGACTTTTCTGTGGAAGCAACCCTTAAAGATTCAGGGAAAGGAGACATTAACCTGATGCTCGATCCGACAGTTTTGCCGGATAAACCGGAAGGTTACCAGCTGGAAGTTACTTCCGGTAAAATAAATATCAAGGCTAATTCTTCTGCCGGTATACTGAATGGTGTACAAACACTGCGTCAAATTATTAAAGAGAAAGACGGAAAATATCTGGTTCAGAGAGCTGAAGTTACTGACTATCCGGCTTTTTCATGGCGTGCTTTTATGTTGGATGAAGGACGCTATTTTAAAGGGAAAGAAGTCGTGAAAGATCTGCTGGATGAAATGGCTGGGTTGAAAATGAATGTTTTCCATTGGCATCTTACCAACGATCAGGGATGGAGAATTGAAATTAAGAAATACCCGAAACTGACGGAGATCGGTGCTTTCCGCGATTCTTCGGAAATTAATCATTTTGGAAGTGATGTGTATGATGGAAAGCCGCATGGAGGCTTCTATACGCAGGAAGATATAAAGGAAATCGTTGATTATGCGACTAAACGGCATATCACGATTGTACCGGAAGTCAGCATGCCGGGACATGCCAGTGCCACTATTGCTTCTTATCCCTGGTTGGGTACAAGTGGTAAACAGATCAAAGTCCCAGGTAAGTTTGGTGTGCATTATGACGTTTTGAATGTTTCCGATCCCCGTGTGATGGAGTTTTTGGATGATGTGACGAATGAGGTTATCGCTTTGTTCCCTAGTCCGGTATTTCATATCGGTGGCGATGAAGTAAAATATAACCAATGGAAAGAATCTCCTGCTATACGTAGTTATATGGCTAAGAAAGGTTTGAAAACGCCTGCGGAACTACAGATCTATTTTACGAATGAAGTTTCAAATATGCTTGCGGCGAAAGGTAAGAAAATGATGGGATGGAACGAAATTACAGGAGATAAATTGCATGAATATCAGTCTGCCGAAGATACGAAAGATGTTGATCAACAGCTTGCTAAAGGTACTATCGTTCACTTCTGGAAAGGGGATCCCGAACTTATCAAGAAAGCGATCGACAAAGGATATGACATTGTAAATTCTTATCATATATATACTTATATCGATTATGATTATAAATCGATCCCATTATCCAAGGCTTATTCATTCAATCCGATCCCCGAAGGATTATCTCCAGAAGAACAGGGTAAGGTGTTGGGACTGGGTTGCCAGATGTGGGGTGAATTTATTCCGACAGTCGAAAGTATGAATCAGAAAATTTATCCGCGTATTGCTGCCTATGCTGAAACCGGATGGACGGGGACGGAGAAGAAAGATTTCAACCGATTCTTGAATTCTCTCAGTCATTTTGTCAATAAATGGACGGCCGAAGGACTGGTGATCGGACCGGTTGAATAAAAAAATATTTTTCAAAGTGATTAAACTATTTCCATGTAACAAAGTCTATTATATCGAAGCGCTTCACAAACAGTTAAATATTAATTTAAGTAATAAGTAGTAGTTTATGAAGAAGGTAATAGGATTGTTTTTGGTTATCCTGATTAGTACGGCAACAGTTTTTGCACAGGGCGGTGATCGCCAGGGAAAGAAGGGAGATCCTTCCAAACGTAGTGAGAAAATGATCGAAGAATTGAAACTCGATGATAAACAAGCAGCTGAATATCGTAAGGTGGAAGCTGACTTTAGAGAGCAGATGAAGAAAGAACGTGAATCTGTCAAAGAAGACCGTGAAAAGATGCGGGAAAAAATGACAGCTATGCGTACTGAAAAAGATGCTCAGATAAAGAAGATTCTGACAGACGAACAGTACAAACAATATCAGGAGAAACAGAAAAAAGCGGATAGCCCTCGTAAAAAGGGACATGGACGTAGATGATAAAAATAAAAAATCCCCGGCAGAATATTCTGTCGGGGATTTTTGTGTTTATTAGTATGGATTATAACGTTTTCAGTTTCAGGTTGCGCCATAGCACTTTGATGCCACCGCCATCATGGATTTGTAAAGCGATGCGACCTTGTCCGGCACCGATTTTCTCATCGTTGATGTTTACCATTTCTTCGCCGTTCAACCAGGTTTGTACGTTATCGCCCTGCACTTTGATGCGCATGGTATTCCAGTCACCTTCTTTCAGGATAGTTTCTTTTTCATCCGGAATTTGGACTAACCATCCGCGTCCGTATGATTCATAGATACCACCGGTATCGTGTCCTTTAGGAGCGACTTCAACTTGCCATCCGTTGACTTTTACATCTTCTTCAATGAAAGAACGGATAAATACACCGGAGTTACCGTCTGCTTCCTGTTTGAATTCAACAGTCAGGTCAAAATCATCATAATAATCGCGTGTTGCCAGGTAGCCATATTTCTTATCCGGACCGCTTTCGCAGATCAGCAAACCGTCTTTTACATACCATAATTCAGTTCCGTATGCTTCCCAACCTTTCAGGTCGACTCCATTGAAAAGGTTTACTTCTTTGCTTTTGCGCGGAAGTTCTTTGATCTTTATATTACGGAAAGAGGCAGGATAACCATGGTCCTGCAAACAAAGAACACCTTTTTTAGCTAAACCATATTCAGGAGCGTTTGCCCATTTTCCGCTGTTTTTCTTTTCATACCAATCGTCGGTCCATGCTTCGAATTCCAAAATCTTCTGACCATTCAGCCAATGTTCTACATGACCATTATCAAATACAATTTTAGAATTGTTCCATTCGCCCTGCGGATTAACTTTCATTTTAGATTTGTCTGGCAAATGCATAGCGTAGTCTACGCCCAGTTTTTGCCATTCTTCCAGTGGTTCCGGGAAATTAGGTTCGTCGATCAACTGATATTCCGGACCGGTGACATAAGGCACAGCGAACTGAGGACGTTCTACAACGTGGTAAAGCATACCGCTGTTACCTCCCTTTGATAGTTTCCAGTCCCATGACAATTCAAAGTTTTCATACTGTTTATCGGTTACAATATAACCGCTGGCATCGCTGCCGTCACCTTTTGCCTGGATACATCCGTCAACGACATGCCATGGCTGTGTGAGGGTTGTTCCATTGTAATCTTTCCACCCATCGAGTGTTTTTCCGTCGAAAAGGAGTTGCCATCCACCGGCCACTTCTTCGGGAGTAAGTGTGTTTTGTTCTGCACCTGCGCAAGAGGTAAACAGAGCTAATGATACTGCACAAGAGGCTAACAAACTTGTTGCAGCTACTCTTTTCACTACTGATTCCATTTTAGAATTAAGTTTTAATTGATAATGATATGGGACAAAGATAGGAAAACATCTTATGCAAAATCTTTAAAAAATGTATTGAAATCCGATTCACATCTCAAACAGTTTACCTTTCGATAGCTGTGGTAAGATATTTCGATAGCTGTCGAAAGGCTTTCCCATAGCTATCGAAAGGCCTTCCCACAGCTGTCGAAAGGCAAACCGTTTGGAATATAAATACACAATGAACGGCATCCTTGTTCTTCTTCCTGCCTATGGATTGTACCGATTTGGACTTAGCAACAGAATGAGCGAGGTTAATTTCAGCTGATTTATCCGTGTCGGTTTCGTTTATGCCCGTATTTCTTTTCTCTTTCGTACGTACATTATATAACAACGTCTTTGATGAAAAAATAAATACAAAATATTTGGTAAAATATTTGGAGCGTATGTTGTAAAGCACTACTTTTGCACCCGCATTCGAGAGAGAACGGCGCACCAACATGATGAAAGGGGTAACCTGTGGAAAGGGGATGAGGTTAGAGATTCTAAGCAAGATTCCAACCGCCGCAGCGACTCAAAAAAACTTTGAATTTTTCTTCTGAAAAATTTGGCGGTTAAAATAAAGTCCTTACCTTTGCAGCCGCAATCGAAAGAAAGCGAAAGTTCTTTGAAAGATTTACATATCAACAAGTAGTACAAGTATTAAAAATTAATACCGTCAAAAACTTGAGAATAAATAACGGATTCTGAGCAAGAAAATAAAACAATTTAAACAACGAAGAGTTTGATCCTGGCTCAGGATGAACGCTAGCGACAGGCTTAACACATGCAAGTCGAGGGGCAGCGGGGAGTAGCAATACTCCGCCGGCGACCGGCGCACGGGTGAGTAACGCGTATGCAACCTGCCTATCAGAGGGGAATAACCCGGCGAAAGTCGGACTAATACCGCATAAAACAGGGGTCCCGCATGGGAATATTTGTTAAAGAATTATCGCTGATAGATGGGCATGCGTTCCATTAGATAGTTGGTGAGGTAACGGCTCACCAAGTCCACGATGGATAGGGGTTCTGAGAGGAAGGTCCCCCACACTGGTACTGAGACACGGACCGGACTCTACGGGAGGCAGCAGTGAGGAATATTGGTCAATGGGCGAGAGCCTGAACCAGCCAAGTCGCGTGAAGGATGAAGGATCTATGGTTCGTAAACTTCTTTTATAGGGGAATAAAGTGCTGGACGTGTCCGGTTTTGTATGTACCCTGTGAATAAGGATCGGCTAACTCCGTGCCAGCAGCCGCGGTAATACGGAGGATCCGAGCGTTATCCGGATTTATTGGGTTTAAAGGGTGCGTAGGTGGTTTTTTAAGTCAGCGGTGAAAGTTTGTGGCTCAACCATAAAATTGCCGTTGAAACTGGAGGACTTGAGTATGTTTGAGGTAGGCGGAATGCGTGGTGTAGCGGTGAAATGCATAGATATCACGCAGAACTCCGATTGCGAAGGCAGCTTACTAAACCATAACTGACACTGAAGCACGAAAGCGTGGGGATCAAACAGGATTAGATACCCTGGTAGTCCACGCAGTAAACGATGATTACTAGCTGTTTGCGATACACGGTAAGCGGCACAGCGAAAGCGTTAAGTAATCCACCTGGGGAGTACGCCGGCAACGGTGAAACTCAAAGGAATTGACGGGGGCCCGCACAAGCGGAGGAACATGTGGTTTAATTCGATGATACGCGAGGAACCTTACCCGGGTTTGAACGCATTTGGACCGGAGTGGAAACACTTCTTCTAGTAATAGCCATTTGCGAGGTGCTGCATGGTTGTCGTCAGCTCGTGCCGTGAGGTGTCGGCTTAAGTGCCATAACGAGCGCAACCCTTATCTTTAGTTACTAACAGGTCGAGCTGAGGACTCTAAAGAGACTGCCGGCGTAAGCTGTGAGGAAGGTGGGGATGACGTCAAATCAGCACGGCCCTTACATCCGGGGCGACACACGTGTTACAATGGTGGGGACAAAGGGCAGCTACCTGGCGACAGGATGCTAATCTCCAAACCCCATCTCAGTTCGGATCGAAGTCTGCAACCCGACTTCGTGAAGCTGGATTCGCTAGTAATCGCGCATCAGCCATGGCGCGGTGAATACGTTCCCGGGCCTTGTACACACCGCCCGTCAAGCCATGGGAGTTGGGGGTACCTAAAGTCCGTAACCGCAAGGATCGGCCTAGGGTAAAACCGATGACTGGGGCTAAGTCGTAACAAGGTAGCCGTACCGGAAGGTGCGGCTGGAACACCTCCTTTCTGGAGCGAAGGATTCGTTATCAAGTTGACTAAAGGTATTAGTTAACTTGTACTACAGTTGAATATGTATACAATATAGATCTACCGCCGCAAAAACGTCGGCAAGAGAGAAAAATGATGCTGAGGGCAACCAAGGCAAAGTTGACAGTCCTATAGCTCAGTTGGTTAGAGCGCTACACTGATAATGTAGAGGTCGGCAGTTCAACTCTGCCTGGGACTACGAATATAATTGACAATTGACAATGCACAATTGATAATTATAGAACTCAAACTCTAATTGTCAATTGTTAATTATCAATTGTCAATTGAAACTGGGGGATTAGCTCAGCTGGCTAGAGCATCTGCCTTGCACGCAGAGGGTCAACGGTTCGAATCCGTTATTCTCCACACAAAAATTGTCAATTATCAATTGTTAATTGTCAATTTAAAAGATCTTTGACATGATGGACAACGTAAAATAAAGTAACAAGAGCAAGCTGAAGATATATCAATCCGATTTACCGTATGGTAACCGGAAAAAAGAAAGTAAGCAAGGGCAGACGGTGGATGCCTTGGCTCTCGGAGGCGATGAAGGACGTGATAAGCTGCGATAAGCCGGGGGGAGATGCAAATAATCCTTGATCCTCGGATTTCCGAATGGGGCAACCCGGCAGGTTGAAGGCCTGTCACCTCGTAAGAGGGGCGAACGTGGGGAACTGAAACATCTAAGTACCCATAGGAGGAGAAAATAAGAATGATTCCGCAAGTAGTGGCGAGCGAACGCGGAAGAGCCCAAACCGGTATTGTTTAGGCAATACCGGGGTTGTAGGACCACGCCGTGGCAAGAAATCAGGAAAGTGGAACGCTTTGGAAAAAGCGATCAGAGAGGGTGAAAATCCCGTACACGACTTTCTGAGGAAGCCTAGTGGTATCCTGAGTAGCGCGGAGCACGAGGAATTCTGTGTGAATTAGCGGGGCCCATCCCGTAAGGCTAAATACTCCCGAGAGACCGATAGCGAACCAGTACCGTGAGGGAAAGGTGAAAAGAACCTCGAACAGAGGAGTGAAATAGACCCTGAACCCGTCTGCCTACAAGCGGTCGGAGCAGCCTTAAGGTTGTGACGGCGTGCCTTTTGCATAATGAACCTACGAGTTACTTTCTCCGGCAAGGTTAAGTGATTCAGTCACGGAGCCGAAGCGAAAGCGAGTCTGAACAGGGCGCCATAGTCGGAGGGAGTAGACGCGAAACCAAGTGATCTACCCATGGTCAGGTTGAAGGTTAGGTAACACTAACTGGAGGACCGAACCGGTAAGCGTTGAAAAGCTTTCGGATGAACTGTGGGTAGGGGTGAAAGGCTAATCAAACTTGGAGATAGCTCGTACTCCCCGAAATGCATTTAGGTGCAGCCTTTATTTAGTATAGCATGAGGTAGAGCGACTGATTGGATGCGAGGGCTTCACCGCCTATCAAGTCCAGATAAACTCCGAATGCGTGCTATATATTGATAAGGAGTGAGGGCGCGGGTGCTAAGGTCCGCGTCCGAGAGGAGAAGAATCCGCACCATCAGCTAAGGTCCCCAAATAACAGTTAAGTTGAACTAACGAAGTCAGACTGCAGAGACAGCTAGGATGTTGGCTTGGAAGCAGCCATTCATTTAAAGAGTGCGTAACAGCTCACTAGTCGAGGAGTTTGGCGTGGATAATACTCGGGCATAAACTGTTTACCGAAGCTATGGATGTCGTAAGACATGGTAGGGGAGCATTCCAGCCGCGTAGAAGATAAGGGATAACCCTTGTTGGAGCAACTGGAAAAGCAAATGTAGGTATAAGTAACGATAAAGGAAGTGAGAAACTTCCTCGCCGAAAGACTAAGGTTTCCTGATCAACGTTAATCGGATCAGGGTAAGTCGGGACCTAAGGATAAGCCGAACGGCGATTCCGATGGAAGAATGGTTTAATATTCCCATACTACTTTATGGAGCGATGTGGAGACGGAGAAGTGACAGTCCTGCCATCTGACGGAATAGATGGTTAAAGGGTGTAGATGTCGATCGTGGTAGGCAAATCCGCCATGAGAGTCGAACCTGACAGTATACCGAGTACTTGTACAAGGTAATATGGATGTAAACAGGCTCCCTAGAAAATCCGCTAAGCATATTTATAAAGTACCCGTACCGTAAACGGACACACGTAGTTGGGTTGAGAATACTGAGGCGCTCGAGTGATTCACGGTTAAGGAACTAGGCAAATTGACCCTGTAACTTCGGGATAAAGGGTCCCTACTGAAAGGTAGGGCGCAGAGAATAGGTCCAGGCAACTGTTTAACAAAAACACATGGCTGTGCGAAATAGAAATATGAAGTATACAGCCTGACACCTGCCCGGTGCTGGAAGGTTAAGAGGAGAAGTCATCGCAAGAGAAGCTTTGAATTGAAGCCCCAGTAAACGGCGGCCGTAACTATAACGGTCCTAAGGTAGCGAAATTCCTTGTCGGGTAAGTTCCGACCTGCACGAATGGTGTAATGATCCGACACTGTCTCAACCGTGAGCTCGGTGAAATTGTAGTATCGGTGAAGATGCCGATTACCCGCGATGGGACGAAAAGACCCCGTGAACCTTTACTATAGCTTTACATTGAATTTGGGCAACTAATGTGTAGGATAGGCCGGAGACTATGAAGCAGGCACGCCAGTGTTTGTGGAGTCACCGTTGAAATACGGCCCTTTGGTTGTTTGAGTTCTAACTCGCGGTATGCGAGGACACTGTATGGTGGGTAGTTTGACTGGGGTGGTCGCCTCCAAAAGAGTAACGGAGGCTTCTAAAGGTACCCTCAGACCGATTGGTAACCGGTCGTAGAGTGTAATGGCATAAGGGTGCTTGACTGGGAGAGAGACAACTCGATCAGGTAGGAAACTAGAGCATAGTGATCCGGTGGTTCCGCATGGAAGGGCCATCGCTCAAAGGATAAAAGGTACTCCGGGGATAACAGGCTGATCGCTCCCAAGAGCTCATATCGACGGAGCGGTTTGGCACCTCGATGTCGGCTCGTCACATCCTGGGGCTGGAGAAGGTCCCAAGGGTTGGGCTGTTCGCCCATTAAAGTGGCACGCGAGCTGGGTTCAGAACGCGTGAGACAGTTCGGTCTCTATCTATCGTGGGCGTAGGATATTTGAGAGGCTCTGACACTAGTACGAGAGGACCGTGTTGGACAGACCCCTGGTTTACCGGTTGTACCGCCAGGTGCACCGCCGGGTAGCTAAGTCTGGATTGGATAAGTGCTGAAAGCATCTAAGTACGAAGCCAGCCTCAAGATAAGATATCCCTCAAGGGTCGTCGTAGACTACTACAGCGTTGATAGGCTACAGGTGTAAGGGCAGTAATGTCGAAGCCGAGTAGTACTAATAGCCCGAGACTTTCTTTTTCCGGAGAAAGGGTTGATATATCTGAAGAATTGACAATTGACAATTGAGAATTGACAATTATTGATTCGCTCTATGGTTACGTTAAAGTAACGTTGTCCAAAGTCAAACATCTTAAAAGGTATTAAGGTGGTTATAGCGTTGGGGATCCACCTCTTCCCATTCCGAACAGAGAAGTTAAGCCCAACCACGTCGATGGTACTGCGTAAAAGTGGGAGAGTAGATAGCCGCCGTTTTATTCAGGCGAAAGCTGAAAGACAGGAGGAGTTCATTCGAAAGAGTGGACTCCTTTTTTTATTCTTCTGGCTTTTTATAATAATGTATCTTTTTTCCCGTTCTAATATACGTTGAGCATGAATTTTAGATTATGAGCAGTATATATGATTCCCGACAACGGTTAAAGTATCTTTTCATTTTAATTGCCACATTGATTGCAATCGTTTCAGTGTTTGTTTCTGATAAACTTGTGAAGAGTTTGGCGCAGGAAGAACGACAGAAAGTCGAGATTTGGGCGGAAGCACAGCGTATGATCGCTTCTGAGACCAACGGATCGAATATGGCTCTTATCCTGAAAATTTTGGAGAGCAATACGACTATCCCTGTTCTGTGGTGTAATGAAAAGGACAGCGTCATCGCTGAGAAGAATATCGAACTTCCGGAAAAAGAGGTCGACCAGTTTCTGAAGAACAAAGTCCGTGAACTAAAGAGTAAGAATCCCCCTATATTGATCGATATGCAGGACGGAACTTTCCAGTACCTGTATTATGATGATTCAATTATTCTGAAAAGGCTTCTCATCTATCCTTATGCTCAGCTGACGGTTGTGTTTATATTTATCCTGATCGCTTTCCTGGCTCTTGCCAGCACGAAGAAAGCCGAACAGAATAAAGTATGGGTCGGATTATCCAAGGAAACGGCCCATCAGCTCGGAACCCCTATCTCTTCACTGATCGCTTGGGTGGAATATCTCCGTACCAAAGAAATAGATCCTTCCCTGCTTAGTGAGATGGAAAAAGACGTAAAGCGTTTGGAGATGATTGCAGAGCGTTTCTCGAAGATCGGATCCAATCCGGACCCGATACCTGTCAATATCAGCGATTCGATCCGTACGGCTTTAAATTATATGGAAACGCGTATCTCTTCCAAGGTAAAGATATATACTCATCTTCCTGAAAATCCGGTACTGGTCTTAATGAACGACTCCTTATTTGCCTGGGTGATTGAAAACCTGACAAAAAATGCTGTGGATGCGATGGAAGGGCAGGGTGAAATCACTTTTCAGGTAGAAGAGCGGGAAAAGACAGTCCGTATCGATATTACGGATTCAGGCAAAGGTATTCCTAAGTCAAAATACAAGACGGTTTTCAATCCGGGGTATACAACCAAGAAGCGCGGATGGGGACTCGGTTTGTCTTTGGTAAAGCGCATTATCGAGTCTTATCACGGCGGTAAGATATTCGTAAAGAGCTCAGAAGTCGGAAAAGGCACGACATTTCGCATAGAGCTTCGAAAATATAGAGGCTAAATCATTCAATAATAAAAAATAACTGTAAAGTTATTGCATTTGTGTTTAGTTTTTTCGTACCTTTGCAAGGTTTTTACACTAAAAGGCTTTGGGAAAATTTAAATTATATAATGTAGATTTGAAAAATCTCGCTCCAGGAGTGCACGAATTCGAGTATTTACTGGAGAACAAGTTTTTTGTGGACATTGACGGAGATGAAGTCCAGAAGGGCAAAGTCAAGGTTCACCTGACGGTGAAACGTACGTCAGTGGCTTATGAAATGAACTTTCAGATTGAAGGTGTAGCAATCGTTCCGTGCGACAGATGTTTGGACGACATGGAGATTCCGGTTGATACCCATAATCGCTTGGTAGTGAAATTCGGCAAAGAATATGCCGAAGAGAGCGACGAAGTGGTAGTAATACCCGAAGAGGAAGGTGCCATTAATCTGGCATGGTTCCTTTATGAGTTTATTGCATTGGCAGTACCGATGAAGCATGTACATGCTCCGGGCAAATGCAATAAGACCATGTCGACGAAGCTGAAGAAGCACACTGCTAAAAGTACAGATGACGGAGATGATGATTACGAAGAAGAAGTGGACGATATTTCCATGGATGATGACGTAAGCGGTAATTCTGATCCTCGCTGGGATGCCCTGAAAGGTTTGATGGAGAATGATAACAATTAAATAAATTAAAACATGGCACATCCTAAAAGAAGACAAGGTAAGACAAGAACAGCCAAGAGAAGAACTCATGACAAGGCTGTCACTCCAACAATGGCTATTTGCCCGAACTGCGGCGCATGGCATATTTATCACACTGTATGCGGCGAATGCGGCTATTACAGAGGTAAGTTAGCTATCGTAAAAGAAGCAGCTGTGTAAGTTTGTCATAATCACATAGATTTTGATAAACGAAAGAAATAGCCCTAAAAGTATTTTTAGGGCTAATTTTTTAATTGGGATATAGTCTCATTATTTTTAAAGTTATGGATAAATTGAACGCGGTTATAACAGGTGTAGGCGGATACGTTCCTGAAGATGTATTGACAAACGGGGACATCTCGAAACTGGTCGATACGACAGATGAATGGATCATGACACGTGTTGGTATCAAAGAACGCCGAATTTTGAAAGGAGAGGGCATGGGTACCTCTTACATGGGCATACGTGCTGTGAAGCAACTGCTCGAAAAAACGAATGTGAACCCGGAAGAGATAGAAGTGATCCTGACTGCTACGACGACAGCGGATCATCACTTCCCTACTACCTCTTCGATCATCGCTCACCATACTGGATGTAAGAATGCAATGACTTTCGATTTGCAGGGGGCTTGTGCAGGTTTCCTGTATGGGCTGGAAACAGGTGCAAACTATATTCGTTCGGGACGTTATAAGAAAGTAATTGTTGTTGCCGGTGATAAGATGACAGCCATTACCGATTATCAGGACCGTTCGACTTGTCCTCTGTTTGGCGATGCCTGTGGTGCAGTGTTACTGGAACCGACGACGGAAGATGTTGGTATTATCGATACGATCCTGCGTACGGAAGGTACCGGTTATTCTCACTTGATCATGAAATCTGGTGGTTCAGCCTATCCTCCCAGCCACGAGACTGTTGATAATCGCGAACATTTCGTTTTTCAGGATGGTAAATATGTATTTAAGTATGCTGTTTCTTATATGGCCGATGTGGCTGCAGAAATAGCAGAGAAAAATAATCTGACTCACGACGATATTACATGGATTGTTCCCCACCAGGCCAACCTGCGCATCATCGATGCAACAGCCAAACGTTTGGGTGTGGATATGGACAAAGTCATGATCAATATCCAGAAATACGGTAATACAAGTGCCGGAACAATTCCTATCTGTCTTTGGGAGTGGGAAGACAAGCTGAAGAAAGGGGATAACCTGATTTTGGCTGCATTCGGTGCCGGTTTTACCTGGGGTGCAATTTATCTTAAATGGGGTTATAATGGAAAACAAGCATAAGTCCGGCTTTGTTAATATTGTCGGTAATCCTAATGTAGGGAAGTCTACGCTGATGAACCGTTTGGTGGGAGAGCGCATCTCCATCATCACGTCGAAGGCGCAGACCACCCGTCATCGTATCATGGGGATTGTGAATACCGACGATATGCAGATCGTGTATTCAGACACGCCGGGAGTCCTGCATCCGAATTATAAGTTGCAGGAATCTATGCTGAATTTTTCGGAGTCGGCATTAGGCGATGCCGACGTGTTACTCTATGTGACCGATGTCGTTGAGACAATCGATAAAAATGAAGAATTTCTTCAGCGGGTTAAAACGGTAGAATGTCCCGTCCTGTTGCTGATCAACAAGATTGATACAAGCAACCAGGGGGAACTGGAAAAACTGGTTGCCCACTGGAACGAGATACTGCCGAAAGCGGAAATTATTCCGATCTCGGCACTTTCAAACTTCAATATTGATTATGTAAAGCAACGGGTGGAGACTTTGATGCCCGAATCTCCCCCTTATTTTGAAAAAGACGCGCTTACCGATAAACCGGCCCGCTTCTTTGTGACGGAGATCATTCGCGAGAAGATACTCCTGTACTACCAGAAGGAGATACCGTATGCGGTGGAAGTCGTTGTAGAGCTGTTTAAGGAAGAAGAAGAAATGATTCACATCAAGGCGCTCATCATTGTGGAACGGGATTCCCAAAAAGGGATTATCATCGGGCATAAGGGACAGGCACTGAAAAAAGTAGGAGCCATGGCCCGCAAGGATATTGAACGTTTCTTTGATAAGAAGGTATTCCTGGAAATGTTTGTCAAGGTAGAAAAAGACTGGCGTAACAGGGATAACATTCTGAAGAATTTTGGTTATCAGCTGGATTAATAACAGCGTACAGAAAGGAAATTTATGGGAAATATTGTAGCAATTGTTGGTAGGCCCAACGTAGGAAAGTCCACCCTGTTCAACCGTCTGACCCAATCGCGTCAGGCCATCGTGAACGATGAAGCAGGAACTACCCGCGACCGTCAATACGGTAAAGTGGACTGGACCGGTAAAGAGTTTTCGCTGATCGATACAGGCGGATGGGTAATTAATTCGGATGACGTTTTTGAAGAAGAGATAAACAAACAGGTACAGGTCGCGCTCGACGAGGCGGATGTGATCTTGTTTGTCGTAGATGTTTTGAACGGTATTACTGATTTGGATATCGAAGTGGCTAAGATCCTGCGCCGCAACAAGAAGCCGGTTATCGTAGTCGCCAATAAAGCCGATAACTTTGAAATGCACGCTGCTTCGGCGGAGTTCTATTCGTTCGGTTTGGGCGATCCTTTCTGCGTATCAGCCATCAACGGTTCCAACTCAGGTGACCTGCTGGATAAGATCGTTGAGACGCTTCCGGAGGATCAGTCTGAAACATTGGAAGAAGAGCTGCCCCGTATTGCCATCATCGGCCGTCCGAATGCCGGAAAATCTTCTCTGATCAATGCGTTTATCGGTGAAGAGCGTCATATCGTGACGGATATTGCCGGTACGACCCGCGATTCGATCTACACAAAATACAATAAATTCGGCCTGAATTTCTATCTAGTGGATACAGCCGGTATCCGTAAGAAAGGAAAGGTGAACGAAGACCTGGAATATTATTCCGTGATCCGTTCGATCCGTGCCATTGAAAACTCTGATGTCTGTATCCTGATGGTGGATGCCACCCGTGGTATCGAGAGCCAGGATCTGAATATATTCTCTTTGGTGCAGAAGAATAAAAAGGGTTTGGTGGTTTGTGTAAACAAATGGGATTTGGTGGAAGACAAGAGCCAGCAGGTGATTGACAGTTATACGAATGCCATTCGCGAACGTTTGGCACCGTTTACCGATTTCCCTATCCTGTTTATTTCGGCACTGACCAAGCAGCGTATCCTGAAAGTGCTGGAAACGGCCAAGGAAGTCTACGACAACCGTCAGAAACGTATCCCTACAGCGAAACTGAACGAGATCATGCTGCCGATCATCGAGAACTATCCGCCTCCAGCATGGAAAGGAAAGTATATCAAGATCAAATACATCACTCAGTTGCCAGCCGGACAGGTTCCGTCGTTCGTATTCTTTGCCAACCTGCCGCAATGGATCAAGGAGCCTTACAAACGCTTCCTGGAGAACAAGATCCGCGATAACTGGGATTTCACAGGGACACCGATCAATATTTTCATTCGCGAGAAATAAGAAACAAAAAAGAGATGCTGTTACAGTATCTCTTTTTTTATAGGTTTTCTTTTTCATAGATTTTATTCGGAAAAGAATATCTATCTTTATCACATTCTAATTAATAACAATTACAACTATGACAAAAATTAATCATTTTTCATCAGATTCGGACTTATCAACTCAAAAAGATAAGTCTTGTGCATGTCGGAATTCCGATAAATGGAATCCGAATGTTCCGCTTCAAACTTCCCAAGAAGAATTTTGGGAACATATCCATGAGATAGAACGGGGAAGGTTTACTCCTTTAGACGAAGGTTTCCAAAAATTTGAGCAATGGAAAACGGCGCTCCTAAAAAGCCGGTTGTAGTTAGTGACCGCTTTTGGGAAAGTTATAATTCCGTATACGAACAAGGCCTTGACTTATTTGGGTATTTTCAAGCAGAAGCATATGCTGCTTCAAGCATAAATCGAATCAAACAAACGCGGAAAATACAGATAGAATAGTTTCATTGTAAAAGAAAGAGAGTGTGCCATAGTGTGATTTTTGACACACTCTCTTTGTTCTTTATCCTTTTTACTGTCGGGCTTATCACATGATTGGGCGGTCGTCGTCCTTGTCGGAATCATTGATACATATATAATAAAAGGGAAGGAACTGTTTGGATAAGACGGTTTCTGTCGGGGGAAAGGATAATGCGCCGAAAAGATCTCGGTTTCCGTGTCGGAACGGGAAATATTTTTCGGCGCACTATTTATTTTTTGCGTTATCTTTTTATCAGAACGAATTTAGCACCTTATTCAGTTCATTGACCATCTCGTCAGCCGACTTCTGTGTCTCAGCCAACCCTTCCGGTGTAAACATGGCAACTGTTTTGTTCAATTTGGCCAGTTTGCTGCCTTTCAGTTCTTCGCGGAGGATACGGATCTTTTCGGCATCCTGAAGACCTTCCACCAGACGTTCGAAACGGATGGAGCTACGAGGACCCGGATAGATACTATACGTATCGCCGGCAGCCCAGGTACGGAAACGGGAGTCGCGCAACGGATCAGCCGTCCAGCTGTTGACAGCCCAACGCAGGTAACCGTCATAGCCACCGGCTACGGCATGAACGATTGTCCACGGAGCTTCTGCCGGATCGGAGAAGGTAAATGTGTTCGGGAAAGCTTCTGTACAGCAAGTGTAAACGGTGCTGATCTGACCTTTGCGGTCGCGTTCAGCCTTTACATCTTCCGGGAATTTGTTTCCGTACGGGATACTCAGGTAATATAGGTCGCTTTGTATCTCTTTGTGATAGTTACCCGCCAGCGTGATTTTAAATTCAGGATCGGCGGCTTTGATCACCTTGATGGCTTCCTGCATCGCTTCCATAGGACGTTCGTCCATGGAAATGGCAGTCTTTTCGAACCAGCCTTTTGTACGGAGGTGACGGGAGAAATCTTTCAGGAAAGAACCCCAGTAATCTGCATAGGCTGCATCACCCGGTTTAGCTTCGATAAACTGAACGCGGTTGGTTGCCTGGTCGAAATAGTCGAAGCTGAGTGCCCACGGGATCATTGTGTAGCAACTGATCAGGTCGTTGATGCCCACATCGTTCATCATGAAATCCACCCATTTGTCGAAGACGGTATAATCGAACGCCCATGTGCCGTCGATCTTCTTCATGCGGAATACCATGCTGTCGAAATGATCTTCCGTCTGTCCTGCCCAGGGTTTGTGCATGATACTGGTGGTGATGGCACGTTGTCCGGCATTCGCCAACATCTTCATGATCGGGCGCATAGCGTCGAAATGTTCCTTGCTCCAAAGCGGCACATCGTAATAGCGGGCCACGGAGTACGGGTTCTGCCATAAATCCAGATGGAATTTCCAGTCTTTCGGTTCCGGCAGGGTACGGTTCAGGACATCTATCTCCACCTGCAGGTTCATCGGCTGGAAGTTTTTGCCTGAAACAGTCAGTGTTCCCTTGTATTTTCCGGCACGTGCATCCGACGGCACCCATACATTCATCCAGATTGGCTGGGTGGTACGTGCCTTGACGTCATGCATCTTTACGATATCCAATACGTCGGCAACAACGGAAGAATCCCATTCCGCCTTGTTTTCACGATGTCCGCAACCGCCTTTACGGTCTTTGTTCAGTTCGTCTGTCATGACGTAACGAACGAAGTTGGTGGTGATGGCAGAAGAAGGGATAACGGATGAGCCGTTTTTCAAATCGGTCACTGTGATAGTGGCATCCGACAAATCGGCGGTAGTCCACAATACAGCCTGCGCGTTGACACGTTCCCCTTTCCAGGCTTTTGCCTGCCAGCGGGAGTTTTTGGTTATTTTAGGAATACTGAGTTTCGGATAACGAACGTCCGTGCTTGCCCAGCTCAGTTGGGTCGGCGTTGTTATTTTATTCCAGATAGCCTCACTGTCGTGTGGCTTGGTGTCGGTCAGTTCGGTGTAATCGGTACAGATTTTGGAATCCGATTGCTGTGCGTAACAAACCGGGCCTAGCGTTAGCAGGGCACAAAGGATAAGCGAGTTTTTCATGTATAAATGCTTTAGAAGTTTATTCGGGGGATAAAGATAGAAAAAAGATGGAATATATAATTCATTTGATCCTGTTATAATGACAGAACAGCAGATTGCCGTCGTCGTCATACAGGTGCATGCCGTTCCCCTCGCAGTACCGGTACATTTTACAGTCGGCACATTGTCCTTTGCGGGTCCACTCCCGGTTGCGATAGGGTTTGAACTCATTATTCCATACGTCGATGAATTTATCTTTATAGATATTCCCCTGATGGAAGTTGGCACGGATACTCGGACAACCGGAGATGGAGCCGTCGGCTAATACCGAAGCCGTATTGACCCCGGCATTACACTGGAAGATCGAGTCTCGTACTTCGGCTTCATAGTTACCCAGGAATCCTTCACATCCATAGCTGACATGTATAAGTCCCTCCTTCCGGCAATAACGGATGAAGTTGAGCATCCAGGTGAACTGTTCGTTACTGAGTTGCAGTTCCGGAACTTCGGCAGCGCGTCCGACGGGAAAGATGGTGAACAGACGCCACCGTTTTACACCCATCTCCACAAGAAATTCCTTGAATAGTTTCAGGTCCTTGAAATTTTGCTGATTCACGCAAGTGACGACATCCCAGACGATCTCTTTCTCTTCCGCCAGCATACAGATGGCATTGACTGCGTTCTCGAAACTCTTCGGATGGCGGCGCAACCAATTGTGTGCTTCCTCGAAGCCGTCGAGACTGATCGTTGCCGAGTGCAGCCCGGAAGCCAATAGGGAGTCCAGTCGTTCGCGGGTAAGTAACAGGCCGTTCGAGACAATCCCCCAGGGATAGCCCCGGTTGTATAATTCCAGTCCGCAGGTTTCAATATCTTTGCGAACGAGGGCTTCTCCGCCGGTAAATATAACCAGTACTTTATTGGGGTCGACATGAGGAGTAATATCGTCTATTACTTTCAGAAAATCTTCCATCGGCATGTCCTTCATGCCGGCCGATACGTGGCAATCGCTGCCGCAATGACGGCAGGAAGCGTTGCAACGAAGCGTACATTCCCAAAAGAGTGTGCGTAGTTCGTGTAGCTTGGCTTTGTTTCTCCTGATACTTCGGGCGAGTTCCAAAGCGATACGCTTACGAAATCCGGGGCGTTTATCCATCCTTGTCTTTTTTAGTTTTTATTTCCTTTTCAGAGTGAAGTTTACTTCTTTCGATCCTTTTCCGATCAGCATCCCTTTTCCTCCTGATAGTTCTATCTCTGCAAAGTTAATCATTTCTGATTTCATTTCATAGGGATTGGAATTCCAGTATCCTTTTAAAAGTTCAGTTTCGATTGTATATTCTTCTATTGTCTCCAGGTCGCACGTGAAACTGTACATTCCATTCCCGTTCGTAATGGCAAGGTAATCGGATATCTTGTCCGGAACATTCGACAGCAGGGAAGGGCTACTGCTGATGACTATACCCGCTATCGGATAGCCGTCGTCGCCTGTAACTTGTCCGTGAATCGTATAAAGGGCGTGGGGAACTTTGTGGGTATCGACGTATGGCGTGAGTGTTATTTTGGTTTCCATCGTGGCTGCTCCTTCATACCAGGTGCCTCCTCCTTTAAAGTCTGCATTCCTGAATGAGACATATGAGTTGTTGGTAGCGAATTTCCCGCCATTTTCTTCTTCATCGATATCCTTGGATATCAACTGGTAAGTCATTCCCGGAAAATCTCCTTTTTTCCACAGAAATTCTCCGTTGGAATCGCTGTAGACCGTATCACTGTGCGCCCAGGCACTTTCCGGAATAGAATCTCTGATCTCTATCTGTATGTCAGGGATCGGGTCGCCCTGGTTATTCACCACCTTTCCTTTGATCGTGTAATCGGCATGGGGGCATCCGTATTCTACTGTTCCTATTTTGTCACAAGCAGCCAACGAGAAACCCAGGAGGCTCAATAATCCGGCCAACATTTTGTTTGTGAAGGTCAGAAAGAAATGATTTGTTTTATTCATATCCGTATGGTTTTATTTGTATTAACATCCATATCTAATAGATGCAAAGATAACTATAAACGTTGCACCACCTGTTTTTTATGAGTAACTTGCGCGCCAAATCCAATCGACTAAATAAACATGAAAGATTTTCTACTGGTACTGAAACGGTTCGTACCCCCTTACAAGAAATATCTGGTTCTGACAATCCTGTTGAATATCTTGTCAGCGATCCTGAATGTATTTTCTTTTACTTTGCTGATACCTATTCTTCAGATATTGTTCAAGCTGGATAACAAGGTATACGAGTATATCCCCTGGGGAGCGGAAGGTGTAAGTCTGAAAGATATAGCCATCAATAATTTCTATTATTTCGTTACGGACCTGATCTCTTACTACGGGGCGAGCCTGACATTGCTTATACTGGGACTGTTCCTGGCGTTTATGACGATGCTGAAGACCGGCTCTTATTTTCTATCGTCGGCAACGATGATTCCGATCCGTACCGGTGTGGTTCGTGATATCCGGAACCAGCTTTATAAAAAGATATTAGACCTTCCGCTGGGATTCTTTTCGGAAGAGCGTAAAGGGGATATCCTGGCGCGTATAAGCGGCGATGTGCAGGAAATCGAAAGTTCGATCATGAGTTCGTTGGATATGTTGTTCAAGAACCCGATCCTGATCCTTATTTATTTCGGAACGCTGATTGCCGTGAGTTGGCAGTTGACACTTTTCACGTTGATCGTCCTACCGTTGATGGGCTGGGTG
Source organism: Parabacteroides chongii (assembly GCF_029581355.1). Lineage (NCBI taxonomy): Bacteria > Pseudomonadati > Bacteroidota > Bacteroidia > Bacteroidales > Tannerellaceae > Parabacteroides > Parabacteroides chongii. The sequence continues at coordinate 500,678 of NZ_CP120849.1, read as the reverse complement.
ATGGGTACGGTCGGTAAAAAGCTGAAACGGAAATCGATGGAAGCCCAGAACCAATGGAGCGACCTAATGTCGCAGGTGGAAGAAACACTGGGTGGTCTGCGCATCATCAAGGCTTTTAATGCAGAGAAGAAGATGGACGAGCGTTTTATCAATGCCGACAATATCTACCGGAATACGATCAGCCGCGTGAACACCCGCCAGCAGCTGGCACACCCGATGAGTGAATTTTTGGGAACGATCCTGATCGTGATCGTCCTTTGGTTCGGCGGAACGTTGATCCTGAATAACAACTCCAGTATCGATGCCCCTTCCTTTATCTTTTATTTGGTGATGCTGTACAGTCTGATCAATCCGCTGAAAGAATTTTCAAAAGCCAGTTATAATATCCCTAAAGGATTGGCATCCATGGAACGTGTGGATAAGATATTGCAGACGGTGAGTACAATACAGAACCCTGCCACTCCGAAACCGATCAGTCTGAATAAATCGATCCGTTATAACGATGTCTGGTTTAAATATCAGAATGAGTGGGTATTGAAAAACGTGAACCTGGAAATCCCCAAAGGGAAGACTGTTGCCCTGGTCGGCCAGTCCGGTTCCGGTAAAAGCACGCTGGTGGACCTGTTACCCCGTTTTTATGATGTGGAAAAAGGCAGAATAATGATTGACGATACGGATGTCCGTGATGCCTCCCTCTACGACTTGCGGGGATTGATGGGAAATGTGAACCAAGAAGCGATCCTCTTCAACGATACTTTCTTCAATAACATCTCTTTCGGTGTGGAAGGTGCGACACTGGAGCAGGTACAGGAAGCTGCCCGTATCGCAAATGCCCATGAGTTTATTATGGCTAGCGAAGAAGGGTATGATACGAATATCGGTGACCGTGGCGGTAAACTGTCCGGCGGACAGCGGCAGCGTATCAGTATTGCCCGTGCAATCTTGAAGAACCCGCCGATCCTGATCCTCGACGAAGCCACTTCTGCATTGGATACGGAGTCGGAACGTCTGGTTCAGGAAGCGTTGGAAAACCTGATGCGTAACCGTACGACCATCGTTATTGCCCATCGTCTTTCCACGATCCGCAATGCGGATGAGATATGCGTAATGCATGAAGGAGAGATCGTGGAACGGGGCCGCCATGAAGAACTGCTCGAACTGAATGGCTATTACAAGCGGTTGTGCGATATGCAGAGTTTCTGATACTGATTATTATTTTTTATTTATAATACTATGAACTCAATTCGATTAAAGGAGATAGGGCGGAAAATCATTCGTCCTTCTGTTGCCGTCTTATTAGTTATTTTGACAGCCTGCGATATGCCGGAAATGAAAACAACTAACAAGATCGCTTATCATTTTGATGAACCTGCCCGTATGTGGGAGGAGACATTACCCTTGGGAAACGGCCGTTTGGGAATGATGCCTGACGGAGGAATCGACCGGGAGAACATTCTGCTGAATGAAATATCCATGTGGTCGGGAAGTAAACAGGATACGGATAACCCGCAGGCTGTTTGGTCGCTGGCGAATATACGCCGTCTGCTTTTCGAAGGAAAGAACGACGAAGCACAGGATCTGATGTACGGAACTTTTGTTTGTAAAGGAGCCGGCAGTGGTCAGGGGCAAGGTGCTAATGTACCGTATGGAAGTTATCAGCTGCTGGGAAATCTCGTGCTGGATTATATCTATGCAGGAAATGCAGATTCTGTGTCAGCTTACCGGCGGGAACTGAATCTGAACGATGCGATCGCCTCAACCTCTTTCCGCAAAGGGAAAGTGAATTACAGCCGTGAATCTTTTACCTCTTTCTCCGGTGACCTGGGCGTGGTACATCTGGTGGCAGACGCTGATAAAGCGTTAAACTTCAACATAGGAATGAATCGCCCCGAACATTATGCCTTATCCGTCGATGGCAAAGACCTGCTGATGAAAGGTCAGTTGCCTGACGGTGTGGATACTTTGGAGATGAAAGGAACCAAATATGCGGCACGTGTACGCGTTCTCCTGCCGAAAGGGGGCTCTCTGATTCCGGGGGACAGTTCGCTGACCGTCCAAAATGCTTCCGAAGCTATTCTCCTGGTGAGCATGGCTACCAGCTATAAGAATGAAGGATTCGAAGATCAGTTGTTTTCTTTGCTGGCTGAATCGGAACGGAAAGATTATCCTACTCTGAGAAGAGAGCATGTGAATGCTTACCGGTCTCTGTTTGACCGTGTCGATCTGGACCTGGGCCGTACCGAGCGGGATGAACTGCCGATCGACGAACGTTTGGCTGCATTCCAGCAGGATAAGAACGACCCGTCACTGGGAGCTCTCTACTTCCAGTTCGGACGTTATTTGCTGATCTCATCGACCCGTGTCGGTTCATTGCCTCCCAATCTTCAGGGATTGTGGTGTAACACGATCAATACGCCCTGGAATGGTGATTATCATTTGAATATCAATTTTCAGATGAATCATTGGCCGGCTGAAGTGACCAACCTGTCTGAGTTGCATTTGCCGATGACGGAATGGATCAAACAGCAGGTGGAGAGCGGCGAACGTACGGCGAAAGTCTTTTATAATGCCCGTGGCTGGGTGACCCATATCCTGGGAAATGTCTGGGAGTTTACTGCTCCGGGAGAGCATCCTTCGTGGGGAGCTACCAATACTTCTGCCGCGTGGCTTTGCGAACATCTGTTTACTCATTATCAATATACGCAGGATAAGGAATATCTGAAAGAGGTCTATCCGGTGATGAAAGGCGCAGCCCTGTTCTTTACGGATATGCTGGTGCGCGACCCACGGAATAATTACCTGGTAACGGCTCCCACGACTTCTCCTGAGAATGCTTTCCGTATGCCGAATGGCAAGGTGATACATATCTGTGCCGGTTCGACTATGGATAACCAGATCGTCCGTGAACTGTTTACCAATACGATAGCGGCAGCCAATATTCTCGGTGTGGATTCGGCTTTTAGCCGCGAACTGGCTGATAAGCGTTCCCGCCTGATGCCGACAACGATCGGTAAAGACGGACGTATCATGGAATGGCTCGAACAATACGAAGAAGTGGAACCGCATCATCGCCATGTCTCTCATCTGTATGGTCTTTATCCGGGAAATGAGATCTCGATGGAGCATACTCCTGAGCTGGCAGAAGCGGCCCGTAAGACTTTGGAAGCACGTGGCGATAAGAGTACCGGCTGGTCGATGGCATGGAAGATCAATTTTTGGGCACGCCTGCATGATGGCGACCATGCTTATCAGTTATTGGCGGACCTGCTTCGTCCTTGTGTGGAGAAAGGAACGAATATGGTGAACGGCGGCGGTTCTTATCCGAACCTGTTCTGTGCGCATCCTCCTTTCCAAATCGATGGCAATTATGGCGGTTGTGCCGGTATTGCAGAAATGCTGGTACAGAGCCAGACCGGAAATATCGAGTTGCTTCCGGCTTTGCCTTCAGCTTGGAAAACCGGTAGTTTTAAAGGTTTGAAAGTGCAGGGTGGAGGTGAGGTCTCAGCCAAATGGACGGAAGGTCAGCTGACTGAAGCCGGACTGAAAGCTACAGTCCCTGGTACGTTCCGAATCAAGCTGCCGGCACAGTCTGCCAATCTGAGTATCAAAATGAACCAGAATCCGGCATCCCTCCCTGTTATCGGTGGAATGCTTACGGTAGATATGAAAGCTGGTGATGTATTACAGTTGACAATTGACAGATGACAGTTGACAGTTAGGAATAGCCTCCCATCTGTCAACTGTCATCTGTCAACTAAAATAGCGGTATCTTATAAACAAACCCTACGGAAAGGCGTCCGGTGTTCTCGACAGAGGCATCGAGCGCCTTTGCTCTTTCCGTCAGGCTGTAAGCCCGTCCGGTGCCGGTAATGAAAAGATGGAGATTGTCGTCCGCCAGCGGATAGAACTCGACACCTCCCTGGTATCCCCAGGAGGTACGGTATTTGCCGGACTCATACGGGTTGTTTGTTTTGTAGACAGAGGCTGTTTCGTACATTCCCTTTACAAATAGATTCCATTTCGGATGAATCTGATAGTTCAGGCGAGCCACCAGAGAGAGATAGCTGGTATTTGCAATCGGGCTTCCCGATTCTTCATCCTCCGGTTCAAACTGCTCCGCCAACAACCCCAGCGGGTCCATTTTGCCCCTTGTATACATGACATCGAAATAACCGAGGAATTTGCCGGCTTCCACCTGCTGGCCTCCCCAGATCATCCACATCCAGTTGCCTTTTGCCTGTTGTCCGGCGGTGACCGAATAGCGAAGTGACAACAGCTCATCCAGGTAACTGCTATTCCAGCCTAGATTATAGAAAGAAGGGGATTTGCTGCGGTTATCATTACCGTTGGTCACTTGCAGGCAGAGTTCCTGTGTTTCTGCAGGTTCGTAGCTGATACCGACTCCGGTGAAATAACAATCCATCCAGTCGTTCATATCGCTGTAATCGTATATCTTATAGGTATATTCGTCGTATTCGAAGCCTCCCCATGCAGCATCCTGTTTACCGGCTGTCACAGAGAATTTATCCGATAACCGAACGTTTACCCAGGCATTTTCGATGTAGGAGCCGAAGCCGTTGGCCCGTACCCATTCATTCCGGTAACAAAGAACCTGCCGGTAGGCATAGGAAAGCCAGGGAGTGACAATCCCCGTTGCTTCCACCTTCAAATCATTCAGCAGAAAACGATCCCTTTCCGCTTCACCGGAAAGCGCTTCGTTATAAGATCCATGTGTCTCAAGGTATAATTTGAAAACTTCCGTATTGTTCGGGATCAATGGCTTTTGTGAAGAAGCGGTAAAAGTAGTTCCAGCCCAAAAAGCGGCCAGACAAAGTACCAGTAGTCGTTTCATGAATCTTTTTCTGTTTGTTGATTTGGGGCAAAGATAATTATAAATGGGTAATATGACAATAAGAACTCTTTTGCTCGTTTGTCTTCAAATTTAGTACAAATCGTTTTTTTTGCTTTTTCCTGTGTAAAAGGCAAATAGAGACAAAAGGATGCTTATTCGGACAAAAGACCTTCCCCTTATTCCTATACTTTTGGACTAAAAATCACCTAAATTGCAAATCATGAAATTGAAATTTGTTTTTGTCAGTATACTAACAATCCAGCTTTGTTCCTGCTCTTTTTCGGGAGAAAAGAAATCGGCTGAAGAAGATATTTATTCAAAAGCATTTATTAAAGAAAAAATGCTCGATGTTTTCCGATGGCAGGTTAACCATCCAGTAGATATAAATGCAGAACAGGAACAGTGGGCCCGTTCTGTCTTTTATTCCGGTATAATGTACGCGTATCAGACAACTGCTGATCTGGCTTATTTGGAACAGACGAAGAAATGGGCTAATGGTTGGAACTGGAAAAGAGGACGTCGGTACCGCCATGCAGACGATTTGGCCTGTGGGCAGGCTTATTTGGATGTCTATAAAGTAGAGAAGGACCCGAAGATGCTTCATGGGATACAGGAAGCGATAGATAGTCTGATCGCTGACCCTCAACCCGGTCGTGTCGATTGGTGGTGGTGTGATGCCTTATATATGGAACCACCGGTGTTGGCCCGTCTGGCTACTATAACAGGTGATGGTAAATATTACGATTATCTGCAAGAAATGTATTGGGATTCAACTGATTTTCTGTATAGTAAAGACGATAGTCTTTTCTTTAGGGACAAGCGCTATTTTAATGCATTGACAACCAATGGAAAGAAAGTATTCTGGGGACGAGGAAATGCCTGGGTGGTAGGCGGATTGGCTCAACTCCTTTCGCTGATTCCGGAAAAGAGTCTGATTTATAAGGATTATAAGGAACTGTATATGCAAATGATAACAAAAATAGCATCTGTCCAGCAACCGGACGGACTCTGGCGTGCGAGTCTCCTGGATCCGGAAGAAGTACCCGTAAAAGAAACCAGCAGTAGCACTTTTTTTGCTTATGCTATGATTTGGGGAATTAATAACGGATTATTGTGTCCGGATATTTATATGCCTAAAGTATGCCGGGCATGGACTGCCTTGCTGGAGTGTATAGATGAAAACGGGAAATTGGGATATGTACAGGCTATCGGCGCTAGCCCTGAAAATGTACAGGCTGCGGATAACCAGGAATATGGCAGCGGTGCTTTTCTGATGGTCGCATCCGAGATGTATAAATTCGCAGAGAGAGAAAAATAAAACAATAGATGTTTAACCTTTTTAGTTGTATTCGACACATGAAAAAACTAAGTATTTATTTAAGCACGTTTCTGTGCCTTATCTTTATCGGTTTTGGTTGTGGCAGTGAAGATCTTAGTGATTACCCTCCATCCAACATGCGTAGTATTGTTCGCTTTACATTGAACCCTGCCCAGAACGGAGGCAATGTATTTATACAGCACATTGCTACTATAGACCAGAGTAAAAAAACAATTACGTTGAAACTACCTTCACATTTGGACCTGAAAGAGATCCGTCCGGAGATTGTGGCGGCTCCCTGGACGAGTGTTACTCCAAAAAGCTTGGAGGCTGTTGATTTTTCTACTGGTCTCATAGAATATACAGTTATAGCGGAAAGCGGAAAAAAAGCCGTTTATGAAGTGATACTGGATATGACATATAAGTATGCGGCCTGTCAACTGTATTCTGTTGCTATCCCTGCTGTTATTGACCCGGAGACGGGAGAACCAGTGAAAGCGGTTTGTAATGAGAATAACAAAACTGTGACTCTTGTAGTGCCCGCAAACACAGATCTGACAAAGTTGGTTCCGAAATTTGAACTTTCTCCAGAGTCCTTTAATGCTTCGTTTGATAAACCGGATGGAAAGGCCTATGATTTTACGGAGCCTATTCAATTCACAGTCACTTCGGAAGATGGCAAGAAGACTGCCACTTATATGGTCTCTGTAACAACGAAACAAGAATAATCACTTTAAATTCAGTATACAATGAACCACATTAATAAATACAGACAGTTTTTGTTCCTTCTGCTCTTTGTTAGCATTGGGACTGTCCTTTCTGCTCAGAATATACAAGTTACCGGTACAGTGAACGACAAACTAGGTCCGATGGCCGGCGTCAATATCGTATTGAAAGGAACACAAACCGGTACTATGACTGATATGGATGGAAAGTATTCGATTCAGGTGCCGGCTACCGGTGTTTTAGAGTTTACATTTCTAGGATATAATACACAAACGGTCAATGTTAATAGCCGGAAGATCATTCATGTAAGTATGGAAGAATCTTCCCAGGCTTTGGATGAAGTAATCGTTGTCGGTTACGGCTCGATGAAGAAAAGGGATATTACCGGTTCTATCGTTTCTGTAAGTGATAAGGATATACAGTCCAATGAGCCTGTAAACATTGCGTCTGCCCTGCAAGGGAAAGTCTCAGGTCTGGATATTATGAGTACTTCCGAACCGGGTACTGCCGCAACATTCCGTATTCGGGGTACCTCTACATTGAGTGACGGCGGCTCCAATCCGTTGTTTATTGTTGACGGAATGGAAGTTTCGAATATCGATAATATCAACCCGCGTGACATAGCATCCGTGGAGGTTTTGAAGGATGCCGCTTCTGCTGCAATCTACGGTTCCCGCTCTGCCAATGGTGTTGTCATTATTTCTACCAAACAGGGACAGGAAGGAAAAGCAAAAGTTTCTGCCAATTATTCATTGAAACAGTCACGGATAGGTAAAAAACTGGCCCAGATGAGCCGCTTGCAAGGTATCCAATATGAAACTTTACGTAATTTCCTGAACGGCAATTATACGACGATCGCCAACCGCGACTCTTTGAACCCGTCCATGACTGCTGACAATTTCTATCAGGATTTGTTATTCAGACATGCGTGGACAAACCAGGTGGATGTCAGTGTTTCCGGTGCGGAAAAGAAATTGAAATATTTTGTCAGTGCTGGTTATTTGGGAGAGCAGGGTATTCAGATCAACACCTTTAATAAGCGTTTGACAACTCGTATCAATGCCGATTACAACGCGACTCCCCGTCTGACTATCGGTAATCGTTTGGCACTGACTATTTCCAACCAGCGCAGGTCGACTAGTGAATCCCGGTCACGTATCCTTCAGCGTCCCGCTAACTATAATGTGATAGAGCCCGACGGCAGTTATACCCCGATTCTGGCAAGTCGTAGTAATCCTTTGGCTGAAAGTATGGTAGGAAAAAACAATTATAAGATATATAATCTGGACCTATATGAATTTCTAGAGTATAAGATACTGGACGAACTGAAGTTTAAAGCCAGCATTGCCGGTAGTTTCAATTTACAGAAGTATCAGAGTTTCCGTCCGGCTATCCTAGATGTGAACGGACGTCGTAAATCGACCAACCAAGACGATACGAAAACCAGCTGGACACATGAAGATGTGCTGACTTATAATAAAACCTTCAATAAAGACCATGCATTAACGGTATTGGGCGGTTTCAGTCTCCAGGAGTTTAAAACAGAAATGACGAAACTAGCTGTTGTCGATAATATCAGTGATGCCATTGAAATTTCAAATGCTTATGGTGGTGTGGATATGACCAATACGAAAGCGACCTGGACTGCGAACCGGCTGGCTTCTTTCTTCGGACGTATCTCTTACAGTTATAAAGGTAAGTACCTGTTTAATTCTAACTTGCGTTACGACGGTTCTTCCCGTTTCGGAACAGATAAACGCTGGGGTTTTTTCCCGTCAGCCTCATTGGGATGGAGATTTTCGGATGAAGTTTTTATGAAATGGATGAAACCGGTAGTTAATGATTCCAAATTACGACTGAGTTATGGTGTGACTGGTAACCAAGTTGCCGGAAACTTCTCTTCTTTGGGATTGTATACTACAAACTTTTATGCGGATATGCCGGGTATTTACCCGAATCAGTTAGAGAACAGGAATTTGGGATGGGAACAGACGCAGCAGTATAATATCGGTCTAGATGTCTCTGTCTTGGACGGAAGAATCGGATTGATAGTGGATTATTATAACAAAAAGACTTCAGATGTTCTTTATCAGGTTAAATTACCGCAAACATCCGGTTTCAGTAGTTCTTATCAGAATATTGGCGATGTAAAAAATACAGGATGGGAAATAACGGTGAATTCAACCAATATTAAAACGAAAGATTTCCAGTGGAATACCTCATTGAACCTTTCGTTCAATAAGAATACGATCGTTTCCATTCCGGAGGGCGGACAACAGTTTATCAATACGGTATATATCCTGGATAAGGGATATGCGGTAGGAACTATGTATGGATGGAAAGCTAATGCTATTTTCCCGTACGATGAATCGAATGCCTTTACCCCCGACTGGAAACAGCTTACTCCGATATTTGATGAAAAAGACCGCTTTACCGGCTATGAACTGGATGGCAAGGCTTATGACGGCGAGATCAAACAGTATCGTTATAATACGGCAACCGGTGATGTTTTCAAAGGCGGTGATGTTATGTGGGACGATGTCAATAAGGACGGTATCATCGATGCCAAAGACCGTCAGGTACTGGGTTGCGGACAGCCGGACGTGATCGGAGGTTTCAATAACGACTTTACGTATAAAGGATTCACACTTTCTTTGTTCTTCTCCTTTGCCATAGGCGGAGATGTATTCAATGCTTACGAGCAGAGCCGTTCGGAACATAAATGGTCGGCTATCACCCGCGGTAACCCAGCTAATATCGCTAATTCATGGAAAGCTCCCGGCGATATAGCCAAGTTCCCGAAACCAAATGGTGCGGCAGTCATGGATAATACCCGCTTTGCCAGCAGTCTCTGGATCGAGGATGGTTCGTATATCCGTTTGAAGAATATCCGTCTGGCTTATGAATTGCCTAAAAATATCGTGAAAAAGATCGGTGTTGAATCATTGAGCGTATCAGCTATGATGCAAAACTTCTTTACCTGGTCGAACTATTCCGGTTTCGACCCTGAATTACCAAGCAGCGGATTTGCCGTAGGTTATGATAATAACTCCTATCCGAAGGCAAAAGATATTCTGTTCGGAGTAAATGTTAACTTTTAAATGTATATGAAGATGAAAAAGATATATGCAGTTTTCTTGTCGACTCTTTTGTTCACCTCTTGCCTGAATGATTTTCTGGATGTGGACCCCGTGAGTGATATTGCAACTTCCACTTTCTGGCAGACTGATAATGATGTCCGTGCCGCATTGAATTCTGTTTATGCGGATTTCCAGACAAACTATAATAAGAACAGTGCCGGTAATTATATGACCTGGTTTGAGATGCGCTCCGATAACTTTGTGGGAACAACGGTTTCCAGCAGTATGCCTACCTATGCCGCCAATACCAATAAACTGAATTCATCGCATGTCTCTGCTGATTGGAATGTGTGGTATAAATCTATCTCTACTGTTAATTATGCTTTGCATTATATACCTGATGTGCAGGGACTGACTGCGATTAAGAAAGATAATTATCTGGCTGAGGCTTATTTCTTACGTGCTTTCTGTTATTTCAATCTGGCGAGAATATGGGGAAATGTCCCGTTGGTAGAAAAACCGACTTTATCTTTGGCTGATGTTGAAAAACCGACTCAGTCTCCTCAGTCGCAGGTGTTGGACCTGGTGGGAAAAGACCTGGAAGAAGCTGTGAAATTAGTGGACGAAGGCCAGAATGATGTGTTCCGTTTCAATCCCGGTGCCTTGTATGCCCTTTATACCGATTACGCCATGTGGATGCGTGACTATGACAAAGCAATTCTTTACTCCGGGAAACTGATGGATTTGAAACGCTATTCGCTTCTCAAAGGGACTGAATTTGCCCAGGTTTGTGCAGACGGTACTACCAGCGAAAACATCTGGACAATGAAATGGTCTTACCAGAATAATAAACAGAACTGGATTATCTATATGATGTGCCGGACAGCTGCTCCGCAGATGATACCTTCGGAAGGAGTGAAGAACTTGTGGAATACGGAGGAATATCGTATGGACCTTCGCCGTTATCAGACGATCGATACTACGATTGTCTATGCATCCAACCACATATCCAGCCCGAATGGCGATGCATCCATCTGGAAATGGCAACCGGGTGAACGTGTGATTGAAGCAAATGAAAAGTATGTTCCTTTTTACCGTTATGCTGATATTCTATTGCTGAGAGCGGAAGCGCTGAATAAGCAGCAGAGACAGGAAGAAGCACTGGAATTACTGAATATGATCCGCGAGCGGGCGGGACTGTCACTGAAGACGATGGACGATTTTACAAATGCTTCGGACCGGACTCTGGCTATGGAGGATGCTATCCTTCAGGAAAGGCAGCTGGAACTGTTGGGTGAGGGACGCCGTTGGTTTGACCTGATCCGTACAGGCCGGGCGATGAAAGTGATGAACGATTATTTTGAAAATTACATTGAAGCGCAAACAGGTGACGTATGCCCCCGCTTTACAGATGAATGGCAGCTTTACTGGCCGGTATATTATAATAATATTCTGGAAAATGCGAATTTGGTTCAAAATGGTAATTATTAAAAAGATACAGATATGAAAAAAATACTATTCCAACTAATTGCAGGTTGTTTCATGGCTTCAATATTCAGTTCATGCAACCTGTTCGGACTTGATCTGCAAAAGGATTTTGAATATGAATACAGTCCGGTTGAACTGACAATGGATATGTCGGCCTATGCTTTTATTGAAAGCCGTAAAAATATGGATATGTCTTTGCTGTATGACGCAATTACACTGGCCGGTTACCAGCAGGAATATGAGATCGACGACCGTACTTTTATTATTCTGAATGACGTAGCGTTCACCAGTTATCTAAAGGATAATCGTTATTCCGGTTTGCAGGCAATGAAAGTAGAAGATATTAAGACGTTACTGAATTCATATATTGTAAAGGGACGTTATCATTCTTTAGATCTGACGACTACGCCGGTGAAAGTTGAAACTATGAATCCGGATGCAATCATGTATCTGAGTTTGAGACCTCAGAATAATGATGCACAAAATAAGTTTGAAGTCCGGATCAATGACGTGGTAAATTCGGGAAAGGTTGTTTCGGTAGTGACTTCCAATTTGCAGCCGACCAATGGCATTATGCATGTGGTTGACGCTTATCCGGAGTATAAGTTGAAATAATAAATTTATGGAAAGTGTACCGACTATCCTACGAGCCCGGTACACTTTCTTTTTATTCAGTTACCCAAATAGAGAAAAAATGAAACAGTATATCTTATTGATTGCCTTGCTTTTGCCGATAGTCTTGCATGCACAGTCATTATCCGGGATCTCTTCACATGAGGTTGTCCCGGAGCACCCTCGTCTTCTTTTAACTAAAGGAGAAGAAACGCTGTTGAAGGATAAGATATCTTCTGAGCCTCTGTTGCAAACCTTGCACAACGAGATTATAGAGGAATGCGACCGGATGCTTTCGCTACCGGTCCTTGCCCGTAACCAGAAAGGGCGCAGAATCTTGCATACTTCGCGTGAAGCTATCCGGAGGATTTTTTACTTGTCGTATGCTTTTCGTTTGACGCAGGAGGATACCTATTTTCTGCGGGCGGAAAAAGAGTTGCTGGCAATGGCTGATTTGTCGGACTGGAATCCTAGTCATTTTTTGGATGTGGCGGAGATGACTTCTGCTGTGTCGATCGGATATGACTGGCTATATCCCCGGTTGTCTGAAAAATCGAGAAAACAGATTGCCGCAGCAATCAAGGAGAAAGGGTTGAAGCCATCGTTAGAAAAACAATATAACGGCTGGCTGGGTGGTAATAACAATTGGAACCAGGTTTGTAACGGAGGCATTACTTTTGGAGCACTGGCTTTGTATGAACAACAACCGGAGGAATCTGCCGCTTTGATAAATCGTGCTTTGGAGTCGATACGCCAACCGATGACCGTCTATGTAAATAATGGGGCTTATCCTGAAGGATATGGTTATTGGATTTATGGGACGACTTATAATGTGTTGTTCATTGATCTGCTGGAAACTATTTGGAAAAAGGATTTTGGCCTTTGCGAGGCTCCCGGATTTTTGAATACAGCCTCTTTTATGCAACATATGGAAGGTACAGCCAGGGCAGTGAATGGACTCGCTGTCACAAAATCGCTAGAACGTGTTACAGAATCCAGGCATGCCAGCCTACAATGTTTTAACTTTGCCGATAACGGGAGTTCCACTGTAGTGAATCCGGTTATGTATTGGTTTGCCGGAAAGACGAATACTCCTTCACTTATCTGGAGAGAACTGGATAAATTAAAAGCGCTTGAAGTCAGAAAAGATCCCAGTCTAACTAAAGACCGTTATCTCCCCATGTTACTTATATGGAGTAAGGATATTTTGTTTAAAGACATTACGACTCCTGTTGAACGGATGTATACGGGGCAAGGAAAAAGTGCTCTTGCCATTATGCGGACTTCCTGGGAATCGGATAACGCTATTTACCTGGGGGTGAAAGGGGGAACTCCGAAGGAAAGTCACGGACATATGGATATAGGTTCTTTTGTGATGGAATCGGATGGTATTCGATGGGCTATGGATTTCGGGGCACAAGATTATCATTCGCTGGAATCGAAAGGTATTGACCTGTGGAATATGACGCAGGAATCTCCCCGCTGGGATGTGTTTCGTTATAACAATATGGCTCATAATACATTGACTGTAAATGGAAAGAAACAGATCATAGCAGGGTATGCTCCGGTAGAAAATATTACAGAAAAGGACGGGCAGATGTCTGTTTCAATGGATCTTACGTCTTTATATCGAACAGAAGTCAGTAGCTTGAAAAGAGGTGTCGGAATTATTAATAACGAATATGTCCTGATCCGTGATGAAATCCGGACGGATGACAAGGCGGCTTCGATCCGGTGGAATCTGCTGACTGCAGCTACCCCGCAGATCATAGATGACCATACCATTGTGCTTGTCATGGATGGAAAGAAGTTGACAATAAAAGCTGAAGGGACGGTTGCGATAAAGGGCAGAACCTGGAGTACGGAATCTCGTCATGAGTATGATGCTTCCAATAAAGGAACTATCTTTGTTGGATTCGAATTTGAAGTTCCGGCAAATACCCGGCAGTGGGTAGATGTTTGCCTGATACCCGGAGAAAATATACCGAACGTGAAAAACTCTGGAATACAGTTGTTTTGAAATCTTTAAATACAGTATACCATGGAAAAATACCTTTTAACCTTTTGTCTGTTGCCTTTTGCTTTGCTAGCACAAGTACCGAAAAGTATTCCTTTTGAAGAGAATAACCGGTTTCGAATCAATGAAATTGCCGGTTACCTAGAGGAGGAGCCGGCTGGTTTTGGCGTATCCTATCACAACCGTGCGGAGTGGGAAAAGATCAAAGATAAAATTGACTATCCTTCTGTCTTGAAAAAGGCAGAGGAGGTCTTGAATACGGAAATGCCAGCTTGGGATGATGAGCTCTACCTGGAATTTTCAAAGAATGGTGTCAGGCCTCCCGGCGAGAAAATGCTGAATGCCCGAAAATCACGTCTGGCACCATTGGTTTGGGCTGAATGTATGGAGAATGAAGGACGTTTTGTCCCTAAAATAGAATCGACCTTGAAAGAGCTGATCTCCCATCGTTCCTGGGTACTTCCGGCACACGATACGTATCTGAACGTATTTTATGGAAAGAAACATGAAGTGGATCTGGCAGCGGCAGCTTTTGTCCATGAGTTGGCAGAGACTCTTTATTTCCTGGATGATAAGATCAGTGAACCGGTCAGGGTGGCTGTGATAGACTCCATGTATGCCCGTGCTTTTAATCCGGTTAAAGATGCTTTACAAACGGGGAAAGGATATACTTTTAACTGGTTCAATAATACGAATAACTGGAATGCCGTTTGTCTGGCAGGTGTTACCAGTGCTGCTGTCGGGGTTATAAAAGACAGAAAGGAACGAGCCTTGTTTGTTGCCGCTGCCGAATATTATTCACAGAACAGTGTGCTGGGATATACGGATGACGGATATTGTACGGAAGGGCTGGGATATTTTAATTATGGATTCCAACATTACATCATTTTACGGGAACAGTTGTATCAGCGCACCAAAGGCGCTATAGACTTATTCAAGAGTGAGAAGATGAAAAAGATAGCGATGTATGGCATCAATTTCGAAATTATCAACGGGGTTTATCCGGCTTTTGCCGACTGCCGGATCGGAACGGCTGTTTCTCCACAGATTTTATGGTATTGTAACCATAATCTGGGATTAGGGTTGTCTGCTTATGATCAGATCGACACTCGAGAACTCCAGCCTTCGGTCTTTACTGCGATGTTATTTTTTCAGAATACGGCCTTGCAGACATCCTGCCATGCTGAAAGTGTAGCAAAGACAGAGGGAAAACAACCGGTCAGAATGTTCTTTGACAAAGCCGGAGTGTTGATTTGTCGTCCTGAAAATCCAACGACACATTCCATGGGAGTTGCCTTGAAGGGCGGAAATAATGCCGAACATCACAATCATAATGATGTGGGAAGTTATTCTCTTGTCATAGGGAATGAAACACTGGCGGGCGATCTGGGAGGTCCTTATCACTATGCCGGTGCAATGTGGACGGATAAACGGTATACATTCAAGTCGATTTCCTCTTTCGGTCATCCTGTCGCTGTGATAGACCAGGCGTTACAGGGAGTCGGAAAAGAATACCGGGCAAAAATCATAGGAACGGATTTTACAGCTGCCCGTGATGAATATGTTTTGGACTTAACGAGTGCTTACGATTGTTCGAATCTGAAATCATATACTCGTAAATTTGTGTTTGACCGTAGCGGAAAAGGTAGTTTGCTGATAGAAGATCGTTTCGAACTGGATCAGGCCGGCTCTTTTGAGTCTGCTGTTACGACATTGGCCGACTGGAAGGAAAAGGGAGACAATACAATAAAACTGTCAGGCAAGCAACATACAGCCAATGTAAAAATAGAAGTATCATCTCCGAAGGGATATACTATTATCCCAGAAAAAATACAAGAAAACGGTCCTGAGTTTTCCCGTATCGGAATCCGTCTGAATGAAAAGTCAAAAAAGGGCTACATCCGTATATTTTTCGAAGTTGAATAAAGAACTCTCCCCTGAATATCCTATATTTGGGGGAGTTTTATTTCTATACAAAATGAGGAATTACGATGTTTAGACTCAGAAAAAATCATATTTTATACAAGCTGATATTATTTATTTGCCTATCTTTCAGTTTACCAGTTTTGGCGGGGAATATAAAAAATTACAAATTCCACACCTTGTCGCCTGAGGGTGGCTTTTATTATGATGGGGTAAAGTCTATTCAGCAGGACAACGACGGCTTTATCTGGATCGTCATGGAGAACGATCTTTTCCGTTTTGACGGTTACCAGTTTAGAAGGTATTATTCTTATTTCAGAATGCTGGATACTTCGGATAAATGGTACTTTCGGAATGTGGAACTGGATGCCCGCGGACATTTGTTCGTTTCAACTAATAAAGGGCTTTTCGTTTACGATAAGATTACCGACTCTTTTAAAAGAATGTTCAAGCCGAATACGATGAACATTAAAACGGATTCTCGGGGGAATCTCTGGCTGATAAGTGCCAGTTTAGGCATTTTCGATGTGGAGAAAAAGACCTTTTTCGGAATGGAGTCAGAAAAAGGTTTGTTGTATGATGCCGTGACTCTGTGTGCTGATGAGGATGAACTTATAACCGGAACTTCCCAAGGTGAGATATATCGGTTTGACTATGACAAAATGTTTTTTGAACAAATTTGTGTGCTTTCGGATAACCAGGCAATTATCGAGATAAAAAAACATGGGAATGAGTTATGGGTGTTGACCGAAAGCTATGGACTGTATAAGTTGAATTATCAGACTTTGTCCATTATTAACCACTACAGTTTTTTTTGTACGCAAAATAACGAATATGTTCCGTCGAAAACTTTATATGTCGATAAAAACGGTTATGTCTGGGTTGGTACTCAGAGAGGATTATATATCATGAATCCGGAAACGGAGGAATATTCCCATTTCACAAATTCAAAATCAGATATTTTTTCTTTGCCCAGTAACTCGGTATGGACGATAGAAGAAGATGCCCAGAAAAATGTCTGGATAGGTACTTACTCGGGGGGGGTGTGTTATCTTAATTTTCAGGAGACATCCCGGTTCCGCACGTTTACTCCCCGTGAAAACGGTTTGAACCATAAAGTGGTAAGTGGTTTTGCAGAAGATGATGAATTTCTGTGGATCGCCACGGAAGGTGGTGGTGTCAACCGGATGAATAAGAAAACGGGGGAGTTCAGGTATTATACCCATAATCCGTTACAAAACAGTTTAACCTACGATAATGTTAAATCGCTGGTTATCGACCAGTCTCAGAATCTATGGGTTGCCATGTATCGGGGAGGATTAGATTGTTTTTCTTACAAAACATCGGCCTTTAAGCGATTCAATAAAGATTATCGTTCAGACAACAGAATGCTAACCAACGATTTGAGAAAGGTGATACTGGAAGCGGATTCCGGTTTATGGATCAGCTATCAGTCGGCAGGTATTTCTTTCTATTCGTTTGCAACAGATCGTTTTACTCATTATCTGTCGAAAAGAGATAACAACAATAGTTCCATCTCGGATCTTTGCCGGGGAAGAGAAGATGATTTATGGGTGGTCAATAACGAGGAACTCTATTATATGAATGTTAGGTCTAAGGAGTACAGGAAGATTGCTTCGGATTCGACTTACAGTCTCAGGGCACAGGCGTTATGTCTGGATGAAACGGGGAATGTGTGGATTGGAACGGTTGGGAGTGGGTTGGTTAAATACGATGTGAAGAATAACCGGTTTTATTCCGTCAATGATATTTTGCGCTATGACGTATCCACAATTTATAGTCTTTGTGCGGATGATGATAACGATCTCTGGATGGGCACGGATAACGGTCTGTTTAAATATAATATAGAAAAAAATACCTTTTTCCGTTTTGATAAGAAAGACGGGATACAGGGAATCGTATTTTATCCGAAAGCCTGTATGAAAGGGAAAAATGGTGAATTGTATTTTGGAGGGACCAACGGTTTTACAATTATCAATCCGAAGGAAGTGTTGCTCAGTGAATTTAAACCGACTGCTATTATTACAGATTTCTATATAGATAATGAGATTGTAAAACCCGATTCGACTGGTTCTCCGTTGCACCAGTCGATTTCTACTACCAAAGAGATCATTTTGGATTATAACCAGATAAATTTTGGTTTTAAGTTGTCTTCTGATAATTACCTGATACCGGAGAAGAACCGGTTTAAATACAGGTTGGTGGGATACGATCAGCGTTGGATAGAGATCGATGCCACAAGCCGGATCGTGTCTTATGCCAAAGTTCCTTCGGGTACTTATACATTTGAAGTGATGGCATCCAATAATGATGGCGTATGGAATGATGTTCTAACAACGATCCGGATCAGAAGGTTACCGGCTCCCTGGTTTAGCTGGTGGGCGTATATGATTTATGGTTTCCTGTTTTTTACTTTAGGAGGAACTGTTTTGTATTATTACAACCATCAGAAAAAACTGAAACTAGAGCTTTATATGGATTCTTTGGAAATGGAGAAGAAGGAAGAGAACCATCAGGCTCAACTGCGCTTCTTTACAAATATTTCCCATGATTTCCGAACTCCGCTGTCTCTTATCATGGCTTCTGTCGAGCATATGCAGCAACAGTATGGGAACAATCATTATATCCGATTGTTGAATAGTAATGCCCGCCGCCTGCTGAATCTGGTTAATGAGCTGATGGATTTTAGGACAGTGGAGAATGGGAAAATGAAGCTGAAGGTACATTCATCTAATATTAACCGTTTTGTTCAGGAGGTCGCTTCTGATTTTCAGGAGTATGCTTTACAAAAGGAGATCGACTACACGATTCAGTGTGATCCGGCTTTATCAGTGCCTATTTACTTCGATGAACAGGTCATGGAGAAAGTAATTATGAACTTATTGAACAATGCATTCAAATACACAGGCAATAGAGGGCATATTGTAGTCGAGACCCGGTTGGATAAGGAACCTTTTCGGTCCGGTTTTAAAAACAGCTATAAAATACAATCTAATCCGGAGTTGGTCCGGACTTTCAGTATTTTGGTCAAGGATACAGGTGTCGGTATCTCAGCCGAATCTATAGCCCAAGTGTTTGAACGTTTCTATAAAGTTGATTCGGATGATACGGAGGCTCACATCGGTTCCGGAATCGGGCTTGCGTTGGTAAAAAGTCTGGTATTGCTTCATAAAGGAGCTATTTCGATTTATAGTGAACGCAACAAAGGTACGGAAATGCTTGTGCAGTTTCCTCTGGATAAAGAAATGTATGATGCTGTGGAATTGTTGGAAAATGAAGCATCAGCGAAAAATATGACAATGTCATATTTTATCGAACCGGAACTCCTGTTTGATAAACAGGAATCAGATAAACAGGAATTCTTCTTGTTGAGAGACAGGAAACGAATCCTTTTGGTGGAAGATAATGAGGATTTGCGTGGTTTGATGGCGATGCATCTTCGCTCTTCTTTTGAGATTGTCGAGGCCGGGAATGGGGTGGAAGCATCCGATATAGTGGAAGAAATGGAAATCGACCTTATCGTCAGTGATATTATGATGCCGGTAAAAAGCGGAATAACTTTATGCAGGGAGATAAAGGAAAACATGAACTTTTCCCATATACCATTTATTATGCTGACAGCCAGAGGTGGATTGGAGAATCAGATGGAAGGGGTGGACTCCGGTGCGGATGCTTATTTTGAAAAGCCGGTTGATTTCGGACTTCTGAAATTGACTGTGCAGAATATATTCAGGCAACAGCAAAACCTGAAAGAACACTATGTTCGGAACTATTTCGTTGACAGTCGGGAACTGGCAGCAAACCAGCAGGATAATAAATTTATCAGTCGTCTGATCGAAATTATTGAGAGTCGTATCGACCAGCCGGACATGGATGTCAGCTACATTGCCTCCGAGTTGTCGATGAGCCGGAGTAAACTCTATGCGAAAGTCAAATCGCTGACGGATAAATCAATTGTCGAGTTCATCAGAAGTTACCGTCTGCGAAAGGCTGCTAGATTGTTGATAGAGGAAAATCTGTCTATCCGTGAAACGATGGAGCGGATTGGTATCGAGAGCCAGTCATATTTCACTCGTATCTTCAAGAATGAGTTCGGAATGATCCCTACTGCATTTATTCAGAAGAACAAGGCCGTAAAGTAAAATAATTGGGGGGATCTAGCGGGTTGTTTGGGGCATACAGTGATTTTGTTCCGGAATAGAGTCATTTTCTCTTGATCTTCTATTCATATCACAGTTGTGATACAAAAGAAATCCATCTGTAAAACAAACGGAATCTGACTGTGATATGAAAAGAAGACAGTAGTGATATACAATATTAGCAGTCTGCCTTTTATTTAAAGTAGAATGACGTCACTACGCTTCCATGATCGGAGGGCCACCCTACAGGATGATGGCTCAGGGCTTCCGAACGATAGGGTATTAGTTTCTCCCCTTTGTAATAGATATAGTCGATCCGCTGGGGAAGGCAACTCAGTTTTTTAGCTCCCAGATTGATGAGCGGCGACCAGGTTGCTCCCTGGTTTAACAGGACATCCGGATAAAGATGACGAAAGCTATCGGTGAAACCTTTATCGATGACCTGTTTCGATACTTCCAGTTTGGCAAACGCACCCTGATGGGCCGGCCGGGTCTGCTCGTTCCAATCCAGATGAGAGTCACAGTTGAAATCTCCGACCAGTATGACCGGTGTTTCTGCCGACTGTGCGGTATGAGGTGCCATTTGTTTCAGTATCTCTCTGATTTCCGGCAGGCGGGTCTGCGCTTCATCCTCTTCGTATTTCTTTATCGCCTCTTTTCCTTTATTCAGATCGGCAACGTCGGGTAGGTAATGAAGCCAGATGTCGTAGAAGGCGATTTGCTGTTCCTCATTCAAGCGGATAAATGCTCCTCCCGAATTGAATGAACGGAACAGTTGAATCGTTTCGTCTATCGGGTAACGGCTCATAATGCTGAGATTGGAACTGATCAAGTAGAAATAATACCCGAGGGAGTCTGCAATGATAGCACCGGAACCGTACGTTTCGATCAATCCGATCACATCCGCATTCTCTTTTTTCAGGACGTCTATGACACGGTTTACGCCGACCTGCTTGCCGAAGCGCCTTCCGCCATGCCATATATTCCATACCTGTACTTTTAGTTTGTCGGGCTTGTAAGACGGATACAAGGGAGATAATGGGAAGAACTGTCCGTAACTTTCCCGTACCTCCTGGCTGCTGATCGGACGATCCCACATCTTCACTTCGTCTATTTTTCCGTTGAAGGCCATCCATTCGCCCCGGCACTCCCAATCCTGTTCCTCATCACTCCCTCCTACGATCGTGCGGAATTTACTTTCGAGCGACTGGAGTCCTTCTGTCTGATAAATAGCAACATTGCGTCCATCCAGATACATCCATACTTCTCCCTTTTTCTTATCTACGGATACTGTCAATTGATGCCATTTCCCGTCGTTTATGGCCTGCCGTCCGGCTGTCGGCTGATAGCTGTAACTGTTCTTTCCGTCGTTCAGGCTCAGATACCAAGCTCCGTTTTCCTGCGTTCCGATACACCAGCCCGTCGGGTCGGCAGTCGTTGCATTCGTCATGATTGGCGTACCTAATGGGGCGCCGGGTTTCGTTTTTACCCAGACTTGCAGGGTGAACGAACGGTCTGCTGCAAAAGACGGACGTTCTTTAGCGGTCAGGGAAAGGGGAATACGATAAGCTATCTCATCTGTCAGGTCGAGGGCTTTCCCTTTTAATCCTTCACTATAGGAAGAGGTATGCACCAGGAAAAGGGAGGATGAATCGCGGGTTGCAATTTCTGCCATCCGGATGGCTTCCGGCTGCGGATCATCGAAAGACTGATAGTAGACCAGCCCCTGTTCGGGGCTTTGGGCTACTATGTTTGAGCAAAAGGCTATCAGCGATATGCCTGTGATCAGTTTCTTGAACATAAAATATTGGGGTTAATAACCTTCATTCTGGGGAAGAAGGTTGCTGTTTAGTGTTATTTCATTTGTAGGAACACCGAACAGTTCGTGATAATCCTTTACATTTTTCGCTGCTTCTTTCGGATAGTAAGATTCAGAGAAAAGATATTCGATGTCATTCAGATGAGTAACTCCCTGTATTGCTTTGACCAGGTTATGGGTACGGAATAAGTCAAATTTCCGGTGTCCTTCATAACAAAGCTCCAGGGCCCGTTCCTTGAGGATAGCTTCACGTAATTGTGCTTGCGACAGGCCTTGTAGTTTCCAACCGGGGTTGATGGTCCCGTCTTCGTTGGTGTAAGCTCTTTCGCGGACTTCATTAATATAGGTAAAAGCTTCATTCGTTTTGTTTTGTTCATTCAAAGCCTCAGCAAATATTAATAAGACGTCTGCCCATCGTAAGAGAGGAAAATTCAGGGAAGTTCCTTCGCGGTCGGCACGGCGGTTCTCCACATCACAGAATTTCACAATATAAGGAGTTCGTACAATTTCTCCTTTGTATTTGATACCTGCTCCCAGATGTTGGGCGGTAGTACCTGTTCCTGCAATAAGTTCCTTGTATTTACTTTCCGAAGCCAGGCGGAAATTGAACTTCCAGCGGCTGTCGTTTTCTGTATCATACCACTTGTCTTCATCCGGTACATAATAAGAAGCGAACGGAAGAAGAGGGGCTATTGCTGCACTGTTTTTATACGGACTGTCTGATTCTTCCGTATAATCACCGTAGCAGGTAGTCTGACTGGGTAATTCTGTCTTTTCGATTAATGCCTGGGCTGCAAAAAGACTTTCTTTGCTGTTGTTGTACTTAGAATTGAATACATCGCTGTAATGTGGCAGTAATCCTCGTTTACCTTCAGTATAGAGTTGGCGACAGAGTTCTTCGCATTTGGCATACTCTTTTTCGAAAAGGTATATTTTAGCCATTAATCCGATGGCGCTGCTACGGCTTACCCTTCCTGCATCAGAGGTGCTATACTCGTCGAACTCAGGTAAGTTTTCGGCTGCATATTGCAGATCGGGAAGAGCAACCTCCTTCCGGACCTGAGATGCAGGAGTGCGGCTTAATGTCAGATAGGCATCTATATCTGTTACCGGTTCGAGTATTACTGGCAGATCCCCGAAGAAGTTGGTCAGGTGGAAGTACAGGAAACCACGAACGAAACGGGCTTCTGCCAACAGACGTTCCTTTGGTATCTGTTTAAACAAGCTCTCGTCCATTGCTTCGATATTGGCGATTGCCAGGTTGGCGTTGCGGATATATTTGAATCCGTCGCGCCATGTCCATCCGATACGCTCTGCCGATGCATTATGAGTATAAGTTGCTATCGGGTCGAGAGTTGGCCAGTTGTCTGTCGGGGAACGGGTCCCGATGTCTGTCCCGAATTCCATAACCATCATGGCCTGGCGAGTATATACATTCGCATCGGCAAATGCATTGTATAGGTCGTTAACACAGGAAAGAGCATTGTTTTCGTCGATGAAGAAATTGCTTCCGGCAACATCCCCTTTAGGATTTTCATCCAATAAACCTGAACATGAGCTCAGCAGGAGAAAAACAAACGGTAATATTTTGAAAATTTTCATATGCTATCAGTATTATAAGGTAAATTTAACGCCTAATGTGAAAGAACGGTTCATTGGGTATTGTCCCCAATCGTAACCTCTTAAAATAGGACTACTTGAATATAAGCTGACTTCCGGATCATATCCCCGGTAGTTACAGATGTTGAACAGGTTATTTCCTGTTGCATAGACGCGTGCAGCGGAAAATCCGATGGGGCTCAACCATTTCATCGGCAGGTCGTAAGCCAGTGTCAGGGACGACAACCGGAGGAAACTGCCGTTTTCCACAAATCTTGTGTCGACCGCATAGATGTATTCGTTACTCGGGCGAGCTACCGATGTGTTCGGATTTTCAGGAGTCCAGATCTGTTCTGCCAGATCGCGGTAGCAGTTTACAGCCGAATTACCCGGCAGAAAGTAAGCACTGTTCAGGTTTAAGACATCGTTGCCTACGGAGTATTGGAAGAATGCATTTAAAGAGAGTCCCTTCCAGCTGACCGTCGTGCCGAAGCCTCCGAAGAAATCAGGGTTGGCATTTCCTATGACCGTTGAGTTGTTGGGATCGTCTTTGATATCTTTGAATTTAGCATCTCCCGGACGGGCATTCAATCCTTTGGCATCGATTTCTTCTTGCGTCAGGACACCTTCGTATACTTGTCCGTAAAAAAGTCCGATAGGTTCGCCTACTTTCAGTATACTGCTGTAATAACCACCCCAATGTTCTCCTACGTATTTATATTTATCCGGTCCTAGACTCAGTACTTTACTGCGATTGGTTGAAATATTGAAGTTTGCATCCCATTTCCAATCCTTATTGTCGATCAATGAAGCATTCAGTGAAAGTTCAAATCCTGTATTCTTTAATGATCCCAGGTTTTGTAGCTGTGTGGACTGTCCGATGTATGAAGGGACGGAAATTTTCCAAAGCAAATCGCGTGTCTTCTTATGATAGAAATCCAAAGATCCGCTTAGACGGGAGTTGAAAAGCGAGAAGTCGACACCCAGGTCGAACTGATCGGTCTTTTCCCATGTCAGGTTGGGATTGGGAACTTCGCTCGGGGTATAGGTGACGATTTGGGAACCACCTAGAATCGTACTTCCGGATGAAAAGAGATATTGTGTGGAGTAAATGTCGATAGCCTGGTTACCTACACGACCGTAACTGGTACGCAGTTTCAAATCGTTTATGACGGATTGCTTTTTCATGAAAGCTTCTTCCGTAATGCGCCATCCTACTGATACGGAAGGGAAGAAAGCCCATTTATTTCCTTCTGAGAAACGGGATGAACCGTCATAACGGGCAACGACTGTCAATAAGTAACGATTATCGTACGCATAGTTAATACGTGAAAGATAGGACATGTATCCCCAGTTGTGATAACCGGATTCTACCTTGTCTTTTACCTGTGCGGCATTCAGGTCGTGAAAGCCTGTGATGTCATTGGCAAAATTAGAGACTTCGGTATTCAAGCCTTTGTCATGCCCTTTCTGGGCGGTAAAACCTGCCAGGACGGAAAGTGAATGTACCTCTTTTTTCAGATTATATGTCAACGTATGTTCCGTCAATAGGTCCTGGCTCTCGGATGTGAGGGCCTTTGCACTATTCGTCTTTTCCAGGTACGAACCTTTTCTGGGTGAGAAATAATCTTCACGCTGGTAATTCCACTTTACACCTAATGTCGATTTCCATACCCAGTGAGGGTCGAGTTTGAATTGTAGATAAGAATTGTTCAGCAGATAATATCCGTTTTTTTCGTCGGTCGGCAACAATGCTTCGGCTAACGGGTTACGTCCGGTCGGACGGCTGGGCTCCGTATAGTTGTATGAACCATCTTCATTCACGGCACTCCCTATAGGAGACATACCGACGCCATATACAGCCATTTCGAAATGGTTGTCGGGATCGGAAGGCATGGTCGACAGATCATGGAACTCATGAGAAAGGCTGACGGTCGTTCCCATACTGAACCACGGCTTGATCTCCGCATCCACGTTTGTGCGGAATGTTGTGCGGTTGAATCCGGATCCGATCATAATACCTTCCTGGTCAAAATGATTGACGGAAACAAGATATTTGATCTTTTCAGTACCGCCTCTGCTGGAAAAGTTGAGATTGTAAACCGGAGCAGTACGGAAAAGCTCATCCTGCCAGTCAACACCTGTGACCTTGGATGGATCGGCATAAGGAATTGTCGTCCCGTTGATCTTGGCTACTTTGTTTAAATAGGATGCATATTCGGTTGCTGAAAGTAAGTCGATTTTGTGGGGTAGTTTTTGCCAACCGTAGGAAGCTTCAACATCGAATGTCGCTTTGCCGGCTTTACCGCGTTTGGTTGTTACCAGAATGACACCGTTGGAGCCACGAGCACCGTATATGGCCGTGGATGTTGCGTCTTTCAACACTTCGATGGACTCTATATCGTTCGGGTTTAATGAATTAAGGTCACCGGCATCGACAAATCCGTCGATCACATACAGAGGTTCGTTACTGGCAGAAAGGGAGTTACCTCCTCGGATACGAATGGATGAAGATGTTCCGGGCGTACCGTTTGACTGAACGACCTGCATACCGGCAACACGTCCGCGAAGCAACTGGTCGACACGTGGTACAGGTTGTTCGATCAGGTCTTGTCCGCGAACGGAACTTATGGCGCTGATCAGGTCCGATTTCTTTTGTGTACCGTATCCTACGACAACAACTTCTTCCAGATTTTGTGTGTCTTCCGTCATTTTAATGGATAGGGTCGTTTGTGTACCTGCCTTTATCTGTAAGGGGTTATAGCCGATATAACTGATCTCCAGGATATCGCCGGGAGTAGCCTGAAGGGTGAACTTGCCGTCCAGGTCTGTGACAGTCCCGTTCGTAGTCCCCTTGACCATGATATTGGCACCAATGATCGGTTCCCCTTTTTCGTCGGTGACGGTACCGCTTATCGTTCCCGACTGGCGGGATGATTGAGCCGGTTGAGGTGTTTTCTCCGGTTTGATGATAATGTGCTTGTTCTTGATCTCGTATTTCAGGCCTTTCCCTTTCAGTACCTGGTTTAATACATCGTTGATAGATTCGCTGCTTATTTGCAGACTGACTTTTTGCCGGGTATCGACATCTCCGGTCTCAAAAAAGAAAATGTAATCGCTCTGTTTCCTGATCGTCTCGAAAGCTTCTTTCAGAGTTACATTCTGCAGATTCAACGTGATCTTTTGATTTTGTGGTAATGCTGCAAATGTTTGCTGGATACTGGCTGTAAAGAGTATCAAACATAACAGGGCTACCTGGAGCCTGGAGCAAACAATTAGCGTGATTTTTCTTTCTTTATAAAGAATGTTTTCCATACTTTTGTAATGTGATTAGAATTTAACTATTAAGTTTTAATGAACTCGTGAGTCGGGAAATGGTGCGAACATTTTCCGGCTCTTTTTTTGTGCTTTTCTCTTTCCTTTTCTGGTTCTCCTTTCTTTATGGGGTTATCAACTGTTTTAATATATCTCAATGATATTGTTATTGCGCCTGTAAGTGAATTTTTCACTGGATGACATGATTGTCAGGATATCGTTGAGCGTATCCGTATTGCGGAATTCTCCGAAGAAACGAAGTTGCCGGCGTTCGGGATTACGGAAGATAAATGTTACGTCGAAAGCTTTTTCCAGTTGTCCGGCAATTTCGTCGAAACTGATCTCGTTGAAGAAGTGTGCTCCTGTGGTCCATTGACAGACAGCCTCCGTAGAAACTTTCCGTACTTCTGTTTTTCCCGTCAGTTTGTTATATATAGCTTGCTGTTGGGGTACCATGATAACGGAATTGGAGGGAGCAGCTTTATCGATCATATTCACGGAACCTTCTGCCAGGGTTACGGCGATCTCTTGTTCGTCGGAATAGGCTTTGACATTGAATTTTGTTCCCAATACCTTTACATCGATCTCTTTGGCATTGACGATGAAGGGGAGCTTTTCGTTACGGGCAACTTCAAAATAGCCTTCGCCTTCCAAAGCTACCTGTCGGTTCTTTTGGGAAAATCCGGGCTGACAACTGAATTTACTGCCAGCATTTAACCATACGATAGTTCCGTCTTCCAACTGGAGACGGCTGCGTGAACCGAGCGGTACTTCGATGGTACGTACCATCGCCTGGTCGTCCTGCCGGTCGGATCGGTCGAACAGGTATAATCCGGCACTGCCCAGGAAAACTCCGATTAACAGGGAGGCTGCGATATGGGTATATTTCCGTAAGAACAGCTGCTTAGGCTTCTGTAATCCGGCCTGTTCGGCGAAACGGCGGAATACGGCTTCGTTCTTTCTTTTTTTCTTATGATGTATGTCGTATGAGGATAACCATAACTCGGTCATCTCATAATAGTATTTTTTATGAGACTCGTCAGCGGCTACCCAACGACCGAGTTCTTTCTCCTGTTCACGGGAAAGCGATCGGTTCAGATAGCCGGTAATCAGTTCGTCGTAGTATTCTTGTTGTCTTTTCTGATCCATTTTTATTGCTTCTTACCCTAAAGACAACATTCCAATAGTGCGAGGGTAGTGGAAAATGAAATATTTTTTCAAAAAATAATCCGGCAGTAAATAATCAGAAAAGTAGGGAGGATAAATATCCCTTC
The DNA here is from genome assembly GCF_029581355.1 of Parabacteroides chongii. Lineage (NCBI taxonomy): Bacteria > Pseudomonadati > Bacteroidota > Bacteroidia > Bacteroidales > Tannerellaceae > Parabacteroides > Parabacteroides chongii. The sequence continues at coordinate 472,495 of NZ_CP120849.1, read as the reverse complement.
ATACGACTGCGGAGAGTGGCAAGAGCCTGCTTGATATGATATTTGACAGTATTGACGGATATACCTACTTTATCGGCTATTTCATCATAACCTAGTTCTTCGATCCGGCTACAGATAAAAACCTGCCGGGTTTCGCGAGGCAGTTTATCTATCTCTCGGAGTATTTGTTCACTGAGTTCTTTTTCCAGCAAATGTCCCAATGGATATTCATCAGACAGGAACAGACCCTGAAGGATCGCTTCCGGATATTCTTCATAGTCGTCGAGGCTGATCTCCCGGTCTGCGAATATTTTCTTCTGGTAGTTGAGTGCATAGTTACGTATGCAACAGACCAGATAGGCTTGCAGGGAAGAGGTAATACGGAGAGATGTGCGTGTTTCCCATATATGGGATAATACGTCTCCGACAATGGTATCGGCCACCGTATCATCCCTTACATATTGACAGGCAATACGAAATAGAAGATGATAATAGTTGTCAAATAAAGTACGGTAAGCTTTACTTTCCCCACTTCTTAACCCGTCTATTAATTCTGTTTCATGAATCTCCACGATAGTATTGTAGATGTTGGTCCCTTTTCGGGATACAATATTACGAGATAGAAACGTAAAACACAAATCTTATTTATGCCTATTTTAATTTTCTGTTTTTCCGATATGCTTCATTACTTTAGCATCCAGATAGAAGATCAACTCTTCGGCGATATTCGTACAATGGTCGCCGAAACGTTCCATCTTACGGATCACACCTGCCATATAAAGTCCGACCAGGGCGCTTCCCGGATGTTTCTCGATGTAGTCGGCAATGATCCGGGTGGAGTTATGGTTAATCTCGTCGATCAGGTTGTCTTTGAGGAAAATACGGGAGGCTATTTCCGAACTTTCTTTTTCGAAGGCTTCCTGGCTGAGGGTAAGCATATTGAGCAGTTCTTTCAGCATCTCTTCTACCCGTGTCTCTTTGATCAGTTGCGGATCGACGGGGGCACCTTCCGGCAGGTTTCCTGCAAAACGGGCGATGCTTTCGGCAAAATCACCCAGGCGTTCCAGGTTCGTATTGATTTTGTACATGGCAAGAACGAAACGCAGGTCGACGGCGACAGGAGCGTAAAGGGCGATGATATCTTCGCAATCGCTGTCTATCTTCAACTCGAAAGCATTCACACGACGTTCGCGGCTGATCACTTTATAAGCCAGTTCCTTATCTCCGGTAAGCATCGCTTCGCCGGCATTATATAATTGTTGGTGGACCAAAGCCCACATTTCGCTGATACTGTTTTTTAAGGAGGCAATCTCCTGATCTATAACTTTCATATATATATAATCTTTTAATTTTCAATTCTCGATTTTCAATTACCCGAACCTTCCCGTAATGTAATTCTGAGTCGACTCCTTCTCCGGATTGGTAAATATCTTTCGTGTATTATCGAACTCGATCAGTTCACCCAGATAAAAATACCCCGTTTTGTCGCTCACACGAGCTGCTTGCTGCATATTATGAGTAACGATCACGATCGTATATTCGCTTTTGAGCTCGTGTATCAGATCTTCGATCTTGCTGGTGGAAATCGGGTCGAGGGCTGAAGTCGGCTCATCCATCAAAAGAATAGAGGGGGAGATCGCCAATGCACGGGCAATACACAGGCGTTGCTGCTGACCGCCGGATAATGCGAAGGCTGACTCTTTCAGTTTGTCTTTTACCTCATCCCAGAGAACTACCTGTTTAAGAGTTTTGACAACTGTCTCTTCGATATAATCGTTATCGTTTATTCCGTTTACACGTAGTCCGTAGGCAACGTTTTCGAAGATCGTTTTAGGAAAAGGGTTCGGTTTCTGGAATACCATACCTACGTTCTTACGAAGCTGGTCCACTTTCTCTCCCTTATCATAAATATTACGGTTGTCGATCAGGATATTGCCGGTCATACGGGTATCGGGGATCAGGTCGTTCATACGGTTGAACAATCGCAGGAAGGTGGACTTACCGCAGCCCGACGGCCCGATAAAGGCAACGGAGGTGTTTGCTTCAATTTGCATCGAGATATTCTTTAAGGCATGGAAGTCGCCATAATAGAAATCTACGTTACGGGCATCAATCTTTATCATATTCTTTTTGTTGTTTTTTATTGTTGTAGTTGTAATATATCGGTTAGTTCATTTTTACTTTCTTTGCGAAATACTTTCTCAGTGCATTGGCAAGTAAGTTGACAACTAACACGATTGCAATCAGGACCAATGCTGTTCCGTAGGCCATTCCACGGGATGCTTCGATGTCCGTACCGCTGGTTGAAATTACGTACAGATGGTAAGGCAATGCCATACATTGGTCAAAGATACTTTCCGGCAGCTGAGGCAGGAAGTAGGCGGCTACAGTGAACAGGATAGGAGCCGTCTCTCCCGATACACGTCCCACCGACAGGATCAGCCCGGTAATGATATTCGGAAAAGCCATCGGGAGTACCACTCGCCGGATAGTCTGTAACTTGGTAGCTCCCAGTGCCAGACTCCCGTGACGGAACGAGTCGTCGATACTTTTCAAGGCCTCTTCCGTGGTACGGATAATCAGCGGCAACGACATCAATGCCAGTGTGAATGAACCGGCAATGATCGAGTCTCCCCACCCCAATGTAACAACAAACAGGGACATACCGAACAAACCGAACACCACTGAAGGGACACCGCTCAGATTGTTTGTCATGATACGGATGAAACGGATCAGTTTTCCGTTTGTCGCATATTCATTCATATAAATACCGCTCATGATCCCGATCGGAAAGCTGATCAGACTACTACCCAGTACCAGGTAAAGCGTACCGACGATGGCGGGATAAATCCCTCCGGCAGTCATTCCTTCTGCGGGAGCTTCCGTAAGGAAATCCCAACTGATTACTTTACCTCCTTTTATAATGATAAATCCGAGGATGAGGAAAAGAATAACGACGACCAGATAGCTAAGAAGCGTAAATATGCCGAATGCCAGTTTCTGTGAAGTCCGTTTCTTTATATCGATATTGCCTAGTTTCAGAATAGGTGCCATAACTTATTTAGATTTTTCTTTTGGATGAAATATATTCTACCGTGATACTTAATATCAATGTGATAATGAACAGAACGGCTCCCAGCAGGAATAAAGCCTGATAATGAGCGCCTCCGGCCGGAGCTTCTCCCAGTTCGGCTGCGATCGTAGCAGGGATGGTTCGTACCGGTTCAAAGAACGAGGTCGGTATGACTGCGGCATTCCCTGTTACCATCAGTACGGCCATTGTTTCGCCGATAGCCCGGCCGATACCGAGAACCACTGCTGAGGTGATACCCGAAATGGAGTAGGGAATGATTACCTTATAAATTGTTTGCCATTGGGTGGCTCCTAATGCGAGGCTAGCCTCTTTCATTGCCCGCGGTGTGGTGCGCATAGCATCTTCTGCAACGGTGATAATGGTCGGTAATGCCATGATAGCCAGAACGACACTGCCGGCAAAAGCTGTTTCTCCGACCGGAAGGTTCAGTCCTTTTTGTATCAACGGGACAATTACCACTAGTCCGAAAAAGCCATATACAACGGAAGGAATACCTGCCAGAAGTTCGATAACCGGTTTGAGTATTTCCCGGGTGCGTTTGTTGGCTATTTCAGCCAGGTAGATGGCAACTGCTATACCGAAAGGTAAAGAAAGAACGATTGCCCCGATGCTGACCAACAAGGTTCCCAATAATAACGGGATCAATCCGAAGATAGGAGCTGGTGCTGAGGTCGGGTACCATTTTGTTCCGGCAAAGAAATCGGAGAGTGAGATCTTTTCTTCCGGGAGGACTGTCCCGTCAAAAGGCTCAGCCAGATATTGTTGAGGGAAGAAAGCAATTATTCCCGGCTCTTTGCTGACCAGTTCACTGATCTTTTCGGGGACATACTGGAATTCGTCGCCCAGTTCTTCTTCACTGTAATACTGTGTCAGATCGGAAAAACGGAAAACAAGGATTTCTTCATCTTTGCCGTTCACCTCTTTCCAGTTGGTTATCTTGGCATCGAAAATATCCATGATCGTTTCCGGTGAAAGATGACTTACGTCATTCCCCTTATTCACAGCAAGTACATATCCTTCTTCAACTACCGGACTGCTGAAAAGACCGGATGCTTCTTTAAAAAGAAAAAAGACAATCAATAGAATCGTGAAACTGGTTACACTTCCACTGATCAGGAGTCCTCCTTCTACAATTTTTTCAAAAAACTTTCTCACGTCATTTACCTGTTTGTTCTGAGTGCAAAGTAAGGTAACATGTATTAAGAACAGGTTAAGGCGCTTTGAAGTAAATGTTACATTGGTGTTGCAAAAATATTACAGGCAGAGAATGAGGTTAAGCTTTAGCTCTTTTTTTATCATAAATTCAAGGTTATTGCCTTTTTTGAGCGGTTATGTAGAATTTTAGAATTTAAACCTGTATATTTGCCACAAACTTAAAAACTTAATAATCTATTTTTATCATGAACAAATTTCTTTCGTACGGAGTGTTTGCGTTCACAGCCTTGTTGGCTTCTTGTGATTCGCAACCCAAACAGGAACCTATCGCAGATGTAATCGACCGTGGTCTGAAGGCCTCGACTGAACAAGCTCTTTTAATGGCAAAAGACCTGGAGAATCAGGAAGGTCGTCTGCCGAAAGCGATCAACAAAGAGGGGACACTCGAAACCAGTGACTATAGCTGGTGGTGTAGCGGTTTCTTCCCGGGTGAGTTATGGTATCTGTACGAAAACAATCCGACACCGGAATTGAAAAAATATGCTGAAATGTATACCGATCGTGTAGAGGAAGTGAAAAATATCACTTACAGCCATGATGTCGGTTTTATGTTGTATTGTAGCTATGGTAATGGATACCGCCTGACCGGAAAACCGGAATATAAAGATGTAATGCTGACCGGAGCGAATTCGCTGGCAACTCGCTATGACGAACGCGTAGGAGCCATCCGTTCCTGGGACTTCAATAAAAAGATATGGCAATTCCCGGTCATTATTGATAATATGATGAACCTGGAATTTTTCAGCTGGGCTTCGAAAGCATCCGGTGACGACCGTTTCCGTAAGATGGCTATCTCCCATGCCGATAAAACAATGAACAATCATTTTCGTGATGATTATAGCTGTTATCATGTGGTGTCTTATGATACGATAACCGGTGTTCCTCATAAGAAACAGACGCATCAGGGAGCCGCAGACGAGTCTGCATGGGCTCGCGGACAGGCGTGGGCTTTGTATGGCTTTACCATGATGTACCGTGAAACAGGAAAACCGGAATATCTGGATCAGGCAAAACATGTCGCTGCATTCATCATGAACAATCCGAATATGCCGGCTGATAAAGTGCCGTATTGGGACTTTGATGCTCCGGGGATTCCGAATGTACCGAGAGATGCCTCTGCCGCAGCTATTATGGCATCGGCTTTGATCGAACTGAGCCAGCTGGATAAGAGTGCGGAAGCTAAGAGCTATCTTGATTTTGCAGAACAGCAGGTCCGCTCGCTGACAAGTCCGGAATACCTGGCTGCAAAAGGTACCAATTGTAATTTTGCTTTGATGCATTCTACCGGTCATTTCCCTGGTAACAGCGAAGTAGACGTGCCTTTGAGTTATGCCGACTATTATTATGTGGAAGCATTGATGCGTTTAAAAAAACTAACAGATAAATAAGACCCTATGACTAATCTGATAAAAACAACCGCTTTTTTAGTATGTTTCCTGTGCCTATCTTTCCATGGTAAAGCACAGCAGAGCGGAGTGGAAGACCGTGCTTTTTGGGTAGAAACATTGACCCGTATTGCGGATCCGGTATTGACGAACCTGAGCAACAATACGCTTAAAAAGAATATGCCTTACGAATCTCTGTCGAAAGACAGGAGTGATTTTGCTCACTTGGAAGCTGTAGGCCGTCTGATCTGCGGTATTTCCCCATGGTTGGAATTGGGGCCGGATAATACACCCGAAGGTCAGTTGCGTGATAAATATATCAAACTGGCTGTAAAAGGTCTGAAGAATGCTGTGAATCCGGAATCTCCCGACTATCTGGTGTTTGGAAAACCTTATCAGCCTTTGGTGGATGCCGCTTTTCTGGCACAGGGTCTCTTGCGTGCAAGAACGCAATTGTGGGATAATTTGGATCCACAGGCAAAAGAATGGATGATCACAGAGTTTAAACGCAGTCGTTCTATTAAGCCTTGGGAGAATAACTGGCTGTTGTTCGCATCTATGGTTGAGGCTGCCCTGTTGGAGTTTACAGGTGAATGTGATATGGATCGTCTGACATATGGTGTTAAAAAATTCCGTGATGATTGGTATAAAGGAGATGCACTGTATGGTGACGGGCCGGCTTTTCATATGGACTACTACAATAGTTTTGTGATCCACCCGATGTTGACAGATGTATTGCTGATCATGAAAAAACATAATCTGGAAGGTGCGGATTTTGCTGAAAAACAGTTACCTCGCCTGACTCGTTATGCTGAACAGCTGGAGCGTTTTATCTCTCCGGAAGGAACTTTCCCGGTAGTGGGCCGTTCCATTGTTTACCGCTTTGGAGCATTCCATGCATTGGCACAGGCTAGTTTGATGCAGGTATTGCCGGAACGGGTGAAACCGGCGCAGGTGCGTTGTGCGATGACTGCTGTGATCCGCAACCAGATGAAGTCGCCGAAGAACTTTGATTCAAACGGTTGGTTGCGTGTCGGTTTTACCGGTGAACAAATCGATATGTCAGAATCTTATATAAATACGGGGAGCGTCTATTTATGTTCTGTAGGTTTGTTGGCGCTGGGATTGCCTGCTTCCAACGAATTTTGGTCGGCTCCTTATACGGAGTGGACGAACCTGCGTGCCTGGAAAGGTGAGAGCGATGTAAAAGCAGATCATGCGCTTAAGTAATTGAAAATGGAGAATTGAAAATTGAAAATTAAAGATAGAATAAGAAGATGAAAACAAATTATGAATTGCGTTATGCTGCGCATCCGGAAGATGCAAAGCAATATGATACGAAACGTATTCGTCGGGATTTCCTGATCGAAACGGTTTTCGCACCGAATGAAGTGAATATGGTTTATTCCATGTACGACCGAATGATCGTAGGTGGCGCTATGCCTGTCGGCGAAGTATTGAAACTGGAAGCGATCGATCCGTTGAAAGCTCCTTATTTCCTGACCCGTCGTGAAATGGGTATTTTCAGTGTTGGCGGTCCCGGTATTGTGAAAGCCGGTGATGCTACATTCGAACTGGATTTTAAAGAAGCGCTTTACCTGGGTTCGGGCGACCGTGAAGTAACTTTCGAAAGCAAGGATCCGAAGAATCCGGCTAAGTTCTACTTCAATTCTACCACGGCTCATCGTAACTATCCGGATAAGAAAGTGACGAAGGCGGATGCCGTTGTGGCCGCTATGGGTTCGCTGGAAATGTCGAACGACCGTAATATCAACAAGATGATCGTGAATCAGGTATTGCCGACCTGCCAGTTGCAGATGGGTATGACCGAACTGAAACCGGGCAGTGTATGGAACACGATGCCTGCACACGTTCACAGCCGTCGTATGGAAGCTTATTTCTATTTCGATATCCCTGAAGATCAGGCTATCTGTCACTTTATGGGTGAAGTAGACGAAACTCGTCATATCTGGATGAAAGGCGACCAGGCTGTCTTATCTCCCGAATGGTCTATCCACAGTGCGGCTGCTACTCACAACTATACTTTTATCTGGGGTATGGGTGGTGAGAACCTCGATTATGGCGATCAGGATTTTTCTAAAATTACAGACTTAAAATAAATCGAATACTAAAATGGTAAATTTCTCATTAGAAGGAAAAGTGGCACTTGTAACAGGTGCTTCTTACGGAATTGGTTTCGCACTGGCCACTGCCTTTGCCCAGGCAGGTGCAAAGATCGTTTTCAACGATATCAAACAGGAATTGGTGGATAAAGGTCTGGCTGCTTACAAAGCGGAAGGCATCGATGCAAAAGGATATGTTTGCGATGTAACCAGCGAAGAGCAGGTAAATGCAATGGTTGCCCAGATCGAGAAAGAAGTAGGTGTGATCGATATCCTGGTAAACAATGCAGGTATTATCAAACGTATTCCGATGCATGAAATGTCAGCTGCCGAATTCCGTCAGGTGATCGATGTGGATTTGAATGCTCCGTTCATCGTTTCAAAAGCAGTTATCCCTTCCATGATCAAAAAAGGTCACGGAAAGATCATCAATATCTGTTCCATGATGAGTGAACTGGGACGTGAAACCGTTTCTGCCTATGCAGCAGCTAAGGGCGGTTTGAAGATGCTGACTCGTAATATCGCTTCCGAATACGGTCAATATAACATCCAGTGTAACGGTATCGGCCCGGGTTATATTGCTACTCCGCAGACGGCTCCGCTTCGCGAAACTCAACCGGACGGCTCACGTCATCCGTTCGATTCTTTCATTATCGCAAAGACACCGGCTGCCCGTTGGGGAACTCCGGAAGATTTGATGGGACCGGCTGTATTCCTCGCTTCCGATGCATCCGACTTCGTAAACGGACATGTATTGTATGTTGACGGCGGTATCCTGGCTTATATCGGAAAACAACCCTGATAATTTAGTATATAGTAAAGACAGTTGTCTTTATAGATAAAAAAGATTCCTTCCGGGAGAAATTCAGATTTCTTTCGGAAGGAATTTTTTTTTCTACCGGATGGAACTAAAACCGGATTCCGATTACACTATGATGATTATTATAAGATAATAATTATCTTTGCATAAAAAGGAAATTGTATGACACTGATAAATAATCCATTCGTAACCAGTGGTTACATCGCTCCCGAATATTTTTGTGATCGCGAAAGGGAAACGGAAGAGTTGTTTCGTTGGCTGATCAACGAAAATAATGTGGCTATCATCTCTACCCGGCGTATGGGAAAGACCGGATTGATTCGACATTGTTTTCAATTGAATGAAATAAAGGAGAATTATTATACCTTCCTGATTGATATTTATGCGACTAAAACGCTCCGTGAGTTCGTTTTCCAGTTAGTAAAAGCGATTCTGACTACTTTAAAACCGAAAGGGCGGAAGGCATGGGAAGTGTTTGTTAATAGTTTGGTTTCTTTAAAGGCTGGTTTCTCATTGGATATGTCGGGAATGCCACAATGGAATTTGGAACTGGGAGATATCAAATCACCGGAAACGACTTTGGATGAAATCTTTCATTATCTGGCTGTATCCGATAAACCTTGTATTGTTGCAATCGACGAATTTCAACAGGTCGCTCATTATCCGGAAAAGAATACGGAGGCATTGCTACGTACTTATGTCCAGCATTGTAACAATGCTCATTTTATATTTGCCGGCTCACAACGTCATTTAATGGGAGAAATGTTCATTAGTCCTGCCCGTCCTTTTTATCAAAGTGTATCTATTTTACATTTGTCGGCAATCGATAAACAGAAATACATAGAGTTTGCACAACATCATTTCAGAATGGCTCAAAAGAATATTGATGTTGCAGTCATTGATTCTTTGTATGATCGTTTTGAAGGAATCACCTGGTATCTGCAAAAAATATTGAATATTCTTTTTGCAATGACTCCGAAAGGAGAGGTTTGCAATAGCGAAATGATTGAACAGGCCGTGGACTTTATTTTGGATTCATATTCCTTTACTTATTCCGAATTGCTTTATCAATTACCGGAAAAACAAAAAGAATTGATGATTGCCATTTGTAAGGAAGGAAAAGCAACGGCGCTGACTTCCGGAAAGTTTATCCATAAATATAGTTTGCCGTCGAGTAGTTCGGTTCAATCGGCACTAAAAGGATTGCTGGAGAAAGATTTTGTTATTAAAGAAGGAGCCTTTTATATGGTTTATGATCGCTTTTTCTCTTTGTGGCTAAAACGGAATTAAAAAAGCCGGGACTTATATCACTACAAATCCCGACTGTCAAAATTAATGTGTGTCTTGTAAATAATAGGTTTTTAATTAAGGCTTTATTGATTTATTGAAAAACGGAATATCCTTTTCGTTATAATGGATTCTGTTCCATCAACGGATTGGCGTCCATTTCTTGTTTCGGGATCAGGAACAGAAGTTCTTTTGCTCCTGCTTCAAAGTAACCGGCTTTGTCCCAGAATGTTTCGTTATGTCCTTTGTTGCGTCTGTCCATAGCGATATTCAAACGTTTGATATCGAACAGACGGAAACCGTCTCCCCACAGATCGCAACGGCGTTCCATCAAAATGTGCTGGATTAAAGCTTCACCTGTTACAGTCGGTTTCTGAGCTTCCGGATCACGATTTTTAGTCAGTTCAAAAATAACATCCTGTGCCTCTGTATCTTTATTCTGACGCGCGAGAGCTTCTGCCTCGATCAGATACATTTCTCCGGATTTCATGTAGATGTAATCGTTAGTCCAGTCTCCGAAACCAGTGAATTTGTAGCCTACACGGTCCTCATCAAACAATTGTTTACGCTGATCGGTATCCGCCATATAATCAATGATCTCCGTGCTTCCTAATTTGAAACTGCCCATCGAGGCATATCCTCCGAAATTAGGGTCTACATGTGAGAAGAAAGATGCATAACTAGTCTGTTGCTCATCGATCAAAAGGGCTCCCCAAATCCATTCGCTGTCATTCGAATCATTCCATCCATTTTTATAGTTGCTGGTCAACTCGTAGCCTTGACGTGCCTTGTTTGCCATATCGGCGGCAGTAGCCCAATCACCGGTAGTCAAAGCAAAACGGGCTTTGAAACCTTGTGCCACATTCAGGTTGATATGTGATTTGTTCGGACGGGATTCGTCTGATTCGGTCAGTAATGTTATTGCCTGATCGATGTCACTGAAGATTTGTTCATAAACCTCCTGAACTGTGGAACGAGGCTTGGATTCTCCGCTGTTATCCAATACCAATGGAACTCCCAGTTGGGTATTATTTCCATTATAATCATAGCGATAAGCGAACATTTGCACTAATTGCCAATAGGAGTAAGCCCTGTAAGCATATGCTTGTCCTTTAATATTTTTGACAAGACTTTCGTTTAATGCTGCATCGGAAGCATTGTCTACGTTTGCCAGGAGCAAATTGACATTATCGATAATATCGTAATAGTAGGACCAGGCAAATTCCAGATCAGCAGAGTTGATATTCCGGTTGTTCAGATATTGATACCAGGAAACGAACCAACCATATCCACGTTCCAATTGCAGATAATCATCCGCCATGAAATCAATAATGATATCGATAGATTTTTGACCGAACCGTCCGTGATTGTCATAATAAGCATACGTGGAACGGTGAATGCCATTCAGTGCAGTTTCCGCACCATTTACCGTAGAGAACAGGTCTTCGTCTGTAACACTGTTAGTCGGAACTCTTTCCAGATAGTCCTCGCCGCATCCCGAAGCCATCAGCAGGGATGAACAGATTATAATATAGGAAAATATTTTTTTCATTGCTTGATACATGTTTTAGAATGTGACATTAATACCTAAACTTACTACGCGATTCGGCACGTATGTATAATCGGCTGTTCCGTTGAAGCTCTGCTGCGGATCCATACCTTTGCGTTTACTCAACAAGAACAGGTTATCGCCGGTCAGGAAAATCTTACAGTTCTTCATATCCAGTTTTTTCTGGATAGTTTTCGGTAACGTATAAGAAAGCGTTACGTTCTTCAGAGCCAGATAACTGGCATTTGTCAACCAACGTGAAGATGCTGCATTGGCGGCTGTATAGTTATTCTGCAAGCGGGGAACATCTGTTATGTCACCCGGTTTTTGCCAGCGGTCCAGAATATCCGTAGACCAGTGTGTACCAAATGATCCCGGATGCATCAAGCCCAGGTAATTGGAGTCGTACATCTGACCTCCGATTTGATAGCTGAAGAAAATGGATAAATCGAAGCCTTTATAACTAAAGCTGTTTGTGAAGCCTCCATACAGGTCAGGTATAGCATCACCCATATAATAATAGCTGGCTGCATTCTGGTCTTTAGTTGTTTCACGGCCTGTTACATTGCCGTTGGCATCTTCAATATCTTTGTAATATAGAGCGCTACCATCTTCGGGGTCTACACCTGCATATTCACGTAACCAGAATTCATAAATAGAATGTCCTTCAGAAAGTTTTTTGGTTCCGTTAATGATCTCCTGTGCTTTGCCGTCAGAGTCTTTCGGCATCTTTGTGATCTTGTTTTTGAAGAATGTGGCATTCAGGTCAAGACTCCAGTGGAAATCAGTCTTTTTGAAGATATCGAATCCCAGTGAAACTTCCAATCCGGTATTGCGCATGGTTCCGATGTTCTGCCACATATATTCGATACCGGTAGACTGTGGTCTCGGAGCTTTAAACAACAAGTTGCTGGATACACGGTTGAATACGTCTATTTCACCGCGAAGGAAGTCGAACATGGCAAACTCAGCACCAACATTCAAATTGGAGTTCTTCTCCCATTCCAGTTCCTTATTCAAAAGCTGGTTATGAACGGCACCGTTCAGTGTTCCGTTGTTTTTATCATCAAATGAATACAGGCTCTGCCATCCGAAATAGATCGGATCTCCCCATTCGTCCAGGATATTGTCGTTACCTTGCTGTCCGTAAGAAGCTTTCAGTTTTAGGTTGTCGATCCAATGGATATCTTTGATGAAATCTTCTTCACTCAAGCGCCAGGAAGCTCCCAATGACCAGAATGTACCCCAACGGGCATCTTTGTAAAAACGGGAGGTTCCGTCGTAACGGAATGAACCGGACAAATAGTACTTATTGGCATAATCATAATTTGCCTGGAACAGATAACCTTCCAAACTGTATTCGTTCGTGTAGGAAGTAGAACCTTCCGCTACGGAGCCGGCAACGATTTCTGTTGTCGGAACAGTAAAACCTGTACGGGTAGCTTCCAGATAACGGTATGTATACATGTAGTTTTCATGTCCTCCCAGCAATGCCAAATTATGGTCTCCGAATGATTTGTTCCAGGTCAGGATCTGGTTGAATGTATATGAATTCTTTTTGATATAGTTCTTGGTAGAACGTCCGGATACGCCTTCAGCATCACCATACATATTATTCTGGTAAGTCGTTTTGTAGTCATTGCTGATATCTGTATTACCGGAAATTTTCAAGGTGAAATCTTTCAGGAATTTAATTTCAGCAGATACACGAGCGGAAATCATGTTACGTTCCGTAGAGCGGTCATCGAGCGGTAAGGTAACCATCAGGTTTGAATTGGGCGCATATTGGCGTGTATGGCCGGCCCAGGCATAAGGAGAATTACCTCCACCCATATCATACATAATATCACCGTTCGCATTTCTGACGATTTGTCCATTGCCGTCATATTGATAGATCGGATAGATCGGGGCCATCATGCGTCCATAGTAGAACGGATTGGTTGTGTAAGAACCTTCTGCCAGGAAGCCGTTTTGCTTGGAAGTCGCACCGGATAAACCTGCATCGACTTTCAGCCATGAATTGATTTGGCTCGTTAATCCGACGCGTCCGGTGAAGCGTTCAAAATCAGACCATTTGACCATTCCTTCTTCATTTGTATAGGACGCAGAAGCAAAAAATGTAGAGTTCTGTCCACCTCCATTTACGGAGACATTATATTCTTGACGTAAAGCTGTACGTGATAACTCTTTATTCCAGTCGTCATTATATAACAGACGGGCATTGGGGTTCAACTTTCCATCTGCTCCGATCAACTGGTCGTTTGCTACGTTATAGCTATTATATCCTCCTAATTTACCAACGATACCATTTTTATCGCCTCCGCTAGCCGTTGCAGCAGCTTGTTCGGGTGTATATCCATTGTTGTTTACCAATGCATTACGCCAGCCTTCCCACATTAATTCATAGTATTCTCCTGTGCTTACACGGTTGTATTCCGGAATTGCACGTGAAACGACACCCAAATTTACTTTTGCATTCAATTGAACCTTTCCGGAGGTTCCTTTCTTGGTCGTGATCATAACTACGCCATTTGCGCCGCGGGCTCCATACAAAGCTGCTGAAGTGGCATCTTTCAATACTGTGATACTGGAAATATCTTCTGTATTGATCGTGCTGATATCACCGTCGAACGGTGCACCGTCTACAACATATAACGGATCGTTCGATGCATTTACTGAGCCAACACCGCGGATTTGGATTTTTGCATTATCTCCCGGCATACCGGTACTTCCTGTTACCTGAATACCCGGAGCTGCACCTTCTAAAGCTTTTGTCAATGAAGCAGCCTGAAGATTTTCCAGTTTTTCAGTTTTGATATTTGCAGCGGAACCTGTAAATGAAGATTTTTTGGCTGTTCCGTAAGCAACGATCATAACTTCATCCAACTCGGTTGAAGCTGTGTTTAACACGACATGCATAATGTTTTGAACCGGAACTTCTTTTCCAACCATTCCAACATAAGAAAACATCAGAGTCTTTGTGGTGTTGGGAACTTCCAATGAAAAGGCACCGTTATGATCCGATACTGTGCCGATAGTTGTACCTTTCACTATTACAGAAGCACCAATAATGGGTTCATTGTCTTCTGCGGAAATAATGGTACCTGTTACTTGCCTCGTCTGAGCAATCACCATACTGATTCCTATAAATAGGAATAGCATTGCTAAAGTTAACTTTTTCATCATAGACATCTTATTAGGTTAATAAAAATATATTTTGCCAGAGTCTTTGAAGAACTATGTCTATAAATTAATGTTATAATACCAATTGACGAGATGAGCAAAATGTTACCCAAAATGTTCGTTTTTGATCAGTAAGACATCATAGGGAGGAATATCTACCATCGCCTGGCGATAGTGCGGTTTACAATTTGACTTTTTACAATTTGTTTTTCTCATTGTACAATAAAAATATCTATATCGAAAAAAGAGCTATTAGCCGGTATGACGATTTTTTTTCATGATAATATTTCTTTTTGCATAAAAATAAATTGTAATTATGATATATTTGTTTAAATTGCACAGCTTTTCATAGTGAATTCAAAAATGACTATGGAAAAAATAGCAGTTATAACCTTAAATCCTTACTAGTTTGAGCAAATAATGATTCAGTTCATATTAAACTCAGGATTTAGTCGATATAAGCTGAATATTACTTAAAAATAACTGTTAGTACGATTGTAAACATACAGAGTTCTTCAAAGACTTTGTCAATGTTTTTGTGTATGCTCTTCTTTATCTTTTATTATTAATGACTTCACATCAACAAAAACATCGGATACAAGCGTTTTCGTAGAGGCGGGAGATTGACAGTAGATAAATTATTTGTCTGTAAGCGTCTGTAGCTGATGAAAATCCTGACTTGTGGTTTAAAAGGGTTGAATTGTTATTGCCTGTTAGTGAATTATTTGCGTTGACAAATTTATACAACTCTCTGTTATTATTTTTAATACATACGATTTTGTTACGGTATAAAATCGGTATATCATCTTTTTACTTTGAATATACAATGGCTAAATTTGCTAATGAAAACTCGTTTTAAACGAAGCATAATCTCGTTTAAAACGAAATTATTCTTGTTTAAAACGGGTTAAAGGTTCGTTTAAAACGAGATTTAGGTCGGCTGCAGTTGAAAATAGGGCAAAAAAAATCCCGAAATGAAAACACTTCGGGATTTCCTATATTATATAAGGTAGCAATTACTTGTTGTACTTGCTCCAGTCTACATTGTGCATGTCGCCGCTTGCTGCCAGTTCTTCGTGGAAAGCGAAGCAACATTTCAGGTTCTGCGGAGTATGACCTTTCACACCCATTGCCAGATATTCTCTCAATAACGGCTTGTAATCCGGATGCACGCAATTGTCGATAATGCAGTTGGCACGTTCGATCGGAGATTTGCCACGCAGGTCGGCTACACCGTATTCTGTGATGATGATCTTCACGGAGTGTTCGCTGTGATCCAGGTGGGATACCATTGGAACGAAAGCACTGATCTTGCCTTCTTTTGCAGTAGAAGGTGTTGTAAAGATAGACAGCATAGCTGAACGGGTAAAGTCTCCTGAACCACCGATACCATTCATCATTCTTGTTCCTGACACGTGAGTAGAGTTGATATTACCGAAGATATCAGCTTCCAGCGCTGTGTTGATAGCGATCAGACCTAAGCGGCGGGCAACTTCCGGGTTGTTGGAAATTTCCTGCGGACGAAGAAGAATCTTGTCTTTGAAGAAATCGAGGTTTGCATAAATTTCACGGATCACTTCATTACTTACAGACAAAGAGCAACCGCTGGCAAATTTAACGCGGCCTTCTTTCATCAGGCTGATAACAGCATCCTGGATAACCTCAGTATATACATTGAATGCCGGAATTTCTTCGTTGGCTCCCATACAGCCTAAAACAGCATTGGCTACGTTGCCTACACCGCTCTGCAGAGGAACGAATTCTTTCGGCAGACGACCGGCTTTGATTTCGCTCACCAGGAAGTCGGCAACATTCTTACCGATAGCCATTGTAACGTCATCCAGCGGAGAGAACTTACCGCCTTCGTTCGGTTCTTCTGTTTTAACGATACCGACGATCTTGGCAGGATCAACCTTTACGTAAGGAGTCCCGATACGGTCTGACGGAGTATAAATAGGAATTTCACGACGATAAGGAGGATCTGCCGGTTCATAAATATCATGCATGCCGCGAATCTCTTTCGGGTGGCGGCTGTTCAATTCGATAATGATACGGTCAGCCATCCGGCAGATAGTCGGCAGGATACCGACACCGCTGGTAGGAACGATTTCACCGTCTTCCGTTACATCGGCAGCTTCGACGATCGCTACATCGATTTTTCCAAGGAAACCGTAACGCAGGTCCTGTGCCAGTTCAGAAAGGTGCATATCGAAATACTGCGCTCCGTGTGAATTCAACAGTGCGCGGAGGTCTTTATTTGACTGATATGGAGTACGGAATTTGATTGCATTTGCACGTGCCAGTTCGCCGTCCAGTTTATCGCCTGTAGAAGCGCCGGTAAACATACCGATCTGGAAAGGATTACCTTTTTCGTGTTCTTCCATCGCTTTTTTGGCAATGGCTCCCGGAACAACTTTCGGACATCCGGCAGGGGTGAAACCACTGAATCCTACGTTATTGTCGTGATGTACGAACGAAGCAGCTTCTTCAGCTGTGATGAATTTTAAAGCCATGATATTATTTTTTTATATTAGATAAATACTTGTTAGTCAGCTAAACGGCTGCAAAGGTATTAAAAAAGAATATAGATCAATACTTACGGTTAAGTATTTCTGAGTAAATAACAGCTTTTCTTAACTCTTCAGTATTATTGAACTCAATATCTTCTAAAAGGGCATGTTCCTCTTCGGTCGGAAAATTCGTGATCGGGGATGAACTGACTTTGGATTTGTGGATTTCCTGTTCGGCAGCCAGGAAAGGATTCGGTTGCCGTATCTCTTTTTTCTTTATCTTTTTTTCTTTCTTTTCAGGAGGAGTGGTTACCTCTTCCAGTATTTCCCAAAAGCCTTTGCCAGAGGGAGCATGCTCCTCTTTAGCAGGCTCGTATTCAGGTTGGCCCAGCACCTGAGTCGGGCGTTTTTTCTTGTTCTTGGAACTGAATAAACCGCTCACTGCTGCAACTATCAGGAAAACAATATAGATCCAATCGCCTAAGTTATCCATAACTTTTGATTATTTTTGCAGTCCAAATGTAGGAATAATAATTGAATAGTGAAAGAGAAGAGTAATAGAAACGGTATAAAAGTAAATAAGGGTAACTTCACAGCCACCCTTATTCGATTTAACCAAAACCTTAACTATGAAAAAATTTACGTTTTTCGTATGCAAATATAGCTCTCGGATTTGAACTGTGCAAACCTTTGGAGGTTTATTTTTATAGAATGTAAGATTTTAAATTTTATTAACAAGGACGAAATGACGAATCAGGAAAATGGCGCAGACTTAAAATCTGCAGCCGGATTTGAGGAGAAAAAATTGTTCATCGAGACCTACGGGTGCCAGATGAATGTGGCGGACAGTGAGGTAGTCGCTTCCATAATGAAAATGGACGGATATGCCCTGACTGACAAAATTGAAGAAGCGGATGCTGTTTTCGTGAATACCTGCTCTGTGCGTGATAATGCCGAACAGAAAATTTACGGAAGACTACAGTATTTCCAGTCGCTTAAACGTAAAAAGAAGTCGCTGATTATCGGTGTACTGGGGTGTATGGCCGAACGGGTGAAGGAAGAATTGATCCATGTGCATCATGCAGACCTGGTTGTCGGACCGGATTCTTATATGGATCTGCCGAATCTGATAGGAGCAGTGGAGCATGGTGAAAAAGCAATCAATGTGGAACTGTCTACGCAGGAGACCTATAAAGATGTCATGCCGCTGAAATTGGGAGGCGTGCATATATCCGGTTTTGTGTCGATCATGCGCGGATGCAATAATTTCTGTACTTATTGTATTGTACCCTATACCCGTGGTCGTGAGCGTAGCCGCGATGTGGAGAGTATCCTGAATGAGATACGCGATATGCGTGACAAGGGTTTTAAGGAAGTGACCCTGCTGGGACAGAATGTAAATTCCTATGCTTTTGAAAAAGAGGATGAAACTGTTACTTTCCCGATGTTGCTGGAACGCGTGGCTTTGGAGGCTCCCAATATGCGTATCCGTTTTGTGACATCTCATCCGAAAGACATGAGTGACGATACGCTTCGTGTGATTGCCGCCCATAATAATATATGTAAGTACATACATCTGCCTGCCCAGTCGGGAAGTTCGAAGATACTGAAGGTGATGAACCGGAAATATACCCGCGAATGGTATCTGGACCGTATCGCAGCCATCCGCCGCATCGTCCCCGAAGCGTCTATTGCCACGGACTTGTTCTGCGGCTTCCATTCGGAAACGGAAGAGGATTACCAGGAGACACTTTCACTGATGCGTGAAGTGAGGTATGATGCGGCTTTCCTGTTCAAATATTCGGAACGACCGGGAACATATGCAGCCAAGCATCTTCCGGATACCGTATCGGAAGAAGAGAAAGTACGCCGTTTGCAGGGAATGATCGACCTGCAGAATCAGTTATCCGAAGAAAGCAACCTGCGCGATATTGGCAAGGAGTTCGAAGTCCTGATCGAAGGGTTCTCCAAACGTTCACGTGAACAGTTGTTTGGCCGTACCAGCCAGAACAAAGTGGTTATTTTCGATAAGAAAAATTATAAAGTCGGACAGTTTGTGAAGGTACGGATCACCCGGGCTTCTTCAGCCACCTTATTTGGTGAACCGGTAGAATGATCTGTGTGAACAGGCAGGTTTATAAATGGTTAAATAATCGTAATCCGCTGTCTGTCTCACAATTTATTCGTTCTTTTGCAGAAAAATTGGGAGGTATGCGCTCTGTGCGTATCTCCCCAATTTATTGAATAATAATAAGGTTACGTCTGATGGCTGAAAATAATAAGGTAAACTCGGTTTCTTTCTTTAATTCTCGTCTTACATCTATTATAAGTATAGCCCTGGTATTGTTTTTACTCGGGTTGATTCTGTTGATGGGACTGCTGGGGAATCAGTTATCGGTTTATGTGAAGGAAAATATATCCTTTTCCATTGTTTTGAAAGATAACCAGAAGGAGGCCGACATCAAGAAGATGCAGAAAAGCCTGGACGCACTTCCTTTTATTAAATCCACAGAATACATTTCGAAAGAACAGGCTGCGAAAGAACTGGAAGAAGAACTGGGAGAAAATCCCGAAACTTTCCTGGGCTTTAACCCTCTGCAAGCTTCTATAGAAGTAAAGTTGCATTCCGAATATGCCAATCCGGACAGCCTGCAGCATATTGAAAAGAAAATTAAAACATATACATCCGTTTCTGACCTGTTCTATCGTAAGGATATGATGCAGATGGTGAACGATAATATGAAACGCCTGGGCATTATCCTGCTTACGCTGGCAGTTATGCTGATGGCTATATCGTTTGTCCTGATCAGTAATACGATCCGTTTGCTGATCTATTCCAAACGTTTTTTGATCCATACGATGAAACTGGTCGGGGCTACTTCCGGTTTTATCAGGCGTCCTTTTGTCCGCTATAATGTCGTTAGCGGTATTTTTGCATCCATCCTGGCAATATTCATGCTGACCGGTTCGTTATATTATTTACAGCACGAATTGGACGGTTTTATTCAGCTTTTGGATGTGAAGGCTTTGCTGGTGGTTTTTGGAGCAGTGTTCTTGCTCGGAATCCTGTTGTCGGTGACGGCTACCGTGTTGGCTGTAAACAAGTACCTCCGTATGGGTGTTGATAAGTTGTATTATATATAATAAACAGAAAAGATGGCTAAGAGAGATTTTGCTTTCGGAAAAGAGAATTTTATTCTGATCGCAGTTGCTGTGGCAGTGATCATTATTGGTTTTATGTTGATGAGTGGTGGTGGATCAGGTGATACAACCAGTTTTAACCCGGAAATATTCAGTACGCGCCGTATTGTAGTTGCTCCGGTAGTAACGATGATCGGTTTCGGCCTGATGATTGTAGGAATCCTGAAAAACAGCAAAAATAAAGAGGCGGTAGAATGAGTTGGTTTGAAGCCTTGGTGCTGGGGATCGTACAGGGACTGACAGAGTATCTTCCTGTAAGCAGCAGCGGACATCTGGCAATCGGATCGGCGCTGTTCGGAATTGAAGGAGAAGAGAATCTGGCTTTTACAATCGTAGTCCACGTGGCTACGGTATTTAGTACATTAGTTATACTCTGGAAAGAGATCGAATGGATATTCCGCGGATTGTTCAAGTTTCAGATGAACAGTGAAACACGCTATGTGATCAATATCCTGATTTCTATGATACCGATCGGTATTGTCGGAGTATTTTTCAAAGATACAGTCGAAGCGATCTTCGGTTCGGGTTTGCTGATAGTCGGTTGCATGTTGCTGGTAACGGCGGCATTACTGTCTTTCTCCTATTATGCAAAACCCCGGCAGAAAGAAAATCTTTCGATGAAAGACGCTTTTATTATCGGTTTGGCTCAGGCTTGTGCCGTTCTGCCCGGACTTTCACGTTCCGGAACAACGATCGCTACAGGTTTGCTGTTGGGTAATAATAAAGCTAAACTGGCTCAATTCTCTTTCCTGATGGTTATTCCCCCGATTTTGGGTGAAGCCCTGCTGGATGTGTTGAAGCTGGTAAAGGGCGAAGATATTGCCGGAGATATTCCGACGCTTTCGCTGGTTGTCGGTTTTGTAGCTGCTTTCCTTTCCGGTTGTCTGGCTTGTAAGTGGATGATCAATATCGTGAAAAAAGGAAAGCTGATCTACTTTGCTATTTATTGTGCGATAGTCGGGCTGATCACTATTGCATGTACATTGATGAAGTAATATAGAATGGATTTTATAGCAGGAGAGGTTTTATATTTTAACAAGCCGCTGACGTGGACTTCGTTCGATCTGGTGAACAAGTTCCGTTATAAATTATCGCGGAAGCTGAAAGTAAAAAAGATAAAAGTCGGACATGCGGGAACGCTGGATCCGCTGGCTACCGGGGTCATGATCGTTTGTACCGGGAGGGCAACCAAGCGGATCGATGAATTTCAGTACCAGACCAAAGAATATGTGGCAACCCTGAAACTCGGGGAAACGACACCTTCGTTTGATCTAGAGAAAGAGATAGATGCCGTATATCCGACGGAACATATTACCCGGGAGATGGTAGAGGATGTGCTGAATTCGTTTGTAGGGACGATCCAGCAGATCCCTCCTGTTTTTTCGGCCTGCAAAGTGGATGGGAAGCGTGCCTATGAACTGGCACGTAAAGGTGAAGAAGTGGAGTTGAAGTCAAAGACGCTGGTGATCGACGAGATGGAACTGTTGGAATGCAGCCTGCCGGTCATTAAAATCCGTGTGGTATGCAGTAAGGGTACTTATATCCGTGCTTTGGCGCGTGATATCGGCGTTGCTCTGCATTCGGGAGCCCATCTGATCGGATTGGAGCGTACCCGGATCGGAGATATTACATTGGATAAATGCATGAATCCGGAAGATATCGATGCTTTTCTGGATGAAGCGGTTGGAGATCGTGTGGCTGATGAAGCCGGAACGGCTCCGATAGAAAAATGATAAGAATAAAAGAAAATAAATAAAGTAACATTATGAAGCTATCTAAATTCAAATTTAACTTACCGCAGGAACAGATCGCTCTTCATCCCGCAAAGAACAGAGATGAATCCCGGTTGATGGTTGTACACCGTAACACCGGAGAGATCGAGCACAAAGTCTTTAAAGACCTGTTGGAATATTTTGGAGAAAAAGATGTATTCATCTTCAACAACACGAAAGTTTTTCCTGCCCGTCTATATGGTAATAAGGAAAAGACCGGGGCACGTATCGAAGTGTTTTTGCTGCGTGAGCTGAACGAAGACCTTCGTCTTTGGGATGTGTTGGTTGATCCGGCCCGTAAGATCCGTATCGGTAATAAACTTTATTTCGGAGAGGACGATTCGATGGTTGCCGAAGTAATCGACAATACAACGTCACGCGGCCGTACTCTGCGTTTCCTGTATGACGGAAACCATGATGAGTTCAAAAAGGCATTGTATGCGCTGGGAGAGACTCCGCTGCCTAAATATATCGATCGCCCGGTAGAAGCGGACGACGAAGACCGTTACCAGAATATCTTCGCCAAGGAAGAAGGTGCGGTAGTGGCTCCGGCTGCCGGTCTGCATTTCAGCCGCGAATTGATGAAGCGTCTGGAGATCAAAGATTGCCGCTTCGCTTTCCTGACAGTTCATTCCGGATTGGGTAATTTCCGTGAAATCGATGTGGAAGACCTGACCAAGCATAAGA
This sequence comes from Parabacteroides chongii, assembly GCF_029581355.1. NCBI lineage: Bacteria > Pseudomonadati > Bacteroidota > Bacteroidia > Bacteroidales > Tannerellaceae > Parabacteroides > Parabacteroides chongii. The sequence goes on along the minus strand of NZ_CP120849.1, from coordinate 449,690 downwards.
TGGATTCCGAACAGATGATCGTGAATGCAGACGTTGTGGATATCGTAAATACAGGTAAGGACGACGGTCGCCAGATCTGTGCTGTCGGAACTTCCGTGATGCGTGCGGTAGAGACGGCTGTAAGCACGGACGGACATCTGAAAGAGTTTGAAGGATGGACGAATAAGTTCATTTTCCCTCCTTACGATTTCAGTGTGGCTACCAGCATGATCACCAACTTCCATATGCCGTTGTCTACGCTTCTGATGATGACTGCTTCATTCGGCGGATATGACCTGATCATGGATGCTTATGAGGTGGCATTGAAAGAAGGATACCGTTTCGGTGCTTATGGCGATGCAATGTTGATCATTTAAGACGTACGTTTATGGCTATTGCATACCTGGCTTTAGGTACGAATATAGGAAATAAAAGACGGAATATGATAACAGCCGCTGCGCTGTTAGCTGAAAGGGTGGGAGATGTTCTCGCCCTTTCCGGTTTTTATGAAACCGAACCCTGGGGATTTCAGTCGGAGAATACGTTCCTGAATGCCGCTTTACGGCTCGAAACCTCTTTATCCCCGCTGGAGCTGCTGAAAGCGACCCAGCAGATAGAGGTGGAAATGGGACGTACGCAGAAAAGCAACGGTACTTATCATGACCGCATCATCGATATCGATATTCTGCTGTATGACGATCTGATCCTGCAGACGCCGGAACTGACATTGCCGCATCCGTTGATGCAGGATCGCCGGTTCGTGATGGAACCCTTGCTTGAAATAGCTCCGAACGTGGTTCATCCGGTGTTTAAAAAGACAATTGTATCCCTGATTCGGGAACACAACATTTTGTAACTTCATACTGTTTTCAAATAGAACTATAAAAGATAAAGCAATGAATGACATAGAAAAGATCCTGACCGGTGGAGGAATGGTTTTCAAGAAGAAAGCCTCAGAAGAAAATGTCGGAGAAAAAAAAATAAAATACTCTGATTTTCTGAAAGGTACACATAAATCGGGTTCGGCAAAGATGAAAGCCGAATACAAGTATAAAAAAGCACTTCGTAACACAAAGAAGAAAAAATAATTGTCAATTATCAATTATCAATTGTCAATTATTTATATCTTTGCCTCCGAATTGATGTGGATAGATTTGTATTGCTTGCAACCACAGGAAAAAATGCTAAAAACAAGTTCTTTTCTTAGCCGTTCCGGCGAACAGATTCCTTCCGTTATCAATTCATTATTAATAATCGATTGTCTGTTGTTGATTGATTCTAGGTATGTCTGATATCTAATTCTCAATTCTCAATTTTCAATTTTCAATTTTCAATTAAAAAGTAATGAGTTATTTATTCACCTCCGAATCGGTGTCCGAAGGGCACCCCGATAAAGTAGCCGATCAGATATCGGATGCTTTGCTGGATGAGTTTCTTGCCTATGACAAGAACTCGAAAGTTGCTTGCGAAACCCTTGTTACAACCGGACAGGTTGTCTTGGCTGGAGAAGTTAAATCAAGTGCTTATGTAGACGTGCAGGAAGTGGCACGCGGTGTGATCGAAAAGATCGGTTACACGAAGAGCGAGTATCAGTTTGAAGCCAAATCGTGCGGCGTATTCTCTGCTATCCATGAACAGAGCGGTGATATCAACCGCGGTGTTGAACGCGAAGACCCTTACAACCAGGGTGCGGGCGACCAGGGAATGATGTTCGGATATGCAACGAATGAAACTGAAAACTACATGCCTTTGGCTCTCGACCTTTCACACAGTTTGTTGTGGGAGCTGGCAGACATCCGCAAGAACGAGAACGAACTGATGCCTTACCTCCGTCCGGATGCAAAGAGTCAGGTTACTATTGAATATGATGACAACGGCAAGCCGTTGCGCATCGATACGATCGTTGTTTCTACGCAGCACGATGAGTTTATCGGTCCGAAAGGCATCAGCCAGGAGGAAGCCGACATCGCTATGCAGAAGAAGATTGCAGCTGATGTGAAGAAGATCCTGATTCCGCGCGTAAAAGCCCAGTATCCGGCTCATGTGCAGGCTTTGTTCAACGACGATATCATCTATCATGTCAATCCGACCGGTAAGTTTGTGATCGGCGGCCCTCACGGTGACACAGGTCTGACAGGACGTAAGATCATCGTGGATACATACGGTGGAAAAGGAGCCCACGGCGGTGGCGCATTCTCAGGGAAAGACCCTTCGAAAGTGGACCGTTCCGCAGCCTATGCTGCCCGTCATATTGCGAAAAACCTGGTGGCTGCCGGGGTTGCTGATGAAATGCTCGTACAGGTTTCTTATGCGATCGGTGTAGCCAAACCGATGAATATTTTCGTCAATACGTTTGGACGTGCCAATGTGAAACTGTCGGACGGCGAGATCGCAGAGAAGATATGGAATCTTTTCGATATGCGTCCGAAAGCAATCGAAGAGCGTCTGAAATTGCGTAATCCGATCTATCTGGAAACAGCTTCTTACGGACATATGGGACGTAAGCCGGAGCTTGTTACCAAGACATTTACTTCCCGTTATAACCCGGAACCTACTATTTGCGAGGTGGAGTTGTTTACCTGGGAGAAACTGGATTATGTGGATAAAGTAAAAGAAGCATTCGGACTCTGATATCCGGATAACAATAAGAGGGAGCGGTTATAACGTGAGTTATAATCGCTTTTTTTTGTTTATAAACCAAGAATTTAGTCCTTTATGAAATCTTTTTATTTATAAATCCCTATATTTGGCACCTAAGTAATCCCTAAATCTAAATCTTATGCGTAGAATTATTCAGCTTCTCTCGCTCGCCATGATTATATTACTGGCGGCAGCATGTAAGGAGACCTCTCCGTTCAAGTACGAGTCGGTCCCTAATGATCCCATGAAAGCACGTATCTATACGCTGGATAACGGCTTGAAAGTGTATTTGACCGTGAACAAAGAGACCCCGCGTATTCAGACTTACATTGCTGTCAGGGTGGGCGGAAAAAATGACCCGGCTGAAACGACCGGGTTGGCACATTACTTTGAACATCTGATGTTTAAGGGTACACAAAAGTTCGGAACTCAGAACTATGAGGCGGAAAAACCGCTGCTCGACCAGATCGAACAACTGTTTGAAGTATACCGGAAGACTACGGATGAGGCTGAAAGGAAAGCTATCTACCATCAGATCGACAGCGTATCCTATGAAGCATCCAAATATGCGATTCCCAATGAGTACGATAAGTTGATGTCGGCTATCGGAGCCAACGGAACCAACGCTTATACGGGATTTGACATGACTGTCTATACGGAAGATATCCCTTCCAATCAGATAGACAACTGGGCTAAAATCCAGGCAGACCGTTTTGAGAACAACGTGATCCGCGGCTTCCATACGGAACTGGAGACTGTCTATGAAGAAAAGAACATGTCTCTGACCAGCGATGGCCGTAAGGTGTATGAAGCTGTACTGAGTGCTCTTTTCCCGGATCATCCGTATGGAACACAGACTGTTTTGGGAACTCAGGAAAATCTGAAAAATCCGTCTATCACCAATATCAAGAACTATCATGCTACTTGGTACGTACCCAATAATATGGCAATCTGTATGTCAGGTGATTTTGATCCGGATAAGACGATTGAGGTGATCGATAAATATTTCGGTCATCTGCAGCCGAACCCGAATTTACCGAAATTGCCGGTGACTCACGAATCGCCGATCAAAGCACCGGTTGTAAAAGAAGTGTTGGGCGTAGATGCTGAAAATGTGACTCTGGGATGGCGTTTTCCGGGCGCATCGTCTCCGGAAGAAGATTTGCTGAACCTCACCGGCGAGATCGTGAATAACGGCAAAGCAGGTTTGTTGGATGTGGATCTGGTTCAGCAGCAGAAAGTGCTGAGTTGTTACGCCGGAACATATGGTATGGCCGATTATAATGCTTTTGTAATGAGTGGCCGTCCGAAACAGGGACAAACCCTGGATGATGTAAAAGACCTTTTCCTGGCAGAGATAGAGAAACTGAAAAAGGGTGATTTCGATGAAGGATTACTGGAAGCGGCGATCAATAATTATAAGTTGATGCAGATGTATCGGCTGGATAATAACAACAGCCGTGCGGATATGTTCGTTTCTGCATTCATAAACGGGGTGGACTGGAAAGATGAGGTAGCCCAGTTGGATCGTTTGAGCAAGGTTACCAAACAGCAGATTGTCGAGTTTGCCAATAAGTATTTCGGAGATAATTATGCCTTAATCTATAAAAGAGAAGGAAAGGACCCGAATGAAAAGAAAATCGACAAGCCTAAAATTACTCCTATCGTAATGAACCGTGACAGTTCGAGTGTATTCCTCAAAGAGATACAGGCTGCCGAGGTGGCTCCGATAGAACCGGTCTTTCTGGACTATGACAAGGATTTGCAGAAGCTGACAGCCAAATCGGATATTCCTGTCCTTTACAAACAGAACATGACGAACGATATTTTCTCTCTGATGTATGTCTTTGAGATGGGCACCAACAACGATAAGGCGATGGGTACGGCTTTTGAATACATGAAATATCTGGGAACTTCAAAGAAAAGCCTGAAAGAGATCAATGAAGAATTTTATCGTCTGGCATGTTATTTCAACGTTTTCCCCGGCTCGGACCGTACATATGTCATGCTGGAGGGATTGAAAGAAAATATGCCGAAGGCAATGGCTCTCTTTGAAGAAATTTTGGCGGATGCCCAGGTGGATAAAGACACTTACGGTAATCTGGCTGCTGATATTCTGAAAAAACGGGCGGATGCCAAATTGAACCAGGGACAGAATTTCAACAAACTGATCCAGTATGCCATCTGGGGGCCGCAGTCTCCGTCTACGCATGTCCTGACCACTGCCGAGTTACAGCAGATGGATCCTCAGGAGCTGGTTGACCGTATCCGCAAGATAAATACCTACGAACATAAGATCCTGTATTATGGTCCTGAAAAAACACAGGCATTGCTGGATATCGTTAATCAGTATCATAATGTTCCGGAGAAACTGGCTCCTGTTCCGGCAGCAACCGAGTTCAAACAACAGGAAACACCGGAAAATAAAGTGCTGTTGGCTCAATACGATGCCAAGCAGATTTATTTCTCTGCTGTATCCAACCGGGGAGAGAAATTCGATCCGTCGGTTCAGCCCACATTGAACATGTATAACGAATATTTCGGTGGTGGCATGAATGCTATCGTTTTCCAGGAGATGCGTGAAGCCCGTGGTCTGGCTTATTCTGCCGGGGCATTCCTGATCACTCCTTCCAAATTGAAATATCCGTATGTATACCGTACGTTTATTGCCACCCAGAATGACAAGATGATCGATGCGATGAAAGCATTCGATGATATCATCAACAATATGCCGGAATCGGAGAAAGCGTTTAATCTGGCAAAAGACGCTCTGATAACCCGTATGCGTACTGAACGTATTACGAAATCGGGCGTGTTATGGTCATATCTGAATGCTCAGGATTTGGGATTGACTACCGACAGCCGGAAGGAACTGTATGAAAAAGTCCCGTCCATGACTTTGGCGGATATTAAAGCATTCCAGGAAAAATGGGTGAAAGGACGTAAATATACGTATTGTGTTCTGGGAGATGAAAAAGATCTGGATCTGAAATCCCTGGGCCAGTACGGACCGGTTACCAAACTGAGTAAAGAGGAGATATTCGGGTATTAAATAAAAAAACTCCGGTCATTCGACCGGAGTTTTTTGTTATCCTTCTTCTTGTTGCATTTCTATTTCCTTCACTTTCCGGAACAGGTCGGAAGCGAAAATGAAGTCATTCAGTGCTTTATTGTTGGAGGTGATAACCTGTTCTTTCGTGCCCTGCCATTCTTTTACGCCTTCCTTGATGAAGATGATGTTTTCTCCGATATTCATTACGGAGTTCATGTCGTGGGTGTTGATAACGGTCGTCATCTTATATTCCGTCGTAATATCATGAATCAGGTCGTCTATCAGTAACGATGTTTTCGGGTCCAGTCCGGAGTTCGGCTCGTCACAGAAAAGATACTTCGGGTTCAGCGCAATCGCACGGGCAATGGCTGCACGCTTCATCATACCGCCGCTGATCTCCGACGGGTATAAATGTTCTGCTTCCGAAAGGTTGACACGTTCCAGGCAAAACATAGCCCTCTTTTCTCTTTCCTTAGAGGAGTCTTTTGAGAACATGTTAAGTGGAAACATGACATTCTCCAGAACAGTCATACTGTCAAACAGGGCGGATCCCTGGAACAGCATTCCCATTTCCCTGCGTAGCATGTTCAGTTCCAGTTTATTCATGGATGTCAGGTCTCGTCCGTCATACAGTATTTCTCCCGAATCCGGTTTCATTAAGCCGATAATGTTCTTGATCAGAACGGTTTTACCCGAACCGCTTCGTCCGATGATCAGATTCGTCTTTCCTGTTTCAAAGACAGCGCTGATATCATTCAATACCTTACGGCCCTCAAACGATTTCGTTATATTTTTTACTTCTATCATTTTTTACGTAAGCATTAAATGGGTTAATATTACGTCTGCGAGCAGAATCATGATGCTGCTCATTACCACTGCATTCGTACTCGCTTTACCGACTTCGAGTGCTCCTCCTTTCACATAATAACCGAAATAAGCGGCTATGGATGAGATAATGAAAGCGTAAACGACAGATTTAATAATAGAATACCAGATATAGAATTCATTGAAATAAAATTGCAATCCATATTCGAAAGAGGCTGGTGTCATACCCGTACCTGTCGAATGGCTGGCAGCAATACCTCCCAGGATACCTGTGAACATACTGAATATAACCAGTACCGGTATAAAGATCATCAGGCCGGCAATCTTCGGCATGATCAGGAAATTCGCCGAATTGACACCCATGATCTCCATCGCGTCTATCTGTTCCGTGACACGCATCGTTCCGATCTCGGAAGCGATATTACTGCCGACTTTACCGGCGAGGATCAGACACATGATAGAAGATGAAAATTCCAGCAGGATAATTTCACGGGTCGTATATCCGATCGTGAATTTCGGGATCAGCGGGGAACTGATGTTCAGTGAAATCTGAATGGCGATAACCGTACCGATAAAGACTGAGATAATAATTACAATCCAAAGCGAATCGACTCCCAGTTTATAAATTTCTTTTATCAATTGTTTGAAGAACATGCTCCATCTGTCAGGGATCGATAAGGATTTCCCCATCAACATGACATATTCTCCCATTCTTTGTAATGCTTTGTTCATTATTTTATTGATTACTTATCTGTTCCAGTCTGCAAATATAACTGAAATATGTCAACAACAGTTCACGGTTTATGATTTTATAGCTTACTAAACTGTCGACCATCCACCCGTAATTTTCAATTTTCAATTCTCAATTTTTAATTTCTTCAAGTCAGATACCGTGTACTTTCATCCATGCTCGCCTGTATCGGGTAGGAAAGGACGAAGCTGTTGCCCTGAAAATATTTGTTCAGATATCCGGGAATACGCGGCATTACGGGATCGTAGGACAGCCCTTCTTTCCGACTGAATATCACCCACATGCTGTCGTCTGCTTTCACATCCCGGAAGACAATCAGGAAATCGTCCCAGTCGCTGAAGTTCGTATACGATATTTCACCGGCTCTTTTGGCAAAGACTTTTTTTATCGCTTTCAGCGTGTCTTCCGAGCCGTAGAATACCACTTTGGCTCCGGTGTTCTGCAACACGTTCCATATCCGGTTCATGATCGCTATAAAGCCGATTTCTTTTTCTGCCTGGTCCGGTATGAGAATCAGATGGCGCTTGATGGTGGCAAGCGGTTGTACGGGCTTGTAGATAAAGGTGGTAACACTGCTGTGTTGTAATACGTTTTCAACGATATTGCCCAGGAAGGCTGCCGGAATATCCTTTTCTTTATGCAGTCCGAGAACCAGGTCGGTTATCTCCCGTTCCTTTACTACGCTGGTGATGGCATTGGAAATGCTCAGGTCGTAGCGGAGCAACCCTTTCAGTCTCGTGTCGGTAGCTGCTGCCGTATCGATAGCTGTTTGTAACACCCGTTTGGACGCTTTCAGTGTCTTGTCGTCCGAACTTTGGTTGTCGATGACTTTCATGGCATATAAGCCGCTGGTGTTTGTTTTCGATTTAACGGCGAGGCTGAGGTTGACCAGTTCTTCTACCGTCTCTTCATTGCTGACAGGTATCAGGATATGTTCGTCTTTCGTTTCATTCTCTTCCGTTTCTTCTTCTGATTCTTTTATGGCGATATTATGTGCCCCCTTTTGTGCGGAGAAAGAGGCAATTGCACAAGTCACCAGGATCATCAGGATCGTTCCGTTCAGGACGCTCTCGTTCAGAAGGCGGATAGGATCTCCATTAGCATCGGTCCCGAGGATCACATTATATCCGACCATGACAGCTGCCAGGGTTGCCGCCGCCTGTGCATTGCTCAACCCGAAGATGACGCTTCGCTGGTCTACCGACAGCCGGAATGTTTTTTGTGTCAGCCACGCGGCTGCATATTTGGCAGCCGTAGCGACAACGATCATCACTATGCCGACCTTGATCGTCTCGAAGCTGGTAAAGAAAGCCCTGTAGTCGATCAGCATGCCGACGCTCAATAGGAAGAACGGAATAAAGATCGCATTACCGACAAACTCGACCCGGTTCATCAGCGGTGAGCTTTGCGGTATCAGCCTGTTCAATGCCAGTCCGGCGAGGAATGAGCCGATGATCGCTTCCATCCCTGCCAACTGTGCCAGGAATGCTCCGAAAAAGACCATCGCCAGTACGAAGATATACTGTGAGATATTATCATGTACCCGTTTGAAGAACCACCGTCCGATAAAAGGAAATACCAGCAGGACTATCAATGCGAAAACAATGATGGAAATCCCCAGGCGTATCCAGAAAGCATCATCGGCATTCCCTGTTGCCATTCCCACGATGATGGTCAGCACCAATAAAGCCAGTGTATCCGTGATCATGGTTCCCCCGACAGTGATGCTGACCGCGTTGTTTTTACTGATTCCCAGTTTGCTGATGATCGGATAGGCAATCAATGTATGTGAGGCGAACATACTGGCAAGCAATACGGATGTCTCCATGCTGAATTTAAGTACCCATAATCCTACCGCCGTTCCCAATATCATAGGAATAAGGAACGTGTACATTCCGAAAACGAGGCTTTTCCCGCTATTCTTCTTGAAGTCTCCCATGTCGATTTCCAGCCCTGCCAGAAACATGATATAAAGCAAGCCTGCCGTACCTGACAGAATGATGCTGCTGTCGCGCAAAACAAGGTTAAACCCGTTTGGTCCGATAATCGCACCGGCAATGATCAGCCCCAGCAGAGGCGGTACTTTAAGTTTGTTCAACAGGAGCGGAGCCGCCAGGATGATCAGCAGTATCAGCAGAAACTTCAATACCGGATCTGCCAGCGGCAGTGTGAAATCTATGTTCGAGAGTAGTATCATATCGACGGAGGTTTAGTTTATTCAATGTTTTCGTTTGACTATTTACATGTCCTGCATTGACAATCCTTTTATTTCCAATGTGTAATGCGATAATTGTTTTTTTATGGAGGCAACTTTCTCATATAGGCGAGCTATATTGATCTTATTTGGATTTCGCTTAACTTCAGCTATCAATGCCTTCTCTTCAAAACGGTTGAGGGCGATAAGATCGATTTCATGCACATCTTAATTTAATCCCCGTTAATTTAATGGTCATTACATTAACGGCTGTTACAAAGGTAAAAGAAAGGATGTAGAATAACAAATTTTACAGCGACAAAAATGGCTGTATGTCCTTGTGAAACGGTTAAATCCGAATTATTCGAATCGAATAATTCAAATGAAATAATTATAACAGCATATGATGCAAGAGATGTTTCTGTCTGCTGCCCGTCCTTTTTATCATAGTGCGGATTATTTTGTGTGGATAAATCAGTGGATAAATCAAATGTATGGGAATAAAGCTATTTTGGCTTGAATCTGAAATTTCGCGGCGGTTATTTTTGCCGCGAAATTTCAGATTTACACTGAGCGTATATACATTGTCTGTTTGCCTCCGCCGATCTGTATCAGTTGTTTGCTGTCTATCAGCTGTTTCAGGTCGTTTAGTGCCATGAACTGGCTGCAGTGGTTCAGTTTCATGCAGGTACTGCGGTTGATGCACTTGTTTTCTTCCACTTCAGCCATGATATTTTCCAGGCGTTGTTCTTGCGGGAGCTTTTCCGTATTCGTTTTTTTCACCAGTTCGAGTCCGGCTTCCCGTACCTGTTCTTTCAGAGAGGTTGCACAACGGAAACTGACGGAATCTATTTCTGCCTGTACCTTGTTTTTACCGTTTTCATCGGTGGTTATTTTACTTTTCAGTGTAGGGGTAAAGTAACCCAGTCCATCCAGTTCGATACTGTTCCCTTCCGACAGACAGAATCCCATCCAGAAGTTCAAAGCTTCTAATACCCCTTTTACATCAGCCGAAGAAATGGTACTCGACATCGAGATCATTTTACACATATACTTTGTGTCGAGTGTCCCTTGTGAAATGATGCGTGCATGGGGAACTTGTTTATCCTCCCTGTCTCCCGGAACCGGAGTTTTGTACCAACCGAATTTTAAACTCATTGTTATCGTGTTTTAAATTAATACCAGCCAAACCCAATTTTCATCCCGAACAATGAATCGTTCTATAAATATCGAATGAAAGTAGAACGATTACCAAGTGAAAGAAACATATATGTGTTCTATTCGTTTGATATATGTTAAACGTATATTTGATTGAATACAAATATACAGCAGAAAGGAAGGAATTGTACCGAGGGATAGCATCTTTCTGATAAATATAGGGTACTTGTGACTCAAGTAGCTTCTTCGTACCTTGTTTTTAGTGATGGCATTAATGGCAAATCCCGGCAATGATTGGAGAAAATGTCTGCCAGTGCCGGGATTTACATATTGAGGAACTTCAGGTGTGAGAATTATTCACCCGGTTCAGGTTCAGGCTGGTCGCCTCCACTGATATTTTCTTTTGGATAGTATTTCTCCAGCCAGGCTTTAAGCGTCGTGGCTTTATCCAGCGACTTCAGATAATAATTGATCGGGACACCGATATTATCATCTCCCGAAGAGCACTTCTGAACATAATCATCCATGGCTGTCATCAGCGAGTTGATATCGATCATGCCGTTTTGTCCGTCGTCGATCTCAGACAACCCGGTCAAGGTAGACTGGATCGTGGCGTTGTGCAGCGAAATCATTTGCTTTCCGGTGCGTGCGGCACTGGCCGACGATTCGAGCGTATTATTTTCAGTGGCGGTCGCCCCTTGAAGGGTAGCCAGTTTCTGCATCTCTTTGTCGGGATCGGAATCGGCAAATTGCTTCACACCCATTTTTACCTGGTTGGATTTGATCGAAGGAATCACTCCCATGGTGGCAAGCGAACAATGCGACTGGATGTTTTGCGAACTGATCAGGTTTTTCACACTGTTGGCAAAAGAATCTTCAACACCGAAACCTCCCTGTAAATCGGCAAACCAGCCGCCCAACTTAAACTGGGTCTGCAATTTCTGAGCCACACCTTCCATATTTTGTACCGTATTCATCGAATCGGACTTCAGGACATGGATCATCCCGACAAAGCTCGACCCGTATGTGGCTCCCGAGAGAACATAAACCAGCTTGTTGCAGGAAGATTTCTCCAACTCTTCCCATAACTTCAGCGGAGACTTTTTGGTATCGATCACTTCATCCGGAAAGGCCTTATTCCAGGCAGCCACCATTTTATCCGGATCCAGTATCAACGGCGAGAAGATGCGCGCATTTTTATGCGTACAGGAAATACTGATAACCAGCGTCCCTTCCAGCTCATGATTGGCATTTTGCATACCGAATTGCTTTTGTACGGATTTAGACAGCTGCATGGCATGGGCTTGCCCGAAGCCGCTCATCGCTTCGCTCACAAAACCTCCGATGCTGGAGGCTTGGCTTTCGCTTCTCTCTTTATTGGAATCGACCGAAAAATAGCGTACGTTCAACTGCATGGAATCGGAAGAGACCCCCATCGATTTGACTTCGCTTTTCGTATAATCGAGAGGACTCTCGATGTCATCGCTCATCATCGACATCGTCGCACGCAAGGGTTGTATGTTTTTCTCTGTTTCCAGCTTCACCTTTCCGTATTCGGCGGCGGCAGTGGAAATTTGCTTATTCAGTTCTTTGATCTCAGCCGTTATTTCGGGTGTTTCAACCCCCAGGTTGGTGAGTTCCTGAACAGTCATATCCAGATTTGTACGCAGAGCGATAAGTGAGTTCATGGTGACTTCCTTTGCATCGGCTTCTGCCTGATATGCAGCAATCAGCTCCGCATTATCGAGCTTTTCCTGTTTTACGATGTTCCCCAATACGAGGGACGGTTCGTAAGGTATTGTTGATGGCATAACGATTAGTATTAAAAGGTTGAATAATTATCAGAAATAAACAATATTTCCCACGGCACGGCTGCGGGTAAGACCTGGAATCAGAACTCCGTGCGGATCGGTTACCGACACGACTTGAGCTCTCATTATAGCGATCGCGATATCTACATTGGGAAACTGCAAGGCAAAACCTGCCTGCGAATCATAATATGAGCCCATGTAATTTACTCCATCTGCTGTTACTGTATACATAAATAAAAGGTATTAAAGGTGGCTGCCTACTCTTTTCAGTTTTCGGCATCTCTGCTGCGGGGAAGGAAGGGCTTTGGATTATCATACATAGCTTAGGGTGGTAAATGTAAAAATTATTATTGAATAACCAAACGTTTTTCTGATAAAATATCAACTGTTTTTATAGTTGTTCTATCGCGTACATTATATATAAAACAACACCTCAGGGAACACAAAACAGATATTAAAACTTAATATGCTATTATACAGTAATTTACACTTGCTGAAAAGAGAGTAGTGAAAATCAAGCTTAACTTTCAGTACAGCAGTCTTTTATCATTAAATAAACGGGAGTGTTAAAATGATAGTAAAATGAGGCGTAAAATGATGTTTAATGGATTGGTATACAGTGAATTAAAATGTTAAAATAGAATGACTAATTTAAACGATCCTTTTTTCTAGTCACAAAGGTACGACTAGTTTTTAAACCTGCAATTCTTTTCAAATTTATTTTTGCAAATATATAGTCTTTCTTATCAACTACATAACAAAGTTTGTATGAAATTATCGCTTTTCAGTATAAAATAAAAATTCACTCAAGAAATGACTAGAAAAAAGGATCGATTAATCTCGTCATTTTACTAAACACCTTTTAACAGATACATAGTTAGGGGAAGAAAGGGAAAAAGGTGTAGAGTAAGATTCACAAGGTTTGTGACAGCATTTTAACACTATTATTAATATTAAATTTTAAATTATGAACAAAAAGTTTTCTACTTTGGTGGCGGGTTTATTGCTCGCCTCAAGTGTTGGAACGGTGGGGGCTGTAACTCCTGACTATTCTAAATTCACTGCAGCGGGTACGCTTGCAACAAACTTGAAGCAGAACGGAGCTTTCCAGTTGGCTGATAGCGAAGGCAACGTACTGGCTATGGTAAAAGAAGCAGATGGTAAATTGGTTCTGAAAATGGTTGCAGCCAATACGGGTGCAAACCTCGCAGAAACTCTTTGGACAATCCGTTGGACTACTTATGATGATACAGTAAAGAAATATTATTTTACTTTCGAAAGTGCTGCTTATCACATGCCTTTGTCTTTCTCTACGGAAAATGCGGGTAATGGTGATTTGACATCTGAAATCAACTACGAATTCCCCGGTAAGATCGGTACATGGGAATGGCAGGAAGGAATTGAAGGAAAGGGTATTAATGGCGAAGCTGCTTTGAAATACCGTTTTGCAAATCCTGACTCTGTTATGACATTGGCCGTTAATAACGGTGAAGTAGGTGCTATCAAGTACGCACAGTCAAAGGGTGACGGTGGCAAAGCACTTACTTTGAAACCGATGGTTGTTCAGGGAACAGTTCTGACTGCTGATGATCTGAACTCAACGATGCTTTCCAATACAAAAGCCGGTAAATTCCGTTTGGGTTTCTTTGGTGATGTAGTAGGTTCAAAGATCGGTAATATGTGGACGGCTAACGACCTGATCGCAGAGCCGGTTGTTGCTTATTCTACAAGCATGTACAAAAAAGGAAATGTTCCTGCTGAAGATACTTATAATGCAAACCAGAAAGCTGCGGCGCAGGCTGCAAAGGATGCTGCTGATAAATTGTTAGCTCCGGCAACTGTTGAAAATGCTGTTCAGACTGCAATTACAGCCGGTTCAGCATGGGATCAGGCTGCTAAGGATTGGGCTGCTACAGTAAAAGCTGCTGCAACAACAACAGAAAATACTTTTGATGCTTCTTTAAATGCAGTGAATGCAGAAGTAGCTAAAAAAGACGGTGAAGTGAAAGAGGCTGCTGCTTTGGCTGCTGCCGCTAGTGCTATCAATACTGTTGTGGCTGCTTACGAGATGGATGAAATAGTAGGGGAGAACAACGATAAAGCAACTGTTGATGGTGTAATTGCTGCTGTGTCTTTGACGGATGTTGACGCTGTAAAGGATGATCTTGTAACTCTTTTCAAAGGTAAGGTTGAAGATATAGACAATAATGAGGAATTGTTTGATGCTTCAAAAGCAGCGGTTGCTGCGTTGAATGCTAAATTCGATGTAACAGTGCCTGATTATGTTGCTGCCGATAACGATAAGATTAAAGAATGGGTTAAAGCTAATGTCGATGCAGAAGTTGAAGCATTGGTTACTAGTATGGTTGGTTCCGAGACAGTTGTTGCTACTGTTAATACTAATATTGCTAAATTAACTACTGCTGCAGGATTAATCAATACAGCTGTTGATAACTTGTCTTTCACTGCTCATGTTGATGCTTGGGATTTAGCAAAATTCAAAGAAGAATATGCAAAATTGGCTTATGGTCAGGTAGAAGCTTATACTGCTGATCAGTACACTGAAGTGAAAGATGCTATTAAAGCTTTGATCGATGAACTTCCTATTACTGTCGATGCAGCTGATCGTGCAAAGTCATTGGTTGCTGATCAAAAAACGAAATATGAGGCTGCTTCTACGGCTGCTGAAGTTTATGCAGATGCTGTAACAGGCATTAAAAATGCTCTTACAGCTATGAACAGTGCTCAGGCAGTTAAAGATGCTATCGACGCATGCAAAGAAGATTTCAATAAGGAAGGTGATGATATCATTGTAGAAATCAGTAGTGCTGTAAAAGGTGAAAACTTACCAGCAGCTGTTGCTTCTGTCAATATCGAAAAATATCTGGCTGCCGGTTCTCAGGAAGGAGAAGTAGTGGATCAGGATGTTGTATCTAAATATGTATCTTTATATTTAGGTAAGAAAGACAGTAAAGAAAACAAACTGTATCTGGCTGTCGATACTAACTTGCTGACAGGCGTATCCGGTAACAGACATCTGAAATTTGATGCATGGAAATATACCGAAGGTATCACGAACAGTAATGGTAAATTACTAAGTGAAACTAATGTTCCTTTGTTCAGAGACTATAACGGTCACTTCAACTTCAAGTTCACTTATTATCCTACTGAAGACTCTTTGAAGATCGAAACTGACGGTTATGCAATGAAACCGGCTGTAGGTGTTGAAAACTGGGTGGATATTACAGATGTAAATGCCGCTCACGGCTATGAAGCTAACGGTAAATTTGTCAAACTGGCAGTTTTGGCTGACAATCATAAAGAAGTAACTGTCGGTAAATATGAACAGATCACTGGCTCTGAACTGACAACTATCAATACTCGTATCGGTTTCGGTATCAACTTCAAAGATTATGCAGCTATTCCTGCTGGTGTTTACACAATCAAATACGTAAGCAACGAAGAGAAAAACGCTAACCGTAATGGTCGTTATATCACTTACAACTGGTTGTATAATAATTACCAGGTAATGGCTTCTGTTGAAGATCAGGAACTGAACCATATTCCGGCTGCACAGTGGATCGTAACTCAGGCTAAAGGGGAAAAACTGAATTCTATCGTGAATCGTGAATCTAACAAGGCTCTTGTATATACAAATGAATTCGGACAGGTGCAGCAGCAGTATATGTATGCTACAAGTACGGCGAATCTTTACACGAACATGGAAGGTGACTCTCTGTTGTTCACTTCCGTTCCGAAAGAATTCACAACAGATAAAACGTTGGGTTACTTTATCGATCCTGAAAAGAATCTAGAAGCTGACGATCAGTTGAGAGTATTTTCATTGAACTATCTGAACAATTTGAATAATGACCTGTTCGTTGGTTACAATGACGCAGACTCTATCCTGAATGTGGCTAAGACGGAAGATGCCGATCGTATTTATTTCCGTTTGATTCGTGCAACAGACTCTATTGCTTACGGGCCTGCTGAAGTAAAAGATATTGCAACTCAGTTGAAACGTATTCCTTACTACCTGCAACTGGAAACTGCCAATAAGAATATCAAGGACGAAGATAAACTGTTCATCACTCTTGATAAAGACGGTAAGTTCAAACTGATCAACTCTACGTTGACAAATGGAAAGGTAAACTATGCCAATCTGGATGCTTTCTTCCTGAAAGAATTTAAAGAAGCAGACGCACAACATTATTATGCTATTATCAAAGCTCAGCAAAATGAGAAAAACGAGATTACAGGGGCTTTGGGTTCTAAAAAGATTTCTGTAAAAGATTATCCTTCAATCCTTGTACAGGAAGATCTGGAAGGTGAAAATCAGTCGGAAGATTACTCTATATACAACTGGGGTTACCTGAATGACGGTCGTACTTCTACTTTCGGCCTGGTAGCCAAAGATGCTCCTAAATACCGTCGTCTGGGTGTAACTGATGCTGAAGACGGTTTGAACAACATGGGAACTAACGTTGCCAAGATCAACCTGACTCGCGAAGACAACCGTTATCTGTATGAAAATACAGCCAACAGAGTAGCCGGTTACGAATCAGATCCTACAGGTATCAACTACCTGGGTGCATTGTTCAATGGCGAAAACAAAGCTGCCATGTTCATCGATACTGCTTATGTACGTAACGAAACTGCACGTCCTCAGTATTTGCTGGCTGTTCGTCCTGACTTTACTCCGGATACAACATTCTGTCCGATTGACCACGGCCATCCGTACGAATTGGTAGACCAGGTTCGCGCTAACTATCTGGTAACATTGTCTGACTCTGTAGCTGCTTACAAGGGCGATAAGAAGATGTTGGATAAGTTTATGTATGAAAACAGAACTTACACTCGTCTGGCATTCGTTGATGCTGTTCACCAGGGTGATACCTTGTTGATCATGAGTTCTAAGTTCAAAGGAACAAAACTGGCTGCTAACGATACGATCGATCTAAGCAAGAACGAATTCAACAACGCTGCTGTTCAGTTCCGTCTGACAAAGAATGACGACCAAAAGGCTGAATTCTACATCGAAACTCAGAATAACGAATTCGTTCGCCTGATCAACGGTGTAGCTGTATTAACAAATGACATCGCAGACGCAGAACGTTTCAACATCGCTAAGACTGACGATAAGCCGGTTGCAAATGACGAAATCAATGCTGCCGAAGTATCAGTAATCGCAACAGAAGGTGCTGTTATTGTTAAGGGTGCTGCAGGTAAGAATGTTGTTGTCACTAACGTACTTGGTCAGACAATTGCCAACACAGTAATCACTTCTTCTGAAGCTCAGATCTCTGCTCCTGCAGGTATCGTAGTAGTAGCCGTAGAAGGTGAAGCTGCTGTTAAAGCAATCGTAAAATAAGTAACTATTTATAATCAATAAATTTAAATTGACTGCGTGGTGGGCGGTTCACGAACCGCCCCTACCAATTACCCTGTGACAGGCGAACAAGCAGTCAGTATTAATACTAAAGTAATGAAATAAAGTTCTTCTGTTCGATCTCTGTGAAGAGCGAAGACAGACAAAAAAGCAAGCCCCGGGGATTAAGTTCTTCGGGGTTTTGTGTTTTTTAGAGCCACTGAAAAAGATGCTGGAAGAGCTGGATTTAAATCCTCTTTACAGGCCTTGTTATCTTGTTTGGTGGCTTGAGGGGTGAAGGGCTATTCAACCTTCTAAGAATGTTATGAAAAAGTTATTAATGGCATTGCTGGGTGCCCAACCAGCTGTTTGTGTTTATCAGCAACATGTGAATAATTTGTTACCAGAGGAAAAGGAGGGCTTTTATAAAGATTCCTTTACTTTGGCTTTTTCGGATTGGAGAAATCTGAGTCCGGCGTATCGTGATTTTTTTGTTAGCCTGATTAAAAGTGAACGTCAGCGTTTTATCGATTTTGTGCGCAATGATACTGTTTTAGGAGAGTTTCTTTACGACGTGAAGGATGAAGCATTGTTTATCCGTATCCTGAGCCTTTTGGAACGACCGGATAAAAAGCGTAAAACATCTTATACGAAGTTGGCATTCGCTGTTAAGCTCGGATTTAATGTTGATCTGAAAGTGAAGTATTTATCGGATAAAATCCGATATGCAAGAGCAGATACGGATGACTTGTATGAGTTATTCGAGAAGATAGCAATAGAATAAAGATGTTAAAATTTTAGATTTCTGAAAAGCAACGGGAGTGTAATGGTTGCTGGGCTGTTGACTCTTTGAAGTTGAAAATCATCTTATACATGTAAGTTCCTGTTGCTTTTTATCCTTTTTTTGCCGGTATATCTTTGTGCTGTACTTAATTATTCACTAAAAACATTTTTAATTATGGCACAAGGTTACAAATTGGTTCTGCGTCCGTCGGAACCGGGAAAGAAAGATTCTCCGAAGTTGTATTATGCGGTATCGAAAAGTACCGGGTTTACAGACCTCAGACGTTTGTGCAAGTTGATTGCTGCAAGAAGTACGGTATCGAGTGCGGATGTGAAAGCGGTACTGGATAATCTGAATTATATTCTGGATTTGGAATTGCAGGATGGTCGTATTGTTCAGTTGGGAGAATTTGGCAATTTCCGTATTACGGTCGGGAGCGAGGGCATAGAAGATAAAAAGAAGTTCTCTGCAAGTCTGATTCGTGCTCCGAAGATCGTATTTACTCCCGGATTTGACCTGCGTGAGACAAAAAAGACAATGGGATATTCGCTGATTGTTCCGGAAGTGGAAAAGGCTGATAATTCCGGTGGTGAGGATGACCGTCCTGTAATCGAGTAAAGCATTCGGAATGAAAAAGATGAATGTACAATTGGTAATGGCCGTGCTGCTTTGTGCAGCCGGCATTACTTTGGTCTTTTCCGGTTTTTGGATTGCTCCGGCCGGAGAAATTCATAATAGCGTATTAGTGGCTTTCGGAGAGATCAGCACGTTTGCCGGAGCGTTGTTTGGTGTAGATTATTCATATAAAATCAAAAAAAACGAACATGGAAGATAAAGAGTTCATATTTGAGTCTCCTTTGAGTGCACAACAACAGGCTTGGAGGACTAAGCATCCGGATTGGATCAGTGACCATTTTTATATGGGAGAGTTTATGTATAGTGCAGTGGCTGTAGAACGGGGATTGGAAAATACACCGACACCGGAGGCACGGAAGGCGATCCGGAATCTGGTTAAAAATTTATTAGAGCCGCTCCGTAGATATGCCGGTTGTTCTGAAGGCATGCATATTAGCAGCGGGTATCGTTGCGAGGAACTGAACCGTTTGGTGGGAGGTGTCAAAAATTCACAACATTTGACCGGTGAGGCTGTCGATATTTATACATTGGATAATTGTTATCTGTTTAATGCCTTGCAGAGAAGTGGGTTGAATTTCGATCAGGTGATTTATAATCGTCGCCGTAATTTCATCCATTTGTCTTTGAAGTTAAAGGGAAAGAACCGTCGTCAAGTGATAATCAAATGAGAACCGTTCTTTATTTGTTTTTGGCAATGGCAGGATTATCCGGCTGTGTTACACGTAATTCCGGAAGCAAGGAACAGTTTTCTGCGTATAAGGATTCAATGACGTATACCCGGTTGGATACATCCTGTTTGCATTATAATCGACAGACCCGGTTACGGGGAACCTCCCGGTTGAAGGAGATTTCTTTTTCTTTACCGGATAGTTCGGGGAAACAGCATGTGGAGCGTGTTGTGTATGCAACGGAAGAATGGAATGTGGCAGATTCGGCAGAAATACTTTCTGCGGGACTGGCTACGACAAAAAAGCAAGTCATGAATACCGGTGTGTCAACAGAGAAAACGATTACAAAACATGAATCGAGGTATACTGGTAAATGGATGCTGGTTTTGTTTTTGTTGCCTTTCGTTTACTGGTTATGGAGAAAGTGGAGTGATTAAGTAATTTTTATTCTTTTATTTACGAAATGTTCGGAATAATGTGTATCTTTCGGATACCTTATTTTGATAAAATGTTTGTAAGTTGTTTTTGGTATACTCTTTTAATGACTCTTATTATGGATAGAAAAAAAATAGTATTTATTCTTTTGTTGTTTTTGTGCGGGTGTAAATCTGAATTAAAGCAAAAAGAGGAAGTAGTAAATAGACAAGAGTATATAGACTTGTCCAATGTGAAATATGAAAATGAACCGGTAAAGTTATCTTCATTTATAGATGAAATTACGTATATACCTCTTTCTGATACAAAACTATTAAAGGATATTGTTCAGTTATATGTAGCTGATAGTTTATTGTTCATTAGATGCGATAATGATCCATCTATCTATATATTTTCTTCTAATGGAACTTATGTAAAACCTTTATTTGATGTGGGAAATGGACCAGGTGAGGCATTTTGCCATACCTCATTTATATGTAATGATGAAAAATCAGTAATCGCTTTTAATGGTTCGGGTTATATATATAATTATACTTATGGGGGAGAGTTCTTAAAAAAAGAGAAGAGTGAGATAAATAGTAGGTTAAAAAAACTAGTAAGTTATCAGGGAGATATACTATTTTATCAATTGTCGAATTTGCTACCACAAAAAGGAGAATTGTGTAATCCTAATGGTGATTATCTATTATATGGGGAAGATGCGAATAGTAATGAACTTGTTTATTGTTATGAGAATTATGGAAAAGATGAAAAGGCTGAATATCGGGGTGTTATTGCAGAACTTGAAACTGCTGATTTTTTAACAGGGAAGCTCGATGATTCTTTCTGGTTTAAAAATCTATATATGGATACCTTGTTTATTTTTAATAAAGAAAAGTCGAATTTTTTACCTAAATATGTATTTAACTTAGGAGATAATTCTTGGGATTATAGAACTTTTGTTCATTTATATTATTTGGATAAAGATTATTTGAATATATATGATACTAAAACTTTATTACAAGAATTGTTTTTGGGGAATAAATATCTAGTTTATAGAATGAAAAAGGGGAAAGATGAAGGTGTTGGAGTTTATTCTATGTCGGATAATAAAAATTTATGTTTTACTAATAAATATCAAAATGACTTAGATTCTTTTTTGAGTATGATAGATTTAAAAGCTTTATTACCGTATAGCTTTTGTGATGGTGAGTTTTTATATCTGCCAATTAATTCATATATGTTTTTTGAAGAAGGTAATTCTCCATTTTCTTTACAGTTGACAGAAGAAAGTAATCCTATTATTCTTAAAATGAAATTGAAATGAATATCTTTGTTATTTCTGTTATTATGGAATTTACTGAGCGGCCGTTCACTGAGCGGCTGCTTAGTAAATGCAAAAATAGTATTTCCTGCTGAGAAACAAAATATTATTCAGATAAAAGCTTTGTAGCATTGTTAATGCTTTCATTGTATCTTTTAAAGAATATAAATTGTTGTCGGCTGTTGGAGGCTTTACAAGAAAGTCGATTGAACTTTGACCAGGTACTGTCGCCGTGGGTTTATTCATTTATCTTTGAAGTTAAAGAGAAAGAACCGTCGTCAAGTGATAATCAAATGAGAACCGTTCTTTATTTGTTTTTGGCAATGGCAGGATTATCCGGCTGTGTTACACGTAATTCCGGAAGCAAGTCATGAATACCGGTGTGTCAACAGAGAAAACGATTACAAAACATGAATCGAGGTATACTGGTAAATGGATGCTGGTTTTGCTTTTGTTGCCTTTCGTTTACTGGTTATGGAGAAAGTGGAGTGATTAAGTAATTTTTATTCTTTAATTTACGAAATATTCGGAATAATGTGTATCTTTCGAGATATTTGAGTGGCTAGTATAATATTAACCTTATGAAATAAAATGCCATGAAGAAGAAAAACGTAATCTTATTGCTCATACTTTTCTTAGTGAGCAGTCAAATTGTAAGTCCGCAATCAAAGACTGGGGATTTGCCGGTGTTCGATTTTTCAAAAGACTATCCCCAAAAGAAATTACGTCTTCAGGATATGGCTGATATCGAATATGTGCCGTTGGAGACAACGGATGATATTTTATTGGGCGAAATGGCTGCACTTTCTGCTGTTACAGATAAATATATTCTTGTACATGAAGCTCGGAGGGGAGATATATTTGTTTTCGATCGTAAAACAGGAAAACTCTATTCTCATTTTAATCATAAAGGGCAAAGTGGGCAGGAATATACATGGATTAATGTAGGTACTATTTTGGATGTGAAAAAAGAGGAAATCTATGTGTGTTCCCAATATATTCAGGTTTATTCGCTGAAGGGAGAATACAAACGAACATTGAAAATAAATACATTTGATAATGAAATGAGTATTTTCAACTTTGATGATGAATCTTTACTTATTTATGAAGGTGTGATAATAGAACCAGGTCGTGAAAATAAAACAAAAGAAGCACCTTACCGTCTTGTCTCAAAAAAAGACGGAAGTTTGATTTCTGTACTAGATATTCATTTTACTAAAAGATATTCAAATAAAATAGCTCAAAAATTAGATGGTAATATGTGGAGACCTTTTGTAATTAGTTATCCTCAAAATATACATTATGGTCCGGATTTAATGATTGCTGATATATCATCTGATACGCTGTTTCAGCTATCTCCGGACAAGGGGCTAATTCCCCTACTGACCCGCAAGCCTTCAGTTCATGTTTCTGAACCTCGTAATATATGGATACCATTTGTAACAACTGATAAATTTATGTTGATAGGTACGCTTATTTTGGATTTTGAATCGTTAAAAGGAGGGCCGATTCCAACGTTCATGTATGACTTTAAAACCAGCGAGATAATGAAAGTCCCGATTTTGGATGCAGAATATGACACGAGAGCCTGGAGCCAGGGAAGATGGTCACCGGAAGCATCGCCTGCCATCGGCAGGAATATGGTTGCCGAATTTATTCAGGCATCATCTGTGATAAGTGCTTATAACGGAAAACGCCTGGCTGGAAATGGCATGAAGATAGCAAAAAATCTTGTCGAGGATGATAATCCGGTGGTCAGGATAATCAAATTCAAGTAATAAGTAGCATGTATGATGAATCACTTTCTCCGATAATGTTACATTTGTTTTCAGGGGGGCTATTGCTGGAAAAAACGGTAAGATTATTATTGGATATGATTCTTTTCATTATATTTGTCCTTATCATCTCAAAAGGTAAAAGACATGACGCTGGAAGAAAAGAAAATGGAATTTGCCGTGTTTTGTATTGAAAATGTGGCGGCTCAATTGAATGAATTGCCGGAAGATATATATGAAAGACTCAGTAAGCAGGGACTTATCGATGAATTGATTTTTGATTGTTATGATGCGCTTCATACTCAAAGCAAACTGCATATTGTAGAAGATGTCATTACAGCTTTGAATAATCGGGAGAAAGGAGGGACGGTTGTATGAAAGTGTATCATGGTTCTACGTTCTGTGTGGATCTTCCTTTAGCTAGTGTTTGTCGGGATAATCTGGATTTTGGCAAGGGCTTTTATGTGACTGACTTGAAAGAACAGGCTGTTAATTGGGCTTTGAGGATCGCAGCTATTACCAAGATGGTTCCTTATCTTAATGTGTATGAGATGGATATGGAATTGGTACGTAATAACTATCAGGTGCTGACTTTCGATAGTTATAATGATGATTGGTTGGATTTTGTAATCTCTTGTCGTCGGGGTATACCTGTGTGGAGAGATTATGATGTCGTAGAAGGTGGTATAGCGAATGACCGTGTGTTCAATACCGTTGAATTATATTTTTCAAACCTTATAGGAAAAGAAGAAGCCTTAAAACGTTTGAGTTTTGAATATCCGAACAGGCAGTTGTGCTTGATTAATCAAGAGATGATAGATAATAATCTCAAATTTGTTGAATTTGTAAATTTAAGTGAGAAAGGAGGTCTGTATGTCTCAGGCAAATGAAATATTGCTTCAAATGAAGTATGCTCGTATTATTATGGGATTCTCGAAACGGCTGGAGATTGACAGTCGCCGTGGCTTACGTCTTTTTTATCAATCTGATTTGTATAAGGTTTTACGTCAAAAAATAGGTGATATTCATTGTCTTGGCGATAACTATTTAATTGATGAGTTAATCATTGAATATGCTCGTAAACAAGGTGCTTGATGAAAATAAGTTTGATCATCTGTGCCATTAAATAAATTGTTAACCTGTAAAATGAGTATCATGAAAATAAACAAAGGTCTGTTGGTATTGAGTCTGCTATTACTCTCGGTCGGGAAATTATCGGCTGAAGATTTTGGTTATGAACTGAAAGATGGTACGCTGACCATTTTGATGTATGGAGGTTTTGACGACTGGAAAAAGGCCGGTATCCATGATAAGAGTTCTGTTACTAAGATAGTGATAGATGAGGGAGTTCCTATTGTTCCGAATCAAGTGTTTAAGGATATGAGGCATGTGAAATCCGTAACAATTCCATCGTCTGTGACTTCGATCGGGACAGGAGCCTTTTTTGAATGTACGAATTTGTCATCCATCACATTTGCTGAGGATTCCAATTTGAAGTTTATCGGAGGATATGCTTTCTATCAGACAGACTTGACTTCTATCAGTGTTCCGGCTTCCGTGGAAAGGATTGGAAAAGCTGCTTTTAGGGAGTGTCCGAATTTGTCGTCGGTGAAATTTGCATCTAAGCCGCGTTTGAAGACGGTCGGAGAATGGGCTTTCTACGAAACAGATCTCAAAGAGGTTGTTATCCCGATATCGGTGACGACTATAGGGAAAGCTGCCTTTGAGGGATGCAGAAGGCTGACTTCTGTTGCTTTTCACGAAAATATCAGGCTGGAAAAGATCGGGGCAGGCGCCTTCTCCAGAACATCCATTACTTCTGTAAATATTCCTTCTTCTGTGACGGCTATCGGTGAGGGGGCTTTTAGGCTCTGCAGAAGACTGTCGTTGGTCACTTTTGGAGGTTCGAACCTGAAGACAATTGGTGAACAGGCTTTTTCAAGGACGGCTCTGACTTCTTTTTCTATACCGCCTTCAGTGACTACGATTGGGGTGGGAGCTTTCGCAAAAACTCCTTTGGAGTGGGTAGAGGTTCCTTCTTCAGTGACGAATATTGAAGGTGCTGCCTTTACGGATTGTAAAAAGTTATCTTCTGTTACGTTTGTCGGAAAATCGGAATTGGAGAAGATTGGGGCTGCCGGATTTTACGGGACAGCTTTGAAGTCGGTAGAAATTCCTTTTTCGGTGAAAACGATCGGAGCCGGTTCCTTTTCTCACTCGGCTCTTCAGTCGGTAACTATTCCTGCTTCTGTTACAAACATAGAGCGGGCCGCTTTTTCTCAAACTTCCCTGGCATCTGTTATCATACCGTCATCTGTAAGGATGATAGGGAAAGAAGCGTTCCATAGTTGTTCTAAACTGACAGATGTTACTTTTTTGCCATCGAAAGCGCCGGATGGTTTTGAAGAGAATGTATTTGGCGCGTGTTTCTCTTTGGAGACAATTTATGTACCGGAAGGAAGTATGGGTTATTCAGGAGGGCAATGGGTTAAATATGAGGATATTATCAAACGTAAAGCTACACTCATTTCGTCCGGTTCGTTAACGGCTTTATATAATTTGTTTTCTGTAGGCGGAATGGGAAGTTGGAGTACCTTTAATCCTATGTTCTATGCTCTGTTTTTGATCATGTACGTGCTGAAGAAAATGTTTTTGGGTTAATTAGGATAAAAGAAGTAGTTATGAAAAGAAGTAGTTTGGCTTTCTTACTGATTATCTTGTTTGTTATTGTCGGATGTAAAAAAGGTTCGGACGATAGAAAAGATTCTCTTCCTGTTTTTGATATGGAAGCTGTTATCGGCAGACAGATCCCCGATACGTTTACATGGAATGGCGTAGCTAAAAAGATTGACTATGTCCCTTTATCTACATCATCGGATGCCCTGTTTGGGGCGGCCCAACTAGTGCATATTGATAACGATTTTTACTGTATGATAGACCCAAAAACGAGTTCTGTCTTTTATTCAGATAAAACTGGAAAGATTATTCATTCGTTTTCGAGGAAAGGGCAAGGTCCGGGTGAGTATGCATGGCTCACGTATGTATCTATGAATCCGAAAGACTCGACTATCAGTGTCTTTGATCAAAAGAGCGGGAAATATATTATTTATGATTTGATGGGTAATTTCATAAAAGAAACTTTTTTAAAAGAGAAAGGGTTGAATACAGTTCATTTGATATCAGATAATTTTGCTGTAGCAAAAGGGCTGGATGCTGGTGGTTATAAACTCTGTGTAACTGATAAAGACCTGAACATCCGGAAGAATTTGTTCCCTATGGATACTACTCTTACGGAAATGGAACGTTTTTGTATGATATGGCAATTAAATTATAGTAAAAACCGGGATATGTTTATTGCAAATTTTGCCAATGAAGATACTGTTTTTGCAGTAACGGCAAAAGGAGCACTGCCCGTTTGTGTTTTAAAGAAAGGAAAATATGCTCTTCCGGAAGAGGAAGCAAAGAAACCTATGGATATAATTTCTACCCCTTATATTCGTTCGATGTGGCTGTCTACTGTATCTGATTACTATTTGATAACTTACCTGTTTGAGAATCAGTATTATGACGAGATATGGAATGGACGGGATAATAAAATAATATCACGTTTGTCATGTGAAAACGGAGAATGGGGTTTTCCTCTTTGTCTGCCATCTGGAAAAAAAGTATTGCTTAATACAAGGCTTTTGTATGTCAATGGCAATATAGTCGCTTCATTTATCGATGCAGCAACGGCTGTAGAAGGTGGCGTCGAGGGAGTGGAAGAGGATGATAATCCAGTCTTGGTGGTGATGGAATTGTAAGAAATGATAATAGTCTTGTGGAAAACTAATTAATTGCGTTTCTTTGTACCCGTAAATTAGTAGGATATGGCAGACGAACAACAGATGGTACTCCGGACGGAGGACCTGGTGAAGAAATATAGAACACGTACGGTAGTGAACCATGTTTCCATTAATGTGAAACAAGGGGAGATTGTTGGATTGCTCGGTCCGAATGGGGCGGGAAAGACGACTACATTCTATATGACTGTGGGGCTGGTTACTCCTAATGAGGGGAAGATATTCCTGAATGATATGGAAATCACGAAGTTCCCCGTTTATAAACGTGCCCGTAACGGGATTGGTTATTTGGCACAGGAAGCTTCTATTTTCCGTAAGATGACAGTGGAAGATAATATCCGTTCCGTGCTGGAAATGACGGAGACGACTGCAGAATATCAAAAGGAGAAGCTGGAAAGCCTGATCGCTGAGTTTGGTTTGAACAAGGTCCGGAAGAACCTCGGTGACCAGTTATCGGGTGGTGAACGCCGTCGTGCCGAGATTGCCCGCTGTTTGGCGATCGACCCTAAATTCATCATGCTGGATGAGCCGTTTGCCGGTGTCGACCCGATTGCCGTGCAGGATATCCAGACCATCGTTGCTAAATTAAAACATAAAAATATCGGTATCCTGATTACTGACCATAATGTGTACGAGACATTGAGTATCTGTGACCGTGCCTATTTGTTGTTCGAGGGTAAAGTCCTTTTCCAGGGAACGGCAGAGCAGCTGGCAGAGAATGAAATCGTCCGTGAAAAGTATTTGGGTAAAGACTTTGTGTTACGGAAGAAAGATTTGTAATAATATGCCAATTTGCTAATTAGCCAATGGATGAGGGGATTATTGGATGGTTTTCCTGATCCGTTGTACGCATACGATAAATAATAATAATGTGATGACAGCCAGTGCTGAATAAGGCAGCAGGTTGGCGTTGGATATATCTCCGGTGATAAATTCATTCTCTTTCAACCGGTTATCAGACATGCCGATCACAGCAAATGCATTATTTGCGAAATGGGCAAACACAGGGATCCAAATGTTCCTGCTCCAATATAACAGATAACCAAAATAAGCTCCTAATAACATGCGTGGAAGGAATCCATAAAATTGCAGATGGAAAGCACTGAATAATATGGCGGCCGACCAGATGACAATATGGTGATTGGCAGTCCATTGACCGATAATGCGCTGTAATGCTCCCCGGAATAAAAACTCTTCGGTGATACCAGCCATTAAAGCCATGACTACCAGATTGGATAAAAACGTCAGGAGACCATCACCGGCTAAAAGCGTATTGGTCAGCTGTTCGGCAAGCGCTTCCTGGGTCTGCATCCAGGCTTCGACAGGGGCCATGAACGAGGGTAATACCATTTGCTTGTTCAGTAATGCAGTCAGAGTGATGGTCGGCGACATCAGGATCATGCTGGCCAGTACGAGCAACAGAATCTTTGTATCCGTTTTCCGCTTTATGCAAAGGTAAGCCTCCGGATCCGGACTGCATAGCCATGCTACCGCCAGTGCCGGGAAGAGGAATGTCCCGATAGCGGAGATCAGTTGCATCATCCGCATCATCCCGGGATAATGCATTATATTACCGGCTGTACCATGCAACATAAAAAATATCCCCGTTCCGATCAGGGAAGAAAAAATGGCTCCGAGTAAAAGAGAAACTAACAGGAGCAATAACTGGAACAGTGCCGGTTTGCCGGCGTATATACCTTTTAGCATCATATTATTAAATATAAAGTAGGGACATAAAAAAACTTCTGCCCAAATATAGGCAGAAGTTTTTTATTTTTTCGAGGAAGAGTGAATTACATTTTAGGTCTGGCTTCTTTCACAACCATCTGACGACCTTCGAATTCAGCTTCGTTCAATTCGGCAATAGCTTTTTTTGCTGCTGCGTCATCAGGCATTTCTACGAATGCAAAGCCTTTAGATTTACCTGTTTCACGGTCTATGATGATCTTTACAGAATCTACCACTCCGTATTCTTCCATTACTTGTTTCAGATCTTCTTCCCGAACACGATAGTTCAGGTTACCAATGTAAATGTTCATAAAAATAGAAATAATTAAAAAATAAAATTGTTACTGATGAAAGTAGTAAACCGGAATTTCGTAACAGAAGTAGATAAATCGACACGTAACAAGTAAATGAAGAAATAAAAACAATGTTATTTACGTTCAAGGTAAATCCCCTTTCACATTACAAAGGAATACATTTATTTTAGATAAACAAGATTTTGGGTAGAAAAAAATAATATGTGTCTAAATTTGTCTTACTTAGAACAAATTAGGTAAACAATTTGCGAGATTAAAAGAATAACTCTAATTTTGCAGCCTAAAATTCGATACGACTATTAATTAAATAAATCATTCAGAATGAACGTTTCGCTTAAGAACATTGATGCCGTTAGCGGTATTGTGAAATTAGAAATAGTGAAGGCTGACTACGCTGAACAGGTTGAAAAGAGCCTGCGCAACTTCCGTCAGAAAGCAAATGTACCAGGTTTCCGTAAGGGTATGGTACCGATGGGTATGGTGAAAAAAATGTATGGAAAGCACGTGCTGGTTGAAGAAGTTAACAAGTTGGTTTCTGAAAATCTGTTCAACTATATCCGTGATAACAAATTGAACATTTTAGGTGAACCGATGCCTAATGAAACAGAACAACAGTCAATTAATTTCGATACACAGGAAGATTTCGAATTTTGTTTTGATGTAGCTTTGGCTCCGGAAATCAAAATCGAACTGAGCAAAAACGATAAACTGCCTTTCTATCAGGTGGCTATCGATGAAGAAATGATGAACCAGCAGGTAGAAGCTTATACTGCAAACTTCGGTTCTTATGACAGCGTTGAAGAAGTAGAAGAAAAAGACCTGGTAAAAGGTACTATCGCTGAATTGGAAAACGGTTCGCCGAAAGAAGGCGGTATCGTTGTTGAAGATGCAGTCCTGATGTCTTCCTATATAAAAGATGAAGCTGAAAAGGCTAAATTTATCGGCGCAAAGGTTAATTCTGTAATCGTGTTCAACCCGAACAAGGCTTATGAAGGTGCAGAAGCAGAAATCGCTTCTTTGCTGAAAGTTGAAAAAGAAGCCGTTGCCGGTATCACTGGTGACTTCAGCTTTGAAATCAAAGAAATTACCCGTCACAAAAATGCAGAACTGAACCAGGAATTGTTCGACAAAGTATTCGGCGAAGGTGTTGTTACCAGCGAAGAAGAATTTAAGAACAAGATCAAAGAAGCATTGGCTGAACAGTTCACTCCTCAGAGCGACTATAAGTTCCTGTTGGATGCCCGAGACGTATTGGTACAGAAAGCCGGCGAACTGAAATTTGCTGACGAACTGCTGAAACGTTGGTTGTTGACAGCAAACGAAAAGAATACACCGGAAAAACTGGACGAAGATTATCCTCAGATCATCGAAGACTTGAAATATCAGCTGATCAAAGAAAATCTGGTGAAGAACAATAACCTGAAGGTAGAAGATGCAGATATCGAAAACTTCGCAAAACGTGTGGCTAAAGCTCAGTTTGCACAGTACGGTATGCTTTCTGTTCCTGAAGAAGTATTGGCTAACTATGCAAAAGACATGCTGAAGAACAAGCAGACTTTGCAGAATGTTATCGACCGTGCAGTAGAAGAAAAACTGGCTGGCTGGTTGAAAGAACAGGTTGAACTGGAAGTAAAAGAAGTTTCAGCAGAAGAGTTCAACAAACTCTTTGAATAATATTATTCTTCAGAAACTGTAGTGTTTATTATGGTTTCAGCAAGAAAAAGGGGTTTCTCTCTAAAAAATATCTTACCGGATAGCAAATAAATTGTTTCTTTCAGAAATTTATTTATAACTTTGTTATTCCGATAAGTCAGAGGGAAATCCCTTTTTGTGTGACTTGCGGTTATACAATAAACAGTAAACTATGGACGATTTTAGAAAGTATGCAACAAAACATTTGAGGATGAACAGTAATGCGCTGGATGGTTATATGAATATCACCAGCAGTTATATTTCTCCGACAATTATTGAAGAACGTCAGCTGAATGTTGCGCAGATGGACGTGTTTTCCCGTTTGATGATGGACCGTATTATCTTCCTGGGAACACAGGTCGACGATTATTCGGCCAATGTGATTCAGGCGCAATTATTATATCTGGATTCAAGCGACCCCGGCAAGGATATATCCATTTATATTAACTCCCCCGGTGGTTCCGTATATGCTGGCTATGGTATTTACGATACCATGCAGTTTATCGGTTGTGACGTTTCTACTATCTGTACAGGTATGGCGGCTTCTTTTGCTGCCGTGTTGCTGGTAGCCGGAACAAAAGGCAAACGTATGGCGTTGCCTCATTCACGCGTTATGATCCACCAACCTCTGGGCGGTGTACAAGGACAGGCTTCGGATATCGAGATCACAGCTCGCGAGATCCTGAAGGTGAAAAAGGAACTGTACACTATTATTTCAACTCATTCAGGAAAACCTTATGAAGAAGTAGAACGCGACAGTGACCGCGACTACTGGATGACCGCCGAAGAAGCGAAAGCTTACGGTATGGTCGATGAGATCCTGGTTCGTAATAATAAATAACAAACATAGAGACAAGGCTTTTTGTGCCTTGTCTTTTTTGACAATTAAATAAACAAAAATCTATGGCCAAAACAGGCGACGTTTGTACGTTTTGTGGGAGGAGCAGCCGGGACGTTAATATGTTGATAAATGGGATATCCGGTGCTATATGTGACGAGTGTGCACAGCAAGCGTATGAAATTGTAAAAGAACAACAGCCTGCCAGGAAAAGCTCTTTGGGTCTTGACCGGGCAGAACTGCCGAAGCCGGAGGATATAAAAAACTTTCTGGACCAATATGTGATCGGACAGGATGACGCCAAGCGCTACCTTTCTGTTTCGGTGTATAACCATTACAAGCGGTTACTTCAGAAAGTCACCTCGGATGATGTGGAGATCGAGAAATCTAATATTATTATGGTTGGCGCAACCGGTACGGGTAAAACTTTGCTGGCGCGTACGATCGCGAAATTACTGCATGTGCCGTTTGCTATTGTAGACGCTACGGTGCTGACTGAAGCCGGTTATGTAGGAGAAGATATTGAAAGTATTCTGACCCGTCTGTTGCAGGCTGCCGATTATGATGTGGATGCGGCACAGCGGGGAATTGTATTTATTGACGAGATAGATAAGATAGCACGTAAAAGTGACAATCCTTCTATAACCCGCGATGTCAGTGGTGAAGGTGTACAGCAGGGCTTGTTGAAGCTGTTGGAAGGTTCGATCGTAAACGTACCTCCCCAGGGCGGAAGAAAGCATCCTGAACAGAAAATGATTGCGGTGGATACAAAAAATATCCTGTTTGTCTGCGGGGGAGCCTTTGACGGAATCGAAAAGAAGATTGCTCAACGTCTGAACACCCGTGTCGTCGGATATTCTGCCAGCAAGGAAACTGCCCAGGTCGACAGGAATAATTTCCTGAAATACATTACGCCGACAGACCTGAAGTCGTTCGGATTGATTCCGGAGATCATCGGCCGTCTGCCTATTCTGACTTATTTGAACCCGCTTGACCGGAGCACGCTTCGCAGCATCCTGACAGAACCGAAGAATTCGATCATCAAACAGTATGTCAAACTGTTCGAGATGGACGCCATTAAACTGACGTTTGATGAAGATGTTTACGAATACATTGTAGACAAAGCTTTGGAATTTAAGCTGGGAGCCCGTGGTCTTCGTTCAATCGTCGAGGCTATCATGATGGATGCTATGTTCTGCATGCCGTCAGAAAAGAAAAAGAAACTCCATGTTACTTTGGAGTATGCGAAGGAGAAGTTTGAAAAATCAGATGTAAACCGTTTGCAGATAGCGTAATGCCTGCGGTTTGTAAAATATAATAAGTATGGCGAAGAAGGATAGTATAACTGAGCATTTAAAGACTCATTTTGGTTTTGATACCTTTAAAGGGAATCAGAAAGCAATCATTGAAAATGTGCTGGCCGGGAATGATACCTTTGTGTTGATGCCCACCGGCGGAGGTAAGTCTCTCTGTTACCAGTTGCCTTCTATTATGATGGAAGGTACGGCGATCGTAATTTCCCCCCTGATTGCTCTGATGAAGAATCAGGTAGATGCCATGCGTAATTTCAGTGAAGAAGATGGGGTAGCCCATTTTATCAATTCGTCGCTGAATAAGTCTGCCATCGACCAGGTGAAGGCTGATATAATGGCCGGTCGTACAAAATTATTGTATGTTGCCCCGGAGTCGCTGACCAAAGAGGAAAACGTGGAATTTCTGAAAAATGTGAATATCTCGTTCTATGCTGTCGACGAAGCGCATTGTATTTCTGAGTGGGGACATGATTTTCGTCCGGAGTATCGTCGGATACGCCCCATCATCAATGAAATAGGGAAACGTCCGTTGATCGCATTGACAGCCACTGCCACTCCGAAAGTGCAGCATGATATCCAGAAAAACCTGGGCATGATAGATGCTTCAGTTTTCAAATCCTCCTTTAACCGTTCTAATTTATATTACGAAGTTCGTCCGAAGGATGAAAATATAGACCGCGAGATCATTAAATATATTAAGGCCAACGAAGGTAAATCGGGTATTGTTTATTGTTTGAGTCGCAAGAAGGTGGAAGAGTTTGCCGATATTCTGAAAGCAAACGGGATCAAAGCCCTTGCCTATCATGCCGGAATGGATTCGGCGCAGCGTTCAGCCAATCAGGATGCGTTCCTGCTGGAAACGGCAGATGTCATTGTGGCTACTATCGCTTTCGGTATGGGTATCGATAAGCCGGACGTGCGTTATGTCATTCATTACGATATACCGAAAAGTCTCGAAGGTTATTACCAGGAGACAGGCCGTGCCGGCCGTGATGGCGGCGAAGGCCAGTGCATTGCCTTTTATGCTTACAAGGATTTGCAGAAGCTGGAAAAGTTTATGCAGGGAAAACCTGTAGCGGAGCAGGAGATCGGCAAACAGTTGTTGCTTGAAACAGCCGCTTATGCCGAGACTTCCGTGTGCCGCCGTAAAGTTCTGTTGCATTATTTTGGTGAAGAGTACCTGGAAGATAATTGTGGAAGTTGTGATAATTGTTTGAACCCCAAAAAGCAAGTGGAAGCGAAAGAATTATTGAGTGCAGTACTTGAAGTGATAAGTACGTTAAAGGAAAAATTTAAGGCAGACTATATTGTCAATATGTTGGTCGGAAACGAGACCTCCGAAATTCAATCTTACAAACACAATGAAATGGAAATCTTCGGTTCCGGAACGGACGAAGATGACAAGACCTGGAATGCAGTGATCCGTCAGGCACTGATCGCCGGGTATCTGACAAAAGATATCGAAAATTATGGTCTGCTGAAGATTTCGCCGAAAGGGAAAGACTTCATGAAGAAACCGGTGTCTTTCAAAATAACGAAGGATAACGAGTTTGAAGAAGAGGAAGAAGAAGTGCCGGTACGCGGTGGTGCTACTTGTGCTGTAGACCCGGTTCTTTATTCTATGATGAAAGATTTGCGTAAGAAATTGTCCAAACGTCTGGAAGTTCCTCCTTTTGTGATTTTCCAGGACCCGTCATTGGAAGCAATGGCTACCACTTATCCGGTGACGTTGGATGAATTGCAGAATATCCCCGGTGTCGGGGCCGGCAAGGCAAAACGCTACGGGCAGGAATTTATTACGCTGATCAAAAAACACGTCGAAGAAAACGAGATCGAACGTCCGGAAGATTTGCGTGTACGTACGGTTGCCAACAAATCGAAACTGAAAGTTTCCATTATCCAGCGGATCGACCGTAAGGTGGCTTTGGATGAGATCGCCTTGACGAATGGTCTTGAATTTAACGAATTGTTGGATGAGATCGAAGCGATCGTTTATTCCGGAACACGCATCAATATCGATTACTTTGTCAATGATGTGATGGACGAAGATCATGTGGAGGATATCTATGAATATTTCAAGGATTCTGAAACGGACGATCTGGAAGATGCGATCGAAGAATTGGGCGGTGATTATACGGAAGAAGAAATTCGTCTGGTACGCATTAAGTTCCTTTCAGAGATGGCCAATTAATACACGGTCCTTCTTAAACAGGAATTAAAAAGGTTCTTTCCCGCAAACTGAACTGCAGGAAGGGACCTTTTTAGTTTCCATCCGGGAGAAAATTCAGTTTCATTCGGATGAAAATTATATTTCTTTCGAAAGGAATTTTTCAAACATTGCATAGTTCCCGGAAAAATCGTATATTTGCGCGCAATAATTTTTAAAGCATACGTTTTATGTCATTTATTGCAGACAGGTTAGTTATGGACGGATTAACATTCGATGATGTATTGTTGATCCCTGCTTACTCAGAAGTTCTTCCCCGAAATGTCGACCTCACGACAAAGTTTTCACGAAACATTACGTTGAATATCCCGATGGTATCGGCGGCCATGGATACGGTTACCGAGGCAAAGATGGCTATCGCTATTGCCCGCGAAGGAGGAATCGGTGTTATTCACAAGAACATGACGATTGCTGAACAGGCAAAGCAGGTTCAGAGCGTTAAGCGTGCTGAAAACGGGATGATCTATGATCCCGTAACCATCACGAAAGGGAAACGTGTAGCCGATGCATTGGCTATGATGGCGGAATATAAGATCGGCGGCATACCTGTGGTGGACGAAGGCGGTTATCTGGTGGGTATTGTGACCAACCGCGACCTTCGTTTTGAAAGAGACATGAACCGTTCGATCGATGAGGTGATGACGAAAGAAAATCTGGTGGTGACGGATCAGTCGACTGACCTGGAAGCTGCTGCCCAGATACTTCAGGAACACAAGATCGAAAAACTGCCGGTGGTGGACAGCCATAATAAACTGATTGGGCTGGTAACCTATAAAGATATTACGAAAGCGAAAGATAAACCGTCTGCCTGCAAAGACTCTAAAGGACGTTTGCGCGTAGCTGCCGGTGTCGGTGTGACATTCAACACGTTCGAACGTGTTGCTGCCCTGGTGGAAGCCGGAGCAGATGCGCTGGTTATCGATACGGCTCACGGGCATTCGAAAGGAGTGGTCGATGTGCTGAAACAGATCAAAGCCCAGTATCCGGGTATCGACTGCGTGGTAGGTAATATCGCGACGGGCGATGCAGCCAGATACCTGGCAGATGCCGGAGCAGATGCTGTTAAAGTAGGTATCGGTCCGGGATCTATTTGTACGACCCGTGTGATTGCCGGAGTCGGTGTGCCGCAGTTGTCTGCGATCTATGATGTGGCAAAAGCACTCAACGGTACAGGCATTCCTTTGATTGCCGATGGCGGACTCCGCTATTCAGGCGATATCGTGAAAGCCATTGCTGCCGGCGGATCATCTGTGATGATGGGATCGTTGTTGGCGGGAGTTGAGGAATCACCGGGTGAAACAATTATTTTCAACGGACGTAAGTTTAAATCCTATCGTGGTATGGGATCGCTGGAAGCTATGCAGAAAGGATCGAAAGACCGTTATTTCCAGGATGTGGAAGACGATGTGAAGAAGCTGGTTCCGGAAGGTATTGCTGCCCGCGTACCTTATAAAGGTTCTCTGTTTGAAGTCATCTATCAGATGGTCGGCGGTCTGCGTGCCGGTATGGGATATTGCGGAGCCCATAATATTGAAGAACTGCACAAGGCTAAGTTTACCCGTATCACCAATGCCGGTGTACAGGAAAGCCATCCGCATGACGTTGCAATTACACAGGAAGCGCCTAATTATAGCCGTGGCGAATAATAAATGCGCATAAATCCCGTTATATAAAAAACACTAATTTAATCGGGTAGCATACTTTTTGGGGATGCTATCCGTTAGATTAGTGTTATTTTTGTAATGTGTACGTAGTATGATAAACGGATTTTTGATGAAAAAGTTACTTGTATTATCTTTGTTATTCGCTTGTTTAACCGGAGAAGCCGCTAATAAGGCAGACTCTGTAGTAATGACTGTGGCCGGAAAACAGGTATCGCTGGATGAGTTTGTTTTTATGGCACGGAAGAATGGTGAAGTTAATTTATCTGATCGTAAATCGTTGGAAAGTTATGTGGAGCTGTATAAAAACTTCAAGTTGAAAGTGGCGGCAGCAGAAGCAGCAGGTCTGGACAAGACGAAAGAGTTTACCGACGAGCTGGAAGGATACCGCGCTCAGTTGACATCGAGTTACTTGTCGGATAAAGACGGGGAAGAGGCTGCCGTTCGGGTTGAGTATGACCGCTTGGGAGAAGTCCTGGAGTTAAGCCATATCCTGTTCCGCCTGCCGGAGAAGACGGTTTCGAAAGATACGGTAGCTGTTTATGAAAAAGCCATGAAAGCCTATGAACGTATAAAGAACGGGGAAGATATTGCCGTTGTCGGTCAGGAGCTTACCAAGCTCGATTCTACCAAACAGACCGGATACGAATATACGCGTTGTCTGATGCCCATGCAGACTATAAAAGCGTTTGAAAATTACGCCTACTCCATGAAGCCGGGCGAATTATCCATGCCGGTTCGTTCTACCCTGGGATTTCATATCATCAAACTACATAGCCGCAAACCCAATCCGGGTATGCGTCATGTCGCTCACATCCTGATCCCGTTCCAGAAGGATTCTGTAACACGCAGTGATAGTGAAACGCTGGCTTTGGCTGAAGATGTTTATCAGAAGATACAGAACGGTGCCGACTTCGGGAAGCTGGCTGAAGAATATTCATCGGACGGAGCTTCGGCACGCAAAGGTGGCGAGCTGCCTTGGTTCGGTGTCGGAGAAATGGTGGAACCGTTTGAAAGAGGCGCCTTTGCCTTGAATACTCCGGGTGAACTTTCAAAGCCCGTCAAAACACGTTTCGGTTATCATATCATCAAACTGATTGAAAAGCGCGGAATACCTTCTTTCGAAGAAAAGAAAAAAACATGGTCACGCACGATGGCGCAGGGCGAACGTAATTTTGAATATTACAAGGCATTCGACGAACGCCTGAAAAAAGAATACGGCTATGTGTTCTATCCGGAAGCATATGCCGAACTGCAGGCTTTGTGTAATGATCATTTCCCTACCGATAAGGAATTCTATGAAAAGGCGAAGGATATGGATAAGACACTGATCCATTTGGTGGATACCGATTTCCCGCAGAGTGAGTTCGCTTACTATATTCAGCGCTGTCCGTTCTCGACAAAAACATATGCAGGTGATTTTATGCAGGAAGTGTTCGACCTGTTCGTCCGTGATATTGTCACGACAGCCGAACGTAAGAATCTCGAAACCAAACATCCTGAATTTATACATCTCATGCAGGAATATCGTGACGGCATCCTGTTGTTCAATATCAGTAACCAAAAAGTCTGGAGCAAGCCCGCTGCCGAACAATCCGAGCTGGAAAATGCCTGGTTGAAGGAGTTGAATAAGGAATATCCTGTTACGATTAACTGGAAATTGTTGAAAAAACTAAAGAAATAAGAAAGAGAAGGTTATGAAGTATTGCTTCATTTTTATAGCATTCGTATCTTTGCTGTGTTCTTGCAAACGGACCCAGCCCACCGACGATGCGGATGTGCTGGTAAGAGTGAAGGACCGGGCGTTGAAACGTTCGGATGTGGTTAGTCTGATTCCGCGGGGGACGTCCTCTGCGGATAGTTTGTTGTTAGCCGAAAGCTTTGTAAAGAAATGGGTGAAAGATGCCCTGGTTTACGAAGTCGCCCAGCGGAATCTGGGAAACGAAAAGGAAGAGGTCGACAAGCTGGTAGAAGAATACCGCCATTCGCTGGTCCGTTACCGTTATCAGGAGCGCCTGATCAAAGAGAAATTGTCGGCTGATATCCGCGAAAGCGATAAGCTGAACTATTATGAAGAGAATCAGAAAAAGTTTACACTCGATAAAGCCCTGATCAAAGGACTTTTCCTGAAGATACCGGCAGATGCTCCCGGTTTATCGGAAGTAAAGGGGTGGTACAAATCGACTTCTGAGGCTTCTTTGGAAAAAATTGAGAAGTATAGTGTGCAAAATGCCGCTATTTATGACTACTTTTACGACAAATGGGTGGATTTTGACGAAGTGATGGATAATATCCCTGTTCATGTATCCAATCCGAACGCCTATCTGAAGGCGAATAAATTCGTGGAAGTGGCAGACAGTAGTTATTGCTATCTGCTGAATATTAAGGAGTATCTTCCGGAAGGAAGTGTCGCTCCCTATGATTATGCCAGTGCGCAGATCACTGAGATGCTGATCAATCAGCGGAAAGTGGATTTTTTGAAGACGTTTGAAGAAGAGTTATATAAAGATGGAATCAGAGGAGGTGATGTAAAGTTTTATACGGAACCGTAATTTGTAACTTATAAAGGTAGATATGATGAAAAAGATTTTAACTGTATTCTTTCTTGCCTGCTTATCTTGTGTGGCAATGGCACAGGATAATGTGATTGATGAGATTGTGTGGGTGGTAGGAGATGATGCTATTTTACGTTCGGACGTAGAAGCGCAACGTTTGTATATGCAAAACGAAGGCGAACGTTTGGATGGCGATCCCTATTGTGTGATTCCGGAGCGGATGGCAATACAGAAACTGTACCTGAATCAGGCGAAGATCGACAGTATCGAGGCCAGCGAAAGCCAGGTGATACAACAGGCCGACCAGTGGGTGAACTGGGCGATCAACCAGATCGGATCACGGGAAAAGGTAGAGGAATATTTCGGAAAGAAAATCTCGCAGATACGGGATGAACAAAAGGAGAAGTTCCGCGAGCAGCAGATTGTATCGGAAATGCAGCGTAATCTGATCGGTGAGATCAAGTTGACACCTTCCGAGATCCGTAAGTTTTACAACCAGTTGTCGAAAGACAGTCTGCCGACTATCCCGACAACCGTGGAAGTACAGATCATTACTATCGAACCGAAGATCCCGTTCGATGTGACGGATGCCATCAAAGCCCGTCTGCGTGATTTCACAGAACAGATCAATAGCGGAAAGATGGAATTTTCCACACTGGCCCGTCTGTATTCGGAAGACCCGGGTTCGGCTGCACGTGGTGGTGAGCTGGGCTTTATGAGTAAGACCGACCTGTTGCCGGAGTTTGCCAACGTGGCGTTCAACCTCTCGGATCCGAAACGTGTGTCACAGATCGTACAGACTGAATATGGATACCATATCATCCAGCTGATCGAAAAACGTGGTAACCGTATCAACTGCCGTCATATCCTGTTGAAGCCGAAAGTGTCGGAAAAGGAACTGACTGACGCGACGGTTCGTATGGACTCTTTGTATACGGACCTGAAAGCTGATAAATTCTCGTTCGAGGAAGCCGCTACATTTGTTTCATACGATAAGGATACCCGTAACAACAAAGGGTTGATGGTGAATCAGAATCATGAAGGAAACAATTACGGTACTCCGAAATTTGAAATGCAGGAGCTCCCTCAGGAAGTAGGTAAAGTGGTGTATGATATGCAGGTGGGCGACATCTCCAAACCGTTTACCATGATTACCGACAAGCAGAAGGAAGTGGTTGCTATCGTTAAGTTGAAATCCCGTACAGAACAACATAAGGCGAATCTTTCTGATGACTTCCAGGCGATGAAGAATCTGGTGGAGCAGCAGAAGAGAGAAGAATTATTGGATAACTGGATCAAGAAAAAGCAAAAATCCACCTATGTTCGTATTGCCGAAGGATGGCGTAATTGCGATTTCAAGTATCCGGGTTGGGTGAAAGAATGAAAATTGTAAACAAGTATTTCCTTACAGGACTGTTCTGTCTGCTGATTGTTTGTGCCGGTGCACAAGCGCAGGATATTGTTCCCGTCAACCGGGATTCGGTTCCGGGAGAGACACTTACTGCCGATACAGTCACTACTAAAAAGACATTGGTTTATCTGTTGCATGCCGATACGGTGTCTTATGATAAGGACGTGATGAAGGCGGATGCACAGTTTTTGGAGGGAAATGTCAGTTTCCGGCACGACAGTTCGTATATGTATTGCGACAGTGCTTACTTTTTTGAGACAACCAATTCATTGGAAGCATTCAGTAATGTGCGGATGGAACAGGGCGATACCTTATTCGTGTATGGCAATTACCTGTTTTATGACGGCAATACGCAGATTGCTTACCTGCGCGAAAATGTCCGTATGGAGAACGGGGAGGTGACGCTTTTTACCGATAGCTTGAACTATGAACGTATTCCTGATATCGGCTATTATTTCGAGGGCGGTCTGATTGTCGATTCATTGAACCAGTTGTCTTCTTTCTACGGACAATATTCTCCGGGAACGAAGCTGGCAGTCTTCAATGATAGCGTGCGTTTGGAGAATCAGAATTTCACATTGTATTCGGATACGCTCCATTATGATACGGAATCGAAGATTGCCACTATACTGGGACCGTCGATTATAGTTTCCGACAGCGGCACGATCCATTCTTCCCGTGGTTGGTACAATACGGAGACAAGCACCGCTCTGTTGCTGGACCAGTCTGAAATCTATTCGGGCGACAAGATCCTGATCGGTGACTCTATTGCCTATGATCGGGATGCCGGTTTCGGTGAAGCTTTCGGGAATATGTGTCTGCGTGATACGGCTCAGAAGGTGATGCTGGAAGGACAATACGGTTTTTATAACGAACGGACGGAATATGCGTTTGCTACCGACAGTGCCCGTTTCCTGGAGTTTTCGCAGGGAGATACGCTGTATCTGCATGCCGATACGCTTGAGATGACGACGCTGGATTCGACAGCCCGTGAGATCAAGGCTTTCCACGGGGTGCGTTTTTATCGTACCGATATGCAGGGTGTTTGTGATTCCATGCAGTTTAATACGCGTGACTCTATATTATATATGTATGATAATCCGATCCTGTGGAATGAGCAATATCAGATATCCGGCGATACGATCGTTATCTATATGAATGACAGTACGATCGACTATGCACATGTGATCCAGTATGCGTTTGCTGTGCAGCATCTCGATTCGTCTTATTATAATCAGTTGAAAGGGAACGACCTGAAAGCCTATTTTGAAGGTCAGACTGTCCGGCAGATCGATGTTGAAGGGAATGCGGAATCCATCTTCTACCCGTTGGATAACGGTGCGATGATCGGTTTGAATGAAACCAAGAGCGGATTCCTGACAATTTGGGTGAAAGACAATGCTTTGGAACGGTTGAAGATATGGCCCAGTCCGCAAGGAAGCCTTACGCCGATACCCGACCTGAAGCCGGAGCAGAAAACACTGAAGGATTTTTATTGGTTCGATTACCTGCGTCCGAAAAACAAAGACGATATCTATCATGTGATACGGAAGAAAGTCGAAGACGCACCGGTTCGAAGTAATAAGTTTAAGCACGAGCAATAGCACATTAATTATTAAATTTAGTAAGTCATGGCACTTTTCTCATTTTATAATACACGTAAGCCCCGGCAGTTCAATCATAAGCCGATCTATTGGGATCCCCATAAGGAGGCGATGGAAGAACGCGTGCGTAAAATTAAGCGCGAGATGGGAATGGAAGAATCGCTGGAAGATTATAAGCCGCAGATCAAAGGAACTTTTGTTGAAGGTACTTCTCATCTGAAGAAAAGCCTTGACAGAGGCGACGATGCGCGAAGCCGTAAATATAAGAGTGCAAAACTAATCGTTGGCATTGCTGTCCTGGGTGCATTACTTTGGTTCCTGTTTTGGTCATGAGCGATATAATTCATTTATTACCAGATAGTATAGCCAATCAGATAGCGGCCGGTGAAGTCATTCAACGGCCTGCTTCCGTTGTAAAGGAACTGGTTGAGAATGCGATTGACGCAGGTGCCGGTCATATCCAGGTGAATATAAAGGATGCCGGTCGTACATTGATTCAGGTGGTCGATGACGGGAAAGGTATGTCCGAGACAGATGCCCGT
Organism: Parabacteroides chongii; assembly: GCF_029581355.1. Classification (NCBI taxonomy): domain Bacteria; kingdom Pseudomonadati; phylum Bacteroidota; class Bacteroidia; order Bacteroidales; family Tannerellaceae; genus Parabacteroides; species Parabacteroides chongii. Next base: position 406,584 of record NZ_CP120849.1, on the reverse strand, counting down.
ATGGCATTCGAACGGCATGCCACTTCTAAAATATCTTCTGCCGAAGACCTCTTTTCCCTTCATACCATGGGCTTTCGCGGCGAAGCGTTGGCTTCTATTGCTGCAGTGGCCCATGTGGAATTGCGTACCCGTCTGAAAGGAACTGAACTGGGTACGAAGCTCTCTATTGCCGGATCCGACCTGGTCGATATAGAACCGGATGCTTGTACCGAGGGGAGTATCTTTTCGATCAAGAACTTGTTCTTCAATGTGCCTGCCCGTCGTAAATTCCTGAAATCGAATGAAACGGAGTTCCGTAATATCATCAATGAGTTCGAGCGGATCGCTTTGGTCAATCCGCAAGTGGCATTGGTACTGAATCATAATGATACCGAGATATTTAATTTGCCGGAATCCGGTTTGCGCCAGCGTATCATTAACGTATATGGCAAGAACCTGAACCAGAAGCTGCTTTCTGTGGATGCGCAAAGCTCGCTGGTCACTATCTCCGGTTTTGTAGGCCGTCCTGATTCCGCCAAGAAACGCGGTGCCCTGCAATACTTCTTTGTGAACGGCCGTTTCATGAAGCATCCCTATTTTCATAAGGCTGTCATGCAAGCCTATGAACAGTTGATCCCTTCCGGTGAACAACCCAATTATTTTATCTATTTTACGCTTGATCCGGCAACGATCGATGTAAATATCCATCCGACCAAGACCGAGATTAAGTTCGAAAATGAGCAGCCTATCTGGCAGATACTGATGGCGGCCACTCGTGAGGCGCTAGCCAAATCGAGTGCTATTCCTACCATTGATTTTGATGTGGAAGATGCGATAGACATACCGGTCTACAACCCTGTCAGGGAGGTTGATGGCTTTAAGGCACCGACCGTGCAGCTCGATTCGGGATATAACCCGTTCAAATCGTCTGCTCCGAGGTCTTCCTATTCGCCGTCGTCATCACCGGCTTCGTCTGCCGGAAAGTCGAATTTCGACTGGTCACAACTCTATCAGGGCTTTGAAAGCGACCGGGATGCCGTGCGTAAAGACCTGGAAATGATGGGAGAGGTGATCGATACGGAAGAGGATGAGTTGTCGGAACCGGTTGCACCGGTTGCTTCCGGCGAGACTTTGTTTGCAGAAACGACTACTCCCTGTTATCAGTATAAGGGACGTTATATTATCACTTCCTTGAAGTCCGGTCTGGCATTGATAGACCAGTACAGGGCGCACGTCCGCATCCTGTTCGACCAGTATCTGAACAATATGAGGCAACAGAAAGGGGCGTCGCAACAGGTTCTTTTCCCCGAAGTGATCGAATTTACAGCCGCCGAAGCTGCTGCATTGCCCGTTCTCCTGGACGATATGCGTTTTATCGGTTTCGATTTGTCCAATCTGGGAAATAATAGTTATGCTGTCAACGGCCTGCCTGCCGGACTGGAGAACGTCGACCAGGTGGTATTGATTAAGGATATCGTGAACCGTGCCATCGAGACCGGTTGCGAAGTGCATGAGGAGATCTGTGAAGCAATCGCCTTGTCGCTGGCTAAAGCAGCTGCTATCCGTCCGGGTAAAACCTTGTCGGCAGATGAAATGGATCACTTGATCGCCACGTTGTTTTCCTGTCCAAATTCGAATCTGACACCCGACGGAAAGACGATTATTTCCATGCTGACTGACGACGAGCTGGAGAAACGTTTCAAGTAAGAAAGCCTGTATTCGTCCTATTATTGTATGGATATTACCGGTCGGCAGATTTTCCTCCGTTTAATGCGATGGTAACCGGTATACCCTTCACCTGTCACCTTGATGTAATGGCCAGGTGAACAGCTTGTTAAGGTGAAACCAGACGTTTCACCTTTGTTATTTTCTGTAATTCCCGGGAACCGGTGCGTACACAGGAAAACGGTATAACCCTTCCTTCCTGAGTTTCCCTTCCTGCACCAGTTGGGCCAGTCTGCGATTGGCCGTTCCTTTGGTGAAACAACACAGATCCTGAAATTTTTCCCGGCTGATGGATGGATGATCGAGAAAATATCCGGTCAGCAGGTTGTCCACTTCTATTTCTGAATAGCTGGCAGAATGATTTTTCCGTGTGGTGCGTACGAAGTGGGTTGTTTTCAGTGCATCCTTCAAGGCTATCTCCGGTCGGAAGGCTACCGACTTGAAATGTACCGACTCGGCACGTATTTCTTTGGGATATTTAACCGGAGGACATTGCAGAGTCATCTGCAGATACCCCAATCCATTAATGTGAACACGGTCGCCGCGCCGCAAATGTTCGGTTATCATCTTGCTGAGCGAGATGAGTGTAGCATGGATATCAGCGGTTGTCAACGTGCTCCGGCCATGTATTTCTTCAGCCAGTTCTTCCGTACTTATTGTTCCGTTTGTTACTATGCGTGCGTGTAGACGCGGTTTTCTCTTGCTACCGGGAGGTATTGTTTTCTTTGTGTTGAGATAGAAGAGAAGATCGACTGTTCGCCTGTGGATCATGCCCAGCTGTATGCCCAATTGAAAGCGGAATTACTTGCCGGCGAACGTTATTGGTTTACGGGGGAAGAAGAAGCAAAGATAATGGCTTCGAATGCTGCTTTCTATAAGAGTCCGGTCGAGGAGGAGGTGTTTTACTCTTGCTTTCGTCCGGCCGAATATGGTGAGGAAGCATTGTCTCTTTCGTCTGCCGAAATCTTCAAACGATTGAAAAAATTTAATCCGGCAGCTATGCGAAGCGTATCGGTAGCCAATTTCGGCAAATTGCTGGTTGCTATGGGTGTGGAACGCAAACATACCAAGTATGGAAACTTTTATCAGGTGGTGTCACTGCAATAGATTGACAAATAGAGTATTGCAAGCAGTGACGGGTGAAGGGTAGTTGTGTTGTTTCTGTTGTAGATATACTTTTAGCTTATTATTTATGTGTGCGAAGGATGCCGGCAAGCCCCGTTGGTTTTAAGCCGGCGGGGCTTCGTGTTAAATAATAATAAATAGTTTAAATTCGAATGTTATAGAGCAGAATCAAACGGAAACTATTACGTAACTTTGCACCGTTTTTAGCGCGGATTATGCAGAAAAAGAGTTGTAACTCGTTGGTTATACGGAAATAATGCGTATCTTTGCAGCCTGAAATAGAAAAAGAGATAAATATAATTATAACACATTCAAAGTTTAAAAAGAAAAAGAAATGCCTACAATTCAGCAATTAGTTAGAAAAGGAAGGGAAACTTTGGTGGTAAAAGGTAAATCACCTGCACTGGATGCATGTCCTCAGAGACGTGGCGTTTGTGTACGTGTGTATACTACAACCCCGAAAAAGCCTAACTCTGCAATGCGTAAAGTAGCGAGAGTTCGTTTGACAAATGGTAAAGAAGTAAACTCTTACATTCCGGGAGAAGGACATAACCTGCAGGAACACTCTATCGTATTAGTACGTGGTGGTCGTGTAAAGGACCTTCCTGGTGTACGTTATCACATTGTACGTGGTACCTTGGATACAGCTGGCGTTAACGGTCGTACTCAGCGTCGTTCTAAATACGGTGCAAAACGTCCTAAAGCAGGTGCTGCTCCAGCAAAAGGAAAGAAGTAAAAATCACCCTTTCAAACTGAGAATTTAAATTTAAGTATTAAAGCTGGTTTGAGTTATTTGGATAGGCTATAGGTTGAGTAAATGGTTCAGCGGAACCGTTGAAGACAAAGTTAAAAAGGCAACCAAAGACAAAAACGAAATTTTTGAAACAAAATGAGAAAAGCAAAACCAAAGAAAAGACAGATCCTGCCGGATCCTGTTTTCGGTGATGTAAAGGTTACGAGATTCGTTAACCATTTAATGTATGATGGCAAGAAAAATACTGCCTTCGAAATTTTCTATTCCGCTCTGGAAAACGTTAAGGCTAAATTGCCTAACGAAGAAAAGTCTGCTCTCGAAATTTGGAAAGCTGCACTCGACAATATTACCCCTCAAGTCGAAGTGAAGTCACGCCGTGTAGGTGGTGCTACTTTCCAGGTACCTACTGAAATTCGCCCCGATCGTAAAGAATCAATTTCTATGAAGAACCTTATTATCTTCTCACGTAAGAGAGGTGGTAAGACAATGTCTGACAAGCTGTCTGCAGAGATTGTAGATGCTTACAACAACCAGGGCGGCGCATTCAAAAGAAAAGAAGATATGCATCGTATGGCTGAAGCTAACCGTGCATTCGCTCACTTCAGATTTTAATTTAGCATAAAGGATATACAATGGCAAACGATAAACAATTAATGTTTACAAGAAACATCGGTATCATGGCGCACATCGATGCAGGTAAGACTACGACTTCTGAACGTATTCTTTTCTACACAGGTTTGACGCATAAGATCGGTGAAACACATGATGGTACTGCTACCATGGACTGGATGGCTCAGGAGCAGGAACGTGGTATTACAATTACTTCTGCTGCTACAACAACTTTCTGGAACTACTTGGGTGACAAGTATAAGATCAACTTGATCGACACTCCGGGACACGTTGACTTCACAGTAGAGGTTGAACGTTCACTTCGTGTACTGGATGGTGCTGTTGCTACTTTTTGTGCAGTAGGTGGTGTTGAACCTCAGTCTGAAACTGTATGGCGTCAGGCTGATAAATATAATGTACCTCGTATCGGTTACGTTAACAAAATGGACCGTTCTGGTGCAAACTATTACGAAGTTATCCGTCAGATGAAGGATGTACTGGGTGCTCATCCGTGTCCTATCCAGATTCCTATCGGTGCAGAAGAAACTTTCAAAGGTGTAGTAGACCTCATTAAGATGAAAGCTATTTTCTGGCATGACGAATCAATGGGTGCTGAATATTCAGTTGAAGAAATTCCTGCTGACCTGCAGGCTGAAGCTGAAGAATGGCGCGACAAAATGTTGGAAGCATTGGCTGAATGTGATGATGCTATTATGGAAAAATACTTCGATGATCCTTCTACTATCACAGAAGAAGAAATCAAGGTGGCTATCCGTAAAGGTACATTGGCTATGCAGATCAACCCGATGACTTGTGGTTCTTCTTTCAAGAACAAAGGTGTTCAGACATTGCTTGACGCTGTGTGTGCATTCCTGCCTTCTCCTGAAGATACTCCTGCTATCGAAGGTACTGATCCTAATGATCCCGAAAAAGTAATTATCCGTAAGCCGTTGTTTGAAGAACCGTTGACTGCTTTGGCATTTAAGATTGCAACAGACCCTTATGTAGGACGTTTGTGCTTCTTCCGTGTGTATGCAGGTTCATTGAATGCAGGTTCTTACGTTTACAATACTCGTTCAGGTAAGAAAGAACGTATTTCTCGTCTGTTCCAGATGCACTCAAACAAACAGAACCCGATGGAAACTATCGGTTGTGGTGATATTGGTGCAGGTGTAGGTTTCAAAGATATCCGTACTGGTGATACTTTGTGTGACGAAAATCATCCGATCACATTGGAATCTATGGACTTCCCGGATCCGGTTATCGGTATCGCAGTAGAGCCTAAAACTCAGAAAGACCTGGATAAACTGGGTATGGGATTGGCTAAGCTGGCTGAAGAAGATCCTACATTCCGTGTACAGACTAACGAAGAAACAGGTCAGACTGTTATTAGCGGTATGGGTGAGCTTCACCTCGATATCATCGTTGACCGTTTGCGTCGTGAGTTTAAGGTTGAATGTAATCAGGGTAAACCTCAGGTTACTTATAAAGAAGCTATCACTAAGCCTGTTGAACTTCGTGAAGTTTATAAGAAACAGTCTGGTGGTCGTGGTAAGTTTGCTGATATCATCGTTCGCGTTGAACCGGCTGACGAAAATTTCGAAGGTACTCTGCAGTTCATTGACGAAGTAAAGGGTGGTAACGTTCCTAAAGAATTTATCCCTTCTGTTCAGAAAGGTTTCGAAAAGGCTATGAAGAACGGTATCCTTGCCGGTTATCCGTTGGATAAGCTGAAAGTGACTTTGATCGATGGTTCATTCCACCCGGTTGACTCTGACCAGTTGTCATTCGAAATCTGTGCTATTCAGGCATTCAAGAACGCTTCTGAAAAGGCAGGTCCTGCTTTGATGGAACCGATCATGCAGATGGAGGTTGTTACTCCGGAAGAGAGCATGGGTGATGTTATCGGTGACTTGAACAAACGTCGCGGTCAAGTAGAAGGCATGGAAACAAGCCGTACCGGTGCACGTGTTGTTAAAGCGAAAGTGCCTTTGGCAGAAACATTCGGTTATGTAACTGCTTTGCGTACTATCACTTCAGGTCGTGCAACATCTTCAATGCAGTTCTCTCACTATGCTCAGGTATCTTCTTCTATCGCTAAGCAGGTACTGACAGAAGTACAGGGTCGTGCTGATTTGATCAAATAATTTAGAAACATATATAACAATATGAGCCAAAAGATCAGAATTAAATTAAAGTCTTACGATTATTCTCTGGTAGACAAGTCTGCCGAGAAGATCGTGAAGACGGTAAAGGCTACAGGTGCTGTTGTTAGCGGACCGATTCCTCTGCCTACACACAAGCGTATCTTTACTGTGAACCGCTCTACTTTCGTTAATAAGAAATCACGTGAGCAGTTCGAACTGTCATCTTATAAAAGATTGATAGATATCTATAGCTCAACTGCAAAAACAGTTGACGCATTGATGAAGCTGGAATTACCCAGCGGTGTTGAAGTAGAAATTAAAGTGTGAGTTATTTAAAAATTAAGTGAAATGCCAGGATTATTAGGAAAAAAAATCGGAATGACATCCGTTTTCAGTGCCGAGGGAAAGAATCTTCCATGCACTGTTATCGAAGTGGGTCCTTGTGTTGTTACACAGATTAAGACTTTGGAAAAAGATGGCTATGAAGCTGTACAGTTAGGTTTCGAAGACAAAAAAGAGAAACATACTACACAGCCTGAAATGGGTCACTTCAAAAAAGCCGGTGTAACTCCCAAGAGATACTTGGCCGAGTTCAAGAATTTTGAAACTGCATACAATCTGGGTGACGTGATCACTGTGGATTATCTGGAAAATGCAGGTTTCGTTGATGTAGTTGGTACATCAAAAGGTAAAGGTTTCCAGGGTGTAGTAAAACGTCATGGTTTCGGTGGTGTAGGTCAGACTACTCACGGTCAGCATAACCGTTTGCGTGCTCCCGGTGGTATTGGTGCTTGTTCTTACCCTGCAAAGGTATTCAAGGGCATGCGTATGGCCGGACAGATGGGTAATGAACGTGTAACAGTTCAGAACCTGGAAGTGATCAAGGTAATGCCGGAACACAATCTTTTATTGGTTAAAGGATCTGTTCCAGGAGCAAAAGGTTCAATCGTATTAATTGAAAAGTAATGGAACTGAGCGTATTTAATATTAAAGGTGAAGATACCGGAAGAAAGGTAACTTTGAACGATGCTATCTTCGGCATTGAACCCAATGATCATGCCATCTACCTGGATGTAAAACAGTATTTGGCTAACCAGCGTCAGGGTACTCACAAATCGAAAGAAAGAAGTGAGATCTCTGGTAGTACACGCAAACTGATCCGTCAGAAAGGTGGTGGTGGAGCCCGTCGTGGTGATATCAACTCTCCTGTATTGGTTGGTGGTGCTCGCGTTTTCGGTCCGAAACCGAGAGATTATGAGTTCAAATTGAATAAGAAGGTAAAAGGTCTGGCTCGTAAGTCTGCTTTGGCTTATAAAGCTAAAAATAATGCAATTGTAGTTGTAGAAGATTTCGCTCTGGAAGCTCCGAAGACTAAAGAATTTGTAACAATTGCTAAAAACCTGAAAGTGGCTGATAAAAAGTTACTTATGGTTTTACCGGAGAAAAATAATTTTGTATATTTGTCGGCTCGTAATTTAGAAAAGACAAATGTTATAACAGCTTCTGAATTAAACACATACAAAGTGCTTGATGCAGCTAATTTGGTTTTGACTGAAAGCTCTGTTGCTGTTATAGAAAAACTTTTTAATGCATAAGGAGTAAAGAAATGGGAATTATCATTAAACCTATAGTAACAGAGAAGCAAACAGCGATTACAGAAAAAATGGCTAATCGCTATGGTTTTCGTGTTTCTCCTGATGCCAACAAGTTGGAGATCAAAAAAGCTGTACAGGATATGTATAATGTAACCGTAGTTGATGTTAACACCATCAACTACTCTGGCAAGCAGAAAAGCCGTTATACAAAATCAGGTATTATCAATGGTAAACAATCAGCTTTTAAGAAGGCAATCGTAACGTTGAAAGAAGGAGAAACAATAGATTTCTTTAGTAATATCTAAAAAAAGAAATGGGAATACGTAAATTAAAGCCCACAACACCGGGGCAGAGACACAAAGTTATTGGTGCATTTGATAAAATCACTGCAAGTACACCAGAGAAGTCTCTTGTGGTAGGTAAGAGCAGTACTGGTGGTCGTAACAACACAGGTAAGATGACTATGCGTTATCTTGGTGGCGGTCACAAACAAAAGTACAGAATTATCGATTTCAAGAGAAATAAAGATGGCATTCCTGCAACAGTAAAGTCTATCGAGTACGATCCAAACCGTACTTCTCGTATCGCTTTATTGTATTATGCTGACGGAGCAAAGAGCTATATCATCGCTCCGAACGGCTTGGAAGTTGGCCAGACAGTGGTTTCAGGTAGCGATGCCGCTCCTGAGGTAGGTAATACTTTGCCTATGGCAAATATTCCCGTTGGTACTATTATTCACAATATTGAGCTTCGTCCTGGACAGGGTGCTAAAATGGTACGTTCTGCAGGTGCATTTGCTCAGTTGACTTCTAAAGAAGGTGCTTATGCAATTATTAAGATGCCTTCTGGCGAAACCAGAAAGATTCTTGCTGCATGTAAGGCTACAATTGGTAGTGTAGGTAACTCAGACCATGGTCTTGAAAAATCAGGTAAAGCCGGTCGCTCTAGATGGTTAGGTCGTCGTCCTCACAACCGTGGTGTTGTAATGAACCCGGTTGATCACCCAATGGGTGGTGGTGAAGGTCGTGCTTCCGGAGGTCATCCAAGATCTCGTACAGGCTTGTATGCTAAGGGCTTGAAGACAAGAGCACCGAAGAAGCATTCTTCAAAGTATATTATTGAAAGAAGAAAGAAATAATCTGATTAATTAAGTAAACTATGAGTCGTTCACTAAAAAAAGGCCCGTATATTAACGTAAAGCTGGAAAAGAAAGTCTTGACTATGAATGAGTCAGGAAAGAAAGCCGTAGTTAAGACATGGGCAAGAGCTTCAATGATCTCGCCTGATTTCGTAGGCCATACTATTGCAGTTCACAATGGAAATAAATTTATTCCTGTTTTTGTAACCGAGAATATGGTAGGTCACAAGTTGGGAGAATTTTCACCAACTCGTACGTTCCGTGGTCACGCCGGTAACAAGAAGAAATAATTATCGGTAGTAACAGGAATTCAGGAATCTGAAAATAAAAAGAATCAATAAAAATGGGTGCTAGAAAAAGAATATCAGCTGAAGCAAGAAAAGAAGCCCAAAAGACCATGTACTTCGCAAAATTGCGTAATGTACCTACTTCTCCGCGTAAGATGCGTCTCGTTGTAGACATGATCCGCGGTATGGAAGTATTCCGTGCACTTGGTGTTTTGAAGTTTTCTAACAAGGAAGCTGCAGCAAGAGTAGAAAAATTGCTTCGTTCAGCAATTGCCAATTGGGAGCAGAAAAATGAACGTAAAGCAGAAACTGGTGAGTTGTTTGTTTCTTCAATCAGCGTAGACTGCGCTACTACATTGAAGAGAATGCGTCCGGCTCCCCAGGGTAGAGGATACAGAATTCGTAAACGTTCGAACCATGTAACCTTGTTTGTGGATACACTTAGTAAAAACGATAGTCAAAATTAATTGTAGATGGGACAAAAAGTTAATCCGGTTAGTAATCGTTTAGGAATCATCCGTGGTTGGGATTCCAATTGGTATGGCGGCAAGAATTACGGAGATACTTTGCTGGAAGATAGCAAAATTCGTAAATATCTGAATGCTCGTCTTGCTAAAGCTAGTGTATCTCGTATCGTTATTGAACGTACGCTTAAGTTGATCACAATAACAGTTTGCACATCACGTCCGGGCATTATCATCGGTAAAGGTGGTCAGGAAGTTGATAAATTGAAAGAAGAGTTGAAAAAGATTACCGACAAAGAAGTTCAGATCAACATCTTTGAGGTAAAAAGACCCGAATTAGACGCAGTCATTGTTGCAAACAATATTGCTCGTCAGCTTGAAGGAAAAATTGCTTACCGTCGTGCTATCAAGATGGCTATCGCCTCTACCATGAGAATGGGTGCCGAAGGTATTAAAGTGCAAGTATCTGGTCGTTTGAATGGTGCTGAAATGGCCCGTTCTGAAATGTACAAAGAAGGAAGAACTCCGTTACACACTCTGAGAGCAGATATCGATTACGCTTTGGCTGAAGCGTTGACGAAAGTTGGCTTGCTGGGTATCAAGGTGTGGATCTGCCGTGGTGAAGTTTATGGTAAGAGAGATCTTGCTCCTTCATTCACTGCCTCTAAAGATTCAGGCCGCAGAAATGACAATGCCGGTGGCAACAGAGGAGATAAAAACTTCAAGAGAAAGAAAGCTAATCGTTAAACGTTAGAATTAAGAAGAGATGTTACAACCAAAGAAAACCAAGTTCAGAAGACAGCAGAAAGGCCGCATGAAGGGTGAAGCTCAACGTGGCAACCAGCTGGCATTCGGTTCGTTTGGTATAAAAGCGTTAGAGAATAAATGGATTACCGGTCGCCAGATTGAAGCTGCCCGTATCGCGGTAACTCGTTATATGCAACGTCAAGGTCAGGTTTGGGTTCGGATTTTCCCGGATAAACCTATTACAAAGAAACCGGCCGAAGTACGTATGGGTAAAGGTAAAGGTAATCCAGAAGGATTTGTTGCGCCTGTTACTCCAGGTCGTCTTATTTTCGAAATCGAAGGTGTTCCCTTTGATATTGCCAAAGAAGCTTTGCGCTTAGCTGCTCAAAAGCTTCCGGTGACAACGAAGTTTGTTGTGAGACGTGATTATGATATGGCTAATCAAAATGCGTAATTGTTATGAAGATTGCAGAAATTAGAGAATTAAGCACAAAAGAATTGCTTGAAAGAGTAGATGCTGAGGTTGCTGCCTACGATCAGAAGGTTATTAACCACACTATCTCTCCGACAGACAACCCTGCTCAGATTAAACAACAACGCAGGATGATTGCGCGCATGAAAACAGAATTGCGCCAGAGAGAACTTAACAACAAATAATTGAGCCTGATGGAAACTAGAAATTTAAGAAAAGAAAGAGCGGGCGTGGTTACTAGCAACAAGATGGAAAAAAGCATCACTGTTGCTATTAAATGGAAGGAAAAACACCCCATTTATGGTAAGTTCGTTAATAAAACGAAGAAATATCATGCTCATGACGAAAAGAACGAGTGTAATATAGGTGATACCGTAAAAATTATGGAAACTCGTCCTTTGAGCAAAACAAAGAGATGGAGATTAGTTCAAATAATCGAAAGAGCTAAGTAACATGATACAACAAGAATCAAGACTAGTAGTAGCAGATAACAGTGGCGCAAAAGAAGCATTATGTATCCGTGTTTTAGGCGGAACAAGAAAACGCTATGCCACTGTTGGGGATGTAATTGTAGTTGCAATTAAGAGTGTAATCCCGTCAAGTGACGTGAAGAAGGGTGCTGTTTCTAAAGCTATCATTGTTCGCACTAAAAAAGAAATCCGTCGCCAGGATGGTTCATACATCCGTTTCGATGATAACGCTTGCGTATTGTTGAATGCCGGTGGTGATATTCGTGGAAGCCGTATCTTCGGTCCGGTTGCCAGAGAACTTCGTGCAACAAATATGAAAATTGTTTCACTTGCACCTGAAGTACTTTAATTCGTAAAATTTAAGGTAATGAGTAAATTACATATCAAAAAAGGCGATATAGTTTTTGTTAATGCCGGCGAAGACAAAGGTAAAACAGGTCGTGTTTTACAGGTGCTCGTAGACGAGAACCGTGCTATTGTTGAAGGCGTTAATATGGTATCAAAGCATACCAAGCCTAATGCAAAGAATCCGCAAGGAGGAATTGAAAAGAAAGAAGCTCCTATCCATCTTTCAAACCTGAACGTGGTTGACCCTAAATTTGGAAAACCGACGCGTATCGGCCGTAAGGAAAATGCAGAAGGTGCTTTAGTTCGTTATTCTAAAAAATCAGGGGAGGAAATTAAGTAATGAGCAATACTGCCAGTCTTAAAAAAGAATATCAGGACAGAATTGTTCCTGCTTTGACGAAAGAGTTCGGATATAAATCAGTAATGCAGGTTCCTGTACTGAAAAAGATTGTTATCAATCAGGGATTAGGTATGGCTGCTGCTGACAAGAAGATCATTGATATCGCTATCAGCGAATTGTCTACAATTACAGGTCAGAAAGCTGTTGCGACAGTATCTAAAAAGGATATCTCAAACTTTAAGTTACGTAAAAAAATGCCGATCGGTGTGATGGTAACACTGCGCCGCGAGCAAATGTACGAATTTTTGGAAAGATTAGTTCGTATCGCTCTTCCGCGTATTCGTGACTTCAAAGGTATTGAAAGTAAATTAGATGGTAGAGGTAATTATACCATGGGTATTCAGGAACAGATTATTTTTCCTGAAATTAATATCGATAATATTACTAAAATATTAGGAATGAATATTACCTTTGTGACCTCTGCGAAAACAGATGAAGAAGGGTATGCTCTGTTGAGAGAATTTGGGTTGCCTTTTAAAAATGCAAAAAAAGACTAAGTTATGGCTAAGGAATCAATGAAAGCCCGCGAGGTTAAGAGAGCAAAGCTTGTAGCTAAATATGCTGCTAAAAGAGCAGAATTGAAAGCTGCCGGCGACTATGAAGCTTTGCAGGCTTTACCTAAAAATGCTTCTCCTGTACGTTTGCACAACCGTTGCAAGATCACAGGACGTCCGAAAGGGTATGTACGCCAGTTCGGCATTTCACGTATTCAATTCCGTGAAATGGCATCCAATGGTTTAATCCCGGGTGTAAAGAAAGCAAGTTGGTAAGTTTTTTTATTTAAATATTGTCCGGGTGGCCGGATCAATTTAATTCATTTATATATGACAGATCCTATTGCAGATTATTTGACAAGATTGCGTAACGCAATCAAAGCGAAGCACAGAGTTGTTGAAGTGCCGGCGTCAAATTTAAAGAAAGAGATCACGAAGATCCTTTTCGAAAAGGGCTACATTCTTAATTTTAAGTTTGTAGAAGAAGGTCCTCAGGGTACAATTAAGATTGCCTTGAAGTACGACTTGGTAAACAAAGTGAATGCAATCAAGAAACTTGAGAGAGTTTCTTCTCCAGGTTTGCGTAAGTACACTGGTTACAAAGAAATGCCGAGAGTATTGAATGGTTTAGGTATTGCCGTTCTTTCTACTTCTAAGGGTGTGATGACAGACAAAGAAGCCCGCGATCTTAAAATCGGTGGCGAAGTATTATGTTATGTTTATTAATTAGGAGGAAAGAAGAATGTCAAGAATAGGAAAATTACCAATTCATGTGCCAGCCGGTGTAACGGTTACGATTAAGGATAGCGTAGTGACTGTAAAAGGTCCTAAGGGCGAAATGACTCAGGCTGTTAATCCTGATATTAATGTAACTCTGGAAGATGGAGTTATGCATTTAACAAGACCGACTGACGACAAGAACCATCGTGCATTACATGGTTTGTATCGTTCTTTGATCAACAATATGGTGATCGGTGTATCTGAAGGATACAAGAAAGAACTGGAACTGGTCGGTGTTGGTTATCGTGTGACTAACACAGGACAGCTGTTGGATCTTTCTTTAGGTTATACTCACAACATCTACATGCAGTTACCTAAGGAAGTGAAGGTTGAAACGAAGACTGAGAGAAATAAGAATCCTCTTATTATCCTTGAATCAGCTGATAAACAATTATTAGGTCAGATTTGTGCTAAGATTCGTTCATTCAGAATGCCGGAACCGTATAAAGGTAAGGGTATCAAGTTCGTGGGTGAAGAAATTCGCAGAAAGTCTGGTAAATCAGCAGGTAAGTAATCTACGTAAACTGAAATTATCATGACAACGAAGGAAGAAAGAAGATTAAAAATAAAACAAGGCATTCGCGGTAAAGTATCAGGTACTTCTGAACGTCCGCGCCTTACTGTGTTTAGAAGCAATAAGCAGATCTATGCACAGGTTATAGATGATACTACAGGTAAGACTTTGGCTGCTGCTTCTTCTTTGAAGCTGGATGTAAAAGCTCCTAAAAAGGAAGTTGCTGCAAAAGTTGGCGAATTAATAGCTAAATCAGCTCAGGAAGCTGGTATTCAGACTGTTGTTTTCGACCGTAATGGTTACCTGTATCATGGGAGAATTAAAGAATTAGCAGATGCTGCACGTAACGGCGGCCTTAAATTTTAATGAAGATGGCAGGAGTTAATAATAGAGTTAAATCGACCAACGACTTAGAGTTGAAGGACAGATTGGTTGCAATCAACCGCGTAACTAAAGTTACAAAAGGTGGACGTACTTTTAGTTTTGCTGCTATCGTAGTAGTAGGAAACGAAGACGGTATCATCGGTTGGGGCTTAGGTAAAGCTGGTGAAGTAACGACAGCTATCGCTAAAGGTGTAGAAGCTGCTAAAAAGAATTTGATCAAGGTTCCTGTTCACAAAGGTACTATTCCTCACGAACAACTTGCTAAATTCGGTGGTGCACAGGTGCTGATCAGACCGGCATCTCATGGTACTGGTGTAAAAGCCGGTGGTGCTATGCGTGCTGTATTGGAAAGTGTTGGTATTACTGACGTTTTGGCAAAGTCTAAAGGTTCTTCAAACCCTCACAACTTAGTAAAAGCTACTATTGCTGCTTTGAGTGAATTGAGAAGTCCGTTTACTGTTGCTCAGAATAGAGGTATTGCTGTTGAAAAAGTGTTTAGAGGTTAATTAGGGAGGAAAAATTATGGCGACTATTAAAATTAAACAAGTTAAGAGTAGAATTAAGTGCCCGAAAGACCAAAAAAGAACACTGGATGCACTGGGCCTGACAAAGTTGAACCGTGTAGTAGAACATGAAGCTACTCCGGCTATCTTGGGCATGGTTGAGAAAGTGAAACATTTGGTTTCAGTAGAAAAGTAATAATTGGTTGAAAAAATAAATTATAAGATATGAACTTATCAAATTTAAAACCTGCTGAAGGATCTACTAAGACCAGAAAAAGAATCGGCCGTGGTCCGGGTTCAGGATTAGGAGGAACTTCAACAAGAGGTCATAAAGGAGCAAAGTCTAGATCTGGTTATTCAAGAAAGATCGGATTTGAAGGTGGTCAGATGCCAATTCAGAGACGTTTGCCTAAATTTGGTTTCAAGAATATTAATCGTGTTGAATATAAAGCTATCAATATCGCTACATTACAGTTAATGGCTGAAGCTCAGAACTTAACTAAAATTGGTGTTAACGAATTGATCGAAGCTGGTTTTATTTCTTCATCTCAATTGGTTAAAATTCTTGGTAATGGTAGCCTGACTGTTAAATTAGATGTTGAAGCTCACGCTTTCTCTAAGAGTGCAGAAGCAGCTATCCAGGCCGCAGGTGGAACTGTTGTTAAACTCTAAGTCATGAGAGCAGTTGAAACAATAAAAAATATCTGGAAGATTGAGGATCTGAGAAATCGGATCCTCACCACTCTTTTATTGGTGGCTATATATCGCTTCGGAACGTATGTAGTACTTCCTGGTATTGATCCTCAAGCGTTAACCGCTTTACAGGCGCAGACAAGAGGCGGATTGCTTGCACTGTTGGATATGTTTTCAGGTGGTGCATTCTCTAATGCTTCAATTTTTGCATTGGGTATTATGCCTTATATTTCCGCTTCAATTGTTATGCAGTTGTTAGCCATAGCAGTTCCTTCTTTCCAGAAACTACAGAGAGAAGGCGAGAGTGGTCGTAGAAAGATCAATCAGTGGACACGCTATTTGACAGTAGCTATCCTGTTATTCCAGGGACCGACTTATCTTGTGAATCTGAGTGTTCAGTTGAAAGCCGCTGGTGCAGCATTACCTCCGGGTATCATGTTTACTGTCTCTTCTACTATTATTTTGGCTGCAGGAAGTATGTTTATCTTATGGCTAGGTGAAAGAATTACAGATAAAGGTGTTGGAAATGGTATTTCATTTATCATTTTGATTGGTATCATAGCCCGTCTGCCCCATTCATTGTTCCAGGAATTTATTTCAAGAACAAGTGAAAAAACTGGTGGTCTGGTTATGTTCTTGTTTGAGATGCTGTTTCTTTTACTTGTTATTGCCGGTGCTATTTTGCTGGTTCAGGGAACTCGTAAAGTGCCCGTACAGTACGCAAAGAGAATTATAGGAAACAAACAGTATGGTGGCGCACGTCAGTATATCCCGTTAAAGGTAAATGCTGCGAACGTTATGCCTATCATCTTTGCTCAGGCAATTATGTTTATTCCTATTTCTATTGTAGGATTCTCTAGTACTGGTGATCAAAGTGGTTTTTGGGCTGCATTTATGGATAATACCGGTTTTTGGTATAACTTCGTTTTTGCGGTATTGATTATCCTCTTTACTTATTTCTATACAGCTATCACGATCAATCCGACGCAGATGGCTGATGATTTGAAGAGAAACAATGGATTTATTCCGGGTGTTAAACCTGGAAAAAGTACCAAAGACTATCTGGATACAATCATGGACCGCATTACTCTTCCAGGTGCATTCTTCCTGGCATTAGTAGCTATTATGCCTGCTTTTGCAAGAATCGCTGGTGTGAGTATGGAGTTCTCTCAGTTCTTTGGAGGAACATCTTTGTTGATTTTGGTTGGTGTAGTGTTGGATACGTTACAGCAAGTCGAAAGTCATTTGTTGATGCGTCATTATGACGGTTTGTTAAAGTCAGGAAGAATTAAGGGTCGTACAGGCTCAGTTGCCGCTTATTAATAGAATGATCTATTTAAAAACAGATGAAGAAATCGAGTTGATGCGTTCGGCCAACCAGTTAGTAGGCCGGACACTAGGAGAGCTTGCTAAGCACATTGCTCCCGGAGTAACAACTCTTCAACTCGATAAAATTGCTGAAGAATTCATTAGGGATAATGGAGCAGTTCCAGCCTTTTTAGGGTATGGTGGTTTTCCAAATTCAATATGTGCTTCTGTAAACGAGCAAGTAGTACATGGTATTCCTTCCTCAAAAGCTATTTTAAAGGAAGGTGATGTCATATCTGTTGATTGTGGAACAATATTGAATGGTTTTGTTGGTGATTCCGCCTATACATTTTGTGTGGGAGAAGTCGATCCGGCAGTGAAGAAATTGTTGAAAACAACGAAAGAATCTCTTTACCTGGGTATCCAACAAGCTGTGGAAGGAAAACGAATAGGGGATGTGAGTCATGCGGTACAGTCATATTGTGAATCGAAAGGATACTCTGTAGTAAGAGAACTGGTAGGGCACGGTATCGGTCGCAAAATGCATGAAGAACCTGAAGTACCTAATTATGGAAGATATGGTTGCGGACCGTTGTTGCGTAGTGGAATGTGTATTTGCATTGAACCTATGATCAATATGGGAAGTAAGAATATCGTTTTTGAAAAGGACGGTTGGACGGTACGTACAAAGGACAGAAAGTGCTCTGCTCATTTTGAACATTGTATTGCAATCAGACCCGATGGTCCTCAGATTTTGTCTTCATTTGAATTTTTAGAAGAAGTCCTAGGAAGTAACGCAATTTAATTTGATTTATATGGCTAAACAAGCAGCTATTGAACAAGATGGAGTTATTGTAGAAGCATTGTCAAACGCAATGTTTCGTGTAGAATTAGAGAACGGACATGAGATTACTGCCCACATATCAGGAAAGATGCGTATGCATTATATTAAAATTCTTCCTGGTGATAAAGTGAGAGTGGAAATGTCTCCGTATGATTTATCAAAAGGTAGAATTGCTTTTAGATATAAATAAAAATAACTAGATATGAAAGTAAGAGCATCTTTAAAGAAGCGTACCCCTGAATGTAAGATTGTAAGAAGAAAGGGTCGCTTATATGTAATTAACAAGAAAAACCCTAAGTATAAACAACGTCAGGGATAATTTATTATTTTTGCAAAATAATTAAGTAAGTAATATGGCTATAAGAATAGTTGGTGTAGACTTGCCACAAAATAAAAGAGGAGAAATCGCTTTGACTTATATCTATGGTATCGGTCGGAGTGCTTCAAAATCTATTTTAGAGAAAGCAGGCGTTGATCGCGATATCAAAGTGAAAGACTGGACAGACGATCAGGCTGCAAAAGTACGTGAAGTCATTGGCGCTGAGTACAAGGTAGAAGGTGATCTTCGTTCTGAAGTTCAGCTAAACATCAAGCGTCTGATGGATATTGGATGCTACAGAGGTGTTCGTCACCGTATTGGTTTACCGTTGAGAGGTCAGAGTACAAAGAACAATGCTCGTACTCGTAAGGGTAAGAAGAAAACTGTTGCAAATAAGAAAAAAGCTACTAAATAATAAGAGTTGATATGGCAAAAAAAACAGTCGCAGCAAAGAAGAGAAACGTAAAAGTTGACGCTTACGGTCAAGCTCATATTCATTCTTCTTTCAATAACATTATTGTGTCTCTTGCCAATAGCGAAGGTCAAGTTATCAGCTGGTCTTCTGCAGGTAAGATGGGATTCAGAAGTTCTAAAAAGAACACTCCGTATGCCGCTCAGATGGCAGCACAAGATTGTGCTAAGGTAGCTTATGATCTTGGTTTGAGAAAAGTAAAAGTATTCGTTAAAGGACCGGGTAACGGACGTGAGTCTGCTATCAGAACTATCCACGGTGCCGGTATTGAAGTAACAGAAATTGTTGACGTTACTCCGCTGCCTCACAATGGTTGTCGTCCTCCGAAAAAGAGAAGAGTATAATTAACTATAGTTTCTTGAACATTGAATCCGGAATTGTGAATAGATTGCACAAAGACCTTATCCTCTCTGTAATCGCGGCTGCACGGTTCCAGATTCAGACAGAAAAATTAAAACAATAAAAAAATGGCAAGATATACTGGACCAAAAACAAGAATTGCCCGTAAGTTTGGTGAGGCTATATTCGGACCGGATAAAGTTCTTTCTAAAAAGAATTATCCTCCCGGACAACATGGTAACGCCAGAAAGAAAAAAACTTCTGAATACGGAATTCAGCTTCGCGAGAAGCAAAAAGCAAAATACACTTATGGTGTATTAGAAAAACAATTTAGAAATCTGTTCGACAAAGCGCAGAGTTCAAAAGGTATTACCGGTGAAGTTCTGCTTCAGTTACTGGAAGGCCGTTTGGACAATGTTGTATACCGTTTAGGTATTGCTCCCACAAGAGCTGCTGCTCGTCAGTTGGTTTCTCACCGTCACATTACAGTAGACGGTAAGGTTGTAAATATTCCTTCTTACTCTTTGAAAGCCGGTCAGATCGTTGGTGTTAGAGAGAAATCCAAGTCGTTGGAAGTGATTGCTGATGCATTGTCAGGATTCAACCACAGCAAATATCCTTGGATTGAGTGGGATCAGTCTTCTTTAAGCGGAAAATTACTGCATCTGCCGGAAAGAACTGACATTCCTGAAAACATTAAAGAGCAGTTGATCGTAGAATTGTATTCTAAATAATAATTGATTTCCATGGCGATATTAGCATTTCAAAAACCCGATAAAGTATTAATGTTGGAAGCGGACAATTTCTTCGGAAAGTTTGAATTTCGTCCGTTGGAACCCGGCTATGGTATTACTATAGGTAATGCTCTGCGCCGTATTCTCCTGTCGTCGCTTGAAGGTTTTGCTATTACATCCATTAAGATCGAAGGGGTTGACCATGAATTTGGTACAATCCCCGGTGTTATTGAGGATGTAACAAACATTATCTTGAACTTGAAACAGGTACGGTTCAAGCATATTGTAGACGACATAGAGAATGAAAAAGTAAGTATTACTGTTTCGGGTTCCGAAGTGTTCAAAGCCGGTGATATAGGTAAACAACTGACCGGATTCGAAGTATTGAATCCTGACCTGGTTATTTGCCGTTTGGATCCGAACGCTAGTTTCCAGATTGAATTAACGATAAATAAAGGACGCGGATATGTACCCGCTGACGAAAACAGAGATCCGAATGCAGACGTTCACGTTATTGCTATTGACTCTATTTTCACTCCTATACGTAACGTTAAGTATTTAATCGAAAACTTCCGTGTTGAGCAAAAGACGGACTACGAAAAGTTGGTTCTTGAAATAGCCACAGATGGTTCTATTCATCCGAAGGAAGCGTTGAAAGAAGCTGCTAAGATTCTGATTCATCATTTTATGTTGTTCTCAGATGAAAAGATTGCGATCGAGACAGTGGATACTGACGGCAATGAAGAATTCGATGAAGAAGTACTTCACATGCGCCAGTTGCTTAAGAGCAAGCTAGCAGATATGGACCTTTCCGTTCGTGCTCTGAATTGCTTGAAAGCTGCAGATGTTGAAACGTTGGGTGAACTGGTTAAATTCAACAAGAACGATTTGTTGAAGTTCCGTAACTTCGGTAAGAAGTCGCTCACTGAACTTGATGAACTGCTTGAAAGCCTGAACCTTTCATTCGGTATGGATATCACGAAATATAAATTAGATAAAGAGTAAGTAAAGCGATGAGACATAATAAGAAATTCAATCATTTAGGTCGTACAAATACTCACCGTGAAGCAATGCTGTCTAATATGGCTTCTTCTTTGATCAAGCATAAGAGAATCTTTACGACAACAGCAAAAGCAAAAGCACTTCGTAAGTTTGTAGAACCTCTGATCACAAAATGTAAAGAGGATACAACTCACTCAAGACGTGTAGTATTTAGTACTTTACAGGATAAAAACGCTG
The DNA here is from genome assembly GCF_029581355.1 of Parabacteroides chongii. Taxonomy (NCBI): domain Bacteria; kingdom Pseudomonadati; phylum Bacteroidota; class Bacteroidia; order Bacteroidales; family Tannerellaceae; genus Parabacteroides; species Parabacteroides chongii. The sequence continues at coordinate 385,701 of NZ_CP120849.1, read as the reverse complement.
TAACAGAACTGTTCAAGGAAGTAGCTCAGAAGATCGGTGATCGTCCGGGTGGTTATACTAGAATTATCAAGACTGGTAACCGTTTAGGTGACAACGCAGCAATGTGCTTCATTGAATTAGTAGATTACAACGAAAACATGTTGAAGGACACTGCAACTAAGAAAACTGCGAAAACAAGACGTTCTCGTAAGAAATCTACAGCTGCTGAAACAGCTGCTCCGGTTGCTGAAGCTCCTGCAGCAGAAGCAACAGAAGAAAAAGCTGCAGAGTAATTTCTGTAACTTATATAAAACAAAAAGAGCCGTCATTTTTATGATGGCTCTTTTTGTTTTATAGGGTTCTATATTTCTGTTCATTTGATATTCTTTAACGCCTCTTGAGCGGTAGTATTGGAGGGATCGATAGTTATAATCTTATTCCAGTAATTTTTAGAATTTTCCATATCCTGTTTCAGGTAATGGTAGTAACCCAGATAGCGGTAGCATTCTATCAATTCATTTCTATATTTATCTTTATTCTTTTCAAGAATTGGAATACATGATTCGTAATAAGGTTTAGCCAAGCCCTGTTCCGTTTCCGGATCTGACAGAGCCTGCGTACGTGCCTGCCATAAACTACCCAGATGACTGTCAGGTACGCGTTCTTTTACAATAGCAAACAGACTGTCAGCTTTAGACAGGTAGTTTTTTGATATCGTACTGTCCTTGGATGCAGCTGTATAATAATATTTACCTAACTGATAATAGTCAGCGGCTTCTGCAGACTCTCCCATTGCTTCTATATATTGCCTGTATGCAGTTATGGCTTCAGTGTTATTCTCGCTATTACTATAGACTTCCGCCAGGTCTTTGTAGATCTCACTGTGGGAAGGGTTTTCTTTTATTGCTTTTTGTAATGCCTCCGCAGCCTTATCGTACTGTTTTGCTTTATTGAGTAAGCGGCCATAATATAAATAATCCTGCCATATGTATTTGGCATCCGGATCATTGAAGAATGTTTTTACTTCTTCCAGTCCTTTTTCATAAGCCTTGGTTTCATAATCGTTGTAGATAGCCAGGCGTTTCAGTAAGAAGTTGCCCGGATCTGTAGCCTGTCCTTTATTGATTGCTTTTTCTGCTTCTGCATATTGCTTGTTAAAGAACAGAGCTGATGCATAATGAATCAGATTGTCTATTGAATATACTCCTTCGGTCATGTAGGTTTTATAGGCTGCTATTGCCTGGGAATAATTCCCTTGTAATGAGTATATATTACCTAGCTTGTAATATGCCGGTAAATAATCCGGATAATTGGCTATTACTTTTCTGAGCATTTCTATAGACAAGGCTGGAGTGACCCCCTGATATACATCTGCATATTTAATATAAGCTTCTTTGCAGGCCGGATCAAAATGGATAGCCTGTTCGTATCGTCCGGCGGCATCTCCGGGTTTGTCTTTACTGATAAGCCAGTCCCCTTCATATAGGTAAATGGACGGATCGTTGATGTTCTGTTTTTTTGCATTATCGAGAGCCGCCTGCGCTTCCGCTTCCATTCCGTTTATTAAATAAGCTTTTGCAATGGCAACATAGACGGGAGGATCTTTTTTATTCACTTTGATTGCGGTATCAAACGCTTTTTGTGCTGCAGATTTGTCCGTTTTAAGTAATACTTTCCCTTCTCCGATTTTATTGTATGCATAATCAGGAGATGCATTCCAGCCTTTTTGGTAATAAGTCAAGGCTTCAGAGATTTTGTTCGTATCATACGCTATTTCTCCTAAATAGTACAAAGCCTCTGCCTGATCGGCAGGGGAACCGTTAAGCTGTTTCTCAAAAAGCCGGCTTGCAACGGTTGGTTCACCGGCTTTGAAGAAATCAATGCCTTGCCGGTTATCAGCCTGAACGGCTAAAGCAATAAGACTTAAAATAATTATATATAAATTTCTTTTCATGACTGTAGATATTTATAGGGTTTATAACTGATCTCTGACATTTACCAACCTGACAGGTTGTGTTGCTGGAATAATTCCGGATTTGAGTATGATCCGTTGTCCGCGATCGCTGGAAATAAAGGTCGTGAACCCGGAAGCCAGTCCCATGCGCGGTTCTGATAAAATCAGAACAACCGGTCTTGTCATTGGATAGTTCTTTAAAGCAATATATGCCTGATACGGTTTGAAACTATTTGTGACAGTCGCATTCCTGTAAGGACTTACTGCCATAACTCTTATATTTTCAAGAAAGCTCATGTTTGTGCTATCAGATGGATTGCTGATCCAGTTTACTCCAATGATTCCTAATGCTCCTCTGTTTCGGGTTACATACTCTATCACTTGCCTGTTATCTTTCATAGCATGCAGATTTCCTGCAAAAGCCTCTCCTGCGCAAATCGAGTCAATGGCATAATGCACTGTTCCGGAATTGGGATTATCGAATACGACTTCAATCATCCCTGATTTATTATCCCGATTGACATCTTTCCATTCTTTCATCTTTCCGGTCAGTATGTCTTTCAATACAGGTATTCCGATCAGGGAATCCGTATTTTCTTTATTAACGATCAATGCGATGGCATCAGTCGCTATTTGCATACTTTTAGGGAATAACTTTTTTGAATTCATGAATTCTGTTTCTTCTTTGGTCAGCGGACGTGACGTGATTGCCAGTCGGGTACTATCGTGCAACAAACTGTTGATCGTTTCTGTTTCACCGGAGAAATAAGGAACAATTCCCGCTTCCTTATAAATACTCTCGAATACCGCTATCTCCTCTTCTACGACAGGAGCAAAGCAACCATCAGAAGCGATTGCTATCACGCCACTGGTAGGTGTATCTGTCGGAGTGTCGGTATTTTTGTTTTTACAAGAAACCAACAGAACTATACATACCGTTATATAAAAGAAGTTTTTCATTGTTTACTGTCTTTTTTTAGTCTATAGCTTCTGAATAAAGTATAACAGAAGAATAGAATGCCAAATAACATTCTCATCGGGAATGACATCTGCTCATTAAACAAATTGGTGAAAATCAAAAGAAAGGTCATGCCGAGGTATATCAAAATCATGAATATACCCCAGACAACCTTCATATTTATACACTTTACCTCCATATCACTGTAATTTGAATCGTACCGGAACTGTAAAATAGACCGGAACCGGTTTGCCATTCTGTTTTCCCGGGAGCCATTGCGGAAGAGACTTGATAACACGTATCGCTTCTTTATCGCAAGATGGATCCAACTGCTTTAGTATTTCCACTTTCGTTACATCTCCAGTAGGACTGACAACAAAGCGGAGAGTTACTGTTCCCTGAATACCGTTTTCAGCGGCAATAACCGGATACTTCAAATGAGTACTGATGAATTTCAATAACGCTTCGTTTCCTCCGGGAAATTGCGGCATTTGCTCTACTGCAACGTAAGGGACTGTTTCTTCCTCAATCACCTCTTTGTTATCCTTCAAGTCCGCAATATCTATTGCATCTTCACTTTCTGAACCTTTTACATCAGCAACGGATATGGCTAGTTTGGAGGTCGTCAACTCTTCCTGTGTCTTGATCTCTTCTTCATCCCTTACATCTTTATCCGCCTTGATGACAGGTGGTGTAAATTTGATCGTACTTTTCAGTACAGGGGGAGGAGGAGCCTCGATCGTACGAATTTGATTTTCTTCCGGTACTTTCGTTTCCATTTGCAGATTAGAAAGTGTAGTCACTTCCAGTACCTGCTCTTTTGCATGTTGTGGAATTACAGATTTGATCAAAGCCGGCACCGTCATTACCAGAATTGCTCCGATAGCGACGATGATCAGGGCGCGGATATGTCTGTTTGAGGAATTTTTGCGTAGTTCGTACGCTCCGTATTCTTTGTTTTTCCCCATAAAGATCAGCTCGCACCATTCCGGAGAATTCAGATTTATATTTTTAATATTAATCATGATCGTCATTTTTTATTTGCCTGAGCTATTTCCTTCGAAAGTTCTCCTCCGCTTTTCAGATTGTCGACCAAAAACTTGTCTCCATCCGTGATGTCGACGATTGCATATTTGCCGATATTGCATATCTGCATTTCGTCGAGAGCATCTACCAGGTCTTTATAAGAGGCTTCATTGGTAGCTTTGATCAGTACGACCGGCGCATCTTTGCCACCTTTTATTTCTGTAGCCTGCTTTTTGAACTCATCTTCAGAAATTTCCTTGTTTAACTTTTTCACTTTCAACTCTGTTATCTTTTGCACGGCATCGGAATTACGTTCCAGTAAGATGTTGCGTAATCCGGTAGGTGAGAAATCGGTCGTTTTCAGTGACTCTACATGTTCATAGTCCGGTTCACCGAAATAGTAATACACCTTGTTGTCTTCTCCCAGTATGAGGGTGATAGCTTTAGATGCTTTTACCTTTGTCTGTTCGGCTTCCGTGACATGATCTTTCGACGGCATACTAATCTCCATCGTTTGCGGCTTGCTGAGTGAAGTACAAAGCATGAAGAACGTAATCAGTAACATATTCATATCCACCATCGGCGTAAAGTCGACACGGATATTTATTTTTTTCTGTTTGCCCTTCTTTCCGTCGCTTTTTCCTTTGTCTGTATTTACTTCTGCCATAACGTACGTTGTTTAAACATTGTCAGGTACATTTTTGAGCGTTGTTATCAGATTGTATCTGTTTTCTCTCAGGTCCTGCAATGTGTTCATTATATTCTTGATCTTCGGATAAGGCGTCTGCTGGTCAGCCTTGATGGCGATCACCAGGTCGCGGTTCACTTCGCGGGCATGTTGTACCCATGCCTTAAACTGATTATTGGTGCTGTCGGCCGGGATTCCGTAGTTTTGCGTCAACCGGTCTTGTTCGGAGGATGGCAAATTCAGAAATTCCTGCATGTTCTGGATTGGAACACCAAAAGAAGGAAGCAGGCTGAATTCGTATATCTCTTTGTCGGTAAAGCTGATACCATAGTCTTGTCCCAACTTTTTCAATACATTAGCCTTGTCTTCCTGTTTGTCCATGCTCATGAATACTTTTCCGTCCGTATCTACCAGGATTGAAAGAATATTCGTTTCCGGTATTTTGATTTCGGAAACGGAAGCCGGAGTAGTGACCACTACCGGCTCTTTCTGAATGAAAGTAGATGTCAGCATGAAGAAAGTAAGCAGCAACACCGTTACATCACTCATTGCCGTCATGTCAATGAATGTGCTTTTGCGTTTTACTATAAGTTTAGGCATATGCTTCAGTGTTTAGCGGCAAACGTTTGTACGATGGAGAAACCTATTTCATCGATGGCATACGTGATATTATCTATTTTACTGGTGAAATAGTTGTACGAGATGATAGCCATAGCACCGGTAGCAATACCCAGTGCCGTGTTGACCAGTGCTTCGGAGATACCAGTGGACAGTGCAACAGAATCCGGTGCTCCGGCATTAGCCAGGGCGGCGAATGAACGGATCATACCTAAAACGGTTCCAAGCAATCCGAATAAAGTACCCAGGGTTGAAATGGTTGCGATTACCGGCAGGTTCTGTTCCATGGCAGGCAATTCCAGCGCGGTACTTTCTTCGATCTCTTTTTGTAGGATGACCATTTTCTGTTCTTTGGTCTGATCGGTTCTGTCCTCGACATCGGCGTAACGTGTCAATGCCGCATTTACTACATTGGCTACGGAACCCTGTTGTTCTCCGCATGCTTTCCGGGCGGCATCGAGATTACCCTCTTCAAGATCCTTTTTTATGGTATGAACAAATCCAAGTAAAGCCTTTTTCCCTTTTGAACGACTTATGGCAATAAAGCGTTCCACACTTAGTGTGATAACGGTAAGCAAAAGAGTGATAACTACAGGGACGATGAAGCCACCCTTATAAATTGTTCCGGCATAGTTGCCCGGAAGAGGATGATTGTCCGGATTATTATCCATGAAGTTGGCAGGATTTCCTAATACAAATTTATAAAAGCATACTGCCAGGATAAAGCACACAATGATGACGACACCGGCCGATATACCGTTCGCCGATTTCTTTATAATAGAATTATCTGTTTTCATATTTCAGATTATTAGTTGATTATGGATAAAATAGAAAATAAAAGAGTTGTACATAATGGAATATGTACTTTCTGTATTCCTGTTAAAGACGGGAATACAGACGGGTATTTTATTTTATCGCAGTGATCAAATAACAATCTTTCGCAATACGTACACCTGATGGCCCGTGCGATTACGAAGGGTAGAATAATTTAAGATGTTGTAATAGGCTCTTATTTCTGAGGTTTTCTGTAGCCTGTTCTGTTCTTTCAGGGTGATGAAATAAGACAATTTGTTCGCTGTCTTCAGTAATGAGGCATAGCCTTCTGCTGTTGAGAAATTACGTGCAACAAACAGCCGGTACGCGTCGTTGTTTTTGTTTAACTCAAAATGGTTGAATTGTTGTTGCAGGTCATTCGGCTCGGTGTAGTTTGAAATACAAATCTGCTCTTCGGGTATTCCTGTACTATTCTTGCTGAAAGCTGCGTCCTGGCTCAGAAGAAACAGGATTAAAATACTTACTATGTTCAGCAACTTTTTCATCATGGTACAGCTAATATCTTTCTATATTAACATATCAGGATATAAAAAGTTGAGAAAAATTTAGAGAAAATGAGTATAATTTGTCTTATCGGCTTTTGTCTAATCTATTCCAATATTCATAAATTCTATCGGCTCAGACCAACATTCTGTCGGGACGGATTGTTATATTTGTACTGACATGAAAAATAGTATAAAGCAACTAAATATTTAGGTTATGAAAATTGAAAAAGTAGTAGGTAGAGAAATCCTTGATTCCCGTGGTAACCCGACAGTAGAAGTAGATGTACTTCTCGAATCCGGTGCATTTGGTCGTGCAGCAGTTCCTTCCGGTGCATCAACCGGCGAAAATGAAGCGATCGAGCTTCGTGACGGCGATAAAAAACGTTATGGAGGTAAAGGTGTTCTGAAAGCGGTAGAGAATGTCAATAAGGTAATAGCACCTGCCGTTATCGGAATGAGTGCATTGAACCAGCGTGAGATCGACCATAAGTTACTCGAACTGGATGGTACAAAGACCAAATCAAAACTGGGTGCCAATGCCATGTTAGGTGTTTCGCTTGCCGTAGCAAAAGCTGCAGCTAATTATCTCGACTTGCCGCTTTACCGTTATATAGGCGGAACAAATACCTATGTATTACCTGTTCCGATGATGAATATAATCAATGGTGGTTCACATAGTGACGCTCCGATCGCATTCCAGGAATTTATGATCCGTCCTGTAGGAGCAAAGAGTTTCCGTGAAGGACTGCGTATGGGGGCAGAGGTCTTCCACGCATTGAAGAAAGTATTGCACGACCGTGGTCTGAGCACGGCTGTTGGTGACGAAGGTGGTTTTGCTCCGGCTCTTAATGGAACAGAAGATGCCCTGGGCTCAATCATGGCTGCCATTAAGGCTGCCGGATACGAACCGGGTAAGGATGTAACCATTGCTATGGACTGTGCTGCTTCTGAATTTTACGATAAGAAAGGTACTTACGATTATACCAAATTTGAAGGGCCCAACGGTGCAAAGCGTACGGCAACCGAACAGGTTTTATATCTGACTGAGCTGGTAAACAAATATCCGATCGATTCTATTGAAGACGGTATGGATGAAAATGACTGGGAAGGTTGGAAGCAATTGACCAAGGCGTTGGGTGATCGTGTTCAGCTGGTAGGCGACGACTTGTTCGTAACTAACGTTGAATTCCTGAAGAAAGGTATTGAAGAAGGTTGTGCCAACTCTATCCTGATCAAAGTAAACCAGATCGGAACATTGAGTGAAACACTGGATGCTATCGAAATGGCCCATCGTAACGGATATACTTCTGTTACTTCACACCGTTCAGGTGAAACGGAAGATGCTACGATTGCTGACATCGCTGTAGCAACTAATTCAGGACAGATCAAGACCGGTTCATTGAGCCGCTCAGACCGTATGGCTAAGTATAACCAGCTGCTTCGCATTGAAGAAGAATTGGGTAACCTGGCTGTCTATGGCTATAAGACTTACAAAAAGTAAGAAATAGATTTGATATATATTTGAAAGCCTCCCTGGTAGAATTGTATAACCATCCGCGATAGCAGATAAGGCAATAAAAAATAGCCGTCCAGTTTATTTGGACGGCTATTTTTGCGTATGTATCCAACGATCAGGCAGTAAATCGCGATATTTTTCTATGGGAGTGTTTGGTGCCCATGCAGCACATTTGTCAATGATGTCACAGAAGTAATCAAACACATAAACTCCACATCGGTGACATGTTATTGCCAACGAGTGATACAATGCGGCAGCTTCGGCTCCTGTGTGGGAGCCTATTGTAAGCCTGCGGCGCGTCAGGGATATGTAGCGATTGATCCGCTCCACTTCATTGTTGTCAAGTCGATATGTCGGTGATGCAAAAATCAACGGTATCTCATGCCATTGTTTAAGAGCGTGATTAGTAGCTGCGAGCAAAGGGTCATCGGGTGGTATGCCAGTACGGTCTTTTACAGCAATTAGCCTCATGTAGATTTTCTCAAGTATCACCTTTGAGTATCGCTGTCTCCACTGAATGTGTGTGTTCTCTGTCCATCCATCTTTACCGATGCGATGCATGTGCTCAAAGTGATACAGCAAACCAAAGAGTTTTGCTATTTCCTGAGCTTGACTATTATCCTTTATATCAAGAAACTTGCGCTTTATATGCTGAAGACATGGCAGTCGTTTTATTCCGGTCATCTCACCGATGCCGATATTGCGATAGCCAGAGTAATAATCGCATTGAAAGGCTCCTTTGAAGCCCTTAATCGGCGTTCAAACACCTCAGCACTGCGTGAGCCGTCATCATAAAAGAAGAAAACAAGACCTGTGGTCATACCGACGAATACCCATATATATCCTTTTTTTTTTTTCTTTCCCGATGGAGTAGCTACCTGAAGTCGCACTTTTGATATGTTTCATCACCACAGATATAATTGTCATCAAGTATGGCTTTAGCAAGAGCCTTATACAGATTTTCCAGTTGCACCTTTGTCTTGCTGACAAGTTTCTGTGCGGTACCCTTGTCAAGATCAAAGCCGTGTGCACGGAAGTATTCGACTGCATTCTCAAGTGGCATTCCATGTAGATAGCGCAGTTCCGCGAGTCCGGCTATAAAAGATGCCGTATACTGAGAGTTGAAAAGAGGCGCTACAGGTGCCATTCCTTTGAAGACCTTGTCATCCTGAACATACTTCTTTATCTTGTATATTTTCTTGATAAAGCGTGTTGGTATCATTTCATACCGTACCACCTCACATGTTCCGATAAATGTAGCCAACTCAGCTCTGAAGTCAGGAGTGTCAGGCTCAACCTCGATAATTTCAACCTTACACTCCGGATGAGTTTTTCTTTAGCACCATTATTAGTCCGTTTTCTTTGAGGCTTCTGCTCTGTCTGCCCGGCAACAGCTTCTATCGGTTTTGCCTGCATTTCAGAGGATGAACCTTGTAAACGCTGCACCGCTTTACGTGCAGCCTTCTCTTTGCTTAGTTCTGCACCTTTTCCTTTGACCACATCCTCCAGCGAGATTATCTGTTTGCGCAGTTCTTCTACGGTTGCAATCAGTTTTTCATTTGCTAAAGTAAGCGAACTGACAGAACTCAGTGCCACATCTAACTTCCCTTGAAGAAAGTCGATTTGGCGTTGTAACAGTTCTATCAGTTCATCTTTTTTCATACTCTAAAGATATGAAAAATATCTGATACAGGCAACTTTAATAGGTGTTATTATTGCTGATTGTCAATACATTAAATACTATTTAACGGCCATTCTGAAGCGACTTTCGACTGTAACCTTTACAGGCGTCAGACCTCTCATCAACATATAAAAATCGTCCCACTGAAGCCGGCGAACACTCGTATCATCTTTTTTGGCGACTTCTCTGAAATGCCCTTGCGACAATCTTTTAGTGTACATTAAAAATCCATCGCCATCCCATCTTAAAGCCTTCATGGTCTTGCGGTCACGTGAGAAAAACACATAAACATCACCCGAGGCAGGTGAATGGCCTTTCCATGACCACACCTTTTGTGTCAGTCCGCGTATACCATAACGCATTGATACCGGAGATGGGCATACCCATAATCGCAAACCCTGTTCAAGCCCCCACATAACCTGCCTCCTTTCTTGTCCTGTCGACAAACTTTGCTATAACATCAATATCTGTGTCAGAGGGAAAACTGACAGTTACGTGTCCATCCACTTTCACTGTTATAACACGGTCAAGGGTGGAGGGAAGAAAACCTGCTTCTTCAAAGATAATGTCTTCAAAAGGTACTTCCTGGTATTGTTCTCGTTTATGCCCTATCGGTTCCGAGTATCCGGGCAAACCGACAACCTTTAGTTTGTGGGAGTTAAGATAATTGTGTATTTGCTTACGGGTTACTCCATGTTTGTCACAAAAACTTTGGAATGTTCCCGGTTGTTTTCCTTCAGCACACAGTTCTTTAAAATCATCGTAAATTTGAGAGTAAAGGAGGCCTTTCCCTGTTAGTCTTCTATATCCTGTAATAGTTTGTACCTGTTGGAATTCACCCTTGAGAACAATTGGCATTTGACATTGAGACACCCCATGTTCCCGACAATAATCACTAAATGAACCTGGTTGCTTTCCTGAAGCACATAGTTCTTTAAAAGCAGAAAAAACCTGCCTGTAGAGTTTAACTTTATCCATAATTTTATTTTTATGGCAAGGTTAATATTTCTACAGGCAGGCTACAATACGCTATCGCGGATGGTTATACGTAGAATTATCAGAGAGGCTTTTTATGTATTTATCCTTTATTGCTTTATACCTTGTATGGTCTTTGTCTCTCTATCAGTAGAAAGCTTAAAGAAATAAATGCCAGTGGATAGACTGCTGGTGTTCAGTATGTTGTTCGGGCGTTGTATTTTCCGTACCAGTTTGCCATCAGAAGAATAAACTTCCAACACCTTTACCTGCTGGTGATTTTGTATCTGAACTTCTTCGCTGAATACATGAGGGTGAATATCTATTTCCTCTTTAACCGGTGTCAGTTCGTTGCTGACGCTTGTTTCTATTCGGGCACTGACGGGAAGACTTTCCTCTTTCCCATAGAGGGCCGATACCTGGAACAGCGATACGTCGGAGATTCTGTTTTTGACCGTATATTGTGTTTGTGAGCCCGGCAATGTCGCTAGTGGAGATTGATCCTGATACACCTTATATTCCGTCAATTCAGGGAAAGCTGTGATCAGGGAACTTTCGGGCAAATCAGAAACAACATTTGATCTTTTGACTGACAACCGACGTGTCTCCGAGGGTTCGGCTGGAGTAACCGGTATGCGTCGCATACCGGATGCCGTATAGTTTGAAGTTAATTCACCATCCTGAGATGAAATGTTAATGGCCAGGAGTGTATTGGCATTTAACTCCTCCTTTGCGAAAGTTTTCCACTCTTTTCCGTCTAACGAATAAATATTTCCTTTTCCATCTATTGCCGGTCCCTCATCAACGAAAGCCGGATAAACGTCATTGCCATATTCTTTCACATGGATGGCTACCAGTAGCTCCTGATTAGAATCGATTACAAAGGGAGTTTTGAGTTTGACCGAATTGAATTTGTCAGGATCGGATTCGATGACATCTTCTTCATAGATACGATTTCCTTGCTTGATATATATACCGTATGTCACATTCGATACCGGATAGATGCAGACGTGTGTAATCGTTTTCTTATGCACGGGGGACAAGTCGCTCGTGTCCCATTTTTGTGCGAAATAGAAAGGTTCCCCTCGTAATCCGTATTGATTGTAACGGCTTGACGTACCCCATCCTGCTAACTGATCATATAAGGGAGCCGACCATTTCAATAAAATATCTCTGTTGTCTGTTTCCTGATATGTCAGATCGGCGGGGCCTTTATAGTTACTTCCTATCGTTTCCCCCGTTTGCGTCATTCCATACAGCGTGGTTACTCCCGTTTGCAATGGGTCGAGCCAGAGATCCATCCTGCCTGTATTGTTTTCGCTGTATTTATTCCAGTGGAAGGATAATTTGCCATATAGGTTGATGCCTTCGGGGTCTTCGCAACTGGAGTTACCTCCGCTCAATGTCCCGATGATTAATCCGTTACTGTTGAACAGCGGTGAACCGGAAGAACCGCCTTCGGTTACTCCGTGTCCGTTGGGGGTTGCATCGTAGATGACATTCCAATGAGCGATTTTCGCTCCTGTTTGCCCTGTGTCGCTATTTCTCCAGGTTATTGATTCTGTGGGGTATTTGCCGTAAGTGGATATCTTCATATAGTCGCCTGCCGGATGGTGAATTCCGACTCCGGAGAGAGAAGGTTTGTTTATACGATCCCATCCATTGAAAAACACATCGTAATCGTCCGGTATATTCTGATTCAATAACAGGAGCAGGCCGTCTGAACCATTTTCGACAGGGATAGCTACTTTTCGGGTACAACCGACCATGGTTTTGATCGGAAGGATCGGTGATTCGTTATCGCAACCCGAGTGTTCTTCGTGAAAATAAAACAACCATTGATTCAGCTCTTCGTTGGTAGCCTCCTTTGTCCCAGACATATTCAGTGAGCAGTGGAAGGCGCTTAATACATAAGGCTTTTTATCTTTCGCTGTGTTATTTATCAAAGAAGCAGAGCAGATATAGGTGGCATCGTCTATCAATTGTATCATCTGAATGATTCCTTTCTTTTGGAGTTGCCAGCTGTCTCCCTCTTCGCAATTGATGTTAACCTGGCAAGGACCTGACTGACCGGCACCGGGGGCTTCAATGGATAAGTGGTTGTATCCGTATCCTACCTTGTCGATTCGCAGAAGCACTTCTTTTCCAGAGGGGGCGGGTACATATTCCAGTACAGCTTCATTACCTGCGATAAGTTCGGTTGCAAAAGCTCCGTTTTGAGGATGTGTACGGTTGGTATAGGCTCCCAATACCTGGGTTTTGTTTGCATTGTAAATATACAATTTACCTCCTTCCGGAATGTAGAAGTCGGAATAATAGAAGATCAGGGCAATTGCATCTTTCGCCTGCAGATGTAACTGCCATACTTGCTGACCATCAGGTAAGGTGATCCAGTCCCCGTCGTTCGCTATGTTGAAGTCGGTGTCGATTACTTTGGCAATACACAGCGGAGCACCTTGGCTAACATGCCATGCATCGACAGCTTTTAGATCTTCGACACTGAATTTTACCGGGATTTGTATGGCTTGCTTTGTACTTCGGAAGTTCGACTTGAACTGAAAACTAGGCGGCAGGCCTCCCTCGCTGATCTGTGCCTGTAAATTAATGACTGTAAAGAGACAAAAAAGACAAATAGTCAGTTGTCGTAAAAGTGGGTTGTAAAGATTCATGGAATCGATATTTTATATTAATATTTGTGTATGTAAGCCGGATCTCTTTCCGATGGATATATATCGACCAGCTTGATTCTCTATTAATGATTCAGGTGTTGCCTGATACAAGAGGTTGATTGGAGGACTCAAACTTAAGACTATACCGGTTATTCTTTGCAAAGATAAAAGTTTATGCAAAGGATGTTATAGATGGTTCTCTTTTTCTTGTTGCTTTATTTGTTATATATAGTCTAGTGCCGGGTGTTGAAGATTAAACAATTTTATCCTGTGTATTAACCGTTAAATATAGGACTTTTAACCTCTTTTCTTATAATGTTTATATAAGTAAGGTATACGTTTTGTTTTTGCAAGGCATAGATTATATATGTGTAATCTGTGCCTTTCCTTTTTGTAAAGCATATATTCTTGATAAAAAGGTGCTGATTTTGATTCTTAATAGTAGGGAGATTGACTTTCAAATAAAGGGAGTAATGACCTTAATTGTTTGGTGCAAATAGAAAATCCCGGTGTATCTATCAGACTGACACACCGGGATTTTTTTGTATGAATTGTAAATAGCTATTTGTTTACAGTAGGGAGAACCATTCACGGATCGCATCGATCAGAACTTGATTCTCTGCTGTTGTCTGGGTGGACAGGCGGATATATGTTTCATCCAGACCACGGAAGTTAGATGCATCGCGGATCAGGATACCGTAATTGTCCCACAGATATTTCTTTAATTCAGCGGCCGTCCCTTTTTTCAAACGGACGAGGAAGAATGTTGTAGAAGTCGGTATTACTTCCAGGTTGTCGAACTTATTCAACTGGTAGATCAGTTCGGCTGTTTCGCGTTGCCATTTGCGGATAGGCAAAGTGAATTGTGCCGGATGGATCAGAATATATTTACTTGCTTCGAGCGCAATGGCATTAACCGACCAGGGGATAATATATTTGTTTACCATAGCCGTTATTTCCGGTGAAGCAACCAGGTAACCGATACGTAACCCCGGAATGTTGTATGCTTTCGATATAGACTGGATCAGGATCAGGTTCGGATTGTTCTTTACGTCCGAAGGTTTCAACATATCTTCGGTAGTAAAGGCAACATAAGCCTGGTCGATGATAAACTTCGTATTGCGATTGGCTGCAAGCAGTCTGAGTATCTCTGTACGATGAAGCAGTTTTCCATCCGGGTTATTCGGATTACAGATCCAGCAGAAATCCTGTCCTTCCAAAGAAAGCTCCGATAGGTCGTCGGAGGTCGAGAAAAAGGTCAGTTCGTGTTCGTGCAGGCGGCAGGCATCTTCGTACTCCGCGAAAGAAGGGACGGCGATGGTGGATTTGGCACCTTTCCATGCCTGGGCGATCAAATAGAATGCAGTGATCGAGCCGTTTGTCACTACAACGTTTTCTTCTTTTATCTCATACCGGCGGGCAAGCAGTCTTTTCAGTGATGCAGCATCCGGCTCCGGATAACGTGTCAGTTTACTGAACTGCTCATTGAGATGTTCTTTGAGTTTATCGAGGTTAGCGCCGTGCCAAACGTTAGAACTGAAGTTTATCTTTACTTCGTTCTGGGAATTATAAAAGTCATCGCCGTGTCCGAATAGCATACTTTCTTGTTTTATATAATTAATAATGTTATAAAAGGTGGTGCAAAAATACTAATCTTTTTGGCTTTTCCTATCAATCGCCTTATAGATTGCGTCCTGTATGCGCGTACGTATATCCAGGGCACTGAGCTTGTTGTTGGCTCGTGAAGGATTTACTCTGTTACAGAGGAATATATAAAGTAGCTGATTATCCGGGTCTACCCAGAAGCAAGTTCCGGTAAATCCCGTATGACCATACGTTGAAGGGGGCGTGAGGTTACTGCAGGGTGAACCTTTATGAGTGCCGACAGCCGGTTTATCGAAACCCAGTCCGCGACGGCTTGTCGGGCTTTTGCTCTGTGTGAAAAGGCGGCAGGTTTCTGCTGATAAATATTGTTCGTTGCCGTATGTCCCCTGATTGAGGAAAAGCTGTAAGACTTTCGCCAGGTCGTTGGCGTTCGAGAAGAGACCGGCATTGCCCGATACACCCCCCTGAAAGGCTGCGGCTTCGTCATGTACGTAACCGCGTAATAGCTGGCGGCGTACGAACTGGTCGTTCTCGGTCGGGACGATTTGCAGGCTGTCCATTCTCCTGAGCGGATTATAGGTGGTATGCCACGCTCCGAGGCGGCTGTAGAAATCGTTATGGAGGAGTTGGTCCATCGGTTGCTTCATGAGATTCTCTGCCATCATCTTCAGCATGATAAAGTTGATACAGCTATATACATACTTTCCGCGTGTACCGAGGCGGGAGTCTTTTATGTCCTGCATGATACTGTCTTTAAAAGAGTCATGCAGGTAGAAGTTGCGTGCCACTTCTGTAGTAAATCCAGGCTTCTTTGTAGTGGAGACCAGTTCCGGCAGATAGCTGAAATCGTTGCGGACATAGGTCTTGGCATCGAAGCGTACCGGATGTGTGGCATTCTTTTCACGGCTGTAAAGGCTGCCTTTGTAACTGTCTTTATCTATTGCATCCAGATAAAAGTTGATTGTGGAAATGACGCCCGATTGATGGTAAAGCAGCTCTTTTATGTTCAGATCCTTCTTGTTGGACTCTTTTAGTTCGGGGATATAATCTGATATTTTATTATTAAGGGTGAACTTCTTCTCATCATAGGCTTTCATGACTGCCAGTAATGTCCCGGCAGCCTTGGAGGCAGATGCGAGATCATAAACGGAATTTTCCTTTACGTTCTGCTTTTGGCTATAATCGAAATATCCGAATGATTTGTCGTAAATGACCATTCCGTCTTTGGCAACCAATACCTGGCAACCTGGATAGGCTTTTTGCTCCAGCCCTTCCTCGACGATAGATTCGATCACGTCGAGACGGACGGCATTGGCTCCGACTTCCTCCGGTTCATGATAGCCCAGCCGTGTCTTTTCCGTAAAGATCCCTGAGCCTGCGTGGAATAATCCGGGGATCGTGACGGGGAGTTTGCCTTTTGCCGGAACTCCTCCGAAAATGACTTGTGCTGCATATTCCTGTGCCAGTGGTGTACCCTCGTATCCCATAATTACGGCTTTTGCTTTCAAGATAGAACTCTTATATTCTTTACAGAAATAGGGGAGGGTAAAGAATGCATAGATCATTTCTTTTTTAGTCGCTAACCCGCGAAGCAATTGACTTTCGGGTATACGGACGGTGTGTACGCCACAGATGATCACGTCGTATTTCTCCAGTTGTTTGTAGACATTCTGTACTTGTGCGGCAGTCGAATTGCGGCTGATACTGAAACAGGCGACGCTGTCGTAACGCCCCAGTATTTCCTGAAATTCATTTCCGGCGGATGCTCCGATCGACAATGCAGCTATCTTCTTTTTATCCAACTGTCTGACCGGTACTATATTGTCTTCGTTTTTCAGCAGTGTGATTGCTTCTGCATTGAGCTTGGCGGCAAGCCAGGCGGCATGGGGCGAGTTCAACCGTTTACTCAATCCTTTCGTTTCGATCGGGCGATAGTTGTTCAGTCCGGTAATGTATTTATATTGAAGTATTTTTATGCATTTGGCTTCAATATCTTCTATATTGAGAATACCTTCGTCGATCGCTTCTTTTACAGCTGTAAAGTCATTGATCGGTGCAGCCGGTGCCAGCAAAATATCATTTCCCGCCAGCAATGCTTTTACCGACGGGTTGTTCGATTTACTGGTGGAGGCACCTTTCATGGCGAGTGCGTCCGTAAAGCACAGACCTTTGAAGCCCAGTTCCTCTTTCAATAGTCCGGTAACTATTGGGCGGGAAAGGGAAGAAGGGAGGTTACGGGTTTTATCCAGTGCCGGGATATAAAGGTGTCCGGTCATGATTCCGGCATACCCGTCATATATATATCGTTTAAAAGGATATAGTTCGACACTGTCCAGGCGGGCCCGGTCATGGTGGACGGCAGGCAACGTATTATGTGAATCTTCCGAAGTATCGCCATGTCCCGGGAAATGTTTGGCTACAGAGATAATGCCGGCCCTCTCCAGGCCGCGGGCATAGGCAATACCTTTGTCGGCTACAGCCCGCGGATTCTCTCCGAAAGAACGCAGGCCGATTACCGGATTGTCTGTATTGCTGTTCACATCTATGTCCGGAGCGAAATTTATTTGTATCCCCATCTCTTTGCATTGGCGGGCTACTTCCTGCCCGTATTCAGTAATCAGCTTATCATCTTCGATGGCTCCCAGCATCATATTTTTAGGAAAGCGCGTAGTTCCGCTAAGCCGCATGGATAATCCCCATTCGCCATCCAGTGAAACGAACATCGGAACACGCGATGCTTTCTGGAGCCGGTTGGTCACTTCCGCCTGGGTGACCGGATTTCCTTTATGGAAAAGGATTCCGCCGATCTTTATCTCATTCACATACCGCATAAGCCGTTGCATGTTGCGGTTCTCCGATTTAGGTTCGGCTATGACCATAAAGAGTTGCCCTATCCGTTCATCGTAAGTCATCGCGTCAAACACAGAATCGACCCAGTGATTCATTTTTGCCTGATCGGTGTTACGGTACATATTAGGTATAGTCTGTGCTTTGGCAGTCAGTAAACACACAGAGCAAAACAGCATTGTAAGTATCTTCCTCATCTTCACGTTATCATTATTATTCTCCAAAAATACACAAATCTGCCGAGGTTTTGTATGAGTGACGTAAATATTCTTTGAACTATTTGCGTATCAAATAAATCTTTCGTTACTTTGCATCCGCTTTGCGCAATCTCTGTCGGGAAAAGGTAACCCGTTATATTGCGTTTCATTTAAAGTTACAATTAAAAAGCTATAAAACAATGGATTTAATTAAGATTGCAGAAGAAGCGTTTGCTACAAAGAAGGAATATCCTTCATTCAAGAGTGGTGACACTATTACAGTAGCTTACCGTATTAAAGAAGGTAACAAAGAACGTATCCAGCAGTACAGAGGCGTAGTGATCCGTATCTCAGGACATGGTGACAAAAAACGTTTTACTGTTCGTAAGATGTCTGAAAACGTTGGTGTAGAAAGAATTTTCCCGATCGAATCACCGTTTATCGAAAGCATCACTGTAAACAAGCTGGGTAAAGTACGCCGTGCTAAATTGTATTACCTGCGTGCTCTTACAGGTAAGAAAGCAAGAATCAAAGAAAGAAGATTCTAATCCGTTTGGATTTAATTGCCATACAAAAAAGCCATCCGATTTATTTCGGGTGGCTTTTTTGTTGTTTATGCGTTTTGTCTGTCAAAAGGACGTTTCACCGATGTTTTTATCCGTTTCGTCGATCGAAATTCTCCATATAAAAGGGGATCGCTATCTTTACGTCCTATAAATGAATCCTGTATGTTACGTTCCGGAAAGAGTGAGTTGTTGATTGGTTTTACGATATCGGTGTTATTGACCCTTTTCGTTAATTTCCCGATGTTGATGCGTAGTTATGATTATGCAGTAAATGTGGCGAACGATAAATATATGATGGCACCGCCAATGCTGTTGCATGGTTCTTTCTTTTATTTCCCTCTGATTTGGTTTTTCTTGTTTGCCTTTATCCTTTTTATGGTCAATGTGCAAATGTATAAGGTCGGCGATCAGTTGCTGAAACTGAAAGAATATAAGGTCGTATTGTTTGCCGGTGGAGTCAGTTTTCTTGTCGGGTTGGGGCTTCTGACTGTTTATCCGTTTGCCCAGCAAGAGTTTTTTGCCCAGGACATGGAGATACGGGAATTTGTGATAAAGGATATTCCTGATGTGAAGAAATCGCCTTCCGATAAAATAATTCCGGGATATGGACGCCCTGTAACAAAGGCAAGAGAGCGGCATGAGGCTGTTTCGATTAGCCGGATGACAGCTCCTCCTTTCTTTTTCCATCCGCAACTTACGGAACACTTGTTTGTGTTATTGACCGTACTTCTGAGTGTCCTCCTGATTCGTTTGCTCAGTGGCAAGCAGCAGATGATGCTGGAATACGAACAGTTGAAAACGGAAAAGCTGCAAACTTCATACAATGCCCTGATGGGGCAGATCAATCCTCACTTCTTCTTTAACTCGCTCAATGGTCTTAACTCGCTGATACGTAATGGTGAAAAGGAACAAACACTGACTTATCTGGATGAACTGTCGAATGTATTCCGCTATATCCTGCAAAGCAATAAAAAGGAAATGGTTACACTGGCGGAAGAACTGCAGTTTGTAAAAGCCTATACATATTTGCTGGGAGTGCGTTATGAAGGCAAGCTGTTTTTTTCCATACAGGCGGAACCAGCGCTGCTGTTTTTGTCGCTGCCTATCCTGAGCGTATTGCCGTTGATTGAAAATGCAGTGAAACATAATGTGATCAGTAAGCAGTATCCGTTGCAAATCGACATTTATACTACAAGGGAGAACATGTTGGTGGTCTCCAACAAAGTTCAGCCGAAAGTAGAGGAGGGACACAGCAGCGGCATCGGCTTAAAGAATCTATGGGGCCGTTACCGTCTGTTGACCGGTAAGGATATCAATATCTCCAACCGGAAAGAGTATTTCAAAGTCTCTCTCCCTTTATCGAATATGCCGGTATGAATAAGAACCCATTTTCATGAACCAAACTAAATAGTATGAATGCAGTAATAATAGAAGATGAAACGGCTGCGGTAAGCACCCTGAAAGCGATATTGGCACAAAACTCCATGATCCCGGTAGATGTCATCGCAGAGTTGGAAAGTATAGAAGAAAGTGTGGCTTATTTCCGTATGGCTCCTCAGCCGGATATCATTTTTATGGATATCCATCTGGCGGACGGCTCCGCTTTTAAAATATTTGAGCAGGTAGAGATCGAAGCTCCGGTTATCTTTACAACCGCTTATGATGAGTATGCATTGCAGGCTTTCCAGGTCAGCAGCATCGATTATTTGCTGAAACCTGTTACGCTTGCTTCCCTGGAACGGGCATTGGGTAAACTCCGCCTGTTCAGTCCGGAGGAACGTCTGGCCCATATCCGGCAGACCAATGATGCGATACAAAGCCGCCATGTTATCAAGAGCCTGCTTATCATGCTTTCTGACAAGTTCTATCCTTTGCAGGTAAAAGATATTCAGTTTTTCTATACGACAAACGAAAAGGTGACGGCTTATACAGCCGATGGTAAACAGCATCCGGTAGACCGTACATTGGACACCTTGACCGACCAGCTCGACGGTCGGCTTTTCTTCCGTGCAAACCGCCAGTTTATCATCTCCCGGAAAGCAATCAAAGACATCGACTTATGGTTCGGCAGCCGTTTGTCAGTCAACCTCACCCTGCCTATTCCCGAACGCATTATTATCAGCAAGACAAAGACTCCGGTTTTCAAGAAGTGGATACTTATGGAAGAGTGAACAGACGAAATACTGCATCATTCGGTCAAGTTTTTTCGCCCCGCCCTTTAGGCGGTTCACCGACTAAGTTGTACCATTGATCGCCCCTTAACCTTTGTTCACCGAAGTTTCTTATTTATTTGTAGTGTAAATTTAAAAGATACGGAACTATGTTGAAATGTATTACTTTCGATGGGGATGCTTCTACGTTGAACGCCTTGATGGGCTATTTTGAGAAGTTGGATAAAGCATTGGCTGATGTGCATGATGTATTGCACAGGGAACAAACCGAGCAACCTGTTTTTGTTCGGGAAGGAAGTAAGATCATTCGTCTTTGCAAGGAAGAAATCCTTTTCCTGGAGGGCTATGGCGATTATGTAAAGATTCACCGTACCACAGGCAAGCCGCTCCTGTCGCAGGTAAGCCTGAAACGTTTTGAAGAAAATCTCGCGGACGGTTTGTTCTGCCGCGTGCACCGTTCGTATATCGTTTCCCTCGCCCATATCAGTTATATCGAGCGGAAACGGATACGTATCGGCGATGAACTGATACCGATCAGCGATTCCTACCTGCCGGCACTTATGGGACGGTTGGCATTGCAGGAATAGGGGATCGGTTTCGGATAACTAAAAAGATTCTATAAAAATGTAATTTGAGAAACAATGCCGTAATCAGGTCTGTTTGGATGAAAATTAAAAAACAAATAGACTATGAATTACGGCATTAGTGTTCTGTTCAGGGCGATACCATTGTTGATGGCCCTGTTTTGTTTCGGTTATGGGTGGTTCGTCCTGGTCTATGGGACAGACCCGAGCCGGTTTGTTGCAGGTCCGGTAGTATTCTCGTTGGGGATGATCTGTATCGCCCTGTTTTCGACTGCGGCAACGATCATCCGGCAGATTATCCATACGTTTGGGGAAATAAGTCGGTATGCACTTCCAACACTGGGTTATTTATCCGCCCTCCTGACCGTGATAGCAGGTATCTGCATCATGAGGTCGCCCGATGCATCATCGTTTGTTGCCGGTCATGTGATTTGCGGAGTGGGATTGATCACTGCCTGTGTCTCTACAACGGCTACTTCTTCCACCCGGTTTACGATGATTACCGTCAATGCGAAAAAGACGGACCACGATGTGCCGCCCGAAGCGTTTACCCGTGCACAGGGACTGATCCTGATCGCTATTGCCGGATTGATTGCACTGGTTGCCTGGGTATGGGCTTTTTATCTGTTGGCCAACAGCGATTGTGGGTCGGAATATTTTGTAGCGGGACATGTCATGATCGGTCTGGCTTGTATCTGTACCAGTCTGATAGCTTTGGTTGCAACGATTGCCCGGCAGATCCGGAATATATTTACTCCAACGGAGCGGGAGTTCTGGCCTGTGATGGTATTGGTCATGGGAAGTATTTGTGTGGTTTGGGGTATCATCCTGATTTTGGCCACCGCCAATCCGGCAAACGGAGCGACTGGTTATATAATGATAGGGTTGGGACTGGTCTGCTACAGTATATCCAGTAAAGTGATCTTACTGTCGAAGATATGGAGGCATGAATTTAAATTATCCAACCGTATCCCGCTGATACCTATTTTTACGGCGTTGACTTGTTTGTTCCTCTCCGCTTTTTTATTTGAACTGGGGTCGGCTCATGCTTACTATTTCATTCCGGCACGTGTATTGGCTGGCTTGGGAGGTATTTGCTTTACCTTATTCTCGATTGTCAGCATTCTGGAAAGCGGGACGTCTTCGAAGTAATAATATCATTGGTCCAGCACTGTAGTGTTAGCCCTATTATCACAGGCATGCTGGATCAGTGACTCTGCTGTCTCAGGATCAGGAGTATCCCTGTGATGAATTACAACTTCAACTTATAGAACAACTCGCTCAATGTGTACGAAACCGTTACCCCAAAGGCATCCCGCCCGAATACATTATTTTTCAACTTCGTGCGGTCATAATAAATAGCGGCATTGATACGACCGTTTATTACCGGTAAGCCCATTCCGGCACTTAGTCGGTAAGAATAACCTGTTTGCCCGCTGATCTGTAGGTAAGGAGTCGACAAATTTATGCCGGCTTTGTAGGTGATCCGTTTCCAATAACTTCCCGAGGTATACCCGTTGGGGAAATAACTGACCCCCATCTTTAATTCATGCGAATCTTTGAACTTTACCCGGCTGTCACCTGATGAAAGGCTGCTGTATTGATGTAAATTATAATCGATGGCATATGTCCATTGCTTATAAATCAACGAACCACCCACTCCGAAATATTGCGGCAGGTATTGTGTTGTATTCCGTTTATTCTCTTCCGTTTCACTGCTTTCGTAAGTAATAGCAATGGAGTTTTCCATTTTCAGCCGTTGTTTATATCCGTAAACAGCTCCTACCGTAAAAGAGACGTCACGACTGATCGGACGGTGATACTGTATTCCGAAGTCTGTATAGAAATTGTGCGTGTACATTCTGTTTTCAACCGAAGTACTGCTTTGGCTTTCTGTCAGCTTCGTGTTTCCGAATATGTAACTCACATTGATACCGACTGAAAGATTCTTGCTTACCATAAATGCATTTGTCAGATAAACCTTGGATAGCCCGCCATATCCTTCAAATGTACTGGTGTAATAGGAGTCGGGTGATCCTTCCAGCGGTTGCGTGCTTTGGAAATAGTAACCGACCGATGAATAAGGTGTCAGTCCCGCTGCCATATACCAGCGGGGAACAATACGTCCTGCCAGGGAAAAGGCTGATACATTTCCCGTGAAAGCATGGCTGCTGCCGCTTTTCGACTGGTAGGATTCGCTTTTCAGGAATGCGGAAGTCTCGGCAAAGAGGCGGAGCGTGTCGAGTCCCGTCAGCCCGGCGGGGTTTTCCGTATTGATCAGCCATGAATCGCGCATACCGGTCGATACGCCTCCCATGGCAGAATTGGAACCATATAGACCTGTTACGATTTCTCCAAGCCCGAACATAGAATAGGGCGAGGAAGTCATGATATTTTGGGCATTGGTTGTCAGTACCGGCAGAAAGGAAAGGATCAGATATTTAATAACTTTCATATATTTTGTAGATTAGCTGTAAGACAATAGGAGAACGACCCTGCTGGTCGTTGAAGGTCAGGTTTCGAAACGATGCTGTATAAGTATCTTCGTTGAATACCAGTTGCAGGTTGTGCTTGTACATTCCAAAAGCACCCAGTTCCTGCTGCATAAAATCGGTGAGGTCGAAATAGTAATAGGTGTTTTCGTCGTATGTATCATCTTTTACCAGGGTACCGCTTTGTACGGCTGTTCCCAGATAATCGGTTACCGCATCGGTTACCACATTATTTTCATCGGCTATATAAAGAAAAATACTGTCGGGGAGTGTATTTGTTCCCGAGAATGTACCCGGCTCCGGGTAAATTTTCAGTAAAGCACTTTCGATAGCCACCTTTTCCCCCTGCATCAGGATATTATTAATGAAAGGAAATTCCAAACGTGTGTACCATCCCAGTCCGCCAAAAAGAACGCCACGATTCCCAAGCGAAGTAGACGGAATTTCTTTCTGGGTTACCGGGAAAGGCTCCATGATTGTTCCGCTGCGGTCGTGATCGATATGGTTGAACTGCGTGGTCGTGTTAGGGATGAATGTCAGAACCTGTTCATTCTCTTTTTCATCGATGATATGATAATGAAGGACGAGTGTCGCCGAACTGTCTGCAACTTGGAAAGAAAGAATCGACCGGTTGTCCGTTATCTCCGGTATGACTACAAGACCTTTGAAATAATCTTCAAAATAGTCGGAGCTGACCTGGATATCCCGTTTGTGGAAACGGGTCAGAAAATCTTGTCCCATCTCATCGGGCAGGCGTACCAGTACCTTTTCTCCGCTTAAAGGACGGGGAGTGAAAGAACTCGTAGCCAGAGGCTCGGTCTCGTAGTCGAATGAAGAGGTATTATAAAGATACCCGTTGTCATTCAATCTTATTTTTTCTGTCAGTTTATGTATATTGAATCGTAGAGGTTGCAAGGTGTCGCCTACGTAATATCCTCCGTAATTAAACGAAAGGACAAGCGAATCGAGCACGACCTGGGCATCGATCTCAGTTGTGTATGACGGGCAGTTATAAGCTATATAACCGGAGGAAGATATGTTGCCCCAGACCGGATGAGTGTACTCGCCTAGCATGACAAGTGATTTACCGGAGGTCTCCAACGAGTCGATCAGCAAGGCGGTAACGGTCACCGTACTGGTGTCGGTACTGATATTGCGGAATGCGGAATCGACTAATCCGTTACCATACTTATTACTCTCGTCATAGCAGGATTGGAAAAGGCAGCCGGCCATAGCCAGGCATATCCATAACAGAAAAATGCTTCTTCTCATATTATTATATACTGTTCAATTGACCGCACAAAGAACCGGATTCGCTCTTTTTCATGCAAGAATAACCTGCCAATGCCCCTGATTTCTCTGTTAATGGCCTGATTGCGCAGATTAGCCGCCAATCGAACCCGGAGAAAGCGGAAAAAAGGTTTTACCCTCCTGAAATCCCCATTCATCGGGTAGGAGGGGCTGTTTGTCGATTAAATTTGCCGGGGTTTGAGATACTTTATTCTTTTGCATTCGTAAACAGTAACACGTTATATGATGACACAAAAGAGACTATTTCTGTTCCTGCTGGCTCTGCTGCCTTTGGTAATGGTATCCTGTGGGGATGACGATGATGATGATTTGATAGGAAAGTGGTATCGCGTATCCGATTTCGACGGACTGGCCCGCAGCGATGCTTCCTCGTTCTCTATCGGGAATAAGGGATATTTGGTCTGTGGATTTGATGGAACAAACCGCTTGTCGGATTTATGGGAGTATGATATGAGTCGGGATAGCTGGACACAGAAAGCGAACTTCCCCGGTACGGCACGTAACTCGGGAGTTGCCATGGCGGTAGGCAGCAAAGGATATTTCGGAACCGGCTATGACGGATCGAATAAACTGAGCGATTTTTGGGAGTATGATCCTACATCCAATAGCTGGACGCAAAAGGCTGATTTCCCCGGTGGGGCACGTTATGATGCAGTGGCTTTCGGTATCAGCGGCAAGGGATATTTGGGGTGTGGTTATGATGGGAACTATCTGAAAGACTTCTATTCGTTTAATCCCGGTACCAATAGCTGGCAGCAGATCGTCAGTATCGGCGGTACGAAGCGGCGCGGGGCTACCAGTTTCGTGATAAACGATAAAGCATATATTTGTTGCGGAACGAATAACGGAACCTATGTGGACGACTTTTGGATGTTCGATCCGTCGACGGAGACATGGAGTCAGTTGCGTGACATTGCCGATACATCGGATGAAAGTTATGATGATGACTATAATATAGTACGTACGAATGCTTCTGCCTTTGTTATCGACGGGGCGGTTTATCTGACCTGCGGAGAAAGCGGAGGCATACGTTCGGACACATGGAAATATTATCCTACAACTGATTTGTGGGAAAATGTTGCCAAGTTTAAAGGATCGGCCCGTACAGTTGCGGCTTCTTTCTCAAATGGTGAAAGAGGATTTGTGGTGACGGGAAAAAGTAGCACTTACCGTTTTGATGACATTTGGGAACTTCACCCTTATGAATACGACGATGATGACTATTAAAGGTAGAAAGGCTCTTTGGAGCCTGGTGCTGCTACCGGTACTGATTTTATTTCTTTATTTTCGTCCTGGTGAAATGGGGTCCCGGGGTGACCGGCAACCGGAGTTGCAAACGTTTCAATTGGAGGATGGCTGGGGCTATCAGATCGTGATGAATAAGAAGGTGTTGATATATCAGCCCTCCATTCCTGCAATTGATACGCTGAGGTCTTTTCCGGATGAGGCGAGTGCCCGTAAGATCGGTTCGCTGGTACTGGAAAGGCTTAGGAATAACAAGGATTTTTCAATAACAATTGATGATATTAAACATTCACTCTCTGATTTAGAAACAAACGATAATTCAACGTGAACGTCGGAAAGGGCTGCCAGTGACTGGTCGCCCTTTCTTCTTGTTTGGTCGATATTTCCATTGAATAAATTTGTATATTTGCCGGCATGGAATCATTTCAGATTGTATTACCATCGCCGGCATTGGCTCCTTATATCAGGCATTACTGGTTGCTGGAGACGGATAGCATAGACCGGAGTACGGAACGAATTATTCCGAGTGGTACTGTTCAAATGGTTTTCTATCGGGGAAATCCCGTTTCACTTTCCTCTTCACAAAATACGTCTCTTATCGATAGTAAAGTGGTCCTGTGCGGTCAATTCGTCGGCTTTTCCGATCTGAGTTATACGGGGAATATTAGGATATTGGCTGTCGTTTTCCATACATATGCAGCGAGTGCCTTTTTCCGTATGCCGGTCAGCGATTTTTGCGATCAGAAATTTACGGCAGATGAGGTAGGTGATCGTGAATTGCTGGAATTGGAAGACCGTATCCTGAATGAAACGGATGATCGGCATTGTATCTGTATGGTGGAACAGTTCCTGCTTCAACGTCTGAATCCTCCGAAAGCTTATAATTTGGACCGGATGCGTTCCGCCATTTCTTTCATAAACCGCCAGAAAGGAGAAATTCGTATATCGGAACTGGCTTCTTCCGTCTTTTTAAGTACCAAACAGTTTCAGCGTGTCTTTACCGGACATGTAGGAATCTGCCCGAAAGATTTCCTGCGGATCGTCCGTTTTCAACATGCTTTGTATGTACTGCAATCATCACCGGAAATCAATTTCTCGCAGTTGGCCTGTGAATGCGGTTTTTATGATCAGCCTCATTTGATCAATGAGTTTAAAGTATTTTCCGGGTATACGCCGAAAGAATATTTGGCTGTTTGTGCTCCTTATTCCGATTATTTCTCGGAGGAGGATAAGTAATGTCTTTTTTTTCCAAGTTTAGGGTTTGCCGTTAGACTACATTTGTCGTGTCAATTGGCAGAAATAATTAAATAATGAAAAAGAGAACATGAAAAAGTTAGTTTCTTTCTTTGAGATTCCGGCAGCAGACTTTAGCCGGGCCGTAAAGTTTTATGAAGCGGTGTTGAATTTGAAATTAAATGTTTTGGATTGTGGTACGGAGAAAATGGCTTTCTTCCCGGAGGAAGAAGAGGTAACTCCCGGCGCTATCTCATGGGCGGCTGATTTTCTACCGTCGAAGAATGGCGTGTTGGTTTCTTTGAATGTGGAAGATATGGAAGAAACACTTTCCTGCATAAAGGAAAATGGCGGTTCCATAGTCCGCGAAAAAACGAAGATCGAATCGGACTGTCGGGGTTATTTCGCTATGTTTTCCGATAGCGAAGGGAATACACTCGGATTGTATTCGGATAAGTAAAGAGTTGGTATAAAGGGCGGTTGAACACCGCCTTTTTCAGTATACGACTGGCTAAAAACACGGAACATGTTCTCTTGTCGGATATGCATCGTTGTAAACAAATCATTCTTTGGATGGTTTTATAAAAAGAAACTAAAATAGAATGATCATGGAATGTCGGATGGAAAAGGATACGATGGGGAATGTCAGAGTTCCTGTTGATGCCTATTACGGTGCTCAGACGCAGCGTAGTGTTGAAAATTTTAAGATAGCACAAGATATAAACCGGATGCCGAAGGAAGTTATTTATGCCTTTGCCTATCTGAAGAAAGGTGCGGCCTTGGCAAACCGGGATGCTGGTGTTTTATCTTCGGAGAAATGCGAACTGATAGAACGTGTTTGTGATGAGATATTAGCAGGAAAACTGGATGATGCTTTTCCTTTGGTGGTATGGCAAACCGGTAGTGGAACACAGACCAATATGAATGTAAATGAAGTGGTCGCTAATCGTGCTCATGTCTTGAACGGAGGTAAGCTGACGGATGAAGTGAAGATACTGTTACCAAACGATGATGTGAATAAATCACAATCCTCGAATGATACTTTTCCTTCAGCCATGCATATTGCCGCCTATAAGATTTTACGGGAGAACACGATCCCAGCCCTGGAGCTACTGCATAAAACCCTGGTGATGAAGAGCCGTGAGTTCATGCCGATCGTCAAGATAGGGCGGACGCATTTTATGGATGCTACTCCGCTGACACTCGGTCAGGAATTCAGCGGTTATGCAGCCCAACTGGAATATGGTATCCAGACATTGAAGAACACCTTGCCTCATTTGGCTGAGTTGGCTTTGGGAGGAACCGCAGTAGGAACGGGTATCAATACCCCGGATAATTTTGCTGAAAACGTAGCCCGCCAAATAGCTCAGCTTACCGGTTTGCCGTTTGTTACGGCACCGAATAAATTTGAGGCACTCGCCACGCATGATGCTATTGTGGAAAGTCATGGTGCATTGAAAGCAATAGCCGTCAGCTTGATGAAGATTGCCAATGATATCCGTATGTTAGGTTCCGGACCACGTGCCGGAATAGGGGAGATTCATCTGCCGGAAAACGAACCGGGTTCGTCTATCATGCCGGGAAAAGTAAACCCTACGCAGTGTGAGGCTCTTACGATGATTGCTGCACAGGTGATGGGGAATGATGTGGCAATTTCTGTCGGCGGTGCTTCCGGGCAGTTTGAGTTGAATGTTTTTAAGCCGATGATCATCCATAATTTCTTGCATAGTGCCCGGTTGATCGGGGATGGCTGCAGGAGTTTTAATGATCATTGTGTGGCGGGTATTGTTCCTGTAAAAGAGAATATAAAGAAACATCTGGACGACTCATTGATGCTTGTCACTGCCCTGAATACGAAAATCGGTTATTATAAGGCTGCCTCAATAGCTCAGAAGGCTTATCGTGAGAATAAAACGTTGAGGGAAGCGGCGATAGAGTCGGGATTCTTGACAGCAGAAGAGTTTGACAAGTGGGTCGATCCTTCCAAAATGGTTGGAAAGATTGATTTTTAGCATAAAACCACTATCTTTATGCTGGTAAAGAGTAAAAACTGTATGGAAGCAAGTAAAGCGCAGTCACCTGGCATATGGGAACGTTTATCGTCGTTGGTAAGCTGGTTTCGGAAGAAGGAGGTAAAAGAGATGAATGTCTATTTTATTTCCGGGATGTGTTATAACTGTAAGGTATTTGATAAGCTGAGGCTTCCGAAAGGATATAAGAAAGTATATATCGAATGGAGTATTCCCCGGTCGGATGAATCCTTGTCGGAATATGCCCGGATTATGGCAAAAGTGATCGATACTTCATCTCCGTTTATCCTGATCGGTTACTCTTTCGGGGCAGTGGTCATGCAGGAGATGACCCTTTTCCTGAAACCTGCAAAATGTGTCATCATCTCTTCTTTTAAAAGTAAACGGGAAATCCCGATTCTTTTCCAGGCTGTCCGTAAGGTGAATCTGATGGAATTCATGCCGAAGCGACTTTTTTCTTCAACCGACTTTATAACCAATGCCTTCAACCGCCTGGTTTATAATGCGTCCAATTCCGACCTCGCCGAATATATGACAGTCACTGATCCTGTCTACATAAAATGGGCAGTGGAGCAGATCACCGATTGGGTTCCGGATAACAAGAGTGAGCACCTTTATCATATTCATGGAACTGCCGACCAAATATTTCCGTATGACCGCCTGGAAGATGTTTTTCCGGTGGAGGGCGGTGATCATTTGATGGTTGTGAAAAAAGCGGATACGGTCAGTTCCATATTGGAAATTATCTTGCTTAAAAAAGAAGACTGACCGGTTTATGTTTTAAGGTCATATCTTGTTTAATAGAATAATTACTAAATAGTGTCATGCGGATGAGCTTTTCAGTTGCTATCGGGGTTATTATAAGCAACTAAAAAAATAGAACAGTATGGCAAATGTATTTAGTGACAAATTAACGACAGAGGAACGTAAAGAACTTCCTTCTTCAGATTTCGGCCTCCCGGAAACGCGGGAATTTCCTATGCCGGATGCTGCCCATGTGAGAGCTGCCGAAGCTTATTTCAGATATGCGCCGGAAGAGAAAAAGTCTTTATTGGCACATCGTATCCTGCTAAAGGCGGATGAGTTCGGTGTAGATGTACACAGTCCGGTGATCCTGGAATGGGCGGACAAGTACGAAGGCTGAAACAACAAAAATGTCCGGGCTTCTCAAAAGTCCCGGACATTTTATCTTAACCGTTTTATAACCTTTGGTTATTCGTTTATTTTACTTCTTCACCTTTGTCATTGAAAGTAACGGTACTTTCAGTTCCTTCCGCTGTAGCGATCACCAACTTGTATGTCTTTGTTTCATCTTTTTCTGCTACAGAGGCTTCTTTGATCGTTTGGCCTGCATAGGCTTTTTCAACTGCACCTTTCACGACATCCGGTATTTCTGTTACTTCAATCTTTTTGTATTCATCCTGTGATGCCTGACATACAGCAACTGCATTTACACTTGCTTCTGCTGCGATAGCACTCATACAACCTACACCCATCACCATTGCCATTACAACTAATACCTTTTTCATGATCTTAATTTTTTAATTAAACAATCTTTTATGCTAATACACCTATGATAGTTCAATTGGCGTGCCAAAATAATTTGGTTTGAGTAAGTGGTTGATTATCAGCGATGATCACTTTTGCTAACGCTTGTGTAATTGTGGAATTGGACTGTGGAATCGTGGAAATCTGATGAAAATATCCTCAAAAATCAGTTAAACAACAGCTATGTTTCGTATGTTTAAAATATAAAGTTATTCTACAGATATTACCAGTTGAAAAAGTATTTGGGTACTTATGTGTATGAAGACTCCAATTAGGAGGATAAAACAACAAAGGCTATCAGTCTTTCGACTAACAGCCTTTGGAGCGGAAGCGGGGGGATTCGAACCCCCGGTACCCTTACGAGTACGTCAGTTTAGCAAACTGGTGGTTTCAGCCACTCACCCACACTTCCATGTGTTCTGTGCTTCTTCCTTAGAATTGCGCTGCAAAGATAGGCGTATGTTTTTAAATAAACAAAGTATTTTGCATCTATTTTTTGAGAAAAAGATACTACTTTTGTGACCTGTTCTGATACTCAGTATTTTATTTAATAAAAAATGAACAAGAAAAAACAGACAAAGAAGAATATTCTTATTGGGATAATCGTATTTTTAGTCTTATTAGTGGCAGGTACTGGTTTTTGGGGGTACCGTTTGGCATGGGCTCCCAATTTTTCCCCGAAGGCAACTGTCTATTTATATATAGATGAAGAGAAAGATTTTGAAAACCTTTGTCGTCAGTTGATCGATTCTGCCGATTGTAACCGGATCGGTAGTTTTAAACAGTTGGCAGGTATATTAAAATATCAGAAAAATATGAGGACCGGACGATATGCTATATCACCCGGAATGAATAACCTGGAACTATTAAACAATCTACGGCGCGGACATCAGGTAGCAACCCGGCTTACTTTCAATAATATTCGCTTTAAGGAGGATCTTGTTGAACGTTTGGACGATCAGTTGATGCTGGATAAAGACGAATTGCTCTCCTTACTCAATGATTCCGCCTATTGTGATTCGTTAGGTTTTACGACTCAGACGGTCATGGCGATGTTTATCCCGAATACGTATGAAGTATACTGGAATATTCCGGCAGAGAAACTGATGCAACGGATGAAGCGGGAGTATAAGTCTTTCTGGACGGATGCGCGTTTGGAAAAGGCAAAGGCTGTCGGTCTGACTCCGGTTGAAGTATCTGTGCTTGCTTCTATCGTGGAAGAAGAAACGGCGGCTGTGGATGAGTATCCGATTGTTGCAGGCTTGTATCTGAATCGCCTGCATCGCGGTATACCGTTACAGGCTGATCCGACCGTAAAGTTTGCCGTAGGGGATTTTACCTTACAGCGTATCCTGTTCGAGCATCTGGAAGTCGATTCTCCTTATAACACATATAAATATGCCGGCCTGCCGCCGGGACCTCTGCGTATCCCAACCATCAAGGGGATGGACAGTGTTCTGAATTATATGAAGCATAATTATCTTTATATGTGTGCCAAAGAGGATTTTTCAGGACGCCACAATTTTGCAGCGACATTAGCAGAGCATAACCGTAATGCAAATCGTTACAGGGCTGAGCTTAACAGGAGAAAGATTCGATAAGTTTTTTATCTCTTGTTGGGGTAAAAACTGTATCTTTGGCAGTTGGTATAACATAAAAATCAATTTAAGAAAACAAATATACATGGAAAAACAACTATTCTTGGGGGATGAGGCCATCGCACAAGCTGCGATTGATGCCGGTATTTCCGGTGTTTATGCCTATCCGGGTACCCCTTCAACTGAAATTACCGAGTATATCCAAGGCTCGGCTGTAGCGAAAGAACGGGGGATACATAGCCGTTGGAGTGCGAATGAAAAGACTGCAATGGAAGCTGCATTAGGTATGAGTTATGCCGGAAAGCGTTCTTTGTGCTGTATGAAGCATGTCGGACTGAACGTGGCTGCAGACTGTTTTATGAATGCGGGAATGAGCGGTATCAACGGTGGTATGATTATTATTACTGCGGACGACCCTTCTATGCACTCTTCACAAAATGAACAGGATAACCGTGTATATGGTAATTTTGCCATGATCCCGATGCTGGAACCTTCCAGCCAGCAGGAAGCATACGACATGGTATATGAAGGTTTCGAACTTTCAGAAAAGTTGGGTTACCCGATACTGATGCGTATCACTACGCGTATGGCTCACTCTCGTGCAGGAGTGGTGACGCGTCCGATCAAGGATGAAAATACAATGAATTGCCCGCCGGACGGACGTCAGCGTTTTATCCTGCTTCCGGCTTTGGCCCGCAAGCGTTTCAAGGTGTTGCTGGAAGCTCAGAAAGTATTTACCGAATCTTCTGAAAATTCCATATATAACAAGTATTTCGATGCTCCGAATAAAGAGTTGGGTATCATTACCACAGGTATTGCTTTCAACTATCTGTCTGAGAATTATCCGGACGGATTCGAATATCCGGCTCTGAAGATCAGCCAGTATCCGTTACCTCGGAAACAGATCGAAAAGATCGTGAACGAATGTAAGGAGATTCTGGTACTGGAAGAAGGGTATCCGGTGGTGGAAGAGCAGTTGAAAGGCTTCCTGGGTAAAGGTGTTACAGTGCATGGCCGTCTGGATGGAACTTTGCAGCGTGACGGTGAACTGACACCGGATGCTGTAGGTAAGGCTTTGGGTAAAGAGATCAATAGTTATTATGCAATACCGGAAGTGGTAGAACAGCGTCCGCCTGCTTTGTGCCAAGGATGCGGTCATCGAGATGTATATGAGGCTTTGAATGAAGTGCTGGCTGAATATAAAGATCCGAAAGTATTCGGTGACATCGGTTGTTATACGTTGGGTGCATTACCTCCGTTCCGTGCTATCGACTCTTGTATCGATATGGGGGCTTCTATTACGATGGCGAAAGGTGCTTCCGATGCTGGTGTATTCCCTGCTGTATCAGTGATCGGCGACTCCACTTTCACGCATTCGGGTATGACTGGTTTGCTGGATTGCGTAAACGAGGAAACAAACATAACGATCGTTATTTCCGATAATGAAACAACGGCGATGACCGGTGGTCAGGATTCTGCCGGAACAGGACGCCTGGAAGCTATCTGCGCCGGTATCGGTGTCGATCCGGCTCATATCCGTGTGATGATCCCGTTGAAAAAGAATTATGAAGAGATGAAAACGATCATCCGCGAAGAGATCGAATATAAGGGCGTATCAGTCCTGATCCCGCGTCGTGAATGTATTCAGACATTAACCAGAAAGAAAAAAGCAAGCAAGAAATGAGAGCAGATATTATATTGTCAGGTGTAGGAGGACAAGGTATCCTCTCTATTGCCGCCGTTATTGGAGAAGCAGCTTTGAAAGAAGGCCTGTATATGAAACAAGCGGAAGTACACGGAATGAGTCAGCGTGGGGGCGACGTACAGTCGAATTTGCGTCTGTCGGACCAGCCGATCGCTTCCGACCTGATCCCGAAAGGACATGCAGACCTGATCATTTCACTGGAACCGATGGAGAGTCTCCGTTATCTTCCTTATCTGAAAAAAGAAGGATGGTTGGTGACAAACTCTCAGCCATTCGTCAATATCCCGAATTATCCGGATATCGATAAGGTGAATGAAGAATTGGATAAACTGCCGCATAAGGTAGTTCTGGATGTAGAAGCGATAGCCAAGGAAGTAGCTACGGCCCGTGCTGCAAATATCGTGATGCTGGGGGCGGCAACTCCTTTTATCGGTATCGAGTATGATAAAATAGCAGACGGTATCCGCCATATCTTTGCCCGTAAGGGGGAAGATGTGGTCGAGATGAACCTGAAAGCGTTGAAAGCCGGCTATGATGTAGCCCAAAGTTTAAAATAGAGTTTTATGAAGAAAAGTCTCTTAACCGCCATCTTAATGATCTTTGCCTTTATTGCTCATGCACAAAACGATGCGGACATAATAAAGGTAGGTGACCAGATGCCCGCATTTACGATCGTTTCCGATGACGGAACGCAAACATCGTCAGCATCTTTGAAAGGAAAAGTAGTCCTGATAAACTTCTTTGCTACCTGGTGTCCTCCTTGCCAGAAAGAGCTGGCTGAGGTGCAGCAGAAGCTGTGGCCGAAGTATAAGGATAACAAGAGTTTTCAAATGCTGGTGATCGGTCGTGAACATACGGATGCCGAACTGGCGAAGTACAACGAGAAAAAAGGGTTTACTTTCCCGTTATACCCTGATAAAAATCGAGCGATCTTCGGAGCGTTTGCCAAGAACTTGATTCCCCGAACTTATTTGATAGGTAAGGACGGGAAAGTGATTTATGCCGGCAAAGGATATACGGATGAAGAGTTTGCCGAATTAATGAAAAAGATCGATACGGCAATAAAATAAAAGATATGCAGTATAAGAATATACATTTAATATATTTCTCCCCGACGCATACATCGGCTAAAATATCTTATGCTATTGCAGAAGGTTTAGAAGCGGAGACTTTGTCCGAGTCGGATATAACCTGCGAGGGCTTGAAAGAACCGTTACTTATCGGGGAGAATGAATTGGTGATCGTTGCTGCTCCGGTCTATGGTGGCCGTGTTGCAGAAACGGCGATGGAGCGTATCCGTATGTTCCAGGGAAAGAATACACCGGTCATTCCTGTAGTCGTTTATGGGAATCGTGATTATGAAGATGCCTTGAAGGAACTGAGTGATGCTTTGTCGGAGCAGGGGTTTATTCCTGTCAGCGCAGGGGCTTTTGTCGGTGAACATTCTTATAGTCGGAAAGATATGCCTATTGCGGCAGGTCGTCCGGATAAAGATGATTTGTTCAAGGCTTCGCAATTTGGACATGATACGCTGAAGAAGCTGGAGGAAGCTGGCTGTTTGTCTAAATTGTCGGTATTGGAGGTAAAAGGTAATTATCCTTATAAGGTTAAAGGACCGTCTACTCCGCAAGCACCGGTTACGGATGAAGAGCTTTGTACACAGTGTGAATATTGTATCGATGTTTGTCCGGTTGCTGCCATCTCGATTGTCGATGACCGGATGTTCAGCGATCCCGTACTCTGTATTAAATGTTGTGCCTGTGTGAAGGAATGTCCGGAAGGAGCGCGTACGTTCGATACGCCTTATACGGCTATGCTTCACAAAAACTTCAGTGCACGGCGTGAACCTGAATTGTTCTTTTGATTTTATTAAATAATCAGCTTATAGCCGATCCCCCGAATAATCATTCTTTGAACCGAGGGATCGGCTTTTTTGTTTTTCCTTCACGTACGTACATTATATTACAACGTCTTTGAAGGAAAAATAATTACAAAATAATCTCCGAAATATTTGGAGCGTATGTTGTAAAGCACTACTTTTGCACCCGCATTCGAGAGAGAACGGCGCACTAGAAATGATGAAAGGGGTAACCTGTGGAAAGGGGATGAGGTTAGAGATTCTAAGCAAGATTCCAACCGCCGCGGCGACTCAAAAAAACTTTGAATTTTTCTTCTGAAAAAATTTGCCGGTTAAAATAAAGTCCTTACCTTTGCAGCCGCAATCGAAAGATGAGCGAAAGTTCTTTGAAAGATTTACATATCAACAAGTAGTACAAGTATTAAAAATTAATACCGTCAAAAACTTGAGAATAAATAACGGATTCTGAGCAAGAAAATAAAACAATTTAAACAACGAAGAGTTTGATCCTGGCTCAGGATGAACGCTAGCGACAGGCTTAACACATGCAAGTCGAGGGGCAGCGGGGTAGCAATACTCCGCCGGCGACCGGCGCACGGGTGAGTAACGCGTATGCAACCTGCCTATCAGAGGGGAATAACCCGGCGAAAGTCGGACTAATACCGCATAAAACAGGGGTCCCGCATGGGAATATTTGTTAAAGAATTATCGCTGATAGATGGGCATGCGTTCCATTAGATAGTTGGTGAGGTAACGGCTCACCAAGTCCACGATGGATAGGGGTTCTGAGAGGAAGGTCCCCCACACTGGTACTGAGACACGGACCAGACTCCTACGGGAGGCAGCAGTGAGGAATATTGGTCAATGGGCGAGAGCCTGAACCAGCCAAGTCGCGTGAAGGATGAAGGATCTATGGTTCGTAAACTTCTTTTATAGGGGAATAAAGTGCTGGACGTGTCCGGTTTTGTATGTACCCTATGAATAAGGATCGGCTAACTCCGTGCCAGCAGCCGCGGTAATACGGAGGATCCGAGCGTTATCCGGATTTATTGGGTTTAAAGGGTGCGTAGGTGGTTTTTTAAGTCAGCGGTGAAAGTTTGTGGCTCAACCATAAAATTGCCGTTGAAACTGGAGGACTTGAGTATGTTTGAGGTAGGCGGAATGCGTGGTGTAGCGGTGAAATGCATAGATATCACGCAGAACTCCGATTGCGAAGGCAGCTTACTAAACCATAACTGACACTGAAGCACGAAAGCGTGGGGATCAAACAGGATTAGATACCCTGGTAGTCCACGCAGTAAACGATGATTACTAGCTGTTTGCGATACACGGTAAGCGGCACAGCGAAAGCGTTAAGTAATCCACCTGGGGAGTACGCCGGCAACGGTGAAACTCAAAGGAATTGACGGGGGCCCGCACAAGCGGAGGAACATGTGGTTTAATTCGATGATACGCGAGGAACCTTACCCGGGTTTGAACGCATTTGGACCGGCCTTGAAAGAGGTCTTCTAGCAATAGCCATTTGCGAGGTGCTGCATGGTTGTCGTCAGCTCGTGCCGTGAGGTGTCGGCTTAAGTGCCATAACGAGCGCAACCCTTATCTTTAGTTACTAACAGGTCGAGCTGAGGACTCTAAAGAGACTGCCGGCGTAAGCTGTGAGGAAGGTGGGGATGACGTCAAATCAGCACGGCCCTTACATCCGGGGCGACACACGTGTTACAATGGTGGGGGACAAAGGGCAGCTACCTGGCGACAGGATGCTAATCTCCAAACCCCATCTCAGTTCGGATCGAAGTCTGCAACCCGACTTCGTGAAGCTGGATTCGCTAGTAATCGCGCATCAGCCATGGCGCGGTGAATACGTTCCCGGGCCTTGTACACACCGCCCGTCAAGCCATGGGAGTTGGGGGTACCTAAAGTCCGTAACCGCAAGGATCGGCCTAGGTAAAACCGATGACTGGGGCTAAGTCGTAACAAGGTAGCCGTACCGGAAGGTGCGGCTGGAACACCTCCTTTCTGGAGCGAAGAGTTCGTTATCAAGTTGACTAAAGGTATTAGTTAACTTGTACTACGGTTGAATATGTATAAAATATAGATCATACTTACGATAAAAAGTAAGTAAGAGAGAAAAATGATGCTGAGGGGAACCAAGGCAAAGTTGACAGTCCTATAGCTCAGTTGGTTAGAGCGCTACACTGATAATGTAGAGGTCGGCAGTTCAACTCTGCCTGGGACTACGAATATAATTGACAATTGACAATGCACAATTGATAATTATAGAACTCAAACTCTAATTGTCAATTGTTAATTATCAATTGTCAAT
Source organism: Parabacteroides chongii (assembly GCF_029581355.1). NCBI lineage: Bacteria > Pseudomonadati > Bacteroidota > Bacteroidia > Bacteroidales > Tannerellaceae > Parabacteroides > Parabacteroides chongii. The sequence continues at coordinate 347,005 of NZ_CP120849.1, read as the reverse complement.
TGAAACTGGGGGATTAGCTCAGCTGGCTAGAGCATCTGCCTTGCACGCAGAGGGTCAACGGTTCGAATCCGTTATTCTCCACACAACTCAGCAATGAGTAAAAGATCTTTGACATGATGGACAACGTAAAATAAAGTAACGAAAAAGAGCAAGCTGAAGATATATCAATCCGATTCACAGAGATGTGACCGGAAAAAAGAAAGTAAGCAAGGGCAGACGGTGGATGCCTTGGCTCTCGGAGGCGATGAAGGACGTGATAAGCTGCGATAAGCCGGGGGGAGATGCAAATAATCCTTGATCCTCGGATTTCCGAATGGGGCAACCCGGCAGGTTGAAGGCCTGCCACCTCGTAAGAGGAGCGAACGTGGGGAACTGAAACATCTAAGTACCCATAGGAGGAGAAAATAAAAATGATTCCGCAAGTAGTGGCGAGCGAACGCGGAAGAGCCCAAACCGGTATTGTTTAGGCAATATGTAGGACCACGCCGTGGCAAGAAATCAGGAAAGTGGAACGCTTTGGAAAAAGCGATCAGAGAGGGTGAAAATCCCGTACACGACTTTCTGACGAAGCCTAGTGGTATCCTGAGTAGCGCGGAGCACGAGGAATTCTGTGAATTAGCGGGGGCCCATCCCGTAAGGCTAAATACTCCCGAGAGACCGATAGCGAACCAGTACCGTGAGGGAAAGGTGAAAAGAACCTCGAACAGAGGAGTGAAATAGACCCTGAACCCGTCTGCCTACAAGCGGTCGGAGCAGCCTTAAGGTTGTGACGGTGTGCCTTTGCATAATGAACCTACGAGTTACTTTCTCCGGCAAGGTTAAGTGATTCAGTCACGGAGCCGAAGCGAAAGCGAGTCTGAACAGGGCGCCATAGTCGGAGGGAGTAGACGCGAAACCAAGTGATCTACCCATGGTCAGGTTGAAGGTTAGGTAACACTAACTGGAGGACCGAACCGGTAAGCGTTGAAAAGCTTTCGGATGAACTGTGGGTAGGGGTGAAAGGCTAATCAAACTTGGAGATAGCTCGTACTCCCCGAAATGCATTTAGGTGCAGCCTTTATTTAGTATAGCATGAGGTAGAGCGACTGATTGGATGCGAGGGCTTCACCGCCTATCAAGTCCAGATAAACTCCGAATGCGTGCTATATATTGATAAGGAGTGAGGGCGCGGGTGCTAAGGTCCGCGTCCGAGAGGAGAAGAATCCAGACCATCAGCTAAGGTCCCCAAATAACAGTTAAGTTGAACTAACGAAGTCAGACTGCAGAGACAGCTAGGATGTTGGCTTGGAAGCAGCCATTCATTTAAAGAGTGCGTAACAGCTCACTAGTCGAGGAGTTTGGCGTGGATAATACTCGGGCATAAACTGTTTACCGAAGCTATGGATGTCGTAAGACATGGTAGGGGAGCATTCCAGCGGCGTCGAAGGTGAGGGATAACCCTTGCTGGAGCTTTTGGAAAAGCAAATGTAGGTATAAGTAACGATAAAGGAAGTGAGAAACTTCCTCGCCGAAAGACTAAGGTTTCCTGATCAACGTTAATCGGATCAGGGTAAGTCGGGACCTAAGGATAAGCCGAACGGCGATTCCGATGGAAGAATGGTTTAATATTCCCATACTACTTTATGGAGCGATGTGGAGACGGAGAAGTGACAGTCCTGCCATCTGACGGAATAGATGGTTAAAGGGTGTAGACGTGGATCGTGGTAGGCAAATCCGCCATGAGAGTCGAACCTGACAGTATACCGAGTACTTGTACAAGGCAATATGGACGTAATCAGGCTCCCTAGAAAATCCGCTAAGCATATTCATAAAGTACCCGTACCGTAAACGGACACACGTAGTTGGGTTGAGAATACTGAGGCGCTCGAGTGATTCACGGTTAAGGAACTAGGCAAATTGACCCTGTAACTTCGGGATAAAGGGTCCCTACTGAAAGGTAGGGCGCAGAGAATAGGTCCAGGCAACTGTTTAACAAAAACACATGGCTGTGCGAAATAGAAATATGAAGTATACAGCCTGACACCTGCCCGGTGCTGGAAGGTTAAGAGGAGAAGTCATCGCAAGAGAAGCTTTGAATTGAAGCCCCAGTAAACGGCGGCCGTAACTATAACGGTCCTAAGGTAGCGAAATTCCTTGTCGGGTAAGTTCCGACCTGCACGAATGGTGTAATGATCCGACACTGTCTCAACCGTGAGCTCGGTGAAATTGTAGTATCGGTGAAGATGCCGATTACCCGCGATGGGACGAAAAGACCCCGTGAACCTTTACTATAGCTTTACATTGAATTTGGGCAACTAATGTGTAGGATAGGCCGGAGGCTTTGAAGCAGGTACGCCAGTATTTGTGGAGCCGTCGTTGAAATACGGCCCTTTGGTTGTTTGAGTTCTAACTCGCGGCATGCGAGGACACTGTATGGTGGGTAGTTTGACTGGGGTGGTCGCCTCCAAAAGAGTAACGGAGGCTTCTAAAGGTACCCTCAGACCGATTGGTAACCGGTCGTAGAGTGTAATGGCATAAGGGTGCTTGACTGGGAGAGATACAACTCGATCAGGTAGGAAACTAGAGCATAGTGATCCGGTGGTTCCGCATGGAAGGGCCATCGCTCAAAGGATAAAAGGTACTCCGGGGATAACAGGCTGATCGCTCCCAAGAGCTCATATCGACGGAGCGGTTTGGCACCTCGATGTCGGCTCGTCACATCCTGGGGCTGGAGAAGGTCCCAAGGGTTGGGCTGTTCGCCCATTAAAGTGGCACGCGAGCTGGGTTCAGAACGTCGTGAGACAGTTCGGTCTCTATCTATCGTGGGCGTAGGATATTTGAGAGGCTCTGACACTAGTACGAGAGGACCGTGTTGGACAGACCCTGGTTTACCGGTTGTACCGCCAGGTGCACCGCCGGGTAGCTAAGTCTGGATTGGATAAGTGCTGAAAGCATCTAAGTACGAAGCCAGCCTCAAGATAAGATATCCCTCAAGGGTCGTCGTAGACTACGACGTTGATAGGCTACAGGTGTAAGGGCAGTAATGTCGAAGCCGAGTAGTACTAATAGCCCGAGACTTTCTTTTTCCGGAGAAAGGGTTGATATATCTGAAGAATTGAAAATTGACAATTGAGAATTGACAATTATTGATTCGCTCTATGGTTACGTTAAAGTAACGTTGTCCAAAGTCAAACATCTTAAAAGGTATTAAGGTGGTTATAGCGTTGGGGATCCACCTCTTCCCATTCCGAACAGAGAAGTTAAGCCCAACCACGTCGATGGTACTGCGTAAAAGTGGGAGAGTAGATAGCCGCCGTTTTATTCAAGCGAAAGCTGAAAGACAGAAGGAGTTCATTCGAAAGAGTGGACTCCTTTTTTATTTATCATGGTTTCACTTTTTATCCGTTTTGATCCGCCTAATCCGTGTCATCCGCGTACTAAATGTTTAGTCGAAAGACAGTTTTATAATTTCTCCGTAGGAAGGAACGTTCTTGAAAGCATCCTGGATATCATATTCTCCGGCATATACCCGGGCACAGGTTAAAACTCCTCCGTGGGCGAATATGCAGACATCTTGTAGCCCGCTTTTTCTTATTTCATCAAGAAATGAACTGACACGTTCATATTGGTCCTTTAAGGATTCCCCTCCCGGAGTCCTGGTTTCTATCCAGTCGGCAAACCAGGCTTCAGAACGTGGATCGGCTGATAACTCCTCCCATGACTTCATCTCCCATTCTCCGAAATGAAGCTCTTTTACCCGATCTTCCCGGGTAGCTTCCGGATAACCGCAATAAGAGGCGAGCCGTACACAACGGGTTAACGGGCTGCACCAGACTTTATCGAACGTTAGTCCGGAGAGCGATTCTTTTACTTTTTCGGCCTCTTCTTCAAAAGACGGACGTAATGCTACATCTGTCTGCCCGTAAGCATAGCCTGCAGGAACATCGACAGAGGTGTGTCTGATCAAATAGATATTCATATAGTAACTTCTAAAGTGTTGTTGTATATATAACAGCAATCCCGAGGTAAAAGCTCAATTCGCAAAGCAAAAATGTGGCTCCGCAACAATCGCCGGTATACCCTTGTATCTTCTTTTTCATAAACGTTGTCAGCATATACCAGGTGGCAACCGGAAGAAGGCCTGCCAGAAAATAAACCGGTTCCGGCAACCAGCATAAAGGAACTAACAGGCAAATCAGACTGAACAGATATTCTCCTGTCGTCATGCGGCTGTATACCGTCTTGCTCTTGGCTTCTTCCTCTTTCCGGGCATACGGCAGGCGGTTGATGATCATACCAGCCACTCCCTTACTATAAGGATCGCCCGCCAGGATCGCGCAGCCTGCCAATTCAACAGGAAGGCTGCTGAGTAATAAATAATAAAGCCCAAGGTAACAGATCAAGCCGATCACCCCGTAGCTTCCTATGTGAGAATCCTTCATGATCGCCAATACCCGTTCCCGGCTCGTACCCCCTCCGAATCCATCGAAGAAATCCGCCAGTCCGTCTTCATGCAGGCAACCCGTAATCAGCAACCGGGTGACCATAGCCAGTGCCAAAGCCACCCCTGCCGGTAGAATAAGAGAACCAGCATACAATACAATTACCATCAATCCGGCAGTAAACCAGCCTACCAGTGCCCACCGGCTGACTATATTTTTGAAATATTCGGCAGGAACCTCTGCCAGTTTCCAGAAAGGCAGACGGGTAAAGAATATGAATGCAGCCAGTATACGTAACATCATATCTGTAAATGTTAGGAATGGAAAACCATCCGGTTAGAAATATTTCGTTACCGCTGCCTGACGGAAAGTATGCATTTCATTGATCATGCGTACGGCTGAGTCGATGATCGGGTATGCACATACAGAGCCGGAACCTTCCCCTAAACGTAATCCCAGGTTTAAGACCGGATTAGCCTGAAGGGCATCCAGTACTTTTCTGTGTCCGGCTTCATCTCCGCAATGTCCGAATATGCAATAAGGAAGCATTTCCGGATACAAACGCGAAGCTGCCAACACACAATTGGTCATAATAAAACCGTCGACCAGGATAACCATTTTTAGTTCAGCCGCCCGGAGCATGCCACCTACTGCCATGACCATTTCATAACCTCCGAAATAACTGATCACATCCAATGGGCTGTTGTCACCTTTATAGTTTTCGAGCGCCGCTTTCAATACATTGTATTTATGTTGTACGCCACTGCTGTCCAAACCACTTCCGGCACCCACACATTCGATCAGCGGAATCCCCGTGAGACAAGTCATCCACATGCTGGATGCAGCCGTGTTGCCTATGCCCATCTCTCCGAAACTGATCACGTTGCAGCCTTCTTTGTGACAGTCTGAAACGATCCCGGCTCCGTACTGAAGTGCCAGCTCCATCTCTTCACGCGTCATAGCCGCCTCATGGAGGAAGTTACGGGTCCCTTTTCTGATTTTACGGTCTATTAACTGCCGTATCGAAGGAAAATCGAAATCGACTCCCCCATCGACAATCTTTATATCGAAACCATGCTGGCGTGCCAGGAAGCAGACGCCGGCCCCTCCGTTCAGGAAGTTGTGGATCACCTGGCGGGTGACTTCCTTGGGGGATTTACTTACCCCTTCATCGGCAATACCGTGATCGGAGGCGTATATAACATTGACCGGATGATTTAGAGCAGGAGTGAGTGTCTGCTGGATCAGTCCGACCTGAAGAGCTATTTCCTCCAGTCTGCCTAACGAACCTTTGGGTTTGGTCAGGTCATTTATTTTCTCTTGTAGTGCTTCCGCAATAGCAGTATCCGGTTTTTCAATATGAAAGGTAATCATTGTTTAATTATTTTGTTATTGTTTTATTTTCATGGGTATTCCGCTTATCATCAGTATGACTTCATCGGCGCGGGAGGCAATGTATTGGTTTAGCCATCCCTGCAGGTCTGTGAATTTTCGCTGTATCGGATCGGGGGAGACACCTCCTAATCCTATTTCATTGGTCACGAATATGAGATAAGCCTGCTGCTCAACCAACCGGTTGAATTCCTCTTTCAGTTCCTTGAGCGACAATTCGACATTGCTGTCGTTGTCAAAAAAGAAATTAGTGCCCCACAAGGTGACACAATCTATGATAACTACCCGTCCGTCCAGGTTGTGGCGGCTCAGGTATTTTTCTTCTTCGATATTGGTCCATTCCGGACCGCGGTCGGCTTGGTGACGGAGAACACGTTGGCGAAACTCTTCATCCCAGACACGGGACGTAGCCAAATAAACCGGGTTAGCGCTTAACGATAAGGCTAACTTTTGTGCGTATCCGCTTTTACCGGAGCGCTGTCCTCCTGTTACCAGTACGATATGTTTGTCAGGCATCGCTTTATTCTCCTTTCGGCTTGTTGCGGGTGGAAGCTCGTTTCGTTTTATTTATCGGGTTGTTCTTACTCGTTTTCCGTAAACTGGCAGATTTCGGAGAGGCGGCCAGACGTTGTGCAACGGCGGCTCTTCCCAAAGATTTACCGAACTTCGGACGCATAGCCTCTTTGAGCGCCTTTTCTTCCTGGCTTAGTCTCTCTTTGGGCTTTTCTCCGCTTTTGGCTGCTTTTCTGGCTGCAGCATATTTGTTGTATTTGACATACTTGCCAGGTCTTAGCTTACTGCCGGAACCGGATGATTTCTTTTTTTCCGTAGCAGGAGCACTGGCGGCCGGCACATCGGCTTCTGCCGGTTTTGTTTTTTTCTCCACTTTGGCTGTTGCTTCGCCGAAGATGAGATTTTGAGTTTTACCGGCACCCGTACGGGCATGTTCCTGCGCCTGTTTGAAATTTACCTGGATATCATCAAGCATGATGATGTCGGACTTGCTTACTTTTTGTCCGACTTCCGGCAGGTTGCCATTGACGGTAACACGCCCCATTTCGATAAACTTGTCTGCCTCCCTGCGGGAGCAAAAACCTGCGTCACTGAGCAGTTTGTTTAGTCTTATTTCCATATTCATATAATTTTCTTTATTGTAATAATAATGATAGAAGACAAACAAGCAATCCCATAGCTAGTTCTGTATTGCTGTTTATTTTAGTTGCTATTAACATGTCCTCTGTTGTAAAAGGACGGTCGTTGACTCCGATGTGGGGCTTTTCTACCGCTTGTCCGAAATAGTCGTGCGTACCTCCGAAACGGCAATCCAGAATAGCAGCCAGTGCCGCTTCGGGGTAGCCTGAGTTCGGGCTGAGATGTGCGCGACCGAAACGGGTCAGAAAGTCCCTTTTATGCCAGTTGCCGGAAACCAGCAACATCAGCCAGGCGGTCAACCGTGCGGGCAGGTAGTTGGCAACATCGTCCAACCGGGCAGCTGCCTGTCCGAAATCCTTATACCGTTCATTTTTGTAGCCGATCATTGAATCGAGCGTATTGATCATTTTATAAGCCATCATTCCGGGCAGCCCCAGAAAGCCGAACCAAAACATCGGGGCGATCACTCCGTCGCTTAGGTTCTCAGCCAATGTTTCGAGGGCAGCAGCTCTGATCTCCTGCGGGGATAAGTTGGAGGTATCGCGTCCTACGATGCGTCCGACCTGTATACGGCCCTCCTCCACGCTGCGGTCTACGGCTTCGAAAACGGCTTTGACCTCTGTGATCAGGGTTTTTCCGGCCAGACAATAAAAAACACCGATCCCGACAAGGACAGCATACAATTGCGTATGGATGGCCCCTGCCCAAAAAAGCAGCAAACGGGTCAGAGCATAAATACCGGCGACGAGGATCAGTGTCAGCAAGCCTCCTTTATAAAAACGGTTCTCACCCCGGTTGAGCTTTTTCTCTCCGAAGGAAATCAATTTTCCGAACCATACAATGGGATGGGGCCAGCCTTCCGGGTCGCCTAGCAGACGATCTGCCAGCCATCCGCCCAGAAAAGGGATCACCTTGAGCAAATATATCGATTGAGTTGACCAGTACATATTATTTGTTTGAGATACAAAGGTAGAAAATTGTACCGTTTTTTGTTTTGTAAATTCACTAATAAATATCTACCTTTGTCTTATGCTTAGGATAATAACACATATAGAACGATTATTACTGGTACATGACTGCGTGATTGTGCCGGGTTGGGGTGGGTTTGTACTTCAGACAGTATCTGCTGTATGCAATGAAAAGGAACACTTGTTCAGCCCTCAACGAAAGGAAATCGTTTTTAATATTACATTGCAACATAACGACGGGCTGCTTTCGGAATCATACATGCAAATGTATGATGTCAATTACCGGAAAGCACAATTGATGCTGGAAGAAGATGTTGCGGATATGAAAGCTGCTTTGCAGGAAGAGAAGACATTGTCTTTAGGTGTGTTAGGTTCCTTTAGTCTGGGACAGGAGGGGCAGGTTATTTTCCATCCGGGAGAATCGGATGCATTCAGTGTCGGTTCTTATGGTTTGGTTTCTTTCAACTTCCCGTTGCTTCAGCCTGTTCTGGCAGAACGCGAAGAAGTGGCTCTGCTTACCCGTAAGAGAAAGAAAGATATCTTATATATTCCGGTTAGCCGGAAATTCCTTCGTGTCGCTGCGGCTTCGGCAGCAGCAGTCGCCTTGTTCCTGTTGATATCGACTCCGGTAAAGGATGTCAATCAGGCTGCTTATACGGCAAGTTTTGTTCCGACCGAGATGGTTGTAAAAAGTGCTCCTGAAATAAAGCCCGCAGAGGAAGTTGTTCCGGAAGAAAAGGCGGTGCCCGAAATCAAGGCGGTGAAAGCTGAAAAGAAAGTGGTTGCCGAGACTCCTGCTCCAAAAGTAAAGAAACAGGAAGCGGCTCCCAAACCGGTAGCTTCCAAGCCCAATCAGAAAATGTATCACATCGTGATCGCCAGTTTTCCGACCGAAGATCAGGCTGACAAATATATAGCAGAAGTCGACCGTAAGGATTGCAAGCATGTTAGTAAAGTCGTTCGTGATGGAAAGTACCGTATTTATGCCGATAAATTCGATAATCGCGAACAGGCGGAAAGTTACATGGCTACGTTGCGCATGAATGATAAATACAAGGATGCGTGGTTGTTTATCAGCCGCTAAATACTTTTGTTTGTATTTGATCTCCCTTTTCCATATCCGCGGTATAAAGTTTTTGCAAAGTAACTATCATACTATCATTATTGACTGTATCTGTTTGTAAACCAGTTGCATATCTTATGATAGTTGCTGCTTTTAACTATCATTCAACTATCATAACTATCATACAAAACGATCTTTTTCTCCGTTATATTGCTGATAAATAACAGTTTGAGCTTTTTGGAGCATTCGGGCGGATCGATGGAATGGTTGTCATTTTTTGCTTCTTCCTTGACTTTTTTTGATAGCTTCTTTTTTATTTTCACGAAAATGCTTACTAATTGTATTCGAGACCCCGGTTTTACCCCTTTTTAGATCCGGATGTTGACGATGCTCACACCCGGGTGTCAGGTTATTTTAGACCCGGGTCTCAAATAGTATAAATCGTTATGTTGCTGAAAATAAGTCATGTATCTGTCGGAAATAGAAGGTGGCTTATCGGGATTTTAAATAGGTCTATGATGGTTGATGATAGATGAATGATGGTTGAAAATACTAACTATCATAATATAAAATGTTGATTTATAAAATGATATGATGAATAATGATAGTATGATAGTTGTTTATGATATTGAAATAGTATCCATATTTATTCCTCCTCTTGTTTGGGTTGTCTTTTCTTTTTCAACCGGCCTGCTTTTCGTAGTGCCTGGTCCAGGATGTACTGGATCTGGCCATTGGTGCTGCGGAATTCATCCGCAGCCCAGGTTTCGATAGCATCCATCATCTCTGCATCTATCCGCAGAACAAAGTTTTTGGTTGCATTCTCTTTTTTGGCCATCACTTATATTAATATTAAAAATTTAGAATCATTGATATAATGTACCTGTGTTAATAACAGGCTGAGCAGATTCGTCAGCACAAAGCACAACGAGCAGGTTGCTGACCATGGCTGCTTTTCTTTCTTCGTCGAGTTCGACTATGCTCTCTTTCTGCAGTTTCTCCAATGCGAGGTGAACCATACTGACCGCTCCTTCTACAATACGTTCCCGGGCGGCAATGATAGCATCAGCCTGTTGACGACGAAGCATAACGCCTGCAATTTCGGAAGCATAAGCCAGATAGTTGATACGTGCTTCTACAACTTCGATTCCGGCAAGTGTGAGACGGCTGTTCAGTTCGTCTTCGAGACGCAGAGTTACTTCCCCGTCATTATCGGAACGCAATGTAACTTTATCGGTTGTTTCGTTCGTATCATAGGCATACATTCCGGCAACCTGGCGTAAAGCGGCATCGCTTTGGATTTGGACGAATGATTTTACATCTCCTGAAATATCAAAGGTCGCTTTATAGGTGTCTTTGATTCTCCATACCACTACAGCACCGATCATTACCGGATTACCAACTTTGTCGTTTACTTTGATTGGCTCCAGGTTTAGATTGAAGATTCGCAGGGTTACTTTGGTCTTCAAAAAAAGAGGGTTTACCCAGAAAAAGCCGTTTTCAATGATTGTGCCGACGTATTTTCCGAAGAATGTCATAACCCGTGAGTTATTCGGTTGAATAATGACTAATCCGTAACACATGAAAATAGCACATAGTGCACCGATAATGCCTATGGCAATACTCCAGGGTTGTTTCAGTGTGAACATGAAAATGGAAGCGCCCAGTATGATCAGGATAAATAATATAGCCAGGAAACCTGAAATCCTGATACCGTCAAATGCTTTTTCTTGTGCTTTCATAATAATTTGTATTTGATATTATTTTGATATCACAAATTAAAGCAATAATCCGGATATAACCAAATAAAATATCCCCTTTTTATAAGAGGATATTTAAAATATTATTTAGCTTTGTCTACTCAAAAATTACACGATTGGAATTTCAACTCGACACGGACAATAGAGAGTTTCAGGATGCCCTGCAACTGATCACTCATACTCGTCAGTCTGTTTTCCTGACAGGGAAAGCAGGGACGGGCAAATCGACTTTTCTTAAATATATCTGTTCACATACCAAAAAGAAGCATGTCGTGCTGGCGCCTACCGGAATTGCTGCGATCAATGCGGAAGGGGTGACTTTGCATTCGTTCTTTAAGTTGCCGTTTCGTCCGATGCTTCCGGATGATCCCGACCTGAGTTTGAAAGATGGCCGGATTTTCGAGTTCTTCAAATACAGGAAAGAACACCGGAAGATCATTTCGGAGGTCGAACTGATCATTATCGATGAGATTTCGATGGTAAGGGCGGATATTATCGATTGTGTGGATCGTATTTTGCGGGTCTTTTCCGGGAATATGCGTTTGCCGTTCGGTGGGAAACAGTTGTTATTCGTGGGCGATGTGTTCCAGCTGGAGCCGGTTGTGCCGTCCGACCAGAAAGAGATATTGAGCCTGTTCTATGCCAGTCCGTTTTTCTTCTCGGCGAGAGTATTCCAGTCGATCAACCTGGTGCCGATAGAATTGCAGAAAGTGTACCGCCAGACCGATCCGGTGTTTATCAATGTATTGGACCGGATACGGAGTAATGCCGCGAGGAAACAGGAGCTGGATGTTTTGAATGCCCGTTACTTCCCGGAGTTTGTGCCGAACAATGAGGATATGTATATCACGCTTGCCACTCGTCGTGATCAGGTCGATTTTATCAATGAGAAGAGACTGGCGGAGCTTCCCGGGGATGAGTTCATCTTTACCGGACGTATAGACGGCGACTTTCCTGAATCTTCTTTGCCTACCCAGCTGAACCTGGCGATCAAGGAACAGGCACAGGTGATCTTTATCGATAATGACCACGAGCGCCGTTGGGTAAACGGAACGATCGGTATGGTTTCGGGTATCGATGAAAACGGAAATGTGTATGTCCTGCTGGAAAACGGAATCGAGCATCTGGTCGAACCTACCTCCTGGCGCAATTACAAATATAAATATAACGAAAAGGAAAAGAGGATAGAGGAGGAAATTGTCGGAACTTTCGAACAGTTGCCGATCCGCCTTGCCTGGGCGATCACGGTGCATAAGAGCCAGGGGCTTACCTTCAACCGGGTCGTTGTCGATCTGACGGGAGGCGTATTTGCCGGGGGGCAGACATATGTGGCTCTGAGCCGTTCTACTTCGCTCGAAGGACTGGTGCTGAAAAGCCGGGTGACACCTCACGATATTTTTGTCCGCAAGGAGATCGTTCAGTTCAGCCAGATATTTAACAGTAAGGAACTGATCGAAAAGAGCCTTCGTGAAAGTGAAGCAGAACTTTTGTACGCCCGTGCCGCCCATGAATTCAATCGGGGGAATATGAAAGAGGCGGTGGAGTCGTTGGCACAGGCTGTCGGAAAACGCAATGAGCTGGATAAACCGTTGGTGCAACGTCTCCTCCGCTCCAAGCTCCAGCGAATCAATACGCAACGGGCGGAGATTAAGAAATTGAAAGACGAACTGCATGCCCAGCGTGAAATCCTCAAAGAGTACGCCCATGAGTATTATCTGATGGGAAATGAATGTGTCACGAAAGCCAATGATCCGAATGCGGCTCTCCGCTCGTTCGACAAAGCCTTGAAACTATACCCCGAATATGTGGATGCCTGGGTGCGAAAGGGCGTTACCTTATTGGATATTGGTGAAACATACGATGCGCAGGTTGCTTTGAACGAAGCGGTCCGGCTGAGTCCCCTTTCATTCAAAGCCCGTTATAATCGTGGGAAATGTTACCTGCGCATGAAATATTATGAAGAAGCGGTTGCCGACCTTCAGAAGGCAGTATCCATCAAACCGAAACATGCATCGGCACACGAGTATTTGGCAGAAGCTTACCGGTTTGTCGGCGAAGAAGAGCTGGCGCAACAACATCAGGATATAGCAGATAGTTTGCGGGAAAATCGAAATATTTAAGAAAGTCTATAAAAATCAAACGTATTCGTAATGTTTGGGTAATATAGATTATATATCTTTGTGGCGTTATATAAAAAGTGTTTCGATTGTTTTATTTTAAATACCATCTAGTATGAAGAACTTATCTGTGTTTGTTCTTTTCCTTTTTTGTCTGACGTTTGCTGTGAATGCACAGGTTACAACTTCCGGGATCAGTGGTAAAGTAACGGCGGAAGGAGAGCTTCTGATCGGCGCGACCGTGCAGGCTGTTCATGAACCTTCCGGTACGACGTACGGTACTGTGACCAATGTGGACGGACGTTATAATTTGCAGGGCATGCGTATCGGCGGTCCTTATACCGTAGAAGTATCGTATGTCGGATTTCAGAAAGCCGTATATAAAAATATTACCCTTCAGTTGGGGGAAACGTATCAGTTGGATGTGAATCTGACGGAGTCGTTATCGCTGGATGAAGTGGTTGTCACAGCCTCGAAGGCGGCTTTGTTCAATTCCCAAAAGACAGGGGCTGCCCAGAACTTCAACCAGGAACAGATCATGTCGACCCCTTCCGTTAGCCGGAGTGTTTTCGATATTACGAAAATGAATCCTATGGGAGTGAATACGGGAAGCGGCATGTCGTTTGCCGGTTCCAGTAATAAATATAATTCATTCCAGATCGACGGAACCGTGAACAATGATGTATTCGGACTCTCTTCCAGCGGGACCAACGGTGACCAGGCGGGTGCCAATCCGATTTCTCTGGAAGCCATTGAAGAATTGCAGGTGGTTGTCGCTCCGTTTGACGTCCGTCAGAGTGGTTTTACGGGAGGCGGGATCAATGCGATCACCAAATCGGGAACCAACACTTTCCACGGTTCGGGTTACTGGTATTATAATAATGAAAACTTCTACGGGAAAACTCCGGGAAAGAATGTGACCAACCGTACTAAGCTGGATGATCAGAGCAGCGGTACTTACGGGTTGACACTGGGCGGACCGATTATCAAAAACAAACTGTTCTTTTTTGCAAATTATGAACGGGTGAAAGAAACCTATCCGTCTTCCAATAATATCGGGGAGGATGCTTCCAAGTTGAGTACCAGTGAAGTGGAACAGGTTATTAATAAAATATCGGAACTGACCGGCGGTTATGACGGCGGCGGTTATGGTCTGCAGGATATCGATACCCGTTCGGATAAAGTCCTGGCACGTATCGACTGGAATATCAACCAGAAAAATAAATTCACTTTGCGTTACAGCTGGCTGGATGCCCGCAGGATGGTTTTCACGAATGGAACGGCGGTTGCCAACCTGAATGATTACGGTTATTATATGAACAATACCACTCATTCGCTGGTCGCAGAATTGAATACGCAGTTTAATTCAGCCTGGTCCAATGAAGTTCGTTTCGGCTGGACAAGTGTGAGTGATAGTCGTGATCCGATAGGACGGGCATTGCCTGCCGTACAGATCGACAACATGACGAACGGGACGACGCTCAAATTCGGAATGGAGCCTTTCTCTGCGGCTAATGGGCTGGACCAGCGTATCTTTACTCTGGAAGATAATGTAACATGGAACAAAGGAAATCATGCCCTGACCTTTGGTACACATAACGAGTTCTTCCATATGGAAAATCTGTTTATCGCTAATAATTACGGTTCGTATGTCTATAGTTCACTGGACGATTTCCTTTCTGTGGGTACGGCTAATGAAGCGATGCCGAAACGTTATACATATGCTTATTCACGTGAGGATATAACCGGGACGAATCGTTGGGCTCCGGCTTTTGGTGCTGCCCAGTTGGGTTTTTATGCACAGGATGAATGGAGGGTGACCAATGATTTCCGTCTGACATACGGTTTGCGTCTGGATATTCCTGTCTTTTTTGATACACCGAGGGCCAATGACCTGTTCAATAGTTCATCGGTCGCTTCTACTTTGGATTTGAAGACGAACCGGATGCCGGCAAGTAAAATATTATGGTCGCCGCGTATCGGTTTCCGATGGAATCTGAATGAGGATCATACGACTTTATTGCGTGGTGGTGCCGGTATATTCACGGGGCGTGTTCCTTTTGTTTGGCTTTCAAACAGTATTTCAAAAGCCGGTATCGAGTTAAGTGAAACATTCCTGTCCAGCAAGGAAAGCTTTGATGCGGCAAGAGCAGATGGATTCAAGTTCAATGCAGATCCTTCCAAACAATATTATAACCGTAATGCAGCTGTTCCGACGGCAGAGATCAATGTGGCGGATAAAAACTTTAAATTCCCCTCGGTTGCCCGTGTCAATTTAGCATTGGAACATACGTTCCCCTTTGGTGTGAAAGCTACTTTGGAAGGTATATATTCCAAGACGCTGAATAATATCCTGTATGAAAATGCGAATTATCAGTGGACCGGAAAGACCTTGAATAACGGCGGCGATAACCGTCCTGTTTATGAAAAACAGGATAAGAACTTTACCCAGATCATGTATCTGAAAAATACCAGCGAAGGGTATACATATAACCTGTCGGCTAAACTGGAAAAGAATTTCGATTTCGGTTTGAGTACGATGGTTGCCTATACCTACGGACAAGCTAAGTCGCTGACTGACGGTAATTCATCGCAGGCTTATTCCGGATGGAAATACAACCCGACCTATTACGGGGATATTAACCCTGAATTAACCTGGTCGAGCTTCGATGTCCGTAACCGTATTATTGCCTCTGTCTCTTACCGCAAGGAATATGCGAAACATTTTGCTACTACTGTCAGCCTGTTCTATAACGGACAAACCGGCGGCCGTTATTCCCTGCTCGATTATTCGGATCTCAATCATGACGGTTATAACAACGATCTGCTGTATGTACCGACCGATGCCGAGTTCGATAAGATGACTTTTACCGAGTATACCAAGACGGTAGGAAAAGAAAAAGTCGTAGTTTCTCCTGCCGAGCAGAGAGAGGCAATGGCTAAATGGATAAACGGCAACGAAGAACTGAAAGATTCTAAAGGTACGCATATGAAACGGTATCAGATGGTAATGCCTTTCGAACATCATTTCGATTTCCATATCGCACAGGATTTCTTTGTCGATATTGCCGGCAAGCGGAATACGATCCAGGTTAATTTCGACATTATAAATGTGGGTAACTTATTCAATAAGAGCTGGGGATTGTACAACCAGACTTCTACCGGACATGACCTGGCTCCTCTGACGACCAAGATTGTGGATGGTGAAGCATCTTATCAGTTCCATGATCCGGGCGAGATGGTAAAGAATGAGGAGATACTTTCTCGCTGGCATGCACAAGTCGGTTTGAAGTATATTTTCTAACGGGTATTTTGTGATTGGAATTAAATAATCGGAAGAGGTTCACTATCTTTGTGAACCTCTTTCTTTTTGAGGGAATATGGATATGAAAAGATATTTTAGTTTGATTATAGGATGTGTGATAGGACTCGGTATCCTTTTTTCCGGTTGTTCTTCGTCAAAACGTCATGACCGTTACGTCGTGGTCCTTTCCATGGATGGTTTCCGGTCCGATTATCCGGACCGCGCTTATACTCCGACATTAGATTCTCTGACGAAAGCTGGGATACGTGCTGCTTTCCGTCCTTCTTTTCCCAGTGTTACTTTTCCCAACCATTATAGTATGGCGACCGGTTTACATCCGGATCATCATGGCTTGATCAATAATTTTTTCTATGCGCCGGACCTGGATAGTATTTATCGTATGGCGGATCCGACACCGGGCTTTTACGGAGGTGAACCGATTTGGAATACGGCAGAGAAGCAGGGTGTGCATGCGGCTTCTTTCTTTTGGGTAGGCAGTGAATATCCGATTCAGGGGCGGCAACCTTCTATTTGGAAACCTTTTGATAAGCAGGTCCCTTATTCGGATCGTGCCGACTCTGTCGTAGCCTGGTTGCGTCTGCCTGAAGATATACGTCCTCATCTGATTATGTGGTATATAGAAGAGCCGGATGCGATCGGACATGTCTGTACGCCTGACTCTTCAGCTACCTTGCGGAAGGTAGAGGAGCTGGACCGGGTACTGGCACATTTCTTTGAGGAAGCCCGCCGACTGGATATTTTTGATAAGATCGATTTCATTGTCCTTTCCGATCATGGAATGGCTACCTGTGTACCGGAGAAATATGTTAATCTGAATGACTACTTGCCCCGCGATAGTTTCGATTACATTTTTGACGGTGTCCCGACTTTACTTTATCCGAAGAAAAGTTATACGGAGACTGCTTACAATATTCTGAAAAAGGTCCCGAATGTCACCGTCTGGAAGAAAGACGAAATACCAGCCGAATATGTCTATGGAAGTAATCCCCGCATAGGCGACCTGGTGGTCTTGCCGCATATCGGAACCTATCTGCATTTTCGTGATAGGCCTTATCCTTATTTGGGGGCAACTCATGGCTATGATAATTTTACTCCGGAGATGGAGGCTATCTTTTATGCAGCAGGACCGTCCTTTAAAAAGAATGTGGAATTGCCGGTAATGGCTAATGTCAATTTATATCTGATCATTTGCCGCCTGCTGGGGCTGGAACCTGCGCCGAATGATGGTGACAGTGAGGTTGTAAACACCCTGTTTCGTTAAACAATAAAAAAAGCGATCTGATACAGATCGCTTTTTAATTTTATCAAAGGGCTTCTTTTAATAACTGAAATTCATCCCCGGACAAAAAGCGATCTGACTACTGGCACTTTTGATCTGAATCTTGTTTTCGCGGGCTAGCCAACCGATTGCAGACCATAAATCAGCTTCACACAAAGATGTTGCTTTCTTCAACTCCTCAAAACTCCAGCATCCACCATCCAGCAACAGATTCCAGATGGTACCTGCATTTAATCCAATTGTTCCTTTTGTCATGACAAACTCTCTTTTATGTTTATGGTATGTAGTATTTAAACTGAATTGGGAGGAGAAATGATATATTCCGGCTGTTATTTTAGTGTGTTTTATAAAAAGGACGGTCCTGCAAAAGATTTTTTTTGTAAATCAGGACAATGGATATCCAGGGGCTTAAAAAAAATGATTGTTTGTTTATAAGCGTTTTGGAGGAAAAAAATGTTGAAAAAGATTGTTATAAAGTACGGTAGTGTCAAATTTAATCTTACATTTGCGGTGTATTGAGATTGATTTAAACTTGTATTTGAAGTTTTGCTCGCAACTTAGATTTGTAAAGTACATTCATTCAACTATTATTCTATTCATCCCTCAATAAACAATTAACTAAATAAGTTTTTATAAATGAATCTTTACATTTCAAATTTGAGTTACAACGTCACAGACGCTGACTTAAACGATTTATTTGCAGATTATGGTGAAATCCTTTCTGCTAGAGTTATTACAGACAGAGAAACAGGCCGTTCAAGAGGATTCGGTTTCGTAGAATTGAAGGATGACGAAATGGGCCGTAAGGCTATCGAGGAATTAAACCAGGCTACTTATGATGAAAAAGTAATCAACGTAACAGAAGCACGTCCGAGAGAAGATCGTGGTGGAAGCCGTGGCGGTTTCGGCGGCGGTAATCGTGGCGGTGGTTTCGGCGGTGGCAATCGTGGCGGTGGCTACGGTGGCGGTAATCGCGGAGGCTACGGTAACAACGGTGGCGGAAGAAGATATTAATCCGAATTTATAGCAAAAGGAAAGCGACTCGATAAGGGGCGCTTTTTTTGTTTAAGATAGATTTAGAAACATAGGATCCAAGCTAGTCCTATTTTGTAATTCCCCATCAAGGTGGGGGAAAATCCCCTTGGGGATGGGGATAATATTTCTTTGCTGTGGAAATGTCTGTGGAGAATGAGGAAAACAAAAAAGCCTACCAAAATGAATCAGCAGGCTTCTTTGTAGTGCGTCCGGGGATCGAACCCGAGTTTCCGCCGTGAGAGGGCGGCGTCCTAGGCCACTAGACGAATGCACCGTTTCGTGTCATAGTTTTCATTGTTTGACGCTGCAAAATTAAGTATTATTTCTTTTCGATGTTCTCTTTATGCGGAAAAAATATAAATAAATTTCATCAGTCCTGTCAGAATGATACAGGAATGGCCCTTATACCACTAAAAGGCGTTAAAAGGACGAGCAATTTCGTTTATTTTTCATTGTTCTTCCTGTTTATTTATTCTACCTTTGCCTCCTGTTATTGAACAATATACTATTGAACAATTACTAATACCAGTATTATAAATAACTAATATTATGGCAGAACTAAAAGAAAAACTTTTCTCAGATTTCGCTCCGGTCTCTACAGAAGAATGGATGGCGAAGATTACGGCTGACCTGAAAGGTGCTCCGTTTGAGAAAAAGCTTGTTTGGAAGACAGGCGAAGGATTTAATGTAAATCCTTTCTATCGTGCAGAAGACATCGAAGGTTTGAAGACAACCGAGTCTCTTCCCGGTGAATTCCCTTATGTTCGCGGAACAAAGAAGGATAACGATTGGAAGGTACGCCAGAACATCGAAGTAACTTGTTTCAAAGAAGCTAACGAAAAAGCGCTTGACATTTTGAACAAAGGGGTTACTTCACTCGGTTTCATCATCAAGGGTGATGAAGTGAATGCCGAAAATATTGCAACATTACTGAATGGTATCTGTCCGGAATCTGTCGAGCTGAACTTCAACACTTGCAACTGCAAGGCTGAAAAGCTGATCGGTATTCTGGAATACTATCTGAAAGGTAAAGACGTGGATCTGGAGAAATGTTTCGGTTCTGTCAACTACGATCCTTTCAAGAAACCGTTAGTGAAAGGTAAAGAAAATGGAAATTGGGTGGAAGCTGCATCTGCTGTGCTCAAAGCAGGACAGGCTTTACCTGGTTATAAAGTATTAGCTGTAAACGGTTTCTACTTCAACAATGCCGGTGCTTATATCACTCAGGAACTGGGTTATTCATTGGCTTGGGGTAACGAACTGATGGCGAAGCTGACTGAAGCCGGTTTCAGCGCAGACGAAGTTGCCAAGAAGATCAAATTCAATCTGGGTATCAGCTCCAACTACTTCATGGAAATTGCTAAGTTCCGTGCTGCCCGTTGGTTGTGGGCTGAGATCGTTGCTGCTTACAATCCTGCATGCAACTGTGCCTGCAAGATGAATGCACATGCTCAGACTTCCGAATGGAACATGACTGTTTACGATGCTCACGTAAACCTGTTGCGTTCTCAGACTGAAGCGATGTCTGCTGCTTTGGCCGGTGTTGATTCTATCACTGTTCGTCCGTTCGATAAGACTTATCAGACTCCGGATGATTTCTCAGAACGTATCGCACGTAACCAACAATTACTGCTGAAAGAAGAATGTCACCTGGATAAGGTGGTCGATCCTTCTGCCGGTTCTTATTATGTAGAAGTACTGACTAACTCGTTGGCTGACGTTGCCTGGAAACTGTTCCTGGAAGTAGAAGACAATGGCGGTTTCGGCGCTGAAGTGGCTAACGGTAACATACAGAATGCAGTAAATGCTTCTAACGTAGCCCGTAAGAAAGCGGTTGCTACCCGTCGTGAAATCCTGCTGGGTTCTAACCAGTTCCCGAACTTCACAGAAGTAGCTGCCGGTAAGATCAAAGAAACAGCTTCCTGCTGTTGTGGCGGTGGTCACTCTTGTGGTGAATCAACTGTTACTCCTCTTGATTTCTCTCGTGGTGCATCTGAATTTGAAGCATTGCGTCTGGCAACGGAAAATAGCGGTAAGACTCCGAAAGTGTTTATGTTGACTATCGGTAACCTGTCTATGCGTATTGCCCGTTCACAGTTCTCAAGTAACTTCTTTGCTTGTGCAGGATACAAGGTAATTGATAACTTAGGTTTCGAAACAGTAGAAGCCGGCGTTGATGCAGCGATGGAAGCAGGTGCTCAGATCGTTGTTCTTTGTTCTAGTGATGACGAATATGCAGAATATGCTCCTGCTGCTTATAAAGCATTGGCCGGACGTGCTGAGTTCGTTGTAGCCGGTGCTCCTGAATGTATGGAAGACCTGAAAGCTCAGGGTATCGATCAATTTATCAATGTAAAGAGCAACGTGCTCGAAACATTGAAGGCTTTCAACGCAAAATTAGGAATCGCTTAAGTAGAAACAATTATGAGACCAAATTTTAAAAACATAGATATCAAGAATGCCGGTTTTGCAGCTACCAATGCTGCCGAATGGGCAAAAGCCAATGGCATTGAAGCCGATTGGAAAACACCTGAGCATATCGAGGTGAAACCTGTTTATACGAAAGAAGACCTGGAAGGTATGGAGCATCTGAACTATGCATCCGGTCTGCCTCCTTATCTGCGTGGTCCGTATAGCGGTATGTACGCTATGCGTCCCTGGACGATCCGTCAGTATGCCGGTTTCTCTACCGCAGAAGAATCAAATGCATTCTATCGTCGTAACTTGGCTTCCGGTCAGAAAGGTCTGTCTGTTGCATTCGACCTTCCGACACACCGTGGATACGATGCCGACAACGAACGTGTTGTAGGTGACGTTGGTAAAGCAGGTGTATCCATCTGTTCGCTGGAAAACATGAAAGTATTGTTCGCTGGTATTCCTTTGAACAAGATGTCTGTTTCCATGACCATGAACGGTGGCGTTCTTCCGGTATTGGCATTCTACATCAACGCAGGTCTGGAACAGGGCGCTAAGTTGGAAGAAATGGCCGGTACAATTCAGAACGATATCCTGAAAGAGTTCATGGTGCGTAACACCTATATCTATCCGCCTGAATTCTCTATGAAGATCATCGCTGATATCTTCGAATATACATCACAGAAGATGCCGAAGTTCAACTCTATTTCTATCTCCGGTTACCACATGCAGGAAGCCGGTGCTACGGCAGATATCGAAATGGCTTATACACTGTGCGACGGTATGGAATATCTTCGTGCCGGTGTGAACGCAGGAATCGATGTGGATGCATTCGCTCCGCGTCTGTCATTCTTTTGGGCTATCGGTGTGAACCACTTCATGGAAATCGCCAAGATGCGTGCTGCACGTATGTTGTGGGCGAAGATCGTGAAGAGCTTCGGAGCCAAGAACCCGAAATCACTGGCATTGCGTACTCACTGCCAAACTTCAGGATGGTCATTGACAGAACAGGATCCGTTCAACAACGTAGGCCGTACTTGTATCGAAGCTATGGCTGCTGCACTGGGACATACACAGTCTCTGCACACCAACGCGCTGGACGAAGCTATCGCATTGCCGACAGACTTCTCTGCACGTATCGCTCGTAACACACAGATCTATATCCAGGAAGAAACAAAGATCTGTAAGGAAATCGACCCGTGGGCCGGTTCTTACTATGTAGAATCTTTGACAAACGAACTGGTACACAAAGGTTGGGCATTGATCCAGGAAATCGAAAGCATGGGCGGTATGGCAAAAGCCATCGAAACAGGTCTTCCGAAGATGCGTATCGAAGAAGCTGCAGCTCGTACACAGGCTCGTATCGACTCAGGTGTTCAGACAATCGTTGGTGTTAACAAATATCGTCTGCCGAAAGAAGATCCGATCGATATCCTTGAAATCGACAACACTGCCGTTCGTAACGAACAGATTGCCAATTTGAAGGTGTTGCGTGAAAACCGCGACGAAGAAGCTGTTCAGAAAGCATTGGCCGATATCACTGAATGTGTGAAAACTAAGAAAGGCAACTTGCTGGAACTGGCTGTTAAGGCTGCCGGCCTGCGTGCATCACTGGGAGAAATCTCGGATGCCTGCGAAGTTGTTGTGGGACGTTATAAAGCAATCATCAGAACTATATCAGGCGTGTATTCATCAGAAACAAAGAAAGATGCAGACTTCATTAAGGCTTGCGAGCTGACAGAAAAGTTTGCTAAGAAAGAAGGTCGCCAGCCTCGTATCATGATCGCTAAAATGGGTCAGGACGGACACGACCGTGGTGCTAAGGTTGTTGCAACAGGTTATGCAGACTGTGGTTTCGACGTGGATATGGGACCGTTGTTCCAGACTCCGGCAGAAGCTGCCCGTCAGGCTGTTGAAAACGACGTTCACGTAATGGGTGTTTCTTCTCTGGCTGCCGGACACAAGACATTGATCCCGCAGGTTATCGATGAGCTGAAGAAGTTAGGCCGCGAAGACATCATCGTCATCGCCGGTGGTGTAATCCCTGCACAGGACTACGACTTCCTGTATAAAGCAGGTGTTGCTGCTATCTTCGGCCCGGGTACTTCAGTGGCTAAGGCTGCTGTTCAGATCCTGGAAATCCTGTTAGGAGAAGAATAAGAAGAGATTCTTATGATTATATAAAGAGGGTTGTCTCGTGATGAGGCAACCCTTTTGTCGTTTATTCGACCGAAAATGACTTTCCTTTATCGTTTATCACATACTTTTTGTTTAAGTTTACAGTCTTAATAATGTAACACCATTTAATACCTATGGATAGAATAAACTGCTTTATACCTTATATATCTCCGGAACAGGTGAAGCCGACGGTCGACGAACTGAGAAGCACCGGACTGACTGACAAAATATATTTAATGACTTCCAACCCGGAAGCGGAACCTTACGAAGGTTGTGAGATTCTACAGATCGATACATTGACCAGTACGCAGACGATGAGGTCGATATATCAGCTGGCGGATAACCGCAATGTATTGTATTATACCCGTTATACTCCCTTAAAGTTCGGACAGAACGGATTGGAACGAATGATTTCCGTGTCTGAAAGTAAATTCTGTTACATGGTTTATGCCGATCATTATCTCCTGACCGGCGGAATCAGGCAGGAACATCCGGTAAACGATTACCAGCAGGGAAGCTTGCGTGACGATTTCGACTTTGGACCTTTGATGATAATAACTTATAGAGCCTTGGATAATTATTTCGGTGGCTTAAAGAAATCTTCGGTTTCATATAAATATGCAGGCTTTTATCATTTGCGTCTGCATATGTCCAAAATACTCGGGCTTGTTCACCTGAGAGAATACCTGTATACTTGCGAAGAAATAGACTTGCGTAAGAGTGGCGAAAAACAGTTCGATTATGTAGATCCGAAAAACCGGGAGGTACAGCTTGAAATGGAGCAGGCATGCAAACCTTTATTGCATTTTTACGGAGCTTTATTGACGAAGAAGCCTAAAAAGGTGAAATTTCAATCAAGAGGATTTAAGTATGAAGCCTCGGTAATCATTCCGGTTCGTAACCGTGTGCGTACGATCGAAGACGCTATTCGTTCGGTATTGGGGCAGGAGACGAACTTTAAATTTAATCTGATCATTGTAGATAACCATTCGACGGATGGGACGACCGAATTGATTGACCGTTATGTAACCGACGACCGTCTGATCCATTTGATTCCCGAACGGGATGATCTGGGTATCGGTGGTTGTTGGAATGAGGCGGCGGCACATCCGCTGTGCGGTAAATTCTCCGTGCAGCTTGACAGCGATGATGTTTATAGCGGTCCGGATACCTTGCAAAAGATAGTGGATGCTTTCTATGCGGAAGAGTGTGCCATGGTGATCGGAACCTATAAGATGACTGACTTCGACCTGAATGAAATACCGCCCGGAATCATTGACCATCGCGAATGGACGGAAGAGAACGGTCGTAACAATGCGCTTCGGATCAATGGATTGGGAGCGCCCCGTGCTTTTTATACCCCGATCCTGCGTGAGCTGAAAATGCCGAATGTGAGTTACGGGGAAGATTACGCGATCGGTCTGGCTATCTCCAGGACGTATCGGATCGGACGTATTTACGATGTCCTGTATCTGTGCCGGCGCTGGGAAGACAATACGGATGCGGCACTCGACATACGGAAGATGAATGAGCATAACGCTTATAAGGACAGCTTGCGTACGATAGAATTGTTAAAGAGAAGTGGTTTGGGCTAAGTCTGTTTAAAAGGAATCTGAATTATGAATGGAAGTATAACTCAGCAAGTCCGGGAACTGATAAGTTACCATCGCAGGAATTGGGAACTGGCACGAACGAACTATGCTGCTCTCGACCGGGTGCAATCGCGAAAACTCATGGTAAACGGATATGAGGTGGAGTTACAGTTCAATCCGGAACGTATCCGGTCGTCGGCAGCTAAGATAGATAAAGCTTCACTGGCTGCCCGTCCCTGTTTTCTTTGTGAAGCCAATCGTCCCGGCAATCAGCAATGGATCGACTTCGGCGATGAATACCAGATCATCGTGAATCCTTATCCCATCTTTCCGGAACATCTGACGATTCCCATCCGGGCACATCAGGAGCAGTGTATCTGGGGACGTTATGCCGATATGCTGGCACTGGCGGAGGCGCTCGACGAATTTATAGTCTTCTATAACGGTCCGAAATGCGGTGCTTCGGCTCCCGACCATATGCATTTCCAGGCTGGAAGTAAAGGATTTTTACCTCTTGAGGTGAACTGGCTCCAGGCAGCCAAGGAGGAGGTGAAAGTAAAAGGACAGGCTGTACTATACGCTTTACGTGACTTCTTGCAGCCTGCGTTTGTGATTGTTTCCGGAAAGAGGGAAGATGCAGTTGCCCTGTTCGACCATCTGTATGAACTTATGGACTGTAAGATGGGCGAATATGAACCGATGATGAATGTGTTGTCGTGGAAAGAAGACGGCAAATGGATCACGTGTATCTATCCGAGAAAGAATTTGCATCCTTCCTGTTATTATGCTGAAGGAGAAGCTAATATATTGATCAGTCCGGCAACCGTCGAGATGGCAGGTGTCTTTGTGACTCCTTTGGAAAAGGATTTCCGTAAGGTAACGGCAGACGACCTTCGGCAAATCCTTCGTGAAACCTGTCTCCCGGAAAAGGAGATGGATCTTTTAATCAGTAAATCTAAATTATACTCTTTATGAATCAGACAAAGCGAACTTCTCCCTGGAGTTGGATTCCCACACTCTATTTTGCTGAGGCATTGCCTTATGTAGCTGTGATGACGATCTCCGTCATTATGTACAAACGGATGGGAATCAGCAATACCGATATTGCCCTTTATACCAGTTGGCTGTATCTGCCGTGGGTTATTAAACCTTTTTGGAGTCCTTTTGTTGATTTATTGAAGACGAAACGATGGTGGGTCGTTACGATGCAGTTTCTGATCGGCGCAGGGCTTGCCGGGATCGCATTTACGTTGCCGATGGAGTATGCTTTCCAGTTATCGCTGGCTATCTTCTGGCTGGTGGCTTTTAGTTCGGCTACACATGATATTGCGGCAGACGGTTTTTATATGCTGGCGCTCGATCCGCATGAACAGGCTTTTTATGTGGGAATACGCAGTACTTTCTACCGGATTGCAACGATTGCAGGACAGGGGTTGCTGGTTATGCTGGCAGGGGTGCTTGAAGTGGCTACCGGTAAGATTCCGCTGGCATGGTCGATCACTTTTCTGATTATGGCAGGTTTGTTTATCGGCTTTTGCCTGTATCATAAATATATATTGCCGGTACCTGCTTCCGATAAGGCGGCTGTGACGGTGACGGCTTCCACCATCTTTAAGGAATTCTTTGCTACCTTTGTTTCTTTTTTCAAGAAGAAGCAAGCTTTGGTAGCTATTCTGTTTATGCTGTTGTATCGTTTTCCCGAAGCCCAGTTGGTGAAGCTGGTGACACCGTTCCTGATTGATTCGCGGGAAGTGGGCGGACTGGGCTTGACCACGTCGGAATTAGGTTTGGTATATGGCACGATCGGCATTATAGGTCTGACGCTGGGTGGTATAATCGGTGGTATTGTGGCTTCACAAGGAGGTCTGAAGAAATGGCTTTGGCCGATGGCGTTAGCTATTACATTGCCTGACTTGACTTTTATCTACCTGAGTACCGCACTGCCGGAAAGTTTGATCACGATCAATGTCTGTGTCTTCATAGAGCAGTTCGGATACGGGTTTGGTTTTACGGCCTATATGCTTTTCCTGATCTATTACTCTGAAGGAGAACATAAAACGGCACATTATGCAATCTGTACGGCTTTCATGGCATTAGGCATGATGCTTCCTGGCATGGTGGCCGGATGGTTACAGGAACAATTGGGGTACGTAAACTTCTTTTGGTGGGTGATGGGGTGCTGTTTGATCACATTAATTGTCACTGCTTTCCTAAAAATAGATCCGGTATTTGGCCGGAAAGAGGGCTAATAAAATTGTCTGCCGACAATTGTCGACAAGCTTGTTCATAATTATCGGCAGGCTTGTTCATAATTATCGACAGGCTTGTTCATAATTGTCGACAAGCAAATAGAAAGGGTTGTTAATACCGTTTTATGCTTGTAAAATAATAACTTAAAGCGTATAATATGATATTAATAGCCGATAGCGGTTCAACGAAGACGGATTGGTGTATGGTGGAGAAAGGAAAATCTGTTCTTCGTTTCCAAACACGGGGTATGAATCCTTTCTTTCAGACGGAAGAAGAGATGAGGAAGGAGATTGAAACCGGATTGCTGCCTGCATTAAAAGATCTCATACCTTCCGTCGTCTGTTTTTACGGGGCGGGCTGTGCTTTCCCTGAAAAGAATGACATGATCCGGCGGTCTGTCAACCGGTATTTGTCTGTTCCTGTAGAGGTTGGGAGCGATCTCCTGGCTGCAGCCCGTGCCTTGTGTGGCGACAAGCCGGGGATAGCTTGTATCCTGGGTACCGGTTCGAACTCCTGCTATTACGATGGTAAAGAGATTGTAAAGAACGTTTCTCCCCTCGGATTTATTCTGGGCGATGAGGGAAGCGGTGCCGTATTGGGCAAACTATTGATCGGGGATGTATTGAAAGACCAGCTGCCTCCGGCTCTTAAAGACCTGTTTCTTTCACAATATGGGCTGACCCCAGCATCAATTATGGATAGGGTTTACCGGCAACCTTTTCCAAACCGTTTTCTGGCAGGTTTTTCTCCTTTTATACGGGAGCATTTGGATGAACCTGCCATTTGGGAATTGGTCACCCGTAGCTTTCTGGCATTTTTTACCCGTAACGTGAAGCAGTATAATTGTTTTGAATTACCTGTCCACCTGGTCGGTTCAGTTGCCTGGTATTATCAAGATATACTGAAAGATATTGCTTTTGACCTGGGGATACGTATCGGAACGGTTGCACAAAGTCCGATGGAGGGATTGATCGCGTATCATGGGAAGTAAACTTACATTTCGTTTTATGACCGGAAAAACTATTTATTATGTCATTTACTAAAATAACAGAACAAGATTCATTATATAATGACCTGGAAGATAAATCTGTCCGGGAGTTGCTGGAAGATATAAATACAGAAGACCAAAAGGTCGCACTAGCTGTGCAAAAAACAATTCCTCAGATAGAAAAACTGGTAGATCAGATTGTTCCCCGGATGAAACAGGGAGGGCGTATCTTTTATCTGGGTGCCGGAACAAGTGGCCGGCTGGGAGTGCTCGATGCTTCAGAAATACCTCCTACTTTCGGAATGCCCTCCACTTTGGTGATCGGTCTGATTGCCGGTGGCGATACAGCTCTTCGCAATCCGGTAGAGAATGCGGAAGATGATATGGATCGTGGTTGGGAGGAACTGCAGGAGCATCAGGTCACAACCAAAGATACAGTGATCGGTATTGCTGCATCCGGTACGACTCCTTATGTGATCGGAGCTTTGCGTAAAGCCCGTGAGAGGGGGATACTGACAGCCTCTATCTCCAGTAATCCGGATTCACCCATGGCTGCTGAGGCTGATGTGGCGATCGAAATGATTGTTGGTCCGGAATTTGTAACCGGCAGTTCGCGTATGAAGTCCGGTACAGGGCAAAAGATGATTCTGAATATGATTTCAACATCTGTGATGATCCGTTTGGGGCGTGTAAAAGGCAACCGGATGGTCAATATGCAATTGACTAATCAGAAACTGGTCGACCGCGGAACACGGATGGTGGCAGAGGAGTTGGGACTGAGTTATGGCCAGTCGCAGCGGCTCCTTCTGATGTATGGATCGGTAAAAGAGGCGGTGGATGCTTATCGAAAGGCTTCCATATAAAGTAGAGCTTTGAACAAACCCTACACAGACAAAAACTACTTATTAAGTAACCCCCTTGGCTACTTAGTAAGCAGAGGTTTGTTTACTTATTAAGCAGATGAAGGTTTACTTACTAAGTAGTTTTCTGTTTTCTTGATAATAAAGAAACGAACAAAGAAAGGTGAATAGAGTCTTGTCCTGATTTTGCGTGATTACTTTTCGGTAAGATACGAATTAGACATCTTTTTGGCCAAGCCCAAAGCCTTTTTCCGGAGTTTTAATGATAACTAAAAGA
Organism: Parabacteroides chongii; assembly: GCF_029581355.1. Lineage (NCBI taxonomy): Bacteria > Pseudomonadati > Bacteroidota > Bacteroidia > Bacteroidales > Tannerellaceae > Parabacteroides > Parabacteroides chongii. The sequence continues at coordinate 317,933 of NZ_CP120849.1, read as the reverse complement.
TAGCCAACATCATATTTGGTAATCTCTTTTGTTTCACGTAAATTTGTGATAAAAGAAACAGGATTATGGAAATGCAACGACGACTTTATCCGATAGGGGTACAGACTTTCTCGAAGCTTCGAGAGGGGAATTATGTGTATATTGATAAGACTGAATATGTTTATCGCATGACACATTCAGCTTCGAATTATATGTTTTTGAGCCGTCCACGCCGATTCGGTAAGTCGCTGCTAACTTCAACGCTCCATGCCTATTTCGAGGGACGCAAGGAGTTGTTTGAAGGGTTGGCTATGGAAGGGCTGGAGAAAGAATGGATAACCTATCCGGTACTCCACTTTGATGTCAGCATGGCGAAGCATGTGGATGAAGCCCGTTTGAATCGGATGTTGGATTTTCTCTTGTCGGGATATGAGGATCGGTATGATTGCCATATAGAGGAGAAAGATGTTAATATCCGGCTGGCGAATTTGATACAATGTGCTTACAAGCGGACAGGGCGGCAAGTGGTGGTGTTGATTGATGAATATGATGCGCCGCTTCTCGATGTGATGCATGAAGAAAAAAACTTGCCTGTGTTACGAAACGTGATGCGTAATTTCTATAGTCCACTGAAGGCTTGCGATCCTTATCTGCGCTATGTCTTCCTTACCGGTATTACGAAGTTTTCTCAATTGAGCATATTCAGTGAACTGAATAATATAAAGAATATCAGCATGGACGATTCCTATTCCGCCATTTGCGGTATCACGGAAGAGGAGATGTTGACGCAAATGAATCTTGATTTGGAATTGCTTGCGAAGAAGATGCAGATTACCTGTCCGAAACTTGTTGCACGTTTGAGGGAGAATTATGACGGCTATCATTTTACTTACCCCTCGCCTGACATCTATAATCCTTTCAGCTTGCTGAATGCTTTTGCGGACGGTAAAATCGGTTCTTATTGGTTCGGCAGTGGTACACCTACCTATTTGATCGAGATGCTGAACAAATACCATGTAAAGCCTCAGCAGATCGGAGGTCGGAAAGTTATTTCCGAATCGTTCGATGCGCCGACGGAACGGATGACGGACATCACCCCGCTACTCTACCAAAGCGGTTATATCACGATAAAAGATTACTCCGAACTGACGGAACTTTATACGCTCGACATTCCCAATAAGGAGGTACGTATGGGGCTGATGAAAAGTTTGTTGCCCGGTTATCTTCACCAACATACCGCCGATGGTCTTACAACGGTTGCGCTTCTTTTCGAGGCGATAGCCGGAGAGCGGATGGACGATGCCCTTTGTTTATTGCAGACTTTCCTTTCCACGATCCCAAAATGCGATAATACCGATTACGAGGGGCATTACCAGTCTTTGCTATATACCATATTCAGTTTGCTTGGTATGTATGTGGATGTGGAAGTACGTACCCCCCGTGGTCGTGTGGATATGGTGATGCGGACGAAAACGACACTTTATGTCGTGGAGCTAAAACTCGATAAAACGGCGGATGCAGCCATGAACCAGATAGATTTGCGGAATTATCCCGAACGTTTTGCTTTGTGCGGGTTGCCCGTCGTGAAAGTTGCCATCGGTTTCGACCGGGAGCGACATACTATCAGCGATTGGCAGATAAGGTTCTAATCACTCCAACAAGAAAATAAAGATTTTGTACAAATCTAGTAAAAATGTATTATATTTGCGACATGCATTGTTCCGGACCTGTATCCGCAGGAAAGGATTAAAAGGGAATCGGGTGAAAATCCCGGACAGTCCCGCTGCTGTAAGCTTCATAACGGATTGGGCAACACTAGTGCCACTGACGGAGAAGTTGACAGATAACAGTGGACAGTGGACAGTTTAACTGTCAATTGTCAACTATCAACTGTCAACTGAAAAGTTGGGAAGGCGCTCAAACCGGAAGTAAGTCAGAAGACCTGCAAGGCATACTATTTCGACGGCTTCGAGGAAAGGCCGGAAGAGAACAGGAGACAGATTGTCGTCTCCACTATTCTTACTCCCGTTTCCCGTCTGGCTGTCTGAACATTTTTGTTTTTAATTATTTTGCCATAATAATTAGGAAAAGAGGCATGGATCGGTTTGCGGGATGAGCTCCGTAACCGGTGCATGCTTTCCTTTTTAATGAATGAACAGGATGACAGTAATACTTGTTTATTATAGGAAAAGTGCGTTTATTTGCAAACATAATTAATTAACAACAGGCAATATGAAGAAGGTTACAGGTTTAGTTTTGGTTATTTTGATGGTATTCATAGCCGTACCGGCAAAATCCCAGTTGAAGTTTGGGGTAAAAGGTGGTTTGAACATATCATCCGTTCATATGAATTCCGATATCCTGAAAGCGGATAATGTGACAGGATTCCAGATCGGTCCGATGATCGAGACTACTATTCCGTTGATAGGCATAGGCTTGGATGCGGCCATTCTCTATTCACAGAAAGGAGTCGACATGAAAACGGAGGGAACAGTTACCTCGACAAGTATGAAAACAGATTATTTGGATATCCCCGTCAATTTGAAGTGGAAGTTCGGTATTCCTTTGGTAAAAGCCTATCTTTCTGCAGGTCCGTATGTAGGTTTCCGTGTAGGAGGAGATAAAATTTGGAATGTTTTGGGTGAACAGATTAAAGCGAAAAACTTTAGCGCAGGCCTTAACTTCGGTGTAGGAGCGGAACTGATCAGCCATTTGCAGGTCGGCATCAATTATGGCTTGGGACTGACTGATAATTACAGCTCGGATAAGTTCGATATGAAGGCGAAGAATCGCGGCTGGTCCATTACTGCAGCGGTTTTGTTCTGATAACAGAAAGAAGATATGGAGGGCCGGGCTTTAACAGTCCGGCCTTTTTTGTTACTTTTGACCTCGTAAATGAAATATGCAGATGTCATACTACCCTTGCCGCTGGAAAATAGTTATACCTATAGTATCCCTGCGGATTTGGAGGCTGCCGTAACTCCCGGTTGCCGCGTCATTGTTCATTTCGGTAAGAAACGTTATTACACGGCTATTGTAATGGAGGTGCATGAGCGTAAACCGAATACGGACTTTGAAACGAAAGATATCTATGCCTTGCTGGATGCCAGTCCGGTATTGCGCAGGCCGCAGCTCCGTTTCTGGAGATGGATTGCCTCTTACTATATGTGTAAATTAGGGGATGTCTATAAGGCGGCTTTACCTTCCGGACTGAAGCTGGAAAGTGAGACAGCGGTGACTTATAATGCCGATTTTGTGGCTGACGGTCCTTTGCGTCCCAACGAGCAGGCTGTATTGGATGCCTTCAAAGGCGTACTCAAACTGACCGTATCCGAACTGGAGAAAAGAACCGGTTTGCGTAATGTCGTGCCGATTGTGGCTTCCTTGATGGCGCGCGGCGCTGTCGAGGTCAGCGAAGAGATGAAACGCGGATTTGTGCCGAAGATGCAGACATTTATCCGGCTGTCGCAGGAATATGCCAGCGAGGAACGTTTGCAAGAGGTTTTTGCTGATTTTAAGCGGGCAAAGAAACAGGAACTTTTGCTGGTCTGTTTCTTGGATTTGAGTCATGCCTTAAATCCGTCGTTGAGTAAGGAAGTTTCAAGAAAGGAGCTGCTGGAACACAGTGGCTGTTCTGCTGCCATATTGGACGGGCTGCTGAAGCGGGGTGTTTTGGAAAGCTATGAAAAAGAAGTCGGACGCTTGCAGGTGCCGGTATGCCGGTTGCAATCGCTCAGTCCGCTCAGTCCGGCACAGGAAAAAGCGTACGGTGAAATACACGATGTATTTACATCTAAAGAGGTTTGTTTGCTTCACGGCGTTACTTCGAGCGGAAAAACGGAAATCTATGTCCGACTGATCGACGAGGTCCTGAAGATGGGCAGGCAGGTTTTATATATGCTTCCGGAGATAGCCATCACTACCCAGATCACGGAGCGGCTGGCTAAATTGTTTGGAAACAAACTGTTGGTATATCATTCTAAATTTTCCGATAATGAACGTGTGGAGGTTTGGAACAAACTTCTTCACGGTGGAGAGCCAATGGTCGTACTGGGTGTTCGTTCCTCTCTCTTTCTCCCGTTTAAGGATCTGGGACTAATTATCGTAGATGAGGAACACGAAAACACTTACAAACAGCAAGATCCGGCACCACGCTATCATGCCCGCAATGCCGCGATCGTATTGGCTGGAATGCATGGGGCAAAGACTTTACTGGGATCGGCTACTCCTTCGATCGATTCCTATTTCAATGCAACGACCGGCAAATATGGACTGGTCGAACTGACTACCCGTTTCGGCGACTGTCTGATGCCGGAGATTATCACGGCCGATATAAAGGAGCTGAAGCGTAAAAAAATTATGAAGGATACGCTTTTCTCTCCTTTGCTGGTTGAAAAGGTGAATGCCGCTATTGCACATGGTGAACAGGCTATCCTGTTTCAGAACCGACGTGGGTTTGCTCCGATGATCGAGTGTAAGAGTTGCGGGTGGGTGCCTCATTGTGTGAATTGCGATGTCAGTCTGACTTACCATAAATACCATAATCAACTGGTTTGCCATTATTGCGGATATACAATCCAGTTGCCGCCCCATTGTCCGGAATGTCAGAGTTCGGAGTTGAAAATGATGGGATTCGGTACGGAGAAAGTGGAAGAGGAGATTGCATCCCTATTTCCGGCAGCCAAAGTAGAGCGGCTGGATTTTGATACCGCCCGTACCCGTACGGCTTACGAACGTATTATTTCGGATTTCGAGAAAGGAAAGACGCAGATACTGATCGGAACACAGATGTTGTCGAAAGGACTGGACTTTGGAAATGTGAGTGTTGTCGGTATACTGAATGCCGATAACCTGATGAACTATCCGGACTTCCGGGCTCACGAACGTGCTTTCCAGTTGATGGTGCAGGTGAGCGGGCGTGCAGGCAGAAGGGATAAGCGGGGTACGGTTGTCTTGCAGACTTCCCAGCCGGAACACCCTTTGATACGGATGGTGCAGCATTTTGCTTATCAGGAAATGGTCCGTCTGCAACTGAGCGAACGGAGTATGTTTCGGTATCCACCTTATTACCGGTTGATTGTCCTGGTGCTCCGGAGCCGTAATGAGACGGTCTTGCAGGAAATGTCAGCAATATATGCGGAAAAATTACGTGTTCGTTTGGGGGAAAGGGTATTGGGACCTGTCACTCCGCCTGTGACCCGTGTACAGACATTGCATATCAAAAAGATCGTTCTAAAGATTGAGATAGCTGCAGCGATAGCCCCTGTCAGGGAAATCCTGGACGCGATTCATTCGGAGATGCAGCGCTATCTTCCTTTTAAACAGTTGATAGTGCACTATGATGTGGACCCGGCGTAAACATTAAAAAAACAATTAAATAACCATTATAATGAAGCAGGAAAAGATAAGATTGTTATTTGTATGTCTCGGAAATATTTGTCGTTCTCCCTCGGCTGAGGCGGTGATGAAGAAGCTGGTAAAGGATGCCGGTCTTGAAGATTTTATCGAAATAGATTCGGCTGGTATCCTGGGTTATCATGAAGGAGAGCGTGCCGACCAGCGGATGCGTAGTCACGCAGCTCGGCGGGGATATGTGCTCGATTCGATCTCCCGTCCTGTCCGTACTTCCGATTTCTACGATTTCGATTTGATCATCGGAATGGATGACCGCAATGTAGATGATCTGAAACAAAAAGCTCCCGACCTGGAATCTATTGCCAAAATACACCAGATGACGGAATATTCCTGTAATAAATTATACGATTATGTGCCCGACCCTTACTATGGAGGCGCTTCCGGCTTTGAGTTGGTTCTCGATTTACTGGAAGACGCCTGCGGGGGATTACTGGAGACTATTTCTTCAGATCTGGGTAACTGATACGGGTGTGGAACATCGTTTTCAGCTTGTCGACAAAAACACTTTTAATCGTTTCCACATCCCGGAAAGTCAGCGGAGCACTTTTCAGTAATCCGTCTGCGATCTGTCCGTCGATAATTTTATCCACCAGTTGTTTGATGCTTTCTTCCGTATGTTCTTTCAGACTGCGGGAGGCAGCTTCGACTGAGTCTGCCATCATCAACACGGCTGTCTCCTTAGAGAACGGGTTAGGTCCCGGATAGGTAAACACCTTTTCGTCGATCTCTTTATCCGGATACTGGTTTTTGAATGAGTTATAGAAATATTTGGCTTTACCCAGTCCGTGGTGCGTTCGGATGAAATCGACAACCGCTTTAGGCAACAACGCTTTTTCTGCAATTCTTACTCCGTCGGTGACATGGTTGATGATCACTTTGGCACTCTGGTCGAAAGTCAGTTGGCTATGCGGATTCACACTACTTTGGTTTTCGGTGAAGAAAGCCGGGTTTGCCATCTTTCCTATGTCATGATACATGGCTCCCGTACGTACCAGTTGCGCGTTTGCCCCGATCTTGGCAGCCGCTTCGGATGCCAGGATAGAAACCTGCAAAGAATGCTGGAATGTCCCGGGAGAGGTTTCCGATAACTTTTTAAGGATAGGCGTATTGATGTTGGATAATTCTACCAGCGTAATGCTCGATACATATCCGAATGTCTTTTCCAGCATGTAGACCAGGATATAGGTAAACATCAACAGGATGAAATTAATACCGAAATATAAGATCATCAGCCAGTTGATCTTGTTGAAATCGGCTTCCTGATAGAGAGCGAGACTGATGTAACATAGCGTATAGGACATAAAGATCAGGAATGCGCAACGGATCAGTTGTGAACGTTCTGACAAATCCCTCAGACTGAATGTGACCACCATCCCCGCAATGATCTGTAACAACAAGAACTCATGGGGGAAAGGAACCATCAGCGAACAGATCAGGACGATGACAAGATGTGTGAACAGGGCTGTCCGCGAATCGAAGAAGGTCCGCACAACAATGGGCACGATCGCATAAGGCAGAATGTAAATATTGAACAAGGCGTAGGTCACACACAGTTCCGTCAATATGCAACTGACAAATATGCACAGGACGAGAAACAGGGCGTTCCGTCGGTTATGCAATATCTTTAGCCGGAAAGACCACAAGTATAACCAGAAACAGAAGATAATACCGAATACCAGTACGAATTGCCCGCCGAGGATAATGCTCTGTCGCTGGGCGCCTCCCGACTTCGTTTCGTGTACGATCTTCAGGGAACGCAATACGTTGTAAGTGTGATTGTCTATGATTTCTCCCCTGTCTACAATACGTTCTCCCGCCTGCACCATGCCATTGGCCAATGCTACGCTCCGGAGCATATCGTCTTTGACCTTTTCCGACATAGCCTCGTCATACGCTATGTTTTCTTTCAGGTAGTTATTGATGTCACAAGACTGTAAGATCGATTTGTCCAGGCGCGACGGACAGTTATTGATGATGAACTCATAAGCTGTTTTCACCGTGAAGAAGTCGCTGGCATACCGTGAATGTGCGACATTATTTTCCAGGAGGTTGACACGTGCATAATTGTCTTTTTTTAGATTCTCCAGTTCTTGGGGAGCTATGATTCCGTTTTTATATAAACTGACAAGGCTGTTTTCGATATATTGCATATAAGCCGGAGTCGCTTTCTTGTTCAGCTCCTTGTTATAGGCTGTCCGCAATTTGTCCACTTCCGTATTCTCCACCGTTGCATCCATACGGAAATAAGGTTCGAAGTTTTTTAGTACACTGTCTTTTTCAGCTTCGACTTCAGCATCGGTTTTATAGATAGGGAAATCGCTTGGAGCGGTGAGTAATCCGTATCTCCAGGGTTTGCCTTCATAGAACTGATAACGGAATTTTCCTTCACGTGGAAAAAAGTAAGCAATCAACAGCGATGCTACTATGAAATATACGGCGGGATGTATGCTATAGTTTTTTAGTTTCATAAGTTTCTTATTTGAGGGCGAAATGTACATAAAAAAGTTTATTAAGAGAAAAAAAAGGGCTACTTTTGCCGCATTATTATAGAATGAAAGAATTATGACTCAAAGGAAAGTTAGAGTCCGCTTTGCACCCAGCCCGACAGGGGCGCTGCATATCGGAGGTGTTCGTACTGCATTATACAATTATTTGTTTGCCAAACAAAATGGCGGAGATTTGATTTTACGTATTGAAGATACCGATTCCGGGCGGTTTGTTCCGGGAGCTGAGGGGTATATCATTGAAGCGCTTACCTGGTTGGGTATCAAGTTCGACGAAGGTGTGAACTTTGGAGGCGAACAGGGCCCTTATCGTCAGAGTGAGCGGAAAGCTATTTACAAACAATATGTCGATCAGTTGTTGAACGACGGTCTGGCTTATATCGCTTTCGATACACCGCAGGAACTGGATGCCAAACGTCAGGAAATAGCTAATTTCCAGTATGACGCATCTATCCGTCTTCAGATGCGCAATTCATTGACTCTTTCTGCTGAGGAAACAAAGGCGTTGATCGATGCGGGTCATCAGTATGTTGTCCGTGTCAAGATCGAACCGAACGAAGATATTCATGTAAACGATATTATCCGTGGCGAAGTGGTGATCAACTCTTCTATCTTGGATGATAAAGTATTATATAAATCGGCAGACCAATTACCTACTTACCACCTGGCAAATATCGTGGATGACCATCTGATGGAAGTGACCCATGTGATCCGTGGTGAAGAATGGTTGCCGAGTGCCCCTCTTCATGTATTGTTATACCGTTATTTGGGTTGGGCGGATACAATGCCGCAGTTTGCCCACCTGGCCCTGTTGTTGAAACCGGAAGGAAACGGAAAACTGAGCAAACGTGACGGTGACCGTTTGGGATTCCCTGTCTTCCCGTTGGAATGGCATGATCCTAAGACCGGTGATGTCTCTTCGGGATATCGTGAAAGCGGTTACCTGCCGGAAGCAGTCGTGAACTTCCTTGCCTTGCTGGGATGGAATCCGGGTAACGACCAGGAGATTATGAGCATGGAGGAACTGATCAAATATTTTGATCTGACCCGTTGCAGCAAGGCTGGTGCTAAGTTTGATTATGAAAAGGGAAAATGGTTCAACCACCAGTATATTCAGAAAAAAGACAATAAAGAAGTGGCAGCCTTGTTCATGCCTATCCTTGAAAGCCACGGCGTAAAAGCCGAACCGGCTTATGTGGAGAAAGTGGTAGGGATGATGAAAGACCGCGTTTCCTTCATTAAGGATTTATGGGATACATGTGCTTTCTTTTTCGTTGCCCCGACCGAATATGACGAGAAGACAACGAAGAAACGTTGGAAAGCCGATTCTGCTGCCCAGTTGGCAGAATTGATCGAAGTGCTGCGCGTTCGTGAGCCATTCGATATAGAGGGAACGGAAGAAGAAGTGAAAGCCTGGATCGAAAGCAAAGGATACCATTTGGGAAATATCATGAATGCTACCCGTCTGGCTTTGGTTGGTGAAGGAAAAGGTCCTCATATATTTGATATTACAGAAGCTTTAGGAAAAGAAGAATCTATTCGCCGCATCGAAAGAGCGATTGAAGTGCTTAAATAAGTTATGTATAGTCTGGCAATCCACTTTTACGCATTTATTATTGCGCTGATATCTCCATTTCATAAGAAGGCTCGGATCATGCGTCTGGGTCAGTGGAGGACCAATTCTATTCTTCGTGAGAAGATCGACCGGAATGCAAAGTATATCTGGTTTCATGCTTCCTCCCTGGGCGAGTTCGAACAGGGCCGTCCGATGATGGAGAAGATCAAGGCGGAACATCCGGAGTATAAAATACTGCTTACTTTCTTTTCCCCTTCGGGATATGAGGTTCGTAAAAATTATAATGGGGCGGATGTCATTTGTTATCTGCCCTTCGATACGCCTTACCGGGTTAAAAAGTTCTTGAATCTGGCAAACCCGGCTATTGCCATATTTATCAAATATGAGTTTTGGGGAAATTACCTGCATGAGTTGAAGCGCAGGGATGTTCCTGTTTATATTATTTCTGCCATCTTCCGTCGCGACCAGCTCTTTTTTCAATGGTTCGGCTATCCGTACCGGAAGATGCTTTATTGTTTCACGCATTTGTTTGTACAGGATGATCGGTCGGCTGCATTGCTGAATGAGTTCGGAATAAAGAATGTGACGGTTACCGGTGATACCCGTTTCGACCGGGTGCTGGATGTCCGTAATCAGGCACGCGAATTACCGAATGTAGAACGTTTTGTTTGTGAAGGAGGGGAAGAAAAACACCTTACTCTTATCGCCGGAAGTTCCTGGCCGCAGGATGAGGAAATTCTGATCCCTTATTTCAATGAACATCCGGAGATGAAGCTGATCATTGCTCCACATGAGATACACCGCGAACATCTGATGTATATCGAATCGCTGTTGAAGCGTCCTTCCGTCCGTCTATCGGATGTGAAACAGGATCCGTCTTTGCTGGAAGGTAAAGATTGCCTGATTATCGACAGTTTCGGACTATTGTCTTCGATCTATCGTTATGGCACGATCGCTTATATCGGTGGTGGTTTCGGTGCCGGTATACATAATACGTTGGAGGCGGCTGTTTATGGCATTCCGGTTCTGTTCGGTCCCAGATACCAGAAATTTAAGGAAGCCCGTGATCTGATCAAAGTCGGTGGCGGTTTTTCCGTATCGGATAAACAGGCCTTCTGCGATAAGATGGATGAACTGCTTACCTATCATGAAGTGTTGGAAGCTGCGGGAGATAGTGCGGGACGTTTTGTTAGCGGTAATGCGGGATCGACTGATAAAATATTAAAGGAGATTCCTTTGGGATAATAAAAGAATAATTTAACAGATAAATAATTCATAGAGAAAAGCTACCTCATTATGGGGTGGCTTTTTTTATGAAATGTTATCTTTGTTTCCGTTCTTAATTAATCAATGAATGTGTATGAAAAAAGTCTTTAGTTTGTGTTTTTTGGTTCTCGGTGCGCTCTTTTCCTGTGGATCAGTGAAAGACCAGCCGGAGGAGGCTTCTCTTTCTTCTTATGTAAATCCTTTTATCGGAGCATCGACCAGCATGGATGCTGGCGGTTCCTATCATGGTTTGGGTAAAACGTTTCCGGGGGCGACTGCTCCGTTTGGAATGGTGCAGGTGAGTCCTAATACGATAACAGGTGGTGATAATGGACCGGGTTATAGTGATGAACATACTTCTATTGAAGGTTTTGCTTTTACACAAATGAGTGGGATCGGCTGGTATGGCGATCTGGGGAATTTGTTGGTAATGCCGACAGTCGGTAAGTTGCATACTTTTTCGGGAACGTTGGAAGATCCGGATAATGGTTATCGTTCCCGGTATGATAAAGCATCGGAGAAGGCTTCTGCAGGTTATTATTCCGTGATGCTTACCGATTATCAGATAAAAGCGGAAGCGACGGCCCTTCCTCATAGCGGTATGTTGCGTTTTACATTCCCGGAGAGTAAAGAGGCTCGTATACAAATAGACTTGGCACGCAGGGTAGGAGGAACTTCTACCTGGCAGGCGATCGAAGTGATCAATGACCATACGATCAGAGGTGAAATGAAATGTCCTCCCGAAGGTGGCGGCTGGGGAAATGGTGCAGGAAAATCTGATTACACAGTCTATTTCTATGCTGAATTTTCCCGTCCTTTCCGATCGCATGGCGTATGGTCGGCCGACATACCGGACGGGTGGACACGAAAACGGGAAGATATCGAGAGCGAACGTTATCATGAAGTTGTTCGGAATGCCCGCATTATCCCTGATGTGAAGTCGTTGACCGGAAAGCATTTGGGCTTTTATGCGGAATTCGATACCGATGCAGGAGAACAGATCCTCATGAAAAGTGGGATCTCTTTTACCAGTATGAAGAATGCGGAAGAGAATCTGCATTCGGAAATGAATGCCTGGGAGTTTGACGCAACATTGGCTGACTGTCGCCGGTTATGGGACGATGCCCTGTCCAAAATAACTGTGACCGGAGGTACGGAGGATGAAAAACATATCTTTTATACTGCTCTTTACCATACTATGATCGACCCGAGGATTTGTAGTGATGTGAACGGGGAATATATGGGAGCGGACAAGAAGGCGCATATGACGGATCAGTTCACTAAACGAACTATTTTTAGCGGATGGGATGTTTTCCGTAGCCAGATGCCTTTGCAAACTATTATTAATCCAACCCTGATCAATGACCTGCTCAACTCGTTGGTGGAGATTGCCGATCAGAGTGGAAACGAATATCTGGAGCGATGGGAATTGTTGAATGCCTATTCCGGTTGTATGTTGGGTAATCCGGCTCTGTCTGTTTTGTGTGACGCTTATTCAAAAGGAATCCGTTCTTATGATATAGATAAGGCATACCGTTATGCTTTAAATACTTCCCGGTTGTTTGGTAATAATAAAGAAGGATATACGCCGGGTTCTATCTCTCATACATTGGAATATGCATACAATGATTGGTGTATGGCCCGTCTGGCTGAATGGTTGGGCAAGGATACCGATAAGGAATATTTTGACCGCCGGGCTATGACCTATTCAACAATTTATGATACCGATTATGGTTGGTTCAGGCCACGTAATGAAAAAGGTGAATTTCAACCTTTACCCGAAGCGGGAAGACTGGCGGAAGGATATGGTTGTACGGAGAGTAATGCATACCAGCAGGGTTGGTTCATTCCACACGATGTGGAAGGTATGGTTCAAATGATGGGTGGGCGTGAAAAAGTGCTGGCCGATCTGACGGATATGTTTGAACAGACTCCCGAAGGTTATCTCTGGAATCAATATTATAACCATGCTAATGAACCGGTTCATCATGTTCCGTTCCTGTTTAACCGTCTGGGTGCTCCCGAACTTACTCAAAAATGGACGCGGGATATCTGTCGGAATGCTTATAAAAATTCAGTCTTGGGTCTAGTCGGAAATGAAGATGTCGGGCAGATGTCTGCCTGGTATGTATTGGCAGCTAGTGGATTACATCCGGTATGTCCCGGTGACCAGCGTTATGAAATAACCAGTCCGGTATTTGAGAAGATCGTTTTCAATTTGGATCCGGACTATGCTGAGGGAAAAACATTTGTGATTGAAGCTCGCAATAATAGCCCTGAAAATATATATGTCCAGCAGGCTACTTTAAATGGAAATCCTTACAATAAATGTTATCTGACGCATGCCGACCTGATGAAGGGCGGAACGTTGGTATTGCAGATGGGGGCAAATCCTTCGGATTGGGGAAAATGAGACAAAGACTTATATATATTGAATATCTGATACATAATAAGAAATGATACATACTATTCAAAAATCCGAACGCTTGAATGTAGTAGATGCGCTTCGCGGTTTTGCTTTGTTGGCGATTGTGTTGTTGCATAATCTTGAACATTATAATATTTATTTCATTCCGGAATTTCAGCCGGCTTGGTTGCAGGTTCTGGACAAATGGATGTGGGATAGCTTTTTCTTTCTGTTTAGTGGAAAGGCTTATGCTACTTTCTCCTTGCTTTTTGGTTTCAGCTTCTATATTCAGTTTCATCATGCGGAACAAAAAGGGATCGATTTTCGGGGACGTTTTGCCTGGCGGTTGGTTCTGTTGTTCTTGTTTGCCCAGCTTCATGCTTTATTTTATAATGGTGATATCCTGGTACTCTATGCCGTTGCTGGTTTTGTACTTATTCCGGTATGTAAACTGAAAGATAAAATTGTTTTTTGGATCGCCGTCTGTTTGTTGCTTCAGCCTTTTGAATGGGGCAGAATGTTGTATGCATTATTTGACCCGGATTATGTCGCTGTCGGAAATAGATTCATGATCTATTCAGAACGGGTAGGAGGGGTAACTATGAATGGTTCTTTTGGGGAGGTCTTGCGCAGTAATATATGGGATGGACAATTATATAGTAATTTCTGGCAAGTAGAAAATGGACGGTTGTTTCAGACATCGGCCTTGTTTATGTTTGGAATGTTATTAGGACGTAATGGATCTTTCATAAGGAGTGATCGTACAATTGGTTTCTGGAAACGTATCTTGGGTATAGGTGTATTGGCATTCATACCACTTTATCTGCTTCGGGTTTTTGTCCCCGAACATATAGGCAATCCATCCGTATTGCTTCCATATAAGATAATAACACAATCTCTTAGCAATTTTGCTTTTATGCTAATTTTGGTTTCGATCTTTGTGCTGATTTGGTTTAAAAAGGAGAATGGGTGTAACTGGCAAAAGTTTATTATACCTTATGGGCGTATGAGCCTGACAAACTATATTTCGCAGTCTATTATAGGAGTATGTATTTATTATGGATTTGGCTTGGGATTGTATCGTGTTACCGGGGCTACAGCGACTTTGCTTATCGGATTGTTTATTTTCTCCGCTCAATGGCTATTCAGCCGTTATTGGTTGTCACACCATAAACAAGGACCTTTGGAGTATTTGTGGAAACAAGGAACTTGGATAGGAAGTAAAAACAATAAAAGAAGTAATTAGGAAACATTGATAAAACAACCCCGACAGACCAATAATCTGCCGGGGTTGTTTTTCTTCGTTCTTCAATTCAATTCTTAATTTTCGTCTGTAAACATCGGATCCCAGGCCGGAAGGCGGGTCGGTGTTTGTTTGAGAACGTCTTTCACTTTGTCGGTGATGTATTTCTTTTCGACTACCAGACGGAACATATATTCGTTGAACCATTCGTCGGTCATGATCAGGTGGCCACTGTTGGCACCCGGTCCCCAGCTATTTTCTACCATCCATTTTTTAGGTGTGCCGTTTGCATCGAGATCGACAGCCATCAAGGTCATAGCATGTGACGAACCGCTGGCGAATGTTTGGATACGCTGTTTCTTATCCATACCGAAAGTAGTTCCCATCAGTGAACCGTAGTCGTAATAGTTCACATCCAACAGACCCCGTTCACGATCGAAGAATTTACCTACGTCGCAAGAGAAATACATCATTGTACTGTCTTTGATAGAGGCGATAGCCATCTCTTTGATCTCTTCAATCGGCAGGTTTACGTAAGTCCAGTTCTTTCCATCATAACGGTGACGGTCGAAATCGATCTCATATAACTTATAGTATTCACGGCTCGGATCGTTCATCAGCATGACATAATTGTTTGTCAGGTCTTTGCCGATATATTCGTCGAAGAATGATTTGGGAGTATATTCTTTTGTTTCAACCGGGTTGCCTTGTGCATCTTTGCGAGTCCAGGTAAATTTCGTAGGCGGTTCACCCAGGTTGAGGACCAGCATCCGGTAAATGGTTCCCAACATTTCTGTTTTGTCTTTTTCCAATGCAGCCACTTTGGCTCCTTTGGCAGACTGATCGCGTAATTGCAGGCCGAACTCTTTTAACTTAAGACCGATCAGGTTGGCCATTCTTCCCGTACTTTCGCTACTATGGGTTTCCACCATTACGTCAGCGGGAACTACGCCATATTTACCCAGGATATCGGATATGCCGGTGAATTGTCCTCCGTCGCTAAGCGGATTTTTGAATAACCATTCCACCATTTTGTCATCCATCGACTTTTCGCGTGTGTCGATGATCCCTTGCAGGAACAGGTTGGCTTTTTCCAACTGGTCCCAGAAGAAGGAATAATTCTGTGAGAATTGAAAATCTCCCATATTATATTTCGCGATCGCCTGTGCCCGGAATACGTTCAAACCGGTAAACAACCAGCAACGGCCGGAAGACTTTTGATTGGTAATACCTTTACTGTTTACTTTATTAGAGAAGTAAGTATCGAAATTGTTTTTGCTGTCGGCATTTACTGCCAGCTTATTGATGTCGTTGTTACTGATGGCGTTATGGATAGCCTTGTCGGTAGGAGTTCCTTTGTACGATTGTTTGATCTGTTGCAGCATTTCCGGAGAGATTCCTTTGTCGGTCTGCTGTCCGAAGGCGGATAACGTAATACCCAATGCGAGGGCAGTTATCCATAGGTTGTTTTGTTTCATGATATATTTAGTTTGTAAGTTTATATTGGTTCACAAACTTACGATAAATAGCCGGAAAAAACGAAAGGAGATGTATTAAATGTTTGTATTACCGAACGCAGATGACGCAGAAAGCGCAGAATATCGCAGATAATTTAATAATAAAAGTCTGCGAGACTCTGCGTTTTCTGCGTCATCTGCGTTCGGTAATTCCTTTTATGCCCGTTTTCTGGCCAGGAACTTCTTACTTAACCATTTTCTTACCGGTTCGTCATATAGTTTCAGGCATAGGTAAGCCAAAACTATATTCAATGCACAAACACACAAAACTACCTGCCAGGTCTCGGCAAGCGTGTAAAGTTCCTTGTCGATCAACCAGGCATAGAACAGATACATCACAGGATAATGTATGATATAGAGTGGGAAGGAGATGTCTCCCAGGAATTTACATATCTTTGTCGACTTCGTATCGGTAGTGGTTCCCGATGCACCTATCCAGATAAGAATAGGGAAAATCAGGATGATACAAACGGATTCATAAAGTCCGTTCATGGAAATCGGGTCTGTCCCTTCCACGAATGGTACAGAGAATAATCCCAGTAATATGATCGAACAGATCCAGAATGCGCCTCTCACTTTGATGGGTTTGAAGTTACGGGATAAAAGCATACCCATAGAAAAGGGGAAGAGCATGCGTAATAATCCGCCTACAAAATTCACGCCGTCCAATGTCCAGCCGACTCCGATGTTACCGTAGCCGGATACGTCGAGGGTGGCGAATGCTGCCAGTGCCGCGCCCATCAAAAAGACGACAACAGTCAATGCTTTGGTTGACAAACGGCGAATGAACAGGGCGTAAAGAATATTGCCGATATACTCGAAGAACAACGACCAGCTGGGACCGTTCAGTGGGAACATTTCACCGTTTCCTCTGACCTCATAATTGGCTCCCGGTATTGCGGGAATGAAGAACAACGAACACAGTAGGGATAGCATGACCAGGGAGATAGAGACGTGTGTCCCGTCCCATTTTACACTGCCTTGAATCAGGAAAGAGATAACTCCCAGAACCGCTCCCATGATAACCATCGGGTGGAGACGGATCAAACGGCGTTTAAAGAAATCTTTCATAGTCAGCGTCTTCGACCAGCGGTCGTCATAGGCATAGCCGATAACGAAACCGGACAGGATAAAGAAGAAATCCACTGCCAGATAACCATGATTGATAGTGTCGATGGTAGTGCCTCCGGCGAAAGCGTAGCCTTCGAAGACGTGATACCATACGACTAAAAGTGCTGCTACTCCTCTTAATCCGTCGAGAAGATCGTAATGAGGTTTACTGTCTGTAAACGCAGCGGAAGAAATGTTTTGCATGATAAGAGTTTATTATTTAGATTATTACTACGTGTAACTAATGAAGCTCCAAAATTATAAAACTTATGCGTCCTAAAATTTGTCCTATATCAAATTTTACCGGATAATGATTATTTCTGTGCTCTGAGGCGGCTGAGTGTAGAGGGGGTAATTCCCAGATAGGATGCGACATATCCCAGTTGTACTCGCTGATAAACTTCTGGGAATTGTCGTTTGAATTCTTCGAATCTTTCTTTTGCTGATAACGTAAGACGTTCTTTATGTGAACGGTGCAAGCGTCTGTATTCGTTTTGATGAATAACTCTTCCCCAATTCGCCAATTCAATATTGGTTTGAAAAAGCTGAAGTAAATCGGTCAATGATATTCGATAGGCTACTACATCTTCGAGTGTTTCTACAAACTCTTCGCTTACCTTGTTATAATATAGTTCGTCCATACTAAAGACAATGCTTCCTTCATGGGCAAAGGAGGTCGTTATTTCCTCTCCGTTCACCAGCCAGAAAGAACGAGTCATGCCTTTCTCGATGAAGTAGGCCGATTTGCAAAACATATTTTCCTTTATCAACTGATACTTTTTAGGGAAATGGCATAAAGTAACATGTTCTTTTAATGTTTGTATCGTTGTATCGGAAATTGGGTATGAAGAGTTTATCTTGTCTATAATATTTACCATAAGAGATTCTTGATTGTTTTCCATCCTTTGCAAAAATAAGATGAATAACCCAACATTTCTCCTATCGGGAAGATATTTTCATAGAAAAGGTGATAAAGTAGATTAATCAATCTAAATAAGAGAAGCATTTATTCGAACCGGAGATTACATGTAATAGAATAGTGTTGTGTAACAATGTTTATTTATATATTAATAATGTTTATATTATGATTGATAATGTTGAATGTATTATTATCTTTGTTGCGTAAAGATTGAATAAAATGGATGAGAAAAAGAAACGATTACCCTTGCAATGTCCGGCCTGTGATTCTCCTCTGAGAGTGGGACGGTTGTTTTGTGAACAATGTGATACAGAGGTCTGTGGAAACTTTGAGCTGCCTCCTTTGGCAAGATTGACCGAGAAGGAGCAACTGTTTATCGTTGATTTTATCAAGTCGAGCGGCAGTTTGAAAGATATGGCGAAAAATATGGGGGTGAGTTATCCGACTGTCAGGAATATCCTGGATGATCTGATTGATAAATTAAATAAGATTGAATAGTTATGAAGAAACAATGGTTGAATTTTCTTGTTAATCCGTTTGAATGGATTGCCGGTTTTCAGGCGTTAGGGTGGGGGCTTTTAGGAATGGTTGTTTCCACTGTTATCAGTTATCTTTCCGGATGGCATTATCATGGTTTATTGCACTTTGGGCCGGCCCCGAATCCAGCCTGGTGGTGTTATGCTGTTGAACATTTGGTGGTTTGGATTGTACCGGCTACTCTGTTTTATTTGGGCGGATTGATCTTGTCGCGTTCCCGGATCAGAATGATCGATGTGTTGGGGACAGTCGCTTTTGCTCAGATTCCTTTCATTTTTATGAATTTGTTCAATATGTTGCCTCCGATGCAAAATCTGGCAAAAGTAGATATGAATGTGCCGCCGACAGAATTGTTGGCGCAACCAGGTTTTCTGGTAGGAGTTTGGCTTTCGCTAATCGGTGTAATATTCTTGGTTTGGGTGTTGGTTTGGATGTTCAAGGCGTTGAAGGTCTCCTGTAATCTGAAAGGGTATTCGTTGGGTATTCTCTATTGTGTGGCTGTGTTTGGTGGGGATATTCTTTGCCGTTATTTGATTGGTTTGTGTTATTAATATATAATCAAAGTTACTGAGGAGTGCAAATGTTATTTGATTTTGGGGTGGGGATAACTCTAATCATCATTGGACTTTTGGCGGTGCCATTTCCTATGTTGATAAGTGGTTATAATATATTGCCCAAGGAAAAGAAAGAGAAGGTGGATATAAAAGGCTTAAGCCATTTAATCCGTAGCTGGCTGGTTGGTATGGGAGTAAGCCTCATAATAGGATCGGTTTTATTGGAACTTTTCGGGCTTCAGGAAATAAAAGGACCTTTTATCGGTATCCTTCTTCTAGGGGGATGTTTTTTACTTTTGATAAAAACAAATCGGTATATTCCGTAAATTACTCTTATAGCAGTAATTTACGGAGTGCCGGAATATCTTCTACGATATGGTCTGCTCCGGTTTCTAATAGTTCTTTATAATCACCGAAGCCGTATAAGACACCGATAGAGTCAATTCCTGTGTTTTTTGCTCCGATGATATCGTGTTTTCTATCGCCTATCATTACAACAGAACTCAGATCGGTTATATTGTTCGATTGTAAGATGTAATTGATAACATCTGTTTTAGTATGAAGCGAACCATCCAGGCCGCTACCGGCAACAAAGGAAAAATAGTTACTCAACCCGAAATGATCGAGGATGCGTTTGGCAAAGATTTCCGGTTTGGAAGTGGCCAGTATCACTGTTCTGCCGTTTTTTTGAGCATCAGCGAGTAATTCTTTGATTCCCGGATATAATTCGTTTTCCAGAATGCCTTTGTCGGCATATCTTTCCCTGTATTTGTCGGTGGCAATAATTGCTTGTTCATCGGTGAAGTTGTAAAAATCCTTGAACGAGTCAAGGAGGGGAGGGCCGATGAAAGGGGTTAATTCCCGTAAGTCATTTACCTGAATGCCGAAATGGTTTAGTGCGTATTCAACACAACGCGTGATTCCGGTTTCAGAGTCGGTGATTGTACCGTCGAGGTCGAAAAGGAGATATTTGTATTGTTTCATTTATTGTCAATTTTGAATCTATTTGTCACAATAAAAGAACCAGGAACTCGGATGACGCGGATTAGGCGGATCAAAACGGATTAAATGATCCGATCCGTTCAAATCCGCTCAATCCGCGTCATCCGCGTTCCTGGTTCTTATTAAAATAGTTCATATCTTTCTAAATCATTACTTATTTATTTCTTAGAAGCCCAAACCAAGCCATCCTGTCTGATATGCCAAATAGTACCGTCTGTGCCGGGTAATGTGATTTCATACATGGAAGGAGTATTGAACAGACTGATCTGCTTTGCTTGTTCAGCCGGACATAATTCTTCGGGTTTGAGAGCTGCTACAGATGGAGCATATTCGCCGAATGTCGCTGCATACTCGTTCTGACGGTAATACAGGTTACGTAGAAGCCATTTTACTTCATCATTCGGATCTGTAACAAATGGAGTTTCACCTGTTCCGGCAACCTTATCCGAGATCTGTACAAATCCCCAGTATTCAGGCATGTGGATATTGATTACCCCTGTCGGAGCCCATACCCAGTTGTATTCGCGTATTTTGTCTTCCCCTTTGATGGGAACTTTTACATACTTGCCGTCCTGTACCTCTGTGGTCCATTCTACACGGGAGAAGTTTGTGCGGATATGTTCACCAGCAGTAGGAGCCTTTTTCCCTCTTGCTACCTGATAAATCGATGACCAGGGAATAAAGACCTCTACGCTCCACGATTTGTCGGTGTCTTTCGGATTATTCAGTGTGCCATCTACGTAAACAGCTGATTTCATACCTGCAAATTCCCAGTTATTCAGTACTTGTGGATTGTCGCGATACGGTTTGCTCAGATACAGGTCCCATTCCGTTCCCAAAGCATTTACCTCGTATTCGAGATAATTGTGTGTGTCGTTTGTCGGATTGAGGAATATCTCAAAATCGTTATCCTGATAGATTACGGCATCGTGTTCCGTGATCGTAGCCCATACGTGGGGCTCTTCCATCAGGACTGCGAAATACATGCCCTTGTCGTCGTAAGTCATTTTGGCCCGTGTCTGCAAGAGGGGTTTGGGGCGTTTGTCGCCTTCGATATCGACAAAGTCCGTAGTCCAGGGGATGGCATCCCATTCTTCGGGGGACATTTTTCCGTCTATCTTGATCGGAGCCGGCGCTTTATAACATACATACGTCGGAGGATTGTAAGGAGCCTGCGGCGTGTAAGTAATCTCTTTTCCTTTCTCCTGTGGCGCTTGTGCACAAGAAAGGAGTAACAATGCTGCCATTGGCGCAGTAAAAACTGTTTTCTTCATTTGTTGTTTAATTTAGTATGTTTATTCTGATTTATTATTTGACTTTTGAATGATCTCCATAGCAGCTCCCAGCCATGTGTCGATATCGTCCGGGTAATGTTGGGAAGTGCGTGTGTCGCTGCGTTTATGCCCCAGGCGTACGACTACGGCATTCAGTTCCGGGATGGCAAAAATATACTGTCCCAAAATACCCCGCATATAAGGAATTTCCAGATTCTTATAAGTCAGATGCCAAAACTGAAAACCGTAACAATGGTTCTTTTCATTGTATTCTTTAAATACCAGACTGGTATCCGGTGTTGTAGCCTCTTTTATGTATGATTCGGAAACGAGCTGTTTTCCGTTCCAGCTTCCTTTATTTAATATCAGTTGACCGAAACGGGCGAAGTCGCGGGCGTTGCTGTTGAAGCAGCAATATGCTTTTTCGATACCCTCTTTTTTATCCAGGCTCCAAAGGGCATCTTCTTCTGCGTTTATCGGAGTCCATAATTTTCTTGAAACATATGAACTTATATTTTCACCGGTCGCTTTTTCGACGATAAGGGACAGTAACTGCGTGACACCGCTCTGATAGATGAAGTTGACACCCGGTTCTTCTATTTCCTTCATACCTAAAGCGATTTTTTGCAGGTCATCCCCGTAATACAGCTTTGTAGTGGGAGAGAAGGGGGAAGAGTAAGCCTCGTCAAAGTCGACGCCCGCACTCATTGTCAGTAAGTGACGGAGTGTTAACGTCTTGCCGTTGTAACCTTTAAATTTCGGGTAGAAGTCGCTGACCGGCTGATCTACATTTTTAATAAAACCGTCGTCTATGGCACATCCGATGGCCAGCGATACGATACTTTTGGCCATAGAAAATGAGTTGCTGTGCGATTGAGGGGAATAACCTTCCCAGTACTGTTCAAAAAGTAAGGAACTGTCTTTGATGATGACAAAGGCTACGGTTCCCAGGTCTTCGAACACGGGCAGGTATTTTTCCGGAATGGATAATTTATTGTATGCTTCCGCCTCCGCCCAGGGATGTGGGTTACTAGCTTTCACTGTCCGGTTTTCAAAGATCGGATACTGGTCGATCTTCGGGAGCAGGTGAATAAGGGCACGCCGCAGATAATAATTGGAGGGCAATACCAGATAGCCTCCGATACAACATAGAGCCAGTAGTATTGCCCATCCTGTCTTTTTCATTTATTCTGAATCTTCTTTATACCAGCTTGCATACATGTGGTAGTTTTTTGCAATCTTTTGGTTGATCTCTTTGGCCTGTTCCGGGTCTACTTTCTTTACGAATTTAGCCGGTACGCCGGCGTAGATACTGCCCGGTTCAACGATTGTCTTGCTCAGAACGACTGATCCGGCAGCCACAATCGCCCCTTCACCGATCACTGCATGATCGAGCACGACAGACCCCATTCCAATCAGTGCACCGTTGCAGATTTTAGCACCGTGGATAGTTACATTATGTCCTACCGAGACATCGTCGCCGATCTCGATGGTCGATTTCTCATACAGTGTATGCAGGACGGAACCATCCTGTATGTTCACTCCGTTGCCGATACGGATTGAATTTACGTCACCACGGAGTACGGTACCGAACCAGATGCTGCAACCGTCTCCTATTTCGACATCGCCGATGATGGCGGCGTTGTCTGCTAAAAATGTGTCTTTACCGATCTTGGGGGTAAAGCCTCTGACTGATTTTATTATTGCCATAATTATTCAATTGACAATTAACAATGGACAATTGACAATGAAAAGACAGCGACAACTAATTGTCAATTGTCAATTATCCATTGTCAACTGATTAGATTTCTGCTGTTTTCTCTTTTAACCAGGTCTTTTCATCTTCGTTCAGATGCGGACTTAACAAGTCGTACACCATTTGGTGATATTTGTTTATCCAGGCGCGTTCTCTAACGGACAACATCGGAACGATGATCAGTTTCGTATCGATGTAGCATAGGGTCAGCGTGTCGAATCCGTAGAATTTGCCATATTCCGTTTCGCTGTCTTCGCGAACGAGTACCATATTCTCTGTCCGGATACCGTATTCGCCGGTTCTGTACATGGCGGGCTCGTCACTGATTACCATACCCGGTTTTAGCGGGATAGGATTCAGTTCCATGCGGATGCTCTGCGGACCTTCGTGTACATTCAGGCAATGACCGATTCCGTGCCCTGTTCCGTGCAGGTAATTAATACCCGCATCCCATAATGCTTTCCGCGCGAGGATATCCAGTTGTACGCCTTTCGCTCCTGCCGGAAATTTACATTTGGCAATGCCGATTGTTCCTTTTAAAACACGGGTAAAATCTTTTTTCATTTGCTCGGTCGGTTCGCCTAAAGCAATTGTACGGGTGATGTCGGTGGTTCCGTCCAGATACTGGGCTCCGGAATCCATCAGGAGCATGTTGTCAGCTTTTATTTCCGAATCGGTTTCGGGTGTGGCTGCATAATGAACAATTGCTCCGTGGTCAGCATATCCGCAGATCGTTTCAAAACTGTCCATGATATACTGCGGTTGTTCTGCCCGTAAAGCCGTCAGGCGGGCAGAAGCGCTGAGTTCGGTTACTTTTTCTCCTGCTGCTAATTTCTTTTCCAGCCAAATGTAGAAACGGGTCAATGCAATACCGTCTTTCACTACGGCATTACGGAATCCTTTTATTTCAGTTTCATTCTTACTGCTTTTCAGATGATTGGCAGGTGTGATGTCTTCTACTATTTTACAACCTTTAGGTAATGCATTGTAAAGTGAGAGATTCGTTTTAGACGGATCGATGAATACGGAACTTGTTTCCGGAAGCCGGGAAAGGTATTTCTGTATCATCGTATAGTCCGCCAAAGTGACTCCCTCTTTTTTGAGATGCTCTGCTGCTTCCGCTGTGATCTTTCGGGGATCGATAAAAAGTACGCTCTCATCTTCCGATACAAATGCGTAACTGATCACCACGGGGTTGTATGTGACATCTGTCCCGCGTATATTGAACGTCCAGGCAACTTCATCGAGGGCAGCAATGATAAGGCTGTCGGCTCCTTGCTTACGTAGCTGGTTATTGATTTCATCCAGTTTTTCGCGAACGGATTTACCGCTCAGTTCTACCGGCATTTCGAATAACGGATTGCCGGGGATGGCAGGCCGGTCTTTCCATACCTGATCGATCAGATCGTAGGATGCTTCCAGTTTGATTCCTTTCCGGTTCAGTGTCCTTTCCAGTTGGGCGGCATCGGTCACGCTGTAGGTTTGTCCGTCCATTCCGACTGTTTGTCCGTTTTGTAGTTCGTGGAGCAGAAAGTCGGGAATAGTCGGCGTTTCCGGCAAAGCCATTTTATAAAGTTCGATACCAGTCCCTTCCAGTTGGATGCCGGCTTGCAGGAAATAGCGGGAGTCAGTCCATAATCCAGCCTTATCTGCGGTTATGACCACAGTTCCGGCTGAACCGTCAAAACCGGAAATCCATTCGCGTGATTTCCAGCGGTCGGCAGGATATTCGCTCAGATGAGGATCTGAACTGGGAATGATATAAGCATCTATATTTTTTTCTTTCATCGCTTCTCTAAGAGCGGCGATACGTTCCTGAATGTTTGTTTTCATCGCATTATTGTTTTAGTCAACGTTACTATTGGCAAAGTTAATAAAATATCGGAGAAATAGTTTTTTTAGTTTGGAAATCCCGATAAGGCATATCGGGAAGAGTTGTTCCGAAGAGTTAGTTCCGGAAGAGTTTCATATTATATGTAACTTTTATTTCATAATATATGGAACTTTAGTTTCACAATATATGGAACTATTCTGGTTGTAGTTTCACGATTTTAGTTGACTGCATTCTGTCTAATATATAAAATCGGTTGACTCGGTTTATGCTTAGTAATAAAAAAGGTTGTCCCTGACTTGAGATAGTTCAAATAAAAGTAGGGGTTTTGGACCTATATGCTGTCTATTAAATATAAAAATGATATATTTGTTGGATGTTACTTAATCGGATGGTCATGAAAAGAATGTTGTTGGCGTTAAGCGTTGTTGCTCTGTTTTGTATGAGCTCCTGTTCTTCGTACTATTATTCTGTTTTGGAATCGAATGATACGATAGGTGAGAAAAATGAAGACAAAGATTTTGTCATAGAAAATGACAGTGTATTCATCTCTTATTGTTTCTACGGTGAAAATGCACCGATCTCTATTACCGTATATAATAAGACGGATGAGCCTTTGTTTGTAGACTGGCAGCGTTCCGCTTTGATTATAGACGATGTGGCTACCAGTTATTATCAGGAAAAAGCACCTATCCAGGGGCAGACGGAGTCTTCTTATTCCGGAGATACGTATCGATGGAGCAGAAACTACAGCATTTCGGACGGTTATTCCGGCGGATCGTTTGCCGGTGAAATCGCATTGCCTAAGGGAGTGAGTTTTATTCCTCCGAAGTCGAAAGTGGAATCTACACCTTTAAGATTGTCGAATTTCCCGTTTGACCGTATACCGAAGGATCAGTACAGCAAGCAGAAATTTGCAAAATCGAACTCCAGTGTGGTAAATGTGAGAGTAAAGAAATTTACAGAAGAAAATACTCCGTTAGCTTTCAGAAGCTATTTGAGCCTTTATACTGCTGATCATGATGGTGGGAAAAGAAAATACTCTACTTTTGAAAGTAGTTTCTATGTATCCCAACTGATCAAGACCGGAAATGTGACACCTGCATCTTTTGATGCCGGAAAGAAACAAGCTGGTGACTTTTTTTATGTTCATAATGTGAAGGGTGCGAATGCCGGTCTGATTGTCGGTGCAGTAGCGATCGGAGCTGCCGGTATCGTCATAGAATCGACGTTAGCCCCCAATGGGTATTAAAAACCATTATATATAAATGAAGAATATAACAGATTTGAAAACTGTCCGTCTCAGAGATGACCTGAATGCTGTCGTGATACTGGACCAAACCCGACTACCGGCTGAAGAATCTTATTTGGAGCTTTCTTCGGCGGAAGAGATATGGGATGCGATTTATAAATTGAAAGTACGCGGAGCACCGGCGATCGGTGTTGCAGCCGCTTATGGAATATATGTTTGCAGCAGGCAGATACAGGCTGCGTCCTTTGATGAGTTTTATGCGGAGTTTCACCGTATAAAGGAGTATCTGGCAGGAGCCCGTCCTACAGCAGTTAATTTGGTGGCATCCCTGGAGCGGATGGAAAAAGTTGTACTTGACAATGTTTCGGCAACAGTCTCCACGCTGGTAGAGTTGTTACACGATGAGGCGATAACTATCCGTGAAGAAGATGCTGCTGCTTGCCGGCGTATCGGGGAATATGCCTTGTCGTTATTGCGTCCGGGTATGGGGATTCTGACCCATTGTAATGCAGGGCATCTGGCTGTTTCTGAGTATGGGACGGCATTGGCTCCGGTTTATTTGGGGGAGGAGAGAGGTTACGGTTTCAAGGTTTTTGCAGATGAAACACGTCCCTTATTGCAGGGTGCCCGGCTTACGGCTTACGAGTTGCACCGCGCCGGCGTGGATGTTACGCTTATTTGTGATAATATGGCTTCGTCTGTCATGCAGAAAGGATGGGTACAGGCGGTTGTTGTCGGCTGTGACCGGGTAGCGATGAACGGAGATGTGGCGAATAAGATCGGAACTTCGGGAGTGGCAGTGCTTGCCCGTCATTATGGTATCCCTTTTTATGTATTGGGGCCTACATCTACAATTGATAAACAATGTCCGGACGGAAAGTTCATCATTATAGAAGAACGTGCTCCGGAAGAGGTATCCGAGATGTGGTATACACACCGGATGGCTCCCGATGATATACATATATATAATCCAGCCTTTGATGTGACCCCTCATGGGCTGATAACGGCTATTATTACGGAAAAAGGGATTGCCTATCCTCCGTTCGAAGAGAGTCTAAAGCTGTAGCCTGCAGAGCTTCTGTATGTTAAAGCATTCATAGAAAAAGAAAAAATACGAATTATTCTCCGAAAGTTTTGCTAATAACGAAAGAATCAGTAATTTTGCTGCCCATTTTGAGGATATAATTAAAAACAATAAATAATTAAATTATGATCGTAGTTCCATTGAAAGAAGGCGAAAACATCGAGAAAGCGCTTAAGAAATTTAAAAGAAAGTTCGAAAAAACAGGTGTGGTTAAAGAACTGAGAAGTCGTCAGGCTTTTATAAAACCTTCTGTTGAAAAGAGAAAACAAACAATGCGTGCGGTTTACGTACAGCAATTGCAGCAGGTAGAAGAATAAAATATCCTACCAGGCTTGTTTTATTGAATTCTTATTCCTATTTTCGTTGCATAAAAGTTGATGCAACGCAGATATGTTGATAGATTCATTTTTAGATTATCTTCGGTATGAAAGGAATTATTCCAATTATACGATAGAGGCTTATTCAAAAGATTTGCGTCAGTTTGAAGAGTATGTGAAAATGAATAAGGATAACAGATTTGTTTCGGAGGAAGTCGATGCAGATTTAGTCAGATGTTGGATTGTCTCTTTGATGGACGAGAAGATATCTCCTGTATCGGTCAATCGGAAATTAAGTTCTTTGAAGTCTTTTTTTAAATTCCTTATGAAGCAGGGAAGCATCTCTGTAAACCCGTTAAGGTTAATTACCGGGCCTAAAACAAAGAAGCCGTTGCCTTATTTCGTCAGAGATAAGGAAATGGAACTCTTGTTGGATGGAGATGGGTTTGATGAGGATTTTGAAGGTGTAAGGAATCGCCTGATACTTGAAATGTTATATGATACGGGTATTCGTCGTTCGGAATTGATCGGAATCCATGATTCCGATGTCGATTGTGAAACAATGCAGATACGCGTGACTGGTAAACGTAATAAGCAGCGGTTGATTCCATTTGCAGAAGGATTAAATGACTTAATACAGGCATACACTGAAGTTCGAAATCGTGAAGTTGGTTCGGAGAGCGGATGGTTTTTTGTAAGAAAAAACGGGGAACAATTATCGGCAGGTATCGTTTATAATATAGTAAAGAAGAAACTGTCGGAGATCCCAACATTGGCGAAACGTAGCCCTCATGTATTGAGACATTCGTTTGCAACAAGTATGTTGAATAATGGAGCAGAGCTGAATGCTGTGAAAGAATTGTTAGGACACAGCAGTTTGGCTTCAACCAGCGTTTACACACATACAACCTTTGAGGAATTAAAAAAAGTGTATCATGCTCATCCAAGAGCTAAAAAAGAAGGAGGTTAATTATGGACATTAGAATTCAAGCAATCCATTTTGACGCAACAGCTCAGTTAGAAGCGTTTATTCAGAAGAAAGTTAGTAAGTTGGAGCAATACTTCGACGGCATAATATTAGCAGAAGTAACGTTGAAGGTTGTGAAGCCTGAATCAGCTAAGAATAAAGAAGCTGCTGTGCGTTTGAAAATAAAGAATGGCGATTGCTTTGCGGAGAAGATAAACGACACTTTTGAAGCGTCTATTGACGAATGTGTTGAAGCTTTGGAAAAGCAATTAGTTAAATTCAAGGAAAAAATCAGAGCCAAATAAAAAAAACGGTAGATAAATTTGGTATGTAAGAAATAATATCTAAATTTGCAGCCGTTTCGCCTACCCGACGAAACGGCTTCTTTTAGAAAAGAAGGTTTGCCTCTTTAGCTCAGTTGGCCAGAGCACGTGATTTGTAATCTCGGGGTCGTTGGTTCGAATCCGACAAGAGGCTCAAAAGAAAAGTTTTTGACATATTGGGCAGTTACCAGAGTGGCCAAATGGGGCTGACTGTAACTCAGCTGTCTTTCGACTTCGGTGGTTCGAATCCATCACTGCCCACAACTAAGGAACAATCTAAAAAGCAGATTGGTTCGTGAAAGAATTAAAATTGCGGAAGTAGCTCAGTTGATAGAGCATTAGCCTTCCAAGCTGAGGGTCGCGGGTTTGAGCCCCGTCTTCCGCTCTTTTTATTTCGCCTGTGTAGCTCAGCGGTAGAGCACTTCCTTGGTAAGGAAGAGGTCCCGAGTTCAAGTCTCGGCACCGGCTCAAATGATGAATTTAGAACATGATCATTAATCAAATAAAGAACAATTAAGTTATGGCAAAAGAGAAATTTGACAGATCGAAACCACATGTGAACATTGGTACGATTGGTCACGTTGACCACGGTAAAACAACTTTGACAGCTGCTATCACAACAGTATTGGCAAAGAAAGGTCTTTCAGAACTGCGTTCATTCGATTCTATCGACAACGCTCCTGAAGAAAAAGAAAGAGGTATTACTATTAACACTTCTCACGTAGAGTATTCGACTGCAAACCGTCACTATGCTCACGTAGACTGTCCGGGTCACGCCGACTACGTAAAGAACATGGTTACTGGTGCTGCTCAGATGGACGGTGCTATCATCGTAGTTGCTGCAACTGATGGTCCTATGCCTCAGACTCGCGAACACATCCTGTTGGCTCGTCAGGTAAACGTACCGAGACTGGTTGTATTCATGAACAAATGCGACATGGTTGACGACGAAGAAATGTTGGAATTGGTTGAAATGGAAATGAGAGAATTACTTTCTTTCTATGATTTCGACGGTGACAACACTCCGATCATCCGTGGTTCTGCTTTGGGTGCATTGAACGGTGATGCAAAATGGGAAGATAAAGTAATGGAACTGATGGAAGCTTGCGATACTTGGATTCCGCTGCCTCCGCGTGAAGTTGACAAACCTTTCTTGATGCCGGTTGAAGACGTGTTCTCTATTACAGGTCGTGGTACTGTTGCTACAGGTCGTATCGAAACAGGTATCGTAAAAGTTGGTGAAGAAGTTCAGATCATCGGTTTGGGTGCTGACGGTAAGAAATCTGTTGTTACAGGTGTTGAAATGTTCCGCAAACTGTTGGATCAGGGTGAAGCTGGTGACAATGTAGGTCTGTTGCTGCGTGGTATCGACAAGAACGAAATCAAACGTGGTATGGTTATCTGCCACCCGGGTCAGGTTAAAGAACACTCTCGCTTCAAAGCTGAGGTTTATATCCTGAAGAAAGAAGAAGGTGGACGTCACACTCCGTTCCACAACAAATACCGTCCTCAGTTCTACATCCGTACATTGGACGTAACAGGTGAAATCACTCTTCCGGAAGGAACTGAAATGGTAATGCCTGGTGATAACGTAACAATCGACGTTGAGCTGATTTATCCGGTTGCTTGCAACGTTGGTCTTCGTTTCGCTATCCGCGAAGGTGGACGTACAGTAGGTGCTGGTCAGATCACAGAATTAGAAAACTAATTCAAAAAACAAATAATCGTAGCCAGTCTGTAACAAGACTGGCTATTTTACGGAACTAGCTCAGTTGGTAGAGCACTGGTCTCCAAAACCAGGTGTCGGGAGTTCGAGCCTCTCGTTCCGTGCTAAAAATCTATAGATTCGATGAAAAAGATAATTACTTATATTAAGGAATCTTATAACGAACTTGTTTATAAAGTTTCTTGGCCTACTAGAACAGAGCTTTCCAATAGTGCTGTGGTTGTTATGTTTGCTTCCCTTATAATCGCAGCAGTAATCTTTGTTGTAGACTTAGGCTTCGAAAGCGTAATGCGTTTCTTCTACGAGAAAATCTTTTAATCAGTTTTAGATATGTCTGATATCCAAAAGAAATTTTATGTTCTGCGTGCCATCAGTGGTAAGGAGAATAAAGTCAGGGAATATCTCGAGGCTGAGTTGAAGAATACGGATCTGGGTGAATATGTCAACCAGGTTTTGATTCCTACGGAGAAAACTTTTACTGTACGTAATGGTAAGAAAGTGATGAAAGAAAGAGCTTACTTACCGGGTTATGTTTTGGTAGAGGCTGCATTGGTTGGAGAAGTCGCTCATCGATTGAGAAACATTCCCAATGTAATTGGATTTTTGGGTGGGTCTGATAACCCTGTTCCGTTGCGTCCTTCAGAAGTAAGCCGTATTTTAGGTACGGTTGACGAATTGCAGGATCAGCAGGAAGAACTGGATATCCAATTTTATGTTGGTGAGAGTGTGAAGATCACTTTTGGACCGTTCAGCGGTTTCACGGGTGTAATCGAAGAAGTCAACGCCGAGAAAAAGAAACTCAAAGTGATGGTAAAAGTCTTCGGGCGTAAAACACCGCTTGAGTTGGGCTATATGCAAGTTGAGAAAGAGTAACGCTTTTGTTACGAGAAGTGTTTTCTTTCTGTTATTGATGTTATATATCTAAATTTTAGAAAAATGGCTAAAGAAGTTGCTGGACAAATCAAATTGCAGATTAAAGGAGGAGCAGCAAACCCTTCTCCCCCAGTAGGACCTGCCTTAGGTTCTAAGGGTATTAATATTATGGAGTTTTGCAAGCAATTTAATGCCAGAACCCAAGACAAGGCTGGTAAGATATTACCTGTGGTAATTACTTATTATGCTGATAAGTCTTTCGACTTTGTCGTTAAAACCCCTCCTGTTGCTATCCAGTTATTGGAAGCTTCCAAACAGAAGAGTGGTTCTGCTGAGCCGAATCGTAAGAAGATTGCTGAAATCTCTTGGGATCAGGTAAAAACTATTGCAGAGGACAAATTGGTCGACTTGAACTGTTTTACTGTTGAAGCTGCCATGCGAATGGTTGCCGGAACAGCTAGAAGTATGGGTATCACAGTTAAAGGGACATTCCCGGGTAATAATTAATAAACTTCAATTGAAATGAGTAAACTGACAAAAAATCAAAAGTTAGCTTTAGGCAAGATTGAAGCTGGGAAAGCATATACATTGAAGGAAGCATCAGCATTAGTAAAAGAAATTACTACTTCTAAGTTTGATGCATCAGTAGATGTGGATGTTCGTTTAGGTGTTGATCCTCGTAAGGCTAACCAAATGGTGAGAGGTGTTGTTTCACTGCCTCACGGAACTGGTAAGCAGGTTAGGGTTCTCGCATTATGTACGCCGGACAAGGAAGCTGAAGCAACTGCTGCTGGAGCTGACTATGTTGGCTTGGATGAGTATATCGATAAGATTAAAGGTGGTTGGACTGATATTGACGTTATCATCACTATGCCTTCAATCATGGGTAAGATCGGTGCTTTAGGTCGCGTATTAGGTCCTCGTGGTCTGATGCCTAACCCTAAGAGTGGTACGGTTACCAATGAGATCGGCAATGCAGTGAAGGAAGTTAAGCAAGGTAAGATCGACTTTAAAGTAGACAAATCCGGTATCGTTCATACATCAATCGGAAAGGTATCTTTCAATGCCGATCAGATTCGTGACAACGCTAAGGAATTTATTTCAACTCTTTTGAAGTTGAAACCGTCTGCAGCTAAAGGTACATATATAAAGAGCATTTATCTTTCAAGTACAATGAGCGCGGGTATTAAAATTGACCCGAAATCAGTTGAAGAAAACTAATTAAAATTATTGCACAATGAAAAAGGAAGATAAAGGCATAGTAATAAGCCAGCTTACAGAAACTGTAAAGGAATATCCTAATTTCTATTTGACTGATATCGAAGCATTGAATGCTGAGAAGACAAGCAAATTGAGAAGAGAATGTTTCAAACAGGACGTAAAGTTGGTTGTTGTAAAGAACAACTTGCTTAAAAAAGCACTGGAAAATGTAGAAGGTGATTTTTCACCGCTGCAGATTGCTTTGAAAGGCAATACAGCTGTTATGTTTTCACAAACAGCGAATGCTCCTGCTCGTCTGATCAAAGAATTTACTAAAGGTGCAAAGAAAGGCGAAATAGCTAAACCGGTATTGAAAGCTGCCTATGTACAGGAAAGTTTTTATGTCGGTGCTGAAAACCTGGAAGCCCTTGTAAATATCAAGAGCAAAAACGAACTTATCGGCGATGTTATTGCATTGTTGCAATCTCCGGTGAAGAACGTTATCTCTGCTCTTCAGTCATCAGGACAAACTATCCATGGTCTGTTGAAGACTTTGGAAGAAAGATAATTATTTAATATTTTACAGTAAACAATCATTTAAATCATACAAAAATGGCAGATTTGAAAGCTTTTGCAGAACAATTAGTAAACCTGACCGTAAAAGAAGTAAGCGAACTGGCTACAATCCTTAAAGAAGAATATGGTATCGAACCTGCTGCTGCAGCTGTTGCTGTTGCTGGTCCTGCTGCTGGTGGCGCTGCTGCTGCAGAAGAAGAAAAAACATCTTTCGATGTTGTATTGAAAGCAGCTGGTGCTAATAAATTGGCTGTTGTTAAGGCAGTAAAAGAATTAACTGGTCTTGGTTTGAAAGAAGCTAAAGATTTAGTTGATGGTGCTCCTAGCGCAATTAAAGAAGGAATCGCTAAAGCTGATGCTGAAGGATTAAAGAAACAGCTGGAAGAAGCTGGAGCTGAAGTTGAGCTTAAATAGTATTTATAACCTGGTTTCCAGGTGATTTGGTTAAGAGTCTCCCTAAAGGGGATTCTTAACCTTTTTGTGTCTATAATTTCAATAAGTTCAATAAATTCCTTACTAGATGTCTTCAACAGCTGAAAACCAAAGAGTTAATTTTGCTTCGATTAAGAATCAATTTCCGTATCCGGACTTTCTCGAAGTTCAATTGAAGTCATTCCAAGACTTTCTTCAACTTGACACACCTCCTGAAAAGAGAAAGAAGGAGGGATTGTATAAGGTGTTTGCAGAGAATTTCCCTATTGCAGATACCAGAAACAACTTTGTGTTGGAGTTCTTAGATTACTATATCGATCCGCCCCGTTATACAATCGATGAATGTATTGCGCGTGGATTAACCTATAGTGTGCCTTTAAAAGCAAAGTTAAAACTGTATTGTACAGACCCGGATCATGAAGATTTTGATACTGTTATCCAGGATGTATATTTAGGCCCGATTCCTTATATGACGGAACGTGGTACTTTTGTGATAAATGGTGCTGAACGCGTTGTAGTTTCACAGTTACACCGTTCTCCGGGTGTATTCTTTGGTCAGAGTACACATGCTAACGGTACAAAATTGTATTCAGCACGTATCATTCCATTCAAAGGCTCATGGATCGAATTTGCAACAGACATTAATAATGTGATGTATGCTTATATCGACCGTAAAAAGAAATTACCTGTAACTACCCTATTAAGAGCTATTGGTTTTGAAAGCGATAAAGATATTCTTGAAATCTTTAACCTGGCTGAAGAAGTAAAAGTTTCGAAAGCAAATCTGAAGAAACTGATCGGTCGTAAGCTGGCTGCACGTGTATTGAAAACATGGGTAGAGGATTTCGTGGATGAAGATACTGGCGAAGTTGTTTCTATTGAACGTAATGACGTTATCATCGACCGCGAGTCGGTTTTAGATAGCGACAGTATTGAAGCTATTCTGGAATCTGGTACGCAGAATGTATTATTACATCGCGAAGATCAGAATCTTTCAGATTATGCAATCATCTATAATACGCTTCAGAAAGACCCGAGTAACTCTGAGAAAGAGGCTGTACTATATATTTACCGTCAGTTGCGTAATGCAGAACCTGCAGATGAAGCAAGTGCCCGTGAAGTTATACAGAACCTGTTCTTCTCTGAAAAACGTTATGATTTAGGTGAAGTAGGCCGTTACAGAATCAATAAAAAGTTGAACCTTACTACCAGCAATGATGTAAAGGTTTTAACAAAAGAAGATATAATCGAGATCATCAAATATCTTATCGAGTTGATCAACTCGAAAGCTATTGTGGATGATATCGACCACTTGAGTAACCGTCGCGTACGTACTGTAGGCGAACAGTTATATAACCAGTTTGGTATCGGTCTGGCTCGTATGTCACGTACTGTACGTGAACGTATGAACGTTCGCGATAATGAAGTATTTACTCCGATCGATTTGATTAATGCGAAGACTATTTCTTCTGTCGTTAACTCATTCTTCGGTACAAATGCTTTGTCGCAGTTTATGGACCAGACAAACCCGTTGGCTGAGATTACTCACAAACGTCGTCTGTCTGCCCTTGGACCGGGTGGTTTGTCAAGAGAGCGTGCCGGATTCGAGGTTCGTGACGTTCACTATACACACTATGGTCGTCTTTGTCCTATTGAAACTCCTGAAGGACCGAATATCGGTTTGATCTCTTCTTTGTGTGTATATGCGAAGATCAATGATCTGGGGTTCATTTCGACTCCGTATCGTAAGGTTGTGAATGGTCAGGTTGACTTTGCTAACGAAAGCCTGCAATATTACACTGCGGAGGAAGAAGAGGAAATGACTATTGCACAGGGTAATGCTCCGCTGGATGAAAACGGTAAGTTTATTCTTGAAAGAGTAAAGGCCCGTTTCGAAGCAGACTTCCCTGTTGTGCCACCTTCTGAAATAGACTTGATGGACGTGGCTCCGCAGCAAATCGCTTCAATTGCTGCATCTTTGATTCCGTTCCTGGAACATGATGATGCGAACCGTGCATTGATGGGATCTAACATGATGCGCCAGGCAGTTCCTTTGTTGCGTACGGATGCTCCGATCGTCGGTACAGGTATCGAGGCACAGGTTGCCCGCGATTCACGTACACAGATTATGGCTGAACGTGACGGTGAAGTTGTATTTGTAGATGCAACTTGTATCAAGATTAAATACGACCGCACTGAAGATGAAGATTTCGTAAGCTTCGAGGATGCGGTTAAGACATATGTTATTCCGAAGTGGCGTAAGACTAACCAGAGTACGACCGTCGACCTTCGTCCGATCTGCCATCGAGGTCAACGTGTAAAAGCTGGAGACATCCTGACTGAAGGTTATTCTACACAGAAGGGTGAACTGGCTTTGGGACGTAACGTGAAAGTGGCTTATATGCCTTGGAAGGGTTACAACTATGAGGATGCTATCGTACTGAACGAACGTATGGTTCGTGAAGACTTCTTTACTTCTGTTCACGTGGATGAATATATCCTTGAAGTGCGTGAAACAAAACGTGGTATGGAAGAGCTGACATCTGATATTCCTAACGTAAGTGAAGAAGCTACTAAGGATTTGGATGAAAGAGGTATCGTTCGTGTAGGTGCTCGCATCGAACCGGGTGATATTCTGATCGGTAAGATTACTCCGAAAGGTGAATCAGATCCTTCTCCTGAAGAAAAATTGCTGCGTGCAATCTTCGGTGATAAGGCAGGTGATGTAAAGGATGCTTCACTGAAAGCTACTCCGTCTCTTCGTGGTGTTGTTATCGATACTGCTTTATTCTCTAAAGCTGTTAAGAAACGTAAGTCGAGATTGACAGATAAGGCTATTCTTCCGAAGTTGGATGAAGAATACGAAATGAAGATGGCCGACCTGAAAAATCTATTGGTAGAGAAATTATTAACTCTAACTAACGGTAAAGTTTCTCAGGGTGTTAAAGACTATATGAATACAGAAGTGATTGCGAAGGGAGCCAAATTCTCTCGTAAAGCACTGGAAGATCTGGATTATAATGCTGTTCAGGTAAGTAAATGGACTGCCGATGCAGATAAGAACGAACTTATCAAGCAGGTTATCCTGAACTATCTGAAGAAATATAAAGAACTGGATGCCGAACTGAGACGTAAGAAATTCGATCTTACTATCGGTGATGAACTGCCTACCGGTATTGTTCAGATGGCAAAAGTGTATATTGCTAAGAAGCGTAAGATTCAGGTAGGTGATAAGATGGCCGGTCGTCACGGTAACAAGGGTATTGTTTCCAAGATCGTTCGTCAGGAAGATATGCCGTTCCTGGAAGACGGAACTCCGGTTGATATCTGTTTGAACCCGCTGGGTGTGCCTTCTCGTATGAACCTGGGACAGATCTTTGAGGCTGTATTAGGTTGGGCAGGTAGAACAATGGATGTTAAGTTTGCGACTCCGATTTTCGACGGTGCTTCTTTGGATGACCTGAATGAAATGACTGACAAAGCCGGTATTCCCCGATATGGTAAGTCTTACCTGTATGATGGTGGAACCGGTGAGCGTTTCGACCAGCCGGCAACAGTAGGTGTTACTTACTTCCTGAAGCTGGGTCACATGGTTGACGATAAGATGCACGCCCGTTCAATCGGTCCGTACTCTCTGATTACTCAACAGCCTCTGGGTGGTAAAGCTCAGTTTGGTGGTCAGCGTTTCGGAGAGATGGAAGTTTGGGCACTGGAAGCCTTCGGTGCCGCACATGTTCTTCAGGAAATCCTTACTATTAAGTCTGATGACGTTGTAGGACGTTCTAAAGCTTACGAGGCTATTGTAAAAGGTGATCCGATGCCGCAACCGGGTATTCCGGAATCTCTGAATGTATTGCTTCACGAGCTGCGAGGTTTAGGTTTAAGCTTTACTCTGGATTAATTCAACAACAATATAAGTAGGTGAGTTTCGGCTCATCTACTTTATCTATTGATAACTCTTTATAAATAAACAATATGGCTTTTAGAAAAGAAAACAAGATAAAGAGTAACTTTTCAAAAATAACCATCGGTCTGGCTTCTCCTGAAGAGATTCTTGAAAACTCTAGCGGCGAAGTGTTGAAACCGGAAACGATTAACTATCGTACGTACAAACCTGAACGTGACGGTCTTTTCTGCGAACGTATTTTCGGTCCGATCAAGGATTACGAATGTCATTGCGGAAAATACAAACGTATCCGTTATAAAGGTATTGTCTGCGATCGTTGCGGGGTAGAAGTTACAGAGAAGAAAGTGCGTCGCGAACGTATGGGACATATTCATTTGGTTGTTCCTGTCGCTCATATCTGGTATTTCCGTTCTCTACCCAACAAAATCGGGTATCTGTTAGGCTTGCCTACCAAGAAACTGGATTCTATCATTTATTATGAACGTTATGTGGTTATTCAGCCGGGTTGTGTAGACACTGTTGCTGAATTAGACCTACTTTCGGAAGAAGAATACCTGCAGATCCTGGATAACCTGCCAAAGGAAAACCAGATGCTGGAAGATACAGATCCTAACAAGTTCATCGCAAAGATCGGTGCTGAAGCCGTTTATGATTTGCTGGCTCGTTTGGACCTGGATTCTCTGTCTTACGAACTGCGTCACCGTGCAAGTACAGACGGTTCACAGCAACGTAAGAACGAAGCTTTGAAACGTTTGCAGGTGGTTGAATCTTTCCGTGCATCCAGAGGTCGTAACAAACCGGAATGGATGATCGTGAAGGTTGTTCCTGTTATTCCTCCCGAACTGCGTCCGTTGGTTCCGCTGGATGGTGGACGTTTCGCAACCTCCGACTTGAATGATTTGTATCGTCGTGTTATTATCCGTAATAACCGTCTGAAACGATTAATTGATATTAAGGCTCCGGAAGTGATCTTACGTAATGAAAAACGTATGCTTCAGGAAGCTGTGGACTCTCTGTTCGACAACTCTCGTAAATCGAGTGCTGTTAAGACAGATGCTAACCGTCCGTTGAAGTCACTGTCCGACAGTTTGAAAGGTAAACAAGGCCGTTTCCGTCAGAACTTGTTGGGTAAACGTGTTGACTACTCTGCCCGTTCGGTTATCGTTGTAGGTCCGGAATTAAAGATGCACGAGTGCGGTCTGCCGAAGAATATGGCAGCCGAACTTTATAAACCTTTCGTTATCCGTAAATTGATCGAACGCGGTATCGTAAAAACGGTTAAGTCTGCAAAGAAGATCGTTGACCGCAAAGAACCGGTTGTTTGGGATATCCTGGAATATGTAATGAAAGGTCACCCTGTGTTGCTGAACCGTGCACCGACACTGCACCGTTTGGGTATTCAGGCATTCCAGCCGAAACTGATCGAAGGTAAAGCTATCCAGTTGCACCCGTTGGCTTGTACGGCATTCAACGCCGACTTCGACGGTGACCAGATGGCTGTTCACTTGCCTTTAGGAAATGAGGCTGTATTGGAAGCACAGATGTTGATGCTTGCTTCTCACAATATTTTGAACCCGGCTAACGGTGCGCCTATTACCGTTCCTTCACAGGATATGGTGCTTGGTTTGTACTATATCACTAAAATGCGTAAGGGAACGCTGGGAGAAGGTCTCGTATTCTACGGTCCGGAAGAAGCGACTATCGCATACAATGAAAAGAAAGTAGATATACACGCACCCATCAAGGTTTACGTCGATAACGTAGAAGAAGACGGAAAACTTGTAAAGAAAATGATCGAAACTTCTGTCGGTCGTTTGATGGTGAACGAATTTGTTCCTTTCGAGGTCGGTTACATCAATGAAGTACTGGGAAAGAAGGCACTTCGTGATATCATTGGTAAGGTAATCAAGACTTGCGGTGTTGCTCGTACGGCTCAGTTCCTGGATGATATTAAGAACTTAGGATACTATATGGCATTTAAGGGAGGTCTGTCGTTTAATTTGGCCGACGTACTTATCCCGCCTGAAAAAGACGAACTGGTTAAAGAAGGTTACGATGAAGTGGAACAGATCCTGGCTAACTATAGTATGGGTTTCATTACCTTCAACGAACGTTACAACCAGATTATCGATACCTGGACACATGTCAACAGTAAGTTGTCTAATATCCTGATGAAGCAGTTGACTGCTGATAACGACGGATTCAACTCTGTGTACATGATGATGGACTCCGGAGCCCGTGGTTCTAAGGAACAGATCCGTCAGCTGTCTGGTATGCGTGGTTTGATGGCAAAACCGCAGAAGAGCGGTGCTGAAGGTGGTCAGATTATTGAAAACCCGATCCTTTCAAACTTTAAAGAAGGTTTGTCTGTATTGGAGTACTTTATCTCTACCCACGGTGCTCGTAAAGGTTTGGCCGATACCGCTTTGAAGACTGCCGATGCTGGTTACCTGACTCGTCGTCTGGTAGACGTATCGCATGATGTGATTATTAATGAAGAAGACTGTGGTACATTGCGTGGTCTGATTTGTACAGAATTGAAGAATAACGAAGAAGTGATTGCTTCTCTGTACGAACGTATCCTTGGCCGTGTATCAGTACATGATATTCAGCATCCGTTGACTGGTGAATTGATCGTAGCTGCCGGTGAAGAAATTCGCGAAGATGCCGCTAAGATGATTCAGGATTCTCCGATTGAAAGTGTGGAAATCCGTTCAGTACTTACCTGTGAATCGAAGAAAGGTGTTTGTGCTAAGTGTTACGGTCGTAACCTGGCAACAGGCCGCATGGTTCAGAAAGGTGAAGTTGTCGGAGTTATCGCTGCACAGTCTATCGGTGAGCCGGGTACACAGTTGACACTGCGTACATTCCACGTCGGTGGTATCGCTTCTAACATTGCAACAGAAAACAGCATTACATCTAAATACGATGGTATCCTGGAAATTGACGAACTTCGTGCAGTAGATGCTGACGATGCAACTGCCGGAAAGAAGTATCAGGTTGTTGTAAGCCGTCTGGCTGAAATGCGTATCGTTGATCCGAATACGAAGATCGTATTGCTGACTCACAATATACCTTACGGTTCTAAGTTGTTCTTTAACAATGGAGACAAGATCAGTAAGGGTGACGTAATCATCGAATGGGACCCGTTCAATGCCGTTATCGTATCGGAAGTTTCCGGTAAGATCGAATTCGAAAGTGTAGTGGAAGGTGTTACTTACAAAGTGGAAAGTGACGAAACTACAGGTTTGAAGGAAAAGATCATTATCGAATCTAAAGATAAGACAAAAGCTCCGGCTGCTCATATCGTAGATGAAAACGGAAATTATCTGAAGAACTATTCATTGCCTTTGGGTGCTCACGTAGTTAAAGAGAACGGCGATCCGGTTAAGGCTGGTGAGGTTCTGGTTAAGATTCCGCGTGCAGTTGGTAAGGCTGGTGATATCACCGGTGGTCTTCCACGTGTTACCGAGTTGTTTGAAGCTCGTAACCCGTCTAACCCGGCTGTCGTTTCTGAAATCGACGGTGAGGTTGGTTTCGGTAAGATCAAACGTGGTAACCGTGAGATCACTGTAACCTCTAAGCTGGGGGAAGTGAAGAAGTACATGGTGCCTCTGTCAAAACAGCTTTTGGTTCAGGAAAACGACTATATCCGTGCAGGTATGCCGTTGTCTGACGGTGCTACTACTCCTTCGGATATCCTTGCTATCAAGGGACCGACTGCCGTTCAGGAATATATCGTGAATGAAGTGCAGGACGTTTACCGTCTGCAAGGTGTGAAGATCAACGATAAACACTTCGAGGTTATCGTTCGTCAGATGATGCGTAAGGTAGAAGTGGTTGATCCGGGAGATACTCGCTTCTTGGAGCAGCAGATTGTTGATAAGCTGGAAGTAATGGATGAAAACGATCGTATCTGGGGCAAGAAAGTTGTTTTGGATCCGGGAGACTCTCAGACATTACAGGCTGGTCAGATTGTAACTGCCCGTAAGTTGAGAGATGAAAACAGTATGCTGAAACGTCGTGACATGAAACTTGTAGAAGTTCGTGATGCTGTTCCTGCTACTGCCAATCAGATCCTTCAGGGTATTACACGTGCTGCACTGCAAACAACTAGCTTCATGTCGGCTGCATCATTCCAGGAAACAACCAAGGTGTTGAACGAAGCTGCTATCAATGGAAAGGTAGACCGTTTGGAAGGTTTGAAAGAAAACGTTATCTGCGGTCACTTGATCCCGGCAGGTACAGGTCAGAGAGACTTCGACAAACTGGTTGTCGGTGCTAAAGATGAGTTCGAACGCATCTTCGCTAACCGTAAGAATGTTGTTGATTTCAATACAATGGATAAAGATGATGAGTAAAAAGCTCGTCTGATAATATAAAAAAAGGTTTCCGGTATTCCGGGAGCCTTTTTTTGTTTTTGTTCATTTGTTTAATCAGTATAGATAGTTTACTTTTGTCTGTCGCCTATAATAACTAAACATATAAATATCATGAAAAAGATTTTATTGAGTATTCTCTCTGTTTTATTGTTTGCCGGTTTCCTGTCGGCTAAGCAACCGGATGTACCATTGAAGGTAATGACGTTCAATATCCGCATGGATACAAAAGATGACGGAGATAATCAGTGGAGTAACCGGAAGGATCTAGCTGCTAATTTGGTAAAGTTCTATAACACGGATATATTCGGTGCACAGGAAGTGCTGAATCACCAGCTAAATGATCTTTTGAGCCGTTTACCCGAGTATGCTTATGTCGGTGTCGGCAGGGAAGACGGCAAGACAAAAGGCGAATATGCCCCGATTATCTATAAGAAAGACCGTTTTGTGCTAGAGGACAGCGGTAATTTCTGGTTGGCAGAAGATATGAATGCTGTAGGCAAGAAAGGTTGGGATGCCGCCTGTGAGCGTGTTGCTACCTGGGGTATCTTTAAAGATAAAGAATCCGGCAAACAGTTTTTCTTCCTGAATACCCATTTGGACCATATGGGGAAAGTGGCCCGCCATGAAGGTGCTTCACTGGTTCTGAAAGAAGCCCATAAGCTATCCAAGGGGCTGCCCGTTATTGTGACAGGTGATTTTAATGCAACTCCGGATGATGACCCTATCAAAGTGCTGACAGATGTAAATGATCCCCGGCACGTTACCCATACGCGTGAGATTGCAGATTTGAAATACGGTCCGGAATGGACGTTCCATGATTACGGACGAATTTCCCTGGAAAAGCGGGAATGGATTGACTATATATTTGTAAAAGGTGACATAAAGGTCCTGAATAATGGTGTCTTAACCGATACGCTCAACCATCTTTATCCGTCCGATCATTGTCCGGTTATTGCCACTTTGCTAATTAAATAGAATATATTGGTCTATAAGTAAATGTACTTTGGAGTAATTCCATTTATATCTATTTTTATAGATGTTTTATTTTGTTAATTATCGGAGAAATATTAGTTAATAGCAACTTTGTGTTTGGAGGTTTTTTGTACAGTTTGTATCTTTGTTGCGTTCATGATGCAGATGTGCGTTTGAACTGAAAAACCTTAGCCTAAAAGTCAGGATAATAAATATTAAACACAATAAGGTATTTTTTTTACATTGGTCTAAAGAATTGAGAATTAAAAACACAACTGGAAAAGGGTCGCCTGTGAAGGTGGCCCTTTTTATTTGCAATATATTTCATGGATATTTCTTATATCTGTATATTTGTGCCCGAATTAGTTAAACTTAAAACATAAAGAAAATGGAGAACGATAAAAAAACGTCTAACGAGATACAGGTAGAACTGTCTGAAGAGATGGCACAAGGTACTTATGCTAATCTGGCAATTATCTCACATTCAACATCTGAGTTTATACTCG
This sequence comes from Parabacteroides chongii, assembly GCF_029581355.1. Lineage (NCBI taxonomy): Bacteria > Pseudomonadati > Bacteroidota > Bacteroidia > Bacteroidales > Tannerellaceae > Parabacteroides > Parabacteroides chongii. The sequence goes on along the minus strand of NZ_CP120849.1, from coordinate 274,526 downwards.
ACTTTATCCGCGTGGTTCCGGGCGCTCCGAAAGCACAGGTGAAAAGCCGTGTCATCCTGACTCCGGATAATGCTAAACGATTGTTTTTTGCTTTGCAGGATAACCTGGCAAAATATGAAGAACAGTTGAAAGGTGGCAATAATAAGACTGCTAACTTCGAAGATTTTATGCCGCCGATGGGTGGTGTTCAGGGAGAAGCTTGATTTATAGTCTCTTCCCAAAAGAAAAGGGATCGTTTCTTGATAATAGAAACGATCCCTTTTTTAATTTTTGAGCTTGTGTGTTACTGCACTTTCTTGTTGATAACAATGTGACCGATGTAACCAATGATGATAATAGCCAAACCTGCAATAAGGATAGTGTTAGTTACACCTCCGGTAATAGCCGGTACAGCAAGAATGATTACACCGATTAAGAGCACGATTACCCCAAGATTTTTAACTAATTCGTTCATGGTTATAGATGTTTTTATAATTATTTTCTTTTCTACCGCAAATAAAGTAATAATAACCCGATTGCAAAAATATTTTAGAATAAAAATAATGAAACCATCGAATTTAGCTCCTATATTTGTAGTATCAATACAGTTATATATGCTACGAATACTTTACTTGGTTTATTTATGGCTGTTTTTCGTACCTGTCTTTGTGGTGCTTACTATCGTTACAGCCTTAACCGTTATTATTGGTTGTCTATTGGGAGGAGAAAAGATTTTCGCTTATTACCCGGGGATGATTTGGTCGCGACTGACATGTTATCTGGCACTTTGTCCGGTGAAAGTAAAGGGACGGGAGAATATAGACCGTAAGCAATCGTATGTATTTGTGGCGAACCATCAGGGAGCATTTGATATTTTTCTGATTTATGGCTTTCTGGGAGTTCCCATTAAATGGGTTATGAAAGCAGGCATTGGAAAGATTCCTTTTGTCGGGGCTGCCTGCCGGGCTGCCGGGTTTATTTTTGTGGATAACTCAACCCCTAAAGCCGCTATCCGTAGTGTACAGGAAGCCGAACGTTGTCTGAAGAACGGTGCTTCGGTGGTCGTATTTCCGGAAGGATCGCGTACGTATACCGGCAAAATGATCCGGTTTAAGAAAGGGGCCTATCAAATGGCGTTCGACCAGCATTTGCCTATCCTGCCGATCACGCTGAACGGACCTTTCGATGTCCTGCCGATCGGTTCACTGAATGTACACCGTCATAAGATGGAAATGGTGATCCATCCGGCTATTTCGACAAACGATATGGATTCATCCCATAAAAGCATGCAGCAGTTTGCGGATCATACGCAGGAGATTATTGCTTCCGCTTTATGGGATAAGTATAAATGAAATTACTTCCAGGCTTTCAGCAGGCCGGTTTTAGTCACGCCCAAACTGAAACCGACACCTTTCCCTATCATCGTTCCGGAATCGGCAGCGACAGAGCCGGTGAACAACCAGCCTTTTAACTGCGGATGCGTGTAGTTGATATCTATCAGAGTGGAAGTGCCGTACTTTTTGTTCAAGAACGGTAAGTAGGAGGTGCCCCAGCCGTTCATCGCCGTGAACAATACACGGTAGGAGAGAAGCGCATTAATAGAACCTTCAGCTCCTATATGCCAGCTTTTAACCCGGTTGTTCTTGAAACCGAGAATACCATCTTCGTTATATTCAGGCGCAGGGATCAACGGTGAACCTATTCCCCGGTTGAAATAGGAGAAACCTGTCAGATATTCCCCATTGTTATAATAATCATCGTTTCCGCCTCCGCGTCCGCCTTCCCATTTGTCGTGGTCAAAATCGATAAAATGCATAGGACCACTTTGGTTCATCGTAACCAGATATTCACCGACTATTTTGCTCAACCACGGAGTAGCCGGCAGATCTATTTGTATCCCCCATAGCCCGTCGCTTTTGTTGGCAAACTCTATGCCTGATTTGTCATTGAAGTAATGTTGGTAGTAAAAATGTCCTCCCCAATCTTTTGTAGTGTAACTTAATTTGAAATCGAAGGAACCGTAATGGCTTCCCAATACATTGATCTGATCCGACAGAGTGGCGTCCTCTCCTCCTTTTTGTCCGAAAATGACACGTATCATGTCTTTAAAAGACTGAGGCTGTTTACCTATCTTGGGATTGGTCGATGTCCCTCCCCACTGGGCGAAGTGTTGTGCACCCATCGTGAAAGACAACGGGAAATCATTTCTTGTATCCTTGATGCGGAGGAAAAAGGATTTATGATGCCATAATACATTCTTTACATACGTTTGTTTTACATTGGCAAAATCCTCCAGATAATCGGTATCGAACGATCTGCCCATGGCAAAATCCCCTCTGACCTGCAGCAAACCCTTTGTCCAGGGGACAACGGTAAACTCCGGCATGCTCAGGTTGACTTCCGGAATAGGGCGCGCATTGGGAGATTGTACCATATCGCCAGAGCTCAGATTACGGTCCCATAACGAATTATAGCGTTCTTTGCTACCGACGCTAAGCAGTAAACTCCGGTATCCGATTTCCGCATAAGCCTGCTGAATAAACACATTGCGATGGCGCGGGACGGCAGCAATAACGTCCAGTCCGGCACCCCAGCGGAACTTATTCCCAAAATGCTGATTGTGGAACACTCCGGCATCTAAAAAACCGTTCCCTGCATCCAAAGGGACAACTCCGTACCGGTTGCTAACCATCCAGAACGGCGTGTTTGAACTGGTGGCGGCAGAACCGAACAGCTCTACTTTATAAATGGTGGAATCTTGCGTCTTGTTGATTTGGGAATAACCATGCGCTGAAATGCTGAGCAAAATTATTCCGGCTAATATGCTATGTAAGGCTTTCATTCTAATTAAATTTTGTCCGCAACAAAGGTAATGATAATTATAATGCTGCTACAGGCGCATTTAAAAAAGAAGCTTAAGCATTATAAAAATACAAATATAATTGTATCTTTGTTGTCACAGCTTGATTTACAACGTTTAATATGGATGATAAGCAACTATTTTTTGAATTTCTGGAACTTGAAAAGTATAGAATTTCATTATCTTTGGGAGAATGCCAGTTAGATTCCCTGCCTTTGGGAAAGGGGGAAACGGGCATAGTCTTCAAAGCCCGAATGAATGGAAACGACGTTGCCTTGAAATTCTTTTTATTCAAAGGAGATGATGAGGGAAAGGTTATATGGTTAAATAAGCTTAAAGCTCGATATCTGACACTCTCTCTTCTGGAAACAAGAAATAACATTGTACAGTATGCCGACTTTGATATTGTGACCATACACGGAGAGGAGATTCCCGTCCTGGTCATGAAGTTGTATAAATGTTCGCTGGAAGAATACAGGAATATTCTTTCGGTGGATACCTTTCTCAAGCTGTTCCGCTTTCTGACCAATACTGTGCATTTCCTACATAGTATGGGAATCTGCCACGGGGCGATCAGACCGCGCAATATCCTGGTGGACGATCATCATGAGTTTGTATTGACCGATGTCTCTATTGTTGAAAGCAGTGATTCCGGCTGTTCCGACATTACCGCGATAGGAGAGGTGCTGCAATGGTATGCCTTTGGCAATACCGGTAATGACGCAGCCGTAAGCAAGGTATTTCCGTCTTTGAAGATGTATGATGAGATTGTGGAACGCTGTCTGACCGAAGATAGCAGCCGGCGCTTCCGTTCGGTAGATGAGATCTTGTCTTTCGTCGAGATTCAGAAAGAGCGCGATCCGAACGAGCTGCTGAAAGAGTTCAGCCTGATATGCAGGAAGAACTTTCCTAAGGAACTGCCTGAGTTTGTCCATTGCTCCGACCAGACGAAGATCAACAAGCTCTTCTCCGAATTTGTATCCCGAAAAGACTTTTTCGGCAGCAATCTGATTTACTTTACGGATGTGGAGCGGAATATCTTTTCCCCGCAGATATGCAAGAACGGATATATCAAGTTCGATAACTCCGCCCAGTATAAAGTGCTGGATATTTGGATTCATAGCGACAATGACATGCGGAACGACTATATCCTGGTCCACCATTCGAACACCTTGCCGGAAAAGGTGAACGGCAAGGACGTATACCGCTGGGCCGTTTATAAAGACCATACGCAGATAACCTGGGAGGAAGCCATGAACGGTTTCGCGGAAAGTGACGGAGATATCATTGCCCTGGACCGCACCAAGATCGAATTTTACAACCGTATCCCTCGTGAGGGCTATACTTTCATCGCTTTGAACCACCTCCACAGCCTGGCTTCTCCTGCCAATACCGGAACGTTGCGCGATTATTTCTTCCGTTTCAGCTTTAGCTATGTCAACCGTTATATCCTGGAAGATATGAACAATCTGAGCAAGCAGCACATTTCCGCTTTGCGAAGAAAATAATCAGAAGTTCTTTTCCGTCATCCAGCTGAATACCGTTTGGTAAGTATGATCACGGGAAGGCTTTTCCGAGAGGATCAGATCGTGTATGCCGCCCACGATCGTGTCGCGTGTGACATAGTCTCCCAGTTTAGGCGCATACTTCTGAATATCATGCACATTGAGCACGATATCGGACGACAGGTATTCGTTGTGCCACTCCTCTGTCTCCGGATAAGAACGGTTGGATGACATCACAAGGATCGGGCAATCCAGCTTCAGCCCTTTCCGGACTTTCTGCTGTCCTTCCTGGATCGCTTTTATCCACCCCGCCTTTTTAGGGTGTCCGTTGATCATTTTCCAGTTTGTATCATATTCCCATTCCCCTTTGAATTGCTTCAGCAGGCTGTGTGCATAAGAGGCGATGCCGTAGCCCTGCACGGTCAGGTTCGGGAACAGTCTCCCGACGAACGCGACGGCCGGAATAGCCACCTTCTCCATAAACCAACCGAAGTTCCAGTCCAGGAAAGGACTGTTCAGTATCAGTCCGTCTACCGGGAGGTTTCCTTTTTTACTATCCAGATAGAGCGGGGTGATCAATCCGCCCGTTGAATGCGCCATCAGCAGTATCTTGTCGTTCCCTTCCGACCGTATGGTTGCCAGCGCCGTATCGATATCGGCAAAATATTCCGTAAGGCTTTTGCAGAAAAAAGGATTTTGGTTCGGTAGGATCGAGCGCCCGTATTTCCTCAGATCCATCGCGTAAAAGTTGTAACCATGCGCATTCACGCTGTCTCCCAACTGCTTTTGGAAGAAATAGTCGTTATAACCGTGGATATATAATACTGCCTGTTTCACATCCGTCAGCCGGGGCTTTTTTACCAATGTGCAGACCACTTTCCCTTCATAATCGTCGGGCATCTGAAACGTACGCCGCAGGTATCCGTCTCCCAGTACATCGGGGACGTATTGTGCATAAATGCTGATAGCCAACGAAATAAGTAAGGTCGTAAAAAACAGTTTGCGTCTCATAATCGTTTTCCTTTTATAACCGTGATCGGTATGTCATTGTTCCGGACACAAAGGTAGGTAAACAATTAGAACGTAGATGCTGATATTTTAATCTTTTAGATACGACTAAGTAGTTCTTTCCTCCCGTATTTTTATTCGTTTTGGCATGCTTGAATTTAATTTTTAGCATGCTCGAAATTAAATTTATGCTAGCCAAAAATTAATTTTGAGCTAGCTCAAAAGCAAAGGAATAGGGAAGAAAAACAGTAAAAGTATACGATAAGCGAATTAAATAGTCGTATCCTGCCGGTTAGTTTGATAAGTCCTGCTCTTTATTTCATTAAACAAAAGAAATGTGTACTTTTAGGACTTCATTAGTAAACATTAAGGGAAGATAGTTATGAGACGTATTTATTATTTGTTGCTGGTATGCCTGTGTTGCACCAGTTTGTTTGCAAAAACTAAGAAAGCCGTGTATATAATCATTGACGGGGTTCCTGCCGACCAAATCGAGCGGCTTCACACGCCCGCCATATTCGATATCGCTTCCAGGGGAGCGTATGCGAGAGCTTATACGGGCGGTGAGATAGGACAATATTCCCAAACGGCAACGATTTCTGCTATCGGCTATACCAATTTGCTGACAGCTACCTGGTTTAACAAACATAATGTAGGCGGTAACTCCGACCTGCAGCCCAACTATAATTACTGGACTATCTTCCGGATTGCCAAAGAACAGCCGAAAGACTATAAAACAGCCATCTATTCCAGCTGGACGGACAATCGTACAGTCCTGATCGGAGAGGGAAAGAAGGAAACAAACCATCTGAAAATAGATTATGTGAAAGACGGCTACGACCTGGATACGATCCGTTTCCCGAAGAAAGAGAAGGATTTGCATATCTTCGACATCGACGAACAAATCTCGAAAGATGCCGCGGAAGGAATCCGTAAGGATGCACCCGATCTGAGCTGGGTGTATTTGTGGTACACCGACGATGCGGGACATATTGCCGGCAACGGCGCTTTCTTCGATGAATATGTGCGGAAGGCGGACGACCAGGTTGCCCGTATTTGGGAAGCCGTCAAGTATCGCGAAGCCAATTTCGACGAAGAATGGATGATCGTCGTAACGACCGATCACGGCCGTGGCGAGAACGGTCACGGACATGGCGGGCAGTCCTGGCGCGAACGTACTACCTGGATTTCGACGAATGTTCCGGTAAACAGCCATTTCACGGCAGGCGGATTGGCTATCACGGATATTGCCCCTTCCATTTGTCGTTACCTAGGCTTCGAAGTCCCGCAGGCTGTCCTTTGGGAACAGGATGGCATGCCGTTCATCGGTAAGGCGGATATTTACGATTTACAGACTATGCCTTATGACAATACGGTGGAACTATCTTGGAAGTCTTATTCCGGAAACGTCCCTGTTACGGTCTATGCCGCTGCCGGAAACAAATTTAAGGAGGGCGGCAAAGACGAGTGGATAAAGGTAGCCGAGCTTCCTGCCGGAGCGACGAAATATACGGTCGATCTGCAAACCTTGCCCTCTTCGAAGCTCTATAAGTTCGTCGTGGCGGCTCCCGGAAATCATTTGAATCGCTGGTTACAAAAATAGACATATAAATCAAATGGTATGAAAAAAACTCTTTGTGTATCAATTTTATTGCTTTTGGGCGCCCAGCCGATGATGGCTCAGGAGCGTCCGAACATCATTGTTTTCCTGGTCGATGATATGGGATTGATGGATACTTCGCTGCCTTTCCTGACGGATGCGGAGGGTAATCCGGTTCGTCATCCGTTGAACGACTGGTATCAGACACCCAACATGGAACGAATGGCGCGTCAGGGTATTCGTTTCTCGACTTTCTATGCTCAAAGCGTCAGTTCGCCGTCGCGTGCCTCTATTATGACCGGACAAAACTCGACCCGGCACGGTACGACCAACTGGATCAATTCGGAAAGTAACAACAAAACTCCGTTCGGACCGGAAGGTTGGAATTGGAAAGGGCTGACGAAAAGTGATGTTACTTTACCCCGTGTCCTGCATGATGCCGGATATAAGACGATCCATGTCGGCAAGGCTCATTTCGGCTGTCAGGACAGTGAAGGGAAAAATCCCTGCAATATCGGCTTCGACGTGAATATCGCAGGCTCTTCAATCGGACAACCGGGAAGTTACTATGGAGAGAACGGTTACGGAAACATCAAAGGAAATAAAAGCCGTGCCGTGCCGGGACTGGAGAAATATCATGGCACGGATGTCTTTTTGAGTGAGGCATTGACTTTGGAAGCTAACAAACAGATCAATGAAGCGGTAGGCGAGAAGAAACCTTTCTTCCTGTATATGTCTCATTACGCAGTACATGGTCCGTTTGAACCCGATAAGCGTTTTGCCGAACATTACCGGTATACGGGAAAACCGAAGGTGGCAGCCGATTTCGCTACGCTGATAGAAGGCATGGATAAATCGTTGGGCGATATTATGGATCACCTGGAAGAACTGGGAATAGCAGAAAATACATTGATTCTGTTCCTGGGAGACAACGGTTCCGATGCTCCTCTCGGAGACGATAAAGGCTATACCTCTTCTGCTCCGTTGCGGGGAAAGAAAGGCACGGAGTATGAGGGCGGTGTCCGTGTTCCGTTCATTGCTTGCTGGGGAAAGCCGGATTTTCAAAATTCGAATCAAAAGAAACTACCGATTGAAATAGGCGGCATTCAGCGCCAGCTGGGTACGGTGATGGATATCTATCCGACAGTTTTGTCCCTTGCCGGAGCTGATAATCCCCAAGGACATGCGGTTGACGGTGTGGACTTGCGCGTTCAGCTGGAAGGAAAAAAGAACAATATCCGTTCGGAAAAGGTATTGATGCATTTTCCCCACGAACATCGCGGAAGTTATTTCACTACCTACATTGATGGCGATTGGAAACTGATTTATTATTATAATCCGGAAAGGCCCGCCGAGCCCCGTTACCGTTTATATAACCTGAAGAAGGACCCGGGCGAAACGCTCGATCTCTCGCTTCGTGACAAAAGTCGTGTGAAGGCTATGGTGCAAGCCATGAGTGCTCAGCTTGAAGCTGAAGGGGCACTTTATCCGGAGGATGCAAAGGGTAATCCGCTGAAACCGTTCTTCTCTGATGTCTTCTAACAACTTTGATCGGTTTAGTAGTAATTGTCATAAAAATTGTTATTTTTGCATAGTGAGAAAACTAATACATCTTTGAGTACCTATAGAGACATAATAAATCCTTTGGAAGTCAATTCTGAAATGAACTTTGCAACGTTTTACAATACGTATCATCAGCGTTTTGTACGGTATGCCTATTATTATGTGAATGATGAACCGACAGCTGAAGACATGACCCATGATGCATTGCTTTATTATTGGGAAAATCGGCATAAGCTGGCGGCAGACATGGATGTGTTAGGTTATATACTTCAGTCGGTAAAGAATAAATGCCTTAATTATCTGAAGCATGTGCAGGTAGAATGGGAGTATAGTAAAAATTATGCTAATCTGTACGACTGGGAGATCGATATGCGTATCCAAACGTTGGAGAGTGAAAGCTATGCAACTATTTTCACAAAAGATATTCTCAAAATAGTAGAAGACTCCCTGGCTGAGTTACCCGAACAAACCAGGGAGATCTTCTTGTTAAACAGGCTGAAAAATAAATCCAGGAAAGAAATTGCCCAACTGTTGGGTGTCTCCCAGCAGAAGATCGATTACCATATAAATAAGGCGAATGACCATCTTAAACATCGCCTGAAAGACTACGTCCCCTTTCTCCTTTTATTCTTTAATTGAATTTTTTTTGAAAAAAGTTCCATTGTCGTTTGGGATTTTTGCCTGGTCGGTTGCTCTATTATTGTACACACAAAAGAATATAGATGCAAATGGATCGACATATATTGACACGTTACTTTTTAGGACAAAGCCCGGAGGCTGAAAAAGAAGATATACGACAATGGCTGGAAAGCGATGAAGCCAATCGTCAGGTTTTTATCAGCGAAAGGATTCGGTTCGATGCTTCTTTGTTGGTAGACGAACAGGCATTGACCCGTAAAAAGTATTTTCATCTTTCTCCGCGGGTCATCCGTTATGTGGGGATTGTTGCATCGGTGTTGTTTTTGCTGGGAGGTTTCTATACTTATGACACTTATCGGAACGAACAACTGCTGCATGCAGTCCAGACAGTGCATGTTCCTGTCGGTAACCGGACAAACATAATATTGCCGGATGGTACGAGTGTTTGGTTGAATGCCAATACGACTTTGCGTTATCCCATCGCATTCTCTTCTAAAAACAGAGAAATCATATTGGATGGGGAAGCTTATTTTGAGGTGGTGAAAGACAAGAAACCTTTCATTGTAAAAACAGATAAATATAATGTAGAGGTGTTGGGTACGACTTTCAATGTAGAAGCCTATGCCGATAAGCCGGCATTCAGGACAATGCTTTACAACGGAAAAGTGAAACTATATAATTCGACAGATCCCGAAACCGTTTTTCTCTCGCCCGGACAAACGGCTCAGTTGGTGGGAGGCCGCCTGGAAGTCTCTTCTACAACCGACGGGAATAGTTGCCGTTGGAAAGACGGTCTGATTTATATTGAGAATAAATCGTTTGATGCTGTTATGGAATTGTTTGAGAAATTTTACGATGTCAGGATTGTGGTAAATAACCAGAAAGTCGGTGATCTCGGATATAATGGGAAGCTGCGTATTTCGGATGGAGTGGACCATGCCTTACGTGTGTTGCAGAACGATTTCCCATTCACCTATAAGCGTGATGAAGAAACTAACATTATATATATTAACTAATAAAAAAAGGAATTGCCTATGAGGAAAAGAACATGAAAAAACACGCTGAAAAAAAGGACCGGCAGTTGCGCCAACAACCACCGGTCAAGCAGTACATTTATAAATATACTTACTAATTTAAAATCGTAAACAAAGGTATGAAAAAACTTTTTTTATCTGGGTCTTTGGAAGAAAAAGATTCGGGAGGAAAACAAACGGGTAGAGTTATGAAGTTAACGACAGGTTTTTTGTTATTATGTTCAGCTTTTGCGTTTGCTAATCCGGCAAACTCCCAAAATGCAAAAGTCAGTTTGAACAAGCAACAGGCTCATTTGAGCGAAGTTCTTGAAGCTATCGAAAGTCAAACAGACTATCTGTTTATTTCAAATCGAAACATCGATTTGAAACAGAATGTATCAGTGAATGTGTCGGATGTTTCTGTCCGTGAAGTCTTAGAAACTATTTTGAAAAATACAGGGTTGACCTTTAAGTTGGAGGGCGTGAATATCGTTTTATCCAAAAGAGATGAGGATGCTTCCGCGCAAGCAACCCAACAGGATCGTAAGATCACCGGAACTGTTGTCGACCAGACCGGATATCCTGTGATCGGGGCGAATGTAGTTGTAAAGGGAACAACGAACGGAACGGTAACGGATCTGGACGGAAAGTTTAGCCTTGAAGTTCCGGCCGGAGCTGTTTTATCCATTACTTATATAGGTTATGTAGAGCAGGAAATGAAAGTAGGCAATGAATCTGCATTGGCCGTTGTTCTGAAAGAAGATTCCCAAGCATTGGATGAAGTCGTAGTTGTTGGATACGGTACACAGAAAAAGGTGAATGTGATCGGTTCTATTGCGATGGTAGGTGCTGAAAAGCTGGAGAATCGTGCGACTTCTTCTGTCGTTTCCGCATTGACCGGTCAGATGCCGGGTGTAACGATTACTCAGCCGGGAGGACGTCCGGGCGATAATACAGGTACGATTCGTGTACGTGGTGTCGGTTCTTTTGGTGCGACACCGGATGCATTGGTATTGATCGATGGTATTCCCGGTAATATGACAGACATCAATCCGAATGATATTGAATCGGTTTCTGTCCTGAAAGATGCTTCTACGGCTGCGATCTATGGAGCACGTGCGGCGAATGGCGTTGTGTTGGTGACGACTAAGCTGGGTAGAGAACAGAAAGTTGCGATCTCCTACAATGGTTATGTCGGTTTTAACCGGGCAACGGAACTGCCTCAATATGTAGATTCATGGGATTATGCCCGCTTGTTGAATCAGGCTGAAGGTATTACCCGCTTTACCGATGCAGAAATCCAGGCCATGCGTGACGGTAGCCAGCCGGACCGTTGGGCTAATGAGAAGTTTGTCGATGATATTTTCTCCGGAAACGGTATTCAAACCGGTCATGATATATCTGTTACGGGCGGTAACGATCGCAGCCAGTATTTTACCTCATTCGGCTATTTGAGTCAGGATGGTATTGTTCCGGGGAATAACTATTCCCGATATACGGCTCGTGTAAACCTGACATCCAATTTGACTGATAATCTGAAAATGACGGTCCGCATGCGTGGTGATCATGCAACGACCAAAGAGCCGGGTACGGCAGGTGCAATCGATGGCGACGGAATGTTGTTGCTGATCCAGCAGGGATTACGTTTTCCTGGATATCGTCCCTCCATGCTTAGCGACGGGACCTGGGGGCCGGGTGTTAAAAACTTTGGTACTCCGAAAGCCTGGCTGGCTTCCGAATCTTTTTCGGAAAAACCCGTTAAACGCTTTAACGCTACTGTCAGTTTGGATTATGAACCGATAAAAGGGTTGAAGTTGACTGCTACCGGTGCATATAATTTTACGAATGCACAGGAGAAAGATTATAAAGCAACTCTTCCGGTGAATATCGATGGGACGATCAATACGTTAGGCCCGTCTAAATTGAAGGAGAAGAACACCAATACGGAATATAAGTCATTCCAGGCGACAGCTAATTATGTGAAGACTTTTAATGAACTGCATAACCTGGATGTATTGGTCGGTTATTCCTGGGAAGACGAAAGAGAACGTGACCTGGAAGCAGGACGTCAGAACTTCCCGAATAACAACTATCCGTATCTGACGGTTGGTTCGCCGGATGTACAGACGAATACCGGCGGTGGTAAAGATTGGGTGATCCAGTCTGTTTTCGGACGTGCTCAATATAACTATGCGGAACGTTATCTGGCAGAAGTAACCATGCGTTATGACGGTTCTTCGCGTTTTCCGTCGGATTCCCGTTATGCATTTTTCCCTTCGGGGGCTATTGGCTGGCGTATTTCGGAAGAAAACTTCATGAAGGAAAATGAAAAACTATCGTTCATTAGCAACCTGAAGTTGAAAGCTTCTGTCGGTATCCTGGGTAATAATAATATAGGTAATTATGCTTACCATTCTGTGTATGTGCTGGGTAATGAATATAACTATCCGCTTGGAGGTGTTATACAGCAAGGGGCACAATTGGTCAACTATACGGATCCTAAACTGAAATGGGAAACAACACGTACGGTCGATGCCGGTTTCGAGTCTATTTTGTGGAATGGCTTGCTGAGTGCCAATATCTCTTATTTCCATCGTTATACATACGATATTTTGTTTAAGCCGAATGCCAGTGCTTCTTCCATTTTCGGACTTAATATGAGCGAAGTCAATACCGGTGAAGCGCTCAATCATGGTTGGGAGTTTGAAGTAGGACACAGGAATACGATCGGCGAGTTCAGTTACGGCGTAAATGCTAATTTCAGTATTATCAATAACGAAGTGAAATCACTGGGAGTGGGTAATGTGGACCAGCCGAATGGTATGGTTGGTAACGGTTCTAATCTGTTCGTAGGCTATCCGATGCAAATGTATTACGGTTATCTGACTGATGGCGTATTCACGGACCAGGCTGATATCGATGCATGGTTTGCCCATACGGACCAGTCTGCTTTCGGTAGAAACCAGGCAAATACGAAGCCGGGTGATATCCGTTACAAAGATATTTCCGGTCCGGACGGTGTTCCTGATGGAAAAGTGGATGCTACCTATGACCGTGTTTATCTGGGTTCCAGAATCCCGAAATATACATTTGGTGTTTCATTGAATGCTGCTTATAAGGGTTTTGACCTGAATCTTTTCTTACAGGGCGTTGCCGGTGTGAAAGGTATGTTGAATAATTATTCTGCCTGGGCATTCTTCTCTGAAGGTAATGTACAGAAATGGCAGATGGAAGAAGCTTTCGATCCGGAAAATCCGAATCGTTATGCGAAGTATCCGCGTCTGGAAAATATCGGAACTGCAGGCGGACATAATACACAGACATCCGACTATTGGGTTCGTAATGCTTCTTATCTGCGTGTCAAAAATATACAGTTGGGATATACGCTCCCGAAGAAGTTGTTGCAAAATTCGGTGATTTCAAGTTTACGCATTTATGCGGCTGCAGAAAACCCATTTACATTCCATAGTTATCCGGATGGCTGGGATCCTGAAATTAACTCGGCTAAAGACGATGCCTATAGTGGTGGACAATTCTATCCTGTCTTGCGTAATTTTACATTTGGCGTGAATCTTAAATTTTAATGGAGGTTATGAGTATGTATACAATGATTAAATCAAATAAAATAATAAGAACGATTGGTCTGACGGCAGTTTCTCTGTTATTGCTGGGTGGTTGTGACATGGATCGCTATCCGTTGACTAGTTTTAGTGAAGAGACTTTTTACCATGATGAGGCGAATGTAAAATTAGCTTTGAATGGTTTATATCGCGGAGGTATTACTTTGGGAGTCGATTACAATGTCTCTGACTGGTGGGCATATAGCGCAACGATTCTTTTGGATGGTATATCCGATATAGGTTATGATCGTCGCGGTTTTAATAATGCGATAGGACAGTTGACTGCCGGAACAATTACGGAAACCAATCAGTGGATAACCAATCTTTATCAGAAACCTTATAAGCGAATAAGCGCTTGTTGTCGTTTTATCGATGGTTTGGATGCATTAGCCAATGAGAGTGCAGAGATGGAACGAATGAAAGCTGAAGCTCGTTTTATCCGTGCGGTTCAGTATTTTTATCTGGCTTCTTTTTATCGTGATGTTCCTCTTGTAACTAAAACAATGACCCTGGAGGAAGCGAATAGCGTGACGAAATCTACTCGGGCTGAGGTATTGAAATATGCAGCAGATGAGCTGAAAGCTGTTTCTGAAATACTGCCCCGTCATAAAGATTTACCTTCTGCGGAGCAGGGACGAGCTACGGCTCAGGCCGCATTGGTTTATCTTGCACGTACCTATCTGGTGATGGAAGATTTTACGAATGCTGCGGCTGCTTGCGAACAGATTATCTCCTGGGGTGATAATGCGCTGGATTCGAATTATCAAACTTTGTTCTATCAGTCCGGAGAAGGTAGCAGCGAACATATTTTCGCGACTCAGTTTGTCGACGATCTTGCCGGAACGGGTTTGCCGCAGCATGCTTATCCGATCAAAGACGGTGGTTGGTGTTTGATAAATATCTCGAACCATTTGTTTGAAGCATACGATTTTCTGGATGGAACGCCTTTCAGCTACGAGGATGCACGTTTCAACAAGGCTAATTTCGGAGCGAATCGTGATCCTCGTCTGGATTATACGCTTTATTATGAAGGTGCTACTTTTAGAGGTACTGTGTATCATTGTAATCCGGAGAGCACGACTGCTGATAAAATCGGACCGGGACAGACAACGCAAACGGGATATCTTTTACGTAAATATCTGGACGAGTCCTGGAGTGGAAATGTAAACTCTTATGGTGTGAATGTTCCGTTGGCGCGTTATGCCGATGTCTTGTTAATGTATCTTGAAGCCAAAGTTCGTGGTGGTGAAGCGATCACGCAGCAGTTGTTGGATCAGACGATCAATGCAGTTCGGGGACGTCAGAGTGTAGGTATGCCGGCATTGACAGAAACGAATCCGGATAAGCTGTTTAAACTGATTCAGAAAGAAAGAATGGTTGAGCTGGCTTTCGAAGGATGGAGATTGTGGGATTTGTTCCGTTGGGGTATTGCTGAAGAGAAGTTGAATGCTGATATTTACGGTTCGCCGTTTTATGTGTCGGATCAAAGCTTGATGAAGATGAAAGACGGGCAACCGGATCCGTATAACCGTTGGTATGTAAACACACGTAGTTTCCAGAAAGGACAGGATATCTGGCCGATCCCATTGGCTGAAAAGAATATTAATCCGAATTTACGTTGACACCTTTGAAGACTGATTTTGGATGATGATAGGAATCAAAGGCTGTCTCATGAGAGTGGGACGGCCTTTTGATTATAAAGAAAAGAAATACGAATAAAAAAATAGAGATAGTATGAATATTAAATTGGAGTTAATATACGGATTAAGCTTGGTCTCTCTTGCAGGCTGTGGTGGTTCAGCTTCCAAATCCGGTGAAAGTAAGCAGGCGAAAACACAACCCAATGTGATCTTTATTGTGGCTGACGATTTAGGATATGGTGATATGAGTTGCTATGGTGCCCATCGTATCAGTACACCGAATGTAGACCGGTTGGCTTCTGATGGGTTACGTTTTACAGATGCACATGCGGTCGCATCGACCAGTACTCCTTCCCGTTATTCTTTGTTTACAGGCCTTTATAGCTGGCGTCGCAACGATACCGGGATTGCGACAGGAGATGCGGGCATGGTCATTCGTCCGGAACAAACGACAGTTGCCGATATATTCAAGTCTGCCGGTTATACTACCGGTGCGATCGGTAAATGGCATTTAGGGATGGGAGCAGAAGCCGGTACGCAGGACTGGAACGGCACGGTGACACCCGGACCGGGTGATCTGGGCTTTGATTATTCTTATTTGATGGCTGCAACAGGCGACCGTGTCCCCTGTGTGTGGATGGAAAACCAGAAAGTCGCTAATTATGATCCGTCGGCTCCTATATCTGTCAGTTATAAAGAACCTTTCCCCGGAGAACCTTTAGGTAAAGATCATCCGGAGCTTTTAACCAAGTTGAAACCTTCTCTTAACCATGGGCATGACATGGCGATAGTGAACGGTATCTCTCGTATAGGTTATATGAAGGGAGGCGGTACGGCTCTTTGGGAAGATGAAAATATTGCCGATTCGATTGCGACTAAGGCTGTCCGGTTTATCGACCTGCATAAGGATGCTCCTTTCTTCCTGTATGTCGGAACGAATGATGTCCATGTTCCGCGTTATCCGCATGAACGTTTTCGTGATAAAAGCGGCATGGGGTATCGGGGGGATGCAATTCTGCAATTCGACTGGACTGTCGGTGAAATTATAAAAGCACTTGAAGCTGCCGGTATTTATGAAAACACGATGATTGTACTAACGAGCGATAATGGTCCTGTTGTCGATGACGGATATGCGGATCGTGCTGTGGAACTTTTGGGGGATCATCGTCCGTGGGGAGATTTTCGCGGTGGTAAATATAGTAACTTTGAAGCAGGAACACGCGTTCCATTTATTGTTTGCTGGCCCGAACAAGTAAAACCGGGTGTGTCCGATGCCCTATTTTCCCATATAGATATGTTCGCATCGATGGAAAAGCTGACAGGTCAGGAGATGAGTGCGGAAGCTGGATCGGATAGCCATGACTACCTGACGGTATTGACCGGCAAAAGCCAGAAGGGACGTGAATATGTAATCGAATCTTCCGGTTCATTATCTATCAGTGACGGCGAATGGAAATACATTACCCCGAACAATGGGCCTGCATATAATAAGCTGACAAATACGGAACTTGGCAATTCAAAAGAAGATCAGCTTTATAATCTTCGTGAGGATATTGGTGAAAAGAACAACCTTTCGTCTCAGTATCCTGAAAAAGTCTCGGCTTTCAAAAAGATACTTGAGCAAGAAAAGCAAAAAGGATTTCAGGAAGCATGGAAAAATTAAGATATAAGCTGAGGTTTTAGTTATGCACCATAAAATTCAGGCAGATATGTACTAAATCATATCTGCCTGTAAAAATTATTACCATGAAAAAAAACATATTATACTATACGGCTATTGCCGGTTTAGTTCCTTCCGGTGTGTTATGTAATACTCTTGACCTAAAGGAAAGTGAACAAACTAAACCCAATATTATTTATATTCTTGCCGATGATCTGGGATATGCAGAGTTGGGGTGTTTTGGACAGGAAAAAATAGAAACTCCGAATATCGACCAACTGGCTGCTGAAGGCATGCGTTTTACGAACCATTATAGCGGACAGGCTGTATCAGGACCATCGCGTTGTTCCCTGTTTACAGGACTCCATTCCGGTCATGCTTATATTCGCGGCAATGATCCGGTCGCTTCACGCGGAGATGTCTGGAATTATAGAGCGATGGTCGCAGATTCGACTTTAGAAGGCCAACGGCCTGTTCCTGCAAACACAATCATGATCCCCCGCAAGTTGAAGGAAGCTGGTTATGCCACTGCTTGCATCGGCAAATGGGGGCTAGGCTGGCCCGGGTCGGAAAGTACACCCAATAAAATGGGATTCGATTTCTTTTATGGGTATAACTGTCAGCGGATGGCGCATACGTATTATCCTCCGTTCTTGTATCGGAATGAATCCAGGGAATATATAGATAACGAGTTAGTAGTTCCTGGTACTAAACTGGATGAAGGAGCAGATGTATTGAATGAAGAGAATTATCGTAAGTTTACGCAGTCGGAGTATACTCCGGATCTGATGTATCATGAGTTACTGAACTTTGTGGAACATTCGGCAAGTGAACCTTTCGCATTGTTTTGGACAACGCCGGTTCCGCATGTTCCTTTGCAGGCTCCGGAACGTTGGGTAAAGTATTATGTGGACAAATGGGGAGATGAGAAACCGTATTTGGGAGAGGCTGGTTATTATCCATGCCGTTACCCACATGCGACGTATGCAGCAATGATCAGCTATTGGGATGAACAGATCGGTGGTCTGGTCCGGCAGTTGAAGGAGTTGGGTATATATGAAAACACAGTAATTATCTTTACCAGTGATAATGGACCGACTTTTAATGGCGGAGCAGACTCTCCTTATTTCGATAGTGCCAAGCCTTTTAAAAGTGAAGCAGGCTGGGGTAAGGCTAATTTGCGGGAAGGTGGAATCCGTGTGCCGATGATAGCTGTATGGCCCGGACATATAGAATCGGGGGTAACTTCTGATCTGTTGTCTGCATTTTGGGATATGATGCCGACAATGTGTGAGATAGCCGGTGTCGACTGTCCGCCGACGGACGGCATTAGCATGTTACCGGAAATGACCGGAAAAACTGAACAACAGAAAAAGCATGAGTTTCTTTACTGGGAATTTCCGGAGTCCGGAGGTCAACGGGCTGTTCGTATGGGAGAATGGAAAGCTTTTGTTGGTGATATAAAGAAAGGAAATCGGAACATAGAATTATATAATTTGACGAAAGATCCCCGCGAACAGCAGGATGTTTCTTCTGAACATCCTGATTTGGTAGAAAAGGCGTTAAACATATTCCGTTCACAACATACCGAACCGGTTGTTGAGGGATTTAGAATGCCAGTTTGGTAAAGAGTCAACTATTATACAAATTAATATTATGGGAATAAATAATACTTTACACCCTTATTTGTACTTCTGGGTCTGTTCTTTAGCTGCGGTTCCTAGTCTCGCAGTAGCATCCGATCGTCCGAATATCATATTGATCAATATAGATGATTTGGGATGGACAGATATGAGTAATAACGGAAGCCAATATTATGAAACTCCAAATATCGACCGTCTTCGTGAAAAAGGTATCTGGATGAATGAAGCGTATGCTGGTGCAGCGAACAGTGCTCCCAGTCGTGCTTGTTTACTGACCGGAAGGTATACACCTCGGCATGGTATTTATACGGTCGGGGAACCTAACCGTGGTGATGCCAGTAAACGTAAATTGGTTGCAATTCCGAACCGGACATCATTGGAACCGGGTATCCGGCTTTTTCCGGAAGTATTAAAAGATTCCGGTTACCAGACTTGCCATATAGGGAAATGGCATGTAACTGAAAATCCGTTACTAAATGGTGTTGATATTAATATTGCAGGAAATCATGCCGGACATCCTAAAAGCTACTTTTCTCCTTATTATAATGAAGATTTGACAGATGGTCCGGAAGGGGAATATTTGATGGATCGGTTAGGTTTGGAAGCTGTTGATTATCTTCGGAAAGTAGATAAGAGTAAACCATTCTTTCTATATTATGCGACGTATGCAGTGCATACTCCTTTACAAGCAAAAGCTGACCTGATTGATAAATATAGAAAAAAGCCGTCGACATCGGCTCACGATAATCCAGTTTATGCCGCTATGGTGGAGAATATGGACTGGAATATCGGAAGAGTACTTGATGAGGTACAGGCTTTGGGAATAGAGGAAAATACTTTTATTGTATTTACTTCAGATAATGGAGGAGTATATGGAATATCACGTCAGTGGCCTTTAAGAGCAGGAAAAGGTTCTTTTTATGAAGGAGGAATTCGAATACCGATGGTTATTTATCAGAAAGGTAAATATGAGAAACGGGAAATTTGTAATATACCGGTCATGCAGCTCGATTTGTTTCCCACATTTTTGGAAATAGCCGGAGTAAGACAGTCTGATTTACTGTTGGATGGAGTCAGTCTTCTTTCGTTATTGGCGGGGAATGAAACAGGTTTTAAGGGGAGGCCGTTGTTCTGGCATTTTCCTGCTTATTTAGAAGGGAATGAAAAAGAAACGGTTGAGACTGGTAATGATGGTTTCCGCACACGACCGGTTTCTGTGATCCGAGTGGATGATTGGAAGCTAATTGAAAATTATGAGACTGGGAATGTTGAACTGTATAATGTCCGGACGGACGTGTCTGAAAAGGAGAATCTGGCTTTGCAGAATAAAGACAAGCGAGATGAATTGTTCGATTGGTTGCAGGTATGGAAACAAAAGGTAGAAGCTCCGATTCCTACAATGCTTAATCCTGAGTATGAATGTAGTTTTTTTGAAACAAAGTTTGCAGAATAAAAAAAACTCCTTACCTTTGCCCCGCAAATTTTTAAGTACTAACAATATAAAACAGCGTTTTATGAACAATTATGAAACCGTTTTCATTTTAACTCCCGTTTTGTCTGACGCACAGATGAAGGAAGCGGTAGAAAAATTCACGAACATCTTGAAAGAACAGGGTGCTGAAATCGTGAACGAAGAAAATTGGGGATTGCGCAAATTAGCTTATCCTATCGACAAGAAAACAACAGGCTTCTATCAGCTGGTTGAATTCAAGGCAAATCCGGAAACTATCGCTACTCTGGAAGTTAACTTCCGTCGTGACGAACGTGTGATCCGCTTCCTGACTTTCCGCCAGGACAAATATGCAGCAGAATATGCCGCTAAGAGAAGAAATCTGAAATCATCTAAAGAAACAGTAAAGGAGAATTAATCATGGCAGCAACTCAATCAGAAATCAGATATTTAACTCCGCCTTCAGTAGACGTTAAGAAAAAGAAATATTGCCGTTTCAAAAAGAACGGTATCAAGTATATCGATTACAAAGATCCTGAATTCCTGAAGAAATTCCTGAACGAACAGGGTAAAATTCTTCCGCGTCGTATCACTGGTACTTCTTTGAAGTTCCAGCGTCGTATCGCTCAGGCTGTAAAAAGAGCTCGTCACTTGGCGTTGCTTCCTTACGTAACCGATTTAATGAAATAATAAAAAGAGAGGAGACAGAATATGCAAGTTATTTTGAAAGAAGACGTAATCAACTTAGGTTACAAAGACGATATCGTAACAGTAAAAGACGGTTACGGACGTAACTTTCTAATCCCCCAGGGTAAGGCAGTAATCGCTTCTGAGTCTGCTAAGAAAGTATTAGCTGAAAACCTGAGACAGCGTGCTCACAAATTGGCTAAGATCAAAGAAGATGCTCAGGCATTGGCTGCTAAGTTGGAAGGCGTTGCATTGACTATCGGTGCAAAGACCAGTTCAACAGGTACAATCTTCGGTTCTGTTACAAATATTCAGGTTGCTGAAGCTTTGGCAAAGGCCGGTTTTGAAGTAGAACGTAAGATCATCTATATTAAGGATGCTGTTAAGGAAGTAGGTAACTACAAAGCAATCCTTAAACTTCACAAAGAAGTTTCTGTAGAAATTCCTTTCGAAGTAGTTTCTGAATAATTCAGTAAACGATATAAAGTGAAAAGGGCAGTCCTTCGGGATTTGCCCTTTTTTATTTTCCGTCATTTCTTTTTATAAAACTGATTTGTTGCTTTCATGTTATTGGGCTAAATTTGTTTTCTAATATTGGATTCTCTTTGTTGTAAACAAGAGACGACCAATTATTTATAGAAAAAGACTTCGCTTAATCAGCAAAAAAATACTACATTTGCCCCGAATTTGCATAAAAATACTGTAAAATGGCTAGGATATCTTTTCTATGTATTAATCTGCTGATGGTCTTGTTTTTGACCCAGCCTGTACTTCAGGCGAGGGAGAAAACGTTTACTGTCGTGATTGATGCTGGTCATGGCGGAAAGGATCCGGGAGCGAGAGGTACGGTTATCAATGAAAAAGAAATCAATCTTTCAGTAGCTTTGAAACTGGGAGATAAGATATCTGCGAGCCACGATGATGTAAAAGTTATTTATACCCGCAAGACTGATCGCTTTATTGAGTTGGATGAACGTGCAAATATCGCGAATCGGAATAAGGCGGATCTTTTTATTTCTATCCATACAAATTCAGTTAAAAAGGGTAGTACAGCTCGGGGAACGGAAACATATACGTTGGGTTTGGCTCGTACTGATGAAAATCTGGCGGTGGCTATGCGTGAGAATTCGGCTATTTTACTGGAGGATAACTATGAACAAAAGTATGAAGGCTTTGATCCGAATTCTTCTGAATCCTATATTATCTTTGAGTTTATGCAAAATAAGCATATGGAACAAAGTATAGGTTTTGCCTCGGAGATACAAAAGTGTTTTGTGTCTGCTAAACGGGCTGACAGAGGGGTAAGACAGGCTGGCTTTTTGGTTTTAAGGAAAACGAGTATGCCGAGTGTATTGGTAGAACTGGGATATATTTCGAATCGCGATGAGGAACATTTTATGAAATCATCAGATGGACAAAATAAACTGGCAAATGCTTTGTTCGATGCATTTACTCGATATAAAAAAGAATATGACCGAAAGCAAGGAGGAGTATCGGGAGGAAATTCTTCTTCCGGAAGCGTAACGACATCGGTAGAAACTTCTTATTTTGCAGATGAGCAAGTAGAAGAAGGGGGAGCACCCGGTAGCGAACAGGATATTCTAAATAGAAAGAAGAAGTCTTCCGTCTCTTCACAAAAAAGGCAGAGTACAACTACCGCTGCGGGAACAAAATCAGTCACAACAGGTAGAATTGTCTATAAAGTGCAAATTCTTACCTCGGATAAAAAACTTTCTTCGGGGGCAAAAGTGTTTAAAGGATATAAGAATGTGGATTACTTCGTGGAAAAAGGAATCTATAAATATACTTGTGGTGAAACGACTGATTTTGATTCGATCAGGAAGTTGCGCAGGCAGGTAGCTAAAGATTTTAAAGATGCGTTTATCGTAGCTTTTAAAGATGGCAAAAAGGTGAAATATTAAAGAGAAACATATAATTTAAAGGGATGAAAAGTATATTGACCAAAGAGGCAAAGATCGGACTTGTGAGTATAGTCAGTCTGGCATTGCTTTATTTCGGGATTAATTATCTGAAAGGTATAAATTTATTTAAACCGGTAAATCATTATTTTGTCACATTTCATAATGTAAAAGATGTAACAGTCTCTAGTCCTGTTTTCATTGACGGTTTTAAAGTGGGGTTGGTGAGAAGTATTGTTTATGATTATGAGAATACTGATAAAATAACGGTTGAGATCAGCCTTGACGATGAGATGCGGTTGACTTCAGGGAGTTATATAACTATTATAAAGACGCTTTTAAGTGGTGGAGAGCTTCATATTCATCTAAATAAATATGTACAAGACTATTTGAAACCAGGTGCTACAATCGAGGGGCGCATGGAGGAGGATATGATGCAGGCCGTACAGGAAAAGATCTTGCCGGGGGTAGAAGTGCTTTTGCCTAAGCTGGATTCGATATTGGGCGGCTTACAGGCCTTGATCAATCATCCGGCAATATCTCAGTCCCTGGATCATATTGCGAAGACCACAGGGAACCTGGAGGTTTCCACCCGCCAACTGAATAGTTTGCTGAGTAAAGATGTTCCGGGTATCGTTTCTGACCTGAAAGTAATAACCGGTAATTTTAATGAAGTGAGTTCCGGATTGAAGGAGCTGGATTTGGCCACCACGGTCAATTCGATCAATGCAACTTTGGCGAACCTGCAACTAACTACAAACAAGCTGAATCAGAAGGATAATACATTGGGCTTATTGTTGAATGACAGGAGTTTGTATAATAATTTGGATAGTACGATGCTGAATGCTTCCAGGTTGTTGCTGGATCTGAAGCAGAATCCGAAAAGATATGTTCATTTTTCTGTTTTTTGACCAAAAAGATGATTAAAGAGTCTAATCTTATTTAGAAATTTTCCAATTAAGGAAAAATATATATAAACATAATTGTAGGCATGCATAAGGCCTTTAGATAGAGGAAAGTAACTTACTCTATAGGTCCTTTTGCATGGAAAATAGTGGGATAGCGTAGTTAATAAAAGTGCCCCAAAATAAAGGCTTCGTGAATAGATAAGTAGGTAAGTGGCTGTAAATCAGTTTTGTTTTTTATAACTGCTTGAAAGTAAATGGGATATTAAACATTCAAAAGAACCAAATAATTCGGCACTTTTTTTTTACGAATTAATTTCTAAACTTTGTAGTCGGAAAAATAAAAAAGTATAGTTGGGAGAGTAATAAATCATGCAAACTGAATATCAGACATTGTGGAATAAATGCCTCGCTGTCATAAAAGACATCGTGCCGGAGGCCGCTTTTAACACATGGTTCATGCCGATCGTCCCGTTATCCTACGAGGATAATAAGTTCACGATCCAGGTGCCAAGCCAGTTCTTTTATGAATATCTTGAAGAGAAATACGTCAATGTACTGAAAGTTACATTGTATCGTGTGATTGGTCAGGGTACAATACTTAACTACCGTGTGATGGTAGATAAGACAACTGGTGGTACGGTGGATTATCCGGCAGAAAATGGTTCAGTAGCAGTAAAGAAAATAACTCCCAAAGATGCAAATAAGGCTCCTAATCCATTTATTCAAGCTGCACCGCAGGATTTAGATCCTCAATTGAATCCCAAGTATAACTTTGATAACTATTTTGAAGGAACCAGTAATAAGTTGGTGCGTACAGCTGGTGAAGCCGTTGCTCAGAATCCTGGAAAAACAACATTTAATCCGCTGTTCATTTTCGGACCGTCTGGCGTTGGAAAGACACATTTGTGTCATGCTATAGGAACCCGTATCCGCGAACTCCATCCGGAAAAGAAGGTGTTATATGTTTCTTCCCACTTGTTTCGTGTACAGTTTACTGACGCGATCCGTAAAAATACGACGAATGACTTCTTGAATTTTTATCAGAATATCGACGTGTTGTTGTTGGATGATATCCAGGAATTGATCGGTATGGATAAGACTCAGAATACATTCTTTCATATATTCAATCACCTCCATCAGTTAGGTAAGCAGTTAATCCTTACTTCGGATAAGGCTCCTGTCGACCTGCAGGGTATGGAAGAGAGATTGATCACCCGTCTGAAATGGGGACTTACTGCTGAGTTAAGTCGTCCGGACCTGGATCTTAGAAAGAAAATCCTGAAGAATAAGATCAACCATGACGGTATCGTTATACCGGATGAGGTATTTAACTTCATTGCAAATAATGTAACGGAAAATGTTCGTGCCCTAGAAGGAATTCTTGTTTCGTTGATGGCAAATGCTGTTATCAATAATAAGGAAATAGATCTGCCTTTGACTAAGCGTGTCGTTAGTCAGGCTGTTCGCTTGGAAAAGAAGCAGCTTTCTGTTCAGATGATCCAGGAGATAGTTTGTAATTACTTCAATTTGGACCAGGCGGTTATTCAGACCCGTTCCAGAAAACGCGAAATAGTACAGGCTCGACAGATAACGATGTATCTTGCCAAAAAATATACGGATTCTTCATTCTCTCACATCGGTAAGATTGTCGGAAAGAAAGATCACGCAACTGTACTGCATGCATGTAAAACGATCAAAGATCAGATGGAAACGAGTAAATCTTTCCGTTCTTCGGTAGAAGAGATCGAAGTGAAGTTGAGAGGCTAATAAATCTCTACATATAAAGATTAAAAAGGATGTTATTTTTATAGCATCCTTTTCTGTTTTGGAAAACATAGGATTTGTCGATGTTTTCTTTTTGGAAAATAAATTTGATGATGTAAAAAGTTATTTTATTGATAATCATATGGTGTATAAAATGAAATGGAAAACCTTATATTTGTTTTGATTTTAGTTCTTGAATAATTTGGTCAATAAATAAAGTATTCTTAAACTTGCACTATTATTAATACAGTATTTATCGTGAACCATAAAACTTACACATTCGATGAAGCATTTAAAGCTTCACTGGAGTACTTTACAGGCGACGAGCTTGCCGCTAAAGTATGGGTAAACAAGTATGCCTTGAAGGATGCATTCGGGAATATTTATGAGGAATCTCCCGTAGATATGCACCATAGGTTAGCTAATGAAATTGCTCGTGTTGAGAAAAAGTATCCTAATCCATTATCGGAGCAGGAACTTTATGACCTATTTGATCATTTCCGTTACATCGTTCCTCAGGGAAGTCCGATGACGGGAATTGGCAATGACTACCAGATTGCCTCACTCTCTAATTGTTTTGTTATAGGATTGGATGGATCAGCAGACTCATACGGGGCAATTATCCGTGTTGATGAAGAACAGGTTCAGTTAATGAAGCGCCGCGGAGGTGTAGGACATGACTTGTCTCATATCCGTCCGAAAGGTTCTCCTGTGAAGAACTCTGCATTGACATCGACAGGATTGGTGCCGTTTATGGAACGTTATTCCAATTCGACACGTGAGGTTGCACAGGATGGGCGTCGTGGTGCGTTAATGTTAAGTGTATCGATCAAACATCCGGATTCGGAGTCTTTCATCGATGCAAAAATGACAGAAGGCAAAGTCACAGGTGCCAATGTATCTGTAAAGATTGACGATGATTTTATGAATGCTGTGGTTAGCGGCAGTCCGTATAAACAACAATACCCGATCGATTCGAATGATCCGACAACGGTGAAAGAAATTGACGCACCGGCTTTGTGGAAGAAGATCATCCATAACGCATGGAAGTCTGCTGAACCCGGTGTATTATTTTGGGATACAATTCTTCGTGAATCAGTTCCGGATTCGTATGCAGATCTTGGTTTCCGTACGGTTTCTACGAACCCTTGTGGTGAAATACCTCTTTGTCCGTATGATAGTTGCCGTTTGCTGGCTATCAATCTTTATTCTTATGTTGTGAATCCGTTTACAAAAGATGCTTATTTTGACTATGATCTGTTTAAAAAGCATGTAGAACTGGCACAGCGTATTATGGATGACATTATCGATCTGGAATCAGAAAAGATCGAAAAGATCCTGGAAAAGATCGACTCTGATCCGGAATCAATGGAAGTGAAGGAAACTGAACGTCATTTGTGGGAAAAGATCCAGAAGAAGACATTGCAGGGACGTCGTACAGGTGTGGGTATCACAGCTGAGGGCGATATGATTGCCGCTTTAGGTCTGCGTTACGGAACAGAAGAGGCTACGGAATGTGCAGAGAAGATCCAAAAAACGTTAGCTTTGGCAGCTTACCGTTCATCGGTAATGATGGCGAAAGAGCGTGGAGCTTTCGAAATTTACGATTCAAAACGTGAAGAGAAAAATCCGTTCATTAACCGTCTGCGTGAGGCTGATCCGGAACTGTATGCCGATATGCTAAAATACGGTCGTCGTAACATTGCCTGTCTGACGATTGCTCCGACTGGTACGACCAGTTTGATGACACAGACAACTTCCGGTATTGAACCTGTATTCCTTCCGGTATATAGACGCCGTCGGAAAGTAAATCCGAATGATGCGGAAGCCCGTGTCGATTTTGTGGATGAGACAGGAGACGCATTTGAAGAATATGTAGTATTCCATCATAAGTTTGTTACCTGGATGCAGGCCAACGGTTATTCCGTTACTAAGAAATATACACAGGAAGAAATTGATGAGCTGGTTGCTAAATCACCATACTATAAGGCTACATCGAATGATGTGGACTGGTTGCAGAAAGTCCGCATGCAGGGACGTATTCAGAAGTGGGTAGACCATTCTATCAGTGTAACCATCAACTTGCCGGCTGACGTGTCGGAAGAATTGGTAGATTCTCTGTATGTTGAAGCATGGAAGTGCGGCTGTAAAGGCTGTACGGTTTATCGTGACGGTTCACGTTCCGGTGTATTGCTGGCAACCGAAAAGAAGAAGAAAGACGATTGCAACTGTATGGAACCGCCGGTGATCGTTTCAACACGTCCGCGTGAACTGGAAGCCGATGTGGTTAAATTCCAGAATAATCGTGAGAAGTGGATCGCTTTCGTCGGTTTGCTGAACGGTCGTCCGTATGAGATCTTTACCGGGCTTGCAGATGATGATGAAGGTATTATGTTGCCGAAGAATGTTTCTAAAGGTACGATCATCAAGAGCTACGATGAAGATGGAAAGAAACATTATGACTTCCAGTTCAAGAATAAACGTGGTTATAAGATGACCATCGAAGGTTTGGACGGAAAGTTCGATCCTGAGTTTTGGAACTATGCAAAACTGATCTCCGGAGTATTACGTTACGGTATGCCTATCGACCAGGTTATCAAGCTGGTTCAGGGAATGGAACTGAATAATGAATCGATCAATACCTGGAAGAACGGTGTTGAACGTGCCTTGAAGAAATATCTGCCGAACGGTACGGAAGCAAAAGGACAGAAATGTCCGAACTGCGGTCTGGAAACCCTTATCTATCAGGAAGGGTGCCTGATCTGTACAAACTGCGGAGCTTCAAAGTGCGGATGATGGAAATTGAGAATTGAAAATTGAAAATTGAAAATGAGAGAAGAAGGTGCTTTCTTCCTTTAATTTTCAATTCTCAATTTTCAATTAATTTCATATCTTCGTGGCTGGAACTAAATTTGATACACATGAAAGTCACCTTTAATATAAACTTCCATACCGTTTGGGGTCAGAAGTTATGTGTGGTTGGATCTATTCCCGAGCTTGGCTCATGGGAGCCTGCTTTGGCGAAAGAAATGAACTACAAAGGGGATGGAAACTGGCAGCTTGAGCTGGAACTTACATCGCCTCAGCAGACCATAGAATATCGCTACTTTTTAAGTATAAACGACAAACAGATATTTGAAGAATGGGAGAAAAATCATCAGGTAACATTTGAA
Source organism: Parabacteroides chongii (assembly GCF_029581355.1). NCBI lineage: Bacteria > Pseudomonadati > Bacteroidota > Bacteroidia > Bacteroidales > Tannerellaceae > Parabacteroides > Parabacteroides chongii. The sequence goes on along the minus strand of NZ_CP120849.1, from coordinate 245,895 downwards.
GGACATGCCAATCATTATACGCTATATGATTACTGGCAGATACGTCCGGCTAATCTGGCCTTTTACTCTTCGGCTTTTACCAAAAGCCTGTTTGCACATCCCTGCAATACATATGAAAGAGTTGTAAAAAGCGGAAAGAAACTGACCATTAAGATATCGGCTCCCCGTGTAGAGAAATCGCAAAGTATTGCCATTACCGGGAATCAGGAATGTCTGGGAAACTGGCATCCGGATAAAGCGTTGATACTTAGTTGCGATACATTCCCCGACTGGCACATCGACCTGGATGCGAATGACATCACTTATCCGTTGGAATATAAATTCCTGGTATATGACAATGATAAACATCAACCTTTATACTGGGAGGAAGATGAGAACCGGAAACTCGACTTGCCTTCGCAGGATTTCGGAGAAACGGTAATGATCTCCGGATTGTATTTCCGTGATAATTTACCTTTATGGCGGTGTGCGGGAACAGTTATCCCCGTATTTTCTTTACGTTCCGAACAAGGGTTCGGTGTCGGTGATCTGGGAGACTTGCGGATGCTGGTCGATTGGGCGAAGAAAACCCGCCAGCGTATTATTCAGGTATTGCCTATGAATGATACGACAATGAGTCATACCTGGATGGATTCTTATCCGTATAGTGCCATCTCCGTGTATGCCCTTCATCCGATGTATATCTGCCTGCCGCAGATGGGAGAGCTGAAGGATGCAGGCCGTGCCGCTTTTTATAAAACAAAACAAGAGGAACTGAATGCAAAAGACTTCGTCGATTATGAAGTTGCAGTAGGATATAAGCTGGCTTATTGCCGTGAGTTCTTCAGTCAGGAAGGACAGTCTGTTCTGTCGACTCCGGAATATCAGGAGTTTTTCGAACAGAACCAATCCTGGTTGATTCCTTATGCCGCTTACAGCTATCTGCGTGAAAAGTATGGAACGTCCGACTTTAACAAATGGGATAAGAATGCGATCTATAATAAATCTCAGATACGTGAATTATGTTCGGAAGACAGTGGAGCATATCCGGAAATATCGTTCTATTATTTTCTGCAATATATACTCCATGTACAATTCAAGTCGGTGTCCGACTATGCTCGTAAAAACGGTATTGTCCTGAAAGGTGATCTTCCGATCGGAGTGAACCGGACCAGTATCGATGCCTGGACGGAGCCGCAGTATTTTAATATGAACGGTCAGGCCGGAGCACCTCCCGACGACTTCTCTATGGACGGACAGAACTGGGGATTCCCTACTTATAACTGGAATATCATGGAGAAAGACAATTTCTCCTGGTGGAAGAAACGTTTCCGTAAGTTGAGCGACTATTTCGATTGTTTCCGTATCGACCATATATTAGGTTTCTTCCGTATATGGGAAGTGCCGTTGGATTATATCCAGGGGCTTTGCGGTCATTTTAATCCGGCTTTACCTCTTACCGAGGACGAGATAGAACAATATGGTATGGTATTCAACGAAGCCCGGTTTACGACACCGCATATTAACCGGAAGTTCCTGCCCGAACTATTTGGCGATTTAGCTGAAGAAGTGGAGGGAACCTATTTGGCTCAGTCTTCATCCAATCATTTTGTCTTGAAATCGTTCTGCGATACACAACGAAAGATTGAAACCCTGTTTTCCGGTAAAACAGACGGTGTTTCTTTGCGGATAAAACAGGGTTTGTTTGCCATAGCCAATGAAGTTCTGTTTTTGCGTGATCCGCAGGAAAAGGAAAAGTATCATCCCCGTATTTCCGCCAGTCATTCTTATATGTACAGTGAGTTGAATACTTCCGATAAGTATGCATTCGACCAGTTGTATTGGGACTTCTTCTATCACCGTCATAACGATTTTTGGAAAGCACAGGCATTTAAGCGTCTGACGCCATTGGTTGGAAGTACCAATATGTTGGTGTGCGGTGAGGATTTGGGAATGATACCTGATTCCGTACCCGATGTCATGAACAAACTTCAGATCCTTAGTCTCGAAATAGAACGGATGCCCAAGAGTCCGCAGAGTGAGTTCACCGATATGCATAACCTGCCTTATCATTCCGTTTGTACGACATCGACGCATGATATGTCGCCACTCCGGAACTGGTGGAAAGAAGACCGGGAAAAGATACAACGCTATTATAATAATGTATTACATTATGAGGGACAGGCACCGGAAGAATGTTCGTCGGAGATTGCTTCCCGTATTGTGGAAAATCATCTGGCGACAAACTCCATGCTGACCATTATCCCGTTACAGGATTGGTTTGCCATCGACGATACGGTAAAAAGGAAAGATATCGAATCGGAGCGGATCAATGTACCTGCCAATTCCAATCATTACTGGCGTTACCGGATGCATATCCCGTTGGAAAGACTGTTGTCGGAAGATCGTTTTAATGACAAGATTGCAGAATTGATTACTGCTTCAGGAAGAAAATAAGAACAGGATATAACAATAAAAAAGCCCGGTAGTAATTTACTGGGCTTTTGTTTTCTTTGTCGTATCGGGTGACATATTACAAACTCCGTTGAAACGGGCATTCGGTTCTATTTCGAGTGACTGTGCAAACACATCCCCTTTGATATTTGCCGTAGCTTTCAGGACTAATTTTTCACTGACACGTACGGAACCTTCTACTTCGCCCAGGATCTCGGCATTGGAAGAGACAATATTACCGATAACTTGTCCTTTCGGTCCGACAACGATCTTGCCGTTACAACTGATATCGCCTTCTACCTGGCCGTCTAATCTGAAATCGGTTTCTGTAATAATATTACCTTTTACGGTTGTTCCGGTGGCAAGGGTGTTATGTAGGCCACCAGCAGAGTTTTCGTCTTTTTGTTTTATTCCCATCATGATACTTTGTTGCTTGAATCGCAAATATAGACTATTTTTTTGCAGAAAGGTTTACTTTATCTACTTTTACAGATAAAATAACGAAAAATGACAGTACAAATAGAGCTGGAGGCCATGAAATTTTACGCTTACCATGGTGTCGCCCCACAGGAGACACGGGTTGGTAATACGTTCGTGGTGAACCTTGTTTTAACGGCACCTCTTGAAAAAGCGGTAGCCGACGATACCCTGGAAGATACGATAAATTATGCCGTTGTCTACGAGGTTGTTAAGAGAGAGATGGCAATTCCATCCAAACTGATCGAACATGCTGCCGGACGTATCCTGGCGGCATTAAAGGAAACGTTCCCCCAACTTCTTATGATCGAACTGAAACTCTCCAAACTGAATCCCCCTTTTGGCGGAGATGTTTACAGTGCCTCTGTAATTCTTAGAGAGACCTACAGTTAGTTTTTGGAGAACTTTCTCTATCTTTGCATAATTAAAGCACAAATAAACAAAACACCATGGCATTTACCAACAACGTAATGATTGTGCGCCACGGATTGATGGCGAAGTTAGTGAAACTTTGGAAAGAGAATCGTCTCCTGGACGAGATTGACCGTTTGCCCATAGAATTAAGTCCCCGTAAATCGAAAGTGATAGGCCGTTGCTGTGTACATAAGGAGCGTGCTGTCTGGAAATACAAGACACTTCCTCTGCTGGGATTCGATATGCAGGATGAAATAGACGAACTGACTCCGTTGTCCGAGTATGCAAAACAAGCTCTGTTGCGTTCGGAAAACAAGAAGGAAAACCTGATGTGCGTTGTTGATGAGGCATGTTCTTCCTGTGTACAGGTAAACTATGAAATTACAAACCTATGCCGTGGCTGTGTGGCGCGTAGCTGTTATATGAACTGTCCGAAAGACGCCATCCAGTTCAAGAAGAACGGACAGGCGCGGATAGACCATGATACCTGTATCAGTTGCGGTAAATGTCATCAGAACTGTCCTTACCATGCCATCGTATATATTCCGATCCCTTGTGAAGAAGTTTGTCCGGTGAAGGCGATCAGTAAGGACGAATATGGCGTGGAGCATATCGACGAATCGAAATGTATCTATTGCGGTAAATGTGTGAATGCCTGTCCTTTCGGTGCCATCTTCGAGATATCGCAGGTGTTCGATGTCTTGCAGCGCCTGCGTAATAAGGAGCAGATGATCGCCATTGTAGCTCCTTCTATCCTGGCACAATTCAGTGCGCCGGTGGAAAATGTATATGGTGCGATCAAGGCGATGGGATTCACGGAGATTGTTGAAGTAGCCCAGGGAGCGATGGAAACGACCCGCCGGGAAGCAGAAGAGTTGAAGGAGAAACTGGAAGAAGGACAACCCTTTATGACGACCAGTTGCTGTCCTTCTTATGTGCAGTTGGCGGAGAAACATATTCCGGATCTGAAGAAATATATCTCTTCTACCGGTTCCCCCATGTATTATACTGCCCGCATCGTCAAAGAGAAATACCCCAATGCCCAGGTTGTCTTTATCGGTCCGTGCGTAGCCAAGCGCAAGGAGGTGAAGATGGACCCGGCAGTCGATTTCACACTGACATTCGAAGAGATTGGTTCTATTTTGGAAGGACTGGATATCAAGGTAGAAGAAGCAAAACCCTTCTCCGTTCTCTATAATTCTGTGCGTGAAGCGCATGGCTTTGCCCAGAGTGGCGGTGTTATCAATGCCGTAAAAGTGTATCTGAAAGAGGAACAGGTGAACGCCGTACAGGTAGCCAACCTGACGAAAAAGAATGTCGCCCTGCTTCGTGCCTATGCCAAAACAGGCAAAGCCCCGGCACAGTTTATCGAAGTCATGGCTTGCGAAGGCGGTTGTGTAACCGGTCCTTGCATTCATGCGGATAAGGTTGCGGGACAGAAACAGCTGATCAAAGAACTTACTAAATTCTAAACAACAATGACAAAGAAAATCTTATTCTCATTTTCATTGGCAGGTGCCCTGTTGCTGACGGCATGCGGGCACCGCGAACTACCGGCAATGGGTGACTATTCCGTTCAGGTATTCCATGACACGCCGGTGAAGTTCACACCGGATCAGTATGCCGGTTATAGTGAGCCGGGACCGGATAGTATCTATCATCTGGTAAACGGACGTATCATTCTGAAAAAGGTCACGTTGCCTGACTATAAGCGCAATGTTTCTGTCAACCTGAAAGTGACGATCGCATCCAACGGCGACCGTTGGGATAAGTCGGGTTCCTGCTTTATCCTGCCGAAAGAGTCAGCGATCAATTTACTGAATATCGCTAAAGGGGAGAAACAATTTCCGGCTGTAGACAGTACGAAGCTGGAAAATATGATCGGTATCGTTTCCGGAGAAGATTATGAACCGACCGTCGAGCTGATGCGTTTTATGACACCGTTCGGGGTGGGCCATTACAGCAGTCCCGACGACTCGTTGAGCAGCAAACGCAAACCGGTTTATATCGACCAGTGGGCTGACAGCGTAAGCTGGGAGCAGAATATCACCGACTTGTATCCTTTGTTTGAAGGAGGCGCTTACGTAGGAATCTTTATCGATACCTGGACAGCCGAAGGTTATATTGCCAGTGTGACGATCGATGTAGATGAGTCGGATATTTCTTGCGATGCTTTGACGAAAAGACATGTCGAACCGTTGATGAATACGGTTTATTATATCGGCCAGTCTTATCCGGATATCTTTGCCCGCAAAGACGTCTCGACCGGTTTTACTATCCCGGAAGGTGCAAAGAACGTCCGCCTGAAATATATCGTAACTGGGCATGGCGGTCATAACGGTGGTGACGAGTTTGTCCAGAAGCAGAATGTTATCTCGGTAGATGGAGAGGAAGTTCTGAACTTCATTCCTTGGCGTAACGATTGCGCCTCTTTCCGCCGTTTTAATCCGGCGACAGGTGTTTGGCTGGAGAAACGTCTGGCTTCTTATATCGGTCCTAAAGGGTATGCCGAAAAAGAGGTGGAAGAGCCGGTCGCTTCTTCCGACTTCTCCCGTTCCAACTGGTGTCCGGGTTCCGATGTCGTTCCCGAAGAAGTGGAACTGACGGATATCCAACCTGGCGAACATACATTGATGGTCAGCATCCCCGAAGCTCAGGAGATAGACGGCAACAAGCTCAACCATTGGCTGGTTTCCGCTTATTTGGTGTGGGATGAATAAACATACGTAGGGGCGGGCAAACCCCGCCCCTACATAAACCTATTAAATCATTGTTATTATGGACACCTTACTCCCTTTCGCCCTTTTGTGCTTCACTTCCTTTTTTACATTGACAAACCCGTTGGGCACTATGCCGGTCTTTCTGACCATGACGAACGGGATGAGTGACGACGAACGTAAAACCATCGTCCGCCGTGCCACGATCGTGTCGTTTATCACCCTGATGGTCTTTACCTTCTCCGGACAATTCCTCTTTAAATTCTTTGGTATTTCTACGAATGGTTTCCGTATTGCCGGAGGTATTATTATCTTTACCATCGGATTTGACATGCTTCAGGCACGTTATTCCAAGGCAAAACTCAAAGACGAGGAGGTAAAAACCTATGTAAACGATATCTCTATCACTCCGCTTGCCATCCCGATGCTTTGCGGTCCGGGCGCTATCGCCAACGGGATCATGCTGATGGAAGATGCGAATACATTGATAAAGAAGATACTGCTGGTCAGTGTGATCGCATCCGTTTATTTTATCACCTTCCTGATCCTCCGGGCATCCACCCGGCTGAATAAGTATATGGGGGAAACAGGCAACAACGTGATGATGCGTCTGATGGGCCTTATCCTGATGGTTATTGCTGTGGTATGTTTTGTAAGCGGATTCAAACCCATAATGATTGACATACTACAACAAGCTAATTTATGATAGAAGGAATACAGGTCATCGGTTTCGATGCCGATGACACGCTTTGGGTGAATGAAACTTATTTCCTGGAGACGGAGCAGAAACTCCGTCTTTTATTGGCTCCTTATGTGGATGGGGAAACTGTTTCGGCCGAACTTTTCAGGACGGAAAGCCGGAACATGCCTCTTTATGGTTATGGGGTGAAAGCTTATATCCTTTCTGTGCTGGAAACGGCGATCCGTATCACGGACGGGAAAGTCCCGACAAACGTATTGGAGCAGATTCTTCTTTTGGGAAAAGAACAGCTGTCCAAACCGGTAGAACTTCTGGACGGAGTGGAGGAGACGTTGAATGCCCTTGTGGGCCGCTACCGCCTTATTGTGGTAACGAAAGGTGACCTGCTCGATCAGGAGCAAAAGTTACGCCGTTCGGGGATCGAACATCTTTTCCATCATGTAGAGATTATGAGTGACAAGACCGACAGGGAATATCGTCTGTTATTGAAACATCTCGACATACAACCCGAAGAGTTCTTGATGATAGGAAACTCTGTCCGTTCAGATATCCTTCCTCCGCTGGAACTGGGAAGCTATGCCATCCACGTACCTTATCAAACGACCTGGGCGCACGAAAAGGTAGATGAGTCCGTTGTCAGCCCTCGTTTTTTTACCGTCGATTCTTTATGGGATGTGATATCCTTGCTACCCTAAGCCCGGACTAAAGGTCGGTGAACTTCTTTTTCCCTTTCAGGTAGAAAGAGAGAATAAGGCTGTTGCGCATCAGTTCCGGGATAGTAGCTAGTGTTGTTTTAGCAAGGTTCTCTTTCCTTTTGACAACATAATCCGGCTTCATTTCGAAGAATGCTTTCCGGGCTTCATATACCGCTTTGGCATTCTGAATATGCCCGCATAGCAGGAATTTGGTGGCCGCAATATAATCCAGAAAGAAGCGCGCACGCATCACATGCTTCAGGTCTTTTTCGGAAAGATTCTTGTAAATCATCAGCAGGTTGTTTCGGAAATTGAGGAAGGTCTTCCGGGGACTTTCCACCTGTAAGGTAGCACCTCCAACATGATAAACAACCGATCCGGGCGTACATACCAGTCGATACCCGCGGGAACGCAGGCGCCAGCACATATCGATCTCTTCCTGATGGGCGAAGAAACCGGCATCCAGTCCGCCTACCTCCTTATAAATAGCTGTACGGATGAAAAGACAGGCACCCGTAGCCCAAAGGATATCGGCAGGTGTGTCGTATTGGCCATTATCTTTCTCTACAATATGCAGTACACGGCCCCGGCAGTAAGGATAGCCGTAAATGTCCATATAACCTCCGGCAGCTCCGGCATATTCGAAATATTCCTTATTACGCTGTGCCCTGATCTTTGGTTGAGCGGCTGCTATTGTCGGATCGGCTTCAAGAGTTGCCAGAGGGGCATCGAGCCAACTAGACGTAACTTCGACATCACTGTTCAGTAGAACGGTGTATTCATTGTCTATCTGCTTGATTGCCTGATTGTATCCTTCGGCGAAGCCGTAATTCTTATCGAGCTGAATGATTCGTACGGATGGGAACTTTTCTTTCAGCATAGCAATAGATGCATCCGTAGAACCATTGTCGGCAACGACTACTTCAGATAGTTCGGAAGGACTGTAATCAATGACGGACGGAAGGAATTTCTCCATCAGCTTGCAACCGTTCCAGTTCAATATAACAATAGCGACTTTTTTTGAATTACTATGCATCTTCTCGTTTGTATTTCCAACGTTTGTGAGTCCAGAGCCAATAAGCCGGATTACGAAGGATCATCTTCTCCGTCATGCGGGCATACGATTCGGTAATCTCGTTTTCGGCAGTTTGCTTGGCATGGGCTGTCATTAACTTCATTTCAACCGTGTAATATCCGCGCTTCACTTTTTGTACATCGAGGAAGATAACCGGCAGATCCAGTTTTCGTGCGATACGTTCGGCGCCGTTCAGCATCGGAGTGTCCTGGTTCAGGAAGTTTGTCCAGTAATGCAGGTTCGCCTTGCTTGGGGTCTGATCAGCAATGAAGATCACGATGTTCTTGTTGTTTTCGCGCTTCAATGTCATCATGTCGCGTACCGTGTCATTCTTTTTCATACCATACGAACCGAAGCGAGTGCGGAGAAAGATGAACAGGCGGTCGACTGCCTTATTGTTCAGGGGGCGGTAGATTTGCCATAGTCTGGATTCCGTGTATACCAGGCTGGAGGCACTGAACCATTCCCAGTTTCCGTAATGTCCCATCAACATCATAACCGTATTTTGTCCTTCCGCCTGTAGCTTGGTTGCGACTTCGGGGTTCTTGATGTGGGCACGGCGTAACACTTCCTCCGGCGATATGTGCGCCAGTTTGATCGTCTCGACAATATAGTCGGAAAAGTGATGATAGAAGGCTTTCTCCAGCCTGCGAAGTTCTATTTTGGACTTTTCGGGAAAGGAGGCTTCCATATTGCGGCGGACTACCCTTATCCTGTAACGGATTACCCTATAGATAAGTACATACAGGATATCTGACAGTACATATAATACCGGCATGGGCAGGAAAGCATGAACTTTGGCCCATGAATAGATCAATCCGTATTGAATTTTATTCCACATATCAGCTGTTTGTTACTAATTCACAATTCAGTGCGGTACGGTCTTCATTCCAGCCGGTCAATGTTACCCGTCGGGTCTCGTTTACCAGCGAACTGTCGTAAGGTATCTCTACTTTGATATAATTTTCCGTGAAGCCATGCATCATGCCTCCTTTCCGGGTATGTTCGAACAGAACTTCCGCCTGACTGCCGGTATGGGCATCATAGAAAGCATGTAGTTTCCTGTCGGAAATGTCCAGCAGTTGCTGGCTGCGGGCATGTTTTACTTTCGGGTCTACCGAATGGGCGATCTTCAAAGCCTGTGTTCCCGGACGTTCCGAGTAACTGAACACATGCAGTTGACTGATGTCCAGGCTGTCGATAAAGCTGCGTGCCTCTTCGAACAACTCGTCCGTCTCTCCTCGGGTACCGACAATCACATCCACACCGATAAAGGCGTGCGGCATGATCTCCTTGATCTTCTCGATCTTATGGCGGAAAAGGGCCGTGTCATAACGGCGGCGCATCAGTTTCAGAACTTCATCGCTTCCGCTTTGCAGGGGAATATGGAAATGAGGGGCGAATCGTTTGCTGGAAGCGACGAAGTCGATCGCTTCGTCTGTGATCAGGTTCGGTTCGATGGAAGAGATGCGGTAACGCACGATACCCTCCACTTCGTCGAGTGCACGGATCAGGTCGATGAATGTTTCACCGGTCGATTTACCGAAGTCACCGATGTTGACTCCCGTCAGTACAATCTCTTTACCTCCTTTGCGGGCTACTTCCTGTGCCTGTTCCACCATGCTGGCGATGGTACCGTTGCGGCTCCGTCCGCGGGCAAAGGGAATGGTACAGTAAGAACAGAAGTAATCGCATCCGTCCTGCACTTTCAGGAAATGGCGTGTACGATCGTCTGCCGAGCAAGAAGGGGAGAATGTGCGTATATCTTTCGTTTGTGAGGCGATCACTGCACCGCCTTCTTCTTTTTTCTTCAGGTCGTCCAAATACATTAATATATCCAGTTTCTGTTCGGCACCGAGAACCAGGTCGACACCTTCTATATGAGAAACCTCTTCCGGCTTGAGCTGTGCGTAACAACCCGTTACAACGATAAAGGCTCCCGGATGTTGTTTACTGATCCGGCGGATGGCCTGGCGGCATTTCTTGTCGGCAAGCTCTGTCACGGAACAGGTATTAACAACACAGATGTCTGCTTTCTCACCCGTACGGGCTTTGCGTACCCCCTGTTCGGCAAGGACCTTTCCTATTGTGGAGGTCTCTGCGAAGTTGAGCTTGCAGCCCAGGGTATAATAAGCAGCTATTTTGTTTTCAAATACGGTTTTGTCTATCATTGCGATTGAATTATCGCGCAAATTTAGCGAAAATATTCGGATAAAGTTTCTTGCGTGAGGAGTGAGAGACTTCTTTATGATGTGATGAGGTAAGTCTAACAATAAAGATTGTTAAAGGTTACGAGTGAAACAGGGATTAAGTTGTTTGTCTTTCGAATAGTACGTACATTTCGTACGAAATATCCGTATAAGTGTAAAGGTGTTCGTAGTATTTTATTATAACAAACAGAAAGAAATGAAAAAGTTAAATGCAAGTCTGGTAATGATTCTCCTTTCAATGGCAGGATTCACAGGATGCCAGCAGTCCGGTAGTCAACATGACGATCTTATCACAGTGGATGTCAGTGCCAGTTATCCCGAGAAGGAACTGGTTCTACAGGATTTTATGGATGTGGAATATGTTCCGTTGGAAACGAATGACGAATTTATTACGCAGGGCATTGTGGAAGCCATCGGTAAGAAGGTCATAATAGTAAGGAATATGCGGGATGGGAATATTTTCGTTTATGACAGGGCGACCGGGAAAGGGATAAAGAAGATAAACCGCTTTGGACAAGGTGCAGAGGAATATTCAAGTATTAACTCTATTATATTGGATGACGATAACAGTGAAATGTTTGTCTCTGACTATCCTGCACGAAAAATATCGGTGTATGATCTGTCCGGAAATTATAAGAGAAGTTTCAAGTATGCAGATACCGGCTATTATGACGATATCTTCAATTATGATCGTGATCATTTGATTTGTTATAAGAAATATTCGACACCGAAAGAAGATGAACAGGCATGCCATTTACTTGTTTCCAAGCAAGACGGAAGTGTCACCCGTGAAATCCGAATTCCTTTTAAAGCGTATAAGACACCGGTCATTACGAAAGATGATATGACGGTTGTGCCTGAGTTTCACTTGATGTTCCCCAATCAGAATAATTGGATACTTGTGAACACCTCGTCCGATACGTTGTACAACTATTTGGCTGATGGCAATATGTATCCTATCATTGTGCGGACTCCCTCCATCAATACCATGGAAACGGAAGTCTTTCTTTTCCCGACCGTTATTACCGATCGTTATTATTTTATGCGGGCTATGAAGAAAGAACTTGACTTCAAAACGTTTAGAGGATTCCCTGGTACCGATTTGTTCTATGACAAACAGGAAAAGACTCTCTCTCAGTTTACCATGTATAATGGTGATTATTCAAATAAGAGATCGATTTCATTCCTTTTTAAACCCCGCAACTCCGAAATTGCAATCAGCCAGTCTTTGCAGGCTCCTGACCTCGTCGAGGCTTATGAGAAAGGACAGCTGAAAGGCAAACTGAAAGAAATTGCAGCGGGTTTGGATGAGGAAGCCAATCCGGTGATTATGTTGGCAAAGTACAAAAAATAAGAATATAAACCGGCAGATGAATGTAGCGGTTAAGGGTTAAACTCTCCCTATCTGTTGTGTATCTGCCGGATAGTCCGTATTTTTGCCCGAAATTTAAGCATCTGTGCTATGATACAAGAGAACTTCATTAAGATATACGAGAACAGTTTCAAGGAAAACTGGTCGTTACCCGCCTTAACAGATTACAGCAAGAACGTCACTTTTACATTTGAAGATGTTGCGAAGGAGATTGCACGCATCCATATTCTGTTTGAGGAATGTCAGATACGTCGGGGGGATAAGATTGCCCTGATTGGTAAAGACAGTGCCCGCTGGTGTATTGTTTATATGGCGGCTGTAACCTATGGTGCTATCATAGTACCGATCCTGCAGGATTTCAATCCGAATGATGTGCATCATATTATCAACCATTCCGAGTCGGTGTTTCTGTTTGTCAGCGACCGTATCTGGGATTCGTTGGAAGAAGATAAGATCGAAGAGATACGCGGTGTATTCTCTCTTTCCGATTTCCGCTGCCTGCATCAGCGTGACGGCGAAAGTATTCAGAAGCTGATGAAGTCGATGGATGAAAAGATGGCAGAGAAGTATCCGAACGGATTTTCCAAGAACGATATTAAATATGCGGAACTGGATAACGACAAGGTTGTCCTGCTGAACTATACTTCCGGTACGACCGGTTTCAGTAAAGGCGTTATGCTGACCGGCAACAACCTGGCCGGTAATGTTACTTATGCCAAGACACTGGACTTGTTGTTCCGTGGCGACCGTGAATTGTGTTTCCTGCCGTTGGCGCATGCCTATAGTTGTGCTTTCAACTTCCTGGTACCTATGGCTGTCGGGGCACATGTATATATGTTAGGGAAAGTTCCTTCTCCGAAGATTTTGCTGAAAGCATTCGAAGAGGTGAAGCCGAACCTGATCCTGACCGTTCCGCTGATTTTGGAAAAGATCTATAAGAAAATGATTCTTCCCCAGTTGAGTAAGACGACGATGAAGCTGGCACTGAATATTCCTTTGCTGGATTCCCGTATCTATGCACAGATCCGTAAACATTTGGTGGATGCTATGGGTGGTCGTTTCCGTGAAGTGATTGTCGGTGGAGCTGCTATGAATCAGGAGGTAAGCGATTTCCTGTATAAGATCAAGTTCCCGTTTACGATCGGTTACGGTATGACGGAATGCGGACCGCTGATCAGCTATGACAATAATCGCGAATATGTACCAGGTTCTTGCGGGCAGATACTGAAAGGTATTATGGAGGTACGTATCGATTCTGATGATCCGTATAATAAGGTAGGGGAGATTCAGGTTCGTGGTGAGAACGTCATGAAAGGCTATTATAAGAATGAAGAGGCGACTAAAAATGTTTTTACCGAAGACGGCTGGCTTCATACCGGCGACCTGGGAACGATCGACCACGATAATCGTATCTTTATCCGTGGCCGCAGTAAGACAATGATCCTGGGTGCCAGTGGACAGAATATTTATCCGGAAGAGATTGAATCGAAGATAAACAACCTGCCTTTTGTCATGGAAAGTATCGTTATCGAGAAAAACGGTAAGTTGGTGGCTTTGGTTTATCCGGATTATGATACGGTGGACGGAACCGGTATTTCTCATACCGATCTGCCGGTCATTATGGAACAGAACCGGATTGAGTTGAACAAGCAGCTGGCTTCCTATGAAGTGGTATCTGAAATACAGTTATACCCGACCGAGTTTGAGAAGACTCCGAAGAAAAGTATTAAAAGATATTTATACAGTAACTATTGATAAATATTCAGGATAATTGCATCTAATATATTCGTTTGGATTTTATAGAAAAGAGAGTATGCTTAAAAGTTCTTATTGATATAAATTTTTAAGATACTCTCTTTTTTATGTATTTACCTCTCAGTATTATCTGGGATTAGGTAAGACACCGGGATTGATCAGTGTCTCGTCTCCGGATATCTGATGTGGTATTCGTAAGTCGCTTGGCTGGATAACCTCCCAGGGATGTGTACCGGCGTAACGACGATCCATCGGTTTATTATTACGGAAAAGATCTTTCCAGCGGAATCCCTCATAAGCTAGTTCAAGGCGACGCTCGTCAAGAACCACATCCAATATATTCGTATATCCCCGAGCCGTCATATTACTGGTTGTCATTAATTGCCCGCCGGAAAGACCGGCACGACTACGAATTGCATTCACGTCAGCTAATGCAGCTGTGGAATTGTTCAATTTTGCATAAGCTTCTGCTCGGTTTAAGATCACTTCTCCCCATCTGATCATTGGATAAGAACATAACATGGCGTCACCATCCTGATATGAGAACTTCGTGTTGAATATTTTTCTGTAGCTCATACGATTATTGGTTACAGGGGTAATCGTTACATTAATCTTATTCCCATTGTATGTGAAGAAATATTTGGGATAAGTATTTATTATTTCTTCCTCAATATATATTTTAGCACTAGTGTTAGTGAAATAATCATCAGGGACAGGATTGTTTAATCCGGGATTATTACTGAAGATAATATATTTTCCCCTGGCATCTTCTGCGAGATAACGATATTGAGACCCATAATACCAACTAGTGGGATTTGGAACCGGCCAATTGGCCATCCATTTGACGTTTTCACCATTGAAAGTAACTCCAGGAGTTGGGATCGGCTGGAAAAGATGGAAGTCTTTCCAACGTATATCATCGTCTGCATATCGGTTGAATAATTCGTACATAGGATCAGACGGGTAAATCTCACCCCAACCGGCACCACTTACCGGATCATTGAGATACATGGAGGCTACAGAACTGTTCCCTTGAGTTTCGTTGGCAAGATATCCAATGCACCAAAGTGTTTCCCGTGAGGTTTGTGTCCGTGTGAAGTAAGTGGCAAGATCAGGATCGAGAACGTCTTCCGGAGTTTTACCATTTAGCATTTCATTTACGATATTTACAACATCCTGATTTCGGCCCATATAGAGATATAATCTGGATAAAAGACCTTGAGCAGAACCTTTCCATGCGTAACTTGTATTGTCTGAACGACGATAATTACCCATTAGTTGAATTGCCTTATTAAGATCTTTTTCGATTTGGGCATAAACTTCTCTAATAGATGCTCTTGTAATTTCACCGGTTATAGGTTCTTCTGTACGAAGTACGACTGCGGGATTGTCTGCGCCTTGGGAATATGGACGAGCAAACAGGTCGCAAAGATTCATATATACTAGGGCGCGTAGAAAATAGTTTTCTCCAAGAATATGATCATTTTTTTCGGACAGTCCTTCTGTTCCTATTCTAATATTTGTATTTAAAATATTCAGTATAGAATAAGAAGAGTACCACATATAACGACATGTCGCTTCAGTATTCTGATCCGTATATTCATATGATTTCATAAAAGGGTCGGTGGTAACTCCGGCGATAAAAACGTTGTCACCACGGAATTCGTTCATTTGAAACCAATTTCTTGCATAAACGTCTCTACTGGATGAACCACCGGCCATTCCCGAACGATTTGTTTTGAACCATCTGTAAGCACCTATAGTAGCATATTCGATACCTGTCGGATCATTCGCCAATTGGTCTGAAGTCATAGTTGACTCAGGAGTCAAATCCATATCCACACAAGATGACAAGGATATGCCTAAAATAGTGGTTGCTAGTATTAAAAATTTATTTTTCATGATAAATGATCATTTTAGTTTATATTAGAAATTTAATTCAACACCGAGTGAAAAGGTACGGTTAGACGGGTATATATAGTTAATAGAACCTGCGACATCGGAAATACCACTTGCTGTAAGATCTGTTTCCGGATCAGGACCTGAGAATTTGCTGAATGTTAGTAGATTGTCACCACTGAGAAATACTCTGGCATTTTTGATATACAACTTGCTTAATACCTTTTCCGGTATATTGTACCCAATATTGATGTTACGTATACGTAAATAACTTCCATTTTCCAGGAAACGGGATGAGGGGTTTGTGGAATTTTTGTTACCTCCATAAACCGGTAACGGGTGAGTGGCAATATCTCCGGTTTTTTCCCATCTGCTCCATCCTAAACCATTATCTAATGACATCTGATTATATTGGGCTTGACGACCGTCGTTATCCATGGAAGCGCGTGCTCCGTTATAAATCTTATTTCCATATACGAATAAAATGTTCATACCGAAAGTGAAGCCTTTATAAGATAAGTTATTTAGTAAGCCTCCTGAAAATTTAGGAGTAGGAGAAGAGCCCAGCCAATCAATTTTAGCTTTTGAATAGTCATTGGTTACGCCTCCATCTTCTGTAGTCCAAAGGGGATCTCCGTTAGCCGGGTCTACTCCACGCCATTCCGGCATATACCAACCATATAATTCGTGTCCTTCTTCCAATCGTTGCCGTGCAGCGTCTGCCGCACCGACCATGATAGGTGTACCGGGTTTTCCTGGTTCACCTCCGGGTAATTTTTCCACTCGGTTTTTATTGAACCCGATATTGAATGAGCTTGTCCACTTTAGGTTTTTATTTTCAATATTTGTGCTGGTTAATTGAACTTCAATACCCTTGTTGCAGATCTTTCCTATATTTCTTAAGTAACTGTAAAAACCTGTGCTGGGAGCTTCTGGAGCACTAAACAGAAGATCCGAATTGAGGTTTCTGTAAAGATCAATGCTACCTTCAAGCCAGTTGAAAAGTTTAAAATCTATACCTCCTGATGTCATTAAACATTTTTCCCATCCAAGGTCTGGGTTTGCA
Organism: Parabacteroides chongii; assembly: GCF_029581355.1. NCBI lineage: Bacteria > Pseudomonadati > Bacteroidota > Bacteroidia > Bacteroidales > Tannerellaceae > Parabacteroides > Parabacteroides chongii. Next base: position 229,082 of record NZ_CP120849.1, on the reverse strand, counting down.
AGGCTCAAGGGTTGAGCTCCCGGATTACCTAGATAAGTAACACCTGAAAATGTGTAAGCGTCCATATAGGCAAAATCACCAATATCGGCATTACCTGTTAAACCAAAACTTCCGCGAATTTTGAGGAATGTCAAAACTTTGTTCCCTTTCAGAAATTTTTCGTTGGAGGCTAGCCATCCGACACTCATGGATGGAAAGAAACCGACACGATTATTGGGGGCAAAACGACTGCTTGCATCTGCACGAAATGATGCTGTTGCGATGTATTTATCTGAATAAGAGTAGTTTAGCTGCGTAAAGACAGACCAGGTTGCTCTCGGAGTTGCATAACCTCCTGTTGCACGCATAGTGGTTGCCGCACCGGCAGATACAATTTCCATTCCTATTGGTTGTTGATCGGCAGTTGCTCCAAATCTATAATCCCCTTTGTCTTCACTGAACTCATATCCTACAAGACCTCCCAAATCATGGTTTCCTATGCGATGTGAAGCTTTGAGGAGCGTTGTGTTTTTATAACCACCTAGCGGATAGGAGGAGTTATCTTCTATGTGACTTCCTTGAGTGATACCGTTCCAAGTCTGGCTGGCATCTCGTGAATCATAATAAACTTTTTCCCAATGTTGTGCCCGTTCTAAACGTACGGTATTGGTCGCTGTTAACCATGGGAAAATATGCCAATTAAGCACAAGATCAAGGTTCATACGCGTGCCGCCTTCCTTGTTATAATTATATTGATAACCATGCCAGGGATTCTGGCGGTTCGCATAAAACCATCTTTGGTCTGCTGTCGGTATCCCTGCAATATTGACAGGATCGCCGTTTTCGTCAAATGGGTTATCCCAGGGAATACCGCGATAAGCCATTTCACTGAATGTGTTTGACCAAAGGTTGTTTTTTTTGTTTTCACGCATGTTCATGCGAACGCTTAGATCAAGAGTACTGGAAAGTTGTGCGTTGAAATTTAAACGTATGTTGCTTCGTTTATAGGATGTACCGGGCATTGTCCCTTTTTGATTGTAATGATTGAGACTGACCATATACGAGGTGTTTTTTGTTCCACCTGTAACTGAGGCATAGTAATCCTGGGCATTACCTGTTTTGAATGTGTTACCTAACCAATCATAATTCCGTTGTTTGAGAGTTTGTGGAAAGTCTGCTTCGAAATTAGGTATCCCCCATGATTCCCATAGATTGTAGAGTTCTTCTCCATCCATGGGCTTGAATCTGCCGAAAAGAGCTTGAGTAAGGGCAGCATTCACTCTTACTGTTATTTTGGGTGTCTGATTCCGTTTTCCTTGTTTGGTGGTAATTACGATAACACCGTTTGCTCCTTCTGCTCCATAGATGGCAGTAGAACCGACATCTTTTAAGACTGTTACTGTTTCTACGTCGTTGGGATCGTAGGTACCCCCCGGGATACCGTCGACTACGAATAAGGGACTTTTCCCCGCGGTAATAGTTCCCACACCGCGAATAACTAAATTGGCCTCCGAACCAGGGGCACCACTACTGTTGGTTACCATCAATCCTGAGACTTTGCCTTGAAGCATTGAGCCGAAGTCTGATGTAACGTTGTCAGTTATGGCTTCGCTGTTCAATGTGGTTGCCGAACTTGTCATTATAGCTTTTCTTACGCTTGTATATCCGATAACGACAACTTCATCCAGAACTTCACTGGACCCCATGACTACATCGATTGTAGTCCTGTCTCCTACGATTTCTTCGACTGTAGTGTATCCGACATATGAAAAGACTAATGTCGCATCAGAAGGTACATCACTGAGTGTGTATCCTCCGTCAATATCTGTAACTGTTCCAGAAGAGGTTCCTTTAATTAAAATATTAACTCCGGGTAAGGTTTCGTTCCCATCGGACGAAGTAACCTTTCCTGTTACAGTTTTCTGGGCAAATGCAGTTCCGATTGTAAGGACAAGAATTCCTATACAAATTAAATGCACTTTTCTGAATAATTGTAGATCCATGGTATTAAATTTAGATGGTTTATAAATAAAGTAAATAATTGATTCTCGGATTTTATGATAAGGATGTATTGTATCAATATACTTCTATCAGGTAGTTTCTAGTGAAATTGGGGGTTATCACAGGATTTTCTCCGTCAATTTCGTAAGTTTTCTTTTCATCGGAAGTATATTCGCAAACGGTATATTTACGTTTTTCCAAACCACGTAATTCGATAGGCTCGCCATTCCATTGATCGGCATAAAATGCGTAATACATTTTCCCATCTTTATTAATTACATGGGTTTCCGGCTTATCATATGCAATATCATACAGGTTGATATAGTTTCCTGTAGAGATCATTTTGTCATTATAAATACTTACCCATTTTTTGTACAACTTTTCTTTTTCTGGTGTCAGAACGTAACTTTTATGAACATTGGGGTTATCTTTGGGATAAGTAAATTTTGAACCGATAACACCTCCGATTCCGATCTGGGTACCAAAATCATCTCCATTGTCACTCAATTCGACATGATCGGCATAGTATGCCAGTTTATCAGAAATCGCTCTATAGGTCTTTGCTTTATGCCGTATTTGCCAACTGGATGTAGGATCTGATGATACTGCCTGATTCATAAATGGAATCATAAAGTAGTTGATTGCACAACCACACGGACAAAATTGTACGACTGCATTGGGTTTGTATGCTCGTGCTTTTTCGTAAATGTTTTGGAAATATGTAGGCATTAGCTCAGACGATTGTTCAGGATATTCCAGTTTGCTGGTGCGATTGTAATCCGGTAAACAACAATTCATGTGCTGTCCATCGAGTTTAAGACCGTCAAAGTTCCATGTAACAATAAAACGTTCTAACAGATTGTTTGTATATTTCTCCGTTATAGGATTAATAGGAGATAAATAATAACTATCCCACCATGTGATATATTGTGGAGATCCCCATTGGGTTTTAAGTTTTATTCCCGGGTTTTCTTGTAAGACCTTTGTTCCCGGGTCTGCCGCCAAGGGAGCCCACCATAATTTGGCTTTCATTCCATACTGATGTATTGCATCGGTAATTCGACGCATGTCTTTGTCACCTCCTGGGAAACGAGAATTTGTTTCCCAGTCTCCTTCTGCTATCTGAAATCCGTCATCTACATCAACCCATTTGAATCCTAATTCCTTAACTTTAGGAAGAGTCCCGATTATTTCCTCAATAGTAAATGTGCGTTCATATCCCCATGCGCACCAAACTGCTTCATAAGCTTCAGGTTCGGGCTTGGGAAAGACTATGCCTTGAGTTTCCATATAACGGGAAAAACGATCCAGAGGTTCGTAAAAATCTCCGGTGTGAATGCCGATAAATGAATTGTAAGTCCGTAGGGTATCACCAGCAGCAAGTATTTCACGTCCTTCTTTTGATTCGTAAGTTAACGCAATAGATGCATAATTATCATGGGTGAGCCATTGGACAGGCATTGATATCATTTTCAATGTTTTCTCAGTCAATCCTGTTACGATACCACCATCACGACGCCAGAGATCGATCATTGGTATACCACCTCCGTAATCAGAATCGTTCATTCCTAGGAAATTTTTTTTGTAATATCCGGGTTTTACTTCTAGAATCCAATCCATTCGACGACTGGTGGATGTCGGTTGGAATGACCAAACGGATGTATCGGCTACATCTATATGTAATTCATTCATTTTCCAGCCATTTACAGTAATATCTTTACTCCCTCTGTTTATGTAATAGGTTTCGATCAGGAGTATTTTTTCTAAATTTTCCGGAATAGTTATTTTTTGATGTTTTTCGATACAAAAGCCATCTTTGTTATAAGTTCCTGTTAATGAATAGCCGGACGTATTTCCTTCTTTAAATTCTGATACATTTGTTAATTTAAAGAGTGAGGCTGTAAACTCTGCGGCTATTAAAGCATCTGATTCGATGAATTTATTATGAAAAGATGAGGTCGAATTATTGAGAGATGTTAACCTGGCTCTCATCATCTCATCTATCTCCAGTTGCAAGTCGCCGTTTTTTATTATTACGCCTTTACTACAACCTGTACATAGCACTATTAATAATAAAAGCGATATAATGCTTCGTTGTTCTTTCATGATTTATTCTTTTTAATTTGTTTGCTTTATCTCTGTTTGTTCTCTTAAATACATCACCGGAGGACTAAAAAGCGCTTTATTCTATCGACATAGTAATCATCGCTAAAACAGCTAGCCCCATGCCAATCTGTGTGACGATATCCGGAACCACCGCATATATGATAAGTGACAATACCATGGTAAATAAAGGAGCCAAGCCTTCCATTGGAGAAACTAGAATGGCTTTTCCATATCGATAAGCATAAACTAGTGTTAACGCACCAATGGCATTGAGTAACTGGATTAAAAAACTTTTTATCGCCCATTCCCAACTGAGGTTGATCCCTTCTGCTTGCCAATTGGTCATATAATAAGCGACAGGAATTAGGCATATAGCGGTGAGGGCCATATAGACGAAGATACTTTCGGCCTGCATTTCGGTCTTATTCGCGAATTTCATTGTAAATCCCTGAATACCCCACATGATAAAGATCAATAAGGCAAAAAACAGCCATAGATAACCGGTTATGTGACTATCGGACTTCTCACCCTGCAACGAAAGGAAAAGAATTGCACAGAGTGCTGCTGCAATACCGAATAATTGTATACGGCCCGCTCGTTCTTTTAAGAAAACCATCGAAAGCGTGATCGTCACTACAGGAGCCATGGATATAAAAGGAAAGACAATATAAGCAGGGCCAAAACGGAGTGCCTCGAAAAGAAGTAATTGCCCACCCGCACCGAGGAAACCGATCATACAGCCGAGTAGAATTGACCGGGCATTAAAATCGAATTTCCATTTAGCTATACAAAGGGCACCAATGGCGCATGGGATCATGGCCAAAGCCCAGGCAATATAGGTAAAAGTGGCAGGAAATCCCACTTTTTCAGGAATTTCGCTGAATGCTCCCCAGATACCCCATGTTATCATTGTGATACAGATGAATAACAACCATTTACGATTCTTCATATTATTAAAACTCTTACTGTTGTTTTCGTTTTAATAGTTTAACCGCATTCTCCCAATAGATCTTTTTCAAGACATCGTCGGGCAGATAAAATCCACTCAAAGGCCAGTAATAGCTGTTTCCAGGGCGGATGATGTGTTCATCAGCCGTTTCCAGTATCCGATAGACGGAGCGATACATGTTTACGCTCATTCCGTTGTCGGTACCGAACAGGATCCGGTCGGCATATTTCAGGATAAATATGCGGGTTGCTCGCGGAGTGGCTGCCGATTCCGATACACGGGCCGCTAGATCGACATACAGGTTGGGATATTTATCGAGCAGTGCACTGAGGCGCGACAGATCGTGACTCATATTGAGATAATGGCAGGCAATAAAAGTCGTTTTCGGATTTGCTGCTACGGCACGTTCAAAACTTTGCATCAGTCCTTCGTATCCTAATTCTACCTGAGTCGTATCTACTTTCCACCGTGAAGCGTTCATTAAGCCGTCATTCGTTTTGTCGATTGGTAAGTACATCCAAATCGGATCAGCCATATGAATGCTGATTGGCATACCGAGCTCTCCACATTTTTCGAGCAAAGGTTTCAGCCGCGGATGGTCCAGATGAACGCCCTTCCCTTTTGTCGGAAAGGCATAAAGGTCGCCATCACCTTTGTCACCCATTTCTCCGATTCCGACAGCTCCCATACGATGGTTTCTTTCCAGTGCTTGTATAGCTCTTTTTTCCCAATCCGGTTCATCAAAACCTGTATAATCGAAACTGCACCATAATGCAAAGCGATCTTTGTAATCGCTATATTTTTCGACCAATACCTCGAATGCTTCCCCCTTGCTGTTATTGAGGATACTTGTAACTTGAACTCCCGCAGCATCCATGGATTTTACCCATTCCGCAACTTCTTTTTTATCTTTCGCATAATTGTGCGAATGCGCATCGAATACTGGATACTTGGCCTTTTGAGGAAAGGTTGCAGGAATATTGAATACGGAAACCGGTTTGTAGTCTTTCAACAACAAATGTTCCACATCCTGACCCGATATTTGGTTCAGGGACCCCCCTAATAGGGCACAGATAAATAACTTAATTGAAAGCATTCTCATAATGATTTAATTTTAAAAAGTTTTTCAGCATTACTTCTGTAAATTTTCTTCAGTACATCGTCGGGCAGCCCGAAACCACTCAACGGCCAGTAATGGCTGTTGCCGGGAGTGATGATATGTTCGTCGTTACTTTCCAGTATTCGAAATACTGATCGATACATCTGTGCACGTCGGCCGTTATCCGTACCGAAAAGAATGCGGTCGGCATATCGGATAATGAATTCGCGCGTGGCACGAGGGGTTACTGCCGATTCCGATACACGGGCCGAAATATCGAGGTAGAGATTGGGGTACTGGTCGAGTAGTCGTCCCAAACGTGGCAGATCATGATTCATATTCAGGTAATGACAGGCGATAAAGGTTGTTTTCGGGTTTGCTTTCAATGCATTTTCGAAATGTAACATTAAGCCGTCATATCCCAAGCAATTTGTTTTAGTAGTATCGATCCGCCAATTGGCAGAGTTCATTAATCCGTCGTTGTTTGCATCTATCGGCAGGTACATCCATATCGGTTCGCCCACATGAATATTGACTGGCATACCAAGGCTGGCGCATTTTTCAAGCAATGGCTTCAATCGTGGATGGTCTATATGAATACCTCGCCCTTCTACAGGATAGCCATAAAGGTCGCCCTCTCCTTTATCTCCCATTTCTCCTACGCCGATCACTCCTAGTTTATGGTAGTGTACTAGTGAAGCTATTGCTCTTTTTTCCCAACCCGGCTCATCGAATCCTGTATAATCTAAACTACACCAAAAGCCGAAACGATCCGGATAATCACGATATCGTTCCATAAAAACATCGATCGGTTCACCTATCCAGTTGCAACTCATAATATGAGTAAATGCGATGCCTACCGAATCCATGGTATTGACCCATTCATCTACCTCTTCCTTACTCTTGGCATAATCATGCGAATGGGCATCTATCACCGGATATCGGGCTCTCTTTACTTCTACCTGTGGTATGCGGAATGCAGAAACCGGACGGTAATCTTTCAGTAGCAGGTTCTCCACATTCTGTGCCCTTACTACCCCCTGGTGCACTATAATCAGCAGGTAAAAAATCCAAATAGTTTTATTCATAAAAAATCTGTATTTCATTTCTTGTTAATTATCGAAGGTTTACCATTTCGTATTTCTTTTTCAACATTTCGACTACCGGTGCTACTGCTGCAGGAAATACTTTACGTAAATCTATTTCCTGACTGTCCGGTAAAATTCGCTTGAGTGCTTGCATGAAAAGGTCTTTTATTTCGGTAGCCAGGTTTACTTTGCATATTCCGTGACGAATAGCCTCTCTTACCTGTACAGAAGGGATGCCGGAACTTCCGTGTAAAACAAGTGGAACTTCTGTCGCCTCACGGATTTCGGCTAATCTGTCGATTGCAAGCTGTGGTGTTTCTTTATAAAATCCATGCGCTGAACCAATCGCAATCGCCAGTGCATCAACTTTTGTAAGTGCTGCAAATTTCCGGGCCTCTTCGGGGATAGTGAAGCCACCTTGTCGCGGTTGCCCGAGTTTAGCAATATACCCCAGTTCCGCCTCTACATTTGCACCATACGGCTGGGCCATTGCCACTACAGTCTTGGTAAGGGCTACATTTTCATCGAAATCTTTTTCACTGGCATCGATCATCACAGAATCGAATCCGGCATCAAGACATCTTTTTATAAAGGGAACGGAATTGGCATGGTCCAAATGTAACCATCCTTGCAAACCGAAATCGGCAAGTCCCTGGCGTCCCATCGTAACAGCCATCTCAAGTCCCATGTAGTCGATCGAGCTTTTAGTAAGTTGTAAAATAACAACCGACTGCATTTGGGATGCCGCTTGCAGAATAGCCCACAATGTTTCGTAATTATAGAAATTGGTAGCCAAAACAGCTGATCGGTTTTGCCGGCATGTTTTCAGTGTTTCCTGTATGCTGCTTTTCATGTTTCTTTGTGGAAAATAAAAGTTATAACTGAATGGTTTGACCGAAGATTTCCAAAGCTCTTTTTTCGATCTCATTTTTATCGGTAAAGGCTCCAATGCCACCGGCTGCGGTTGTATTGATCGCTCCGGTCAGATTTCCCAGCTGCTGACATTCTGCCAGAGAATATCCTTTTACATAACTGTAAACAAAGCCTGCATTGAAACTGTCGCCAGCACCGATCGTATCTATCACTTCTGTATTGAGGAAAGAAGATGCTTCTAGGGTTGTTCCCTCTTTTTGGAACAGAATGGAACCTTGACTACCACATTTTACAATACAGGCTTCTCCAATATATGGACGGATCTTTTCGATTGCTTCATGTAAGTTTGAAGTACCAGCCAAACCTTTCAATTCGGTTTCATTTGGCATAAAAAGTGTAACATAAGGCAAAATCTCAGTGTAATCAAGGTCCCATTTTTCCATTGGGTCCCATTGGGTATCGAGTGAAACAGTTATGCCGCGCTCTTTTGCTAGCTTGAGTATGCGAAGCAAATCGCGTTTGAGCCCTGATTGAATAAATATCGATGAGATATGGATATGTTTCGTGATTTCGAAAACCGATGGATCAATATCATTGAATCCCATTGTGTCCATACTACCTTGATAGGTAATATTGGCCCGGTCTTCTGCGTACGCCAAGACAATCGTCGCTCCGGTAGCGTATTGGTCTGTTTCGATTAAATAACGGGTGGAGACAGATCGTTTTTCTAGGCTTGTTTTTACCAGTTCGCCAAAGTTATCTTTCCCGATCATTCCCACAAAAGCTACTTTCATGCCTAGGGAAGCAGCATTGGCTGCAAAAATCGCAGTGGAACTGCCCAGCGTAAGGAGCATATCGTCTGCAAATATTTCTTTGCCAATAACTGGCATGCTTTGGATATGATTTAGAATCAGATCTACATTGAGTTCACCAATCGCTATTATATCAAACTTTTTCATAACAATGAGTTATTTAGGTTTACCAAATTAAAAGCTTGAAAATATTTATCCATATCATGTTCAATACGGCAGGAGAGGGTCGTATGTGGGTCCATGCCAAGACGTGTCAAGTTATCGAAAAGAATTTGACGGGCCATAAAGGCTTCAGGGTGTTGCCAGATATATCGACAACAGGTTTTTATGATCCACGCGCGGCGGTCTGCTTGGAGCTCTTTAAAACTGCAGAGTTTTTCCTCGGGCTGAAGCCATTTTTGCCAACGACCGGATTCTCCAACCAAACGCTCGAGTGTTGAAGTTATATTGGATAATTGAGCGATCTGTCCCTCCTTATCCCGTGCTCTCTCTATTTGTTCCAGCTCTGCCAACCCTTCATATTCACTGATTGTAAATTCGGGTCCGACATTTGCTGCTCCGACCCCGGCTAATGGGTATGCTTCCGGGTTTGAAACTCCATCAGTATAATGCCCCTTTATATAGCTACCCAGTGGTCTTACTTTTTTTGTGAGTTTACGGGCTACGGATGTGTCAAAGGTAGTGGTGTGCAGATCTGTACCGACTTTGCCGACAATAAAACAGGGCCATACATCAGAAAGACCACAAGAGTCCAGACCTGCTTTCAGATTTTCAAGAAAAGTATCGAAAACAGCTTCGTTTGCCAATCCTCCATGTACTTCTTCAGTTCCTACTTCGTACGATATTGCAGGTAAAGATCGGGCACGTCGGAATCGTTCCGTATGCTCAATAAGTTCCACTGTCCGTTCGACAACGACTTTTATATCGATCGTTTCTCCGTCCGGGAGAAAAATATCGACGGTAGGATCTACATGGATCAGATCGTAGCCGGCCAATATAGCATCCTCAAACGATTTTTTAACGCCATTCATCGCTTTTTCCAAACTCCAGTGTTCTTTGGATTGGATATCCTTCAACCATGGACCTCCATGATCGATCGCTATAATATAGGTACCGTCGTAATCGACAGCAGCGGCTTCCTGTGCGAGAAGTTTTACAAATTGCTTTTGGGTTAGACCGGTATAACCTCCGTCACTATCTACTTGATTTAGGGTTGCTGCAAAATAGATTGGAGCATTATTCCGTTTGGCCGAGCGAAAAGAAGCTTTAATAACTGCTGTTGAGTTTGGGCATACGGCGAAAATTGTTCGTTTAACTCCTGTCTGCTGTTCGAGTTCTGAAATCTGGTTTAATAAATGTTCTGTCTTTGTCATATTAGTTTTTATTATAGGTTGTCATACAAGATAACTCCTTCCACGATCCTTGAAATATTTCCGGAAACAGAGGGAGTGTCGGGGTTGAGGCCGATTTCAAGCGATTTGTAGAATCCCATCAGTTGTGCTACGATAACGTACGGAATACAGTCGTATATGGATGGACTATCGCCTTCACTGAAAATCACTTCGAGATCAGATTTTATACCTGTTGTCTTTACCGGTGTTTCCGAAACTATAATCTGTGCCGTCACTTTATTATTTGTGTTGATTTGTTTCACAAGGTCGGTTTCATACCGACGGATATGTTCATCTCCGGAAAATAGATAGACCAGGACCGTTTCTTTGTTAATAATAGCTTTTGGTCCATGACGGAAGCCAAGGAAAGAATCGAATTGGCAAACAATTTTTCCATCGGTTAATTCCTGTAGTTTCAGTCGTGATTCTTCTGCGATTCCTTTCAACTCTCCTGATCCTAAGAAGACTACACGTGAAAATTCACGTTTCATGATTTCCCGGATAATCGGAGCATAAGTGGACAGTACTTTTTGAGCTTTTAGGGTCAGTGACTGGATATAGGGCAATTGGGTATCTATATGTTGTATATTTGCGACTAGCAGGGCTGTGAGGAGCATACTTGAAAAGCTGCTGGTCATCGCTAAGCCCAAATCGTTTGTTTCGGGAGGTAACAACAGGAGCAAAGTATTCTCTTTGTCTGCATTTTTTGCAAGTTCCCCTTCTTTGTTGCATGTAATGTAAATATGTGCCGTATGTTTACAGTGTGTATTTACAATTTTGATCGCTCCTGCACTTTCCGGACTATTTCCTGATCTGGCAAATGAAATCAATAAAACAGGTTGATTTTCATTAATGTAAGCATGGTGGTTAGTGATAAGATCTGTGGTAGAAACTGATCTTGCTCCCCGAAAATTACTTTCCGACAAGACTATCTCTAAGATATTCCCGATATAGGCTGATGTTCCGGCACCAGTATAGATAATCTGGTAGTTCCGGTCGGTATATTGGGAAATAAAAGACTCGATCCCCACACGTTGTTGCAATACTAATTCATATACTTTCAACCACATTTTTGGTTGTTGCATAATTTCTTTGTAAGTAAAAAATTGATTGTCTTTCATCTTTTTATTATTGTTTTCTTTTGGGCAAAAATATTTCATTTCTTTACAGCAGAAGAGGCAAAACATTTGTTTTTTTATTTCGAAAAATTAAACAATCCCTTTTGTTTGTACGATAATGTGTTGCTAATGTGTGTGTTGGTCGTTTTTGTTCGATAAAATAAAAACATTTCGAAATGTTTCGAAATTAATATTGTATTTGTTCTTTTTGCTCGATAAAATTATTATTTTTGCAAATAAGTCTTATTTCTAACAACAAAAATTGTAATAATAATGAAATCAATAGGGTCGGCAAAAGAGCGTAGAGCTACTATTTTACAGGAATTGAATGAGAATCCAGAGATTTCTATCGAAAGTATGTGTAAGAAATTTAAGGTTTCGGAAGTTACCATTCGAAAGGATTTGAATATTCTTCATGAACGAAATCTTTTGTTACGTACTCGAGGCGGTGCGATCCGGTTACCAAATACCAACGGAAAAAATAATGAAACATCCTTAAAATTAAAGGGATTGTATAATTTTAAAGAGAAATTGGCCATTGGAAAATTTGCAGCTTCTTTGATTCGTGATGGCGAGACTATTTTGCTTGATTCAGGAACCACAACTTTCGAAATTGCTAAAAATCTTCATCATTTAAAACATTTGACAGTTATTACGAATGCTCTTGATACTGCAATTGAACTCTTAAAGTATAAAAGATTTAATGTAATCTTGCTCGGAGGTCATTTACGCGAAGTCTCGCATTCTACTGTCGGTCCTTTAGCTGAATCAAACCTGAAAGTTTTTTATTGTGACAAACTCTTTTTGGGAGTGGATAGTTTTAACATTGAATTTGGGTTATCTACACATGATATTGAAGAAGCTAATATTAACCAGACTATGTTTTCTATGTCAAAAGAGGTCATTGCTGTATTAGACTCAAGTAAATTCAATAAACGTAATTTTGTATTTATAGCTCCCGTAAACAAAATCCATACAGTTGTGACTGATAATAATATTCCATCAAATATCAAAACACAAATCAAGTCGATGAATATAGCCTTATATACAGTGGAGCCATTAAGTATTCCGTAGAATTTAGGTTAAGGTACATATGAATAAAATAGCTATGGAATTTGTATTGAAACACAGTTAATTGCGGCTATACTAAAAAATAGTTGAAAAAAAAGTCTCTTATGTTGTACAACATATTTGATTAATACATACATTTGCATCGTTTTAAGACAAGAAGATATTATAGACCGTTTAAATTAAAGACAAAATGAAAAAGTTAGTTGCATTTGCTGCTATCGTTGCAGCCGTTTCTTTCACATCTTGTGGTAACAAATCTGCAGAATCAAATGCTGAAGTTGCTGAAACAGAAACTACAGTAGAAGAAACTCCTGCAGTTGTTGAAGAAGAAACAGTAACAGAAGAAGTTGCTCCTGCTGAAGGTGATTCAACTACTGTTGCTACTGAAACAGAAGCTGCTCCTGCTGAATAATATTCAGTAAACAGTTAGAAGGACAGTCTGTATGCTTACACATACAGACTTTTTTTGTTTATAACGGTATATCAATATGAAAAGAAATCTACTCATTATCCCAGTTGTCGCGTTGTTCAGCCATGCGTTGTCAGCCCAGAATCCGGTCGACATGAATCTGTTGTTACAAAATGTAGAAATACAGGGAAAGCGTTTTTCCGGTTTGAACGGGGGAGAGGTCAAACGTCTGCAGGTTGATAAGAACCTGAGTAGTGTGACGGGGACTGTCTCGGAAGCCTTTCGCCAGATGCCTTCGCTGGTCACTGATATTGAAGGGGGAGTGACTTATCGCGGTTCCAGTAAGGCGGGGATGCTGATCAACGGTATTCCTTACGGATTGCTGGAAGAATATAGCGGAGATGTCCTGATCCAGTTGCCTGCTTTGTTCTTCAACCGTATCTCCATGTCTGCCTTACCTGGTATCTCGCTGGTTCCCGACGGTGATGCCGGTGTACTGAATCTTTCTTCTGCCAACTATACGAAATCCGATTCTCCTTTGACGGTTACATTGGGGGCCGGGTTACAGGAACGGTATAATGTCGGTGCGGTTGTAAATCTGCATCCGGGTAAATTTCATATTGTCGGAAAATATAATTATCGCAAGGAGTACCGTGAACGTTCATTCGATAAGACTACATGGACAGAGGCGGGTACGACCCTAATGAACAACAATGCGAAGGCACGTCCTGATGTTCATCTGGCGGATTTGAGCGTTGGTTACGATCTGACTTCAAATGACCTGCTGACGGTATATGGACTGTATCATTTAATGGATTACAGCCGTTATGGCGGGATCAATAATAAGGTCTTGAATCCGGACGGGACTGTGAAGAATCAGATGACGCGCCACCGTTACAACGACCAGCGTCAGGATGCTTATGCTGTGGAAGCGAGATGGAATCATCGTTTTGCCAATCCGCTGGACCAGTTGAGTGTGACATTCAATTACAATGATTTTAGTTACGACGAGGATAATCAGTATGAGAATGAAAAGCCGGGCACCGGAAATATCCTGAAGAAAGATAATATGTTCGCCAATCAGGACAAACATAATTATTATTTGTCTGCCGCATTCAGTAAATTGTTTACAAACGATTGGTATTTCAAAGCCGGTTATATCGGACGTATAAAAGATGAAAAGTACAGGACTGAGACGAACGATATCAGCCTGGATGACGATATCTGGACTCCGGTAGATAATAAGACATATGATTATTCTTTCAACCGGAATACTCATTTGCTGTATGCTTCTGTAGATAAGCGATGGAATCGTTTTTCAGCCGAGGCTGGTTTACAGGCGGAGATAAATGCACAGGAGTTTAAGACTTATGTCCCGGAAGTGGATAAGTCGGAGACTTCGGATTCGGAAAGAAGTCATACTCGTTTCCATCTCTATCCACGTGTGAAACTGTCTTTGCAAACCAGTAAATCCGGTAGCCTGTCGTTGAGTTATCTGCAACGGGTGATCCGTCCTTACGGAGCGGATCTGAATCCTTTCATTCAGTATGGCGACCCGACGCATTTGACACAGGGAAATCCTGACCTGAAAGATGAGTTCATTCATTCTTTGGAGTTGTCTTATTTATTGGTGGCGGATCGTTTCCGTTTCTCTCCGGCTATTTATTACCGGAATAAGTCAAACCGGATCATGGAAGTGGTGAATGATGAGTCTGTCTGGCAGAAAGAGAATATCGGACACAGCCAGTCATTCGGTTTTGAACTGTCCGGCAACTGGAATCCTATCCGTATACTGAATATCGGCTTTTCCGGAAATGTCTATAAAGATGAGATCGACGGGCGTACGGTCGGCTATGATGAAAAGAAATCGATGGTTTGCACGGATTGGAAGGGGAGTGTAAGCATTGCCATAACACCGACCACCGAGTTTCAGTTGGATGGTTTCTTTATTTCGGACCAGTTGACACCGCAGGGAAAAATAAAGAGCCATAGCAGTGTGAATGCCGGACTCTCACAGTATTTTATGAATCGTAAATTGCGTGCTAACTTAAGTATCAATAATATCTTCGACGGTTTGGAGGAGACAACGATTATCGATACGAGCAAAATGCATATGGAGCAAATCCGTAATCGGGATGCCCGGGTTACGTGGTTAACGCTTACCTATAGTTTATAATCGAAGATGTGTCAAAAGACGATATTTATCGTCTGCGAGATCTGCGTCTGGTAAATATCGTCTTTTGACATACTTTCTTGTCCTCATTTTATATCGTATCCTTTTTCTTTTTGGGTATATAAAGTATCAAACGAATAGACTGATCGTAAGTAAAGTAGCTCCATACCCATTCTATCAGTACCATCAGCTTATTCTTGATCCCCAGGATAGAACGTAAATGAACCAGCATCCACACCATCCAGGCAATAAACCCTTGTAACTTCAGCTTTTTTAGATCGGCGACAGCTTTGTTGCGTCCTACGGTTGCCAGTGTTCCGAGATTTATGTAATGGAAGGCTTTCAATGTCTTCCCCGATTCCAGGCGTTTGAGGTTATCTGCAAGCAGATTTCCCTGCTGGATAGCTACTTGGGCTACTTGCGGATGACCGTTCGGGTATTCTTCTTCTGTCTGGAAACAAACATCGCCGATAGCAAATACGTTTGTCATCCCTGGCATCTGGTTAAATTCATTGACTGTGATCCGGCCACCCCGGTTCAATGCTTCTTTATCGATATGATCAAAATGTGTGGCGGTTACACCACTGACCCAAACGAGGGTTTTGGTTGTGATAGTGGAATTGTCGTCCAGTATGACTTTTCCATCCTGATAGTCTGTTACCCGTTTATTCAGTATGATATTTACGCCCATCTCTTTCAGGAATTTCTCTGCGTTCTCGGATGCTTCGGTAGACATTACTCCGAGTAACCTGGGAGAACCTTCTATCAAATAGATATTCATATCCGACTGTTTCAGGTCCGGATAATCCTTCGGCATAACGAATCTTTTCATTTCAGCCAGTACTCCGGATACCTCTACGCCAGTGGCTCCACCACCAACGATAACCACATTCATCAGTGCTTGTTTTTCTTCCGGATCGGTAGAGATTGTAGCCTTTTCAAAGTTGGAAAGCAGGGTATTCCTTAGTTCGAGAGCTTCCTGGATCGTTTTCATCGGCAATGCTTTTTCTTCAATAGTCTTGTTACCGAAGAAGTTTGTGATGGTACCGGAGGCTATCACCAGATAGTCGTAGCTCAGTTCACCGATCGATGTCTCGATCAGGTTCCGTTCGACGATAACGGCTTTCACTTCTGCCATTCGGAAGTAGAAGTCTTTCTGTTTCTGGAATATCTTTCGGAAAGGAAATATGATTGATCCCGGCTCCAGACCGGATGATGCTACCTGATACAATAAGGGCGGGAACTGATGGAAATTGTTCTTGTCTATCAAGACTACCTGGAAGTTGCTTCCTTTCAGTTTATTGGCCAGCTTTAATCCCCCAAAACCACCACCAATAATAACAACCCGTTTCTTATCTGTTTTTGTAATGTTGAAGCCCATGATGTTATTGTTTATGAATTCTTTTTATTATAAAACAATTCATAAACAGATAAGTTTGAAGGTAAGGCGTCATAATAAAGAGGTTTATGGAAGTTCGGTAGTAGCTCTTACTTTGAGTGTTTCTTATCCTATTGAAATAATTTAAAATATACTATCATACTATCATTATTCGCTCGTATAGCATGTATATCAATGTGTATGGCTATGATAGTTGACGTTTTGAACTATCATTCATCTATCATAGAACTATCATAAACCCTCATTTACCTCTTTTTTGAACGAAAATAGAACTGCTTTATCCGTTAAAAAGGGGCTGTAACCGATAGGTATCGCTCAATTTAATCGTTTCCTGCCTACCTTTTTTTCAGAAAACTATGACTTAACTTCGTGGGAATGCTTACTTTTTGTTGCCGACATGCCCGTATTGATCGGTTTTATACCCGGGTCCCGACGATACTCACACCCGGGTGTCGAGGTCTTCGAGACCCGGGTGGTAAACATCTTTATTCCTTATCTTCTTGAGTTTTAGTAATATACTTAGTGAAAAAAGGCAGTATATTTCCTGTTTTTATCGCAGGTTATGATAGTTCTATGATAGATTAATGATGGTTCAAAATAGTAACTGTCATAGTCTAACATGTTGTATAAGTGATGTTTGTGTCGGTTTATGATGGTATGATAGTTGATATTGAAAATGAGTCTGGTAGAACCATAGATATTATAATCCCATCAATATCTTTTTCAGTACCGTCTGTGCCGAAATTTCACGATTGGCGGCTTCCGGGATCACGATGCTTTGCGGGCTTTCGATCACGTCGTCGGTAACGATCATGTTACGGCGAACCGGCAGACAGTGCATGAAATAAGCATTGTTGGTTAACGCCATCTTTTCCGTATCGACAGTCCAGGCGCGATCTTTGCTTAATACCTGGCCGTAGTTCGGATCGGTATAAGCGGCCCAGTTTTTGGCATAGATAAAGTCTGCACCTTCGAAGGCTTTCTTCTGATCGTATTCCACACGGGCATTACCTACGAATTTAGGATCCAGTTCATAGCCCTCCGGATGAGTAATCACAAATTCATAATCCGTGGCATTCATCCATTCGGCAAAACTGTTGGGAACTGCCTGCGGAAGAGATTTTGGATGCGGGGCCCAGGTCATAACCACCTTTGGACGGGCTGTTTTCTTATATTCCTCGATTGTGATCAGGTCGGCGAAACTTTGTAGCGGATGGCGGGTAGCCGCTTCCATACTGAATACCGGACGACCGGAATACTTGATAAATTCAGAGATGATCTTTTCGTTGTAATCGTCTTCCTTGTTTTCGAAGCGGGCGAAAGAACGTACACCGATGATGTCGCAGTAGCAACCCATGACCGGAATAGCTTCCAGCAGGTGTTCCGGTTTGTCTCCATCCATGATGACGCCGCGTTCGGTTTCCAGTTTCCATGCTCCCTGGTTCACGTCGAGAACCATCGTGTTCATCCCCAGGTTCATCGCAGCCTTCTGGGTAGAGAGGCGCGTACGCAGACTGGAGTTGAAGAATATCATTAACAGCGTCTTGTTCTTGCCAAGTTCTGTGAACTGAAAGCGGTCTTTCTTGATCTCGAAAGCTTCGTTAAGCGCCTGCTTCAGGTCGCCTAAATCCTGTACACAAGTGAAATGTCTCATAATTGTCGCGTTATTGTTTGACCGGACAAAGATAGCGACTCGTGACGGATTTATACCTATTTCGGGAAGAGAATGTAACTGTTATGAATGAACTTTCCCTATTCGCTCTCCCTGTCGGATGGCTCCTGTAGGGCAGACCAAGCTACATAATAAACAACCTACACATTGTGCTTCATCGATAGCCGGACGGCGGGAGGGAGGAAAAACGATCGCCTGGTGTCCTCCGTCCTGGCAGGAAATGTAGCATCGGCCGCAACCAATGCAAAGTTCCCGGTCGATCACGGGACGGCAGATTGTCGTGCGGTCGAGCGATTCGGGTGGTACGATGTTCGATACCGCCAGCCCGATCAGTTGTGACAGGTTGGTATAGCCTTTCCGTTGCATGTAGAGTTGCAATCCTTCACGCAGGTCGTCTATGATACGATAGCCGTATTGCATGACCGAAGTACATATTTGAAGGTTCGTGCAGCCCAGTAACAGAAAATCGAGCGCATCGCGCCATGTTTCGATTCCTCCGATCCCGCTTAAAGGTGCTTGTCCGATAATTGGGTCGGACGCAAGTTCGTGTATAAAGCGGAGGGCGATAGGGCGTATTGCTTTTCCTGAATAACCCGACACACTGCTTTTTCCATTGATAACGGGTAAGGCGGTCATCGCCTCTTCATCGATACGGGTAATACTTTTGATCGTGTTAATCGCGGCAATACCGGTTGCTCCACCTTCGCAGGCGGCCCGGGCTACCGGTACGATATGAGTCAGATTGGGTGTCATTTTGGCGATCACGGGTAAATCTGTTCCCCGACAGGCGGCGGCTGTGAAGCTGCGTACCAGCGACGGGTTTTGCCCCACGTCGCATCCCATCCCTTCGCTGGTCATTTGAGGACAGGAAAAGTTACACTCTATGATATCCGCTCCGGCCAATGTGGAGAAATGAGCCAGGTGAGTCCATTCTTCTTCCGTCCGTCCCATGATGGATGAGATGATCAGTTTGTCGGGATAGTGCTGCTTTAAACGATAGAGTATGTCGAAGTTTGTGCGGATTGGTGCTTCCGACAGTTGTTCCATATTTTTGAAGCCGATAAAAGGGACTCCTCCCTGTTGCACCTGGTCGAAGCGTGGTGAAACTTCTTCCACCGGATAATAGGATATGGTTTTGAAACAGATACCGCTCCAGCCTGCATCGAGCGCACGGGCACACATTTCGTAGTTGTGTGCTATTGGGGAGGAGGCGAGAATAAACGGATTCTCACAGCGGATACCGCAGAAGTCGAGAGACAGATCGGGCAGAGAGTGTTTTCCGGTAGGAAGAGAGTCGGTCGCTTTTTGTTCGGATGAACTCTCTCCCTGTTTATACAGGTAACTGAATATATCGTGTATCTTCACCGCTTGCCCGTTACGTCCGCGCAGGCAGGCTTTTTCGCAGGCACGGGCCGTGCAAGTCAGGCAGCCCTCCATCTGCCGGGCATGACGGGTGGCACCGGCTTCATTCTCCAGACGAAGGGAGCGGAGCATGCGTGCCGGTTGCATTTTGCTTTTGCAGGCAGCAGAGCAAACCGGAGCATGACACATCCAGCAACGGTTGGCTTCTTCCCGGATCATATTCTTCGTGATACAGTCTTTCATACTATTAGTCTTTCTGTTAATTACTGATTCGTCTCCCTATTTTCTTGAAGCTCAGGCATCGACTTCATCACCCATGTGCTGGTGAAATCCCAGCCTTTGAAGTTACTTTGCGTACCCAGGCCGGCATTGGAGTTTTTCGTGCAGTCCGAGTTATCCAGCTTGTCGGTGGTGGCACTTTCCTTTGAGTAATGGCATTTAACGAAGGTCACTTCCGAACCTACCATCGTGAAATAGCGTCCGGCAATACCCCAGCCGGTACGCTGTGTCCCGCCGCTGTAGCAGTATTCGATACGACTGTATGCATTGTTATCGATACATCCGACGATGCCGGCACAACTTGTGGATCCGTCGTGTCCGATTTCTCCCTTGTTATACGAATTTTTAACCGTGGCATGGCTCCAGCCAAAGAAGCGTCCGACAATCCCACCCACTTTATCCGGCGCATCTATCCGCCCGGTGTTGAAACATTCGTTGACGAGTCCGTTGGGATAATAAGATTCCGTACCGTATATACAACCGGAAATACCGCCTGCACTACGGGTTCCGGTGATGGTTGCCTTGTTGGAACAGCGGTAAATCTGTCCTTGGATGAGGCTGCCGACGATACCACCCACCTCGTCTTTTCCGGTTATATTCGCGGTATTATGACAGTTGGCAACCTGGATATTCGAGTCTTTGTCGCTGCGGTGGCCTCCGATGATACCGCCTGTCTGGTCGCCGCCGGTTACTAATGCGTGATTGTTACAGCCGCTTATCTGCAGGTCGTCCGGCTGCTTGTCTACGTAACCGACAATACCGCCTGTCAGGTGTGCTTGTTGGGTATTGGTCACGGTCGTATAGTTATTGCATCTGGTGATGGACGTATGGGTGATGCTGCCGGCTATGCCACCTACTTCTCCAGTTTCGTTACAGAGTATGCGGTTTTCCGAACGGGTTGTACAGTTCTCGATTTTGCCCCCTTTCTGATAACCGACGATGCCGCCTGTCTTTTCGCCTCCCTGTACGGAACCGGTGAAGGTACATTGACTGAATTCGCCATTGTCGAGCAAACCAATCAGACCACCCGTATATTTAGTCGTCGCAGCCGCTTCTCCTACGATATACCCTAGTTTTACGTCGCTCACCGAGGCCTTGACAGCATATCCGGTCAGTCCGCCTATCGCCTCGTTGCCGGATACGGTACCGGCAATGGTGGGCTGGTCAATTAGTTGGGCCGTCAGGTCAGCTGCATACCCGATGTATCCGCCACTGTATTTCTTACCGGCTGTCACGTTTGCCTGGCTACGTCCGCCTGACAACTTGATCTTGCTAGCCTGTCCGATGAAGCCGCCGGCATAGCTGTCGGTAGCCGTTACGTTCCCTTGGTTCACACAGCTGCTGTTGAAGCTGACGCTTTCGGTAGCCTGCCCGATCAATCCACCGGCACACATGCCCAATGCCTGAATATTACCGCCTTCATTCCTGCAGTTTTCAATGGTTACTTCAGATGCACAGAGACCGATCAGACCGCCTACCTGGTCGAAGCCATACGTGTTGGAAGTGAGACTGCAGTTGATTAGCTTGACACCTTGTCCGGCACGTACGTAGCCGATCAGCCCTCCCGTATGCGATCCGCCGTCTATATATTTCTGCGATGGGTCGGGTTGGGTACCTGCTTTGTTTTTACCCGACTGGCAATTATCGAGAAGGACAGCCCCTGTGGTGGAGATGGCTCCCACGATACCTCCGAAATCCCTTCGGTCGTTTCCTTGTGTATCGATGACCGAGCGGTTACTTGAATTCTTCAATGTGAGTGGCAGGGTACATCCGCCGATGATACCGCCAACGCTTCTTTCTCCGGTTATATTCATCAGTCCCATCGCCAGATTTTCCAACGTCAGTGAATAGGAAGCATCGGAGGAACTGATGAAGCCGATCACACCTCCTATATTCTCATTCCCAATAACTTTGGAATTGCTTCGGATATCTTTTATATGTATCGTTGCTCCCTGGGATACTTGTACGGCTCCGATCATACCGCCGATACAGTCGGTGTAAGGGTTGTTCTGCATGTTCGACATCACATCGCAATCGTCACTCTCACAGTTAGTCACAGTGCCGCTTTCCATCCGTCCGATCAGTCCGCCGACATTCTTAATGCCACTGATCCTGCCATTTGTGACGGAGCAGTTTGTAACAGAAGCATTGCCTCGCATTACAGCGACCAGGGCAGCTATATTCTCATGTGCTTTCTCTATAGTGACCGCATCTATCCGTAGACTGTCGATTGTTGCGTTGCCGTCGATTACACTGAACATTCCGATATTGTCTGTCGTGCCGGAAGCGATGAACTTGAGTTTGTTGATCGTGTAACCTTTCCCGTTGTAATGCCCTTTGAAAGAAGATGAGAACCCGATCGGTTTGATCCCTCCGTTCTTCTCATTATATGTTTTGTTTATGCCTTCGTCACATTTGATGTCACATATCTGGATAAACCAGGTGTCTTCCCATTTCGTATCATCACAGAAACCGGAGATTGTCGCTATGTCTTTCAGCGAACTGATCTTATAGGGCCACTCTTTGGTTCCTTTACCGAACAGTTCCAGATCTTCGTCCCATACATCTTCACAAGTGATGGTTCCGCTGGCATCCAGTGTGATAGTGAACCCCAGATCATAGCTTTCCGTCTGTTCCGGATTGGTGACGTACTTGACGGTATAGGTGATGCATTTGTCGCCTTCTGAAAAATCCAGGTGAAGGTAGGTACCGTCTTTTTTTTCACCGGCCGATCCGGGAATCAGATACTCGTTGTCATCCTCGTCAGCCAGGCAGAACAGCCAGTCGCCCGGAGGTGTCGCACTGGTTGCCGAGAAGAGTGGGATGGAGGCGGATACATTGCGGGTCAGCACGATCTCGTTTTTTCGTTCGGTTGGCCGGGGATATCCGTATCGTCGTCGTCCTTGCTGCATCCGCTTAATAGCAGGCATCCTGAAAGGAGGGTAAAGGTGAGAAGTTTCTCTATATTGCTATTGATTACTTTCATATTTGATAGACTGTTTATGGGTTGAACATTTGTTATTTTCTCCGTTTATTCGAACTGCGATCTGTTTAAGAGGGGCAGTCGGACGCTGGTGTTCCAGGTCCAACGATTATTGAAGTCAAGCATATTGTATGTGTTTTGAGTGTTCAATTCTTTGTCGTTGCCGGAGATGTCGAGGTTGTTCTTTACCGTGTCATGGAAGATACATTCTTTATAGAAAGGGATACTCTGTGTTTGTAGATTGACGGAATGTTCTACGGCAGGGAGGTGTCCTCCTTTGCCGAAGAGGCTTCCGGCCTGTTTCCCTTTGATCGTACCCAAGTTTGCTGCATCGAGGATACGGGCGTAGTCGTGCAACTCGCCGGCGATACCTCCTGAGTAGTAACTGTCTCCTCCCTGCACTTCACCGTAATTGTATGACTGGAGGATGCCGACGCGGTTGTAGCTATAGTCCGTCAAGTTCATCACTAGGTTGTAGATGGCTACTATAGCGGTCATTACTATGCTTACCGGGTTGGGTACCTTGCAGAATCCGATGATATCACCGATGAAAGCGATCGTTTCACCGACATGTCCTGCCACTTCGCGCATTTCTTCACGGCTGTGCATCTTGTCTTCCACATCATTACGCCATTCGTTCAGATTATCCTGGTATGGGCTTTTTTCGCCGCTGATGCGTGTGAGGAAGTCTTTTTGTTGCCTCTGTTGTTGTTCCATGGTATTGAAGAGATTCAACGTTTCGCTTCGTCCCAACTGCATGGTCTGTATCCTGCTGTAGTGGTGGTTTTCGAGTGCTTGACTTGATTTATATTCCAACTGCTTTAATGCTTCCGGTGAGAGGTCGGCTTCTTTCATGACGCCATTGGCGATCGTCCAACTCAGGTCGTTGACCGAGACAAAAGTGTTGAGTACTTTGCTGGCATTGCCTATCCGCAAACTTTGGGCTTCCATCTTGGCTGTTTTTTTCTTTTTACCGGTTTCGCCGGGTATTTCAGAGGCCGACATGCCTATGGAAGCCACGCTTAAGGCTGTACCCAGTACCATGTCTGCAATCATCTTGTCTGTCATATTCTTCGGTTTACCGGCGCGACCGATAATACCACCAGCCGAACCTTCCTTCGCCTTGATGGTCCCGAAGTTACCGCAATAAGAAACGATACCCAGCAGGTCGCATCCGCCCAGGATACCGCCAACCGTACCTTTTCCGTTGGGGTTGCTGACAGTCCCGAAGTTGTTGGAACCGGTAATCACGTAGTCTTGAGCTGAACCCAGTACACCTCCCGTAAAACCATCTTTGTCCGATCCGGAGCATGTAACATCGCCATCGTTACTCGAACCGATGATGATTGCCATCGGACCCAGTCCTGCCAGTCCGCCGACATTCTTTTGAGACGCCTGTACGGTTGCAAAGTTGTAACTGCCTGAAATCAATATCTGGGCGGCTCCCGCCAGACCTCCAACTTCGCTGTTCCCTGTTATCGTTCCATAATTACCGGACGCATAGATATGCGTGTCGCCATATACCTTTTGCGATGAGTTACGAGCGGTCGAGCCGATAATGCCTCCTACCTCGCGATCGCCTTCTACAATACCTCGGTTTTCACTGAAACTCGTTATGACATTCAGACCGCCGCCGACCAGTCCGCCGGTGCCGATAGAGCTGTATCCGCCGGTTATCTTTCCTGAGTTTTTACAGTCATTGATCAGAAGTGTGTCAGCCGATCCGACCAGTCCGCCAACGATTCCTGAAGTTCCACTGATGGCTGCCGTATTGGAACAACCGTCGAGTGTAACGGAAGAGGCAAAGAATGCGGCTCCGACCAGCCCGCCTACTCCCTGGTGAGCCGCTGATACCGGCATATTGTTCGTGCACTCGCTCATTACCAAACGCGCATTTTGGTTGACACCGCCTACTAGTCCGCCTACCAGGTAAGGTGCCTGTATCTTACAATCTTTCGATACGCTACAGTTTCTCAGTCCGGAGGTCAGGCGCATATCGCCTGTCGACACTACGGCACCGACCAGCATACCTGCTACGGCAAAATCGCTTTCGATCGTCGAGCTTTCCAACTTCACATTACAGATACTGCTGTTGATGATGATGCCGAACAATCCGGCCGGCTGGGGCACGATGTCGCCCGTACGTTTGACCGTCATATTCTTAATCTTGTAACCCTGCCCGTCATAATGCCCGGCAAAAGGTCGGGTGATATGGTTACCGATCGAGTTCCAGCCGTTGTTGAGGTTGGCACAAGGCACCTTCAACGAGAGGTTGGCTGTTTGTATATAGTATTTATCACCATACTTCTTATTATTTTCCTCTGTGGAGTTGATCATAGTCATCAGGTTCTCCAAATGCACATAAGAAGATATACGGTAAGGATCATCTTTTGTCCCTGAACCAAAACATTCCAGGTTTTCATCTACCGTCTCTTCCTTGAGGATGCAGGATTCATTGGTTATACTAACCTGGCATCCCAGGGGAACATCAAATCCAATTTCCGTTTCATTAGCCGGCAAGTCGCTTTTTACCAATACGGCTCGGTTGAAGTAATAATCGCCGGTACGTACAGGCGACTCGGGGATAAAGACCACTTCCCCTTCTTCGGAATAGACTATAGCAGCTACTACCAGTTCTGATTTATCTTCCTGGTTGGTGAAGTAACATTCATAGGCTCCCGGTGCCATCTTCCTGTGGAAATCTACGAATCGCAGCTCTCCGTCATAGTAAGACCCACTGGTAAGTTGTTCATCTTCTGCTTCATTTTTGTCTTGACATGCAGTTCCCATATATAGGAGAAAGCATAGGAACAGCCATAGCCATCCCGGTTGTGTCCGATTCTTCATTGTGCCTTGATTATGATTGTTTAAGTGGCAAATGTATCAATCCGTTGATAGTTCTGCAATGGGTGGACTCAAATATTGACGATTTGGTACTCTATTCGGACTTTATGAAACAAGGGCGATTCCGTTGTGTCTTGTATTGCCTGGGGGTAAGTCCGGTTACCAGGCGGAACTGGCGGAAGAAGGTGGTTCGTGAGGGGAAGCCGGAAAGCACGTATAGTTCATCCATACTTTTGTCCGGGAAAAGTTCAGTTTGTTGGATCAGGTCGTTCACCCGGTATTCGGCTAACCAGTAGCTGAAACCGTTGGGTGTTTCCCGGTTGATTAAAGAGGATAGCTGGGAACGGTTTGTTGCGGCTAGTTGTGCCAGAGTTACCAGGTCGAATGACGGATCGCGGTAAGGTTTCCGGGTATCCATCAGATGGAGTATGCGGAGGAAGAGCTGGGATGGCTGCCTTACTTCTATAACAGGTATTTCCGGTGCTTCCGGTTCATTACTTTTCTCCGAGGTCGGTTCAACGGGTAGGGGTAGTATGCCGGGGGGGAGAATATCCTCGGTTTCATGCGCCTGCAACCAGATAGTATGCTGTTCCATCAATACCTCGTATAACTGGCGAAGCCGCCGCTGATGGCGCTGCCATGCCAGCAGACCGGCAATGATCACTATCAGCAGGCAACTTATGATAGCATAAAGCAGATATTGTATTTGCCGGGTATGGACGGCTGCCTTTTCCAGCTCGACCAGGTTACTGCTGAGCATGGTGTTTCGTCGTAATTCGTGCTTATAGTTTATAAAAGATATACTACCCCGTTTGATTTCTGTATGTTGAATAGAATCGAGTGTTTGTAGACAGCGGGTGGCAGCCTGCAATTGTCCTGTTGCCTCATAGCATTCGCTTAAGAGGTGTAAACAGTTTGGTAACAATAATGTATCGTTGTATAGATTGTTTTTAGAAGTATATAATATTGGGTACTTGTGCGGTTGTAACTCTTCCAGATGTCTGATCGCCCAGTCTGTTTGTCCTTGTTGATGATGCAAAAGAGCGGCATGGTAGATTGTCTGTATTTGTTGTTTGCTGTATGTTGCGGAGCCTTTTTGTTTATGGACGGTTTCTATTTGTTCAGTTGCTTTGGCATACCAGTCGAGTGCCTCCTTCTTGCGGTTGGTATGAAGGAGTACCTGACCGTGGAAGTCGAAATAGGGCGTGTTACTTTTCGTTACTTTTTCAGGGAATACGATCCGGATACTGTCCGTGTATAGCTGCGCTTCGGAGTAGGCTTCCACCTTCAGAAGCGACTGGCACATCTGTAAATACCAGGCATATACCGACTTTACATGCGGGCGAGCTTTCTTGAGCCAGTAAAGAGCCTGTTGCCATTCGCCTTGTTTCTGGTAGTAGACAGCCATACCCATATAATAAAATCCCATATCTTTGAGGTGGTGGAGGGAAGGAGGCAATTGCTCTTGTTGCCTGATGACATGGAGCATGCGGGTCGTATCTCCGTTGCCCTGAGCCAGCAGGAAGATCTGTATCCGGGCAGTGCATAAAAGCGTATCATTACCTATACGGAGAGCTAAATCATCTACTTTGTCAGCTATTCGTGTTGCTTGCGGAATATTATATCCATTAAATAGATATAGTTGCAATAGTTTGAGCCGTAGTTGTTGAGTAGGAGTGAAGTTGTAAAGCTGTTCAGCTTCCAGAAGATTGGAATAACGGCTGATAAGGAAAGTATCTGCGGGATATTTATTACGGGAATTATAGTTTTCTTCTTTTTGAAGAAAACGTTCCCCTTCTTCTGCCGATCGTCGTGGGTGGCAGGCACAAAGAAGGCTTATAAGCAGCAGGAGTAATATGCAGTGACCGTATTTCATCATCGCAAATATAAGCATTATATCTAAATCAGCACGCCTGTGTTAACAGAGGGAATACAGGCGTGCTATATAACGTAACATTATAAAATGCCTGCCGCTTAAAACAGAATATCGACCTCCATATTACTGATCCATTCCACAGGACGCCCTGCTGCTTTGTTGCAGGTGACGGCGAATTTCAAAGGTAGAATGATCCCCAAAGGGATACGTAGCCATCCCGGCATATTGAATTCATGTAGTCCTATCAACGATCCCAACTGTATACCGGCAGAAGGCGCTACCAGAAAACGAGTTTCATTATTACGACGGTCGGCACCCATTTCCATATAGCCATATAGACCGAGGAAACGGCGGGGAGAAACAAATATATCAGCGGCATAGTTTACACCCGCCTTGATGTTCCAGTTTTTCATCATATAAGAGCTAGTGGGGGCATGCATATAATAGCCGGATATTGTTGGGTTGATCCATTGGGCGACATCGCCTGGTTTCATGACCATCGTTGTTCCGTTCCCGAATTTGTGCCAGTTGAACATACTGGCGTTCAGGCGTGCTCCGTACGCCATTACCCCCTGTCGGTTTACATGGATTGGCACACCGATAAGGAACATGAATGAGTTGGCTACCCTGGAGCGGATGAAGTTACGGGTGAAAGGCTCTTGTACTATCAGTTGCAATTCCTCTTTGCGTTGGTCTGTCAGATCGTTTATCGGAAGGCTGTTGATATCCGTACCGAACGGGAGTGGGAACTGGCGCACAACCGGGAAGTTGGCATATATAAAATCGGGCAGCTCTTTACCGTTTGCGGGTAGTTTTTCCAGTATGTTATAGCTATTCCCCGAAGATGCTTTATGATATGCCATCCATACTTCCGTCAACGACTGGCAGGTAGCGGTAACTACCTGATAGAACACTTGTGTTTCACGTTCATAGCTGTCACCCTTATCCAGCGTATAAGCATGCCGTTTGGTAACGCGGATATTCAGGTAGTCATCCGCATTCCTATAGTTCATAGGATTCTGGTTCAGTCGCTTATCACCGTAGGCCGACCAGGTTTCACCCTTCATATTGGCAGTTTGTACGGGAATTGTATTGTAGAAGTCGTGCAAGCTCTTATTATTGGAGACAGCCGATGCCGAGAAGCCGCGGCGCACCATCTGGTGGCCCGATGCGAACGAGTCCTGTAGGAAGTGTTCGGCAAAGGCTTCATAGAGGGTAGCATAGAACATAAGGTCGTTCGAGGCTGTTCGGTTGCCTGCGTATAACTGTTTGCCTGCTTCTTCTGCGAGGTAAGCGGCAAAGATATGTATGCAGAAGTACTTCGAGAGCGAAGGTAGATGGTTTAGCCTGGAGAAGACATCGTTCACCTCCGAAGGTTTCCGTAACCGGCGGATCAGTTCCGGGTCTATCATACGGAGGTGTTCGTTCAGCCCTTTCCCATACGCGTAGAAGTGAGAGAGGTCTTTAATGGCAAGCAGGCCGTAAGCCAGGTTGATATCGAGTAATTCTTTGCTGGAAGCACCGGTCAGGAACTCGTTCATGGCCTTGAATTCAAGAGCCAGTGTCCGGTTCGTCTTGGAGAAATGGGTTTGCAGACCGGTTTCGAGCAAGAGAGGGTTTTCAACATGGTCGCCTGCCAGTCCGCACAGCGTACCGTAGGTTACGATGTTGGGTAACTGTGTCAGCTCGTTCATGGCATAGGCATTCGTTCCTTCCATGTGCGACATGTTCAATATGGAAAGTATAGCCTTGTCTGCTTCCGCTTCATTGGCAAAAATACCTTCTTCGGCCAGTCGTGCGGGCAACAGGCTCATGGCACGGTCACCTATCTTACGGTGTTCGGCGAAATCCCATGCGAAGCAGGGCATCTGAAGGAGTGAAAGGACGGTAATTGCCAGTAACGGTAATTTTCGGCGGATTTTGTCCGGGTAATGTGTATTCATACTAATGCTGGGTGTTTGTCTGATTTTGCAGTAAATGTATTACAGAAGAGATTGATAAGCAATAGAGGAGGTGAAGTTTGAACGATCTGGTACTTTGTTCGGATGATTTGGTATAGGGCGGTATTCAGTTGTCTTTTTCTTTAGTGGAATAGCTCCAGGGTAAACTTCACCCCTATACTGTGGTAGTGCCCCCGTTCGAATCCGGCAAAGATACCTACATTAAACAGGTCGCTGCCCACACCGTATCCCAGCTCGGTGTAGCAGGGAAGATCCGGTGTCCAGAGTTGACTGAAATAGAGGCGTTCGGAAACGACATACCGGACATGTCTGGTTTTTATCAGCTGAAACAGGAGCAACGGACTTTCGAACATCAGGTGACACTGGGCATAGCTGTCGGATATGTTGTAGTGTATGCCTGGCAATTGATAGAATACACCACCGAAGCTATCGTTCCACGACTCGGGAAAATAATGCCGGGTGAAGTACCGGAAGTCCGCGAAATAGAGTGCTTTCCGGTTGAAGTATCCCCCGCCGCTCAGGTGATAGTTGAATCGTTGCGACAGGCCGATACGGATACTTTGGTGCATATCGGCTTCTACCCGTCCGTAATTACCCGCGTTGCGACCTGTCCCGGGGATGGCCTGCACCACCTCGATGGAGAAGGTCGGGTAACGAGAGTAGAGATACTCTTTCCGATAACCATCCATCCAGTAATATTGCCGGGGGGTATACGTCAGGCCGACCGCCGGTGTGAAGTCGTGAAAGGCATGCTTATTTTTCTCCGCCGGTATTCTCCGGTGAAAGGAGAGACCGGCAGCCAGTTTCAGCCCGTTTGCCAGCTCGATATTATTCCTGAGCTCTATGTAATAATGCCTGAATTTGTTGTGCAGGTTTTCGGTAGTCAGAAAAGAGCTGTCCTGTAGTTGTTGCCCGATCCGTTGTATCACGCCGGCAGGGTAACTCGGGTTGTCGTTGGCGGCGGTCAGGCTGAGAATACCTTGCCGCTCGGGAAGGTACTCCCAATCCCCCGCCAGTTTGAAGAATAGCTGTCGTCGCTTGAACAGATAACCCAGTTCGGGACGGAAGCGCAGTTGGCGGTCACGGTCGAAGGTCTTGCTGATACGTAATCGTTGATGGTAAGTGAAGCCGTTGTTTCCCGAATACCCCAGCTGGAAAGGGTTGAGCAGGCCCGAGTATTTGACACGAGTGGTTTTGTAGTCGAGGTTCATAGTATTTGTCAGCCGTTCGGTGATTTTCAGGTAAGGAGTGAAGTTGTTGGTGTTGGTCACAGGCTGTTGGGGTGTAAGGTGGTAGACCTGTAATTCATCGGGTGTAAGACCTGTATTGCGTTTGGCCTGCCAGTAAGCCGTATCGTGGATGACAGGTATCGTGTCGGACGACAGGCTGAAGTAGCGTGTCTGGTCAAGCGGTTTCCGCTGAGGTGGTTCGTTGTTCTCCTCTATCCAGGTGACCGATTTGTAACGGTAAGTCGCATGGTAGTAGTTTGCCAGCTTGTTACCCACTGCGTGGAAACGGACTTTCAGGTTCGCTTCTTCCGGTAGGAGGAAGTAGCGACGGTCACGGTTGAAACGCATCCGGAGGGTGAACTCCGAGAGAGTGGAGTGTCCGTTCATCTCCGCCCGGTCTATTGTCCAGCTTCCGTCTACGATGTAGAGATGTCCGTCCAGCAGTTTCTGACTCCACTGCTTCGGGGTGAAACGAATGGTATAAATGCGGATGCCGGCCGTATCCTCCACATTCTCCAGGCTGAAGTTGTAGTAACGGAAAGCTTCCCGGGCAACAGGCATGATGATCCCTTTATTATAAATGGTAGGCGAGTAAATGTTCATGTTGATGAACGACAGTACCTCCTTTTGTTTGGCAGTTCTGACCGGACGGTTACTGTTCATCGCCTCGATATTATGACGGTAATTATTGGGAGCATCGTACCGGAAGTTGCTCACCATTTCGAAAACTGTCTCTTTTGGGTTAGATTCGACCGGAAAGATCAGGTTGGAAAAGTGGATAAGGATATTCTTTTTTTGTACCGCTGTGTACCCTTTCACATATACTTCGGTTTCATAGGATGCCACCGCATTTTCGTAAGCGGTGGCATTGGCTATTACGAGATGCATAACGGAATCGGCACGGTTACTTTCTCTTATCTGTTTGGCCTGCGACGGTAGGGTAAGGAGGAGCAGACTACAATATATAGATATTCGGAGAAGAGTGCGTGGTGAAAAGAAACATATAAAAAGCAACAGGAAATGATATGTATACAATGTAGTATAAATTATAAATGATTTGGGGTCGTTCTTTCTTCTTGCATTTTGAGATATTCTCTAGGTGTCAGTCCGGTAACAAGATGAAATTGGCGATAAAAGGACGTTCGGGAGGTAAATCCTGACTTTGGATATAGTTCGTCAATACTTTTATCAGGGGTACAACGAATTGTTTCCAACAGGTGGTTTACCCGGTAAGTTGCTAGCCATTTATTGAAATTCATCTGCGATTGGCTATTCAGAGTCGTTGAGAGGAGCGTGCGGTTTGTTCCGATAAGACGTACCAGTTTCCTTAAGGTCAACCCAGGGTCGAGGTATGGCTTTTCATTTTCCATAACATTTAATATATGTGCATACAAGCGTTGCATCACAAAGAGTGAATTCGTCTTTTTGTCCATAGTTTATTAAGTGCTTATCAATGTATCATACAAATTTCACTCTTCAAAGGTATGAACACCCGAAGCAAGTTTCCTAAGGTGTCTGTGAGATACGGACGATATGGAACTAATTATGAACGATGTGGTACTTCTGTGCCGGGAGGGGAAGTGTCAGATCCAGACGATAAGCGAAAAAGTAATGCCTCCACCAGTTTTATCCGTCCGGTAATTGGTTTTATTTCGGATGATCTGTTCAATCTCCGCCTGTATGCGTAATCCTCCGTCTGTTTTGTCTATCAGTGGGCGACGGTATTCCATCAACATACCTAGTTGTAAACGTGTAGCGGTGAGGGCGGCGAAACGGGAACTGACACGTTCGTAATTGCGGAGGGTTCCCATTTCAACTTCGGCTTTATTTTCTTCTCGGGTGATGTGTTCTTCTGTACCGTAGCCTGTCTGTAAGGATACGGATGGGCGTACCATCAGATGTCTTGCATGCGGTAGGTCGAGATGGCGGAGGAAGGCTGTTTCGATCCGGATGGTGCCGGTAAGTTGGGAGATCGTGTAAGGATAACTGTAATATTTGTCACGGAGATCCATCAGGGAGGCTGTCAGTTGCCAGGCGCGGGAAGGACCGTCCGGAGTGTAATCGTGTGCCAGTTCATAACCGACCGATACTTTTGCCGTATGGCGTGCGGCGAAACGAAGCAGGGTCGATGATTGCAGGATACGATCGGATCGGGTACGTTGCAGGGAAAGAGCAGGGGTAAGGAGATGGACCCATCGTCCGTGAGGTATCGCCAGTCTACTGTGGTAACCAAATGTAATGGCCTGCTCTTTCCAACCGTACAGGAAGGACGTATAATCAGGACTTATACTGCGGCATTCATATCCGGCATTCAGCTCGTTGAACCATTTCCGATTGGCTTGTATCCATTCCGCTTGTAAAGCAGCTTGCCCTCCATTGGTTATGCTGCGATATTGACCTGTGCTCTTTGTAGAACTTCCGGATGTTCCCTTGGTTCCGAAACTGAATTCTGTCATAGGAATGAAATAACCCGACGGGAAAGTGTAGAGGCGTTTATTGTTATCACTACCGGAGCTGAATGATTCTGTCCGGTGTTCAAAAGAGGCTGAAAGACCGGTACGGATGGATTGCACGGTATAGATCAGGCCGATCGAGAAGGTGGTTATATATGCATTGCCGCTGTATCGTCCTTCCGGTGAGGCATCTTTGTTCTTGGTTGCAGTGTAGGCACCGCTCAGCCCAGCCAGGAGTCGGGAGGAGAAGGCATAAGCTGCCTTTCCGTAGATGCTGTATTGCTCGAAGTGGTGTGGAACACTCAAGGAGTCGCCTGCCGTAACCAAGCTGCCGGGGTATACGAGGTAGTTCCAGCTTTGTCCTTTCAGGCGATCTTGTTGCCAACCCATACCTCCACAGAGTTGTAACTTGCCTAATCGTTTGTAACCTTCTGCCGTTCCACCGTATTGCATGGTCTTGTCTGGTTGATCGACAGCTGCAAGTACATGATGTCGATTGCTGTATATGATCCGGGTTTCCAACAAACTGTCGATGGGTGTATACTGGATTCCTGCCGGGTTGAGAGAGCTTTCCCAGGAGTTGAAATGTTTGCGGTAGCTGATGCCTGTGCAAGTAATTTCAGATAATTCAGATTGTTCGGTCGAATTGTCTTGTCCTCTTGCCTTAAATAGTGAGGCTATAGTAAGCAGGCAATAAAATAGTAGTTTATGTAGTTGTCTGATCGTCATCGTAAAAAGTTGTTACTTAGTTTGTACCGGAATTGTCTTTCATACTTGGTTGTTGCCGACTGAAGTCACGAGAGGTTCCTCTTCCCGTTTCCCAAACGGTACGGTTTCCCTCTTTCCGGTGCTCTCTTCGCCAGGCAAAACCGCTACCGGTAGGGCCGGCCAAGCCGGGGGACGGATCCATCGTGAGGGGGATACGACTGTTGGCTGTCTGTACCGCAGAGGTGACGAAGTTGGCGACATCGATTACCCATTCGGCTGGGATATATAAATATTGTAACTTGGAGGTAGTCTCCGGCTCAGTTCCTATGTGACTGTTGTCGGCAACCCAGGCGGTCATATCACTTTGGGGCAGGAAGAGCAGTATGGTCGGACCACTGACTGTCAGGGCATATACTTTTGCACTACCATGCCAGACCAGATTCAGAGGGCGTACACCGGCGGTGATTTGGCTCGAGGTCAAGGCGGCGTTCCAAAAAGCCCATTCTACATGCGAGAGATCCAGTGATGCGGCAACACCTGCCGGACCGGAAGTATGGTCGACTGCATTTGTAGCGATAATTTGTCGCTGACCGGGTTCGAGCGGATTGTCGGTACCGTTGCCGGGGAACTGCCAGCACATCATCGCGAGAGGAATCTCCTTCATGTCAGTCAATTGCATCCAGCTTGACGGTTTTGCTGTCGTGTAAGGAGCGGCCTGAGCGATACAGAGGCCATCGAGGTAAACGGTCTGGTCGGAGTTATTTGCAATCGCCAGATACTGATCGGAAGTATAATGGGTTTTATCGTCAATTCGCATACAACCGCTGAAATAGAGTTCTTCTATCACCAGCTGTGGGGCGGTAGTCTGGGAAACTGGTAGTTCCAGATATAGATCCTGGTTTCCAGGCTCTACCGTGAGACTTGCCAATCCTCCACTGAGGTTATAGGTAGTCATGCCTTTTGTCAATCGGTGGGAGAAACTGACGGAACAGATTCCCGGAGAGATCTTAATATCTGCTTTCCCGTCGATGTCGGTCGCTTGCGTGTATGAGTTGCCGATGGTTTGGTTTTTTATGACGATCGGGATATTATTGAGCGGAAATTCCGGAGTATTGTCCGTTGTCACGAGGCGGATGTGTATGACCCGGCTATCGAAAGGGGCTTCCGAACATCCTGCTGTAAGCAGTAGGAAAAGCAGGCATAGTTTTATGTATTTGAGTTGTGTTGTCATATCTCTATATTTATAGTTTTATTTGCATTTCCAATCCGAAGAAAGGAGAAGGATTTTGGCGCAGATAATTTCCCGTGCTAGCAACGAGGCGCACCGGGCGCATATCCCCAAGGTTGTTGGAGAAGAAAGACAGGGTGACATAGCGGCTGAACTCTTTGCTGACACGGAGGTTGATCAAACCGTAGGGTTTGTATGCATCCTGTAAAAAATCATTGGGATTACCGATTATGAGTAATTTAGAGAAATCGGGATCGGCTTTCTCTGTTTCGGTGAACGGGTGGCGGATACCGTCCGCTCCGCACCAGTAGACGGGCCAGATTTCTGTTTCGTTTCCATCGTTGTAGTACCATCGGGAACGTTGCATCCAAACCATTTGCAGGGTAAGTGTCGTCACCAGCCCAATACGGGGTATGCGGGTAATGAAACGGCAATTGGTGCTGAGTTGCTCAGTGATCAACTTATTACCTCTGGAGTTGTATCCTTTATCATAATAGCCGACATATGCATAACTTTCTCCGTTAATCTCGCCTGATTCGGTATGGGCCGTCAACAGGTCGGTTTTGTTGCTGATACGGAGCCATTGCGCGTCTATAACCAGAGAGGTAAGCAGGGGATGGAACGTACCGAAGTCGGCGGTCATTTCGACACCATGCTTGGTTGTTGTCTCTGCATTTACTGGGGTGCTGACGGCTGTAAAGCTGTGTCGGTTCCGGTAGGGAACCGGTTGCCCGTTTACCCATACCTGCCCGTTACGGTATTCGGGATGAAGTCCTGTTTCGCTTTGGTATTCATACGCCCGGTACGTATAAGGTCGGTAATCGGTCATAAAGGTGAAACCTCCTGTTTTCCGCTCATAGAAACCTGTCAGGTCGAGATTTACCAGGGGAGATCCGAGAATGAAACCGGTCTCGAATTTCCGGTTGATCGTGGGGCGGAGACTGGTGTTTTTTCTATCATCCGATACATGGGTATAGACAATGGCGAGTGAGTTGCCTTCCTTTGGATCGTTATAGTAAAAACTTGTACGGTCGTTGTAAACCGGCGAGGGATAGAGCATTTCGTTGGTTGGCATATATCCCATCAGTCCGGCGCCCCCTTTCAGTCGTAGTTGGTAGCGGGATGAAGAAAAGGCTGTCCACGATAGGTTGAGGCGGGGTTCGACACTTCCCAGCCAGCCGTAATCCTTGCACCCGAGGCCGTGGTAACGTATTCCGGCCTGTACCGTTGCATAAGGTCCGTGGAAGACTGCTTCAGCAAAAGCCGCACCGCTATGCAAGAAAGGTATTTCTTTATAGGAACGGGGACGGGGGGAGTCGCTCGGCGGGCGTTCGAAGTCGAATTGTAATCCGTTACCTCGGTTACCTTCGCTGCGCCAAGTGATTCCGGTGCTTAGCTCTATCCGGCTTCCGGATGAAGGCAAAGGACGTTGTGTGATGGCATGTATTTCCATTTCGGTATAGACCGGTAGCCCTTCGCGTAGTTCGCGACAGATGTAACGGGCAGGCAATACCTGTGCTACGCTTTCACCAGTGACGGTCGAGTGGGTGTAGACTTGCTGGGCAAACGGTACGTAATATTTGTCCTCCACCGTTTTAGAGGCAGAGAAGTCGGCACGGAATGAAAGACTTTCGAGTAATGGTTTACCGGGTTTCCATTCTCCGTTGAAGGTCAACCGGTGGTTTTGCAATTTTTGTCGGATATGGTTTTCTTCGCTGGCATAGCTTTTTAGATTACCTATTCTTACGTAATAATCGAATCGTGCTGTTAGCGGATGACCTCCCGGTTGCCAGTGGTAGGTATTAGCCAAACGAAGCCCTCCGGTGTGGAAATTACCTTGTGCAGTATAGTCGGCCAGCAGGTTCAACGTGTGTCCGGGAGGAGAAATGACGAAGCCTTTTCCTGCTGTGTATTGCTTCATGTTTGGGTTGTAGCGTATACCGGCAGTAAGAGGCATTTTACCACTACGGGTTTTTAGCAACAACATTCCATTGGTGAGATTTCCGTAACGGGCCGAGGGAATACCACGGACAACCTCTGCCTGCTCTACTTCATTCATGGAAAGGAAACGGGTATCTGCACCGCTGAACGGATTTCCAATGTCCGTATTGCTATGTAGTGGTGAACCGTCAAGCACGATCTGTACCTGTTCAGCATCCTGAGGGTACAGGTTATTCAGTCCATTGTTCAGTGTAATTTCCCTGATTGCAAAGTATTGAGGTTGACCAAAAGAAGAATTGATCGTCAGTCCTCCCGGTAGGAGCTGCATCAGGTCAGCGGCGCTGAAAGGTTGTACATGTTCTATGGCAGAGGAAGGCAACAACGACACACTTCCCACTCCTTTCCCTTCAATGGCGGTCACTACAACGTCAGGTAGGTGGAAAGAGAGTGTGTCGACAGGTTGTGACAGACGAGATTCCTCACTATATCCCGGCGTATAAGAAATAAGTAATAATAAACCGGACAAGACGAACCGGTAGAATATCATGTGGGATGTCTGCATATAATAATCCATATCTTTACTAGTGTCCTCGGGATAGCAAATATATGGATAGAAATTGAGATATGATGTTAGTCGTAAGATAAAAGTAAATCTCCCTTAGCTGGAAGAGGAAATAGTCCGGGTAAGGGAGAAGTTGTCGTATTGATCTGAGGAAAGGTATTTCTAGGTTCAGGATTTCCTTATCTGTCCGTCTCCTTCGATAATATACTTATAGGTAGTCAATTCCGGTAAAGCCATCGGTCCGCGGGCATGTAGTTTTTGCGTACTGATACCGATTTCTGCCCCGAAACCGAACTGTGCGCCGTCAGTGAAAGCGGTCGATACGTTGGCATAGACACAGGCTGCATCTACCTGTTGCTGGAACAGGCGGATAGCTTCGAATGATTCGCTGACGATACTTTCACTATGTTTGGAACTGTAACGGGCGATATGTTCCAGTGCTTCTTCAAGCGATGCTACGGTACGGATACTCATTTTGTAGTCGAGGAATTCGGTACCGAAGCTGTCTTCGTTGGCAGGTTGCAGCAGTGCTGACGGATATTGTTCCGACAAAGCGGTGAAAGCCTGCTCATCCGCATAGATCGTGACATTGCTATCTTTCAGTTTATCGCAGATAAAGGAAAGATCGTTGAGCCGTTCCTGATGGATGATCAGACAGTCCAATGCATTGCAAACGCTTACCCGGCGGGTCTTGGCGTTGTTCACGATAGCCTGTCCCTTTTCTTTGTCCCCATCCTTGTCAAAATAGGTA
The DNA here is from genome assembly GCF_029581355.1 of Parabacteroides chongii. Taxonomy (NCBI): domain Bacteria; kingdom Pseudomonadati; phylum Bacteroidota; class Bacteroidia; order Bacteroidales; family Tannerellaceae; genus Parabacteroides; species Parabacteroides chongii. The sequence continues at coordinate 190,765 of NZ_CP120849.1, read as the reverse complement.
TGGCAGATACCGGCTCCTGTTTCGATAACCGGCACGCGGGCATTGTCGCGTACGAAATTGATCAGCGAACTGCTGCCACGGGGAATGATAAGGTCTACCAGGCCGACGGCATTCAATAATTCCGTAGTCGCTTCCCGTTCGGGAGGCAATAAAGTACAAACGGCCGGGTTGATACCGTGGCGTTCCAATACGGAATGGATGATAGCAACCAGTGCACGATTGGAGTCGTCGGCATCCGAACCACCTTTTAGTACACAGGCGTTTGCGCTTTTGAAACATAAAGAGAATACATCGAAAGTGACGTTCGGACGTGCTTCGTAGATAACGCCTATCACTCCGAATGGTACCGATACTTTACGGATCACCATGCCGTTCGGACGGGTAGCTTTACTAATCACTTTACCGAGCGGAGAGGGGAGTGAGGCTACATTCCGCATGTCTCCGGCAATGCCAGCCAGACGGTCGGCTGTCAGTTTCAGACGGTCGTATTTGGGGTTGGTGGGGTCCATACGGGCGAGGTCTTTCTCGTTTGCCGTAAGAACTTCTGCTTGCCTGTTTATCAGCTCGTCTGCTGTATCAGTCAGTATACGGTTTATCGCTTCGTCACTTAACGTGATAAGTTGACGGGATGCTGTAACGCTTTGCTTTAATAAGTGATTGATTACCATGTCATGTTTATTAACCGGTTGTAACTTTTCCCCTCTTGAGAGGGGAAAGGGGGTGTGTAATATTTGTTTGTTTGCCTGAAAATAACACACCCCCCTACCCCCTCTCAAGAGGGGAAAGGTTACTTTCAGTCATAATCTGTTAATCCAGATATAAGTAATCGTAGTGAACAAGCGGTTTCAAATCGCGTTGACCGATCAGACCGGTAGCTTCCCGGCTATCGTATCCGGCACACCCGACACCGATCTGTACGCCTGCTTCATTGATGATCTTTACAATATCATTCTTCTCGAAGTCTCCGATGATAGCGGTGACACCTACCAGTAATAGGCTGGTGGCCTTGCTGCCGGTCAGGGCTTCTTCTGTTCCCCGATTGATATGTATCTCTCCTTTGGCAAAGCCTTCGGAGTGGGCGATCCATTTCTTAACACTGCTGACAGGTTTGGCTGCCGGTATAAAACGGGTGCATACAGTCTGACTACCTTTGGCCAGTAACGCAGGCAGGATATTCTCCTTTTTGCCGTTTGCAATGATCACGGTGATACCTTCGTCAGCTACTTTCTGTGCAATAGAACATTTGGTCAACATGCCGCCGCGTCCGAAAGAAGACTTGCTGGTCTGTACATATTCTGAAAGATCCTGTTTGCCACCGTCAATCTCCCGGATAACCGTTGCTGTCGGATCAGCCGGATTGCCATTGTAGATACCGTCGATATTACTCAGGATAATAAGCGCATCCATCCCCATCATAGTAGCGATCAGGCCGGACAATTCGTCATTATCGGTAAACATCAGTTCTGTAACGGATATTGTATCGTTTTCGTTTACAATGGGTATCACTTTATTGTCAAGCATTACCTCCATGCAATGTTTCTGGTTGAGGTAATGCGTGCGGCTGCCAAAGTTCTCCTTTGTCGTGAGAACCTGGCCGCAAGCGATCTTATGTTCGCGGAATAACTCGAAGTAACGATTGATCAATTTAGCCTGTCCTACTGCTGAATAGAGCTGGCGGGCAGAGACGGCATCGAGCTTCTTTCCGGGTTTCACTTCGCTTCTTCCGGAGGCTACTGCTCCGGAAGAAATCAAAACCACTTCTACCCCGTGTCTATGTAATTCCGCGACCTGATCGACTAATGCCGACATACGCGTGACATCGAGGGAACCGTCTTTTCTTGTCAGTACGTTACTTCCTATCTTTACTGCTATCCGTGTAAACTGATATGTCATTTTCGTGTAATCTTCTATTTCTTATCTTTATCCCTGATTTCCACACGACGGATCTTTCCGCTGATGGTTTTAGGCAATTCTTCGACAAATTCAACTACACGGGGATATTTATACGGAGCTGTAACACGTTTTACATGATCCTGTAACTCTTTGATCAATGCTTCGCCTGCCTTTTCCTTGTAATCCTTCGCCAGTACAATCGTCGCTTTTACCACCTGTCCGCGAATTTCGTCGGGTACCCCTGTAATCGCACATTCGACAACAGCCGGGTGTGTCATCAGTGCGCTTTCCACTTCGAACGGTCCGATACGGTAACCGGAACTTTTGATCACATCGTCGGCACGGCCGACAAACCACAGATAACCATCTTCATCACGCCAGGCAACGTCGCCTGTATAATACATGCCATCATGCCAGGCTTCGTGAGTCAGTTCGGCATCGCGGTAATATTCTTTGAACAGACCGATCGGTTTGCCTTGGGTCGTATGGATAACGATTTGTCCCTGCTCGCCGTCTTCTGCGCGACTTCCGTCCGGTCGGATCAGATCTACATCATATTGTGGGTTAGGTACACCCATAGAACCGGGTTTCGGTTCCATCCATGGGAATGTGGCAACTGTCAGTGTCGTTTCCGTCTGACCGAATCCTTCCATCAATTTGATGCCTGTCAGTTTATAGAATGCTTCAAATACGGCCGGGTTCAGTGCTTCGCCGGCAATCGTACAATATTGCAGGGAAGACAGATCGTACTTCGTCATGTCTTCGCGGATCAGAAAGCGGAAGATCGTAGGAGGTGCACACAAAGAGGTGATCTTGTAATCCTGGATCATCTGCAACATATCGGCAGGAGTGAATTTCTCATGATCGTAAACGAATACGGTCGCTCCGGCAATCCATTGTCCGTATAGTTTTCCCCAAACAGCTTTTCCCCAACCGGTATCGGCGATAGTCAGATGGAGGCTGTCACGATGCAGGTTGTGCCAGAAACTACCGGTTACGATATGTCCCAGCGGATAAGTGAAATCGTGTGCTACCATTTTCGGATTACCTGTCGTTCCGGATGTAAAATACATCAATGAAATATCATCATTACTGTTCGGATGAGACGGGCGAACGAATGGCGCAGCATTCTCGATCCCTTTATGGAAATCTTCGAAACCTTCCGGTATTTCCGGACCTACGGAAACTAATTTCTCAATAGTCGGAGATTCCGGCAGTGCATCGATAATATGTTTGGTGATAATATCTTCGCCGGCACAAACGATCATTTTTATATCGGCTGCATTATTGCGATAGACAATATCTTTTTTTGTTAACAAGTGAGTGGCCGGGATAACGACTGCCCCTAACTTGTGTAGTGCGATGATCGAAAACCAAAATTCGTAACGGCGTTTCAAGATCAGCATGACCATATCGCCATGTCCGATGCCTAAAGATTGAAAATAAGCAGCCGTCTGATCTGTATATTTTTTCAGGTCAGCGAAAGTGAAATCAATATGTTCGCCGTGGTCATTTGTCCAGCACAAAGCTTTTTTTCCCGGCTCTTCTGCGGCCCATGCATCTACAACGTCATATCCGAAATTGAAGTTTTCGGGTACTTTTATTTTGAAGTTATTTATAAAATCTTCCTGCGACGAAAAGCTCGTCTGATCTAAGAATCTTTCTAACATGACTTTTTGTATTTATAAAATGATAGCCAGGAAACTGACTTTTTCTCCGTCCAACGCTTTCATACCATGAGGCAGTTCGGAATTAAAATAGATACTGTCTCCTTCTTCCAGGATCAAATCTTTGTTATTGATCTGCAGGAGCATGCGGCCCTTTAATACCAGATTATATTCCTGCCCGGGATGCGAATTCAGATAGATAGGCTCATTTTCCGGTTTCGGATGAACGGTAACCATGAACGGGTCGGCTTTACGTCCGGCAAATCCGGCGGCCAGCGATTGGTATTTGTAGGCCTTGGTACGTTCAACAGCGATACCTTTTCCTTTGCGGGTAATAAAATAAGAACTCATTTTAGGTTCGTCACCAAACATCAAGGTAGTAAGTTCCACCCCGTATGCCTGTGAAATCTGATGTAAAAGGCTGACTGAAATATCGACTGTACCGCTTTCCAGTTCCAGGTATTGCTCTGTGGTCAGGTTACAGACCTTGGCGATCTCTTCAGGAGTAATCTCCAGTGCGTCCCGCAATCCCGCCAGACGCTCAGCTATCTGTTTTATCTGTTCGTTCATCTCCGTAGATTATTAATATATTTATGTTGGCCCAAAGTTATAAATAAAAAGCAAAATGACTACGAAAATATGGGATAGAATGATATTTAGATATTTTCTTTGGAAATAAAGATGTTAAATATTATATTTGTTTTAGTCATAGGGTATGAATTTATTATCGCTAAACCTAAATCTAATATTAGTATGTAGTGTTTACTATAAGCTATACTGGGTCTGCCCTTAAAATTTTCTGATTAACATGGTGAACATATGAATGAAAAAATAGAATTTCGTTTTTTGGAAATTAAAGTCTCAGACAACTATTTTTGTGTACTAATATTGAACTGGCATATACCGCAATATAAAATATCTGAGCCTTCAGACAATACAGAATACGTAGAAATATATAATAAGATTCATCGATATGTGGTGACAGAAAAGCATTTTCTGGATAAAGATATAAATGTAAATATTATTGTTCGTCAATGCGATGTCAAAAAGAAGTCATTGAATAAAATTCTTCGACTAAAAGATGATGTAGCTTTTCATGGATACATAAATAGGCAGCGCGTTATTTATGCATCCACTCTTTTATTGGATCCCTCTAATAAGTTGATTGAAGTCGTAGCATCAGAAGCCAGCTTTAATAATTCCCGGACATTCGTGCGTAATTTCAAGGCTGTGTATAATATGACGCCAAGCGAATACCGTCGTCGTAACGGGTTAAAGAATATTTGATTGACTGGTAAATTGTTCTTGGAACGGACAAAAACGGTTTTGTCTTATCTATGAAACGATTTTGTCGCTTGCACGCTTTGTTTTTCTTTGGCGGATGTCTTTTTTTGCTCTTTATTTGCATCAGAGAAATAGATGAAGCGAAAAAGGAGGTATAACGCATCTTAAATAGATAGGCATACCTTATCTATGAAGAAAGAAAGAAGAAGTGATTCTTCTTTCAGGTAGTCTGATAAAGACGTTTGTCGGACTACTTTTTCTAAGAGAGTGGGAGCTATGGAAAGGTTTGCGTTTTGATAATGGTTGATCAACTTGATTTTCGTAATTTTTCATAAGTTTTGGTTAAATCGGAAAATCCCGGCTTGTGAAAGTCGGGATTTTTATATACAAAAAAAGGATAACCTTTCGATTATCCTTTTCTTGAGAGCGGAAGACGGGGCTCAAACCCGCGACCCTCAGCTTGGAAGGCTAATGCTCTATCAACTGAGCTACTTCCGCAATTTTAATTGCTTTTGAAAAGTTAGTGGGCAGTGATGGATTCGAACCACCGAAGTCGAAAGACAGCTGAGTTACAGTCAGCCCCATTTGGCCACTCTGGTAACTGCCCCTATTATTTTCAATTGCGATGCAAAGGTACGATTATTTTTGAAACCTGCAAGCGTTTAGTCAGAAAAATGTATCATTTTTAATGCTGTCACTGCTGCTTCATCCCCTTTATTTCCGTACTTACCGCCTGCACGATCTTCTGATTGCTGCATGTTGTCAGTAGTTAACAGACCGAAAATGAATGGAATATCATACATCAGATTCAGTTCGGTAATACCTTGGGTAACGCCTGAGCAAACATAATCAAAATGCGGAGTGTCGCCTCTCACGACGCATCCTAAAACGATCACAGCGTTCACATCTTTTGTTTCAGCCATACGTTTTGCACCGAAAGTCAGTTCAAAACTACCCGGTACACGTTTAACATATATATTCTCCGGTTTCACGCCATGTTTTTCCAGTGTGTTGCAGGCACCTTCCAGTAATTTCTCTGTGATGTGCTTATTCCACTCTGCGACTACAATACCGAAGGTCATTTCAGAGCCGTCCGGAACGCTGTTGAAGTCGTAATCTGATAAATTTTGATAAGCTGTAGCCATAACTCTATATTTAAAATAAAAGGATGCCTTTTTTGACGGGACATCCTCTTATATAGTTTATATCGTATGAATTATATTATTTAGCAGCAGAAGCGCGGGCGATATACTTATCGATATCGGCAGCCTCCATTGAATTGAAATATTTTTCCTTGATAGTCGTGTATGCTTTAACTGCATCGCTATACTGTTTTTGGTTTTCGTAAGCGATACCGGCTTTCTTCAGGTAAACCGGGCTGATCACTTCGTTGTCTGCTTTCTTGGCAGCTTTTTCGAAATAACTGATGCCTTCTTTGATGTTACCCATATTTACATAACAGTCACCGATCAGACCGATGATAACCGGAGAAATCATGTTGTCGTCTCCGCTGAATGATTTCAGTTTGTCAAGAGCTTTTTCCGTATCACCCATTTTGAAATAGCAGATACCTGCATAAGCTTTTGCCAAATTGCCGGAAGTCGTGCTTCCATATTGGTCGATGATTCCTTCAAAACCGTCGAAGTCGGCGCCATTACCGTTCAATGCCAAATTGAAAGAGTCCTTAGCAAAATACTGTTCTCCTTTAAACATAGCAGCGGCTGCTTTCTTTTCCTGGGGAATCAAATAACCGTGTTTAATTCCTAAAACAGCTCCAACAACGAGTGCGATAGCTATAATTCCGTAAATGATCTTTTTTGAATTGTTTTCAATGAACTGTTCCGACTTCGAAACAATTTCTTCTACTTCTAACTCCGTGTTGGTGTTTTTTTCCTTAGTAGCCATAATGTGTTATAGTTATTTATTATTTTTATCTACTGATTTATGCCAATGGCAATTCAAAGCGCAAAAGTAGTTTTTTTTACTGATATAATCTATACTTAGAAGTATATTTTTTAATTTTGTACGATTAATAAAGTGCAGATGATACTCAAAAAGCTTTCTATTCTCAATTATAAAAATATCCTTCAGGCGGAAGTCGCTTTCTCACCCAAAATGAATTGTTTCTTTGGAAATAATGGGATGGGGAAGACGAACCTGCTGGATGTGGTCCATTATCTTTCGTTTTGCAAGAGCCATATAAATACGCCTGATACACAGATCATCAACAACGATCAGGATATGTGTGTCATTCAGGGAGCGTATGATTATGAGGGAAGGACGGAGGAAATCTTCTGTGCTATCCGTCGTCGGCAGCGGAAACAGTTCAAACGGAATAAAAAGGAATATGATAAACTGTCCGAACATATCGGGTTGCTGCCTTTGGTTATGGTTTCACCGGCGGATTCGGATTTGATCCGGGGTGGAAGTGATGAACGCCGCCGCTTTCTAGACCTGATCATTTCTCAACAGGACAAACAATACCTGCATGCCCTGATACAATATAACAAAGCGTTGCTTCAACGGAATGTACTTCTCAAAAATCAAAGTATGGATGCCTCGTTGTATGAAGTGCTGGAAATGCAGATGGGAATGTACGGACGGATGGTTTTTGAAAAGAGGCAGTTGCTGGTCGAGAGTTTTATTCCTATCTTTAATGAATATTACCAGACGATCTGCCGTTCGACGGAACGGGTCGGTTTGCGTTATATCTCGCAGTTGGAGGAGAAAGATTTGTCGGAATCGCTGGCTGCCAACAGGGAACGTGACCGGATTTTAGGATATACTTCCAATGGAATACACAAGGATGAGCTGGAAATGACTTTGGATGAGAACCTGATTCGCAGGGTCGGCTCTCAGGGACAGAATAAGACGTACCTGATCGCTTTGAAGTTGGCTCAGTTTGCTTTTCTGGCTCAGAAAGGGAATACGACTCCGATCTTGTTGCTGGATGATATCTTTGACAAACTGGATGCCTCACGTGTGGCGGAGATCATTAAGCTGGTGAGCGGCGATGGTTTCGGGCAAATATTTATTACGGATACGAACCGTAAATATCTGGATGAAATATTGCAGGCGATGAATCATGACTATGCTTTGTTCAAAGTAGAACAAGGTGAAGTGCAACCTATGGAGGAGGCGGAATGAAGCGGAAGAATACACAAGCAATCGGTGAAGTTCTGAGAGATTTCTTTGAAGATAATACGGAACTGTATGAAAAGATCCTGGAGATCAGGGTTGAACGTGCCTGGAAAGAGGTGCTCGGACCGATGGTTATGCAGTATACGCGCAATATATATGTACGCGATCATATATTATATGTATCGCTGACTTCTGCCGTATTGAGGAGTGAGCTTACTTTATGCCGTGAGCGGCTGGTGAAGAGCCTGAATGAATATGCCGGCGCAACTGTTATCCATGATATCATTATCCGGTAATAACTTCCTTTTCTGTAATGATCATGTCCATTTTCTTGTCGAAAGGTTCGATTGGAATCATGTCCTGTAGCTGAAAGTCGAAACAAATTCCAATTTTAGGCACTTGTAAAGTTGATAATAACCGGTCGTAATATCCTTTGCCGCGTCCCATGCGGTTCAATTGGCGGTCGAATGCCACGCCGGGTACAATAATCAGATCGATATCCGTTTCCGGAACTGTCGTTTTCGGATCGATCGGTTCCAGAATGCCGAAAGCTCCGGGTTTTAATGTATCGAGACCTTTGTAAGGTAATAAACGCAGATCGTTGCCGACAACTAACGGCAGGAGAAGTTGTTTTTTATCAAACCATTTTTCGAGTAAACCGGCAGTCTGCACTTCTCCGGGAATGGCATTGTATAAAGCGATGCAGCGAGCCTGCCGGAAGAGTTCAGTCTCTTCCAGCCGCATCTGTATTTTATCTGAAAAATCAAGCAGTGTAGTCTTCTCGTACGAGCTCTTTAGCGAGGCTATGTATTTTCGAAGGTGTTGCTTGGATTCTTGCAATTCCTTTGTCTGCATCTTTTTTCTCTAAAGTAGGAATGGATTTCCCTTCGTTTATGATCTGGATGGCACGAAGTAAGGTAGGATCGTCTTTCAGGAAGATCGGATAGAATCCGGCTTCGTCGAAGAAGTTCCGTACGATATAGGCCTGCAGTTGGTTTTCAATCAGTTTGCCGGAGATGTTGATCAGGTTCGGACGTTTCTTGATACCTTTGGATGCTGCAAAGTTCGTGAAGTCATACAACAAGGGTTGAGACTGTAAATATTTGTACAGATCCTGATAAGTCTTGAATGATGATAACTTTTCACGATTCTGATCAGAATATTCCAAAACATACAGGTAAAGTGTTCCGCTGTTCACAATGCTGGTGAAATAGGTTGTGATTCCACTTGTGTCACGCGGAATGAAAATATCCGGCATGATACCGCCGCCGCCGTATACAGTTCGTCCGATCATGGTGTGATACTTTTCTGTGTGCGTATTTTTAATACTGTCGGCAGAATCAAATTCACCATGAATGAAACGGTTATACAAATCCTGGTCATAGTCGGCAGAGTCTCCCAATTTATAATCTTTTTGGATGCTTCGTCCCGACGGTGTATAGTAACGGGCGATGGTCAGCCTGATCTCAGAGCCGTCGCTGAGTTTGATCGGCGATTGAACCAGGCCTTTTCCATAGGTACGGCGGCCGACGATCAGTCCACGGTCGTTATCCTGAATAGCTCCGGAGAAGATTTCGCTGGCGGAAGCCGAGAACTCGTCTGTCAGGACAACGATCGGAGCTTCCTTGCAGGTGCCGGTTCCATTGGTATATACGTCGTTTCTAGGGAAAGCTTTACCTTCCGTGTAAACGATGAGCCGTCCTTCCGGCATGAACTCGTTGACCATATTGATGGCAGCATCCATATAGCCGCCGGTGTTTCCGCGCAAGTCGATAACGAAGGAGCTGCATCCTGCTTCTTTCAGCTTGGCAATTGCCGTGATAAACTCGTTATAGGTTGTCCGTCCGAATTTGCTGACTTTGATATACCCGATACCTTTGCTGACTTCGTAAGAAACATCCACGGAATTAACCGGAACGTCGCCGCGTGTCACATCAAAATAAAGCAGGTCGGGAACGCCTCCACGCTTTACGCCTAGCTTAACCGTGCTGTTCTTCGCACCGCGCAGGGTACGCATGATTTTCGCCTGGCTGGTATTGTTGCCGGAATAAATAGAGTCGTTAATCGTGATGATACGGTCAAACGGCAATAATCCGGCCTTTTCGGCTGGACCTTTAGGGATGACGCTGATCACCAGGATAGTATCTGTCTGCATATTGAATGAAACCCCGATACCGCTGAATGAACCTTCCAGGTCTTCGTTTACGATCGTTGCATCTTCGGCAGGAATATAAACGGAGTGAGGATCCAGTTCGCTGAATATTTTAGGTATTGTGCCTTCCACCAGCTTCCCCATATTGACTGTATCGACATATTGTTCGTCGATAATATCGAGTATGGCATTTATTTTATTTCCACTGGAAAACATCCGGCGTTTGCCATGTTGAGTAAGAGAAAGATAATTGTTCCCGATAAAGATACCGAGGGCAATACTTGCTGCAATGATAACAGGTAACCAAATGGTTAACCTTCTGTTTTTGTCCATAAAAACGTATATTTATTCGTTTATATCAATATAATCTATACTAATACCGGCGCGCTGCAATAAATTACATCCGTCTTCCATCCGGTATTTTTCTGAATATACAACACGCTTAATGCCCGATTGGATGATCAGTTTGGCACATTCTATACAAGGTGCCGAAGTCACGTAGATCGTAGCTCCTTTGCTGCTGTTAGAAGATGCTGCCACTTTTGTAATGGCATTCGCTTCCGCATGTAACACATAGGGTTTGGTTACATTGTTTTCATCTTCACAGACATTTTCAAAACCGGCAGGTGTTCCGTTGTATCCATCGGAAATAATCATCTGGTCCTTAACTATCAGTGCACCGACCTGTCGCCGTTTGCAATATGAATTTTCGGCCCAGACTGCAGCCATTCTCAGATAACGTTTATCCAGTTCATATTGCTTCTCTGTTTTTTCGCACATGGTTTACCTGATTTTGTACTTATTATTTTAGCTGGCAAAGGTAAATATAATTGATTTAACTATTGTATGTTTAGCTATTTTTATATCAATTGCCATTCGCTTTCGGTTCAGCCTGTTTGATGCCGTTTCTGATGAGCAGTGCGTCGATGGTCGGTTCCTGTCCGCGGAAACGTTTATACAAGACTGCCGGGTCTTCCGTTCCTCCTTTGGAAAGGATATTTTCCCGGAATGACCGGGCTGTTTCGCGGTTGAATATCCCGTTTTTCTTGAAGACGGAGAATGCGTCGGCATCCAGTACTTCAGCCCATTTGTATCCGTAATACCCGGCAGCGTATCCTCCGGAGAAGATATGTCCGAAACTGCTGCTCATCAATGTACCCGGGACTTCAGGGACAATAACGGTGCGTGCCCATGCCTGTTTTTCGAAAGCGATCACATCTCCTTCAAACGGTTCCGTCTGTGTATGCCATGCCATATCGAGCATGCCGAAACTTAACTGGCGGCAACAGAAATACCCTGTGTTGAAATTAGAAGCATCGACCAGTTTACGGATAAGTTCCTGCGGTATCTTTTCTCCCGTTTCGTAATGTACGGCGATCTGATCTAGAAATTCTTTTTCCGTCAACCAGTTTTCCATCAACTGGGATGGGAGTTCGACAAAATCACGGTACACATTGGTTCCGGAAAGGCTGGCATATTTTCCTTTGGCCAGCATTCCGTGCAAGGCATGTCCGAATTCATGCAAAAGTGTATTTACTTCATCGAAAGTCAATAGAGACGGTTTGGTCTCCGTCGGGCGCGTGAAGTTCATCACGATGATGATCTGGGGACGGCTGTCATTACCGTCGGCCTCGCTATATTGTTCCTTGATGCTGTTCATCCAGGCTCCCGATTGTTTCCCGTCGCGCGGATGGAAGTCGGTATACAGGATGGAGAGAAACTTACCGTCGGCATCATATACTTCGTAGGCATCGACTTCCGGATGGTAAACGGGTATTTCCTTGTTTTCCTTGAAAGTGATACCGTATAACTGTGTGGCAAGTCCGAATACTCCGTTTTTAACATTGTTCAGTTCGAAGTACGGGCGCGTCATCTCATCGTTTACATTGAAACGGATATCTTTCAGTTTTTCGGAATAATAGCTCCAGTCCCAGGGCATAACGGTGATGTTCTCCTTTTCAGCTCCCATGGCAAAACCTTGCACGGCATTGTATTCGTTGACGGCAACCGGTTTATAGGCCTCCAGCAATTGTTCCAGTAAATGGTAAACATTGGCTGGCGTTTTAGCCATTGTTCTTTTAAGCGAATATTCGGCGTATGTGCTGTGTCCCATCAGCCGGGCTATTTCCAGCCGGATATTGACGATCCGGCGAATGAGTTCTTTGTTGTCATATTCATCGCCTTTGTTTCCGACACTCATATATTCCCGGTACATCGTTTCGCGTAACGGGCGTAAAGCCGAGTAGCGCATGAATGGAACGTAGCTGGGAGCAGTCAGGTTAAACAGCCAACCTTCTTTCCCTTTCTCTTTTGCCCGGTGGGCCGCAGCTTCACGTATGCTTTCGGGCAGTCCTGCCAGGTCTTTTTCATCGGTAAGGAGTAATTCATACCTGTTTTTATCTTTTAGCGCGTTTTGATCGAAAGTCAGGGATAGTACGCTCAGGTCTGTACTGAGTTTGCGGTATTTCTCTTTATCATCCGCGCTCAGGTTGGCACCGCGAACAGAAAATGATTCGAAAGTATCTTCCAGTAATTTAGCATCTTCGGGCGAAAGAGCGAGTTGTTCTTTCTGTTCGTAAACAGTTTTTACCCGTGCGAATAATTTTTCATTGAGAAATATATTGTTGGAGCTTTCCGACAGCTTTGGGGATACTCTTTGTGAAATATCCATCATTTCGTCATCTGCTTCTGCATTGAGTATATTAAAAAAGGCCGAACTCACTTTGTCCAGTAGTTTGCCGCTACGCTCCAGGGCTACAATTGTATTCTCAAAAGTAGCAGGTTGGTTGTTATTGGCAATATCCTGTATTTCCTGATCCAGTTGCCGGATGCCTTCCTCAAAAGCCGGTTCGTAATGAGCCGTCTTTATTTCGTTGAAAGGCGGAGTTCCGAAAGGGGTATTGTATCTTTGAAAGAATGGATTATTTACTGTCTGTGTCATATTTCTTATACATTATATATTATATAATCGTTTCTTCTTATGAATAGTTTATTTGTGAGTACAAAGATGGAAAAAAATACCTGTTTTGACGAAACAAACATCTATGGATTTATAGATTTATAATTCGATATAATTTGTTGTCGATAATTGTGGGCAGGCTTGTTGACAGTTGTCGACAGGCTTGCCCATAATTGTCAACAGGCTTGCCCACAATTATCGACAACCAGTTATATCAGCAGAAAATATTGTTTAGATCCTTTATTTTGTATCCTTTCCAGGGGAATTGTTGCTCTTGAGTTCTCGTGCTCATTCGCGGGTTGTCTCTCTAATGCTTCTTTTTTTCGATACTCTAAGATATTCATTGAGTATAGCCTTTTCTTGTTTTAACATTTATTTATGTGTTTGATAACACATTCAGAGTCGTGGCTTGATTTCTAAATGGTTATTTATCAATGTTTCCAGATATTTTTTTTAAAGGAGTTTCTAAATAAATATGAAAGTGAGTTTGTTTTTTTAGTTTTTATGTGATACATTTGATCGGAATATCATGACATTTTAATTATATAAGCATAAACTTAAAACCAAATATAAAATTATGAGTTATCTTAAATTTGACAAGACTCTTATGACAAACCTGGAGGAGTCTCTACCCAGGGAGATTCTTCGTACGAATCGTTCGGGAGCCTATCACTGCACAACTATCGCGGATTGTAACACGCGAAAGTATCATGGATTACTTGTCATTCCGGTGCCAGAACTAGATGATGAAAACCATGTGTTGTTATCATCGTTGGATGAAACAGTTATACAACATGGGGCTGAATTTAATTTAGGTCTTCATAAGTATCAGGGTGATAATTATAGTCCGAACGGACATAAGTACATCCGTGAGTTTGAATGTGAGAAAGTGCCGACCACTATCTATAGGGTAGGTGGAGTTGTTTTGAAAAAAGAAAAGCTTTTTGTTCATCACGAAAACCGAATTTTGATTCGATATACGCTGCTGGATGCACATTCTGCTACAACGTTGCGCTTACGTCCGTTTTTGGCGTTTCGCAGTGTACGTCAGTATACGCACGAGAATGCCCAGGCCAGTCGTGAGTATCAGGTTGTCACAAACGGTATCAAGACATGTATGTATCCGGGATATCCCGAATTGTATATGCAGTTAAATAAAAAGAATGAGTTTCATTTTCAACCGGACTGGTATCGAGGTATCGAATATCCGAAAGAGCAGGAGAGAGGATATGATTTTAATGAAGATCTCTATGTGCCCGGATATTTTGAAGTAGATATAAAGAAAGGTGAAAGTGTCGTTTTCTCCGGCGGTGTTTCCGAGACGAATACACGTGCGTTGAAAAAGACATTTGAAGAAGAGATGGAAGAGCGTACTCCGCGCGACACATTCAAACATTGTCTGATCAATGCTGCCCACCAATTTTTGAATAAGCAAGGTGGTGAATATTATATCCTGGCCGGTTATCCCTGGTTCAAGTGCCGCGCTCGCGACATGTTTATATCTTTGCCGGGACTGACGCTGGCTATCGACGAAAAGTCTAAATATGAAGTCGTGATGGAAACAGCCCGTAAAGCTGTGTATGCTTTCATGAATAATGAGCCAAGCGACCTGAGAATCTATGAAATGGAGCATCCTGACATTTTGCTTTGGGCTGTGTGGTGTATCCAGCAGTATGCTAAAATGGTGTCGCGTGATGCATGTCGTGAGAAATACGGTGTATTGTTGGAAGATATCATGGCATTTATTCGCAGCAACAAACATCCTAATTTGTCTTTACTCGACAACGGTTTGCTGTATGCTCGCGGAACGGAGAAGGCCGTTACATGGATGAACTCTACCGTCAACGACCGGCCTGTAATACCGAGAACTGGTTTTGTCGTAGAAATAAATACTTTATGGTATAACGCCCTACGCTTTACCGGTGAATTACTGGGCGAAGCCGGAAATGAAAATTTAAGCACAGAATTGTCTGCTTTGGCAGAAAGAAGCGGCAAGTCGTTTGTGGAAACATTTTTGAACGAGTACGGTTATTTATTAGACTATGTGGATGGAAATATGATGGACTGGAGTGTACGTCCTAATATGATATTTGCCGTAGCTTTTGATTACTCTCCTTTGAATGCCAGTCAGAAAAAAGGAGTGCTTGATATTGTAACGAAGGAATTGCTTACGCCAAAAGGTCTTCGTTCGTTGAGTCCGAAGAGCGGAGGTTATAATCCGAATTATGTAGGTGCTCAGATTCAGCGCGATTATGCTTATCATCAGGGTACTGCATGGCCTTGGTTGGCAGGTTTTTATTTCGAAGCTTATCTTCGTATTTATAAAATGAGTGCCCTGGGCTTTATTGAACGCTATTTGATTGGTTATGAAGATGAAATGTCATCTCACTGTATCGGTTCTATTTCAGAACTGTTTGATGGTAATCCTCCTTTCAAAGGACGCGGTGCTGTTTCTTTTGCTATGAATGTGGCAGAAATATTGCGAGTGTTATATTTATTGAGTAAATACAATTATTAATAGGAGGAGCCAATATGAAAGTATTAATGTTTGGATGGGAATTTCCTCCCAAAATATATGGTGGTCTTGCAGTTGCATCTTATGGTATCACTAAAGGATTGAGTTTGCAGGGAGATGTGGAAACGACTTTCTGTCTTCCGAAGCCGACCGGAGAAGAAGAAGGCTTTTTGAACATCATAGGTATGAATCAGGTACCTGTTGTGTGGCGTGATGTTGATTATAATTATCTCAAGTCGCGACTGCCTCATTATATGACCCCGGAACAGTATTATGCTTTCCGCGACCATATTTATGCCGATTTCTCTCACATGCATGTCAATGATCTGGGATGTATGGAGTTTGCCGGAGGTTATCCGGGGAATCTTCATGACGAGATCAATAATTTTTCTATCATAGCCGGTGTTATTGCGCGACAGCAGCAATTCGATATCATTCATGCACATGACTGGTTGACCTATCCGGCAGGCGTACACGCCAAATTAGTGAGCGGGAAACCTTTGTGTATCCATGTTCATGCTACCGATTTCGACCGTTCACGCGGAAAGGTGAATCCAACCGTATATGCGATGGAGAAGAACGGTATGGATCATGCAGATTGTATCATGTGTGTATCGGAACTGACTCGTCAGACGGTTATCCGTGAATATCACCAGGATCCTCGTAAATGTTTTGCTATGCACAATGCGGTTTATCCGCTTTCGCAGGAATTGCTGGATATACCTCGTCCGGAGCATCCGAAAGAAAAAGTGGTTACGTTCCTTGGACGTATTACCATGCAGAAAGGACCGGAATACTTTGTTGAAGCAGCGGCTTTAGTGTTGAAGCGTTCACGCAACATTCGCTTCGTAATGGCGGGTTCGGGTGATATGCTGAATGCCATGATCAATATGGCTGCCGAACGTGGTATTGCCGACCGTTTCCATTTCCCGGGTTTCCAGCGCGGACGCCAGGTGTATGAAGCGTATAAAAACAGTGATGTGTTCGTGATGCCTTCCGTTTCCGAACCTTTTGGTATTGCTCCGTTGGAAGCTATGCAGTGCGGAACGCCTTCTATTATCTCAAAGCAGTCCGGATGCGGTGAAATTCTTGATAAAGTGATTAAAACGGATTATTGGGATATCAATGCAATGGCCGATGCTATTTATTCTATTTGTACGAACGAGTCTCTTTTCAAATATCTTCAGGAAGAAGGAAAGAAGGAGGTCGACAGCATTACATGGGAAAAAGTCGGTTTGCGAATCCGCGCACTTTACGAGGATGTTTTAAAGAATTACGGTAAATAATAAAACAATAACTAGATATGAAAACAATCTGTCTTTATTTTGAAATACATCAAATTATTCATCTGAAACGTTATCGCTGCTTTGATATAGGTACCGATCATTACTATTATGATGATTATGAAAACGAACGCAGTATCAGTGATATTGCAGAACGTTCGTATATTCCTGCTCTGACAACCTTGCTTGAAATGGCAAAAGAAAATAACGGAGCATTTAAAGTGGCATTTTCAATCTCAGGTGTGGCAATGGAACAGTTGGAAGTGTATGCTCCCAGAGTGATCGAATTGTTGCATCAGTTGAATGAAACCGGTTGCTGCGAATTTTTGTGTGAACCTTATTCACATGGCTTGTCTTCATTGGCTAACGAGGAGTGTTTCCGGGAGGAAGTAGACCGTATGAAGAAAAAGATCAAACAGGTATTCGGACAGACTCCGAAGGTGTTCCGTAATTCAAGCTTGATTTATTCGAATGATATCGGTGCCTTGGTTGCCAGCATGGGATTTAAAGGTATGCTGACGGAAGGTGCTAAGCATGTATTAGGCTGGAAGAGCGCTCATTATTTATATCATTGCGCATACAATCCTAATCTGAAGCTTCTGCTTCGTGATTTCAAGTTGTCGGATGATATCAGTCTGCGTTTCTCTAATTCTGACTGGAGTGAGTATCCGTTATTTGCTGATAAATATATGGATTGGGTTGCTGCATTTCCTGAAGAAGAGCAGGTGATCAATATTTTTATGGAGCTTGGTGCTTTGGGTATTGCACAACCGTTGTCTTCTAATATATTGAGCTTTATCAAAGCATTGCCGGCATGTGCGAAAGAAAGAGGTATTACATTCTCTACACCGACGGATATCATTACAAAGTTGAAATCAGTAGATCAGATCGATGTACCTTATCCAATGTCATGGATAGATGAAGAAAGAGATACTAGTTGCTGGTTAGGTAACGTGATGCAGCGTGAAGCATTCAATAAGCTGTATAGTGTAGCAGAACGTGTCCATCTGTCTGACGATCGTCGTATCAAGCAAGATTGGGATTATCTGCAGGCAAGTAATAATTTCCGTTTCATGACTACAAAGAATACGGGTATTTGGTTGAATCGCGGTATTTACGATTCTCCGTACGATGCATTTACGAACTATATGAATATCCTGGGTGATTTTATAAGTCGTGTCAATGCTCTGTATCCGATCGATGTGGACAATGAAGAATTAAACTCTCTGCTGACAACGATCAAGAATCAGGGAATAGAGATCGAAACGCTTCAGAAAGAAGTTGATAAGCTGAAGAAAAAGCTTGCTAAGAAGTCTGAAAAATAAAATTATGCTATAAAAAAACGGATAATCTTTTTAGATTATCCGTTTTTTTATGACTTTAAAATTACTACTTGTAATCTGTTGTTGTTATAATGATCCGTGTAGCATCCTCTGTTTTAAGCAACTTTACACCGGAAGGCAATAAATAGTTGTTTATTGCCGTTGTGTACGGTTGGGAATTTCCCCAGTAACTATCATTTTGAGCTGTAATGCGTTCAACAGGCACCAAAAGCAATACCATATCTTTATCCGGATTGTTCTTTATATGTTCCTGCATCAAATTAGAGACGTTTCCAAATGAATAAGAACGACTGCTGGAGTTATAGCTGGCACGGAATGCTGTTTTGCTGTCTTCTATTTTATTATTGACAAAGAAAGTTGCTAAAGAGTCTTTAGGCAACAATAATAAATTAGCCGGAGCACTCAATGCCCATTGCCAGTCTTCCTGAGGCAACGCTTTTATTGTCAAAGGTATATTATTGATAACGCGGTCTCCAATTCTCTCTACAATATCCTTAGCCGGAATAGTCAACTGCGTATATACACCGGCAGGAGTTTTCAGATAGGTGATCGAATCATTTGGCTGCAACAGCGGAGTCAAATCTGTATTCTTGAAACGATTCAACTGTAAAACTTCTTTGGTTACATTGAACGTTTCACTGGCACGTGCCGTGGAATCCTGTCCCTGGCTACCCTTCAATGAATATTTGTAATAGATAGAAATCGAAGAATAGCTGATCTGCAGAATATTTCCACTACCATATGTGTTTGTTACATATAAGCCCTGGAAGAATTTATTGAAATTTTCCTGGCTGGAGAATGTTCCGGGATTATTGACTGATTCATCATAGAACTTCTGACCAAAGTCCTTCGGCATTCGGATTGTAATGGTCGGAATATAAGTAGAATCACCTTGTGAATTCACAGCATAACGAACACTGTCGGGCACCGAGTTGTCGTATGCCGTATACGTCTGCATACCCAGTGACTTCTGCATATCGCAATATTCCAGCGGATCGAAGTTTGTATAAAAATCCCTTTCCGGTTCTTTGTTTATCTCATATATTTGAACGCGCATAGGAGCTAATGAATCACCCACCCAAGCTCCGTTTTGATAGATAATATTAAATTCGACAGAGTCAATCTGCCCGTTGATTGGTTTCTGTTGGAATTTGAAATCATCCGGACAGTAGAACTGGCAGATGTAATCAGATTTCACATTACCATATAACGGGTCATAAAACTCGCCGAGCAGTCCATTAGTAGTTCTTGCATATACCGAATCCATCAGCAAGGTTGTCGCTTGCATCTGAAAGGTATCTACATATACGGGCATTTGGTCTCCGTCAGGCTGAATTGTCGAGCCAACCAGATTCAAATCATCACTACACCCACTCAGGATTGTTATTCCCAAGCCCAGGCCAATTAATAAAGGCTTGATATTCATCATTTTTCTCTCACTTATTTAGAATCTAATACGACATCGTAAAATTCGTTGAATGCATCCATATAAGTTTCCGGTGATTGATAAGGAAGGAACGGAGTGTCCTTTTTAGTGGCGATATAATCCAGAATATCCTGGTTGATCGTTTCACTGCCTTGTATCACACCGTCTGCCATATCGATAGCCAGTTTAGTCAGGCCGACAAAGCTGGTATCAGCTTTGATGCCTTTCAGATCGCTGTCTTTTGCACCGTCAGTTTTCAGCTTGTGAGCCAGTTCTTTTCTTAACGGTGAATTAAAGTCATCATTATAAATAGAATAGACTATTTTTGCATTTTTAAGACATGGATCGTCTGCGTACATTCTTTTTATGTATAATGCAGTCAGCGCAGACATCCATCCGTGACAATGAATCACATCCGGGATCCAGCGAAGTTTTTTCACTGTTTCCAATACACCACGTACATAGAAGATAGAACGGTCGTCGTTATCCTCATAATCATTCCCATTTTCATCGCAAACAGTATGTTTACGCTGGAAGAAGTCTTCATTATCAATGAAGTACACTTGCATGCGTGCGGCCTGAATGGATGCTACCTTAATGATCAACGGATGGTCCGTATCATCAATGATAAGGTTCATACCCGACAGGCGGATCACTTCGTGCAACTGATTGCGTCGCTCGTTGATATTTCCGAATTTGGGCATGAAAGTTCTGATCTCGCGACCACGCTCCTGAATGCCTTGCGGCAGATTCCTGCATATCGTTGCAATCTCAGATTCGGGAAGGTAGGGTGTTATTTCTTGGGCTATAAACAAGATTTTTTTTGCATCCATTCTGTAAACTAGTTTTATAAAGACGGCACAAAGATAATAAATTTCTTTCATTTACGGTAATTATTTATTTGCTTTGCACCGTCAATAAGCATCTAAAAAAGATGAAAATAGTAAACAGCATCCAAGAATTGAAGCGTTATCTTGCCGAAGAAAGGCAACATAACAGGAAAATAGGCTTTGTTCCCACCATGGGAGCATTACATAACGGACACTTGAGCCTGGTTAAGCGTTGTGTAGAAGAAAACGATGTATGCGTTGTCAGCATCTTCGTGAATCCGACCCAGTTTAATGACAAAAATGACCTCGCCACTTATCCGCGTACGTTGGATAATGACTGTGCATTATTGGAACCGGCCGGTTGTAATTATGTATTTGCTCCGACGGAAGCGGAAATGTATCCTGAACCGGATACACGTACTTTTGACTTTGGAACCGTATCGGCAGTAATGGAAGGAGCTCGCCGTCCGGGACACTTTAACGGTGTTGCCCAGATCGTCAGCAAACTCTTTTATGCCGTAGAACCGGATAATGCTTATTTCGGGGAAAAGGATTTCCAGCAGATCGCCGTGATCCGTGCGATGGTGAAACAGTTGAACATTCCGGTAAAAATTAATGCCTGCCCGATCCTTCGTGAAGCCGACGGGCTGGCCCTGAGCAGCCGTAATGTCCGATTAACGCCAGAACAACGTCAAAAAGCGCCCCTGATTGCACGTACGTTAAAAGAAAGTACTAACTTTGCAGTCGGAAAAAGCGTGCAGGAGGTGATTGATTATGTAGTGAATACGATCAATGCGGATCCTGTTATGCGTGTTGAATACTACGAGATCGTAGACGGATACACGATGGAGTCGATTAAAAATTGGTCAGATACGACTTATCCGGTAGGATGTATCACTGTATATTGCGGGGATGTTCGTCTGATCGATAATATTAAATATTGAAAGTTGATATAGGATTTGTTTTGTTTCCTCCCGAAGAAACTATTGTTTTGTGCGGGAGAAAATATAGTTTCTTCTAGGAGAAAATATAGTTTTGTCCGGAGGAAACATTTGAAACAAGATGGCTCGTAGTTCTATATCTGTGGATTTGAAACAAAAAAAGTCATATCGTATGTTTATAGAGGTAGTTAAATCAAAGATTCACCGGGTGACGGTAACGGAAGCCAATCTGAATTATATCGGTAGTATCACTATCGATGAAGATCTGCTGGATGCCGCCAATCTGATTCCGAATGAAAAGGTAGCTATTGTGAACAACAATAACGGTGAACGTTTTGAAACGTATATCATTAAAGGCGAGCGAGGCTCAGGCGTGATTTGTCTGAACGGCGCAGCAGCCCGAAAGGCCCAGCCTGGGGATATCATTATTATCATGTCGTACGCCATGATGGATTTTGAAGAAGCCAAAACATTTAAACCGGCTGTTGTGTTTCCTGATACAGCAACCAACAGACTGATATAGAGCATCGGAGCAGCAATTGAAATGTTTTAGAAACAAGAATAAAAAAGCTCGCCGGATGCCGGCGGGCTTTTTTTGTGACCCTGTGTTTTCTTATTGAAATTATTATAGAGTATGTATACGAACAAACAAATCTGGAATGTCAGTTACCCTATCTTTCTAAGCTTATTGGCACAGAACATTATTAATGTGACCGATACGGCTTTCCTGGGAAGGGTAGGCGAAGTTGAGTTAGGAGCCTCCGCGATGGGCGGACTCTACTATATATGTGTGTTTACAATTGCATTCGGCTTTAGTACCGGATCGCAGATCGTGATGGCACGAAGGAATGGGGAACGACGGTATAAAGATGTGGGACCGGTCATGATACAAGGTGTATTTTTCCTTTTGTCACTGGCTGCCGTGATGTTTGCTTTGTCCCGTTTCTTTGCGGGTGATATTATGCGGGTGATGATCTCTTCCGATACGATCCTGATGGCAACGGAAGAGTTTCTCGACTGGCGTGTGTTCGGTTTCTTTTTCTCTTTTGTGAATGTGATGTTCCGTGCCTTGTTCATCGGTATTACCCGGACAAAGGTACTGACATTGAATGCCATTGTGATGGCTTTGACCAATGTGTTGCTCGACTACCTGTTGATATTCGGGAAGGGAGGTTTTCCGGAAATGGGCATTAAGGGAGCGGCTATCGCTTCGGTGGCGGCAGAAGGAGTGTCGATTGTTTTCTTTTTGGTCTATACCCGTTTGACGGTCGATATAAAGAAGTATGCACTGAATCAATTCCGGTCGTTCGATGTCAAATTGTTGAGACGTGTGTTGGATATATCCATATTCACTATGTTGCAGTATTTTATATCGTTAAGTACTTACTTTTTGCTTTTCGTAGCCGTAGAACACTTGGGGCAACGGGAACTGGCGGTCGCCAATATTGTCCGCAGTGTGTATATCGTCCTGCTAATTCCTGTCAATTCTTTATCTACGGCAACCAACTCTTTTGTGAGTAATAGTATCGGTGCCGGACATAAAGATCAGGTTATCCCGATCATTCGCAAGATTGCCGGTATATCATTAGGAATTGTAGCCGTCTGTGTTTTTATCGCCTGTATTTTCCCATCGGCTATATTGTCGATTTATACGAATGATGCCTCTTTGGTACAGGCGTCCATTCCTTCTCTTTATGTTATTTCCGGCGCCTTGTTGATCGCTGCCGTCGCCAATATCGTATTTAACGGGGTGACAGGTACGGGGAATACCCGTTCGGCTTTTGCGATGGAGGTGGTGACGCTTATCTTTTATACGCTCTTTATCTATGTGGCAGGGATGCGTTTACACCTTCCGGTGGCGATTTGTTTCCTGACCGAGGTGATTTATTATAGTGGTTTGTTATTGGCTAGTGTAATTTATTTGAAAAAAGCAGCGTGGCAGAATAAAAAGATTTAGAGGATTACATCCTTTTTCTTACCTTTGCACCCTATTACGTTAGAAATTAGAAAGAAAAAAATAAATACACATACAAATTATGTTTGAAAATTTAAGCGAAAGGTTAGACAGATCGTTTAAGCTGTTGAAAGGTGAAGGCAAGATCACCGAGATCAATGTGGCTGAAACGCTGAAAGATGTGCGTAAAGCCCTGCTTGATGCCGACGTAAACTACAAGGTGGCTAAGTCATTTACCGATACGGTAAAAGAAAAAGCGTTAGGACAGAACGTACTTACGTCCGTTAAACCCAGCCAGTTGATGGTTAAGATCGTACATGATGAACTGGCCAGCCTGATGGGGGGGACAGCTATCGACATCAACCTGACAGGCTCACCAGCCATCATCCTTATGTCTGGTTTGCAAGGTTCGGGTAAGACCACTTTCTCCGGAAAGTTGGCGAATATGCTGAAAACCAAAAGAAATAAGAAACCGTTGCTGGTAGCTTGTGACGTGTATCGTCCGGCCGCTATCGAACAGTTGCGTGTGGTAGGTGAGCAGGTAGGCGTTCCTGTTTATATGGAACTGGAAAATAAGAATCCGGTAGAGATCGCTATGAACGCGATCCGTGAAGCACGTGCAAAGGGTAACGATGTCGTGATAGTCGATACTGCCGGTCGTCTGGCTATCGATGAGCAGATGATGAAAGAGATCGCTGCCATCAAGAGCGCCATCCAACCGGACGAAACATTGTTCGTTGTGGACTCCATGACCGGACAGGATGCCGTTAATACAGCAAAAGAATTTAACGAACGCCTGAACTTTGACGGTGTTGTACTGACTAAGCTTGACGGTGATACCCGTGGTGGTGCCGCCCTTTCTATCCGCACGGTCGTTGACAAACCGATCAAGTTTGTCGGAACCGGTGAAAAGATGGATGCACTCGATACATTCCACCCGGAACGTATGGCCGACCGTATCCTCGGTATGGGTGATATCGTTTCTTTGGTGGAACGTGCACAGGAACAATACGACGAAGAAGAAGCCAAGCGCTTACAGAAGAAGATCGCCAAGAACCAGTTCGACTTCAATGACTTTATCGCTCAGATCCAGCAGATCAAGAAGATGGGTAACCTGAAAGAACTGGCATCCATGATTCCGGGTGTCGGTAAAGCCTTGAAAGATATCGATATCGACGACAATGCTTTCAAGAGCATCGAAGCGATCATCTATTCAATGACTCCGGACGAACGTGTCAATCCGGCTATCCTGAACGGATCACGTCGTACGCGTATTGCGAAAGGTAGCGGTACGACGGTGCAGGAAGTAAACAAACTGATCAAACAGTTTGATGAAACACGTAAGATGATGCGTATGCTTACTGCCGCTAAACCGGGAAGTAAGAAATTTCCTTCATTCAAGAGATAAACATTAAAGATATATAGTATGGAAGACAATAATTATCAATTACTGGACGGAAAAGCGGTCTCTGCTCAGATGAAAAAAGAGATGGCAGAAGAAGTCGCCCAGATCAAAGCGGCAGGAGGTAAGATCCCTCATTTGGCAGCCATTTTGGTAGGTCATGACGGAGGTAGTGAAACTTATGTGGCCAGTAAAGTGAAAACTTGCGAAGAGATCGGTTTCAAGTCTACATTGATCCGTTATGAAGATGATGTGACCGAAGAAGAATTGCTTCGTCGTGTGGATGAACTGAACAACGATCCGGATGTAGACGGTTTCATTGTGCAGCTTCCGCTTCCGAAACATATCTCAGAGCAAAAGATTATTGAGGCGATCGATTATCGTAAAGACGTTGACGGATTCCATCCGATCAATGTGGGACGCATGTCGATCGGTCTTCCTTGTTTTGTTTCCGCTACTCCTGCCGGTATCCTGGAATTGCTGAAACGCTACGAAATAGAAACAAGCGGTAAGCATTGTGTCGTGTTGGGACGCAGCAATATCGTAGGTAAGCCGATGGCTACCCTGATGATGCAGAAGTCATATCCGGGTAACTGTACGGTAACGGTTTGCCACAGCCGTTCAAACAACTTGAAAGAAATGTGCCTGAGTGCGGATATTATTATTGTCGCTTTAGGGGTTCCTGAATTTCTGAAAGCCGATATGGTGAAAGTAGGTGCAGTGATCGTCGACGTGGGTACTACCCGTATGCCGAGCAGTGTGACTAAGAGCGGATATAAGTTGACAGGCGATGTGAAGTTTGACGAAGTAGCACCGAAATGTTCTTATATTACTCCGGTTCCGGGAGGTGTTGGTCCTATGACAATCATTTCTTTGATGCGTAACACGCTGTTAGCCGGGAAGAAAGCGATTTATAAGTAAAATATTTGTATTTTTTCTTTGAAAAACGCTTGCAGAATAATAAAAAACATCTATCTTTGCACCGTCTTAAAGAGAAATACTCAATGAGACTGAAATGGTGAGCGTAGCTCAGTTGGTTAGAGCATCGGATTGTGGTTCCGAGGGTCGTGGGTTCGAGTCCCATCGTTCACCCAAGATAGAATAAAAAAGCCATCCTGTTAAAGGATGGCTTTTTTATTTTTATTCAGTCCCGCCCGGATCCGGCTGAGTGATTGGGGAGTGACGCCTATATATCCTGCAATCTCTTTCAGCGGCACGCTATTGAACAGTTCCGGCATCTTCTTAATAAAAGCCAGATACCGGTTTTCTGCTTTGGGACTCGACAGGTCGATCAGCAAATCGTCTTCATTGATAAGTATATTCACCAAAAGCTCCTGCATCCATTTCAGAAAAGCCGGAGATGAATCCGACAGTTTTTGTATGGTACTGTTCCTCATTTCGATGGCAATGCTGTCGCTGGATGAACTGATGGTATAGCGGGATGGATGCCCGCGGAAATAACTCCAGGAAGAAAATACAGTTTCACCCGGAATGGAGAACCAAAGCGTTTGCTGTTCTCCGTCGCGTTCGATGTAAGCTCTCCACACACCTTTCTGTATAAAGTAGATCGAATCGTCTGTCTTTCCTTCTCCGATGACCGTGCTCCCTTTCGGGAAATGCAGCGTACGGAGTGCTTGGCGGAGCAATGTTATTTCCGTTTCCTTCAGTTCACACTGTTTGCTGATTCCTTCTATAAATGTTTCCATTGTCACGTACTTTATCCATGATTAATAAACATACAATTACCAGTGTCGTGGTGATATCGCCGGCTGCAACGGCCAGCCAGATACCTTTGACCTCCATCAACAAAGGTAATGTGAAAAAGAATACCACCGGCAATATCCCTCTCAGAATGGTCAGGGAGATGGCCCGTCTTAACCGTTCGATACTCGTATAATACCCGATCATGATGATGTTGATACCGAAAAACAGATAGTCCGTTGCGAATAACGGAAGACCGGTTACTGCATATCTCCATGCGTCGCTTGCCGTATCGGGTATGAAAAGCGATACGATGTTACGGGAAAAACAGGCGAACAAGCCGGTGATGACCAATGCGAATATCAACGTGAATGTCATCGATAAACGCAATGCATTGTCTGACCGTTTCATTTGTCCGCATCCGTAGTTGTAGCTGATAATAGGCTGTGCCGATTGTACCGTCGCATTGAACACCATGAAAATGATCGGGAACAGGTAGCAGATAACACTGTAAGCCGCTACACCGTCAGCCCCGAGGTGATCCATAAAGACATAATTGCCGGCAATGATCATGACCGATAATGTGATTTCGCTGATGAATACAGAGAAGCCGAGTTTGACCATATACCCCACATTCCGTAGTGTCAGCAATAAACTCTTGAAACTCATCTTCAGCCAGACGAATTTCACGGTTACCAAACGTGAACGTCCGAACAGATAAATAAGCATGATCGCTGCCCCTACAAACTCACCGATATCAGTGGCTATTGCCGCCCCGAACAACCCCCATTTAAATACAAAAATGAACAGATAGTCCAGTATGATATTCACAATTGTTGCGGCGAGCATTGCCCACATGGATATTTTCGGATTGGCAAGCCGTGTAAAAAACGGCAAAGCAACAACGAGTACAGTGAATGGCAGGCTGATAGAGAACCAGAACAGGTATTCTACAACCATATCTTTCAGATATTCGTCGGAACCGAAAAGGGTCGCTATCCGATGCGGAAACAGGGTAAGCAGCAGTGTTATAATTAAACTGACAACTATCAAGGCTATGACCGATTGAGTCATATTGATATTGGCCACTTTGTATTTGCCCTGTGACAAGTTGATGGAAGTGAGTATCCCGCCACCCATTCCGAACATCAAACCGAGTCCGGCGATGAACATGAAAATAGGGGCTGAGATATTGACTGCCGCCATGGCGTCACTCCCGATCCCGTTCCCTACGAATATGCCGTCGACCACAGTGAACAGTGCTGATGCGGCCATTCCTAAAATAGTAGGAAAGAGTAGTCTGGTGAATAACTTTCCTACATCCATTCTTTTAAAATCAAGGCTATCCCTCTGCATATCAATTCGTTTTTAATAATGACGGGCGCAAAGGTAGGACTTTAGATTTCGGCAAAACTTACCAATTGGTAATAAATGAAATATGAAATAAAGTTGTTTTTTCTATTAGAAAAACAGATTTTATAGATTCGGTTTTTTGCTTTAAAAACAAGGAGTAACTGGAGCTGTGTTTGAGAAACGCTATCAAAAGGTGGCAAATATTTACTTATTTTATCATTTTCTGAATAAACCATTTCTTTTTGTTTTAGTCAAACAGAACAATTGATAAAACGGGAAAAAGATTGATTTAGACAATGATGAAAAAGAAGGTAAGTTTTTTGCTGGCCGGTATGCTTATGTGTATGGCACCGGCTGTGAGTGGAGCAACAATAGACGGAGGAATTAAAGGTACTGTAATAGATGGAGAACTGGGTGGTCCCCTGGAGTTTGTAACTGTCCAGGTAAAGGCAAAAGGTTCAGATAAAATTTTGCAAGGATCTGTCACCGGTAGTGACGGAAATTATACTATTGGCGGGCTGAAGAAAGGGGAATATGTCGTTACCTTTTCTTATATCGGTTATGGAGAAATATCCAGGAATATATCCATTGGGGATAATAGTCAGGTGCTTAATTTGGGGGAGTTGACACTGGAAGAAGATGCCAACCAGCTGAATGAAGTCGAGATTGTTGCCAAAAGACCTCAGATGCGTTTTGAGATCGACCGGAAAGTATTCGATGCTACACAGGATATTGCTTCCGAAGGTGGTTCTGTCAGTGATCTTTTATCAAATATTCCTTCCGTGGAAGTTGATAATGAGGGGTCTGTTTCATTGCGGGGAAATTCCAGCGTAACGATTTGGATCAATGGTAAAGCATCCGGGCTGACATCTGATAACCAGGCAGATATTTTGGAAATGATGCCTGCAGGGGATATCAAACAGGTAGAAGTGATTACCAACCCTTCTGCTAAATACAGCCCGGAGGGTACGGCGGGTATTATCAATATCATTTTAAAAGATGACCGCAAGCCCGGTTATTATGGAAGTGTAAAGGCTGGAGCCGATACGGATGGTGGTTATCAGGCGAGTGGCAATATCAATTATAGCAGTAGCAAGGTTGATGCTTATGCAAACCTGAACTATCGGAATCGTGAATTTAAAGGGGGTGGTATCACTAGCCGGGAGAATACGACAAATAGCAGTTTTCTCGATCAGACGAACGATTCCAAGCGGCAGCATAATAACTGGTTCGGTCGTTTCGGTGCTACCTGGCATATGACTAAAAGCGATGATTTGTCGCTAAATGTGACTGGTATGACCGGAGGAGGCGATAATAGTGAAACGATCCATTATATTTCTACTGACAGCCAAAGGAATACGCTTTATACCAGCGACCGTACAACGAATGGCGACTCGGATATGAAGATGTATAACCTGGAATTGAATTACGTCCATAAGTTCTCGGATAAAAGCAATATTGACCTGACAGTCAGTAATAATCAATGGAAACGCGACGGAGTGGACATTTTCCAGCAATCGACAACATATACTGATCCCTCCCAGTCTGCGGATCCTATCTATCAGACCCAGGAGAATGACATAAAAGATAAAACCTGGGAAGTACAGGCTGATTACAGCAATAAAATATCCGAAATGTCACGTATCGAAGCCGGTTATAAAGGAGCTTTCCAGCGTAATGCCAGTCCGGTAGATACCTATACCGGAACGACTGCCGGAAATATCCAGCAGGATCAGACATTATACAATCGTTTCTTGTATAATCAGGATGTACATGCCCTTTATATGACGTATGGTGGCAAGTGGGAGAATCTTAGCTATCAGGCTGGTCTGCGTGGAGAATACTGGCGTGTGGATACCCGTTCGCTGGATTTTGACCAGGAGTTTAACGGTAAACCCTCTGAGAGCTTTGAAAAGGATTATTTTAAACTGTTCCCAAGTGCTTTCATTTCTTATTCTTTACCTAAAAATAATGAATTACAAGTGAATTATACGCGTCGTTTGCGTCGTCCCTGGGGAGGACAGTTAAATTCGTTCCGGAATATCTCCGATGCTTCCAATATCTCTTTCGGTAATCCGGAACTGACTCCGGAATATTCCCACTCTTTTGAATTGAACTATATCAAGTCATGGGAATCAGGACATACGTTATCACTCTCCGGTTACTATCGTTCGACAGATGATGTAATCCAGCGTATCCGTTTCCTGAATACAGAAGATAATGTGATGTATACGACCAGTGAGAACGTAGCAAAATCGCAGGCAAGCGGTCTGGAGATCGTCGGTAAAGACAAATTGTTTAAGATACTCGATCTGACGACAACGGTCAATCTTTATTATTCTAAATTGGATGGCTTTACTTATCTTCCGGCAGGAGCATCGATACCGGTTACCGGAGAGACGGACGAGAGTTTTGCCTGGGATGTTCGTATGATCGCTAATTTGAGTTTGCCGTGGGGAGTGTCTTTGCAGGGGACAGGTAATTACAATTCCAAACGTCTGATGGCGCAAGGATATCGTAAACCGAATTATTCGGTTGATCTCGGCTTGCGCAAGTCGTTCCTGAACGATAAACTGACATTGAGTGTTAATGCCCGTGACCTTTTGGATTCCCGTAAATTCCGTACGATTACTTCCGGTGACGGTTTTTGGCAAGACTCTGAAAACTGGCGTGGTGGCAGACGTGTCGGCTTTACCCTGACTTACAATTTCGGAAATATGAACAAAAAGAAAGATAAGAGCAAGAGCAGGGATAGAAGCGACGATTCAGAAATGTTTGAGATGGAATAATTACAGTTCACCAATAGAAAGTGACCGTTTGTCAAAAAAATAGCATAGGAATGTAAAGAGGAATAGCTTTGTACTGTATTTCTGAATCAGGGTTTAAAATTAAAATAACTCAAATATGCAAAGCACATTCAAAAATTTACTTTACATTCCTTTTCTCCGGATTGCGTTTGTTTGTTCTGTTATTTTTATCCCGGTCGTTTGGGGGAGTAAATGTTTTTAGTTTTTGCTTATTAATCGGTTATTGAGTATCAAATGAAAGATTTCATCTTTAAAATTTCGGGCCACGGGTATTTTATATGAATTTATGTTCAACTGATTTCCGTCAATGGCATTTATCTGGTTGATATTTACAATATATGAACGATGGGTTTGATAAAAAATGTTCGAGGGTAATGATTCATAGATTTGTTTCAAAGTCGTATACACAACTTCTTTAGATGAGGTTGTCTGAATGATAACATAATTTTCCATGCTTTCAATGAAGAGAATATCTTTGAACATGATTTTCTTTAACTGCTTGTCGCTTTTCACAAATATATAATCATCGCCTTCCTTTTGTTCCGTTTGGAACAGGTCATGAACCCTATTGACGGATTTAAGGAAGCGGTCAAAAGATACGGGCTTCAGCAAATAATCCACTACATCAAATTCATATCCTTTGAGGGCATATTGTTCATAAGCTGATACAATAATCACTTTAGGAGAATTAGTGAGATTTGACAATAATTCTATTCCTGTCATCTCGGGCATTTCAATATCGAGAAAGATCAGGTCAACCTGTCTGGTCTTCAACATGGCGTTTAGCTGAATGGCATCTTCGCATTCCCCGATCAATGTGAGAAACTCTATTTTATCGATATAACCCCGTAAGCCTTTTCTAGCCATGGGCTCATCATCTGTAATAATACATTTTATTTTCATATCAATCTGTATTTATGGTCAATTTAGTGGTAAACTGACTTTCAGTTTGTGTAATATTTAAGTTGTATCTGTTGGGATACAGGAGATCGAGCCGTCGCTTCAGATTCTCAATTCCTATCCCTTGACCCTTTTTATTGCTGGAATTTTGGGATGGAGATATGGAATTTGTTATCTCGAACTGGATTTGATCTCCCTTTAATTTCATTTCAAGCTGTATTTTGTATTCACCCCTTACATATTTAAATGCATTTTCGATCAAAGGCTGAAACAAAAGAGGATGTATTTTCTGCCCTTTCAATCCCGGATCAAAATATAGATCTAAAACAAGCCTTTCACTCATTCGTAGCTGCTGAAAAGCGATGTACGACCTCAGATAATTTATTTCCTGCTCCATGGTCACTTCCTGTTCTATACTATAGAGTTGATAACGCAACAGGTCTGATAACTGCTCGATACTGAGCTTTGCTTCCTCGTTTTTATCATCTACCTGAAAATAAATGGTGTTTAAAGCATTGAACAGAAAATGTGGGTGGTATTGCGATTTCAGGAATTTCAGCTCGGTTTCTAATTGATCTACTTTAACCTTTTCCAATTGATGGTTTTGTTCAATAAAACTTTTGAATAAAACCCCATTGCGTATTATCGTATAGTAAAGAAGTAAAAGGACAGATCCCATCACGTTGATCAAAGCAGATTCCCTCCATCTGAAAGAAGCCTCATCAAACATATGAGTGATATAAGCCATAATAAATATATGCATGATATTTAAGAGGATGATATTCATCAAAAAAACAAACACATACTCTTTCCAGTTTGCTCTTTTTTCATCTTTGCTCTTATTTATAAAAAAGTGAGCTATTCGCCGAAAAAGATAACTTCCCAGATAAAATGAGACCATCGTTACCCCAAAAGCCTGAACACGGGCTTTTAAAGTAAAAAAACTGAACTCCCATATTCTTTCATCATAGGTGATGTCCACAATAATAAATAAGCAGACTGAAAGCGTTAATGCTAAAAAGAAGGGAATGACCCATTCATGCTTTAAGTTCATGTGTTTTTATTTTTGATGTTACAAACCTATTCGTTTACTTTCTTCTATTCGATCTCCTGTTTGAGATTTTTTTATTTCCCTGCCTCGATTGAATCGATAACCGAGCGATATTCCTATCATTCTTGTGTCGCTTTTTTCTTTCGATGTATAATACAGATAGTTACTATCTACAGATACATGGGGACGATTAGAATGGAAGATGTCGTGTGCGTAAATATACAAACTTAATTTGTCATTCAACAGGTTCTTGCGAATACCGAGCGACATTGTCCATAAAGGTTTTACTTTGGTTTGTCCTTCAATCATCTTGCCGCTGTAAAATCCGAAAGCCTCAGCTCTCCATCCACAAGGTAATGTAAATTGGTTGTTGATATGGATCATGGGTGTTATTACCTCATTTTTAAAGGTTTTCCCAGACATCATCCAATCGAATTTTTTATAAGTTAAAGAACCGTTTATGTGAGCAGTCCACCAGTTGAAAAGGGGTATGCCATTTAATCCTAATCTTAATCCAAATGAATTGTTGCCCGATAAATTCAGCGGCATAACCAGGACACGGCTATTGTCCTCGACCATAAAACTTAATGAAATAGGATCGCTCCTATGTGAGTAGAAAACATTAAATGAACATATTTTTCTGAATATCAAAGAGATTTCCATATTGTCAATCAACTCGGGTTTCAATTCAGTGTTTCCTTGCTCATATAAGAACTGATCTCTGACCTCAACAAAAGGATTCATATTCCTGTAATTGGGGCGGATAATACGACGACCATATATCATGGACAAATCATAGTTTTCGGAGAGCTGATATTGCGTCATGAAAGTAGGAAAAAGGTGCAGGGTATTTTTACTGAAGGTTGTATCCTGAACAGTTGAGCTATAATGACTTTTTGTGTATGTGTTTTCCAGTCGTAGGCCAATTGCTGTTGAAAATCGAGGAGACCATTTGGTGTTTAATTGAAAATATCCTGCGTTAATGTTTTCTTTATATTTGAAATTGCTACTGAGATTATTGTCTCTTAACCAACTGCCGTTAATCAGTTTTTTATACAAAGCATTACTGCCGGTATTTACGAAAACGGATTTGAGTCCGGCTTCGACACCGAACTTCCCGGATATATCGAAACTCAGATTTGTTTGCCCACTGTATATTCTAATATCTCCCTTTGTTTTACCGGATAATGTATCTTCTTTTACCGGATTAACATGTGTCAGAAAAGAAGATTTTAACAGATGGTCATCTTTTTGGTCAAAAAGCTGGTAATCAAAAGCAGCATCCCATTTTCCTGTTTTCGCAAATTTGTATACAATACCAGCTCCTCCTGTGATGTTGGTGTAATTGTGATCTATTACACTTATAGCTGTCAAAGTGGAGTCGCTTTGAGGTTTGTTATTGTTGAAAAATTCCGATATGGTCACTTCATTTTTATCTCTTTTATACCAATTTGAAGAGAAGTAGGATCCCATAGTGATCTTGTCCGATAAATCATAATCTATCCCTGTTTTTAGATTATGTCCTACGGATTGCCTGGCTATATTGCTTACAAAATCTTTTCGAAGCTCAAGCGGTTCTGATGTTACCGGATCCAAATAATGCCCGGAGACTGATAGCACTATGAGATTTTCTCCCCAAACATTGGAGTAGTCGGCATACATATTCAATTTGTTATGTCGAATGTTCAGGGATAAACTTTCGTTTCCTCTGGCATACTTTCCTCTTTCCACAGCGGTCGATACAGCTATATTGATACCTTGTTCTTTTATTTTCTTTTTTTGAATATTGATGATGCCTGAACTACCCGAGGCATCGTATTTGGATGACGGCTGGGCTATCAGTTCGATATTTTCTATTGAACTGGCAGGGATAGAACTCAGATAATTGATCAGGTTTTCTCCCGACAGGTAAGTTATTTTGTCATCGATTAACACATTTGCTCCTGATTTGCCGTTTAATATAATCGTCCCATCATTTTGAACGATGACTCCCGGTAATTTCCTTAACGCGTCGAGTATATTGCCATCTGTACTCAATAAGGCAGATGAGAGGTTGACAGTTATTTTTCCAGCTTCAATTTTAACAGGAGGTCTTTTACCGGTAACGTATATAGTAGATAATCCGTAAGATTCTTCATCCAGGACTACATCGCCCAGGTCATTCTTTGTGTTTTGTCCGACCTGCTGTTGCCTGTAGATTTTTCTAAATCCTATCATAGAAAATGAAAGGATATAGTTGTCTGGTCTGATTTTCGGAATTTCAAACCGTCCGTCTTTATCTGATGCTGTGCCCGTAATATAGGTGGAATCTGCATTGTTCAGTAATAATACTGTTGTACTGGCTATAGGCTCACCGTTTTTGTCTATTATTTTACCTGATATAACTGATTGTGCTAATATACTGATCGATTGAATCAGCAATACAACCAAGGCATACATTTTGTTGTATTTCATAATTTTATCTTTTAGATTTCGGGTTCAAAACTAATCTGAAGCAATGGGGCTTTCAAATTAATCTGACGAACGGAGGGTTTTACTTGACGAAATGAGAAAAGCTTGATCTTGTATTAAGTGGAAGGTAACTTGATAGACATAAAAAAAGCAGTCATCTTTTAGATGACTGCTTGATTTTCAGTGGTACCACCAGGAATCGAACCGGGGACACAAGGATTTTCAGTCCTTTGCTCTACCAACTGAGCTATGGTACCGTTTGTTTTGTTTAACGGGTGCAAAGGTAGGGAAAAAATGATACACTCCAAACGTTTCATGAAAAAAATGTCGAAAAAAATGTATTAAAAGAATTTGAAGGGGTGAATGCACTTTTTTTTGAAAAAAAATAGCAAAAGTGTTTGTGGGTTCAAAAATTGTTGTACCTTTGCAGCCGTAATCAAAAACGGGATGTAGCACAGTTGGCTAGCGCGCCACGTTCGGGACGTGGAGGTCGGAAGTTCGAGTCTTCTCATCCCGACTACAAAAAAAAGGAAAATCAGAAATGATTTTCCTTTTTTTTGTATTTATGAATCTTGAGTAAAGAACTTACGCATTTTGAAATTACTCATTTCGATATTCTTTATTTTAACGACTTGCTCTTCTTCAACAATGAATCCATGTTTCTCAAAGAAAGGGCGTGCCGTGAGGCTGACTTCTGCAAAAAGAGATGGGAGTTGGTTCCGGTGTGCGAAATCTTCTGCATAATCCAATAAGAATGTGGCGATCCCTTTCCTCTGGAATTGAGGTAAAAGAAACATACTGTGTAAATATCCCTGCTGATTGAATGACGTAAATCCTGTGATCCGAAATGAGTCTGTTTCTTCTGCAATGACGAACTGCAGATCGCTACTGAATAATTCCTTCCAACGTTCGGGGGATGCACGGTTTATCCAGGCATCTATTTGTTCGGGAGAATAATTTTTACAGCAGGAGGTTCTGACACTTTCTTCGAATACACATTGCAGTTCCGGAAGATCTTCGGGTTCTGCTTTTCTTAACCGGACCGGTTTTAATTGCATATGCAGGATCGGATAAGGTTTCCCTTGACCGTCGATGGCATCTCGGGAAATAACCTCAAACCCTCGGTTCAGATAAAAATGCAAAGCCTGTTCATTCTGTTCGTTTACGTCTACTTGCCGGATATTCTTTTTCCGTACGGCAAATTCAACCAGTTTCTTTCCATATCCTTTGCCTTGTTGAGAAGGGTGGACAAAAAGCATTTCAATCAAATCTTCACTTAACCCCATAAACGCGGCGATATGCTGTGTTTGTTTGTCTCTGATGATGTGTAGTTCTACTGCCTGGAAATATTCGTTACGTATCAGAGGTTTGTAATATTGTATATCTTCCTCTGTCAGGAAGTGATGCGTGCTCCTTACGGAAGCTTCCCATAACTGTAGTAATTCGTCGTAATCTTTTGCTGAAATCATATTAGTTTTGAATATATATATGTGGAGAACAAAAGTACGAAATTAATCTATAGGTGACAGAAAGTCCATTGTAGCGGAAATTTTTCCCCATCCCAATGGGGAAAACTCCCCGTATACATGGGCGAAAATCCCCACCTATACGGGGGAAATTCCCCACTATCCCTGTGGATGTGGGGAATTACCGTTCTTGTCGAAATACAATAATAACTTAATGATTAAAAATCAGCTTTCTTTTCGATCCGGATTATTTCTCCGGAGATTGGATGCCGGAATTTCAGAAATTCAGCGTGCAGGTAGAGACGGTCGGCTCCTTTCCCGTATAGTTCATCACCGACAATAGGTGTATTAAGACCTTGCGGATGAGAAGCATGTACACGTAACTGGTGTGTACGGCCTGTAAGCGGGTAGAAAGCAATGCGTGTTTGATTCTTATTATAGGAAAGGACCTGGTATTCTGTTATGGCAGGTTTTCCGTATTCTTTGCTAACGATCTGGCGGGGACGATCTGACGGGTCGAGGCAAAGAGGTAAGTCGATAATTCCGTTATCAATTGCAATTACACCATCGAGTAATGCCGTATAACGCTTTTTCACTGTCCGGTTTTTGAACTGCGCCTGTAAATTCTGATGTACCTCTTTGGTTTTTGCAACTAATAAGATTCCGGATGTAGCCATATCGAGCCTGTGTACGATCATGGGGCCGGTAGCATCGGGATACCGTGTTTTTAATCGTTGATAAACTGAATCGGCATCGGTTTTACCGGGAACGGATAACATTCCTGCCGGTTTATTGATAGCCAGCAGCCAGTCGTCTTCAAACAATATTTCAAGTTCCGTATGGCGGTGTAAGTCTGTCAGTAACGGGTTATCCTCCACATCCAATCCCTGCAACATATGTTTCAGTATCGGCTCGCATTTTCCTTTACAGGCTGGATAGAAATATCCGTGATGACGAATTTCCATTTTGGGTGAATCGCCCCACCAAAATTCAGCCATGGCGATCGGTTTCAGTCGGTTCAGATAAGCATATTGTAAAAGCTTGGGAGCAGCACACTCTCCGGCCCCGGCAGGCGGAGTTTTCTGTGCCGTCTCTTTAAAAATGTCACATAAATCTCTCACCTCTCCTTTGGCATTGAGTATTTTGAACTGTTCAAAAAGTTGTTGTTGCAAAGCTGCCGAACGGGTTTTACGTTCCGTTTTCAGTTGTTCTATTTCAGATTTGAATGTCTCCGTTTCTGCCCGGATGGCAGCAATACGCTCATTCCACTGTTGTTTCAGTCGTTTTAGCTCCGCTTTCTGAAACTGGCTTTCATGTATCATAGCCGAAAGTTCGTGCTCGTCCGGATTGTTGAGGCGTCTTTCTTCACGTCTCTGCTGAGCTTTCTTTAGTTCCTCTTTGGCAACATTAATCTCTTTGGCAGCCAAAGCAACAGCTTCGTCCAGTTTCTGACAGGCAGCCAGGTGATCAGGGGAAGACTGAAGCTGTTCGATACGGCTATTTATGGCAGAGATCCGCTCTTCTCCGATACTGAAGAATCCTTGTGGCTGCTGCAGATCATAGATGGGGGGAACGAAATACTCATGCAGGTTTTTTCCAGCCAGGATACCGGAAAAAGCAGCCAGGTACCCGACCTCCCCTGCAGATGTTTGTACGATCAGGACACCGAACATCTTGCCTTGCTTCAGATCGCTTTCCCAGTCTTTTTTACATTGCAGGTAATTTTGTACTTCTTCTGCAGCCATCCTGCATAATGGATGGGGCGTGTAATGAAACGGATAGGTGAACTTCTCCGGTAGCGGTACATGCGTGACCGCGGAAGAAAAAAAATGGAATTTATTCATTTTCTTGCCCGGCGTAGTATTTTTTCAGCTTTCTCTTCGCTGGAAATAAAACTCAGAGATTTGATGATTTCTTCCTGATTTTCGAAGTCGATGATTTGGGGAGCAACTATATTCAATACCTCCAGTTTGTCGTCATCGAATGTATAAATAGACATAAGACGTACACACTGCTTACAAGTAAAATATTTATTGGAAACTCCCATTTCGAGAAGTTCCAGCTGATCGTCTTTAAAAGGTTTCTGTTTGACTTTATTGTATAGTTGCTGAAACTCTCTTTCATTTACGGCTCTCGAAGGTCTTCCGTGACCATTCGGGTGCGGAGGATATGGTTCTCCGTAATTGCCGTCATTGGGAGGGAAAACGGCTACAGGAGGAGTAGGATAGTTGTCACCATTGAAAGAGTTCATATTACTGACCCTTTCATTGATAAAGTCAACTATGACAATGGTTGTTTCCGACGTGAGTGCATTTATCTTTTTATACTCCCATTCTTCCATTTGTTCGTCGAAGCGCCGGAAATCCGGTTCTCCAAGTAAACTGACAACCTCCTTTTTGGTCATCCCCTTTTCTATCTTCATGATAGCACTTTTGCTGGTCATGTAACTTCCGCAACTACAAAAAGAAATGGAGCAAATGATCAGTGCCAGTGCTATGAATGTTTTCGTTTTCATGATCTTCGAACTTTATATATGATACATACTGTTTATTTGCAGGAAACAAATATATAAAGGAATCTCAGATATCAGGTGATTTTCAGGGATAAACTTGCTTGGTTTTTGTAATCTTCAGTATAGCGTCGTCCATACGGTGGAGACTGATGTATCGGCTTTTGTTTTTCAGTTTAAGTATTACAACACGTTCGGTATATCCTATCTGGTCGATAAAAGATGTAAAAGTTTTTCCGGCAGCTTCGGCTTCGGCAAGGCGCAGGTCGTTCAGTCTATCGAATTCTTTGTGATTTTTTATTTTAGGACTCAGTTCGAAAGCAATGTCTATGTCTGAATAGTCTGTCTTTTCCGGATCGATATAACTGCCGAACAGGACTATTTTGGATACTTTATACAAATAATATTCATTTGTATTGACCTCTTCAACCCGCTCCATAAATTCTTTAAAAAGTTTGTCTGCTTTGGCTTTGTTAAGGGGAGAGGTATACCGGGCTACACAAAGGGCATGCCCTTTAATTGTCAGTTGGTATTTTCCTTCTGACGGCTCGATGTATTCGTTATTTAACAGTTCCTGTATCAATTCGTCAGTTTGTTCCTGGTTTAATTCAAAATGCTCGCGGATCATATCTGGTGAAATCTTGGCGGGTCTGATGTGATCGAAATAATCCCTGATCTTTAGAATGGGGATGTTACAGATTGTTTGTTTGCGTGTCAGTCTCATATGTACATAATATTTAGTGTTGGGGACAAAGGTACGATGTTTTAAATAATAAATCGTCAGATTTGTTGTTTTTCAATGTAACTCAATAGGTTTTGTTGTTTTTTTAAAAGCAGTTAAACTTTTTTGTCATGCCTCCGTCGATTGTAATGTTTTCCCCATTGATAAAGTCGTTTTCTTCCTGGCAGAGAGTTAAACATATACGTGCAATGTCTTCCGGCTTCCCGACCCTGCCGAAAGGATGCTGGGCTTGATCTTCAGGGCGAAGATCTTCATAACCGCACATTTGTATCCAACCCGGCATAATAGAATTGACTGTAATATGATAGGGGGAAAGTGACAGGGCAAGTGTCTGGGTTAAAGAATAAATGCCCCCTCTGGAGGCTGCATAACCTTCATTTCCGGATTCATTTTGGTTGCGTGGAGAGCAGATATTGATAATTCTTCCGTAAGGATTGGGAGTCGCCTGAGACTGACGATGGATTGCCAATAATCGCGATGTGAGGAAGGTCGAGCGTAGATTGACTGACAGAATCCGCTCAAAATCTTCCACACTGCTTTCTGTGATCGGTGAATATCCGATGGTGCCGGCATTGTTGATCAGGATATCCAGATCGCCCCATTCTTGCAGGATATGGCGCATGCAGTTGTCAAGTGCTTCTTTATCATAAATGTCGGCATGATAAAAGGTTGTCCCTGTTTTTTCGGCAGTCTCTTTTCCCAAAACCTCATTGGTATCGCAGAAAGCTACACGGTTACCCGCCATTCGGAATGCTTTGACAATTGCTTTACCGATGCCATCGGCTCCGCCGGTCACGAATACCCTCCGCATTTTGTGAATGGAATTTGTCTTTTTCTTACCAGCTCCGTTTTTTCTCGCCTGAAACTCTTCATACTTTTTCTCAAGATAATTATCTGCCATAATGTCTATCGTTTTTATCGGATAAGTTCATTGTTTTATAGGGCCTGTTTGCCCTTTCAAAGGTACGGATAAATTTCTTAAAAATGGTAAATGGTAGAAAATGGAACATTTATGAGGAACTATTCGTTGCTATGCCGGCATGTTTCCCCGTTATCTTTGTACTAGATTATAAAGACACACTAGGGGATTAATGCAGGGCACTATACTTTGTGAAGCATTTATTATTCATAATTAAACTGTAGGATTGTTTGGAAAGGGATTTTAGGACAATCCGGCTTTTATTTTAAGAGGTCGCACATTAACCAGGCGGCCTCTTTTCTTCATTTTCAATAAATGCCTATATTTTCCGGCACATCCCGGTATTTGGTAGGCGATACACCTAAATGTTTCTTTACATATTTTCCGAAGAAAGATAAGTTGGAGAAATTGAAGTCGTCCGCTATCTCTTTGATCGATTTGTCGGAATGTTTCAATTGATACTTTATTTGTTCTATGGCAGAGTCGTTTATCCACTCTAGAGCGGTCCGTCCGCTGGCTTGCTTGACGACAAAGGATACGTATTTGGGCGAATAGCAGAGACGGTCGGCGTAA
The DNA here is from genome assembly GCF_029581355.1 of Parabacteroides chongii. NCBI lineage: Bacteria > Pseudomonadati > Bacteroidota > Bacteroidia > Bacteroidales > Tannerellaceae > Parabacteroides > Parabacteroides chongii. The sequence goes on along the minus strand of NZ_CP120849.1, from coordinate 149,503 downwards.
TAGGAAACCGACCGGTGGAATCCGTTGTCTTTCGAGACCTCCATAATGAAACATTTGAAAACATAAGAAGCCCTTTTTATACCCGTTTCCGGTTCCTCTTCATTCTCCAGTTCGGTGTCTGAATATTCATAGATTGCGGCCATCATCTCGCAGAATATGGCTGAAAATAAATAATGTAACACATCTTTCTTATAATGGATAGACGGATCGTTTATTTTCTTTATAATAAGGTCCTCATATAGTTTAACCGGCGATTTGTCTTTTTCTTCAATATGCCGCAGGGGATTTTTATGAATATGAGACAAGATATTGTTGGATATTTCTTCTCTTTTTACGACACGATGTAAAAAGTTGGTAGAAAATCCCATAATCCTGAGCTTATGGCCGGAACTGAATTTTGTCTGGCTCAGTATCGCGGTCGGCAGACAAATAATAATGTCATCTTTGTTAAGTAAATAGGTCTTATTGTTCATGTCTAGCTGGATACATCCTTCTACACAGGAAATAATAAGGAAGAAATTCAATCTGATGGTAATATTATTGTAAGAAATATCTTCCAGATTGCGGGCAGCTACAACATCCTCGTCTACATAATCTATCATGTGACTAAAGTCCTTGAAATCCTCAACGTCTATCGTTGTTATTACATTATTATCCATACTGTTTGCATTTATCGGTGTAAAGATGAGCATTAAATGAGTAACCGGGATATTCTATTTCTCATCTTTTTTATTCCAAAAGTCTACTGATTGACGTTTAGGCTATTAAAAAACTGTAATACAGAAAATGGGACAGTATTCGGGAATTTTGTGTTATTAAACATCTATCGGCATCGTCTACTTTTGATGCAATTTTTATAAAGAATAATATAGTATGCTAAAAGTAAATGGGAATTGGATACGACTGATAGGGATTGTCGGTTGTACGATGTGGATGACATCCTGTAAGCAAGCACCGGATGTACAAGTGAAACCTTCTTATTCTGTGATGAAAGTGGCGTTGGCTGATAAAGAACTTTCAACTTCCTACTCGGCGACTATCCGGGGGCGGCAGGATATCGATATCTATCCGCAAGTATCGGGAACTATTGAGAAGCTCTGTGTGTCGGAAGGGGAGAAAGTGCGTCGGGGCCAAGTACTTTTTATCATAGACCAGGTTCCTTATAAGGCAGCTTTGCAAACGGCTATAGCCAATATGGAAGCGGCAAAAGCCGGATTGGGGACAGCAGAATTGACGTATGACAGTTCGAAGGAACTATATGCGCAGAAGGTTGTTTCGGAGTTTAGCCTGAAAACGGCTGAAAATACGTTTCTCACAGCCAAGGCACAATTGGTGCAGGCGGAAGCACAGGTCGTGAATGCCCGTAATAATCTGTCTTATACGGAGGTGAAGAGCCCTACGGACGGTGTCGTAGGAGCTTTGCCATACCGTGCCGGAGCATTGGTCGGACCGACCCTCCAGCAGCCGTTGACGACGGTGTCTGATAATTCGGATATGTATGTCTATTTCTCCATGACCGAGAACCAGCTTCTGGCTCTGACCCGGCAGCACGGGACGATGGACGATGCCCTGGCAAATATGCCGGAAGTGGATCTTCAGTTGAATGATAACTCGTTGTACGGGATGAAAGGTAAAATAGAATCTATCAGTGGCGTGATCGACCGGCAGACCGGTACGGTTGTGGCCCGTGCGGTCTTCCCGAATGAGTCGCGCCTGCTTCACAGCGGGGCATCCGGTAGTGTGATCATGCCGAGCACCTATAAAGACTGCATCGTTATCCCGCAGGGGGCGACCGTTCAGATGCAGGATAAGACCCTTGTATATAAAGTTGTAGACGGAAAAGCAACTTCTACGTTAATTACCGTAGCCGGAATAAATGACGGACGCGAATACGTTGTGCTGACCGGTTTGAAGGCCGGTGATGAAATTGTATCTGAGGGTGCCGGGTTGGTACGTGAAGGAACACAAGTAAAATAAAAGTAATGCTATGAAAGGTAATATATTTATAAAACGGCCGGTGATGGCTATATCCATTTCCGTGCTGATCCTCGCTGTGGGGCTTATTTCGCTTTTTACGCTGCCGGTGGAGCAGTATCCTGATATTGCACCGCCTACAGTCTATGTGTCGGCCAATTATACGGGAGCCGATGCGGAAGCGGTAATGAACAGCGTTATCATGCCGTTGGAGGAGAGTATCAACGGGGTGGAAGACATGATGTATATTACGTCTACTGCTACCAATGCCGGTTCGGCTACCATACAGGTTTATTTCAAGCAGGGAACGGACCCGGATATGGCGGCGGTCAATGTACAGAACCGCGTATCCAAAGCACAGGGATTGTTGCCCGCCGAAGTGACCAAGATCGGTGTGACTACCCAGAAGCGTCAGACCAGTTTCCTGCAGATCAACTCGTTTGTCTGTACGGATGGTAATTATGACCAGACATTCCTTGCCAATTATCTGGACATCAATGTGATCCCGCAGATCAAACGTATAGAAGGCGTGGGCGACGTCATGGAGCTGGGCGATACCTATAGTATGCGTATCTGGCTGAAACCGGAATTGATGGCCCAATACGGGTTGGTCCCGTCGGATGTAACAGCCGTACTCGGTGAACAAAATATCGAAGCGCCGACAGGTTCGTTGGGCGAGAACTCGATGAATGTTTTCCAGTTCACGATGAAGTATCGCGGACGTTTGAAGAGTGTGGATGAATTCAGGAACACGGTTGTCCGTTCGCAGAGCGACGGTTCGGTGCTCCGTCTGAAAGATGTGGCTAACGTGGAACTGGGAACACTTTCCTATAGTTTCAAGAGTGAGATGGACGGTAAACCTGCCGTTATGTTCATGGTATTCCAGGTGGCAGGTTCCAATGCAACGGCTGTGAATGAGAAGATCACTGCTCAGATGAATATAATGGAGAAGGATCTTCCGAAGGGAACGGAGTTTGTGACGATGATGAGTTCGAACGACTTCCTGTTCGCCTCTATCCATAATGTGGTGGAAACGTTGGTCATTGCCATCTTACTGGTAATCCTCGTGGTTTATTTCTTCCTGCAGGATTTCAAGAGTACGCTGATTCCTTCCATATCTATCATAGTCTCGCTGGTCGGAACATTCGCTTGCCTGATGATTGCCGGGTTCAGTATCAATATCCTGACCTTATTTGCTCTTGTGCTTGCGATCGGAACCGTTGTGGATGATGCGATCGTGGTGGTGGAGGCGGTGCAGTCGAAGTTCGATGCCGGATATAAATCCTCCTATCTTGCCACTAAGGATGCGATGGGAGATGTAACGATGGCTATCGTTTCCTGTACCTGCGTGTTTATGGCAGTATTTATCCCTGTGACATTCATGGGAGGAACATCCGGTATTTTCTATACGCAGTTCGGTATTACGATGGCGACTTCAGTCGGTCTTTCCATGATTTCAGCCTTGACGCTGTGTCCGGCACTTTGTGCCATACTTATGCGTCCTTCGGATGGAAATAAGAGTGCGAAAAGTCTTAACGGACGAGTTCGTGCAGCCTATAACGCTTCATTCAACGCTGTATTGGGCAAATATAAGAAAGGTGTCATGTTCTTTATCCATCACCGCTGGATGGTATGGACGTTGACTGCAGCTGCTATTGTTTTGCTGGCATTTCTGATGTCGAGCACCAAGACAGGGCTCGTTCCGCAGGAAGACCAGGGTGTGATCATGGTAAATGTCAGCACTTCACCGGGTAGTACGTTAGGTGAAACGACAAAGGTCATGGACAAACTGGAGGATATATTGAAAAATACTCCTGAAATAGAACATTATGCAAAGGTGGCAGGATACGGACTTATGTCCGGACAAGGAACCTCTTACGGTACGATCGTTATCCGTTTAAAAGACTGGAGCGAACGAAAAGGGGAAGAGCATTCGTCGGATGCCGTGGTTGGCCGCCTGAATGCCCAGTTCTATGCGATAAAGGAAGCACAGATATTCAGTTTCCAACCGGCGATGATCCCCGGTTATGGTATGGGTAACTCCATCGAGTTGAACCTGCAGGACAAGACCGGTGGCGACATGACGGCTTTCTACAACTCGACTATGCAGTTCCTGGGAGCCTTGAATCAGCGTCCGGAAGTTGCGATGGCATATACCTCTTATGCGATGAACTTCCCGCAGGTGTCGGTCGATATCGATGCCGCCAAATGTAAGCGTGCAGGTATTTCGCCGGCTACCATACTCGATGCCCTGGGCAGTTATTGTGGTGGTGCATATATATCCAATTACAATCAGTTTGGAAAAGTGTACCGTGTGATGATGCAGGCTTCCCCTGAATATCGTCTGGACGAACAGTCGCTGAATAATATGTTTGTTCGCAACGGAACGGAAATGGCGCCGATAAGCCAGTTTGTGACATTGAATAAGGTGCTTGGTCCGGAAGTATCCAACCGTTTCAACCTGTACAGCGCTATCACGGCAAATGTGAATCCGGCTGAAGGTTATTCTTCCGGTGAGGTGCAGAAGGTCATTGAAGAGGTGGCAGCCCAGACACTGCCTACGGGATATGGTTATGAATATGGTGGTATGGCCCGTGAAGAATCGAATAGCGGTGGTGCGAAAACGCTGTTTATCTATGTGGTTTGTATTTTGCTTATTTATCTGATCCTGGCTTGTTTATATGAGAGCTTCCTGGTGCCGTTCGCCGTTATCCTCTCCGTGCCGTTCGGTTTGATGGGTAGTTTCCTGTTTGCTAAGATATTCGGACTGGAGAATAATATTTACCTGCAGACAGGGGTGATCATGTTGATCGGTTTGCTGGCGAAGACGGCCATTCTGATCACGGAATATGCGATAGAGCGCCGCCGTAAAGGAATGGGTATCGTCGAGTCGGCTTATTCTGCCGCCCAGGTTCGTCTGCGTCCGATCCTGATGACGGTGCTTACGATGATCTTCGGTATGCTTCCGTTGATGTTCTCCTCCGGTGCCGGTGCCAACGGTAACAGCTCGTTGGGAACAGGTGTTGTCGGTGGTATGGCAGTCGGAACGCTGGCGTTGTTATTCGTAGTTCCGGTGTTCTATATTATCTTCGAGTTTTTACAGGAGAAGATCCGTAAGCCGATGGAAGAAGAAGCCGATGTGCAGGTGGCCCTGGAGCAGGAGAGAAGTAATGCGGAGCGTGGCACGTCTGATATAAACAACTAAAATAATAAAATATGAAGAAGATAATTCTGTTATCCGCAGTTACTGTTCTGTTGAGCAGTTGTGGTATATACAGTAAATATAAACCGGAAACGGCCGTACCCGACAATTTGTACGGAGAAGGGATAGAGACGGCCGACACAGCCGGAATAGGTGACAGAGACTGGCATGAGCTTTTCTCCGATCCGAAGTTGCAGGCCCTTATCGAACAGGGACTGCAGAACAATACTGACTATCAGTCGGCACAGCTCCGTGTGAAGGAGGCCGAAGCGGCTTTGATGTCCGCCCGTCTGGCATTCCTGCCTTCGTTTGCCTTGTCTCCGCAAGGTACCGTGAGCAGTTTTGATACCCGCAAGGCAACACAGACTTATTCGCTGCCTGTCACTGCCAGTTGGGAACTCGATATATTCGGGCGTATGCACAACGCTAAACTGCAGGCAAAAGCGGTTTACGCACAAAGCGAGGATTACCGGCAGGCCGTGCGGACCCAGCTGGTAGCCGGAATCGCCAATTCCTATTATACGCTGTTGATGCTGGACGAACAGCTTGCCATCACGCGTGAGACGGAGGAGGCATGGCGTGAAACGGTTTCTTCTACCCGTGCCCTGATGAATGCGGGCATGGCTGATGAGGCGGCCGTATCACAGATGGAAGCTGCTTATTATCAGGTACAGGCATCCGCCCTCGATCTGAAAGAGCAGATCAATCAGGTGGAGAACAGTCTGGCTTTGCTGCTGGCCGAGACGCCCCGTTATTTTGAACGGGGCACATTGGATGAGCAACAGTTTCCGGAGGACTTGTCGGTAGGTGTTCCTGTTCAGATGTTATCCAACCGTCCTGACGTCCGTTCGGCAGAGCGTTCACTGGAAGCAGCGTTCTATGGAACCAATCAGGCCCGTGCCTCTTTTTATCCTTCCGTAGTGCTGAGCGGGAGTGCGGGTTGGACCAACTCGGCCGGGGCGATGATTGTCAATCCGGGTAAGTTCCTGGCTTCGGCAGTCGGCTCGTTGACACAGCCTTTGTTCAACCGTGGACAGGTCATTGCCCAATACCGCATCGCGCAGGCACAACAGGAAGAAGCCAGCCTGGCTTTTCAGCAGACTTTACTGAATGCCGGAAGCGAAGTGAACGATGCGTTGGTTGCTTATCAGACAAGCCGGGAGAAAACGATCTTGTTCGACAAGCAGATCGTTTCGCTGGAAAAGGCCTTGAAAAGCACCTCTCTGCTGATGGAGCACGGTACTTCTACTTATCTGGAAGTCCTGACCGCCCGCCAATCTTTACTGAGTGCGCAACTGTCGCAAACGGCTAACCGTTTTTCTGAGATACAGAGTGTGGTAAACCTTTATCATGCACTGGGTGGCGGAAGAGAAAAGTAACCGTAAACCTTCTCTATTATTTATTCTAGATTTGAAGCGGGATTGTGTCTTGGGAAAGATGGCAGTCCCGTTTTTTTAGTTTTCTTTTACCTATTTTTTATTTGAATTAAACGTATTCTTATTCTTTGTTTCATAAAATGTTATATCCTTTTCTGCCACCATAGACGATTCTTCATCTTCATTAATAGGATAGCTCACTGTGTGATCTTTTAGAAAGATATGATTAAGAGTGAACAGTAATGAGGTAAGAGTCTGTTCGCGTATTTTGGGTTTTAGCTCGCATTCCCATATGGTAATACAATACCATCCCATTTTGATAAGTTCTTTCCGTACTTTTTTATCCCGCTCAATATTACGGTTGATTTTCTTGGTCCAGAATTCTGTATTCGATTTTGGGATAACAAAATATTTACAACCTTCGTGGCCGTGCCAAAAACAACCGTTTATAAAGATACAGGTGCGGTACTTGCGTAGAACGATGTCGGGGTGCCCTGGTAACCTAGGGTGATTCAAACGGTATCTGAATCCACGGGAAAACAGATACTTTCTTACTATTATTTCCGGCTTAGTATTGGTAGAATGTACGGCAGCCATGTTTTTGTGTCGTTGTTCTTTCGAAAGGGTATCCATATGAATATTCCGGTTTATATTAAAAGAAATATAGGGTTATCCGAATGGTTTCGCTTTTGTTGATTATTCTCCCCATCTTGCAGGTCAATCTTTGACTTTCTATGTTGAGTTATACGTTGTTCAAGTTTTGCAGCCATATTGTTCAATATTATTGGGTTAATACAAAGGTATGATTTTTCTCCCTGCCTGTAGGCTTTTATGCATAATTTTAGATAATTGTTGCTATAGATAAATAGTTCCTGATTTTATGAACAGTAATGTAACCCAATAAAATATATTCTTTGAATCACGGTTTACGTTATCATAAGCAATTCTCCTTCTTCCTCAATCACTTTGTCAAAAAACTCTTTCAAAAGAATCGCTATCGCTTGCTGTTTCACCAACACCTGCCGTTCACGCTCCACAACCGCACGGTAACGCAATTCGCTTGTCTGGTATGTTTTCAGCCAGCGAGTGATGGTGCGCAGGTTCAGTCCCATAAAGTCGCCGTACTCGCCTTTTGCACCCAGCTCAAAGCAGAGTTCCACTTCCTGCAAAGTCAGAGAAGGATAAGACTCTTGCTGGTCGGTGGCGACTTTGGCTATCAAAAGCCCCAGATCATGCTCGCTGGGAGGTTTGAAACCGACCAGGGCATATGTCTGCAGGAGAATACGATTCACGTAGGGCAGAATTTCCTGTAGCGGGTATGTCGATACCCGGCGTTCTTCGACGGCAAGCCGTAATCTGTTATCCAAACTCATACGGCTTGCGAATTACAGATTTTCAGGGCTATCTCGGTGACACGCTGACCGGTTTCAATCAGTTCCCGGATTCTTGAAGGACGTTCGGGGTGACCGGAATTTCCGGAAGAATACGGTGCCGGCAGCGTTGCCTGCCAGTCTTCGTCCGCCAGCAAGGCTTCTTTCCATTGTTCACGTTCTTCATTCAGATTCTCCGGTTCTTTTTCCGGCTCCTCGCACGCGTGTTGCTGCTGTTGTAAATTTATTTTCCTCTACTATACTTTCCTTTACTTTGTTTCGGGATGTCAGTATTTTTAGAGGTTGAGTCTGCATCCATGTCTGCATTTTGAGATAAAATGTATACATTTTTATAATCGAGCACATTTACCAACAAAAAATCAGCATTGGGGACTTCTATTTTTCGGCGGCGGACTGTCACTTCAAAGAAACGAATTTGGATGCTGCGGGAAGTCAATATACCAAATTTATGAAACAAATTTGTGTCAAAGAAATTTCTTTCTAGAAGAGATTGAAGCAGAGTATCCATAAACTGAATATCGACCTCTATTCCGGCTTTCCGGCAAAAGAGCAGACAGATATCTTTATCCCAACGACAATAAAATCCTTCCTTGTTATTCTGCAAAGTAATTTTAATGTTATCAGCGAACCTTTCCAGCCATGCTCTGATTGAGGCAGAGCAATTTTTTCGATAACGAAAAAATCGATGTTCAACGAAAAATAATCTAACCCCTTGTTTTGTAATGACATTCTGTATTGTTATTTTTTTTAGTTATGATTTTGTATTGCCCGAATAACGAGCCGCACAGTCTTAAACGTCAGCAGTTCTGCCGGCAACACGCGTATTACGCACCAGCCGGAGATTGCCGCCTCATTGTATTTCTCCATGTCGCACAGGTAACAGCCTTCAGAATCTAATTTATCAATGTGAGACAACAATCGAGCAGATAAGCCAGCAAACAGCGAAAAAGAAAAAGTCAAGCAGAAGAGTCCGCTATATAGTAATATGGCTATTTCTATTTTGGTTATTGGCTTAATTACATATATACTGTTTAGAGCAAGTATATAAATGAATCTCTCTCTGAGTATAGAGTAGTTGTATACTAGCTTTTTTGAACATGAAAATACATACGTTAGAACAGATATTAACTTATAGATTCTACCAGTTTTGAAAACTTATTCCAAGCTTTACGTTGTGTTATCTTACTAAAATGTATAAATATCGTATTAAACACACTATTCTATGAATAAATTAGCTATTTTTGTATAAGGTTTTAATGTCGTCAATCCAAAAGTTTATGAAACTGAATAGAATTAAGGTCGTTTTGGTTGAGAAAGAAATGTCTCAAACACTATTAGCTGAAAAAATAGGAAAAAGCTTTAGCACTGTTAATGGCTATTGTTGTAACCGTGTTCAACCTAGCCTTGACACGCTACAACGCATCAGTGAAGTGCTTGGAGTAAACATGAAGGAGCTGATAACTGATGAGAAAGAAAGATAGTAGAATGAATATTCAAAACACAATAGATAACATTGATTGGAATGGTCCAAATTGGTTGGATAAGATATTTGAATACCCCAACCGTATAATACGTATTGGAACCACCTTTAGTGGCATTGGTGCGATAGAACATGCATTTCAAAGGCTTAATTTAAATACAGATCTTTTATTTGCTGGAGACATTGAGCCAAATTGTAAAAAAGCATATTTTGCTAATTATGATTTAAGGGAGGACGCTTGGCATACGGATATACACAATTTTGATGCAACACCATATAACGGAATAATAGACTTATTTGTCGGTGGTGCACCTTGTCAGGCATTTTCAATGGTAGGTTTTAGAAGAGGGTTTGAGGATACACGAGGAACTCTATTTAGAGAATTTGCACGTGTTGTTAAAGAATGCTGTCCTAAAATTTTTATTTTTGAAAATGTTCAAGGTATTCTAACTCATGATAATGGGAGAACATGGGAAGTTATAAAAAATACATTTGAAGAATATTGTGGTTATGATATTCATTACCAATTATTAAATAGTAAAAATTACGGTATTCCGCAACATAGAGAACGTTTGTTTTGTATAGGATTTAGAGAAAAAACAGACTTTAAGTTTCCTGCACCAATTGAGTTGAAATATCGCATGTATGATTTTCTAGAAGATTGGTCGGACTCTTGTTTCTATAATGTACAAAGTAAATGTAAAGAATTAGGGGAACATGATTTTAATCGTTTTATTTTCCCTGTTAGCGAAGTCGAAGATAAATATTATTTATCTGAAAAAGTTGCCAAATATGTTTTAGCAGGTGGAACTAAGAATTTTAAGACTTCAACAAAAACAGATTTAGATGTAGCAAGACCTCTTTTGCATTCTATGCATAAAATGCACAGAGCAGGAGTTGATAATTATGTCACTTTTAATAAAAATAAGGGTATAAACGGAATTCGAAAATTGACACCTAGAGAATGTCATAGACTAATGGGATTTCGTGATACATTTAACATTGTCACTAGTAACACAGCCGCATATATGGAGGCTGGAAATAGTATCGTTGTGGACGTATTAATTTCTATACTAAAGCAATTGGATATTACTAAATATGGAGTAGATAATGACTAATAAATACGCGAATATACAAAACACCCAAGATAATATTGATAATGATTATACTTGGTTAAATCATGCATTTGAATTTCCTGAACGAACTATTCGTATCGGAACTTCATTTAGTGGCATTGGTGCTATTGAGCATGCTTTTCAAAGATTAGGATTGAATTCTCAAATTCAATTTGCAGGAGATATTGATTCTGATTGTAAGAAAGCATACATGGCAAACTACAAACTACTAGAGGAACGTTGGCATGATGACATTCATGATTTTGATGCAAAGCCATTTAAAGATAAAGTAGATTTATTTGTTGGTGGCGCTCCATGTCAAGCATTCTCAATCAGAGGTAAAAGAGGTGGATTTGAAGATACTAGAGGTACTTTATTCAGTGAATTTGCTAGAATTGTGATTGAATGTCGACCGAAAGTTTTCATTTTTGAGAACGTCAAGGGTATGTTGAATCATGACAACGGTAGAACATGGAAAACTATTAGAAAAACATTTGAGGAAGATTGTGGCTATCAGATCTATTATCAAGTTCTGAATAGTAAAGAATACGGTATTCCGCAAAGTAGAGATAGAATTTTTTGTATAGGCTTTAAAACGGAATGTGATTTTAAATACCCTAAGCCTATCCCATTGACAAAAAGCATGTATGATTTTTTGGAATCATGCGTTGATACAAAATATTTCCTTAAGCAAAAAGGAGCATTCTTTGTAACAAGGACGATAAATCATATTAAAAGTTACACTCAAGTTAATGGTGATATAGCATTATGTCAGAAACGAAATCAGCAATTTAATTGGCATGGAGATTTCATATATCATCCAATAGGAAAATCGGAAAAGATTGATGCGACTGATAATCATGTATTCCATACTTCTGACTTTGAAGAACAATACTATCTGACGGATAATGTAAAAAAATACGCACTTACAAAAGATTGTGAGGGGGGATATAACATGAGTGAAAGTAATGAAATCATTCCTCATTTAGGTAGATATAGAAAATTATCTCCACGCGAATGTTTAAATTTAATGGGATTTGATGATTCTTTTAAAATAGTTGTGTCAGATACGGCTTGTTACAAACAAGCGGGCAATAGCATTGTAGTGAATGTTTTAATGGCTATTTTGAGACAATTAGATATAACAAAATATGGTGTTTCAATAATTTAATTGACAAATAATTATGGCTGATCCAATTTGTAGGTGGCGAAATGTCACTATTAAACAAGTATGTGAATTTACAGCTATTCTTCCTTATTTTATAATGAAGAAAGATGCTGCGCGTGAATATGTCAATAACCACTGGAAAATGTGGGATGGAAGTCAGAACTTTTTTAGAACAGCGTATCAATTAGCATCTCAACTAGGATTATATTATGAAGATTCTGAAAACTTTTATCCTCGATTTGATCATGCTTTAAATTTTGATGAGGCTAAATCTTATATTGAAGGTTGGGTAAGAAGGTATTATATACCAAACCCATATACCGACAGTATTCAGGATAATAATGGGATTTTTGTTTTAAACTCTTTGTTAATGGATATAATTCAAGCGGGTAAAAAAACAACATTAAAGGATGCATTAGAAAGTACCTTTGATATTAAGCTTGGTAATGCAGATATAATTGCTAATATGCTAAATTTATTCTCTGATATATCTGTGGAGGCTGATGGAACTATTGCGCTAAAGGTGAATTATCAAAAAAAAACATTGCCTCCAGTTCCAACAGACAAGTTGGATAAAAAAGTGTTCTTTGATTATTTTAATGATATTGTTGTTCCTCAATGTAATATTGGTGAAAATCACTCTGAAAGTATAAAAGATTCTGCTGACTGTTTACAAGTAATTTACTATGGAGCGCCCGGTACGGGAAAATCCAATAAAATAGAAGAATACACAAACGGCACTAATCGTATCCGTACTACATTTCACCCTGATAGTGATTACTCCACATTTGTGGGAGCGTATAAGCCCACCATGGAGGGATATGAGGAAAAATTGTATACTAAAGATGAATTAATAAGTAAGCTTACTGAGTTTAAAGAACATGGTGTCCCTTATTCATCTCAGAAGTTTGGAGCGAAGTATTGGTATTCATTGAAACAACTGAGTATCGCAGATAAGAAGGCTATTTTGAGCGCTTGCGGTATGTCTGACAGCTACACAGTAGAGTTTGATAAAGGAATGGCCGTGGGAGAAGAATATCTTGCAAAATCAAATGAATCCCACATTGTTTATAAATATGTACCACAAGCTTTTCTTAAAGCATACGTTAATGCATGGAGATTGGTCAATGAAGGAGAGGCTTCGCCATATTATCTTATCATTGAAGAAATCAATAGAGGTAATTGTGCTCAGATTTTTGGTGATTTATTCCAGTTGTTAGACCGTGGAGATAACGGTGAGTCAAAGTTTGCCATTTGTCCAGATGATGATATAAAAAGGTTTTTGACTGGGGAATTTAAAGACTCTGTAAATCTTTCTGAAAAGATAAAGAATGGCGTTGAGATGCGTTTGCCAAGTAATCTATATATTTGGGCGACAATGAATACCAGCGACCAATCATTATTTCCTATTGATAGTGCATTTAAGCGTCGCTGGGATTGGGAATATATGCCAATCGAAAAAGGTAACAAAGATTTTATTATTGAAATAGGCTCAAGTAAATATGATTGGTGGCAATTTATCTCGGTTATCAATAATAAAATAGATGAAATAACAGGGTCGGAAGATAAAAAAATTGGCTATTGGTTTGCAAAACCTGCAGGAAACGGCACTTCAATCAGTTGTGACCAATTCGTTTCAAAGGTGTTGTTCTACCTATGGAATGATGTTTATAAAGATTATGCTGACGATAACAGAAGTATCTTCCGTATTAAGGAGGGAAATGGCACGAAGAAAGTTGTCTTTACGGAATTTTTTGGTTTACAGCGTGAAGCGATATTACATGCATTCATGGAGGCTAATGGAATAGTTCCATTAACAACGGAAGATACGGATTCTATTGCTGATGAAACAGAAATGGATGAAATAGCAGGGATACCTACATCACAACGAGACTATTCAAAGTATTCTATAAACGGAGATGGTGAATATGGTAAAGGAGAATTAGTAAAACGTACTATAGAATTATTCTGCAGAGATCATTCGGATATGAATGCAGATTCTGTGCGTAATCGATGGATGAGCTTAAATTGTACAATAAGGCATTTGGTTGAAACTCAGTCTGATTTTGAAGCAAGAATATCTGGCTCGTCTGACCCGAATCAAAGAGCTAAGCAGGTGATATTATCAAATGGAGAATCAATTTATGTATCGACTCAGATTGGCAGTGGAAATATTCAAGACTTTATTAATAAAGTAAATGCTGCAAACTTGGATATAACAATCGAAAAAATAAGATAATGAGAATTTTGATTGAAGGCTACCATTACCAAGCTTCGGATGTAAAAGATGCATTAAAGGGACTCGATTTCTTGGAAAATGTCAGCCATGAAGTCGTGGTAAATTATGTAGGCTATCTATATAACCCGCATATAAAGGATTGCGTCTTCTTTTTGCCGAAGGTACTTATTGATAGGAATGGGATGGTATTTTCTCATCTAGCCCCAGCTACAATCATTCATGTGGAAAAGGCAGAAGAACTAACAGAAGAGGAAAGAAAATTTATCTATGAGTTTGCAGTGTGGATATATCGCTCATTGTGTGTGTTTAATAAATACAACCCCAAGAACGATATAGTATACCATAAACAGATGGCACAGGCTGGTATAAGCCACCGTCATATGACTAATACCTATTTAGAGGTGCTATTAGCATTGGTTGAGTTTAACCGAAAGAATCAAAGCTTCTTTATGACTGTTTTGAAAAATATTCATTCAGGTCATAATAAAATAAATTGGACACGTACAATTGCTCATAGCACGACTATTGTACAAAATAATGTTCCTTTCTATTTGAATCCTGTAAATAAGAAACGACAAATAAATTTTGATGAAGAATTATTGGTTATCTTTTTCTCTATTCTTCGTTATATCAATGACAAATATGGTTTTCCTGTATCCATAAACGTAGGATTTGATTTGATAACGGGAGCAAAGTTTAATAATTATCTAAATGGTTTTGGTAAGGTTCGGCTCCGTCAAATTAAATATAAATATTTCTCTGATAAGTCTTTAGAGTTGTGGGGGCTATGTTATGCATTTTTCGATAAGTCACATAATATCTCTGTTGCCAGTGAGCTACAAGAGTATTTAATAGCTCAAAACTACAACATTGTGTTTGAGGCGATGATTGATGAATTGGTGGGTGATAAAAAGGAGATGCTTCCAAGAGGCCTTAAAGATCAAGAAGATGGAAAACGGGTAGACCATATCTATGCGGACGTTGGACTTACCAATACGAACGATAAAACCATATACTACATTGGCGATAGCAAGTATTATAAGCTTGGAAATTCCATTTCAGATGAGTCTGTCTACAAGCAATACACCTATGCACGAAATGTGATACAGTGGAATATGAATCTATTCCTAGATAATAAAGAAGAGGAAAAATGTTATCGCAGCCGGCTAACCGAGGGATATAACATTGTGCCCAACTTTTTTATCAGTGCAAGGATGGATAATGAACTTTCGTATGCCCAGGACATTTATACGACAGAGAATGAGCAGAAGTCGTTTATTTCACGTCACTTTGAAAACCGGTTGTTTGATCGTGATACTTTGCTTATCAGCCACTACGACGTAAATTTCTTATATGTTGTTTCGCTCTATGCACAAGACTGTGATAGTTCTAAGAACCTGTGGAAACAAAAGGTTCGTAAGAGGTTCCGAGAAGAAATTCAAGAAATGCTAAAAACACGTTTTGAGTTTTATGCGATGACAGCACGCCAAGGAGTAAATGGAGAAGAGTACATCAAAGTCAACTTCCAAATGGTATTAGGCAAACTTTATCAACCATACCACAGGGATGACTATTTTTCTTTGGCGCTAGATAAAGATTTAAAATATAAAAACGAAAATGAGACGTTGTTAACTGAGTTAAGGCAATATTTCTTTGTGGAAAAAGTAGCGATTGGAGATGATCCCGATACTATACTTACAGAAGTAGGCCAACGATCAAAACCATCATTATCGCTTTCGGGTAAATGTGGCGTTTTGATGGTTATGATGGAAAATTATAATATAAAGAGTTTAAATTTCATGCCTACTGGAAAAATAGCCATTGGAATAAAATATACAAAGGAGTCAATGGAGATAATAGAACATTTGAGTGAGTTGGGATATCTTCTCTTCCATCATAGGAATGATACTGACCAGCACTTGTTTTCTATAGGGGGTACTTGTTCTGTTGTATCAGCTGACGAAATAGAACAAAATGTGTATAAAAATGTAAACACATCCGAGATGTATATTCTCGTGAATTTCATAACTGAATATGAAATTGATAGTAATAGTCTTTGTTCTACCAAAAAAGGTTACACTTCAAAAACAAGATACGATGCTCAATATTCAACTTTGCATGATTTAATTAATAATGTTTTTAATCAATGAAACTTATTTGTTATGAAGATAGATAATTTGAAGCATTTTATTCGGTCAGCGAATATTTATTTTTTGATTTGTTGAGAATTATCTACTCCGTATCTTGAGACATTGAAAAATATAGTAATCTTAATCAAGTATAAAATGAACGTAACTTCCTTAAAATGCTCATATAAATGATGGCTATCGCTCATAAAACTAAAAAAAGGCGCTCAAAATATGAACTCCTGAATAAGTGTTGATTATATACCTTAATCATAAGTGATCACCTCTTACTTGCCGATGCAGCATATTAGACCAGTTGACTACCAATATTTTATAAATAAAATGGTAGAAAAGTCTGTTTTGCACTTCTTTTTCTTCGCTGAACGAGTACAAAATTAGTGCATTTTTCGGATTATGAAAGCAAGTGAAAAACTTTGTGCAAAATCATTTTTGAAGGGCTGATTGGGAGGTGTGTTTGTGGAAAGTATGGGATATATTGCATCGCATTTTGTTGGTGGTGATATTCGCGGTTATTTTGCTGGTTGTTTCTCCAAGGTTGAAGATGATGTAGTGTATTATAATGGTGCTGACCAAAAGAAAAATAAGGCAATCCTTTCTTTCTCCCTCTTTTTGACTTTACTTTAATGGACGTATACATGGATACAAAGGATAAAGTAAAGTCGTTTTTCTTTTGGCAAGCAGAATTGTTCTTTGATGTGATGTGTGATGAGGAGCAGATTGTATCTGTATAACAAATAATATTTTGTTCGTTAATAGGTATATATAGTGACAACAAACAATATAATAGCACTTGGTTTTGGGGATTTTTTTCTTGAAAATGGATTATATGCATGGTTAATTATGCAATGATGTGTGTTTTTTTATATGTAATATATCATTAAATAAAGAAAAAGCATTATCTTTGCATATTATATGATGAGTTGACTATGGCAAAGAATACAATGGGTACTAAATTGCCCCGAAAATTAGAGCAAAAAATGCAAATAGTGGGTGAGCAGATTAAATTGGCTCGCCTACGAAGGAATCTGAGTGTGGCTCAGGTGGCGGAACGTGCTACTTGTTCTCCGTTGACTGTAGCTAGAATAGAGAAAGGCGCACCGACTGTAGCGATTGGTATATATTTGCGTGTGCTGTATGCCTTACAGCTTGACGATGATATTTTGTGGCTGGCGAAAGAAGATAAATTGGGGAAAGCATTGCAGGATTTGAGTTTGAAGACAAGGGAACGTGCGTCAAAAAAGGAGTAGGCTATGAAGAAACTATATGTATATGCCGATTTTGACTGGCTGAAAGAGATAGAACTCATTGGCGAGTTGGGCTATGAGTCACTTCGTGGCTCGGACAGCTATTGTTTTGCGTTTAGCGATGAGTGGTTGAAAAAGCATGGCGATTTGTTTTTGAGCGATGATTTGAACAATTATCCGGGACAACAATATACACAGCCAGAGAAAGATATATTCGGATGTTTTTCTGATGCTTTGCCTGACCGCTGGGGACGGACACTGTTATTGCGACGTGAGCAGATTGCAGCAATGGAAGAAAAACGACCTGTGCAAAGGTTGTCTTCATTCGATTTCCTGACCGGTATTGATGACTTCTCCCGGATGGGTGCTTTCCGCTTCAAGGAAAACCTTGATGGAGAATTTATAAATGTGAGAGAGTTTTTGAAGATTCCACCTCTTACAGATATTAGAGAATTGAGAGCAGCCAGTGCGGAGATTGAGAGAAGCGAAGAAGACAATGTGTTACCAGACAGAAAGTGGATTACGCAACTTGTGCAGCCTGGTTCTTCATTGGGTGGAGCAAGACCGAAGGCAAGTGTGATAGATACAGATAAAACGCTGTACATTGCTAAGTTTCCATCACGTAAAGATGATTATGATGCCGGGCTTTGGGAATATTTTAGCCATCTGCTTGCAGTAAAAGCAGGTATCAATGCAGCGAAAACAAAAGTTCTTGCCACAGACGAAAAATATCATACATTGCTTTCGGTGCGTTTTGACAGAACCAAAGATGGAAAAAGGATTCATTTCGCTTCCGCAATGACTTTATTGGGACTGAATGACGGTGATAATGCGACTACAGGGCATGGTTATCTGGATATAGTTGATTTTATCATTCAGAACTGTACGGATGTAGAGCGCAATTTGCAGGAACTCTATCGTCGCGTGGCTTTCAATATCTGTATTGGCAACAGCGATGACCATTTCCGCAATCATGGTTTTCTTTTGGCTGCAAAAGGCTGGACGCTTTCTCCTGCATACGATATGAATCCTACTCAGAATGAATATCAAAGTCTGCTTATTTCTGCAACATCCAACAAGGCAGACCTCAGTATTTTGCTTGATGCTTGTGGAGATTATATGCTTAACCGAAAAACGACTGAACAGATTATTTCAGAGGTTACTAATGTTGTGAAAGGGTGGAGAGAACTGGCAACACGATTGGAGATTTCCAAGAGAGAAATGGATATGTTTAGTGGGGTGTTGGATAAGAGGTGTAATGTTAATTCTAAAGTAAATTGAAAAATTATAATTATGAGCGGAGGATATTTTGATAGGAATGTATATGCAATTGGTGAGATTGCGGATTCTATAGAGCGTGATATTGCAAGAGCTTTACGGCCAAAACCGGAGAAAATCCACAAGGATTATTGGACTATTTATGAGAAAGATAGCTTTGGTTCATTCCATAGTTATATGGGTTATTTGTCTTTTTTAAGCTATGAAGAAGCGGAATCTTTTCTTTTGTCAGATAAAACAATCATTAGGGCAGAACAAAAATATGTAGATCGACAATTCTTTGATGATAAAGTAATGTTCCAATCAACAAAGCGATATATGTCCGATATTCGTGATGGCGAACAGATTCCGGTATTATACTCAATCCATCATTGTTATTATGACCGTTATCCGGATGACGCTGATGTGTTGGAGTTATCAGATGAAACTATAGAGACTATGAAAGAGGCATACAAACAAATTCGCATTGCGGAGATATATGCAACTCGCATAGATTGGGTGATGAGTGGTGATGATGGGGAAGACGACCAGCATGAGAGACTTAAAGAGGATTTGGAAGCCTTTGAAAAAGAGTTTCAGGCTAAAGATTGGGCTTGTTTATACGAGGAAGGTAAAGATTGAAACAGTGAAAAGATGGAGTGATTTGGTGATGCGATTAGGTATGTGTGAGCGAGAATATAGTAATTTCAGGAATTTTGAGCAAAGAAATCATATCGAATCAGAAGCTAAAAATAAACACATAAATAGAAAATAATATGAACGGTGATGATAGACAGTTATTAGCGAAAGTGTTAGAAAGAAAAGATGAAAAATTACGAGAGGATTGGCAAGAAATCCAACGAATAGTAGATTCATGCGTTTTTCACTATACTAATGCAGGAACATTGGCTAGTATGCTTAATAATACATCAAAAGAAAAAATTCTTATGACATTTTGGGCTTCACATATTTCTTATATGAATGATCCAGAAGAAATAGAATATGGTGTTGGAAAAATGTGGGAAGTTTTACCCGATGTAGAAAAGGAATTGTCGATACCAATAGGGCAGAGAATCACAGAATTAGATAGGAAAGAATTAGATGAATTAATTTGGGATAGAAATATTGAGGAAAATAGTTTGACTAATATGTATTCTGTTTCTTTTTCAAAATCTTTTGATTCTTTGCCAATGTGGAATATGTATGGACAAAACGGCAGCGGTGTTTGTCTTGGTTTTGATTTAAATGAATTGAATGATTTCTTGAATTCAAATAATAAGGAACCACTAATGAAAATCACATATGGAGTGGGGGAATATATTGATAGTCTGCAAAAAGCAGATGAAGAAATGAACATATGGAAGGAGTACGTAAAACATGTATATAAAACAAATATGAATTTTATTGTTGGAAATTTTAAAATGGAAACAGAAGTTCAAGAGAATGTTGATACTAAAATTGCGCTTGATAATTATATGTTATTGCGAGCTTTTGTCCCAAGCAATATAAAGAACCCTGCTTATAAATATGAAGATGAATATAGGTTTTGTTGTAGAGAGTTTAATAATAAAGTTAATTATCGTAATCGAAATGGATTGCTATTGCCTTATATAGAGGTAAAATTACCCTTGACTGCGTTAAAGTTAGTAGCAATAGGGCCAACCGCAGATAAAAATAGGCAAATGATGTCGGTCGCAAAATTATTGAAAGAGAAAGCCTCAGACTTTAAGTCATTAACTTTTTATTCTTCAGAAATACCATATCGTCTTTGATAAGTAAGGTAAAATCATGTTTTTTTGTTAAAATGAATCCAAGATGGCAAAATAAATATTGAATTATATTTCAATATAAGGTTGTTTTTCGACATATATTTATTGAGAAATCATTATAATTTGAACAAGATTTCGATTATAATGATTATCTTTGCATTCAAAATATATCACAGAACGTATGAATAAAGATATAAATCGTTTGAAGGTGGTCTTAGCAGAAAAGAAACGCACCAATAAATGGCTGGCAGAACAGTTAGGAAAAGATCCGGGAACTGTTTCAAAATGGTGTACAAATACCATGCAACCAAACTTGGAAACATTAGTTGAAATTGCGAAAGTACTTGAAGTAGATATCAAAGACTTATTGTGGTCAATAAAAACATTTAATTAAATAGATACAAATGCCTAAAATAATAGTATCTCTGTTTTCTGGATGTGGTGGTCTTGATTTAGGATTTACAGGAGGATTTACATTCAGAGGACAGAATTACGATAGATTAAATACTGAGATTTTGTTTGCTAATGATTTTGATCAAGACGCACAATCTTGTTATAATGCCAATCCATTATTAACAAATGATGGAGTTAACTGTCTTTTGGCCGATATTAGAGACGTTAATGCCAACGAAATACCAGATTTTGATATTCTTTTAGCAGGTTTCCCATGTCAACCATTTTCCAACGCAGGCAAAAGACAAGGGGTCGATGATGAAAATGGAAGAGGTACTCTATTTGAAGAATGCCATAGAATAATTGCAGCCAAAATTGAAGCAGGACATCGTCCTCAAGCCTTTTTATTTGAAAATGTTAGAGGCATTCTTTCATCTCACGTTGCAAATGGCAATAGCGTGCCTGAAGAAATAGTTAGAATTATGGGAGATTTGGGGTATGACGTATCATACAAATTAGTTTGCGCTTCTGACTACGGAGTCCCCCAAAAACGTTATCGTGTTCTAATGGTTGGAATAGATCGAGAATTGAATCTTGGGCATTTCAATTTCAACTTATTGGAGACAGTTGTTCGGGAAAACAATATACCATCCGAACATTATGGAAACATTGAGGAACTGGTATTAGGTAGGATATTACAAGGTGTGGAGAATTTACCTGATAATGATGTATGGGAATATAGTCCAGGGACACAACAAACAGTAGATTTAATCGGAAGTTGTGCTCATGGTATTGAAGGATTTCAATATTTTCATGATGGATATTCTCATGCTCATTTACCAGCAATTTGTATGGAAGGGAGATCATGGAAAGATATACCTTATGAAATGCTGACTCCACGATTTAGAAATATCTATGATAATCCGAAGCGTTACCATGCTCCAAAATTCTTCAGACGATTTGCTTTTGGAGAAATTTGTGGCACAATTACAGCTTCTGCACAACCTGACAAATGTGGAATCACACACCCTATTGAAAACAGGAGATATTCTGTTAGGGAATGCGCAAGAATTCAGTCATTTCCAGATGACTATTTGTTCAACGCAATACCTTTAGCTGCTAGATATAAAGTTATTGGCAATGCTGTTCCTCCAATACTTGGTTGGATTACAGCAACAGCTTTGTTAAGATTTCTTCCAATTAATGAATAATAGATATGGCTTATATTGATAAAAAATCCCTATTGGCTGCTTATAAAGTATTGTCACACAATACAAGTAGTCCTTCGAGTCAAGGTGCTACTCAATTTATAAGTGCCATCAGATATTTATTTGCATTAGATCGTTTTGTCTTAAAAGGTAACAAGAATTGCGATACAAAAGAGAAAGAAGATAGAGAGCTATTTATTAATTATGTAGGAGATATTGTAAGTATAGACGGCTCTTATTATACATCGAACTTTTTCACAGATATAAAAAACGAAAAAGATTACAAAGTCGGAAGTAATTTCTTTTCAGTAAACGTTGTCAAAGAGTCTATTGCAAATCCTACGGTTTTACATGATTTTCCACGTAGAACTAAAGATGCGGCATTATTCAATGTTCAAAATGGAGTTTTGTCTATAAATAGAGCCTTTTATAAAAACATCAAGAAATATGTCACAAATAAAGATTGTAAAATAGCTCTTGCTATATGGCTGTGTAGAATGTATAATTTTAGTGTCTCAAAGATTGGGATTTCTGAAATTAAGAACAACTTGTCAAAATACTATTCTACTGAATTATTGAACGAACTATTGCCTACAAGTTCTGATTTCGCTGAATATGTTGTAAAATATGGGAGTTTGGAAATGTCCCAAGAAAAAGCAATAATTTCTCCTAAGGAAATTTTCAAAATGTTTGATAAAGAGAAAGATGACGATTCCAATCCTCAATACTACAAATATAGGGATATTATTACTGCCATCAAGACTAAGCCCTTTATTTTGCTTGCTGGTATTTCAGGAACAGGCAAGAGCCGCATCGTTCGTGAACTTGCTCGTGCATGTTGGGATGAAGATTCCACAGAATACAAAGCCCAAAAGCCTAAGAATTTTGAGATGATTCAAGTAAAACCTAATTGGCACGATTCGACCGAACTCATGGGATATGTTAGTCGTGTCAGTGGAAGCCCCATATATGTGATTGGCGATTTTTTAAGATTTATTACACAGGCTTGGGAAAACTTAGATGTACCTTATTTCCTTTGTCTGGATGAAATGAATCTTGCTCCTGTAGAACAATACTTTGCAGAATTTCTTAGCGTAATAGAATCTCGCAAAAGTAATGAAGATGGTACGATTACAACAGATCCCATCCTAAAGAAAAGTACGGAAGATTGGTATCGGGTATTGACCGCTGAACTGACAGAAGATAATGATGCATTAAGAACGCGTTTCTTGGAAGAAGGCATAACCATACCACAAAATCTAATCGTAGTTGGTACAGTAAATATGGATGAAACGACCTTTTCTTTTTCCCGAAAAGTACTTGACCGTGCCATGACCATAGAAATGAATGAAGTAGATTTGTATGCCGGATTGGACAGCAAATATGAACGCATTGGTAAGTTAAATAGTGATATGCTTATCGGCACAGCCGTAGAAGGAGTGGATGTCTATGCCGATAATGAGGAGGTTTGCAACAAGGTACTAACCTATTTGCAAGCAGTAAATGATGTCCTTAATGGTACACCGTTCAAGATTGCCTATCGTACAAGAAATGAATTTTTGCTTTATGTGGTAAACAACTTGCCATACAGTAAGGATGAAAACGGAAATGAGTTCAGTGAGGATGAAGTCATAGCAACTGCATTGGATGAAATAACAAGCATGAAAATATTGTCGCGTATTGAAGGAGACGATACAAAAGTCAAGCATTCATTTCTTGAAAAGTTGATTACCACTATCGAAACGCAGTTGTTGGCATTGACTGGAGAAGACAAGAAAATAGAATCTGTTTCCATAGCCAAACTGAAAGAAATGCAAGTACGATTGTCATCCGGTTATACAAGTTTCTGGAGCTAAAACTATCAGATATCTGCAAGAGACGATGGAACTGCTTACCATAAAACATCAGGATTTCGAAATGATTGTCGAATGTACAAAGTTCGATGACATTTGGCGTAAGGCCAAGAGCAATGTGGGAGAAGAAGGACTACACTCTATTTATTCTTGGTCGGAGGGAGTAGTATCTGTTTCTCTAAGCAACCATATTGGAGAAAGAGTTACGATTGAGAACAGCCAAAAAGCTCCTGCCGTATTTTTTGATAATGTCGATTATCCTATTTGGATTGAATTCAAGGACTATGTGAAAAAAGCACAGTTCGGTTCCATCCTTCAAAATGAAAATGAGAAATTTTCTTTTCGCAGACAGATATTAGCCGGTTTCCTGAATTATGGCAATGAGGTTGGGCACAGTGAAATACAATTCATATATCAAGTAGGGACAGAGACCCATAGGTTTGTTTTCTCATTTGAAGTGTTAAGCACAAAGCTCAACTATCACGAGCATTGGAAAACCATTATCGAGGATATTGAGCAAGAGTACAGAATGCTTTCACTTGATTATATGCGAAGAACCTTTCATGGCTTTTCGCCCGATACAAGCGGAAATACCCCAGAAATAATTTGGTGGAGCGTATTTGCCAATGAACAACAGAAATTCATAAAGGCTTGTAAAAATATCATTGACCGCCCACGGCATCGACTACATGGAAAGGATGCTTACAAACGTGCAGACAAGCTGACATTTATCCCCTCTTACATAGAAAACGAATTGGCAGAACACAGGAATGACTGTGCTCATTTATACCGTGTAGAGGAACATGTTTGGACAAATGATACACAAGAAAACAGGTTCCTGAAATTTGCACTTGGGCAAATTGCCGATAAGTATGAAGGCTTGAAGAAGCGTATAGAAGCTGTGAAGAATGCTTCCGATGTGATGAAGGACGATATGCAAGTCACGTTAACGACACTGAAGCACCTACAGCGAAATCCTTTTTTTCGCACTGTAGGAAACTACAAAGGAATGAATCAAGAAAGTTTGGTTCTGCAAAAGGCTACCGGATATAGTCAGGTATATCGCACGTGGAACCTACTCCAACGTTCCTATTCACTGAACGATGGTATATATCGCTTGCAGACCAAAGATATAGCAACGCTTTATGAAATTTGGTGTTTCATAGAAGTAAGCCATATAGTAAAAGAAAAGCTGCACTTATCTGATAAAGATATAGACCATAGAAACCGTATGGAAATGAATGGTCTGTTTACATGGGATTTGGGTAAGGGAGAACATTCGCGCATCCTTTTCAAGAAAGATAATGTAGAACTGGCGGAGTTAATCTATAATCCGAAGAGTTCTGAACATGAAAATAATTCAGTCGGTATAACTGACTTAGTAGTGCCAACTGTTCCTCAGAAACCGGACATTGTGTTGCAGCTTACCAAAAACGATTTGCAAGAAGGAATGAAAATGACTTACCTGTTTGATGCAAAATATCGCATTGATGGAAAGGATAAAAATGGAGTCGATGTTCCACCCGAAGATGCAATCAACCAGATGCACAGATACCGTGATGCCATCTATTATAAAGATTGCCAATCGGATGCTTTGAAAAAAGAAGTGATAGGCGGTTATATCCTGTTCCCGGGTGATGGTGAACCAACTGATGTTGCCGTATCTAAGTTCCGTAAGACTATAGATGAGGTAAATATTGGAGCATTCCCACTTCGTCCCAAGGATACTCATAACCGACTACTTTTAGAGCAATTCATAGAAGTACTTATTCAAAATAAATCGCATGAAACCATATCGAAAGTAATACCACAGAAAGGTTCTTTCGTTGGTGTCGGTAATCGCGTGTTGATAGGTCTTGTGACAAACAGCAGTCGTAAGGGTTATCTACAAAGTTTTATGGATGGTGAAGCCACACTCTACTATACAGGTAGCCACTTCCCGACAACTATTCCGTTGCAAGATCTTCATTATTTCATGCCATACTTCAAAGGCAAAGGAATACGTGATGTGTATGAAATAATAGGAATGCGCACCATTACAGCGAAAGAAGCTAAGCAAATAGAGGGGGAAAGGGGGAAAGAGGCAAAGGATGATCTTAGACTTGCCTTTGACCTCCGTTTTGTACGTAAGCAATATAGTGAAATTCAGTCTATCAATACTAGTAAAATGGCAGATAACACATTTATTAATACTACGTTTGATGAGTTGAAAGATTTTATTGTAGGCAATGTTTAATTGGAGTGTGAATGATAAAGAATTACGATATTAAATAAGTAAGTGTATGAAATTAAGTAAATTGTGTATTAGAAATTTTCGCAAACTCAATAATGTTGAAATAAACTTTGCTGATGCAACCTTTTTAGTTGGAGCAAATAATTCAGGCAAATCATCAACACTGGATGCAATAGAAATTTTAACATCTGAA
Source organism: Parabacteroides chongii (assembly GCF_029581355.1). Lineage (NCBI taxonomy): Bacteria > Pseudomonadati > Bacteroidota > Bacteroidia > Bacteroidales > Tannerellaceae > Parabacteroides > Parabacteroides chongii. The sequence goes on along the minus strand of NZ_CP120849.1, from coordinate 123,261 downwards.
AAAAGTAAATTGGATAATAGTTGTAGATCTAGATTTATTACGGATGACGGTAATGAGGAAATTAATTACCAAGATGATGTTATTATAGAAGGATTGTTTATTGATGTGCCTAAAGAGATTGTGCAACAAAGAGGTTTTAATGCTTCACGATTAAAATATAATGAAGAAGATAATACCTATTCTTTCAAATATAGGGTACGTCTTTCAAGTGATGAAAAACAACATCGTGAAATTTTAATGCACACTGTAACTCTAAAGAATGAATATAATGATTGTCAAACTTATCAGGCATTGATAGATAAAGGGATAGATATGTCTTATTTTGCAGGCCGTGATTTGACAAAGAAAATTAACGCTTCACAGAAAAAAGAATTAGAAAGTATTTGTCCTGAGGCGTTTGATGTTAATGATGGAGAAGAATGGTTTGAAAATCCTGGGGGGATTGCAGGTAATGTGCTTTCAAAATTACCACGATTTTTGAAGATTAAGGCAGATGTTTTAAGTGATGAAATGGCTGCTGATAAATCTGGTACGCTTCATGATTTACTGGATATATTATTTAGTCAAGTAAGGGAAGCATCTCCAAATTATCAGAAAGCAGTTGATGCATTGTCTGAGTTGGAAAGGGAAATGGATACAACAGATCCTAATACTGAATTTGGGAAATTAATGTCTGAATTAAATAAGGTAGTCGATGGAGTTTTTCATAAAGCTTCAATCAATGTTGAAACAGAACTGACAAAACCTGAAAATCTAAAGGCCAAATTCTCAGCATCACTTACTAGTAATGTGAAAACGCCTATTGAACGTCAGGGTACAGGGTTAATAAGGGCTACAGTGTTTGCTCTTCTTCGTTATAACAAACAGAGAGAAGAGCAAAAAGCAGAAAATCAGTATAGAGGTATTATTATAGGTTTTGAAGAGCCAGAGTTGTTTTTGCATCCTAATGCAGCGGAAAAGATGAGAGACATAATATATGAATTGGCGTCTGATAGTAATCAAATTGTTTCTACAACACATTCTCCATATATGATAGACTTATCCAAAGGAAATCGACAAACGCTTAATAGTTTTAGAAATATTGATCATGATTTTGTTTCTGTTACTGCATTTAATTTGACTGAAGCTTTTAAAGAGATAGTGGAAGACGATTGTATGCGTGTAAAAATGATTCAAAAAATTGATAATTATGTTTCAAGAGTTTTCTTTGCTCAAAAAGTGATAATAGTCGAGGGGGATACAGAAGATATTGTATTCAAACATACCATAAATGTTATGCCTATGGAAGTCAAAAAAGCCATCAAAGAAAATTATCAAGTTGTAAAAGCTACAGGTAAGGCAACAATGATTTCGTTTATTAAATATTTAAAGGCATTAAATGTCAACCTATTTGTGGTCCATGACGAAGATTCAGATACCGTTGGTGCTGCAAAAATGAATGCTCCAATACTAAACGCTTTAGATAACGATGAGACTAAGAGAATAATGATGCATAATTGTGTTGAAGAAGAATTGGGTTATGATTCTCCAAATTCTGACAAACCATATTGCGCATATAAATTTGTAAAAGATTGGACAGATTGGAGTATGGTACCAGAAAATTGGAAAAAGATTATGAGGGTTATTTTTAGTGAGTATGCGGAATCTTTACAATAGTTGCAAATTCTAATGGCTTTAATAGATATTTATACAGAATAAGAAATTATGTGTCAGAAAATCAGTTCTCTAACTTCTTGTTCTATATATTATCAATAGGAACAAACTGAAATTATGTCCCCTAAAAAAGATATACGAAATAGCACAGCTGAGTTTCTAACTTTTTAAATTAATGGAAAAGAAGGCAGTGTACAGGTAAATGTACCTAAATGAAACAATCTAAAGCGATATCACTGCTTTTTGATTGTTCCGTAGATAATATTAGATTGCACTTGGTTAGTAACACTTATCTCGGGATTTGTGTACCGCATTGGGTTATAGTACATATCAAAAATTCTCTCGGGTTATAGATATAGCCATTGCGATATTTAATACTATATTGCCTATAAACGAAATTATAACACACTAATATTATGACAGAACAACAATTAGAAGACTATTTTTATGATAGGAACTTGGGTTGTGATACTGCCAAGCAGTTTCAGAATATTGAAAAAGAGTATCTTGATATTGTAGGCTATTGTAAGAAGGTGAAACTTGGCATAGAGAATCTAACTATCAACAGCGGAGAACGTGCTCTTTGGGAGCTTGTTCAGAATGCTCGTGACATGAGTGAAGATTGTCATATTTGTATTGAACTCAATGAGGATAGCATTGTGTTCCGGCATTATGGTCAACCTTTCTCGTATTCCTCTTTGTTAGCGTTGGTTAAGCAGGATAGTTCGAAGGATGATCCTGCCAAGGATTTAGCTGGTCAGTATGGTACGGGTTTTATGACTACTCATGCCTTCAATCGTGTGGTGGATGTAAGTGGTCCTTACGAGGTGCGCAAAAGTAAGATTGAGGTTGAAAAATATATTAATATGCATATGGTTCTTGACCGAAGCAATACGGCATCTCTGGAAGCATACAAAGAGATGAATCGTGAGCTGATGCAGGTTGAGAATATGTGTGAATCTACGGAAGAATGCCAAGGTGATTCGCCTACCGTATTCAGATATAATCTGACAACCGAATTGGTTGATACTGTTTCTGATCAAATAAAGAAAGTATCTGGAATGTTGCCGTTTGTTTTGGTTATAAATGAACGTATAAAAGAGGTTGAAGTTTGCGATAATCATAGAAAGGAACATTATGTATTTCGAAAATCAACAACTCTCAATTTAGATAAACCTTTTGGTGAAAATGGATGGCATGAGATTGAGTCGGTTGTAAATCGTGTGGATATACTATCATCTGAGAATACAAGTGTATCTTATGGCTGTCACTACCTTTTGTCAAAAGATAAAGAAGATTTGGTAATAATACCGCCATATCCATTTATATGTGATGATGTCAATAAGATCCCTTCGTTATTCTTGTGGTTTCCTTTGTTGGGTACAGAACAGTTTGGTGTGAATTTTATTTTCCATTCCAAGAAGTTCTACCCTGTGGAGAAGCGTAACAATATTCAGCTCCCAGAGGATGTGCCATCCAAAAAGGAATCTGGGGAAAAGAATGAAAATACACTGAAATCCATGATGCATGCTTTGTTTGATTTCTATCAAATAGAAGGAAATGATTCCACTTTGATACGTGATTTGTGCAAAGTGGATTTCGTTAAAGAAACTGAGGACGAAGAGCAAAAACGATTCTACAACGAGATGCAGAAGATGTGGAATACGCAAGTTAGAAATTGGAAGGTGATTCCCACAGCAGAAGGAAGAAAAAGTATAACTGACAGCAGAGTGCGATTGCTGCATCATGACTTCTATGTAAATCTTGATTTGGAGAAACGTAAACTTTATGAAAGTACTTTGGCTAAGTATGCGGCTTTCGTAAAGGATGACAACAATCAAGGATACCTATTGCCATCAACAGATTTGATTAAGTGGTCGGAACTTGTTGACACTTGGGACTGTGAGAATACCGATGGTTTTTTTGTGACTCTCGATGATGTATGTATGGCTATCAAAGATAAATCTGACAATCTGCTTGAGTTTCTTCAGTTCCTTAAAGACAGTGGTAACGAAGCTTTGTATGACAAATATGCACTCATACCGAATCGTGACGGTAAATTATGCTTGCGACAAAATCTGAGGTATGGTGACTTTATGACTGACGAGTTATACAAACTGGCATCTCTTCTGATGGGTGATGATAAAGCAAAGATGCTGGATACAACCTATCTCTCGCTTGCAAATTTTACTCAATATACGGTTAACGATTTGCATAACGCGATTCTAGTCACAATGAATAAGTGGAGGTCAAGTACCCTCGTTCAACCCCAGAAACAAACATTGACGGATGATCAAATAACGGCTTTGATTGATTTCTGTTCGGCTACCTCCCAGGATGAATTCACAAATTTTAGAGGCAAGATAATGACAGTGTTACCGACTTATTACCACAAGACATTCTGCAAGAGTTTCTTGCAAAAGCAGGAGGAGAGAGAGGAGGATTTCTATAGTTCTCCATTCAACCTACTTCTTGAATATACTTTGTGCAGAATAAGTATGGAAGACGAAAATTGGGTGAAGAGTAATAAGTCATTCCTCTTGAGCTTCTTGACAGAATATGCCAAAAGTAATGAAACCAACAGAAAAGATAAACTGGATGACTACGGAGTGATACCTTGTCAGAAGGGATATTTATGCGTAAAGAAGGAACTATTGAAAAACGAAGGTGTCATTCCAGATTTGGCTAACATCTATAATTCAATCATCGGAAAAGACCTTCATGAAAAGTGGATTGATATTGATTTTGAAAACTTATATAAGGATTATGCTACACAAACGCCTGATGATATAGCTCCAGTTATTCAAACAGAATTGATAAAGTATATGAAAGAGGTGAACAACGGTGAACGTGCTAGGGACAAGACATGGGAAGGCATCATTCGACAAATCATCTTGAAACTGGATAATGGTGAAGGCTGGGATAAATGGTTTACAAGTATTGATGATAATAAAGCTAAATACACCTTTGATATGGCAAGTGGTGACGCTCAGAAAGGTATATTCTCAATTATGGATATGGAAGATGAGGATATTATCCGCCTTGCCGCCCTTAATGAGAATGGTGCTTTGCCGGCCCTCATCAGTCAGATGGAACGTCAGAAAGAATTGGATGATGAGCGTCAGAGTACATTCCATTTCTGTTACAGGATAGGCAAAGCTATTGAGGATAGAATACGTGAAAGACTTGGCCATGAGCTGCTAAAAGTTAAGACTCGTGAACACATTGATGACGACATGACCGTAAATGACATCCAAAATGGTCAAGACATTATCATCAGCTATAATGGTAAGGATGTGTATTATGTGGAAGTGAAAGCTAAGTGGAATTTTGAGTATGACAATTATGCGCACATGAGTACGAATCAGGTAAGAATGGCTGCAAGCAATCCTGAATGCTATGCACTCTGTTGCGTAGATTTATCAGATTCGGAAAAAGTGAATATTCCTGCTGATTCATCAATTGAGTATATCGAAGAACATGAGGCTGAAATCTTTGCTCAAACAAAGGTGCATTTGAAAATCGGTGAGGAACTAGAAGAGATAATGACACCAGTATTGAATGCAGAGAGCGATACGACTGGCAGACGAATAAAACTCGGAGATTATAGAGCCAATATATCAAAAACAGCTTTCATTACAGGCGTTGATTTTGATTCTTTGATTGAGGATATATTAAGTAAGTGTGATTAGTTATCTCAGATGGCTTAAAACTTGTCGAGGAACAATAAAATAAGTCGTAGAACGCTTGGCTTATTCTGCAGAAAATGTTTATCCCTACGTCAGAACGCTGCAAATAATTGCATAATTCAGAGCAAGCAGGGAACAGAACGGTAGTGTTTCCTTGAGAACATCCTTAAAGGCATTGCCTACGACAATTATTGTCCGTGTCAATGGTCGCCGTAACGGTTGGTGGCAGATAAAATGTGGTCAATAAGTTACATATCCTCCATTGTCCAAAGGCAAGTCTCGATGTCGTAATTTGAGAGAATGGCGTTTTTGAGATGCTCGACCTTTTCGGTGAAGAGTTTGTGGTCGTAGTTGCATCGTTGACGCTTAACCTCGGCTACCAATGCCTTTTTCCCTTCGGCCCGTATGCCTATAATGTCTATTTCGTTGGCTTCTTTACCTTTCTTGCGTTCCCACCACGAGCCGATGGCTGAATATTGATGGCTCTCTATCATCTTCAAACGGAAATACCGTTCGAGCATTAGTCCTGAGAATGTAGGGTAATCCGATTCTATTATCTGCCGAAGAAGCACGAAATTCCGTATTTCGACAATGGATTGATTTTTGTCGTAATACCTGAACCTGAATTTTAGGAAATTGTCGTTGATTTCGTAGCGGATGGCTTGTGTGCGCTCTTTCGACATTATCGGTCGCTGACGAGTGATAAGAGAGTAGTCATCAATCAGACGACGGAGTTGTCCGCCGATACTTATTCCTCCCAACGTAACTTCAATATCAGACTGATTGTTTATGCCAGAGGCAATGCAACTGAGTATTGAGAAGTAGATACCATAGTCTTTGCCAAACTCTTCAATCAGAATATTCTTGCCTTCATCTGTGAATGGAGAGTTATCACGCACGATGTAGTCAAACATTCCGGAGATGGACAAGTCGGTATTCTCACACAACAATTCTATGTATTTCGGGACACCGCCAGTAATTGAATATAGTGCAAGCAGTTCATCGTTATCATAGTCGGGACGGTAGTCGTTCATTATTTCTTTAAGGGTATCAGTACCAAATCCGGTAAGACGGATGATGTTATCAGCCCTGCCGAATAGCGGTTCTTTTGCTCCTTCAAAAATACGGTGCATCATCGAAAACACCGAACCCATCAGAATCAAATTTACATGAGTTCCCTTACGATATTGGTCCCAAATATTCTGCACATCGCTGAAAACAGATGGATTTATTTTTTCGAATTCTTGAAATTCATCGATTATGAGATTGAATTTTTGTGCCTTTGCCAGTTCCATAATCATCTGGAAAAGTGAGCGGAAACTCTTTATCTCTGCAGGTATATAACAGCCTAAAACAGAGACAATCAGTTGTGAGAACTCCGCACACAGAGCAGCCTCATTCTTGCGGCTTACAAACAGATACACAGTAGGGTAGTCTCCTTTTGTGGCTTCCACTGCAAGCGATGTCTTGCCAATTCGACGCCGACCTGTAATCACTGTCATGCGTGAATGACTGTCAAATGAGAGCTTTTGAATGCGATGCAGCTCCTGCAATTCAGATGTACGATTATAAAACTTCATAGTAAATTCCCTGCTATTTATAGTAACCACCGTAACTGTTACGGTGGTTACAAAATTACAAATAATCTCTGATATGACCAAACAAACGCCAATGATAATTGCGTTCTAAAGATTCGCTAGCGTCCAATTACGTCCATTTATCCAAAATCTTCGGTACGACTATAGCCATGACAGTTCCCGAAATTGCAATAAGGGCACAGATGGCAACTGCTTTCCAAATCAGGTTTGAATACAAAATTTCTGCATTGGCCACAATCATGCTGACGAAAAAAGAAGATAAGGCTACCAGTATTACAATAGTGATGTAAAATGTGGTAGCCGGAATATTGATGGCATTGCCGGATTTCTTCATTCTTCGCTCGGCTTCTTTGCATTTGCTCTCAATCTGACTGAGAAAATCACATAGAAGCCTTGCTCCAAATTCTACTGCCAACTTCCGCATTTCTTCAGAAATGATAGGCTTACACTCTCGGATAGAGCCGGACAGACTTTCGACCTCTGTTCTCAACTTGAACACGTTGTTATTCAGCTTGGCAAGTCCTTGTACATTGATATCGAGTAGGTGGTTTTCTTCCTCCAAAGACTCATTCTTTGGGTTGGATTTTATGGCTTCCGCTTCAGCCATTTCTGCGGAAAAGTCGAATTTCTTTTTCATACTATCAAAAAAAATTATGGTTTATAAAATTTTTATGAGAGTCTGATAGCCGTTCACTATCGTTCTCTCTCACGATGAAAATCGTTTGATATATTTTCACCCAAGTGAAATATCAAACGATTTTCATGTTCGGCTTCATTGGCTTATCGTTTTAATCCTGATTTTGGTTTCTTTCCGAGCAGGCGACCAGCGGCACGAGCGCATCTGCGTGCCCATTGCAAATCGTCTTCGTCCTTATCTCTCCAAGGCAAATCGCTTTGAGAACCTCCACCACCGTTTCCGGTGGCAACATTTGGCGTTTCAAGCAGTCCGACAAAAATAGCTACAGCCATATCGGTAAGTTCCTGACAGTTCTCAGTATCTCTGTAGTCAAACTCATCGTTGAAACAGTCAAGCACTTTTTCCGGAATATAGAACCAATGTTCCTTATCGTTATGATTAAGTGTATAGGGAATAGTATCGGGATGATAAGTGCTATATCTGGTATGTTCTGCGGATGCTGACGGCTTGAGATTTTGCTCCGTTTGAGTTTCCTTAGGCTGATTGCTAACAGCGGCAACTTGCGGCTTATGATGCAGTTTATCCCATGTTTTAGGAAGTTTTGAAATCATCAGATTCCGGGCAACTCCCAATTCGGAAGCCTTGTATTTGGTATTACCGTTTACAAGTGCGTAACTCCTGATAACGTGTTGTGCATCCTTTCTTTCATGTACAGAGTAACCTTTTCTTGTGAGGGCATTTTTATACTCTTCCCAAGACCATTCAGACATTGATCTCAGCGCATCCATGCAATCACGATTCACCAGATGGATATTGGTGTATCGGATTTGTATAGCAGTAGTCCAACCCCGCTTCTTTGCTACTCGCTCGGCAGCACGCTGCGCACGAAGATGAATGTTGTGGTCGTTGTTGATGTTGCCGTCTTCATCCAAACGGCAGACAGCAGCATGAAGGTGGGGAACTTCGCCATCGGATTCCTTATGCAGCCAAACTGTGTATTTGCTGTTAGCCAGATTGGTCTGGTAGGAACGTACTTTTCCGTCCTTGCCGGTAAACACTTGTTTGTCAAACTCCGCAGCGAAATCCTGCCAGAGCTTTTGCCAGTCTTCGATGTCGAAGAAACGGGTGTGTTCGGCAGAGGGGCTTAGCTCGATTCTGATGACCGAGTTCTTGATGGGTTTGAAACGTGATAAGGTCAGTTGCATGGAGTTCCATATCCCCAGAGTGTCCGGTTGCGACGACATTAGGTTGTCCAATACCCGATAGATTTTCTCCGGGTGTTTTTTGTTCAGAGATTCGCCGGTAATATAACGGATGGCGTTTATGCCGTGCGATATTGCTTTAGCTTTTGCTATCATACTTCTTCGGATTTTTCGTTAGACGGAATCTTATTTCTCTCTTTTACGGCATTGAGAAATTGGCAGACGCTTTCAGCAATATAGCCAAGCTCTTTGAGCCAGCCGACCATGAACGGCACCTGATTGAACAATATCATTCGTTGCTTTGTGGACATTCCACGAAGTGCAGAAGTGTATTTTACAAGATCTGACCGACAGTTGTCCAGATTCTGCAACAGGTATGTTTCTTCTTTTGTGAGCCTCGGTCTGGGTCGATAGTTGTATGCACAGGCAAGCAAGTAATCGCTTACCGTCATACCGCATTGCTCAGCCTGTGATTTTATATACTCTTTCTGACCGGGAGTTACTTTTGCTCCGATAAAGACGGATCTTGTTTCTTTTTTCTCCTCTGGAGATTGTGTTTGTTCCTCAATATTTTGTTCCATATAAATCGTTATTATAATAGTGAATAGGTGCGAGCTTGCGAGTACCGCACCGGCGAAGTATCTGAGCAGGCAAGGGTACCAATGTACAACCGTAACGCAGTGAGGTTATACATTGGCATATCTCGCAACAGTTACCTGTTGATGCTTCCCGGCAAGCTGTATAGGATGTACACACAGAATCGGCAAATGGATTGGAATCAGGATTTGGCATATCCTACTATAAAAGGGTAGGGAATGAATACTGCATATTGCAATCCTTGGCTACTTTGCTTTATTCCTATATGTACGCCCCGACACTAAAGTAAAGTTGAACTTAATAATGGTAATCAGGATTAAATTGGTATTCTTTCCCTTCTTTTATCACCATCCGTTTATTGCCGAGAAAGGTAGCTACTTTGACCGCTTTGTTATGACCGAGTTTTACACCCTGTAACCCGTAGCCGTTTTTCAGTCGCTCTAGATAGTTGTCGTAACCGGTAATATTGCCATCGGCGAAAGTGGCATCCAACGCAGCACGATGTACGCTCTCCGGGATTTCCTTGTATGGCTCAAAAGGTTCTTTGGTCGGTCGTCCGAGTTTCTTTTCTTTGGATATATAGGATTCCACTAGTTCAGGCAAGGCACATTCGTTTATGCGGAAAGCGAAAGGTTCAAACTCCCGGTCTCGGATATGAATGGCTTCGACACAACTGATAGTTTTATCATCTTTATCCACTTCTACCTGCATGATGGTTTCCGCTTTGTTGTTGAGTTCCGTGCCAATGTGACCACGGGCATGTTCATCATTCTTGTTCTGATGCAGGATGGTGTGGATGTGAATCTGACGGTCGTCAGTCCACTGCATGAATTTGGAGATTATATTGGTGGCTTCATTCGGAGAATTGATGTCATACATAAAATCCCTGATGCCATCTATAATGACCAGTCCCAAATTCGGAATTGTGCCAATGGCCTGTTCGACTATTGCAAGTCTCATTTCGGGAGAATATTTCCGCAGACCTAACATAATCAGATTGTCAGAATCGGCATCCTTTGGTAATCCCGCCAAACATAGAATGCGTTGTAGCACCTTTTGGCAATGAGGTTCTCCCTGTTCGGTGTCGATATACAATATCGTCCGTTTATTTTCCGGAAACGATGAACGGTAATGGAGTACTGTGCCATTGGTCAATGCGGAAGCGGCAATGGCAGAAACATTGAAAGTCTTCTTGCTCTTGGCTTTACCGATGGATGCACTGAAGTTGCCCAATGTTCCGATAATGGAGTCATCCACCATCAGAATCACAGGCGACTGTTCGTATTTGGTATTTACGCTCACGGTAGCCTCCTTTATGTAAATAGCCAGTTCCTCAGCTGTCGGAATGTTATTGTTCGTTTTCTCCATAGCCTACCAGTTTTTAGAGTTTGGTTTACGGCGATGGGAAGCGAGCAACGCATCATTCTCTTCCTCGAAACTTTGCGGAACGGTGGTCTTACGGGATGATTCCAACCATTTATCCAGCTCATCACGATAGATGTAGAGGTGCTTGCCTTGTTTTATAACAGGAATATCGTCCTTTTTAACCTTGTAATAAAAGGTCGATAGCGGCATTTTGAGATAGGTGCAAGCCTCCTGCACGGTCATGGGAACGTGCGTGTTCTCCTTGACTTCGTTCTGCTTGGAAAGTTTCTCTGTCAGCAGACTTTCCATACTTGCGATTCGGTCGCATAACTCTCCCATCACTTCGGGAAGGTCATTGAATGTGAATTGATTCTTAGACATGATTCAAATAGTTTATTTGTTAAACATGTTACAAACCAACACAATGATACTATGCAGACCTTCGTCATCAGGGAGTAATTTTTCTGTCTGCGACGGAATCATTTCAGTCGGTCAAAACCACTGTCTCATCGTCTGCTTTTTTGAGGCAATTGAAATAATACTCTCCTTTTAAGGGAATGTCAAGTGGAATTTTACAAATACCTGTAGTCCGTAGATTTTTTGATAGATAAAACAGAGTGGCATTTTTCAATTCGTGTGGGAATATGGTTTTTATGAATTCTGCGCATTTTTCCACCGAGATATTCAACCTTATACCGATATTCCATACAAAATGCCGTATATCGAGAGTGTTTAATGGATTGTCGAATTTGGAACGTATGGGCTTGTATAAATCACATTGCCCATGGGCAAAGCACTCTATGTTTTCGTGAAGTGTAATAAGGTCGTTTTTTGAAAGAAATTCAGCCATACTATATGTGGTATATTCGTGCATGACACGCATAATGTCAGCTTGCTGCTCTGCCTTTTCCCGTTCTATTTCAGCTATGCGTTCGTCATAACCATCTGTATAATCATTCTTTGCAATCGGCATTTCTATAACTTCTACTTCCGGGGTAATGGTATCAGCTGGCTGCTTGATTTCAAGTGGGATGGATTCTTTTTGCTTGCCAAAAGAAATACATGCGTTATTCTTGATAAGGTAGCGATAGAAAAATCTTTGAGAGAACGCGCATGAAAGAGTTAAGAGTACGATACTCAATATAATAGGTGTGGTGTATTCCATCAGGTTTATTTGATGGCAGTTGTAAAGATAAGTGGCGATTACCGAGTATGAAGTAACGCTTACCGCAAGTATGAAACTTGCCTTTTTCCTGTGAATTTGAATACTATCTGTCATAATCTATTGTTGTTTGGATGAAATGATGGAGCAAAGTTATAAGCACATTTCCAGATAGTTATAAATAAGTGCAGTAAATCGGTTAATTTTTAAGAAAATATAGGCTTAGAGTATGATAATCCATCGGAAATCATATTCTAAGCCTATGTAATGGGGCAAAATAGGGGAGTTCAGCCTTTGCGTGTCAAAGTGATTTTCTTGCTGGCTTCACGCTTGTTGCTGTCAACGACTTTCATGTAACGCATCGTGGTGGTGATGCTTTTGTGCGCCATCAAGCTTTGTATGGTACGGATGTCTGTACCGGCAGCACCCTGGAGGGTTGCGAATGTTCTCCGATATGAATGGAATGTTATGTTCTTGGTTATTCCGGCAGAACGAATCCACTCTTTCATTGGTACTTGTGTCCAACTACGCATAAGTCCCTTGAATACCAGACCTTTCTTCTCAGAACTGTATCCTATCAGCCCTAATGCCTCCTCGCTGATGGGAATGATGTCTTCCGCTTTGTTTTTCTGTGTGATGATATGTACACATTTCCCTCCGGCAGAGTAGTCCACTATGTCTTCCCAACGTAGGGCGAGGATGTCGCTGATGCGCAAGCTGGTCATACAGGAAAACAGCGATGCGATTTTCACAATAGGCTTTTTACATGGCGTCTCAGCTAACTGGTACAATTCTTCAACAGATAAAGCTTCTTTCATAGTGTCTTCTGTTTCAATCTTTTCCAAGAAGTCATTGACATTGGCCTTTATCATCCCATTACGATATAGTATTTTCAAGAATCCTCTGAAAGTAGACCAGTATCCTGATGCAGAGTTTCGTGTGATACGTCCGTTGCGTCTTAGTTTCTTGGCGTTCAGAAGGTATTCCCGAAACTTGTTGCACAGGTCGATGTCTATCTCCTCAAAAGTACATTTGCCGTGTACGAAGTTCTTGAAATGGAGATAGACGAACTCCCATTTCTGGTCGTGCTTGCGGAGTTGCTGACGATAGTATTCCAAGAAATCACCCTTTAGTTTGTACCGGTCGAAGAAGTCATACCGTTCATTTACGACAGATTCAAATCTGCGGCAACGGATGGCTTCGGCTTTCTCGGTCATTACATCGTTGAAATTCTGCTCACGTTTGTTCTTCGGGTTGGCATAGATATAAATGCCAAGCGATTCGTGACGGATTACTTTCATTGTTTCCTTGTCTCTATATCCCGGATAATAATCCAGATAGAACGACAACATTTTGTTCTTTAGAGGTCTTGTCCTCAATGTTACAGTTTTACATTCGTGCATACTCTACTATATTATATTGTTGTTAATAATTTGCTGCAAACCAACGAAATGGTTCAATGCAGACCTATAATCGTCAGGAGTAATTTTCCTGTCTGTATGGAATAATTTTTCAGGTGACGGATTTTTCAGCCATCACCTTATTAAAATCCTCTTTCAACAGGAACATGGATTTGCCGTGGTGCATCTTTCGGATGTTGTTATACCGGGCATAGTTATAGACATCCTCCCTACGCAAACCATATCTTTCCATCGCTTCAGCTACGCTGTAATACTTTTCCCGTTGGTCGAAACCACCGTTCTTGATAATGTCGATGTGGTCTTTGGAGTATTGAGCCTTGCCATAGACTACACGTGAGGGGATTTTGTGGCGATGCACAAACGAGCATCTGGCATCTTTGCTCATACCGTATATTTCTTCCATCTGCTCTGCGCCAATCCATTCTTTGATATTATCAGCAGCTTTGTATTTGGCGAAGAAACGGTTTACTGCCAGTTGTTCGTAGTAGTTAAATCCTCCGTGACTGATTTTAGGAATGTCGTTTTCACGGCACAGCCTGCAAATGGTTTTCTTGGTCATCTGATATGTGACGGCAATTTGTTCAGACGAGTAGTAGCCATCGGGAATTGTAAAGGGTTCTTTCTGTTCCTGCTGACCGGATTTGCTTTCGCGCTTCTTGGGGATGTATGTGCCGTCCCGGTGCTCACGATATACCTTGTCAAATTCGGTGCGCAATACCATGGTCCGGCTTCCTTGCTTGAACCTAGTTATATCGTATTTATTGACATAATAGCTGATGTTAATTTTGGTAAGCCCGTATTTCTCGGTGATTTCCGAATAGGTATAATAGTCGGGATTCAGTTTGTCCTGCTTTTCTTTGATAGCGTCTATATGGGCACGGGAATAATACACCTCGTGGTGGCGGTTGATTCGGGGAATGTTGTGCCGCAGGGCAAAGGTGACAACGGCATTACGGCTCATACCGTATTTTTCCATGACCTGTTCCGGCGTGTAATAACAGTCCGGATTGATTTCTTCGGCAAGGTCGGCAAAATACTTGTCTATGAGGGTGCGGTTGTAGAATACACGGCTACCTTCTTCAACCTTTGGGATGTTGTATAGTTTGCAACGACGATACAGGGTTTTCTTCTGGATTTGGTATTTTTCCAGAATCTCATTCGTGGTGTAATAGAGGACGGTCTGTTTCCGTCCATAGCTGCGTTTCTTGTAGTCGGGCGCATTGTTGAACATCTTTTCAATGTCGGATTTACGTATGATGGTGCGCCCGCGAAGTTGCAATGCCCGAATGATACCGGCAGCCATGTGTCGGTAGATGGTGGCACGGCTGATGCCTAAAAGGGTAGCGGCTTCGGCAGGGGAGAGGAACGATTTGCTTCCAACAATGCCGACTTCCTGCATTGGTCGCTCGCTTTGCCTCACTTCGTACTCCTGCAATTTCTGCTTGCGCTTCTTGTCCTTGTACGCTTTTTCTGTACACGATTTGCTGCAAAACCGTGTTATCATCGTGTGTGCTATAAATGGTTTGCCGCACCACTGGCATTTTCTCTGTACCTCCATATATTGGTCGCCTTTAATTTCGTCGATTTCGTCTCAACGCATCTCACAATTTCTCACAGCGTTTCACGCTGTGTCTTCTATAGCGGTTCCGCTCATTCTCATAGCGTCTCACATCGTGCCCAAGATGTCGCTATGATGAGTGCGAGAAGCCCGCTTATTTGTTCGGCGGTAGAATTATGGTACAAAAAGATGCTGAAAATCGGCACTCTGTCAGAATTGACAGGAATGAGTATAAAAATAAAAGTCGCTGGATTTCAGCGACTTTATTCTAAATGGTTATGGTTGCTTATGGCTGTTTACAAGCCATCATTTGCCGATGCAAAACTTCTCGAAAATATTTCCCAATATCTCATCATTACTAATCTGCCCCGTAATTTCGCCCAGATAATGCATGCATTCCCTGATATCCTGACTCAGGAAATCTCCCGAAATATTCATTTCCAGTCCATTAATTACACGGAGTATAGCTTCATGGGCTTTTGTTAAGGCCCCGTAATGGCGGACGTTGGTGACGATTACGTCGTTTTGGGATACTTCGGGTAAGGCAGCTGCCTGGATCAGATGCTGTTTTAATGTTTCAGTATTTGCTTGCTGTTTGGCTGAAATATATAACCGGTCAGCAGGAACTTTGCCAAGCAACTTTTGCTTGATAGCAAGTTCTTCCGGTGAGAGTAAGTCGGATTTATTGAATACTAGAATCACTTTTTTACCCTCTGTCTGAGGAATGATTGTTTGAGCTAATTCCTCGATCTGCTCTGACGGACTGGTCAGGTCAATCACCCAAAGGACGATAGAAGCCTGGCGGAGTTTTTGGAAAGTACGTTCGATTCCCAGACTTTCGATCGTATCACTGGTTTCTCGGATACCTGCCGTGTCGATAAAACGGAAGGTGATGCCTGATAGATTGATTGTGTCCTCTATCACATCGCGGGTGGTTCCGTGGATGTCGGAAACGATGGCACGCTCTTCACCGACCAACAGGTTGAGTAAAGTGGACTTACCGGCATTCGTCTCGCCGATGATGGCAACCGGAATACCGTTCTTAATGGCATTTCCTACACTGAATGAATCGGCCAGTTTGTGTATCAACTGTTCGATGTTTGTTGCCAGCTGCTTCAGATTGGTACGGTCGGCAAACTCGACATCTTCTTCGCTGAAATCGAGTTCCAGTTCGATCAAAGAGGTGAAATCGAGCAGTTGGCTGCGTAGTTTAGTCAATTCATTACTGAAGCCCCCACGCATCTGATTAATAGCCAGTTTGTGCATTCCGGCAGAAGTGGATGCGATCAGGTCGGCTACAGCTTCGGCCTGGCTCAGGTCCATCTTCCCATTTAGGAAGGCACGCTGCGTATATTCGCCAGGAAGAGCGGAACGACAACCCTTTTCGATCAGTAACTGGAGGATCTGTTGCTGGATGTAAACCGAACCGTGGCAAGTGATTTCGACGGTATCTTCTCCTGTAAACGAATGAGGGGCGCGGAAGAGGGCGACAAGTACATCGTCGATCAACTCTTCCCCGCGACGGATACTACCGTAGCGTAAAGTGTAAGCTTTCTGGCTCTGAAGATTCTTACCTTCGATTTTAGGAACGAAGATAGTGTCACAAATTCTGATGGCGTCAGTGCCGGATACACGGATGACAGCTACGCCTCCGGCTCCGGGGGCTGTCGATACGGCACAGATAGTATCCTGATTGATCATAAATTTTATATCCTTATACAGTTATTAGTTCATATTCCTGAGTTCCGATTCCAACTTTTTCAGCATGTTCCAGTCCGGCTTGCCAGTTGGTTTCCGGGTGCATGATATGGAATTTGTCACAACCTTCCAAATGATCATGATGAGGCGTTTCTGAAAGACGGTTGCCTGTTTCAAGGATCGGGGCTTTGATAACTATATCGGCACAAGCCTTGTCGAGTGCGACCGGATCGAATGAAGCTGCAATACCCAGGTCTGGGACGATAGCCGCATCATTATGATTCCAACAGTCACATTCGGGAGATACATTCATAATGAAACTGATATGGAAATGAGGTTTATCCTGCAATACGGCTTGTGTGTATTCTGCTATTTTACAATTTAAGTTTACCGAAGTATCCCATGAACCGAGTACGGCACCGTCATATTGGCAAAGAGCCACACATTGTCCGCAACCGACACATTTGTCATAATCGATTACTGCTTTCCTGTTTTCATCCAGGCGGATAGCTTCGTGGCGGCAATGTTTTACACAGATATTGCAACCTTTACACTTTTCCGGATCGATACGTGGTTGGGAGGCTCCGTGCAGTTCCAACTTACCGGCAACACTGGCACATCCCATTCCCAGGTTCTTCAGTGCACCTCCAAATCCGGTCTGTTCATGTCCCTTGAAGTGATTCATACTGATAATAATATCAGCGTCGGCAATAGCCGATCCGATCTTAGGTGCTTTGCAATATTCTCCGTTTATTTCTATTTCACGACACTCCGTTCCTTTCAGACCGTCGGCAATGATCACGTCACATTTGGCGGAGATAGGGTTGAAACCGTTTTCCATGGCACTTTCCAAATGGTCTACGGCATTGGAACGACGTCCGGAATACAAAGTGTTACAATCAGTAAGAAAAGGTTTCGCTCCTAAAGTACGAAGCAATGTAGCCATACGGGCTGCATAATTAGGACGGATATAAGCCAGGTTTCCAGGCTCTCCGAAGTGAATTTTAATCGCTGTGAATTGATTCTTGAAATCAATGTTTGTAATGCCTGCACGTTTTACAAGACGTTCCATTTTGTCCAGCAAATTACTGGATGGAGTCGTGCGAAGATTGGTAAAGTAAACTTTCGATTTGTCCATTCTCTTATTGGTTTTTGTCATGCAAATTTACGTGATTATTGCTATAAAGTGTTACATTTGTATCAAATAGTTTAGTTTATGGACATATACCAAGTAAACCATCAGCAATTGCTGAAGGGGATAAGATGCAATTTTCAGCGATATCTTTATAAACAGATACAGTGGGATGATCGTCTGATTGGAATTTTGGGCTCACAAGGGGTCGGTAAAACAACCTTGTTATTGCAACGGATCAAACAAGCTTTTGATGATTCCGATAAAGCATTGTATCTGGATCTGGACAGCATTCTTTTTCAACGGGAAAAGATGGTCAATGTGGCTATGCAGTTCTATAAAGAAGGAGGGACGCATCTGTTCCTCGATAGTGTACACCGTTATTCAGATTGGATGAACGAAACCAGGAAGTTACTGGAGCGTTGTCCGGATTTACATATCGTTTTTGCCGCTTCTTCGTTACTTCCGGTCTCGAAAGTAATGAGAGGATTTAAAAACCAGGTGTCTTGCTATACGCTGAGTACCATGTCTTTCCGGGAGTATCTATCATATGAGTGTGTGCTGGATTTGCCTCCGATGTCGCTGGACGATCTGTTGGAGAACCATGCAGATGTATCGAGGAATGTTAACGACCAGATTGTCGTGGCTCCTATTTTCCGTAACTATCTGGAGCATGGCTGCTATCCGTTCTACTGGGATGATCCGGATGCTTATCCGTTCCGTTTGCAAGATCGGGTGAGGGATGCGATTGAGATAGATCTGCCGGCTATTTATCCTACCGGCTATCAGGAACTGAATGATATCAAGCGGTTGATGATGCTGGTTTCCGGTCAGCTTCCGGAGCTGTCAGATATGGCGGATTTGGCGAAACGCCTGAAACTGGAACAAGCGGATGTAAAACGATATTTGGAGTATTTGAAAGATGCGGTATGCATAAGGCATTATCAATCGGGCAGGGGACCGGTGCAAAACCGTTGCCGGAAAACTTATTCGGGGAATACCAATTTATTGATGGCTTTTGAAGAAGATGTCAACGACCGTGTCCTGATGGGAGAGACTTTCTTTGTCGATCAGTTGTCGAACTTTGCTACATTGGAATTGCTCGATAATAATGACTTTTTGGTGAATGATAAATATACGTTCATGGTGGGCGATCCTTTAATGGATTACGAACGGATCAGGGATGCTGAAAATACCTTTGCAGCCATTTACGGTCAGCCGAAAAGCCAGAACAACAAGCTTCCGATCTGGTTGTTGGGACTTTGTTATTGATTGATACGTTATAAAAAAATAGATATGATAGATATAATGAAGAACCGGAGGACTATCCGTAAATATACAGAGCAGGATATCCCCGAGGAGTTGTTGAATGAACTGCTGGAAGTTGCTGCTCGTGCATCCAACACAGGAAATATGCAGTTGTACAGTGTCGTTGTTACCCGTGACCGGGCGAATAAGGAGAAACTGTCTCCGGCTCACTTTAATCAGCCGATGATCATGACGGCTCCGGTTGTGCTGACTTTCTGTGCTGATGCTAACCGTTTTGTGAAATGGGCTGAACAGCGTAAGGCTGATGCCGGTTTTGATAATCTGCAAACGTTCATTGCTTCGACCATCGATGCGATGTTATTTGCCCAGGCTTTCTGTGATGCAGCAGAAGAAAAGGGACTGGGAATCTGTTATCTGGGAACGACGGCTTATAATGCCGATAAAATTATCGAAGCGTTGTCGCTGCCGCGTTTAGTCGTTCCTATTGTTACTGTGACAGTCGGTTATCCGGCTCAACCGCTGCCGGAACAGGTAGAACGGTTGCCTTTGGCCGCAGTGGTTCATCAGGAGAGCTATGTCGATTATACTCCGGAATCGATCGATGAACTGTACAGTGAAAAGGAAGCGCTTGAAGTCAATAAACAGTTTGTAAAAGAGAATAACAAAGAAACGCTGGCACAGGTCTTTACTGATGTTCGTTACACAAAGAAGAATAATGAATATTTTTCGGAAGTGTTGTTGAAAGTATTGAAAGACCAGGGATTTATGAAGTAATTTATACTTTATCAGATAAAGGAAGCCTCTTGCTCACGAACGGTTCGAAAAGCAAGAGGCTTTCTCTTTTATAAAATAATCAAAGGTAAATAGAGCCCGGTATTAGTCTGTCTTTAAGCTTTTCACAGGATTTTCGTTTGCCACCCAGTAATTCTGGAATGTTACGGTCATGATTGTAATCACCGATACTATAACGAACGCGATGAGAAATACCCACCAGTACATCGGTGTTTTGTAGGCAAAGTTATCCAGCCAGCGGACAACTACATGATAAGCAATAGGAACCGCCAGGATAAAGCAAAGGCAAAGGATATGCAGATACGTTTTGTTGAACATGATTATTATCTGCAATGCGCTGGAACCTAGAACCCTTCTTACTCCTATCTCTTTACGGCGATATTCACTGTCGAAAACAACCAGACCGAATACGCCGACAATGGATATAAAGATTGCCAGCATGCTGAAGAGGGTTATCAAAGCCGTTGTCTTTTGTTCTTTCTCGTAAAGCAGGTTCAATACCTCGTTGAAGAAACGGATATTAAAAGGATAAGCCGGATCGAAGGATTGAGCGGTCTCTTTTATATGTTCCATCGATTCCTTCAGGTTTGCGCCGCTTTTTACTTTAATATAAGCATATAGAGGTGTTATGCCCCAATTCTCTGTACCCCAGATATAAAAAGCCATCGGTGCTATTTCAGAGCGGAAAGAAGCAAACTTGATGTCGGGAATAAACCCTACAATCTCTCCATTCTCCACTTTTTCGCCAATCTCCAATTCGTATTGTCCGCGGGCTTTTTCATTGAATATATAAACACCGTTTACCGTGTTCTTGTCTTCTTCTCGGAAGTTACGTCCTTCCGAAACGTCAATACCCATTACTTTAAGAAAAGATACATCGACTGGCAGGCATTGAAATCCAATATTCTTATTTTTATATGTACGTGTCCAGCCCATGTATTGGTCGGAACTGGATAACAATACTTCTGCATACGTTACGTCTTCTATACCTGAGAACGTTTTTAATTGGTTCGTAAAAGCATCACGGCTTTTCTGCACCGTATTATTCAGATTCATAACGATTAATTCGTCTTTTTCATATCCTAACGGAGTATTCATCATATAATGGTTTTGCAGATACATGAATAAAGCCGCGATAATCAAAGCAAACGATGTGATAAACTGTACACTGATAAGTGCATTGCGTAACTTTCTTCCTTTAGGCGACAATCCGAAGCTACCTTTCAACACGAGTGCAGGAGGGAACGAGGTCACATAAAACGATGGATATACCCCCGCGAGGAGTCCTGTACCAACAGCTATCAGCGCGGTAACTCCCAATAAAGGAAGGTGAGCATTCAATGATAAGTCGGCATCCATCAATGCGGTTATGGATGTAAGTGACAAAATATATACCCAGATTAAGGACAACAGATAAGCAATAAAACTAACGGAAATAGCCTCTGTCAATAACGACAGGCGTAGAGCGTTTTCTTCGGCGCCCAATACTTTCCGCGTGTTGATGCTTTTGATACGTGTTGGTGTTAAGGCCATAGTGAAGTTGGTGAAATTGATTGCCGCAATAGCAATAATGATGATGGCTATGGCAAATAAAACCGCCAGGGTATTCTTGCTCGCCTTAGGCGTGGTATCGTATGTCGTATCTGTCGTAAAGTGAATCTCTCTGAGAGGGGTTAGCCGTAATCCGACGGAGCTGATCCAGGCATTATTATTGTCCAGTGTGGATAGGTCGAAATTCTTTTTAAAGTTTTCTATCAGATCCTTGCTATTTTCCGGGGCATCCACTCTTATGAATAACTCATAGTTGTTATTATTCCATCCATGTACATTTTCATCTTTGGGAATAGGAAAATAAATATTGTTCGCCACCACGGTGTTGGAAGGAAAATCTTTGTAAACGCCGCCAATCGTGTAATTGATGTCGTTAGCGCGCAATTGCTTGTTTATAGCCGATTCGTTTCCGAACAATTTCTTCGCTATGCTTTGCGGTATTAACACATGCTCCGGTTCTGACAAAGCATTGGCTTTTCCTTCAACCATCTCAAACTCGAACACGTCGGTGTATTCGGGATAAACCCTGACCATCGGTTCCAGATAGCTGACCTTCTCTCCATTCTTGTCGATAGTAAAATAGATTTCCTTTTGCCAGTGAGAAACCAATGCACCTGCTTTAATATGTGGAGATGATTGAAAAAAGATATCGGCCAGCGGACGGTTCGTAAGAACGGTTGCCCCGTCACCCGACGTTCTCTCCACACGGTAGATGCAATCGGCGTTTTTGTGAGACTTGTCAAAGCTCCAGTCATAATTCAATTGCATCAGGATAATCATAAAAGCAGCAAAGGCTATCGATAACCCTAATATATTAAGTGTAGTCGCCATCTTGAAACGGCGTAATACGCTAAAAAAGTTTCTTATTAAAGTTCTCATCTTTTTCTTGTTTTTGCTTGTTAAATGAAATGATTGAATATTGATTACGATGCAAATGTATTTAAGTCTTTGACATAAAAAAAACAGGAGTGTTTATGATATATGCCTTGGCGCAAATAGTAACACAAATGTCACTCCCTGTTACATTTTGTAGTCTGATATTTATATACATTTGCAGAAAATATGATACGTAGAAAATATGATACTCAACTTTATGCCTGATATACGGAAATGGATTTTACCGGCTCTTTTGGCTATTGTTTGTCAGCAATCGATACATTGGGTGATTGACTTCTCATTGGGTAATATGGAGGTGATACCGATTCAACACCTGAAGGAACTGATCATTGCTATTCCATTATTCTATTATGGAAACTGGCGGATGCATGCCTACATAGAGAAGGAAATATATTATGATAAATTTTACAGCGGTCTTTTGAAAGAGTATCTTTTGTGGACATTCTATTTCGCATTAGGCATAATCGTCTATGTTTTCTATACACATCGGCTGTTAAATGCACCGGATTATTTTATGAACTATCTGGTTTCCGTGATAGCTTGTCTTCCTATCCTGTTGTTTTATTATACACTTATACGTGCTGAGTATAATAAGAGGAAATTTGAGTCTTTGATCCTGGAGTTGAAAAAAGTAAATACGGCAAAGGCTGAAGCCGAACTGAGAGAACGCTTATATGAGTCCAAACTTGACTTCTTTACGGATATCGCTCATGAGTTCAGTACACCGCTGACGCTTATTTCAGGACCTTGTAAACTGATCCTGGAACAGAAGAATGTAAATCCTCAGACAATAAAATACGTTCATGTCATTAACCGGAATGCAAAACGTATGAATTTACTGATCAGTGATTTGATGGATTTTAAGCAGATGGAATCTGGTTATAAACGGCCAGAGGTAACCAGCTTGAATGTTTCAGAGATTGCAGACCGGGTGATCGAAGCCTTTAAGGTCGACACGTCAGGCTCGGAAATCAGTCTGATAAGGCAGTATGAACCGGATATCTTTTGGAATTCCGATGAGAAATTTTTGACTACGATTCTGATTAATCTGGTATCGAATGCTGTAAAATACAGTAATGAAGAACCGGTAACAGTCGACATTTCAACGGAGAACGGAAGTCTTAGGATCTTAGTCGTAAACAAAGGGAAAGGCATCAGCAAAGAGGATATCGGGCATATCTTTAACCGATTTACGGTTCTGGATAACTATGGGAAACAAAAAGGATGGAAGCGGAACGGCTTAGGGTTAGCCATTACTGCCGGTATGGTGAAACTTCTCTCAGGAAAGATTAACGCCCGGAGCATTCCCGGTGAGACAACGACTTTTACGGTTGATTTGCCTCCGTTGCAAGTTACTAAAACAGAAAAAGATAATGCGATGGGTACGATTAGTAACTCTCTTATTCCTGAATTTGTTTTACCTCCGATAAAATACAAATATATCGAGAACCGGCCTACTGTCACTGTAATCGATGATGATCCGGAAATGCTTTGGTATATATGTGATCTCTTGTCTTCTGATTTTAATGTATTGCCGATAAACAACTCTTCTAAGACGATTGATATCCTGTCTAATAACCATACTGATATCATATTATGTGATATAATGATGGAAGAAATTGACGGAATTACGCTGGCTGCCTTGTTGAAGTCGGATAAAAGTACCTCCCATATCCCTTTGATCATAATCTCTGCCGTACACGATATTAAGATACAGACAGAAGCGATTCAGGCGGGAGCAGAGTTCTATATCACGAAGCCTTTTGACAGTGAATATCTTAAGACGACGATAAGAGGCCATCTGAATCGTAAGGAAGATTTGAAAGATTACTTCGCCTCTCCGTTAAGCGCTTATGAATTGGATATGGGTAAACTGCAACATGCGGAAGACCGGAAGTTTTTAAAGAAAATACATGCGATTATCAATAAAAACATACAGAACGAGAAGCTGTCTCCTGATTTTATCGCCAATGAATTAGGAATGAGCGTGCGTAGCCTATATCGTAAATTAAAAGAGGTAACCGATAAAGGCCTACAGGAAATTATATATGACGGAAAACTCGCGGTGGCAGAAAACTTACTATTGAAGTCTAAATGCACGATTCATGAGATTGTCTTCAAATCAGGCTTTTCTAACCGTACGAGCTTTTACCGTGCTTTTCTGAAAAAGAATGGTTGTACTCCGAAAGAGTTCATCGAGGCGAATAAAGGAAGATGATCACTCTGGCTTATAGTTTCTCGCTACTTAATATCTGAACTTCATAATGCATGAAAAGCCCGCTTTCTATCACTCCGGTAATGGATTTGATCGCATTTTCCAGGTTGTCCGGGATATTGTCGAAGCGGACATCGAGTATCAGATTGCCGTTTTCGGTGATGACCGGACCGTCTTTGCCTTGTGCCATCCGGAGTTTTATTTCTACCGGACTTAACGACCGTAATGCCTGATCTACATGGATCAACGCATCCGGAAATATCTCTACCGGTACCGGGAAGCGGGAGCCTAATTTCGAAACCATCTTGGAGGAGTCTGCAATAATAAATGTCCGCGGACTGGAACTGATCAGCAGTTTTTCTTTGAACATGGCACCACCGCGTCCTTTTATCATATTGTGATTGAAGTCTATTTCGTCTGCCCCGTCGAAAGTCCAGTTCGGTTTGTGCTCCAGAAGGCTTGTCAAAGGTATGCCGAGTTTAGCACAGGTCATTTTTATTTCTTGGGAAGTCGGGATTGCCCGGATATGAAGTCGCTCATTCCGGATACGTTCGGCAATCTTCAACAGGGCCAGATAAGCAGTCGATCCTGAGCCTATACCGATAATATCATTGTCTGTTACCATAGAGGCTATCTTATCGGCAACCTTTTCTTTCTCCTCCCGGTTGGAAATCTCTTTACCCCATTCCAACGTATCAATGATTGTTTTCTCCCGTTCCATGATATTCTTTACATTATATTATATAAACAGTCGTAAGCTGTTTTATGTTTGTTACAAATAAAGAAAGCGAAAGAAACGGAATTATACCGTTCGTCTTTCGCTTAGATAAATAGTTGTGACTGATGGATCAAATACGTTCCAATACCGTTTCTATCAGTCCGGTTAAAGAACCTTTATAGTTTGTATTCATATTCTTATCCACACGGCCAGCTATGATACAGCAGACTGTCATAGCGCGGTGTCCCATTAGGGCGGCGAGGCCGGCAAGGGAAGAACTTTCCATTTCGAAATTGGTGATTTGCTGTCCGTTGTAATTGAAAGCTTCAATCTTTTCATTCAACTTGGGATCGGCAAGCGGCAGACGCAACTCACGTCCCTGCGGACCGTAAAAGCCGTTGGCTGCAATTGTAACACCACGAATGATATCGTCGCGGGTGATCTGTTCTATCAGCGAATGATCGGCTGAAACGACATAAGGGGAAAGACCGGACAGCTTCCAGTCCAGCTGTTCTTTCAATGCAGCTTCAAAGGCTGTATCCCTGACACGTTCGGTATCTGCGTAGAAATAAATAACCCCGTCGAAACCGATAGACTTCTCCGCAGCCACATAAGTACCCACAGGAACGAATGGCTGAAGACCTCCCGACGTCCCAACGCGCACCAAGGTTAACTGTTTGAATGCCGGCTTTACCGTGCGTGTTGCAAAGTCGATGTTTGCCAGTGCATCCAGTTCGTTCAGTACGATATCTATATTGTCTGTACCGATACCGTGGGAAACAACGGTAAGACGTTTCCCTTTATAGGTTCCTGTGATGGTATGAAACTCCCGGCTGGAAACCTCGCACTCTTGTGTGTCGAAGTAAGAAGCAACGGTTGAAACCCTGTCAGGATCACCGACCAGGATCACTTTGTCTGCCAGCTGTTCCGGCTTAAGATGCAGATGGAAAGCGCTTCCATCTGCATTTATGATTAATTCGGATTCGGGAATAACTCTCATCTTTTTAGTCTTTAAGCGGTTTTGAAGGAGCATTGGCAGGCTTTGCTATGGCTTCGCGCATAGAAGTGTCTGCGTCGATGTTCTTCATTTTATAATAATCCATGATACCCAGATTTCCTGAACGGAAAGCTTCAGCCATTGCTTTTGGTACTTCTGCTTCTGCTTCGATCACCTTCGCACGGGCTTCCTGGGCTTTGGCTTTCATTTCCTGTTCAAGGGCAACAGCCATTGCACGACGTTCCTCTGCCTTAGCCTGGGCGATATTTTTATCAGCCTGTGCCTGGTCCATCTGCAGGAAGGCACCGATATTCTTACCTATATCGATATCCGCGATGTCGATAGACAAGATTTCGAATGCTGTACCGGCATCCAATCCTTTACGTAATACCAGTTTAGAGATAGAGTCCGGATTTTCCAATACGGTCTTATGACTTTCCGACGAACCGATCGATGATACGATACCTTCACCGACACGGGCCAGGATCGTTTCTTCACCGGCACCACCCACCAACTGCTTGATATTGGCGCGAACGGTAACACGGGCTTTGGCTATCAGCTGGATACCATCTTTCGCAACGGCAGTCACAGGAGGTGTGTCGATCACTTTCGGGTTAACCGACATCTGAACGGCTTCGAATACATCACGGCCGGCCAGGTCGATAGCAGTAGCCATCTGGAAAGGCAGGTCGATGTTTGCTTTAGAAGCAGACACCAGCGCGTGAACCACTTTCTCAACATGTCCACCTGCCAGGTAATGCGCTTCCAGTTCATCACGAGTCAACGTTTTAAGACCAGCTTTGTGCGCTTCGATCATAGCACGGGCGATAACATAAGGAGGTACATTACGGATACGCATCAGGAACAGCTGTATCAGTGAAATGTTTACACCCGAAACTTTGGCCGAGATCCACAGCAGGAACGGCACATAGTAAAAGAAAATTGCCAGCAGCAAGACCGCTGCACCCAGTAGGATAAAAGGCAAATAGTTCAATTCTTCCATATAAATATAATTAAGCGTGAATATCTGTTTGTTCTACTTTCTTTACCAAAATGTTGTAACTGTCGACACGAACGACTTTAATCGGCGTATTTTCGTCTATCAGTTCGTCCATCGACTTGGCTTCGACTGTGACACCCATGATACGCGCTTTGCCGATAGGGGCAAGGCGGGAAAGTGTGACTCCTTCGTCGCCGGGTTCGATACCCAGGTCGCGGCTGGAAGTCAGCTTCGAGTCAACATCCGTTTTCAGGGCTACCCTGTGAAACGATCGGGAACGCAATAACCATACAAATGCACCACCGAAAGTCACTAATGACAGGAATAAAGTGATGTGTCCTGCCATTTCTCCCACCGAATAAGCGTAAATGACACCTGCGGCAGCAAAAAGGAATCCTCCGATTCCGGCAATCGTTATACCCGGCAGTAAAAATATTTCCAGCAGGATAAGCACGATGGCTACCAGCATTAAGAAAACAATAATGGTTATTTCCCAGATCATAATAGTTGTGGTTGTGTTATCTGTTACTCTTTAAATAATTAATCTCCGTGTTACGGGCTTTCTTTTCCAATTCGTCAGGTTGACTGAGCAGATTGTTCAATTGCTCTTCAGCCTCGAGAATTGTAGGTTTAAGCTGTTCCTTTTTTGCACTATTCCCGGAAGAATAAGATGCTCTGAGGTCAGCCAGCTTTTCATTCAGTTCTTTTATCTGTTTGTTCAGCGAAACAACTTTTTCGTAATAGCTTTTCGCTTCGGGACTTTTTATTTCATCTAGCTTATAATAAACCAAACTGTTGTTTATCACGAATTCGAAGTCTTTTTCGATTTTTGCTTCTCCGTAAGGGATTTCCTTATGAGCCAGTTCCACCAGGTTGCTGTAGTCGCTTCCAGGTTTCCAGGACTCCTGAATGGAGGTAATGGCGGCACGGGCACGTTTCACTTCGATGTCTTCATTTTCCACGCGGCTGTGTTCGTTGTTAGGAATGAACAGGTAGACGCAAACTTTGTCTTCCGGCTGGAAGCGGTCTGAAGCGAACCATCCCAATTCTTTCGTTTCATCATACACCATCATGTAATCGTTAAATGGTGAGTTGAAAGGCATGCTCAACTGTTCCGGAGCCAGATAAGTGTCCGAGTTGATATTATAACGGGTCACGAATAAGTCATACCCTCCGAGCGATCCGTTCCCTTTGGAAGCATAATAGATCGTAACGCCATCCGACAGGACAAAAGGATAGTTGTCGTCTTCGTTGCTGTTGATGTTCATAGGCAACTGTTTCTCGTCTCCCCATTTGTCGATCAGTTTGGACTGGGTGAAAAGACAGTAGCGGTCGTTGTCCGTAGCATGGGCATAATAGATCTTGTCGCCTTTCTGGTTCATATACACAGAGGAGGTGACAGGCTCGTTTGTTTGAAAGAAGTCTTTGAAAGATGCCAGTGTTCCGCTTTCTTCGCTTAACGTATAGGCTGTCAGGAAATCCTCTTTGTCGACAACAATGCTGTCTATGATTTGAACATTTTCTGTTTTTTCCATCATTCGGTGGGCATTCTCAGCCAGGCTGAGTTTGTCTTCGAATGCTTGTGTATCTTGTTTCTTTTTCGTCAGCAGGTCGATGTAATCTTCCAGCATTTCGGCTGCTTCATCGAAACGGTAAGTCTGATAATAAACGTCTGCCAGGTAACGGTAAGCATCCTGCACTTTGCGTTTGACTGCTACTTTCAGATATTTTTCCGCACCGGTAATATCTCCGGTCTCATAGCAACAGACACCATACCAAAGATTATAGGAGGAGTTACTGGGAGCTTGTTTCACCAGTTTCTCAAAGGCAGGCTTCGCTTCGGCGTATTGACCTTCATTATATAGTTTTTTTGCCTGGTCCAGGCTCTGTGCTTGCAGGCTGCAGCAAAGTAATGTAATTCCAATTGTGTAAAACAGTTTCTTAGATAACCGGCTCATGTCTCTTATTATAATATAATTATACTGATTCAAAGATAATAATATTTTTAGTTAAGCATACAATTCATTGGATAAATATCTATTTTTGTGCCCGATTTAAGAATAGAGATGGCAAAGTTGACTGCAGAAGAGCTCCTGTTCAGGAAAGTGGAAGAGAAGGTGAAAAAGGCTATTTACGAATATGGCCTGATAGCCAACGGCGATCGTATCCTGATCGGATTGTCGGGCGGAAAGGATTCGTTGGCTCTTGTCGATCTGTTGGGACGGCGTTCCAAGATATATCATCCTCGTTTTGAGGTGGTTGTGGCGCATATTGTCATGACGAACATTCCTTACAGCTCGGATATGGAGTATCTGAAAAGTTGTGCCGACGAACATGAATTGCCTTTTGTCGTTCATGAAACGAGTTTCGATGCTTCTACCGATACGCGCAAATCTCCTTGTTTCCTTTGTTCCTGGACACGCCGGAAAGCTTTGTTCGATATTGCGAAAAAGCACAATTGTAACAAGATTGCTTTGGGACATCATCAGGATGATATCATCGAAACGTTGCTGATGAACATGACGCATCAGGGGGCGATCGGGACGATGCCTCCGCGTTTGAAGATGGATAAATTCGATATGGAGATCATTCGTCCGATGTGCCTGGTTGAAGAAAAAGAGCTGATCCGTATTGCGGAGTGGCAGGGATATCGTAAACAGATCAAGAACTGTCCTTATGAATCGGGTTCCAGCCGTTCGGATATGAAAGAGGTGCTGGCACGGTTGGAGGCTATCAACCCGGAGGCGCGTTACAGCATTTGGAACAGCATGTCGAATATACAAACGGATTATCTACCTCAAAAAACAAATAAGAAATGAAAGGGTTATATACAATACTATTATTGATCGGTTCCAATATTTTTATGATTTGTGCCTGGTACGGTCATTTGAAGATGAAGCAGCAATTCAGTTGGTTTGCTCATTTGCCTCTTATCGGTGTGATCTTATTTAGCTGGATATTGGCTTTGGCAGAATATTGCCTGCAGGTACCGGCGAACAGGATCGGTTTCAGAGACAATGGTGGTCCGTTTACTTTGATGCAATTAAAAGTAATTCAGGAGATTATAACTCTGATTGTCTTCGTCATCTTTAGTGCCACTGCATTTAAAGGAGAGTCTTTTCACTGGAACCATCTGGCGGCTTGTGTCTGTCTGGTACTGGCGGTGTATTTTGTGTTTATGAAATAGTATATAATGTATAGACTATGAGCTATAGAAAAAAGCAGCCTGTATGTTTTTGATCGTAAACATACAGGCTGCTTTTTTTATTAGAGAGATTAGAAAAATTATAAGCTATAGAATGATTTTGGTCGATTTATTTTCCACTCGTACAAAATAAATACCTCTACCTGGTAAATCGATTCTTTCCATGTTATTGCGTATTGTTATTTGTTTAATCATACGTCCGCTGGCATCAAACACAATGGCATGAGTACCGATTTTGAAATCGGAAAATACCAGTTGGTTAGAACCGGAAAGATAAATACGCTTATTGATATGTATAGTTTCTGTGCCAGTTGGATCTTCTTCTTTTTTGAATTTGACCTCCAGGTGAGAATCAACCATTAGATTTGGAATGATGAATTTATTATTGTTATCCATTGTATTTGTAATATCTTCTCCGTTTAGGATAATGGATTCGATAGAATATCCTTTGTCTATTTCAACTATAAACTCTACACGTGAAGATGTTGGGTATGAAATAGAATTGTAACTACCAGTATCAAAAGTGTTATTAGGATACATATCCTCTTCCGCTTTTGACAAAACATGTCCTCCCTCCGAAATAGTTGCACTAATTTGCCTATGGGAATCATTCCCTAAATGTTTTATCTCAGTGAACTTACTCCAAACTGCATGGTGGCGATAGAAATACATGTAGTCAGTCGGTACTATGAGTGCAGCATTAATATAACAGAATTCACTAAAACTATTTGTGGAAATTTCCGGTGTGTTATTTACGGGAACATATAAATAAGAAATACCGTTACTATCGCAAAAAGCATTTTCTGCGATACGTTCTATTTTATTATTCATGTACACCTCTTGTAAAGAGGTACAACCTTTAAATGTATTGGCAGGAACTTCTTTTACGTTCGGAGGGAATGTTATATGGTTTAAATTAGAACTTCCCTCGAAATTTGGTAGTTCTTGTAAATATGGGTAGTTACTAAAGTCAAAACGGTTATTTTGAGTTCCTTTAAAAGCATCTATACCTATATATGATAACTTTGCTTCACCTTGAAAAACAGGAAATGTATTTATTTCTTTCACATTTTCAAAAGCATAGTTGCCTATACGCTCTAAAGATGATCCTAAATCTACAGACAGGTTCTTACAATTTCTAAATGCCGATTCTTTCACCTCTATTAAATTGTATAAAGAAGGTAAAGCCGATAAACTAGAGCAATTCTCAAAAGTACTTTTTTCTATAACAGGGACATTATAAGTAGAAGGTATAGTAATGAGATACTGGCAATCTTTAAATGCTTCTTCTCCTATTTTTGTCAAGTTTTCATCGTATTTTTTAATATGAGATATTACTGAACCCCAAAATGCTTGTTTTCCTATAGCTTCTATTGAATTAGAAAGATCAATCATTTTTATGGTTTTATTATTATGAAAAGCATTTTCTGGTATTGTGTTAGCTGGATAATTATTGTATTCTCTTATTGTTACTATCAAATTCAATTTATATAAAGATTGCATTTGGTTCAATACAAGAAAATCTCTTTGATCTATTTCTCCACTTATATTGAGATCTGTCACCATTTTCATGTCTTCCTCAGAAAGATGTGATGCCAATGTCCCTGGTTCTTCTGATGTCAGAGAGACTTCTCTTTTTTCTCGTAGTTCTGCAATAATAGTTAATTTCTTATCACTATCCATGCTTATTTCTATATAACCACTAGGTCCTTTTTTTATAATTTCATTATCTAACAAAACTTGTTTTATTAAATAATATTCAGAAGATATATCAATGCGATTATATCCGGAGTTTGTGGTGATTGAGCTTCCATTTGTTATATCTTCTCCATTTATTTGAATTTTATCTGCACCTTGAATGTTTACAGATAATGTGTATTGCTTCCGGATATATTCAATTTTTAGCGTAAGGTCAGAATTAATTGATTCTATTTTATACCTCCCGTCTTTTATTTGATTTGTGATATTTGTCTCACCCAAAGTTACATTTTTTATGTTATAATATATACTGGGTTTAAAATAAAGCGAACAACTTTCTTTTATACCTGTAACTTGGGTGGAATTGGTTACGAGTTGATCATCTATTTTAATATCACTGTATCCTCCTTCCATTTTTATATTTAAATAATATGTCGGTATTTTTTCAAAAGTGACAGAGATGTACGAATCGCTTGAAAGATAGGGGATTGTATATCTGTTGTTTATTAACTGATTTGTTATATCTGTAGTACCAACTTTTGCACGGGCAATATAATAGCCTTCATCTGGTAATAATTCTATTTCTATTTTAGAATTAGCAGGAATGGTTTTAATTAATCCATTTCGTGCAACTTCTCCATCTACTTTGATAGTTCCATTTCCCGATCCAAGATATTGGACTCTAAAAGTATAACTTGCCGGTACATTCTTTTTAAAAGTGATTTTAATATCCTTGTCTTCGGATATGGCAGAGAGTAGTAACAGATTGTTTTTAACCTCTTGGGTCATATCAGTACTCCCGACTATTACTTGCTCTAGGTGATAATCTGTATCGGGTATGATTGATAATTGAATATCTGCTTTATCGTCAAAAGGAATAGGTGCACCGTTAGTTACAAGGGTATTATTTATTTTGACCTTTCCACCTTCGTTATAAGATACTTTTACTGTATGATTTATTGGAGCGTCTTGTTCAAATCTGACTGTGAGTTCTGTATTGGCAGAAATAGATGAGATAGTGAGTATATTATTTGCTAATTGATTGGTTACATCTGTATAGAGCCGTAAAACTTTTTCAATATGGTAACCGGTTTTAGGAGTTATTGCTACTTCTACGTTAGTTAATGCTGTGACCGAAGACGGAAGACCGGAAGTAACAATATCATCATTCACCTTTACCGTTCCACCTTCATTATTATAAAAAACTTGTACAGTATAAATATTTAATTCAAAAGTGATTGTTATTATTTGATCACAAGACACTGAAAGTAGCGTTAACAATTTATCTTTTACTTGCCCTGTCATATCTTTATCATTTACCATTACTTGTTTTAAGTGATAATTCGTTTTAGGTTGGATTAATAGTCGAATATCAGTTTGGTCTGTAACAGAGACGGAAGATCCATTTTCTATATAGTTATCATTAAGTTTTACAGATCCTTCATTATAAGAAACTTGTATTGAGTGATGAATAAGATCTCCACCATTGGGATTGTATTCCTCTATTGATAAAAATTCTTTCCAATGTTCAGCTTCTTTATATTTAGATGATTGACCGGAAGGAACTTTAAGAGTTGCATTCTTTGTAATCTCTGAGGTAAATGTATTTTGGGATATTACAGGAGGTTCATATGAATACATTTTTATTTCTCTTAAATTATATATGTCAAAAGCCCCCGATTTAATTTGTTTTACAGAAGAGGGCATTTCTATTTCTTCTAAATCACAAGAGCGAAATGTGTCACTGTCTATGATTTCTAAATTTGGAGGTAATATCATTTGTTTTAGTCTTTTACATTCATTAAAAGGTCCAATAGAACCTGCATTATTGCCTAAAATTTTTAATTCTGTACAATTACTCAAATCTATAGACAATAAATTTTCACAACTCCCAAAAGCCATATATCCCACATAGTTTAATTTTGTACATTTAGATAAATCTACCTCTTTTAAATATTCACACTTGGCAAAAGCTAAATCGTTTATTTTAATTAGTGTGGATGGTAGTGTTATTTTTTGTACCCATGCATCGCAAACAGTACTCCCTTCATTTGTTCCACCCTTAATCATAAAGGCTTTTCGAGGTATTTCTGTTAAATTTACTTCTGATAAATCAAGATCAAACCATTTGTGTTCTAATAATTGGGAGAGAGTTCGGAAATCTTTCTCATTTAACTCTCCTGTTATTTTTACATCTAACTTACACATGAAAGACGATCCTCCCGTATCAATACAAGGAGGCACTGTAACAGATATTTGATCTAATGTACCAGCTTCTGCTACATGAATATTCAAAATAGGTTTGGAGTCTTGTCCCTTTCCAATAAAACAAGTAGAAATAAACAACAAAAATAAAATCATTAATCTTTTCATAACCCTATCTACGCCACCCTGTTCCCTCCGGTTGGTACTATCTAAGAATTTCATAATAAGAAAAGCGCGGGAACTGTCATTCAATTATCCAATTCAGAGGTATCGCCAAACACCCATCACAGAGATAATAAAACAACAGCCCGCGCTCTATAATGTATAAATCTTATCCTATAACAAATAAGTATACAAACAGAGCGCAAGCATTCATTGTCTATTATTCCTCTGTGATTGAAAATTGGCGATTTTCTGAATTAGGAATAATATCGTAAACGCTTTTCGCTTTCTAATATGTCCTTCCGTTCGAAGCCACGCTTGGTTGCTACTTGGAATTATTACAAAAGTAAAGAAAAATATTTAAGTATTAAGGATGTACTGCATCAAAATCTTTCTTTTCAAAGAAATTGATTGTTAAACCTACTTACTAAGTAAACTCTGACTTACTCGATAAGTAAATCAAAGTCTACTTAGTAAGTAGCTCAGAGGTTACTCGGTGAGTAAGTTGAGGCTTACTTAATAAGTAATTTTGGAGTGCTTAGTGAAGTCTTCTGACTTTTACAAATTATGAGACGAAGATATTGTCTCTTCAATGAAGTTTATAATCTCTGTTTCCTGTTCCGGATGGAACCATTCAATCTCTTCGTCGCGCTTGAACCAGGTCATTTGCTTGCGGGCATAGACGCGGGAGTTGCGTTTGATTTTTTCGATGGCCAGGTCAAGCGACCATTCGCCGTCAAAATAATTGAATAATTCTTTGTAACCGACGGTATTAAGAGAATTTAAATGACGGAAAGGATATACTTTGCGGGCCTCTTCCAGTAAACCGTCTGTCATCATCTGGTCGACACGGTAGTTAATGCGGTCGTATAACTCTTCACGATCACGTGTCAATCCTATTTTGATGATCCGGAACGGACGTTCTTTTTTGCTGTTTGTGCGAAAAGAAGAATACGGCTTTCCCGTCATACGGCAAATCTCGACCGCATGGATAACCCGTTTGTAGTTCATCCGGTCTACTTCTCCATAATGCACTGGGTCTGCTTCTTTTAATTCCTGCAGAATATTTTCCAATCCTTCATGCTCGAACTGGGTATAAATTTCTTCCCGTATCGCGGGAGTGACAGTCGGAATATCATCGATCCCTTTACATACGGCATCGATGTACATCATGGAACCACCGGTCATAACCACTGTCGGGGTTGTCTGGTGAAGTGTATTTAAAAGGGAAATAACGTCTTCTTCAAAGTTGCTGGCACTGTAATAATCGGTCAGGTTCAACGTTCCGACCATGTAATGTCTGACTCTTGCCATTTGCTCCGGAGTAGGAGCGGCAGTACCGATAGGCAGGTCTTTATAGAGCTGACGGGAGTCGGATGAAATAATAGGAGAACCGAAATGTTCTGCCACACGCAGGCTCAATTCGGTTTTTCCGACTCCTGTCGGCCCGAGTAATATGACAAGGGAGTTCATCTATTAAAAACGCTCGTCGTCGTACGGGTTATCCATCGGTCCGTCGCCTAAGCCTTCGAAACCTTCCTTATCCAGTTCATCGATGTCGTATTCTGAATCTCCGTAGAAATCTTCTCCGATTTCTGTACTCGTGTTCTTGGCTTCGAACTGGTCGAAGTCGACTGTCTGAGCAGGAGGGAGGCCGATCGATTTGCTGATGACAGCTTTATCGAGATCCTTACCCGGCTCGATCTCACGGAGTTCCATGAAGAAAGCGCGTTCAGTCATGTAGTCGAAAACGAACATAAGTTTTTGGTGTTCGTCTTCAAGCAACTCTTCCAGGCGAGTTTCCTCCATTATATAGTTATCCACTTCCGAAGTGGTGTCCATTTCTACTAATGTAATTTCTGTATTTTTACTCCAATCGTCGTCACAAATAAAGAAAGAGCACATTTGATCTTTTGTGTAGCCAACCGAGTTCAGGATGGCATCGTGCAGGTCAAGGAAAGTTGCTTCCGCATCAATCTTGATTTCGCGTTTGAAGTCATCTACTTCATCTGATAGAATGAGGAATCTGAATACCATAGTCTTTTTAGTTTTTTGTTGGTTCAAAAGTAGTAAAAAATATCAATACCCATATA
Organism: Parabacteroides chongii; assembly: GCF_029581355.1. Classification (NCBI taxonomy): domain Bacteria; kingdom Pseudomonadati; phylum Bacteroidota; class Bacteroidia; order Bacteroidales; family Tannerellaceae; genus Parabacteroides; species Parabacteroides chongii. The sequence continues at coordinate 86,747 of NZ_CP120849.1, read as the reverse complement.
TAACAGTCTAAAAAAAGAGGCGTATTACATGAAGTAAATAAATACAAAAGGCTGTCAGTCCTGAAAGAAGCTGACAGCCTTTTGAAATAGTTTGTATTTCTTACCGTTTACTCATCGATGGAACCTCTGACGATACCACGTTCGGAAGTTTTTATAAAGTTGAGTATCAAGTCTCTTTCCATGCTGGGTTCGTATTCGGTTTCGATCGCTTTCAGCGCTTCCGTATTGTTCAGACCGCGGGTGTATAATGTGCGGTAGATATCTTGGATCAGGAACACTTGTTGATTGGTGAATCCGCGACGGCGTAATCCTACGATATTGATACCGCAGTAAACGATCGGATCGCGGCCGATCAGTGTATAAGGAGGAATATCTTTACCGATACGTGAACCACCCTGAACCATCACATGTTTCGATATGCGGGTAAACTGGTGAACCAGACTGCCGCCGCTGACAATAGCAAAATCGTCAATCTCCACTTCTCCGGCTATCTGGGAAGCATTCCCGATGATGATATGATCTTTCAGTACGCAGTCGTGTGCAATATGGGAATATGCCATGATCAGGCAATCGTTTCCGACAACGGTTTTTCCCTTTGAAGCTGTTCCGCGGTTGATCGTAACACATTCGCGGATCGTCGTATTGTTTCCGACTTCTGCGGTTGTCTGTTCTCCGTTGAACTTCAAGTCTTGTGGAATACCGGCAATTACAGCTCCCGGGAAAATGGAACAGTTGTTTCCGATCCGTGCCCCGTTGAGAATGACTGCATGTGAATATATATGACAATTGTCGCCTATTACTACATCCTTTTCAATTACTGCAAAAGGATCTATCGTTACATTCTCACCGATCTTTGCTTCGGGATGAACGACTGCTAAAGGGGATTGATTCATTGCCTTCTTTATATTATTTGTTTTTAATGATCTGAGCCATAAATTCGGCTTCGCAAACCAGCTTGTCGCCTACGAAGATGTAACCTTTCATCGTTGAAATACCGCGACGGATAGGAGCCAGCAGTTCCAAACGCAGGATCAGCGTATCTCCGGGAACTACTTTCTGACGGAATTTCACGCCGTCGATTTTCATGAAGTAAGTCGAATAACGTTCCGGCTCGTCTACTGAATTCAGAACGAGCAAACCTCCTGTCTGTGCCATTGCTTCAACCAGCAATACACCCGGTGTAACAGGTTCCTGCGGGAAGTGTCCGGTAAAGAACGGTTCGTTTGTAGTGATATTTTTTACTCCGACAATGTAGTTGCCGCCGATCTCGATGATCTTGTCGACCAGCAGGAACGGGTAACGGTGGGGAAGTAGTTCGCGGATGCGGTTGATATCCATAATCGGTTCCGCGTTCGGATCGTAAACCGGAGCCTGTACCTCGTTCAGCTTGATGTCCTTGCGGATCATGCGGGCCAGTTGGTTGTTGATCTTGTGACCCGGACGGGTTGCGATGATACGTCCGCGGATAGGTTTGCCGATCAGTGCCAGGTCGCCGAGTACGTCGATCAGTTTGTGACGGGCAGGCTCGTTGTCGAACACCAGCGGTTTATTGTTGATATAACCCAGTTCGTGTACATCTTTGTGAGGAATACCTACTTCGTCTGCCAGCTTGTCCAGTGTTTCCTGCGGCATCTTTTGGTCATAGATAACAATCGCGTTGTCCAGGTCACCTCCTTTGATAAGGTTGTTCTGGCGAAGCATTTCCACTTCGCGTACAAATACGAATGTGCGGGAAGCTGCAATTTCTTCCGGAAATTCGCTCAGATCGTTCAATGTAGCGAACTGGTTTGACAATACCGGAGAATTGAAAGAGATCAGAACATTTACGCTGAACTTTTCATCCGGAAGGATGATCAGCGAAGAACCAGTTTCTTCGTCTTTTACTTCGATTTTATGCTTTACAATATAGAAGTCTTTCGGAGCGTTTTGTTCAACGATTCCTGCTGTCCGGATTTCTTCTGAGAAGAAGCGTGAGCTGCCGTCCAGGATCGGAAATTCCGGAGCGTTCACTTCAATCAGGCAGTTGTCGATCTCATAGGCATATAAGGCTGCCATAGCATGTTCAACAGTGCTGATCTGAATGCCGTTCTTTGACAGAACGGTACCTCTTTGTGTGCTGGCCACGTTTTCTGCCAATGCATCGATAACAGGTTCTCCTTCCAGGTCAACACGTTTAATTTTGTATCCGTGGTTTTCTGGTGCCGGGTTGAACGTAATCTGAATGTCCAGTCCGGTATGCAAGCCTTTGCCTTGCATCGAGAAACTCTTGGCTAGCGTCTTTTGTTTCTGCATACGTATATAATTATTTATTAATTTCTTTCTTTAATTGTTCGATCTCGCGTTGTAACTGTCCCATGGTGCGATACATATCCGGCAGACGGTTGAATATGGCACTCGAACGCATGAAGTTTTTCGCATCGATGGCAGGAGCACCCAGTACGGTCTTTGCTTCCTTAATGTCGCTGATCACACCCGCCTGTGCACCGAATACCACATGGTCGGCGATATGGATATGTCCTGCCAGGCCTACCTGCCCGCCGAACATACAATGACTGCCGATCTTGACAGAACCGGCGATGCCGACCTGGGCTGCCATTACCGTATTTTCTCCGACTTCCACATTGTGGGCGATTTGTACCAGATTATCCAGCTTCACGCCTTTGTGAATGATGGTAGAACCCATTACGGCACGGTCGATCGTCGTGTTGGCACCAACTTCAACATTGTCTTCCAGCACGACATTTCCCAACTGCGGGATCTTCTTGTAATTTTCTCCTTCGGGAGCAAACCCGAATCCGTCCGAACCAATTACCGAACCGGCATGCAGGATACAGTTATTACCGATCTTACATCCGTTGTAGATGGTCGTGTGCGGATAAAGAATGCAGTTATCTCCGATAGTCACGTTATCACCGATATATGTGTTAGGATATATCAGGCAGTTCTTCCCCAGCCGGACATTTTCGCCGATATAGGCAAAATTGCCGACAAAGCAATCGTCTCCCAGTGTGGCAGAGGCTGCGATGAACGCGGTTGAAGAAACTCCGGTCTTTTTAGGTTTGGACTGTTCTACCAGGTTGAGTAACATGGCAAGAGCAGAATAAGCATTTTCTACTTTTACTAAAGTAGCGGTAACTTGTTCAGCCGGAGAAAAGTCGTTATTCACCAGAACAATGCTCGCTTCTGTATTATAGATATAATGTTCGTACTTAGGATTTGCCAGGAACGTCAGTGTTCCGGGTTGTCCTTCTTCTATTTTTGAGAAGTTGCTGACTTTCACTTCAGGGTTGCCATCAACGGTTCCGCCAAGAAAGTCCGCTATTTGTTGGGCTGATAACTCCATTACTTATTTTGTTATATTGTATTTGAATTGAGACTGCTCCACTAAGAACAAAGCAGTTTGCAAAAATGGTGAAAATTATTGGGATAGCCTATGCTTTGCAGGGAATAATTCCCTTATCATGCAGATATCCTGCCATTTCACGCTGTACAGCCTGTGCTGCTTCACGGGCAAATGATGCGAATTTTTCTGATTTATCTACGTAAATGATCGCACGTGAAGAATTAACAAGCAAACCGCACTGATCGTTCATTCCGTACTGGGCAACTTCCTGCAGACTGCCTCCCTGTGCACCGACACCCGGTACTAAAAGGAAATGGTTGGGGGCATGTTTGCGGATATCCAGGAACATTTTTCCCTGTGTCGCGCCGACAACGTACATCATCTGTTCGTCGGTAGCCCAATCCTGCGATTTCTTCAATACTTTTTCAAACAGACGTTCGCCGTTGGCATCTTCTGTCATTTGGAAATCCAGTGACCCCTTGTTGGATGTCAGAGCCAGCAGGATCACCCATGCTTCCGGATAGATCAGGAACGGTTTCACGCTATCTTCACCCATATAAGGTGCTACTGTTACGGCATCAACTTTGATATGATCGAAGAAAGAGCGGGCATACATCTCGGAAGTGTTACCGATGTCGCCACGTTTCGCGTCAGCAATAATGAACTGGTCCGGATAATTCTCACGCAGGTAAGTGACTGTCTTTTCAAATGCAAGCATTCCTTTCACACCCAGACTTTCGTAGAAAGCCAGATTGGGTTTGTAAGCTACGCAATAGTCGGCTGTAGCATCTATAATCGCTTTGTTGAAAGTGAAGATCGGATCTTCTTCAGAAAGTAAATGCTGCGGGATTTTCTTTATATCGGTATCCAATCCAACGCAAAGGAAAGATTGTTTCTTTTTGATGTTCTCGAATAATTGTTGCTTGTTCATCTTGTCTTGTGTCAAATAGTGAAACTGTTATAGTTCGGCCTCTTTCAGACGTTCTGCATTTTCGGCAACGGTCAGTTGGTCGATGCAGGATTGTATATCGCCATCCATGAAAGCAGATAAGTTATAAATTGTGTAGTTGATACGATGATCGGTGATACGTCCTTGCGGATAGTTGTATGTCCGGATCTTCGCGGATCTATCGCCCGACGAAACCATTGTCTTGCGTTTGTTGGCAATGTCGTCCAGGTATTTCTGATGTTCTTTGTCATAGATAAAAGAACGCAGGCGGGTGAGCGCGCGTTCCTTGTTTTTCGGCTGGTCACGCGTCTCCGTACATTCGATCAGGATCTCTTCGCTCACGCCGGTGTTCGGGTTTTTCCAGACATAACGCAAGCGCACGCCTGATTCAACCTTATTCACATTCTGGCCGCCGGCACCTCCCGAGCGGAAAGTATCCCATTTAATTTCACCTTCATTAATTTCAACATCAAACTCGTCTGCTTCGGGGAGCACGGCCACGGTGGCTGCTGAAGTGTGTACACGTCCCTGTGTCTCTGTGCTGGGCACGCGCTGAACGCGGTGTACACCCGATTCATATTTAAGCGTACCGTATGCTTTTTCACCGCTGACGGTAAAGATTATTTCCTTATATCCGCCCGATGAACCTTCGCTGCAACTCGACAGGGCGACTTTCCATCCTTTGGTTTCGCAGTACTTCATATACATACGATACAAGTCGCCGGCAAACAGGGCAGCTTCATCGCCTCCTGTTCCGCCGCGTATTTCAACGATGGCATTCTTGTCGTCTTCCGGATCGCTGGGGACAAGCAGTAACTTGATCTCCTCTTCCAGCTCCGGAATACGGGCATTGCACGTATCCAGTTCTTCACGGGCAATCTCCCTCATTTCGGGGTCCTGCTCCGTTTCCAGTAATTGGCGTGCTTCTTTTATTCCATTTAATGTATTGACATATTCGCTACGGGTAGCCACGATCTTCTCCAGATCGCGGTACTCTTTATTGAGCTTTACAAACCGTTTCATATCGGCAATCACTGCCGGGTCGGTGATCAGAGTCCCGACTTCTTCAAAACGGCTCACTAATCCGTCCAGTCTTCCTAATAAACTATTATCGGCCATTTATCAGATTAATATACGAAGCGACCTTTTTCGCTTTCAATGATCAATTCGTTTTTATCTGCTTCTTCCACGAAGCCAACTACCTGTGCATCGATGTTGAAGCTCTTGGCAATGCTGATCACTTCTTCAGCATGTTCAGGTGACAGGTAAACTTCCATACGGTGACCCATGTTGAACACTTTATACATTTCGCTCCAATCCGTTCCGCTCTGTTCCTGAATGATACGGAAAAGAGGAGGGACAGGGAACAGGTTGTTCTTTGTCACACGTTTGTTTTCTACAAAGTGCATCACTTTGGTTTGTGCTCCGCCGGAGCAGTGTACCATACCGTGGATCTGCGGACGCAGTTTGTCCAGCAACACTTTGATCACAGGAGCGTATGTGCGGGTAGGAGAGAGCACCAGTTTACCGGCATCGATACCCAGTTCTTCGATCTGGTCGGTCAGTTTCAGTCCGCCCGAATAAACCAGTTCGCCGGGAACGGCTGCATCATAACTTTCCGGATATTTTGTTGCCAGATATTTGGCAAATACGTCGTGGCGTGCAGAGGTCAGACCGTTGCTGCCGGTTCCGCCGTTATATTCTTTTTCGTAGGTGGCTTGTCCGTAAGAAGCCATGCCGACAATTACGTCTCCACCTTGTATATTACTGTTGTCAACCACATTCGCACGTTTCATGCGGCAGGTTACGGTGCTGTCTACAATGATGGTGCGAACCAGATCGCCCACATCGGCAGTCTCGCCTCCGGTTGCATAGCAGCCTACGCCCATTTCGCGCAGTTCGGCCAGCAGTTCGTCCGTTCCGTTGATGATGGCGGAGATTACTTCTCCCGGGATCAACAGTTTATTACGTCCGATGGTGGAAGAAACAAGTATATTGTCTACTGCGCCTACACACAGCAAGTCGTCGATGTTCATGATCAGTGCATCCTGGGCAATACCTTTCCATACAGACAGGTCACCGGTTTCTTTCCAGTACATGTAAGCCAGGGATGATTTCGTTCCGGCTCCGTCAGCATGCATAATGTTGCAATATTCAGGATCACCGCCTAATATATCGGGGATGATCTTACAAAATGCTTTAGGGAATATACCCTTGTCGATGTTCTTTATTGCATTGTGAACATCTTCTTTTGAAGCGGATACACCGCGAAGGTTGTAACGTTGGTCACTCATTGTTTTTACATATTTGGCTGCAAAGATACTATTTTTTTATGTTACTTATCTAAGTTTAAGCACATCTCCTTCTTCAGGAACGTAATCTTTGTCTTTTTTATTCATCTTATACAGGCTCTTGATCTGTATTCCGTATTTCTGTGCGATGCTGTGCATGGATTCTCCGATTTGTACAACATGGTCGTAATGAGGTTTGTCTGCCTTTTTCTTCTTCTTTTCCAAATAGACGATATCACCTTTCTGCAACGGGAAGTCTTCCGGCACTTCATTGAACTTTTTCAGTTCTCTGACGCTGAAGTCCAGGTTGCGTGCTATTTGGTCGAAGCTGTCATTCTCTTTGGCATAGACATACAGCAATCCGAATGTTTTGTAGATTGTGTAGCTGACTGACGGATATTTTTGTTTTTTCTTTTCCTGATGTGTCGGTTTCTGTATTTTTCCTGAATCGTAACGATAGAGCTCGTAATCTTCAATAACTTTGATTAATTTGTTCGCATAAGCACGGTCGGTGGCGTAACCACACTTCTGAAGACCTCTCGCCCAGCCTTTGTAATCGGTGATCTTCAAACGGAACAATGATTCATAACGCGAGCGTTTCAGAAATTTGGAATGATCTTCATACGAATCTTCCACCCGTTTGTACTTCCGGAAACATTCTCCGCGCAGGTCATCGTCATGATATACACGTCCGCCACGCCAGTCCGAGTGACATTTGATGCCGAAGTGGTTGTTCGAACGGCGTGCCAGGTCGCTTTGACCGGCACCGGATTCAAGCAATCCCTGTGCAAGCGTAATACTGGCAGGGATCCGGTATTGTCTTTGTTGTTCCACAGCCAGGGCGCTGTATGTCTTTATATATTTTTCGTAGGAAGGTATTTTCCTATGGGTTGCTGCTTCCGCAAATGTCGCAATGAAAAATAAAAGGCAAAAAATACGTATCGTTAGTTTCATAAAAGAGCTCTCTAAAGTATTTATTTTCGCAAAGATAATGAAGCTGGATATATTATTCTTCTAAATAATCTATAAAATACTGGTTTATATGCTGCTAATTTTAGCCAGATAATCATAGTGTTCCCCTTCCTGTATCTTTTCAGCTTTAAACCCATTGTTGGCGGCATGCAGGCTGAGCGTTTGAAAATCTATGTATAACCAATCGAACCGATCGCCTTTGATGTTCTTATATTGCATGCGAAAATCTACTTCGCCGTAATAATCGTCTTCCATATCTATTTCGAGATTGCCATCTTCGTCTTCAAACAGGTAACGCAGGTCGGAAGAATCCATTAACAGGCAGCCTCCCGGTGCCAGCAGGCGTTTCAGTGTATGAAAGAAAGCCGGAAGATTACTGATCTTACCTACAATTCCCGAACCGTTCATCAATAATAGGATCGTGTCGAACGAACCTGTGAACTGCTCGCTGAAGAAGTTCTGCAAGCTGGCATCTTTCACTCCTCTCTTCTGCATGATGTCGACCGAGAGTGGAGAGATGTCGATGGCCTTCACCTCTTTCCCCATTTCCTGCAAGGCAAGTGAGTGGCATCCGCTGCCGGCACCGACGTCGAGTATCTTTCCGCTACTCAGACGAAGGGCTTCCTGTTCCGTCGCCGGCATTTCTTCAAAGCAACGAAACAGCTGCTTGACCGGTATTTCATCTTCGTCAAACATAGAAGAGAATACACGAAGTTTAGTCGCTTTCCCATTTGCATAATAATCGGCGATTGCCGCGCCCATCGGGTCTTTATCGGGTGTGAGTAGTGATGTTTGCATCTACTGAAATTGATTTATGGATAAATTATCTGGCAAAGATACAAATTTACTATCTTTGTTTCCAGTAATATTTTGATTGTATGAAGGAAATCAGACTGGAAACAAAAATAGCAGTTTATCCGTTAAACGAAGTTTCGGATGAAGAACAGCCATTGGTGCGTGCTGCCTTGAAAGCGACGGAACATTCGTATGCTCCTTATTCAAAGTTTCATGTCGGTGCGGCGGTCTTGTTGGCGGACGGAACGATTGTGACGGGAAGTAATCAGGAGAATGCGGCTTATCCATCCGGTTTGTGTGCCGAACGGGTAGCCTTATTTCATGCCGGGCATCAGTATCCGGATATCCCTGTTGTGGCTTTGGCGATTGCTGCGGCAACAGGCGGAAAGCAGGTGGAGAGCATTTCGCCTTGCGGTGCCTGTCGGCAAGTGTTGCTGGAAACGGAGCAGCGATATGGCCGGCCTGTCAAGGTGTTGCTTTGCGGAACGAAGGAAGTGATGGTGGCAGAGAGTGCGGCTTCGTTGTTGCCGCTTTGTTTTGGGAAAGAGAGTCTTTTGTGAAATATGGCAAAGAATCATATTTGTATTGGATGCACAATTTCGTATTGAAGAAACTGGTTAAAGACATTCGTGCCCGTTATTGGTAAATGAATAAAATATTCACACTGATTTTTTTAAAACATCTACCACATCTACTACAATTTTCTGTACGCCTTGTAAATAAACGCCTCCAAGGGTAGTGGTGGATACTTTTTTATCTACCATCACCCTTGGAGGCTTTTATTTACAAAGCGAGTGGGAGAGGGTGGTAGATATGGTAGATGTTTTTGAAAAATAGAAGTTGGGGAGATGTATAGGAATGATGATAGGAAGAGAAGTTGCATAAATACAAATCTTTTTCTAAATTTGTACCAATTCTTCAGACTCATAGCGTTGAGGAAATGAAGAGGACATATGAAAGGTGTTATTGAAATTATCTTCGATATTCAAACTTCGCAACTTTGATTAATCCAATGAAGGTGGTAGCAATAGCACTCAACCTGTTTGTTATAGCATTATCAGGATTGGTAAACTATGATAAAATGGGTGTGGGTAGCTATTGCTTTGTCTATTGGATGGGTGTGCGAAGACCTGAATATCGGATAAAGCTATATAGTTCCCACACCTTATTTTTTTACAAGCCTAAAGAGGGAACCACAGGCACAAGTTTTGCATTATGAAAAACAAACTCTTTTTTTTATTACTATTATTTGTTGGATTGTCGTATGCGGAAGACTCGTATGCTATGCAAATCTTTGTAAAGACATTGACAGGAAAGCATATCACTTTGGAAGTAGAGCCTACAGATCGTATTGAAGATATTAAGGCTAAAATACAGGATAAAGAAGGAATTCCGCCAGATCAACAACGATTGATTTTTGCAGGAAAACAGTTGGAGGATGGGAATACTTTACAGGATTATAGTATCCAAAAGGATAGTACATTGCATTTGGTACTTATGTTTAGTATAGAAGGAGATGAAGATAATTATAAATTTGAAGATGATGTACTTGTCGTTCTGAAAGGACAAATCACTATAAAAGGAGAAGTTAATCTAGTATTTCCATATAAAATTGTAGTAAACACAACCGATGCAGTTTCTATCCATTTAATTAATGTAAATATAAACTCTGATTTACCATTGGAAATACAATCAGCATCCCAAGTTCATCTTTCGTGGGAGGGAATAAATCAATGGAGTTCTTCAACTGATGATGATGCTAAAATACTTATTGCAAATGGTGCGACTTTAATTGCGGATGGAGAAAGTTCAGGTTCATTAATGCTAGCAGGTTCTATCGAAGGAAAAGAGGATGAAGCTGAAGAATCTCATTCTTTTGAATTGAACAATAACGCACTATTATCCGTAAATTCCATCGATAAAGTAACCTCAACATTAACAAAAGGAATTCTTTTTGAAGGAAATAAGGGTAATGTATATGGAAAAGTCTCTTTGTCTTCCAATATGACTCTTCAACCGGATCAATCATTGGAGATTAAAGAAGGATGTAGTCTTACTATTCAGGGGGAATTTCAATTGGATAATCAACAAGGTTCTATTTTTGTGGATGGAACTTTGACAGGAAATGTAACCGGTAATCAGCCTTTCTACCCTGTTGTTTCTACCCTGACATTGGATGGTGAAGAGTGGGAGGAAGAAGAGCCTGTTTCATTAATGGCTGAAGGTGGAACGGCAATGCCGATAAATGAGATAAACTATCTGCAAGAGTCTACATATACAATTAAATATGGAGAAGAAGAGATGGGAAATGTTACATTTAAAAAAGGAGAAGAGCTTTCTCTTGCTTTCTTTACAGTATCTTTTTTATTGTCTGAAGATCCGGAAGAAATTTGTAATCAGCAAATCATTTTAAAAGATGAACTCGCAGTCAAGCCCGAAGATCCGATGAAAGAATTCTTTGACTTTACAGGTTGGAGTAATGCCGAAAATATAGAAAAACCTATAACCCAAACAACTACGTTTGTTGCTCAGTGGACACCTAAATTAGTCCATTATACAGTTCGTTTACCTCAATCAATTAGAGGAGCTGTTCTTTCCAATTCGGGAGATACGGAGGTACAGGAAGGGGATGATTTCTGTTTTTCATTGAGATTATTGTCAGATTATAATCAATCTACTCCCCGAGTAAAGGCATCGGCAGGAGATGTGTCGTTTACGAAAGAAGGGAATACTTATTATTATGTTGTTTCTGATATTGATAAAGATATAAGGATTCGTATTTCAGGAATAGTTAAAAACCCGGTCCCTGACCCTGAGCCTGACCCTGAGCCTGACCCTGAGCCTGACCCCGTTTATTATACTGTATCCATTCCGGAGTTGGAAGGTGCTACTATTTCCTGTGATCAATCTGAGCCTATCGTTCGGGTAAATGGCGATGTTGTAGAATTGCATTTTGTGAATGCAGCCGGTAGGCGTTCGTATCGTATACGATCGGTAAGTCGGGATATTACAATAACAGTCGAAGGTATTCAAAAGAATGAAGAGAGTGTTGATAATAGACCTGTATTCAAAGACGATTGGCAGATTCGTGTGGCTTCTCAACTATTGTATATTTCAGTCTCCACAAAATCCTCAGTCTTGATTGTTGATTATAATGGGAAAGTCTATTCTTATCAACAGCTTCAACCGGGTGACTATACTTATTCGCTTCCGTCTGGTATATATATAGTATGGCGGGAAGGAAGGGGACAGTCAGTGTACATTCCTAGATAACAAAAAACGGGGCGAGAAGTTAAATCTCTTGCCCCGTTTCTTATTTTGCTTTAGTTATTCGATCAAATACCCAAAGAAGCCTTAATCTGATTGATCTTTTCTTCACCAGCCTTTTCTGCAGCAGGCAGATCTTCCAAGCTGTTTACCTTAGAATGAACTTCACAGTAGAACTTGATCTTCGGTTCCGTACCTGAAGGACGGATAGAGATCTTTGTGCCGTCTTCTGTGAAATACTGAAGAACGTTGGAAGTGGTCGGCATGTCCAAAGTGATAGCTTCGTTGTCGATGTAGCTGAATCCTTTCAGAGAAGCATAATCGTAGAACAATGTAACTTTTGAACCGGCAATTTCCTGTAACGGGTTTTCGCGGAAGTTCTTCATCATGGCTTCGATTTCTTCGGCACCACTCTTGCCTTTCTTCACAACAGAGATACCTTTTTCTTTTGAGAAACCATATTCTACATAGATGTTCTGCAACAACTGATACATGGTGATGCCTTGATCTTTTGCCCATGCTGCGATTTCAGCCAGGATAGCACATGCAGAAACTGCATCTTTGTCGCGCACGAAGTCTTCGCAAAGGAATCCGTAGCTTTCTTCGCCACCACCGATGTAGTTCTTCTTGCCTTCGTTCTTCTTCATTACGTCGGCAATCCATTTGAAGCCGGTGTAAACGTCGTACATTTCAACACCGTTGCGTTCAGCGATTGTGCGGATCAGTTCGGTTGTAACGATTGTCTTTACGATATATTCTTTGCCGTTCACCTTACCCAGTTCTTTCCAGCGAGTAATCAGGTAATAAACGAACATCAAGGCTGTCTGGTTACCGTTCAGCAACACCCATTCACCGTCGTTGTTTTTAACGGCAGCACCTACACGGTCAGCATCCGGGTCGGAAGCCAGTACCAGTTCGGCATCTGTTTCTTTTGCTTTCTCGACAGCCATAGCCAATGCAGCCGGTTCTTCCGGGTTCGGAGAAATAACTGTAGGGAAGTCACCGCTTACCACATCCTGTTCGGGAACGTGGATGATATTGGTGAATCCGAATGCTTTCAATGCAGCCGGGATAATCTTTACACCTGTTCCGTGGATCGGCGTGTAAACGATCTTCATATCGTGATGACGTTTGATAGCTTCCGGAGAAAGGGTAATAGTTGTCAAAGCGTCGATATACAGATTATCGATTTCTTCACCGATGATTTCGATCAGTTCCTTATTGCCTTTGAATTTGATATCGCTGGCATTACGGATCTTGTTTACTTCGGCAATTGTATTCTTGTCGTGCGGAGCGATCATTTGTGCACCGTCGTCCCAGTAAGCCTTGTAGCCGTTGTATTCTTTCGGATTATGCGATGCTGTCAGGATGATACCGCTCTGACATCCCAGTTTACGGATGGCGAAAGACATTTCCGGTGTCGGACGAAGGTCTTCGAACATGTAAACTTTGATACCGTTGGCAGAGAAGATGTCGGCCGAAATTTCGGCAAACTTACGGCTGTTGTTACGGCAGTCATGTCCGATAACAACTTTGATCTGATCCAGGTTCGCAAATTCTTTTTTCAGATAATTTGATAAACCTTGTGTAGCTGCACCGACTGTATAAATATTCATACGGTTGGTTCCTACTCCCATGATACCTCTTAAACCTCCTGTACCAAATTCAAGGTCTTTGTAGAATGATTCGATCAGTTCTGTCGGATCTTCGTTGTCCAGTAATTCCTGTACTTTTGCTTTTGTTTCGGCATCATAACTTTTGGTAAGCCAGCTCTGGGCTTTACTTCTTACCATTTCTAACAGTTCGTTGTTTTCCATACCTAGATATCTTGCATTTATATATGTGTAATCTCTTAGTTTACGAGATAACAAAGATACAAATTAATTGTTGTAAACAATGGCTTGCAGCCTTATTTTGAAGAAAAAAGCAAAGTTCTTTTTTACCATGTAAACGGATAAGTATAAGAGGATTGATTTCCACAGGCGTCTGTTACGACTAGTTTTAATGTATGTTTTCCTCTTGCCAGCCGTTCTTTGTCGAAATGGTAGGTGATAACGGACTTGCTGTTCATCTCGAATAAGACGAATTGGTCGTCGATTTCCCCCCGGTAAGTTTGTACACCGCTCAGATTATCCGATAACCGGAATGAAATAGCTTGTTTGCTGACCCATGTAGCCGGGTTGAGTGGTGTAATGGTCGGAGGAACAAGGTCTTGCCCCGGGGTGTAAGTCCCCATTTCTTTTATGTCGGCATCGATCCAACCGTTACGGTAAACGCCTCCTGTCCATGACCTGCGCCCGTTTTGCAGACGGACGATTCCGTATTGCTGCTTGTTTTCCAGTGTGTCTGTCTGCAGCCGGAGGGAAAGTTTAGCCGATTTATGCAAGGCAACCGGTTTATTATGTAGTGTGTGTACGGCTCCCAGCGCTGTACTGTCTTCTTTTACTGAATAACGGAAATACAGGTCGTCGTAGAGATTTCCTTTCGGAATAGTCAGACGGATCCCTTTGGCTCCGAAGCGGTTGTCGCTCCACCAATGAAACAGTTCGGTATTATCCGTGTCGATTTCCGGAATAGGTTGTTCTTTCCCTTCAATTCGGACAGTCAGCTGAGTTGCATTGCCGAAGGCATCTGCCAAGCGGTAGGTCAGATGATACGTACGAGGCTCATCGATCGTCAGGATACCGCGGTCGATACTTTCAATGAAGCGGAGACGATTACCGGGATCAACGAAGCTTTTCATATAGAAGGAACGGTGTTCTTTCCATTCTTCGAAGTCGGTGAAGCTGTTCAGGTAACGTGTCTCGTCGAAAGCGAAACGGGTCAGATTGCTGTGATAGATGACCTGGCTGTCGGCTGTCAGTGTGATCTCCTTGACTCCGTAGATATTGGAGGTGTTATCCATATAGTCATAGCCTTTTACAGCTAGCCCTATTTCTCCCCAGGCTTCGATCTTGCCGGTCAGTGTCTGTTTGCCGTTTTGGGTGGTGACAGGCTTTAGTTCCAGTTTTCGGCGGCTACCGTTCACGACTCCTTTTCCTTGTACCGGACAGATCATGATACCCTGTATTTTAGGAGGCTTTGTGTCTTGTATCAATTCTTTGTACGCTTCGATCGGGTCCATCGGTTCTTCTGTTTCCGTATCGCGAATCTCGAAATGGAGATGAGGGCCGCCTGAACTTCCGGTGTTCCCGCTCAGGGCAACAAGTTCACCTTCCTTAACCGGTAGTTCTTCCGGTGTGAGTGTCAGGTTTACGTTGAAACTCTCCAGTTCATACTGCTTGTTTTTTACGTAGGCAGCGATCTTTTGGGAGAATTTCTGAAGATGTCCGTAAACGGTGGTTGTTCCGTCCGGATGGGTGATGTATAATCCGTTGCCATATCCCCACGGGCTGACGGATATGCGTGAGACGTATCCAGCCTGTACGGAGTGGATCGGTTTCCCTTCCACACCTTGTGTCTTGAAGTCTATTCCCGAGTGAAAATGATTGCTTCTTAACTCTCCGAAGTTGCCGCTAAGCAAGATGGGATGGTCCATCGGTTTGCGCAGTTGCTGTGCTTCGGCTGTAATGCTTGTAATTCCGGCGAAGAAGAGAAATCCTGCCAGTATATGATGTATTCGCATGTTTATTTTTATTCAATCTTTGTCAGGCAAAGATAATAAAAAGTCGGTAATGAGCGGTAAATGATCGCTGTAACCGCCCTCATATTTAAAGCCGTAATAGGTGCGGAAAGGACGTTTCCCCTGCCAGGTCTTATCGTTGGTGAGCAGGAAAGGCGGTGCGAAAATCCGGTTACTTCCCGGGAGAAGGTACATGGAGGATGTAGTATCGATCAGGTTTCCGGAGACGATGATATGATCCAGTTGATTCCATTCGCCCTGATACTTATGGGTTCCCGGATAATTCAGAACGTGCGGATCGGCAAAAAGGTTGTACAACTTTTTCGCTTCGATCCTTTTGCCGATTTTTCCGGCTGCCAGTATTTGTGTGATGCTGGCATTCTCTGCCGTATCGTTGAAATCGCCCATAATCAGTATTTGAGGGTTTGTACGAGTTCCGAGCAGGGAGTTGCAAAGGTTTCGCAATGTCCGGACGGCATCGAATCGGTCGGCTTCGCTCTCTTTTTCACCTCCGTAACGGGACGGGAGATGGCAGACAAATACATCCAGTGTATCTGCGGTTATGACTTTTCCCCATACATGGAGGAGATTGCGGGTGTGTTTATGATTTTTACGGGTGAAAACAACCGGATGTTCCCGGTGACCGATGTAGCCGAACTGATCCCGTTGATAGAGGAGGGCTGTATTTATGCCCCTTGTATCTGAACCGTGTGTCATACAATATCGGTATTGTTGTTGTTTCAGGGGTGTCCGGTTGAGCAGATGGATCAGGACGGAATCATTTTCCACTTCGCAAAGGGCTACCAAAGCCGGGGTATTCCATTCACCGGCGGCACTGATCACTTTAGCTATCTGCTGAAGTTTATGATAATAACGTCCGCGGGTCCAGTGATGGTTACCCGACGGGAGGAAATCGTTGTCGTTCTTATCCGGATTATCATCGGTGTCGAACAGATTCTCTACATTATAACTCATGATCCTGAATCCGGACTGGGCATTCGCCGAGCAGGAGAGAAAGGCTAGAACGCAAATAAATATAGTTAAGGTCCTGGTCATATCTATTGTTTTTATTTTTCATCCTCTTCTTTTGGAACAAACTCGTAAGCTCCGATATCGGGTCCGTTGTTCGTTAATCGGTTGACACCGTTCCGGTCGACCGGGTATTTCTGAGAGACGAACAGGTCTGCCTTGCCGACACCCGGAGTTGTTTCTTTGTCGGGGCGGAAGTCGTACATATATTTATTCGTTTTTCCACCGTTCATCCGATATTCCATTTTACTGTCGTCTTTTCCTTTTACGAAAATGACATCAGTAAAGTTTTCACTGTCGATCTGATCTGCCATTACTACACAGTGGTTAAAATGATATTTCAAATTATCGTTTCTTAATGGGGTCGCTTTGGTTCCCATTGAAATTTCAATTTCCTTTCCTGCTCCCAGGCTACCGTCGATTATGCAATTGTCGAAGTTGGCCTGCAATAAATCGTACGGACCGATTTCACTGTATTTATCGGCTGTATTGTCTAATAAACGTAAAGTGAAGCTGGGTTCCGGATTTTGGGCCAGTGAATGACGGGGTTTAGCAGATATATAGTTCGCCAGTGTACAATGAGTAAAGCTATATTTACCGCCACTTAGCTGAACGATATTGATCGTGGCATTTGTAAATTCACTGTTTGTCGCTTCGATATTACTATTGATTGCTGTCAGGACACTTCCGTCCATATTGGTGATCTGTGAATTGTTGATCTTCAATTTGGATTTTTCCGGATCAGACGCTTCACAGGTAATACCATTATTCCCGTTTCGTACTATTACATTATTAAATAGGTTGTTGAAACTTTCTTTTTTGAAAACAATACCTTCCCATTGTCCCGGGGTACGGTCGTAAGGTAACTGGTCGTCCAGGATAAAATCGAGACGGTCGCCACGGAAGACAATCGGTTTATCTTTTGTGCCCTCGGCGATCAGTGTGCCGTCGACAATGATCTTGGCCTTGTTGTGCATATAGAGGGTTGTTCCTTCTTCTATCTGTACGGTTACGCCCTTGCCGATCATCAAACTGTCGTATATCAGATAGGGACGTTCAGCCGTCAGCCTGGTATCTTCGCTTAATGTCTGTCCGCCTTTGATCAGCTTGACATCCTGTCCGCATGCTTCCAGTAAAACAGTTTGTGTTATATTATTACAACTGAACAGAATGGAATCCTGAACTAATAACGGTTGATCTTTTCCGGTCGGATTGACGGTCACTTCTACAAATATATACATGCTGTCTTTTGCGGCAATCCGGACATTTTCAAAATTATCTCCTTTGCGTCCGTCTACATTGATGTGAAAACCGCTGGTAGCAGGCGATGCCTGAATAATCCGTTCGATATTCAAAGGTTCGTCATTTCTGTTGTAAACCATGAATTGTTTTGTGGCGGAACCGATTGTTGTAAAGACAGTATCAAAAGATAAGGTATCTGTCGAGAAACTCAACCGGTGGTTTGGATTGGTCGAGTAATTTTCGTCCAGCCCGTCGCATCCAGCCAACAGGTTGAGTAAAATTGTACTTATGATCAGCAACGGCGCTGTAATTCTTTTCATTTTCGCTAAATGTTAAAATGTATGCCTTTGTGTTCTTGTTTCTTTATAAACAAACGATTTATAAAGAATGTTTTCAGGCCTTAACATAAAAAAAGAGGAAAAACACGATTAAAGTGTTAATCCTCTTTCTATAACGTAGAATATTTAAATTTATTTTGCCGGTACGCTTTTTAATAATTCCAGAAGATGTGCCCACCACAAGCCGACGGTCTTAATTTCGATCCGTTCGTTGGGAGAGTGAACATCTCTTAATGTCGGTCCGAAAGAAATCATATCCAGATTAGGATATTTTTCGAGGAATAATCCACATTCCAGTCCGGCATGGATTGCCATGATCTTGGCATCCTTATTAAATAAATGTTTGTAAGTATCCTGTGCCACTTTCAGGATTTTAGAATCCGGATTCGGAGCCCATCCCGGATAACCGTCACCGTGAGTAACGACAGCACCCGCCAGTTTGAATACGGAAGCGACCTGGTTGGCGATCATATTCTTGCAGGATTCGATGGAACTGCGTTGACTGGTTCCTACTGTGATGATGAATGATTGGGTTTCTGCATCCTGTCTGATTTTTACGGAAGCCAGGTTGGTTGAAGTTTCTACCAGTCCTTCGATATCGTGGCTCATGCCGATCACGCCATGAGGACAGGCATGTAAAGCCCAGATAACTTTTTCCATGTCGAAGTTGCTGATACAAAATTCCGGACGATCGGTCGATTCCATAGTGATCTGTACATTCGGATCGACATGTTTCAGTTCATTCTCTATATCGGCAGTATAGTTGTTAAGCAGGACGCGTACCTGTTCTTTGTCTTCCGGATAAAGACCGATAACTGTATGTGCTTCACGGGCAATCGCATTGCGTAGATTACCGCCCTCGATAGAGCACAGCGTGAAGTCTGCTTCATTGTTCAGTAAATACAGGAAGCGAACCAGTACTTTATTGGCATTTCCCAATCCTTTGTGAATTTCACCGCCGGAATGTCCGCCGTTCAATCCTTTAATATTGATTTTGAAATATAACATATTGGGATTGGTTGCGCGCTGTTCGCAATGGAACACGGCTTGCGTGTCTTTTCCGCCGGCGCAGCCCATGAAAATCTCACCTTCGTCTTCGCTGTCCAGATTCAACAGGATGTCACCGGTCATGAATCCTTTTTCAAGTGCTTTAGCTCCGGTCAGACCGGTTTCTTCGTCCACAGTAAACAGACATTCTATCGGTCCGTGTTCGATATCGTCGGATGCCAGGATAGCCAGTTCGGCAGCAACACCTATACCGTTGTCGGCTCCGAGTGTCGTTCCGTTGGCACGCAGCCAGTCGCCGTCGACGATCGTTTCGATCGGGTCGTTATCAAAATCATGAACTGTCCCGTTATTCTTTTCGCAAACCATATCCATGTGAGACTGCAGGATGACAACCGGCCGGTTTTCATATCCGGGGGTTGCAGACTTCGACATCAGGATATTTCCGGCTGCATCTTTTTTTATAGCGATTTTATACTCTTTTGCAAACGATTCCAGATACTGGATCATTTTGCCTTCCTTCTTTGAAGGACGGGGCACTTGGGTTACCTGATGGAAGAATTTCCAAACGATTTCAGGCTTTAAGTCAGTAATCTTCATAATGTTACAATATATTATAGATGTTACTCTATAGTTAATAATGTGATCGTTTTTCGAGTTGTGTATGAAAAAAAGTAGAATTAAATACCAAAAAGATACTTTGTAATCACTTAAACTCTTATATTTGCGTCCACAAATATAGAGAAAATGCTTACAACGATATTGCTTACGGTCATAATTCTTGTTATTTGTGTTGTGTTGCTTGCCATAAAAGTGATATTCAAGAAAGGAGGACGCTTCCCGAATACGCATGTGGGTGGTAACAGAGCACTAGGTAAAAAAGGGATACATTGTGCGAAAACGCAAGACCGGGAACAGGCCAAGCAAAAGAATCTATATGATCGGTTGAAAGAAATAGAAGAATAAAATAAGGATTTAATTTACACTTTATGAAGAACATTAACTACGTAATTAATGGTGTGCTCGCGGTGGCTGTCGTGATATTGTTCATAATGCAATTTTCCGACAAGAAAGAATCGACTGTAACAAAAACATTTGCATCCGGAGAAGGCGATACAACGAATCTGCTTCCTATCGCTTATGTCAATGTCGATTCACTTTTGCTTAATTATAATTATTTCAAGGATCTGAATGAACAGCTCCTGAAAAAAGAAGAAAATTCGCGTGCGAATGTAACTCAGCAGGCACGTACCTTGCAGACCGAAGTGCAGGAGTTCTATCGTAAAATGGAAAATAATGCCTTCCTTACTCGTGAAAGAGCTCAACAGGAACAGGAACGTTTGATGAAAAAAGAACAGGAACTGAAAGACCTGGATGCTAAATTGTCACAAGATCTGTTGGTAGAACGCCAGAAGTTGAACGAACAGCTTCGTGATACAGTTGTTTCAAAACTGAAAGTATATAATAAGGATAAAGGATATCAGGTAATTTTCAGCAATACGGCAGAAGACAATATTTTGCTGGCAGGCGATGCTTACGATATCACAAACGAATTGATCGACTTATTAAACAAGAGCTATTCCAGCGGAAAGTAAGCAAAGATTAAAAGTAATATATAGAAAAAGCTGTTGCAGTATTGTAACAGCTTTTTTTATGTCATTATGTATAATTTCTATTACAGTAAAAAAAAATCCCCACTCTAGTGGGTGAAAATCCCCATATACGTGGGACTTTATCCCCACAGTGATGGGTGAAATTCCCCACAGGAAAAAATATTTTGGGGAAAACATAGAATGTATTTATTTCTTTTTACCTGAAACGAATGAGGAGTAGAGCAGCAGGATGGCTGCAATTGTCAGGCAGATCACCCATTCTTTCATATCCTTGAACATGAGTCCGGAGGCACAGATCATCAGAATGGAAGCGATCACGTTGAAACGGTGCAGACGACGTTCGCGAAACTCCATCTCCTGGGTAGGTAATGTGAGGAAACAGACCGCCATTCCGGCAGCACCTACGGCAAATAGATAGGGTGCCAGAAACCATTTGGTAAGGAACAGTACAGCACCTGCCAGTATCAGTAAACCGGCCGTATTAAAAATGATAGTTCTTGCTTTTTGATTCATTATTTCTTTTTGATGATATAGACGTCTTCATTCGGCTTCTTCATGAAATACTCTTCACGGGCGAACCGTTCCAAACCTTCCTTGTCGGTGCGAAGATCGTTCAGTTTCTTACTGTTTATCTCAATCTCTTTCTGATAGTGTTTGATCTCTTTTTCCAGGCTGCGGATTTTTTCGTCGTACGTATACCGCTTATACAAATTGCTGTCGCCCACCGTAAAAGTGAGGATCAGAAATCCGATGATAACCAGCCAATAGGCATTTATCTTGGATAGATACTTGTTGTAAAAGTCTTTTATGCGTGACATGGAACTTCGTTTTTGCAAAGGTAAATGAATTATTTTGTATATCTTTGTATTGTTAATAAAAAAGCAAAGAATGGACAATTATATTGTATCGGCAAGAAAATATCGCCCCTCTACTTTTCGTAGTGTCGTAGGGCAAAAGTCTCTTACCACTACACTAAAAAATGCAATACAAAGTAACAAGCTCGCTCATGCCTATCTTTTTTGTGGACCGCGTGGTGTCGGGAAAACTTCGTGTGCACGTATCTTTGCTAAAACGATCAACTGCCTGAACCCGACAGCCGATGGTGAAGCCTGCAACGAATGCGAATCGTGCCAGGCTTTCAATGAGCAGCGTTCTTATAATATCCATGAACTGGATGCCGCCTCCAACAACTCGGTGGACGATATCCGTTCGCTGATCGACCAGGTACGTATTCCGCCTGCTATCGGGAAATACAAAGTATTTATTATCGATGAAGTGCATATGCTGAGTTCGGCGGCTTTCAATGCCTTTTTGAAAACGTTGGAAGAACCTCCTCATCATGCCCTGTTTATTCTGGCTACTACTGAAAAGCATAAAGTGCTGCCGACTATCTTGTCGCGTTGTCAGATTTATGATTTTTCCCGTATTTCAATAACGGATATGGTGGAGCACCTCGAATACGTCTCTTCGCAGGAAAATGTAACGGCGGAACCGGAAGCTTTGAACGTAATCGCTCAGAAAGCTGACGGAGGTATGCGTGACGCTTTGTCTATTTTCGACCAGGTAGTCAGCTTTACCAACGGAAATATCACCTATCAGGCTGTTATCGACAACTTGAATGTGCTTGACTACGAATATTATTTCCGTCTTACGGATGCTATTCTGGCAGGAAATGTCCGCTCTTCTATCCTCATACTGAATGAAATATTAAGTAAAGGTTTTGACGGGCAGAACATCATCACCGGTCTAGCTGCTCATTTCCGCGATCTGTTGGTCTGCAAGGATGAGGCGACGCTGATACTCTTTGAAGTCGGTGCTTCCATCCGCGAACGTTATAAGGAGATGGCGAAACGTTGTCCGGATCAGTTGCTTTTTAAAGCGATCGAACTGGCTAATTCCTGCGATCTGAACTATCGTGCCAGCCGCAATAAACGTTTGTTGCTCGAACTGACGCTTATCCAGCTTTGCCAGTTGACTACGGTCGGACAGGCTGTCGATGATAAAAAAAAAGGAGTAATTGAACCGATTGCTTCCGGTGCTTCCGGACAGCCTGTATCTCAAGGTGCGCAGCCTGTCCATCAAGGGCAACCGGTACGTCAGCAGGTTCAACCGGGACAAATACCCAACCATATGCCCCAGCAACCCGTCGGAATGAATGGTGGTAATGGGCAAGTGATAACGACAAATATGCCTTCATCGGCAACGAAAATTCCGCAAGGACCTCCGGATTCAGTTCCGAAAAGGAGTTCACGTCCGCCTCATTTGGGTACTTCCTTAAAAGAAATAGGGGTTGAAAAACCGAAAAACCAAATGACGCAACAAGAGAGCCGGACTGTGCAGGAAATGGTCACCCCTTTTTCTCAGGAGGATCTGGTTCGTTGTTGGGATGCTTACGCGGCAAGCGGTATGATTGAAAAGAAGGTGTATCTGAAAAATACAATGATCAACTGTAAACCCGTTTTGCAGGAGAATTATTTCTTTGAAGTGGGCGTTCATAATCCGGGTCAGCAGGATGAGTTGAGCAACGGGTGCGTGGACTTGCTGAATTACCTGCGTGTCCAGTTAAAAAACACCCGTATACAGATGCGTGTGCGGATTGTGGAAACCAATGAAAAACATCTGGCTTATACTTCTACCGAAAAGTTTGAACATCTGTTAAGCGTGAATCCGGTTCTTGCCAAGTTGAAGGATGAGTTTAACCTGACGCTGGATTGATTGAGGCGATATAGAACAAAATGACTGTTTCAGACGTTTTATCTATATAGTAATCGGAGGACCGTTTTCTGTTTAGACGAATATTATCGTGTTTTTGATTAGACTTTATTCGCTGAATAGATGTATTTTAGCGGATAAATAAAACGTTGATTGGTATGGGCATGAAGAATTATATCCTATTATTGATGGCTTCCGTACTTTGTACGGGATGTGCGACAATGGATCCGACATCGAGGACGATTGTGGGTTCGCAGGTCGGGATGCTGGCAGGTACGGTTACCGGTGCGGTGATCGGACATTCTGTCGGAGGATACCGGGGCGAGGCGATAGGGTCGTTTGTCGGTTCGGTAGGCGGGACAGTGGTCGGTGCTGCGGCTGCTTCATCTCAAAACCAGCGTAATAATAATAGGGTACGGAATGATAACAGAAGTTACGACCGCCCTTATGTGGTTATTGAAGATATTTATCTGGAAGACCGTAATGGAAATCAGATGATTGATGCCGGAGAGACTTGTCGTATTTCTTTTATTTTGCGTAACGAGAGCCGCCAGCCGGCTTATAGTATTGAACCGATCATAAAAACGGAAAGCGGAACTAAATATCTAAAACTATCCAAACCGGCCATAATCCGTGAAATCCGTCCGCACGGACGAGTGAGTTATACCATTACCGTACATGCAGAACCCAAATTGAAAAGCGGTGAAGCATCTTTTTCCATCCGTCTTAAAGATTCGGATGGCTATCTGACGGAAAAGGAGACTTTCCAGGTGCCGACACGGGCTAACTATAGATGATTGCAAGCAAAGGAACTCTTTCTTATAATATAATAACGCGATAAAGTTAGTATTTGTTGGTAAAGAAACAGCTAAAAGATATTTGACTAGTGTTTTTGGATCTGATATAGTTATTTATAGCTATATGGTATCTTTGGGCTTTTTTCTACTTTTGCATACTCACTTTAAAAGATTGGAAGATGAATATTCTTGATATGGCATGGCAGAACCAGCAGGAAGCCTGGAAAGTAGTGGAAAACAGTGGTATTATCCCAGCCTGGAAAAGTATCGGGGCAGAAGTAAATATGGTGGGGTCTTTGCGTACAGGTCTGCTGATGAAACACCGGGATATCGATTTTCATATTTATTCTTCTCCATTGAGTTTGTCCGATAGCTTTCAGGCGATGGCAAGGTTGGCTGAAAATCCGTTTATCAGAAAAATAGAATGTGCAAATCTGCTGCATACGGTTGAGGAGTGTGTGGAGTGGCATGCCTGGTATCAGGAACTAGCCGGTGAACTTTGGCAGATCGATATGATCCATATTCGGAAAGGCTCTCGTTATGACGGTTATTTTGAGAAAGTAGCCGATAGGATCGAAGCACTCCTGACGGATGAAACCAGACAGGCTATCTTACAATTGAAATATGAAACTCCTGAGACGGAAAAGATAATAGGAGTGGAGTATTATCAGGCGGTTATTCAGGATGGAATCAGAAATTATGCTGATTTTTCAGAGTGGAGAAAACTGCATCCGGTGACAGGTGTTGTTGAATGGATGCCATAAACTATCATCCGTTTAGAGACTCCGGTTATGCTGTTTTAACTAAGTAATCCGGCTGCTAATCCTGCTTTTATTGCTTCAATAGAATTTTGTACTCCTAATTTGCGCAATAGATTTTGTCGATGAATATTTACTGTATGGATACTGATACAAAGTCGATGGGCTATCTCCTTACTCAAAAGTCCCTGTTGGATAAGACGTAGTATTTCTGTCTCCCGTGGAGTAAGGTTTGTTTGCGAATGAGGGGATGGGAAGAATATTTCTCCGTTTCTGCGGTTGACAACTGTGCAATCGACTAGTCTGGATTCCTTTTGATTTGGAGATATATCCATATTGCCTAGTATGAGCCATGCTTTTCCGTTAATGCTCTGTTCCAACACTTGTTGTTTGCTGATGACACGTATATATTGTTGTCGGGCATCACGGACACGAAAGCTGTATATATTGCAATAATCGTTCCGTTTTTCGGCGGGAAGACTGTAAATAAACTGTCCCAGTCGGATCTGAAGGTCTGCCAGTTGTTGGCGGTCGTCAGGATGAATACGCGATTCCAGGTAATCCCCTTGTTTCTCCAGAGTGGCGATTTTATGGCTGTCATATCCTAATAAGTCTGTGAAGTTGGGAGAGGCAAAGGCATATCTGCATTTATACACGTCCACGACAAATGTACAGGTATGGCTTATCTTTGAGATTTGATGGAGCATAGACCTGTCGCGTTCCCAGATCGAGTAGTCGATCTCGGCAGCAGATAAGTTTTGTTGTGCCCACAATTCTTCCCGGGTGATATCTGTTGATTTCATAGGATATGATTCTTAATGTAATAATTAACGAAGCCGGATGGCTGATATTACAGTTGTTTTATTTAGCTTTGCAAACATAACTAATTTGATTTAATTATTCTACATTTGTAGAAAGAAGAACCCAAAAACAAAGATTGTTCAACAATGAAAAATCAGCTCTGTATATAGCTACGCTCAACGAATAGCCTTCTTCAATAAAGCTATTCAGCTATTTGACAAATAATATGATTTTATTTGCCACAGAGTTTTATTCCCTTTTATTTATGAATTTGAGGAATGGCGGACTGTTTTGAATACAGTGTGCTGTAACGTGTTATTACAGTTGAGCAATGAATTATACATATAAACAGATATGGCTCATCAATTTTCCGGTGATGATGAGCATTTTAATGGAACAATTAATTAATATTACCGATGCGGTCTTTTTAGGGCATGTCGGAGAAATAGAGTTGGGAGCATCGGCTATTGCGGGGATCTACTATCTGGCAGTTTATATGCTGGGGTTTGGGTTTAGTATCGGGTTGCAGGTGATGCTGGCCCGAAGAAATGGAGAGCAGAGATATAAAGAAACAGGAAAAACATTTATTCAGGGAATCTATTTCCTTTCAGGATTGGCTATCCTTCTTTGTTTGTTACTTCGTATTGTATCTCCGTGTCTCTTGGAACGATTGATTTCTTCTCCGGAAATTTATCAGGCAGTGATTCGGTATCTGGATTGGCGTAGTTTCGGACTGTTATTCTCGTTTCCTTTCCTGGCAATCCGCTCTTTCTTTGTCGGGATAACACTGACCAAAGCATTGTCATGGGCTGCTATGGTGGCTGTTTTGATCAATATACCTTTCAATTACTTGCTGATATTTGTTTGGGGATTAGGTATTTCCGGTGCGGCAATAGCTTCATCGTTGGCTGAGATGGGGTCTTTTGTCATACTTTGTATCTATATGTGGAAGAAAATAGATAAGCAGAAGTATGGATTGAAGTTTGTCTATGATGGACGGGTACTTGTTGCTGTGTTGAAATTGTCGGTATGGAGTATGTTGCATGCTTTTATCAGCGTGGCTCCGTGGTTTTTGTTTTTTATCGCTATAGAGCATCTGGGAGAGATGGAATTGGCTATTTCTAATATTACCAGAAGTGTATCTGCCATATTTTTTGTCATAGCAAATTCTTTTGCTGTTACTACCGGATCGCTGGTCAGTAATATGATAGGAGCCGGAGATAGAAATACCGCTTTTCCTATCTGCCGGAAGATACTCAAATTGGGATATGCTATCGGTTTACCGTTGGTTGGAGTTGCCTTGTTGTGTAATCAATGGATTATAGGTTTTTATACGGATAACCGACAATTGGTGGAATTAGCGTTTACACCTTTTGTAGTAATGTTGTTGAATTATACCTTTGCTCTACCTGGTTATGTATATCTAAATGCTGTTGGAGGAACCGGTAAGACAATAATTACATTTATATTTCAGGTGACGACAACTGTTATTTACCTGATTTATCTTTATTGGTTAAGCCATTGTACAAATGCTTCTTTAGCTATCTATTTGACTGCAGAATATCTTTTTGTGATTCTATTGGCAGTCCAATCCATTATTTATTTGAAAAGAAAACATTATTAATATCAGAAAGTTATGATGACGAAAATATATCCGCGTGCGGGAGATAAACAGACGGTGTATTTGAATGCCGTAGTAAAAGATCCGCAAATAGAGATTGGTGATTATACAATTTATAATGATTTTGTTTCCGATCCGTTATTTTTTGAAAAGAACAATGTGCTCTATCATTATCCCATCCATCAGGAGAAGTTGGTGATCGGTAAATTCTGTTCTATCGCTTGTGGTGTGAAGTTCTTATTTAATTGCGCTAATCACGCATTGAAATCATTATCAACGTATACTTTTCCGTTGTTTTATGAGGAATGGGAATTAGACAAGGCTGACATAACCTCCGCATGGGATAATAAAGGAGATATTGTGATTGGTAACGATGTGTGGATCGGTTATGAAGCTGTGATTATGGCGGGAGTACATATTGGTGACGGGGCAATTATCGGAACGCGTGCTGTTGTAACTAAAGATGTACCTCCTTATACTATTGTAGGCGGAGTTCCTGCCAGGGAAATTCGCAAACGTTTTGATGCTGATGTAATAGAACGATTACTGAAGTTGGAATGGTGGAATTGGCCTGTCAGTAAGATCCGGAGTTGTCTGCCGGGGCTAATAAAGGCATTGCCTACCACATTAACATGAGTGACATCCATTATAAACACTTATCTTTGTATGCGTAAAATAAAGAGAATAAGGACAAAGAAACGTATGTAATGGTTATAAAACCGAAGTTGTACAAATATTATATAAAATAGAATGAACAAGAAAGAAGTAATTTTTATTCTGCTAAATAATTTTGCAGATTGGGAAGGAGCCTATATCTCCACCTGCTTGAATATTGGGGTTAAGCCCGGGAATCCTATTAAATACAATGTTAAGACTTTGTCCATAAGCAAAGACCCGGTTTGTTCCATAGGCGGTTTCAAGGTTTTGCCGGATTATGGAATTAATGATATGCCGGAAGATTATGCAGGATTGGTGTTGGTTGGTGGAATGAGTTGGTTCTCGCCTGAAGCTGGGCAGATTGTTCCATTGATAGAGAAAGCAATCGCAGACAAGAAGCTGGTTGCCGGAATATGCAATGCTTCGGTTTTTCTCGGAGCTCATGGCTTCCTCAATAATGTGAAGCACACGAGCAACGGACTTGAATATATCAAGCAATATGCCGGAGATAAATATGCAGGCGAAGCTAATTATATCAACAAACAGGCAGTAAGAGATGTGAACATTGTTACCGCCAACGGAACAGCGCCATTGGACTTTTGTCGGGAAATACTGTACGCTTTGGATGCCGATACACCGGATATTATAGAGGAAAGTTATCAGTATTACATCAATGGCCTTAGCCCTAAGTAATAAAGTCTAGCAATCCCTCTGGATTTCGGTATGATCCGATTTTAAGATAAAAACACTGTAAAGACATAAAAAAACAGTTATCTAAAAGATAACTGTTTTTTTATGTGGTACCACAAGGAATTGAACGGGGACACAAGGATTTTCAGTCCTTTGTTATTTTCTCATTATCCTTTGTCTGGTTTAAACAGATGTTTGATTAATAAATTAGTTAATTATTTCTGTTATAATATTATACCATATAAATGAAGAAAGCAACGTACGAATTAGAATAAAACGTATCCTATTTTGTTATTCCTGATATATAATATTGACTGTAAATGATTCATCACTATTTTCGTCATATTGACCATCCTCATCAAAATCTTTACTGATAATCTTTACAGGATAACCATCTTTGTCAAGCTCATATTCAAAGCGGCAACTTCCTACTTTTTCCTCTAAATATTTAGAAGTCTTTCCATACCATCCACTATAATAAGCAAAGAAAAGCCCGAACGTATAATAATCTGATTCTATATCCATATCTATGAAACGATAATCTTCTGTCAGAAAAAGAGGTGAAATTCCTAATTTGTTCTCATATTTTGTATATGAAATATAATTAGTTTCACTATTACCATCAGAATAATTATAAATGAAGCTAATTAGATTATTATTCGCATAAATGTATTTGACATTATCACCATTAAAATCAGAGTAATCTAAATATCCATCTTTATAATTAAATTTACCTTTATCAGCCTGATCTTGTTCATTATTGGTTATGTCTTTGTAAAAATATGTAACATCTAAAATGAATCCTTGATTATTCATTGTACTTTGTATATTATAAGAACAAGAAAGTCCTCCATAGTCACAATTCAAATCTGTTGGGTTTGAATGTTTACAATGATTTTTAGTAATACTTGTTATCTGATTATTATCATAACTGATTGAAGTAATAAAATTATCACGATACCTATCACTTATATAGGTTTCAATCTTGTTGATTCTGTCTTTATCATCATACGATAATGTCTGCTCTGTTAGATAATCTTTACCTGGATAATAAACAGTCATTGACTTTATCCGTTTAGTTTGAATGTCTGGTTTATCTGGTTGTTCCGGTTTAATCGGATCATCAGTTACAGGATCATCACCTCCACAACTGAACAAAGTACATGCAGCAATAAGCATAAAAAGTAATTTTCTAATCATAGCAATTAAATTTCCCCCTCCCTGCTCCCTCCGGTTGGATTATAAAATAAAAGGTGTGGGAACTGTATTTGCTTTATCCTATTTCTCCGGCTTCTCGCATTGCCTTGTACTATGGATAAAACAACAGCAACCCACACCAGTTTCGTATATAATTTACCCTCTCAGGTAAGTTTAATACAAATGATGCGGGTGCTATTGCTATCACCTTCATAGTACATTTCAAATTTTGCGAGAATTTGAGAAATAGAAGATAATTTCAATAACACCTTTCGTTAAACGTATGTCCTCTCATGTCATCCTATCGCTTTAGGCATATGAGATTGCTGCAAATGTACGAAAAGTGTTTAGTATTCCTATCGTTACAAGTAAAATATTAAACATCGATTTTTTATATCTTACATTAGTAGGTAGTGGCGAAACTGTACCTTGCAACGTATGTTGTCAATTCAATGGGCAAGTTAAACTCTTTGCCAATAGCTTTCAAACGCTCATTCACTTTAGTGATTGCCTTGTGAATCCTGTTCCGTTGCAGTTGTTCCGTTTTATGGAAGGTAGACAGGATAGGGAATAGGTAAGGATTATCCGGATCAGCGTATTTCTGGATCAGTTAAATGGCTTTCGGCTGTAATGGCAGTTTTATCAACTTACTTGTTTTGCGTCTGGAATCTTTGATATTGTTTGAACGTAGCCATGTTTCGTATTTGCATAGCCATGCAATATCAATATCAGGAAAACATATATTTATGTCTATAATAAAAGTGACATAGCTAATTTAATTGATAAATATCCATTAAATGATAAAGAAGCAGAGCTGTTGCTCTCTTGTACTATTGCTGAATCATGGTTTACTAATCCTACAGAAGTCTATGTTAATCTATCTTGAATCAGTTGCAGTTATTAAAGTGATAATAATACGGTATAATATCCTCCTGTTTTGGGTGCACCTCTAAATTCTACTATACCTTTTTCTTGTAAGGATTTAATATATCGCATTGTTGTTCTTACACTTTTGCCTATATGATTTGCTATTTCGGAAGCATTTAAGCCGGGAGTTACTATCAGTAAATTGATTACAGCTTGTTCATTCTCATTTATAGCATTATTTACTATGTCATTTACTCTGCCATTTACTGTGTCATAGTTGGCAGAGTTGGAGATTTGACGTTTGAACACTGCTGTAAACATTCCCTCCGTGTGAAATTTTGGTTCAGGTAGATTCGCCTCCCTCATAGCCTCTTGCATACGAGGAATGCCGGATGCAACCCTTTCAACCAAGTGCATACGGGTAAATAAACCGAAGATTAGCGGGTTACGTGTCATACTTTTATGTCCGAAATCTTTAGCCACAACGGGCAGAAGTCCTCCGGGATTGGAAATCTCTACCCGGTCGTCAAACATTTCTATCATAATGTTTGCGCCTTGTTCATAGTAGTCACGGTGTGATAGGGCGTTTATAATGGCCTCTTTAAATACGGTTAGAGGTATTTCCCAAATTTCCTCTCTGGGTCCTGTGCCTTCTATTTTATAGGCTACTTGCAATTTACTTTCCAGCCAAGACATAGCTTGTAAATAGTTCTTAGTGTTCTGAAACGTATTCCAATAGTATTTTCTTTGATATTGTTTGAATGTAGTCATGTTTCGTATTTGCGTAGCCATGCTGTATCAATATCGGGAAAATAGATATTCAGATGTTTGTTGAACCTTATAAGCGAGTTATGAACTTGTTTGACAGAAAGCATGTAGCCTGTGCGTTTCTTAAATGGCTTTCTTTGTTTTTCAATACTTCGGATTTGTAACATACGACATTTGCAGTTGTACTCATGGTTTAAACAAAGCACTCGAAACACAGAAAGTAACAGGATTTTGAAGTAAAAACCATCGAAAAGACATAAAAAAAACAGTTACAAATAAATGTAACTGCTTGATTTTTAGTGGTGCCACCAGCAACCGGAAACGGTTTGATATGGCACTATCTCTCAGTAAGTTATATCTTTGCTACGATGTAAGTCCCTTGAATAAGGTTTTCACAGCTTTGCACCGTTCAACACAAGTTTGTATCTTGGGTACGATTTCTGAATGCGAAGATAGTACATTTTCTGATATTAAATTCTTTAATTTAGATTTTTGTTAGTAAGTCGATGAAATTATTTATTTAGAATATCTATACATCTATCTAACATGACTTCATTGTCAATTATTACAATATGCAGTTTTTTTCTTGTCCTAGTGATTATTTGATATAACATTTGTTTTTGCGAATAATAAGTATTATCAGCAATTAAATCTCCTTGAGAATTATATTTAAAAGAGTCATCTATGACTATCACAACGTTGTCGAACTCTTGACCAACTACAGAATGTGCGCTTTCTGTATCACCGGATAAGTATGCTTCATAATGGAAGGTTGAGCGCGTTCCCGGTGTGTAATTAGGTACTTTCCAGTTTTTCTTCGATAATTCTTGCAGCAATGATTTTGCAGAAAAATAATTTTTGCAATATGTAAGTTCAATGTTGGGATAGTCTATGTTGGATATATTCTTTTTGAGATTGAAAAGTTGTTTTATAAAATATGCAATTTCTTTATTTGTTCTAATTTTATCTGTTAGCTTATAGGGGGTACATGATAATTCTTTTTCAATCCTTTCTTTGGTATGGTAATTTTTCTCATTATCACGCAAGTATTGGTTTTCATCGTATGAGAATATGCATTTTTTATTGAAAGTGCGTACTTCCTCTATATATTTATCAAATTGATATGGATACATTCGTTGGGCTTCGTCAATTATAATTAAGTCAAAATCTGTCGTATTCGGAGCATATTTAGGCATATGTATGCTCCAACCATATTCTTCCATTAAGATTTTGTGACCACTATTTAGTGGAGCACAATGTAAAATAAGTACTTTTTCGCCTTTCCGAATACTTTCTTTAGCTATATGATAAGTCAATAATGTTTTGCCTGTTCCTGCACTACCTGTTAAAGCTATGAATTTTGTTGTTGCGTCAGATAACTTTGTTCGGATTTCATTATATATTTGTTCTTGTTGGACTGTAAGAAAATATCCTTCTGCCATAAATTTTTCAGGAGAATTGAAAGGAGAAACTAAATAGTCGGATGGATTAAATAAATCATCAATATTGTTGAATGTTACTACTTCTTGAAGAAACAGCTTGTTGCACAACTCATTAAAAGTCGCTTCTTTTATTTCATTATTACTATCTTTTATTATGAGTTTATAAAGCTTATTTTCATTTAAAATATAGGTATAGATATAAACTTCCTTATCCAAGAACTCGAGGTAGTATCTATTCTTTTGCTGTTGTTTGAATATCTTGTCTATTGAACTCTCCGTTTTTATTTCTATGTTGATAATATAATTATCACCAAATCTAAGTAAATCAAATTCTTTTCCAATTTGTGGTATTGAATATCCTAAATAATAGTTGTTAACAATGGTGATGTTATTTTTTATTTTTAATAATTCATTCACAAAAGACTCTATACCATTAAGCTCGTAATCTTTTATTCCACTGATTATTCCGTAACTATTCATAAGTTTTTGGAATAGTGTATTACTTAGTTTTCGATAAGCTTCTATGATAGATAGAATATTGACACTTTTCATAGGGCAAATTTGTAAATACTAATTTTAAATATGATGATAATTTTTACTTGGTGTTTTATCTCTTTTGGCTATTCCAATAATATCCTCCATTTTTCTGTGCCCCTCTAAACTCTATCAAATCTAATCTAACCAAAGAATTTAAGTAGCGTTTAGCAGTCGGAACACTTTTGCCTATTAATCCTGCAATCTTAGACGAATTAAGTCCCGGATATTGCTTGATGATATTTAGCACTTCTTGTTCTTTTGAGTTTACAGTATCATTTACAGTATCATTTACAGTATCATTCTTGATACTGATACCTCTTTTGAATATAACCGTAAACATCCCGTCCGTATGAAATTCCGGTTCAGGAAGATTTGCTTCTCTCATAGCTTCTTGCATACGTGGAATACCGGATGCAACTCTTTCTACCAAGTGCATACGGGTAAATAATCCGAATATTAGTGGATTACGTGTCATGCTTTTGTGTCCAAAGTCTTTAGCTACAACAGGTAAAAGTCCTCCGGGATTGGAAATCTCTACCCGGTCTTCAAACATTTCTATCATAATGCTTGCGCCTTGTTCGTAGTAATCACGGTGCGACAGGGCGTTTATAATAGCTTCTTTAAATACGGTCAGAGGGATTTCCCAAATTTCCTCTCTTGGTCCTGTTCCCTCTATTTTATAAGCTACTTGCAGTTTGCTTTCCAGCCAAGACATAGCCTGTAAATACTGTTGGTACAATGAACCTCCGAAAGTTTTGTCATCTATAATATAGACTTTATTCGTTCCCTTGAAAAGAACACATCTTGTAACAGCGTGTGGAAACTTTCGTTCAGGTTGTTTGCCGAAGAACATTGCTGCACCGTTTTTTGCCGTACCATTTTCGGTAAACAATTCCAAGTTTTCAAAGATTTGTTTGTCGGGTGTGGACGGGCTTAGTTTTGCTTCTGTTCGAAAGTCTTTAATCATTTGTTCGTCTGCATCCGTGTAAATATTGAACCAA
This sequence comes from Parabacteroides chongii, assembly GCF_029581355.1. Taxonomy (NCBI): domain Bacteria; kingdom Pseudomonadati; phylum Bacteroidota; class Bacteroidia; order Bacteroidales; family Tannerellaceae; genus Parabacteroides; species Parabacteroides chongii. Next base: position 52,433 of record NZ_CP120849.1, on the reverse strand, counting down.
TGGCAGGGTATATGGTCAAAAAAGATTTTGTTACACTCCTGAAAGAAGCTGCGCATTTCTTCGGCTGTGCGAAGTTTCTGTGAGTTTGCCCCCTCACGCACATAGATAGAACCGGAAAATATATAAGGTTTATCCTTGCCGGACGGAACATCAATCACCCAAACAGTTTTATCTCCAATATTTATGGAATACAATTCACAGTGGAGTGCAGGAGATATTTCGCTGATAGAACCTTGAATGGCAGAACGCTTATCGTTTTCTAAGTTAGTATCTACCACTTGTCCGTTATCATCTACTCCAATAAGCAAATATCCTCCGTCTGCATTGGCAAAAGCACATATTTCTTCTGTCAGTTCACGAACCTTTGAAGGAACACGAACCTTAAATTCCACATTGTAGCCTTCTCCACTATCAATGAGTGATTGTATGTTTTCTGTGTTTAACATGAACTTTTATAATAGTGCCACAAAAATAGTTATTTGTTACGATTGTAAGTTGTTAGTTTCATTTTATTTATGGCAAAACATTCCTCTTTTCGCTTTTATCAATACTGCATTTATTGAACAAACCCAGTCTTTGAGCGAAGTTGACAGCTTCAATCGAATTGTTAGCTTTTAATTTTTGTAATATATTCTGTCTATGACTATTCACTGTATTGATACTAACTTTCAATGTTTCTGCTATCTCTTTACTTAATAAGCCTTTCTTCATAAATCGTAAAACTTCTAATTCCCGGTTTGTCAAAGGTTCATCCAGTGTATCAGATAAATCTATAAATATCTGTTCTCCAGTTTTAAAGTTATATAGGTGGCTTTTAATAATTTCCGATTCATGGCTTGCATCAACATCAATAACCGATAGCATAAGCCAAATATTTCCTGATTTATCTAACTCAAGAACTTGTTCTTGCTCTATTATGCGTATATATTCACCCCGTATATTTCTTATCCTCATTTCATGAATGGCTTTGTAGCTCTTTTTTTCTTCATTGGAGAATGAACGCAATATCGAATAGATTTTTTTTCTTACAAGTAACCCATAATCTATATCGTCCGGATGTATAACCTCAGTAACCGGCTGGTGTCCGTGAATAAACAACCTACGGGAGTCAAGTCCATATAGTTTGGGAATATTATCAGAAACAAAAATGAATTTATTAGTGTAGCAATCAAATACCAATACGATACTATGTGTAACTTCTGAAAGTTTAATCCAGTCATTTTTCCTCTTTTCAAGAATGGAATAATCAATTTCATCAAACTCTATGCTTGATGTTGGCAGTATATTTATGACTTTCTTTTCTATTTCACTAATTATCATGCTTGCTATGACGTTTATTGTTAAATAGTTAGGTTACATCTCATTATAAATGACTATTGTCTTTAGAGTATCTTACATCTAACTTTGCACAAAGTTAATAAAAAGAGCATAAGTGTAAGATAAATAGATGTTTAATGTTTTAATTATTCTTGTATGATAAAAAAGATTTGTTTAGTGACACGGAGAGGTAAAAGAGTTATGGGGCGCAAAGTTGTAGTGACGTCAGTATTTGAAACTGACATTGAAAATATTTGGCGCAAGATTCAAGATATTGAAACGCTAAGGGATATTTGTAAACCCAAAGCAAGTTTTATATCTTATGGCAATATTCCTCCTGTTTGGAAAGAGGGGGAAACATTTTATTTTAAGATGTTTCTTCATCGATTTATTTCTATTGGAAAACATACAATAAACATAATTAAGATAGATAAAGAAGCAAGAGAAATAGTTTCAAATGAGTATAATAAAAGAGTAACTATATGGAATCATTATATTCAAATGGAAAAGATTACCGAAAATGTTACAAGATATACCGATAGTGTTGAATTGTATGCTGGTTATCTAACCCCACTTGTTGCTTGGTGGACTCTTAAATTTTATAAACACAGACAAAAGAAATGGCAGAAAATTGCAAAGAACTTATAAAATGCTCACGATAGCTACTTAAGTTAATTATGGCAAACTGGAATTTAGCAGAAAAACAGATATATAAGTTATTAAAACACCCTTGCCAAAAGGAAAAATCTGAGATAGAAGCTATTACTGCTGCATATCTTGAATTTGTAGAAGAATTATTCGATTACCTTAATAAAGAAAATGATAACAAAACACGTATTAGGCAATTAAATATGAGTTATATAGATTTTGGAACAATTAAGGCTTTAGAAGAAACTTCACCTACGGAAAATAGTAAGTTAAAAATTATATATCTTGACAAACTGTTATCTTTAATAAATATGGAGCAAGAACTAATCTATCGGCAAATGGAATACCCCAAATTTTTCATTAACATTGAATCAGATTGGAAATCTCCCTTTTATTTAAACAGTGAGGTAATTAAAATTATAGATATAATGGAATTAGTTTGTGGCATTTTCTATATCAAAGATGGTATTATTCGCATTGATAACAAGGATGTTTTTCTAAGTGATATATCACGTATTTTTAAGAAAATGTTTAATATAAATTTTGGTGATATATACAAAAAGGAAATTGCAGTTATTAAACGAAAACCTACTAAAATTACAGACTTTTTAGATAGGCTGAAATCTGCTATTATCAAAAAGAGTAAAGATAATGGATACGATTATTTTTAAATATTTTTATTTGATAATCAATTAGATGTGGATGATTTATAGGGGAGTGGATGTACCATTCCCTTATTTTCTTTGCTCTCGTTTTCTGAACTTTGCTTCATCAATCGATTGACAAACCATAATGTATAATCGGAAAAATGAAGCAATCATGTATATAGACAATGACGATTTCAGCGTATGGATGCAGAAGCTGTACGCCAAACTGGAAGAACTCTGCAAGGATGTACGGGTACTGCGCAATGCCGACAGGGTACTGCCCGAAGATGACAACCTGCTGGATAATCAGGACTTGTGCCTGTTGTTCAAAGTGAGTATCAAGACCCTGCAACGCTACCGGGCTATCGGTGCGCTGCCATACTTCACAATCAGCGGAAAAGTGTATTACAAGGCTTCCGATGTCCGGGAGTTCATCAAGGAGCGGTTTAGTGTTACCACCATGCGCCAGTTCGAGAAAGAACACTGCACGAAGAAAAAGAAGTGAATTAAAAAGCCGGGGCGGTTCTGCTCCGGCTTTGCTTTGGTTTATGGCTTGCCCAACTTGTTGGCTTGCTCCTTTAGCTGCTCGGCTTGTTCGTTCAACAGCCTTGCCCGTTCCAACGCTTCCGCCTGTTTCCTGCTACGGTATTCAAAGCCTTTCACCGAATCGGTCAGGCTTCGGATGAAAGCGTTATCCCGTTCCCGGCTGAACTTCGTTTCCAGCAAATCAAGGCTGCTGCCGTCTGCTTTTCCTTTCATCAGGATATAGCGGTATTTTATATCGTTGTCCTGTAACCGCTGCATCCGTTCCGTAAAACGAACATTCAGGATTAGCGAAGTGATACAGATAATAAACCCTGTTGAAAGAAGAAAGAACTTAGGTTTCAGATAGGGAGTTACTCGGTATGTCAGTTTGCCGTACCATGAAACGGGCGTTACTTCTCCGGTCGGTGTTGTATCATCAACCGGGAATAATACTTTTAACCGCTCCTTGAAATATCGGTGCGAGGTCACGATAAGCCCCTTAATATCTTCAAGGTCTTGTTTTTGGTTCTCGGACTGCCCTTTTCTGATACTGCCGATTTGGTTCAGAATCTCCTGCACCGTGTTTTCAGGAATGCCGGATTTACTTTGCATATCCGAAATGCGCTGTTCGATAACGTCCAGTCGGTTAATCGTTTCCTCCCGGCTGGCAGGCGTGACCTGCTTCTCCTGCCGTTCTTTCAGTTCCGTAACCATAGAGAGAAGCCCCTCCAAAATTAAATTTTCTTCCATGTTCCTATAATTTTAAGTGTCGTTTCTTTTTCCTCTTTTTTCTTTCACCGGGATTGTCGGGCGCATCATCAGCCAGAGAGGATGAAGCGGAGAACAGACCGCCCAAGCCTGCCAGTAACGGACTGTCGGCTTTGCCCGGTGTCTGCGCTGGCTCCTGAACAGGTGCGGAAACTATCTGTCTATTGTTTCCGGTAGTGTTCAGCCCTACATCCTCGAAACATTTGTCCAGTTTGGAGAAACTGAAACTGCGGTCTATCTTCGAACCTTTGAACGTGTATTCACCTTTGGAAAAGGATATGCCCTGCACTTCGCCAGTCTGTCCCCTGTACTTGAAATGAATCCCGATACCCTTTTCTGCCAGCCGGGTTTGTAACTGCTGCCAGTTCTTGGACTTCCCGATTTCATTCTTTACAGCGTTGTAAATCTCGTATTTGGATTTGTCCGGTTCTCTCAAGCGGTGCTGCTTTACATGCTCCTTACCTTTAGCAAAATAAAGCCCGTGTTTGGCTTTCAGCTTCTTGCATACCTGTTCGTTGCGGTACATGTCGTTCCTGTCCGAAATGGTCTTGCCGTTGTTGTCTATACGGTTGAACACGATATGCACGTGCGGATGTTCCCAGTCTTGGTGGCGCACGATGATGTACTGCGTATCGGTGATTTTCATTTCACGCATGTACTCCTGCGCAAGCTGTATCATTTTCCCGTTTGTCAGCTTGGGTGCGTCCACCGGGGAATAGTTTAGCGCAATATGTCCGACAGGCTTTTTCAGGCTGGGATTCATCCCGGCTTGCAGTATGAAACTGCGTATGATGTCCCGATTGCTTTCCGCCAACACTCCCTCCGCATGAAGCAAAGCAGCCCGTTCCTTGCCGAGTACATAGTTCACGCAGCCTTTAAATCCGCTTCCCTTTTTTATTTTTCCAATCATCCGACAACTGGTTTATGATTTCGACAATCCTGTTTTTGAGTTTCACCAGTTCCACCGCCACCAGTGCGAAACCTCTGGCATTCGCCCGGTGTGCCAGTTGGTTGATGTTGTTGGCTTCGCCTGCCAGTTTGCGGATGGTGTCCGCATCCTGCCTGTTCAGCTGGGGCGTCATCTCTGCCGAAACAACCGCCTGCCGGACGTACTCGCTGACACGCAGCCCGGCTTCGGTGGCTCGCTTCCTGATTGCGTAGAACTGTAACTCGGTCAGCTTCGTGCTGACTACTCGGTTCTGCTTGTCTATCCGGCTTTTTGCCGGGCGACCTCCTGGTTTGTTCCTTATTTCTGTCATACGTTTTTGCTTTTAGGTGGTATCTTAAAAATTGCGACCAACGGGAGAAATTTTCTTTGCTGTCAAGCAAAGAAAGGTGTTTCGGTAAACCGAAACATAACCTTGCTCTCCCTAATCATATAGCCTGCCGTCTGTTCATGCCGCCAGTCTTGCAGGTCACATCCTTAGCCCTTTTTTTCTTTTTTCACCCGGATTTTGTCTGTTATCCTGCTCCAACTGGGGCTTGTCGGCAACTGTCAAGTCTTGGGATTGTTTCACTTTAAGGCTACGCAGATAGTCGTTCAGGTCATTGTGACCGCTGTACAGGTGTGATACGTCACGTACACGCCATTTGTATTCCTGCCTTATGGCTTCAACCGCTTTCCTGCCTGCCTCGTCATTGTCAAGCATACAATGTATATGCCCGTAACCAGCCAACGGATATAAGGCTTTATCCGTGTTGGCGGTGGAGTTCAGAATAACGTAGTCCTGCCAGTCGGTACAGGGCATATCCGGGCTTTTCTGTTGCCGGAAAGTGAGGAACGAGAGGAAATCCCAAAAGCCCTCGAACACGAAACAGGTATCTCTCGGCTCTCCCTGTTGCCTTATATGGGTGATGTCTTTCGATGTGCTGCCCTTGAAACGGGGATTGCGAAGCTCGTAACCTCCTGAATCATTCCTGAATGCCAGTGCAAAATAAGGCTTGCCAGCGATGCGGTAATACATTTCCTGCACGTATGGGGATGCCGTTCCGGGAGAAATCCCCCTTTCCTGTAAGTAGCGCATGAGTGCCGGATTCTGTAACGACTGTATTCTGCGTATCTCTATCGGGCTGGCAGCTTGCCTTTTCGTTCCCCTTTCGGGCAGGTCTTTCCCGTGAAAGGAAAAAGAGGTGGTGTCACCCTGTTCCAGCCGGCAGATAGCACCGTAGGCGTTGCACCCGTTCCGCTTCATCACAAGGTCGATGAGCGTCCCACCCTCACCAGTTCCGTAGTCACACCATAGATTGGCGTTATAATCCACCTTGAAACTTGGCGTATTGTCCTCCCGTAAGGGGCTGCGGTACATCCCGTAACTTCCTTTTTCCGTGACGGGCTGGATTCCCAAAGAGTTCAGGTAATCCTTGATACTGATATTGTTGGCTTCCTTGTAGGTCATAATCTTTATTTTTTGGGTGTTGATAAATTGCAGTAGCACAGTAAGAAGTCAGTAAGAAGAAAAACGACCATGTTTCTGCGCATAATTCTTTTTCTTTCAGCGGATTATCTCTTATGCAGTAAGATAAGTAAGTTATTTCTTAAAAAGAAGATAGAAATATACCCCTGATAATTCCTGCGTTTTTTCTTTTTCCAAACTTTTCCAAAAGTTTGCGGTTTTATCTTACTGCTTACTGCATCATTGTTAAATATCTGATATACAGTATGTAAAATAGAAATATATCTTACTATGGCAGTTACTGCATTGCAGTAATAACCAATCGTAAAATGACCGTGCTAACCGTAATCGTGGTTTGTACAGGATGCCGGAACAGGCTTTATCCTGTACCCATATACCGAATAGGTCTGTTTGTCGATACGTTTCTGTATCCGTTTGAACCCGGCTTTTCGCAAAGCTTCCCCCAGCCGTTTTTCAGATAGCTGCATGGCGCATATATCCCGTAAACGTGCCAGTATTTGCGCTGTTGTCATAAAAAACTGGGGTTCTTCTTCCTCTGTCGGCTTCTCAAAATATTGTGTCAGTATTTCAAACTCAATTGTCTGCACCTCAAATTCCGCATTGTTCAGGTGTAGTTCTCCAATCTCGGCATCATTGAACCAGTAGCGCACGTCCTGACGGTACAGGTACATGATTTCGGAATAGACGTTATCCATGTGGATATTTTCTGCCGTGGGCTTGTCTATGTGCAGCACTTCGAACGGTAGAAAACGCCTGCTGCCTGTCGGGTCGGTCAGGAACTCGTTGCCGTTCACCGAAGCCATGAGGCTGGCAAGGTGGGGGTATTCCTCTATGTAAACATCATACGGTCTGCGGTACTTCACCGCCGGGGTGGTGATAAGGTTCTTCAAGGCGTTCTCGTTCTGCTTGTTGAGTTCCTTTAGCTGGTCGTCAATGTTGATGAACAGGTATTCGGCTATCAGTGTCAGGATGTCTTTGCCCTGCGGGTCTATCTTTCCGGTGAACAGGTAGTTCTTAAGCGGTGTTGGGCAAAGGTTGTCCAGCCACCACGATTTGAACTGTCCCTGCTTGTCCCCTGTCAATACCAGACAGGTATGGTTCTGACATCCCGTGTCATTCATGGCGTTGGCTACCACACCGATAAGCCATTTCGTGAAATATTCCTCCCATTTGCCGGGGTTGGCTACCTGTACCGTGTTCAGGAGCCTGCCGATATGCCCGTGTTCGGCTGGATTCAGTAAGGGCAGGGCATTGAAGTATTCCCGTATGGGATGTACCTTTCTTGCGAAATCGCTTTCCAGTATGGTACGGATGTTCTCGGCAGAGGTGACAATACCAGCGGTCGCATCCAGCCTGCGCCTGAACGAGTTCAGAACAAATTTCGTAACGGGCTGGTACAAGCCCGAAGAACTTGCAGCCCGGTATTCCGTCCGGCTCTTTACGGTATTGAACCGGAAATCGTACAGGATGTTCAACAGGCTTTCGATGCGCTCGTTCTTTGACTGCCAGCCCTCGATGTGCCGTGTATCATCACTTCTTTTCTTTTTCATCGGGAAGTCTGTTAGAAGCCGGGACATACTGCTGCTGCATCCACTTTTTGAGTTCCTCCATGTCGAAACGCAGGGTACGCCCACGCTTGACACACGGTATCAGCCCCTTGCTGGCTAAGTGGTACAGGTAATTGACCGAATACCCGGTTATGCCGCTGGCAACGGATATTTTGACTAACACAGGCTCTTTTCCGTCCTGCCGTTCTTCGGGTTGTACGCCCATGACCGGGGCAATCATCTTTTCGATGTTCTCCAGCCGTTTGAAAATTTCTTCGAAAGGATTATTCATAGGTGCTTGTTTTTTGAATTAGCACCACAAATAAAATAAGAAAAATCGGTAAAAAACAAAGCGTCAGCCGTTTGGAATCGCTTTGCTGCGCTCTGCACCAAATTAATGTCGGCAAATAGAAAACGGCTTTGTGTTCATTACCTTACTTATTTAAGGAGTGGAGAAAAAACAGTTTTTTTGTTATCGGTTCGTTTCTTTCGTGTTGTTCTTGGGGTGGCGGTGGACATTTTCGGACACGCAAGGTCATTTGAGGACAGAAAGAAACAACCTGTCATTCAGCCTTATATATTTGCACCAGTGAAGAAAAACGGAGTATTGACAAGAATAAATATATCGGTTATGGAAATAGTGACGATTGAAAAGAGAACCTTTGAACTTTGGAAACAGAGGTTTGAAAACTTTGTGGGGCGTGTGGATGCGCTCTGCGTGCCTTTACGCAGGAAGCGTGACAAGTGGCTGGATAACTGCGAAACCTGCCGTTTGCTGAATGTTTCAGCCCGGACGATGCAGACCTACCGTGATACGGGGAAACTGCCTTATTCGCAGATTAACAATAAGATTTATTACAAGGCTTCGGACGTGGAAACATTTCTGCTCAACCAAGTAAGGGAGAATTCTAAAAAGTAGGCGTATGGATTTGATAACGAAAGATTCCGAAACCACGCTGGTACTGTTTTCCTCCCTTGACAGGGTGCTGGAAAATGTGGAGTACGTGGTAATGAACTATCGTCCGGTATTGAACGGTGAACACTACCTGACGGGCGAGGAAGTGTGCGAGCGGCTTTGCATCAGCAAACGGACGTTGCAGGATTACAGGGACACGGGACTGCTGGGATATGTGCAGCTTCCGGGAAAAATCATCTACCGGGAAAGCGAGATTTTAGACCTGCTGGAAAGGCATTACAGAAAATGAAATCTTGAAAACATTGAATTTTGTTTTCTTGGAATATTGCTTTCTTGAAATATTTCAATCTTGTTTTCTGCATTTATTGATTTATTGTTTGATTAAAAGCCAGCAATCACGTTTTCTTGAAAACTGTGTTGCTGGCTTTTTATTTACTTACTTTTTATTTTCAATCTTTTAAAAATAATAATCAAGGCTCCTATTACCATTAGTAAAACTCCAGGAGAAGCATTTATTAATTTTGACGTAAAATCTGTTCCTTCAATAATCCAATTGATGTTTCCAGTAAACCCTAAAATGGTAAGTATAATACCTCCAATAATGCAGAAGATGCCACTGCATAAACTTAAAATCATTATTATATATTCGTATTTTATAGCTGTAAGCCCAAAGGCTGTATTAGCTATTTTAGGGTCAATATCCACAGCGCAACTGTGTAAGCAAAGAAAGGCTAAAATAGAGATTATGAGTATATATATAGTTCTATTCATTTTATTTTGACTGTGGAGCACCATATCCTTTAGAAATGTTCAAATCCCTAATTTGAGTATATAAATCAAACATTGTTCCTTTGTTCGAAATCCATTCAGTGATAATGTTAACAAGCTCATTTATATCTGAAATATAGGACATTCTTCCGTCTGCTCCTCTTATACCTTGTGCATCTTTTCTGTGTCCACGAGTTAAAAATGTGTTCTTTTCTTCATAAATCAAATCTCTTGCATCTTTATATGTATCGCCTTTTGGAAGATATTTTCTTAATAGACGATTGACAACATTATAATATAAATTATATTTAGCTTCAGGGTCATCGATTTGTTCTAAAACCATATCTGCCAACTCATTTTTGAGTTCGATTTGACCGTTTACATCAAAATCAAATGTTTCTTCTTTGATTTCATCAGCTTTCATTAAAATTGCTGCACGCTCTAAATCTTGTTCTTGCTTTCTTTGGAGTTCTTCTAATTCCTCCTGAGATTTTTTTTTCTTTTTTTCTTCCATAATTAATTGTATAAAAATTCTTTGATTTGTTGTACTGATTCCATTAACGTTTCTTTTTCAAATGGGTGAGTATTTATAAGCTCTAAGGCTTCATTCATTTTAGGTATATATTTATTATAAAAAGCCCATTCGTTGGTTTTATAACAATACATTGCATATATAATAGAGGAGTGTACCCCCCATTCTTTAGCTAGTTTTTCAATATTGTAATGTGATGTAATATACCCTGATGCAAATTTTAATCGAGATTCATTTAATAAATATTCACAAGCAAAATTATCTGCTTGTTCTTCATTCATTAAAAATATGTCTCCCTCATTATTGCTAATATGATACGTCTGTTTTTTGATTTCTTCAAAATCAAAAAGTACATGATGTAGTTCATGTAAAAGAGTAAACCATAATGTAGGATAATTATTTTGTAAATTAGAAAGTACAATACATGGTTTATCATTTATTATCATAGTAGCTCCTCTAACTTGTATTTTTTCTAAACTTGGTTGATATATAACTGTGACCCCAATACGAAATAGTGCTTTCAGAACTCTAATTAGACCATTTTTTATATCTCTTGTGTATGGTCTAATTTTGGGTATTAATTCAACTAATTCTTTTCTTATGTATGGATTGGGATTTGCAATAGATTTAAATTGGATAAACGCAGATTGTATCCAAAAATTACGCATTAAATCATTCGAGTTTCTTTTAGAGCGACTAAAAACGGGAAGCAAAGAATTTTCCGAGTAACTGTAAATATTATCAATGTCAAAAAAGCGTTTGATTTTATCACTCATATCTTTAGATGAAGCATTGGAATTAAAAAACTTCATCTTAACAAGGATAGATACATCAAAATTTTCAACGATATATCCTGCTTCTCTTGCTCGTTGGATTTCTCCTATTTGTTTAGGAGCTAATTCTGGTACGTAAACTTTTATTAGGTCATTAACAGACAGACCTAAAAAATGAGCCAATTTTACTACATTTATGAAATTGATTTGTTTAGCAGTTCCATTTAATATAGGATTTATAGTTTTAGAATCCATTCCTAAAATTTTCTGAATCTGTCTATCTGATAAGTTTAGTGAATTTTTCTTTTCTTTGTATAAATCCTTTAAGGATGCAACCTGACCTATATCGATTGAAGATTGAACAGCTGCATCAATTACTTTACTAAGTTCTATGTCTATATTGTTCATATTTGCAGAAAATTTTCTGCAAATATAAAGAAATAGCTCAATACCCCCCTAAAATTATGAAGAAAATTTTCTTCATAATTTTAGGGGGTATTACTTTTATAAGTATGTATTAAGTAATCTTTTGTTATACAAATAGTTGTTTTTCAACGGCTTGCATATCCCTTAGTATCGTTTGGTCTAATACCTTTGCGTAGTGCTGTGTCATTCGGGTGGATGAATGCCCCAGCATTTTAGCCACGTTCGGTAGTGACACGTTGTTAGCCAGTGCGATAACCGATGCAAAACTGTGGCGGGCTGTGTGCGTGGTCAGGTTCTTTTTGATACCGCACAGGTCGGCAATCTCTTTCAGGTAGCTGTTCATCTTCTGATTGCAGGGAACGGGCAACAAAGTTCCTTTATCCATACAGTAGGGGTTATCCTTATACTTTTCAAGTATCTGTTTGGGAATGCTCAAAAGCGGGATGTTACAGACATTGTTTGTCTTTTCACGGGGTTTCACTATCCACAGATTACCGTTGCCGTCCTCTGAAATATGTTCGGGGCGCAGATTATACACGTCTATGAATGCCAGCCCGGTATATACGCAAAAGATAAAAACATCCCGTACCAGTTCCAGCCGTTCAATCCTGAACTCTTTCTGCCATATCCGGTTTATCTCGGCTTGACTTAGGAACTGTTTGTTTACCTCTACCTCGTGAAACTTGATTCCGGCAAACGGGTTCTTTGTCAGCCACTCGTTGGCAATGGCAAGGTTTATCACTTTCTTGAAGCATTTCATGTACCGGATAACGGTGTTCTGCGCGCAATGTTTCTCCGTCTTTAGGTATAAATCGAATTTACGCACCAGTTCCCCGTTTACCTCACGCAGTAGTATATCATCTACCTTGTAGTCACGTTTAACTAGTTCCATGAGGTATTTAAGGCAGTTATCGTAACGTCTTACGGTAATATCGGCATAATCCGTCCCGATTAGCTTCCGGCAGTTGTCGTTATGCTCCTTGAACACATTGTATAATGTCTTGAAAGTCTCGTCCTTTCCCTGATAGCGGTTCACTATGGCACGTGCGGAGATAATCTTTCCCTCCAGTTCTAAGTCTTGGTAAATCTGATAGAATTTCACACGCAGGGCGTCAATGTAATGGTTAAGTTCCACGGAGTTTCGGTCTTTGCCTGTCGATTTCTCTTTTTCCTGCGACCAAAGTGGGACTTTTACGCTCCGCTTTAGTTGAAGTTCCACGTATAGGCGGTCATAAGTGACACGCACACGCACGGGTGCTTCCCCGTTTTTTAACAGTTTGCTACGCTTGATGAAGAACAACACGCTGAATCTTTTTCTTTCCATACTGCTCAATTTTTAATGATACAAAGTTAGGAAATCGAACCGAGAACCCTGTTATGTAAAATAGTGCAACGTACTGTAAAAGAATGAAGTAAACACCTCGCAGTGGAACATTTCAGGCTTTTGAAAACAGTCCCTTGAATAAGGACGTATGGTTTGCTCTAATCCCACTTATTTTGCCTATTCTTGGGAAAGAAAAATCCCCGAACTTCTTTGAAATTCAGGGATTTACATCGTTTTTCTTTCTTGAAAAGTGGTGCCACCAGGAATCGAACCGGGGACACAAGGATTTTCAGTCCTTTGCTCTACCAACTGAGCTATGGCACCGTTGTTTTGTTTAACGGGTGCAAAGATACGGACTTTTTTTTAATGTGCAAGAGTTTGTGGAGAAAAATATCAAAAATTATTCATTGAGTGAATTCCAGCCCTGAGCTTTCAGTTCAACTTCTCCACCGTCACGGCCCACTAGATATTTGCCCAGTTCGGGACGGGTAATATGACCGATGACTTTAACACCTTTCATATCAGACACTTTATCGTGGTCGGTAAGAGGAACTGTGAACAAAAGTTCATAATCCTCACCGCCATTCAGGGCGGCAGTCACTAAATTCATGTTGAATTGCTCTGCCATAGCTGCAGTCTGATAATCTATAGGAATACGGTCTTCGTAAATACGACAACCGACATTACTTTCTTTTGAAATATGGAGTAACTCGGATGAAAGTCCGTCGGAAACGTCCATCATGGAAGTAGGGACGATACCGGCTTTGTCCAGTGATTCGATAATATCCTTGCGGGCTTCCGGTTTTAACTGACGTTCCAATAAATATTCTTTGCCGGTAAAGTCCGGTGTAAATTCTTTTTCTCCCTTAAATACTCTCTTTTCCCTTTCAAGAAGTTGTAAACCCATATAAGCGGCTCCCAGATCGCCGGATACGCATACCAGGTCAGTGTCTTTGGCTCCGCTACGGGTAACGATTTTGCCTTTCTCGCCTTCACCGATGCAGGTAATGCTGATGCACAGACCTGTCAATGATGCGGAAGTGTCGCCTCCGACAATATCAACTCCATAAATGTCGCATGCCAGTTGAAGTCCTGCATAGAACTCTTCCAAATCTTCTACTGAGAAACGTTTGGATATACCGAGTGAAACGGTCATTTGTTTCGGTTTTCCGTTCATTGCATAGATGTCGGAAAAGTTAACGACAGCTGATTTATATCCCAGATGTTTTAATGGAACATAAGTCAGGTCGAAATGAATACCTTCAAGCAGGAGATCGGTTGTCACCAGTACTTGCTTTTCTTTGTAATCGAGTACTGCGGCATCATCACCAACGCCTTTTACCGTACTTTCGTTTTTTAACTCTATTTTCTCTGTAAGGTGACGGATTAATCCAAACTCACCTAATGTTCCTATTTCTGTTCGTTTGTTCATCTTTTATTTATCGTAACAATTTATCTTTGTGGAAAGTTGTTATATGTTTTTTGATTTCATCGTCGAATTTCTTATCCAGACAAAACTCTATTGTGATCGGCAGATAATACATACAAGTTTTCCATTCTTCAGGAATATACGGATTATCTATTAACCGGGCAGCATCCTTTTCTGTGACCAAAATGTATCTGCCGGTTGAACTCATTTTATCGAATACGTTTTTAATATGGCGGATATCGGATTTCTCGAAAGCGTGATGGTCGGGAAATATCAGCGGGGTTACTTTATCCGATAGCTTCCTGGCTTCTTTGATAAAACCGTCAGGAGAAGCAATTCCCGATAACACCAGAAGCTCATCCTCTTTACGGATCTCATGCCGGGAAAGAGTCTTTGCATGAGTGGTAAACACCGGTCTGATATCTGCATATGCAATATGGGTGAAATGAATCGACTGATGAGCCAGCAACTTCATGTTTTCCTCAATAATACGGTATTCGATCGGCTTCATATCTTCTTCACATTTTGTGACGATCACCATGTCGGCACGCCGTATTCCGCAGATCGGTTCGCGTAACCTGCCTGCCGGAAGAAGTTTGTCATTATAGAATAGGCGGTGATAATCAGTTAGTACGATCGAAAAAGAAGGGGTGACATAACGGTGTTGAAAAGCATCGTCAAGCAGGATCACTTCCGGTCGTAACTCGGAGGGAAGCGCCAGTAATTTACCGATACCTTCACGCCGGTCGGCATCTACTGCAACGAGAATATCAGGAAACTTGTGTTTCATCTGATAAGGCTCGTCTCCAATCTTCAGGCTGGTACTTTGTTCGTTTGCCAGGATGAAACCGGTTGTCTTTCGTTTATATCCCCGGCTGAGCACTGCTATTCTGTAAGTATCTTTCAGTAGACGGATAATGTATTCGGTATGAGGTGTTTTACCTGTTCCTCCCACAGCCAGGTTCCCGATACAGATAACAGGTATGGGGTATGATTCCGATTTTAAGCATTTCCAGTCGAAAAGCTGATTACGGAATCTTACCCCCAATCCGTACAGGAAGGAGAGGGGGGAAAGCAGAGTATGTATTTTTATGTTGTTTTCTGTCGGCATCTCGGATTATAAAGGTTTAACATCATAAGGAAGTCTAGCCTGGATTCCTGTTGTCGATTTTATATTATTCAGAGTTTTGAAATATTCATATTCATTACCCAGTACATTTTTTACGATGGATACTTTTACTTCTCCCAGTTGTTTTTCAATAAATTCTTTCCAGAAATCTTTTGAACCGGAAACATATGTGAGGCTGTAGTCACTGAGGTCGGCTAATGTGGCTGCTGTTTCGATCGCTTTGTCGATTCCCCCTAGCTCATCTACCAATCCACGTTCTTTAGCCTGTTCACCGGTCCAGACACGACCTTGTCCGATCTCATTGATAGCCTCTTTGCTCATGTCACGGCCATCGGCACAACGGGTAAGGAACGTATCATAACCTCTTTCTACGAACGACTGGATCAGAATTTTCTCGTCTTCACGCATCGGGCGGCTCATATCTCCCAGATCGGCATATGTATTGGTTTTTACAATATCTGTTGTAAGAGATAATTTATTGAATAAACCGGTTACATTCGGGAAAATACCAAAGATGCCGATCGATCCTGTCAGCGTGTTGGGTTCAGCAACTATTTTGCTTGCGGCACATGAAATATAATATCCCCCTGAGGCGGCAACGTCACCCATGGAGACTACGATTGGTTTTACCTTTTTCAGTTCTACTACCTGACGCCAGATCTGTTCGGAGACAAAAGCACTGCCGCCCGGAGAGTTCACGCGAAAAACAACAGCTTTTACATTTTCATCATTTTTGAGTTTGATCAGTTCGTTGGCAACCTTTTCCGTGATAGCCTGTTCTGCGTTGTATGGAGAAGAAGGTTGTTCCGGTTTGATCTCTCCTTCTGCATATAAGATTGCAATGCGGTCTGTTTTTTCGCGATCGATTGTTTTAATACTTTTAATTTTGGATATATCCGCAGTCTGCAGGCGTTTGTCACTTTGACCAGCCAGCTCTTTAATGTATTCTTCGGCTTCAGTACGATACTTTAATTCGTCTATTAGGCCGCATTCAACAGCTTTTTCCGCAGCAGCGAAAGCATAACCCTCGTTGGCGAAATTATTAATATCAATTACCGGTATATTTCTGGCTTCTGCAATGCCTGTTGTTACATTTTCCCAAATACTGCCCATGTATGACTGAATCTGTTCGCGGTTGGCATCACTCAATTTGTCGAGCATAAAAGGTTCTACAGCTCCTTTGTAGGTGCCGACTTTGAAGATCATCATATCTACGCCGACTTTTTTGAGTAGTTCTTTGTAGAACATCGTTTGTGATGCCATTCCGATTAATCCTAAAGTACCCTGGGGATTCAGAAATACTTTATCGGCAACAGAACAAAGATAATAACACCCTTGTGTATAATTGTCGGAATAAGCGACAATGAATTTACCGCTATCTTTAAAGTCCACTAAAGCTCTACGGATGGCTTCAAGGCTGGCTGTACCTGTGCTCAGTGATTTTGCTTCTATATATATACCTTTAATGTTCTTATTCTCTTTCGCGGTTTGAATTGTAGATAATATATCTTTTAAAGAAAGAGCTTTTTCTGTTTCTCCCATCAGCATAGCGATAGGATTCTCCTGAATATTGTCAGACAAACTACCGTCAAGTGTTAGTTTATAAACGGTATTACTTTTAGGAGTATAGTCAGGTGTGCTGCTCATACTGGTGGCGATGCCAATCAAAGTAAATACAAATACAATGGAAATCAGGCCAACAGCAACGAAAACTCCTAATGCTGAGGCGAACATCATTTTAAAAAACTGTTTCATATCTGTGTCGCGTTATTTTTATCAGACAGCAAATATAGTTAACTTATTGATACTAATTGTTGTTTTCCGCTTGTTTATTTGGCCTTCTGATAATATCTTAACGAAGAACGGTGCTGAATACCAGGGAGTCGTAAACTTCCTATGCGAAGTGTAAAAGAATATATAATGATGAATGCTTATTGGTCTCTCAAACAATTTGCCTTTCGACAGCTGTGGGAAGGCCTTTCGATAGCTATGGGAAAGCCTTTCGACAGCTATCGAAATATCTTCCCACAGCTGTCGAAAGGCAAACCGTTTGGAATGTAAATACACAATGAACGGCATCCTTGTTCTTCTTCCTGCTTATGGATTGTACCGGTTTAGACTTAGCAACAGAATGAGCGAGGTTAATTTCTGCTGATTTATCCGTGTCGGTTTCGTTTATGCCCGTATTTCTTTTCTTTTTCGTACGTACATTATATTACAACGTCTTTGATGAAAAAATAAATACAAAATATTTGGTAAAATATTTGGAGTGTATGTTGTAAAGCACTACTTTTGCACCCGCATTCGAGAGAGAACGGCGCACCAACATGATGAAAGGGGTAACCTGTGGAAAGGGGATGAGGTTAGAGATTCTAAGCAAGATTCCAACCGCCGCAGCGACTCGAAAAAAACTTTGAATTTTTCTTCTGAAAAATTTGCCGGTTAAAATAAAGTCCTTACCTTTGCAGCCGCAATCGAAAGATGAGCGAAAGTTCTTTGAAAGATTTACATATCAACAAGTAGTACAAGTATTAAAAATTAATACCGTCAAAAACTTGAAAATAAACTAACGGATTCTGAGCAAAGATATAAACAATTTAAACAACGAAGAGTTTGATCCTGGCTCAGGATGAACGCTAGCGACAGGCTTAACACATGCAAGTCGAGGGGCAGCGGGGAGTAGCAATACTCCGCCGGCGACCGGCGCACGGGTGAGTAACGCGTATGCAACCTGCCTATCAGAGGGGAATAACCCGGCGAAAGTCGGACTAATACCGCATAAAACAGGGGTCCCGCATGGGATATTTGTTAAAGAGTAATCGCTGATAGATGGGCATGCGTTCCATTAGATAGTTGGTGGGGTAACGGCCCACCAAGTCCACGATGGATAGGGGTTCTGAGAGGAAGGTCCCCCACACTGGTACTGAGACACGGACCAGACTCCTACGGGAGGCAGCAGTGAGGAATATTGGTCAATGGGCGAGAGCCTGAACCAGCCAAGTCGCGTGAAGGATGAAGGATCTATGGTTCGTAAACTTCTTTTATAGGGGAATAAAGTTCGGGACGTGTCCCGTTTTGTATGTACCCTGTGAATAAGGATCGGCTAACTCCGTGCCAGCAGCCGCGGTAATACGGAGGATCCGAGCGTTATCCGGATTTATTGGGTTTAAAGGGTGCGTAGGTGGTTTTTTAAGTCAGCGGTGAAAGTTTGTGGCTCAACCATAAAATTGCCGTTGAAACTGGAGGACTTGAGTATGTTTGAGGTAGGCGGAATGCGTGGTGTAGCGGTGAAATGCATAGATATCACGCAGAACTCCGATTGCGAAGGCAGCTTACTAAACCATAACTGACACTGAAGCACGAAAGCGTGGGGATCAAACAGGATTAGATACCCTGGTAGTCCACGCAGTAAACGATGATTACTAGGAGTTTGCGATACAGTGTAAGCTCTACAGCGAAAGCGTTAAGTAATCCACCTGGGGAGTACGCCGGCAACGGTGAAACTCAAAGGAATTGACGGGGGCCCGCACAAGCGGAGGAACATGTGGTTTAATTCGATGATACGCGAGGAACCTTACCCGGGTTTGAACGCATTTGGACCGGAGTGGAAACACTTCTTCTAGTAATAGCCATTTGCGAGGTGCTGCATGGTTGTCGTCAGCTCGTGCCGTGAGGTGTCGGCTTAAGTGCCATAACGAGCGCAACCCTTATCTTTAGTTACTAACAGGTCGAGCTGAGGACTCTAAAGAGACTGCCGGCGTAAGCTGTGAGGAAAGTGGGGATGACGTCAAATCAGCACGGCCCTTACATCCGGGGCGACACACGTGTTACAATGGTGGGGACAAAGGGCAGCTACCTGGCGACAGGATGCTAATCTCCAAACCCCATCTCAGTTCGGATCGAAGTCTGCAACCCGACTTCGTGAAGCTGGATTCGCTAGTAATCGCGCATCAGCCATGGCGCGGTGAATACGTTCCCGGGCCTTGTACACACCGCCCGTCAAGCCATGGGAGTTGGGGGTACCTAAAGTCCGTAACCGCAAGGATCGGCCTAGGGTAAAACCGATGACTGGGGCTAAGTCGTAACAAGGTAGCCGTACCGGAAGGTGCGGCTGGAACACCTCCTTTCTGGAGCGAAGGATTCGTTATCAGGTTGACTAAAAGGTATTAGTTAACTTGTACTACGGTTGAATATGTATAAAATATAGATCATACTTACGATAAAAAGTAAGTAAGAGAGAAAAATGATGCTGAGGGCAACCAAGGCAAAGTTGACAGTCCTATAGCTCAGTTGGTTAGAGCGCTACACTGATAATGTAGAGGTCGGCAGTTCAACTCTGCCTGGGACTACGAATATAATTGACAATTGACAATGCACAATTGACAATTAGAGTTTGAGTTCTATAATTGTCAATTGTTAATTATCAATTGTCAATTGAAAACGGGGGATTAGCTCAGCTGGCTAGAGCATCTGCCTTGCACGCAGAGGGTCAACGGTTCGAATCCGTTATTCTCCACACAAAGGATTACCGGGACATAAGAAACGAAAGTAATCAAAAAAGATCTTTGACATGATGGACAACGTAAAATAAAGTAACAAGAGCAAGCTGAAGATATATCAATCCGATTCACAGAGATGTGACCGGAAAAAAGAAAGTAAGCAAGGGCAGACGGTGGATGCCTTGGCTCTCGGAGGCGATGAAGGACGTGATAAGCTGCGATAAGCCGGGGGGAGATGCAAATAATCCTTGATCCTCGGATTTCCGAATGG